>CAVVVQ010000001.1:0-260545 GCA_963751725.1 uncultured Verrucomicrobiae bacterium
TGGCGAAGAATTGATTACTCACCGCGGCCCATTCGGCGCCCGCCACGTTCCCTGGTAAAACGATTGCAGCAGGCCTCTGGTTGAGGCCAAGAAATCCGGCACCGCCGCCTGAACCAACCGACATCAACATTCTTTGGGTGGCCGTTCACGCACCAGATCAGGCGCGGTGTCATGTATTCCGCCGTATGCAGCGGAGCAGCCGCTCCAAGGTAAACGAAGTAACCGTTATTGTTGTAGGGCTGCGCTCCGTCGTTTCGGAAATCGACGTCCATCATAACAACAAAGTTGTCGGACTTCTCGGTCGCTACCGGTAAAGGAAAGCGTTCACGGATCGTGAGGCCCTCAGCTGATTTATGCTCGAACTGAATGCTGCCATCTTCGCTACGAACGATAGTAAATTCGGGCAGGAGGGGCGAATCCGGTCGATCACTGATTGCGCCAATAGGTGTGCGGTCGCCCGAATTCAAAATCACCTTTGATCGTTCTCGAGCGTGTGATTGAGCAGCACCGCTTCGCTAATACCGCCGCCACGATTCGTTAGTCGTAATTCAACGTCTAAGTTGCGGAGCGATTCCGTTTTTTCGGCAAACGGAGCGATAGAAGGACCAGGCGAAATGCTCGGAGCAGCTTCAGCTGCTGGAGTGCTTCCGGGGCTGGGTGAAGCTGCGGTTGTTTGACCGTCAAACGGGGTCGCCGCAGCCGTAAGCTGAGGCACTGCGGGACGCGGCGCATATTTGTCCACGTAGACCTTCCACGCAATGAGCCCTACGACACAAAGTGAAATGGCAATCCATGCTTGTCGATCCATGCGCGTGTTCGGAAAGGTTATTCACAGGTAATCGGGGAGGCCGCGCCAGCCGCCTCACCATGGCAGCGCGGTGGCACTGGATCATTCCCCTGCCCGCCCCATGGATGACAACGACCAAGTCGCCGTAGCCCCAGCCATGTCCCACGAATTACGCCGTGGACGGTGACGGCCTCGAGGAGATAGGCCGAACAGGTCGGTTGAAAGCGGCAGCCCAAGCCTGGCCCCCCAAGGAAGGAAAGGACCGGCGAAATGAACAGCTGATAGCCGCGGATGAAAAAACGCATGAGCAGGAGCATCAAGGCGCTAGAAGAGAAGCGCGCTCCGCTAGGCGCAACAAATCATCTCTGAGTGCGGAATAGGGGGCCTCTGCTGAGGCGGGACGCGCGATTACGACCAACCAAAGCCCGTCAATCAAGCGTCCTTGTTCGATTCGAATCATGTTCCGCAATTTCCGTCGAACACGGTTTCTGTACCGTAGAATTCCCAACCCGTTTCGAAACCACTATGCCGAGTCGGAATTGTGCCTTCTTGGCAACCGGAAGGCAACCAAGCGTAAGTAACCGACCATTGGTGGTTTTCCCGTCCGCCTTCACCTGGGCAAACTCCCTCGTCAGCGTGAGCCGACGCGTTCGTGGAAAGGTTAAACGGGTCGTCATCGGCAGTGCGGAATGTAAACGAACTATCTGTACAGCAAAAGTCTTCCCGAAGGTATACCTGCGGGAAGACTTTCGGGAAAAAGGAATTAAGGATTCGGCGTCGCGGCCGCTGGCATCTCAAGCTCCTTCTTTTCAGTCGCTTCGGTTGTGACTTCCGTCTTTGTCGCTGCGGCGTCAGCCTTCGTTTCGGTCGTTTCTGTCTTCGAAGTGCTTAAAGAGCATCGCCTTTGGCCGCGGTTCTTCGGCCTTTCGCCTTGGAGAGCTGCATTACAGGTTGGGGGTCTGCGAGACAGGCGTCACCACCTCGGTCTTTTGCTCACAGGCTCCGATAAGTGCAGCGCACGGCAAGATACAAAATAGTTTTTTCATAGTTTGGATTGGTGCGCCATATATAGGACCAAGGTTCGAATCGGGACAAGGCGACTTTTCGGTTCGATTAGAACGGGGCGGTCGTATTTCAGACTGTGAGCTTCCGCCACGGCTGACAGGTCAGACGACCGTCTCGAGTATTGATCCCACCGGTGAGCGCCGGAACTTCTTGCAGGCGCCTTCCAATCCGAGGTCCGCCAGCAATTCCACGTAGCGTGAAGTGATGTTGGTCAGCGCCTGGGTGGAGGTGCGTGCATAGGCGCCGGCATGTTCGCGACACAATAATGGGTCACACCTTCTTCCACATAGACTGGCGTCAGTGCGTTGTCGGTCGCGAAGTTTCCACACACCCCCCCTGATCGATCGCAATATCGACCAGCACGCTGCCTGGCTTCATCTTTTTCAACATCTCGCGGGTGATCAGTTTCGGCGCTTTGGCTCCCGGAACGAGGACCGCGCCAATCAGCAGATCGGTCGTCGGCAGCAAGCTCGTTGAGGTGCGCGGCATTGGAATAAAGGGTTGTCGCGTTTGGCATGGTCAGGTCAAGGAAACGCATTCGCTCTCCGTCGACTTCGAGAATGGTGACATCGGCACAAAGCCCAACGGCCATTCGGGCGGCATTAACGCCAGCGGTTCCGCCACCGAGCACAGTCACTCTTCCTGGAAGCACACCGGGCACACCGCCGAGGAGAACTCCATTTCCTCCTTTGTGTTTGGCCAGGAAATACGCGCCCATCACGATCGACATTCGCCCCGCAATTTCGCTCATCGGCTCCAGCAACGGCAACTTGTTGCCGACTTGGATCGTTTCGTAGGCGACCCCGGTTACACCGGATTTGAGCAGCGCTTCCGTCAGTTCTTTGCTCGCTGCCAGATGAAGGTAAGTAAATAGGATCTGCCCTTTTCGTAACAAGCCCCACTCAGCTTTGAGCGGCTCCTTCACTTTAACGATCATCTCTGCCTGACCGAAAAGGTCTTCGGCGTTGTCGACGATTTTTGCGCCAGCGGCGACATAGGCGTCGTCCGGATATCCAGAACCAACCCCGGCATTTTTCTGGACGAGAACGGTATGTTTTTTCCCGGTTAATACCTGCGCTGTATATGGCAGCAGACCAACGCGGTTCTCCTGCTCCTTAATTTCTTTTGGGACACCAATGATCATGTTGCGAAAGAGTGACTAGTGATAAGGGACTAGTGATAGGTGGAAGTCATCGCTGCTGCTAGCGGAATCTTTTGATTCCGCCAACGCGTATTCCGATCACTAATTGAGGGAGGGATCGTCCGGCGCGGCTGCCAGCATCTTATACCATGGTCCGAGCCCCCGCATGATCTCGAACCAAAGCTGAGGTAATCGGTCGGGAGCTGAGCGCTTCACGCGTTGGCTGCTGGCGAATCCATGCCTTTTGCTTCATCTCCGCCTCAAGCTGGCCGGCGCTCCATCCGGCATAGCCCACAAAGGCCCGAATCACGGAGGGATCACGCCCGGCAAGTTGATTTGCCTCTTGCATTCCCACGTTGTGATTGAGCTTAAGTTCTTCCCCGGACTCCCATTCGAACGCAGCAAACATCAACTGATTTTTTCCGACTGGCCCGCCAAGAAACACCGGCACATCAGCCAGCATTTCTGGCGGCGATTCTTGAACCAAATCTGAGACCTGCTTACCAAGAGGCCGATTAATGATCACACCTAGCGCGCCATCCATCGTGTCGTGAGCGGAAATGAAAAGAACCGCCCGACGAAAATTCGGGTCCAACATGTTTGGATGCGCGACCAGTAACGAACCCGCCAAACAATCGTTATTGGGAGTGGAATCCCCGGAATGGCGCATATCAAAGTTAAAGTAGAATCCGCCGAACGGATGTCTGCAAGATGAAATGGACTGCAGCAGGCGCCATGCTCATTTCAATCGACGGACCTGGCCGGCCTTAATTTCCATGACCGGTTCACTCATGTGGTTCTCGACCCATTGCATGGTTGTGGCCGTAACGAGCTTCTGCGCTTCAGTCGGCAACTGTAACAACAAGGCGTTGCGCCGCTCCGGATCAAGTTCGCCGAAAATATCGTCAATCAACAAGAGCGGCGCCCTCTCCTCCTCGATCTGGAAAACGCGGGACTGCGCAATCTTTAGGGAAAGCGCGACGGTTCGCTGCTGACCTTCGGATGCGAATGAGGCCGTCGGTTTACCTTGAACCAGGATCTCGATGTCATCCCGATGTGGACCGACAATTGTCTGACGAAGGCGCAACTCCTCAGGACGCGAATTAGCAAGGTCGGTCGCAAAATCAGCGCTGTTTCCCGGCGCGAATCGGATTTCCAATTGCTCGTGCGTTGCACTGATCTCGTGATGCGCCGCCGCCGCAAACGGAGCGAGTCGCTCAACCAGTCGTGCTCCGCATTTCGGATAGCTTGTGCCATTTTCGATTAGTGGCCCATCATACGCAGCCAGTTCGCGTGGCCGCGGGTGTGGAGACTTGAGCAGCGCATTGCGTGAACGAAGGGCGCGCTCGTAAGCCCGCAGGGTTGGCCGATAAATCGGGTTAATTTGCACTGCCAGGAAATCCAGATATCGGCGACGAGGTTCGGAGCTACTACGAGCGAGTTCAATATCTGTGTTGGCGAATGAAACGACCCGGGCAACACGAAGATAGTCGTCCAAGGTTCGTTGCTCCGTATCGTCCAAGATCACTTTCCGATGGAGTGAACTGAATCGAAAATCGAGCTGATGAGGACCGCCGCGGCCGGAAACGGCGAATGATTTCTCGCCGAAACGCACGACATTGCGAAAGGCAGCCCCCCGCTGGGACTGGAGCCTGAGAAGGACACAAGCGGCCTCCAAAATCGAGGTCTTCCCCTGCCCGTTTCGGCCAATGAAAAAATTGAACCCCGGGGAGAGCTCGACCGTAAGGGACTGGAAGCAGCGGAAGTTCCTAAGCTGCAAATCGGCGAGCATTGAGAGGCGAGAAAAGGGCTTTGGGGCGGTCTGATTTGGCCTTGGATTAACGCGGCGAGCGGCCAATTTGGGGGGCGGCGGCCATAAAGCGTTAGATTCATAAAACAAACTATTGCAATCAACACCCCAAGTCGCGTATGATCATAACAATTCTGTTTGCCATAGAGCGCAAGCTCGGCTAATAGGTTGACAGTTTTTAAGAATGTTCTGGGGGGAACAGCCGCCCTTCATGTCCATCGGACATGGGGGGCGGTACCTTTTTTGTCTCCATGTCTCCATGAATACCCGAACGTCGCGCAAATTTACCTGGCCGATCGCCTTAACGCTGATTTGCATCACCGCGGCCGGCACTTTCGTGTTTGTTTTCCTACGATTGGAAACCTGGCCGGCTCGCACGTTCAAACAAGGCACCTCAGAACTTGAGCGGGTGGGTCGCGAACTACGCGATGCCGTTGCGGAAGTCACCCGACTGCAGCCCCGAGTCACGATCAATAATCGGGTTTACCTGGAGAAAACAACTGCAGCCGCGGAACTAACAATTTTGACGCGGCAGATCGAAGTCGAACACGAGTTACTCCATACCTGGGCCGGAAGCACAAAGAAAATAAAGCTTCACGGATCTTTTACCGCGAAAGCGGGCTTTGACTTGCAACAGGATGTTACCGTTGATGTTCGGCCCGATGAAATCACCATTCGAATTCCTCACGCATCCATCCTCGGCGTTGAACAAAACCAGATCGAAATCCTCGCGTTTGAGAATGGATTTTGGAACCGAATATCTCCCACGGATCTTGAAACCGAGCTAGCCAGATTACCGGACCTCGCCCGATCCAAGGCGAAGGAAAGCGGGATCTTGCCTGAAGCCGAAGCGGCGCTTCGCAAGCAACTCGAGGAGCGGGTTCATTCAGCCCGACCGCTTCGGATCCAGTTTCAAGAGGCCGCAAACAAGGGCTAAAACAACCCACTACCAATCAGATTATTATCGCCCTCACCGAGAGAGAACCATCTTTCCGCATAGGCAGTTTGCCGCTAATACAACAAGACGCGAATGCGACTCCGCAAGTTTCTCCTCATCTTTTGCTTTAGCCTGCTCGCCCTTGGAATGCTGGGTGCGATTCTCGCGCCATTCGCGGTGAAGGCGGGGGTTCGGTTCTGGATTGCTCGGACGGCCCAACAGGAAGGAGTGCGGATCGAATGTGGAGCAATCGAAGCACCCTTATTACGACCGGTTGTGCTGCACGATCTTCGCGTCAGCAGCGATCCGGAAACACCGTTCCAAATCGCAATTGAATCCGCCCGGGTGGAGCTGGCCCTGAATCTGTCTGCCCTTTTCAACGGCACCCGCGGTCACCCTCTTCGTGCGCTCACCAGTGATGGGATCCGGATTGATATTCGCCGCAACCCGCAATCGACCACAAAGAGCTTTGCCTGGCGAACAATGGCGGATCTGTTGGCAGATAATTTCATGCTCTCTGGAGTCGAACTCCACGTCGAAAATGGTGAAACGGTCGTTGATCTCCGGGAGGGACGAATGTACGTCAACCAGATCGAAGCGGGCGTATTCAGCGCGAGAGAAGTCACCGTCGCCTCGCCTTGGTTTCGAAAAAGTTTTCCCAATCTCCGGGGTGCGACCTCGTGGCGCGAAAATCGGTTGAGCATCGGAGCGCTCACTCTCACACGTGGACTCGATGTTGATGCGATCAGTATTGATTTATCACAGTTAGGTCAGAGCCGAATTGGCTTCGATGTCAGCCTCGACGCTTTCGGCGGAAAACTTCGCGCCAGTGTTTCGAGCGATGATCACGCGGACAAGAGGTCCTGGGATGTCGCTGGAACCGCATCCGAAATCTCGCTCGCCCAAATGTCCGACGCTCTCGATTTGGTAGACTGCGCCGGGGGTTCGTTGCGTGGTTGCAAATTTACTTTCCGCGGCGATACGACCAACCTCCGACAGGCCACCGCCACCGTCTGGGCGGAGGTAACCGGGCTTACTTGGCGAGATCGCACGGCTGATTCGATTATCATCGGCGCTTCCCTTTACAATCATCAAATCCAGATCGAACAAGTATTCGTTAAACAGCGCGCTAACCAATTGACGCTCACCGGCGAGTCCGCGCTTCCCGAAAAATTGGCTGATTGGCTGAATCCAGATTTCCGCGGGGATGTTTCCGCATCGATCAACGATTTGGGAGATTTTGCGCGACTTTTTGGGGCACAACCGGCGGATTTCGCGGGCAAGATCGACGTTTTTGGGAAGGTGAATGCAAAGGAGCGAAAATTGGGAGGTCAACTTAACCTTGTTGGAAAATCCCTAACTCTGTTCCGCGCTCCAGTGGAATCCCTGGACGTGAAATTGAGTTTGAACGAGTCGATCCTCGAGATCGCCAATTTCGAGCTTTGCCAGGATAATGATTTCTTCCGCGGCAAAGCCACCATTGACCTTGCCCATAACGGCAGTTACTCGGGCAAATCTGAAATTTCAGTAGCTGACGCGGCAGACTACACTGATCTGTTGCCCAGCGTACTGAAGGCGGTTCCTATTAGCGGCGGGGTCACGATCGATTGGTCTGGAAACGGATCGGAAACAGCGCATTCCGGGACATTCACCCTCCGAGGGTACGGTCTCCATCCTGTTGGAACATTCATTACCCCATTCGAAGCGGACCTCGACGGCGAATATTCGACTGAAGGCATCTATTTCCGTCGATTCAACCTATCGAATCCAACCGCATCTTTCGATGCGCTCATCACGCTGGCCGGCGATTATCTGCAACTGGAATCGCTTCACTTTGATTTGAATGGCAAGTCGATCTTGCGCGGAGATGTTTTTCTTCCGGTGTCATTAGCAAAGATGGAAGGGCCTAGGCAGTGGATTGCGGCCTTGAGCGATAATCCGGTTTTCAGCGTGGATCTCGATTTGGATATGATTGATCTCTCAGAGTTGGCTCGCGCAATCTCAACGCAACCGAAAATGTGGGGCCAGGCCTCCGGCAACTTTCAACTATTCGGACCCGTTACGGGACTGGATGGAAAATCGAGTCTTCACCTGAATAACTTCATCCTGGGAAACGAACCGCATCTCTCCATTCTTCTAGAGACCCGGATCACCGGAAACACCCTGAACGGACGAGCCAACGCCCTCGGTTTCGGATCAAACCCGGTCGATCTGCAATGGTCAATGCCGTACCAATTCGAAAAACAAACGACTGGTTATGCATGGAATGGCGATCCGGCCGTTTCCGCCACGATCAATTTTCCGTTGCTCCTTCTCTCGAAACTGCCCCGGTATGTCACCCGCGGAATCTTGGCGGACGGAATTCTGAGTGGCCACGTGGCGCTTTCCGAAACCTTGTCTCACCCTAATCTGTTAGGCGATCTTCAACTCATCAATGCTCGGTTTCTTGGCGGCCTTGGGCTCGGCGCAAAACTTACTTTCGAGGGCAAGAACGCGACGATCGACTTCGGACGTCTGAGTCGGGACCACGCCCAATACGGCATTCGGGGCGACTTGGATTTCCGCGATCCGACTGCAATCACAGCGAGGCTTGTGCCCGATACGCCAATGGTTTCGCTGAGTTCGATGGAGCCCGGCGATTGTCTGAATGCGATTGAATTTTCCGCTGCCACTGTGACCAATTCTCGCCGGGAACGCATCGGTGAGTTTAACTTCCAAGGAAACCTCTCCACGTGGGAGTGGGCTATTTCGTTGCGAGACAAGCCGATTGAAGATCCGGCGGAAGCAGTTCTTGGAGGTGACCTGCTTAGGACCTATCCGTTTTGCTCGAACGAGCAAAATATAGGCAAGACCCTGACTCTTGGGACTGCTCGTTCGTTTATTCCGTAGCGACCAGATCCTTGACCGGCAGGAAACTGTTGAAAATACTAGGCAATTTCCGCCGGAACGGACGACTCCGCTTGGAGCCACGCCGTTAACTTTTGCCGAAGATCAGGCGTCAACGCTACGCGCAAATCGTTCCCGGCATCCATCTCGATTGGTTCACCTTCACTTCGATTGAATACTAACCGAACCGGAGAATGTCCCGGAGACGACGCCAGGAGCGATTGAACTCTCCTCAATTCTTCCGGGCCGGCAGACGCTGAAAAATAAAGAACGAGTGGTGCTTCATCCGTCCGACCATTACCGTAGGCCTGGCCATTGGTTTGCGAATTAGATTCCACGCGGGGAAGAACCTTCGCATCCTGAGCGACCGCGCGTAATGCATCATCACGACGATCGAGAATTCCACGAACTGCGATGACCCGCCCCGGCATCAGCATTTCGGACACCTTGATATAAATCTCGTTCCAGAGGACGACCTCAAGCTTGGAAGTGAGATCTTCAAGCCAGATAACCGCGAACGGTTTTCCCTCTTTCTTGGTGAATTTTTTATCTATCTGGACAATGGCGCCTCCAATACGGAACGGTGCCCGATCGGTCAGCTCGTTCAGCGACGCAATCGTCTGATAGTTTCCGTGGGCCAGGACCGTGGCATACGCATCCAGGGGATGTCCGGTGACGTAAAATCCGAGCAGCTCTTTCTCGAACGACATTTTTTCATGTTCAGTCCAAGGAATCACTCGACGGGTACTCGGCCTTGACGCCGGGGGCGGCATATCATCGAAAAAGGAAACCTGGCCGCTGGCTCTGTCACGCTGAGTGGCGGTGGCTGCCGCAAGCGCATCGTCGATGGCTGCGAATAACGCAGTTCGTTCCTCGATTGAGAAAATCAAAAGCGCCACATTTGACGAGGTTCTCCAATATTTTTCGATTCGCGATCCGTGAATCGAGGCGGCGGCAAAAATCTTCGAGCGAAGTGTATTCTTCGTTTTCCTCGCGTTCCGCGATAGCGACTTCCATTGCGCCTTGGCCAACGTTCTTGATAGCGGCCAACCCATATCGGATGGCGGTGGTCGAACCGCCATTTTCAGATGATGGATCAGGCTGCTCGGTCACGATTTCCGGAGTGAATTTCAAGCCGCTTCGATTGACATCCGGAGGAAGGATCGGGATCCCCATTCGTTTACATTCTCCGACGAAAGTCGAAATCTTGTCGGTGTTATTGATCTCATTACTGAGTAAACCCGCCATGAATTCCACTGGGTAATTCGCTTTCAGGTAGGCGGTCTGATAACTGATCAATCCGTAGGCCGCGCTATGACTCTTGTTAAACCCGTAACCGGCAAATTTTTCAAGCAGATCAAAAATTGAATTAGCCTTTTTTTCCGGGATTTTGTTTACGCGAGCGCAGCCCTCGATGAAAACGGCGCGCTCTTTGGCCATCTTCTCGCGGTCCTTCTTCCCCATGGCTCGGCGAAGCAAATCGGCTTGTCCTAACGAATAACCGGCCAGGCGGTTGGCTGCAGCCATGACCTGTTCCTGATAAATCATTACGCCATATGTATCCGCGCAGACCTCTTCCAGGAGCGGGTGTTCGTACTTGATTTTGGCCAGCCCCTTTTTGCGTTTGATATAGTCAGGAATCAAATCCATCGGCCCTGGCCGGTAGAGCGCACTGAGCGCAATGATGTCGTCGATCAATTTGAAATCGAACTGCTTGCAAAAGCCAGTCATGCCACCTTCCAACTGGAAAATGCCAATCGTTTCCGCACGATTGAGAAGCGCGAAAGTTGCGGGATCATCCGTTGGAATCTGGTCCAGTAAAAAATCCGGAACCCGTTTTCGGATTAGCTCGCTGGCGTCATGCAAGACGGTCAAAGTCCGGAGACCAAGAAAATCCATCTTAAGCATTCCGAGGTCATTCAACGGACCCATGGGATATTGCGTAATGACTTCCTTCTCCTTTGGATCGCGACGGAGCGGGATATATTCGGATAGATCCCGATCGCCGATGACGATGCCTGCGGCGTGCACACCAAAATTTCGAGAACGCCCTTCCAGCAGCGTCGCGTGATCCCAAAGCTGGCGCGTGGCGGGTTCTGTATCGATCGCGCGCCGCAATTCCGGGTTTGCTTCCGCTGATTCAGCGAGCGTGATATTCTGCTGACCCGGTCCACTTGGGATCATTCGTGCGAGGCGATCGGCATCGTTGTAGGAAAGCCCGATCACCCGGCCGACATCGCGAACGGCGCTTTTCGCATTCATTTTATTGAACGTCACGATCTGGGAGACGCGCCGTTCACCGTATTTTTGACGAACGTACTCGAGGACCTCGCCTCGACGGTCTTTGCAAAAGTCGACATCGATATCGGGCGGTGAAACACGTTCCGGATTCAAGAACCGCTCAAAAATCAGACCAAACTTTAGCGGATCAATGTCGGTAATACCCAAAACGTAAGCCACTAGGGATCCGGCGGCCGATCCGCGCCCGGGTCCAACCGGAATGCCGCGTTCCCTGGCAAAATGAATGAAATCCCAGACAATGAGAATGTAACTGACAAACCCGGTCTTCTCCAGAATACCCAGCTCGTAATCGAGACGACGACGCAGGTCCGGATCGTTCACCGCTCGTTCACCATATCGTTCGGTCAATCCGCGCTCACAGAGCCCGCGCAAATATTCCTCCCGCGGTTTTCCGTCCGGGATTGGATAGTCCGGATATTTTGATTTGCCGAATTCGAGTTTGAGGTCGCAACGCTCCGCGATTGCGAGCGTGTTTGTGAGTGCTTCCGGGAAGTCGCCGAATATTTGAGTCATCTCCGCGGCCGATTTGAAAAACAGTTCAGGGAGATAACGCATGCGCCTTTCGTCCTGCACCATTTTTCCGGTCCCGATACAAACCATCACGTCATGTGTTTCGTGATGCCGACGTTCGAGGAAATGCACGTCATTAGCTGCGACAAGGCCGAGACCAAATTCGCGGGCCAACTGCGGAAGCATTCGGTTACATTTGTGTTGCGCCTCGATACCGTGGTCGTGCAACTCGAGGAAAAAATTTTCGGCACCGAGAATGTCCCGATATTCCGCGGTTTTCTGGCGAGCCTTGGCCAAGTCGTCCGATTGGATTGCCATGTTGATTTCGCCCTTGAGACAACCGCTCAGGCCGATCAATCCCTCGGAATGCTGAGCGAGGAGGGCTTTGTCGATGCGAGGTTTGTAGTAGAACCCGTCGAGATGGGCGGCCGATATCAACTTGACCAGGTTTCGATATCCCGTGTCGTCCTTGGCCAGAAGAGTAAAATGATAAGCGGATTCGCGCTGATTACTCGATCTCTCAGTCATCGAGCGCGGCGCAACGTACGCTTCACAACCAATGATTGGTTTGATTCCCGCCTCTTCCGCCGCCTTGTAGAAATCGATCGCGCCATGGAGATTGCCATGATCGGTGATTGCCACCGCCGGCATCTTGAATTCGGCAGCTTTTTTCATCAGCTCTTTCATTCGCACCGCTCCATCGAGGAAAGAATATTCCGTATGAAGGTGGAGGTGGACGAAAGAGTCGCGCGGCATTGATTTCAGTATAGACGTCCGAAGATTTTCGCAACTTTACCAAGCGACGGTGTGGAGGTGGAACCAAATCCGCAAAGCAACTTGTTCAATCTTATTCACAATCGGCCTGACAAATTTCTCTCCTCAGCCAATTTGGATGTTGCACGACTTTCTGCACATTGCTAAGGAAGCAGGTGCCGCGACTCTCTGATTCGAATTTCGAAACGAGCGATCGTCCCGGGAGCGCGCCGAGCAACACATTCACGACTGCGAAACATTCAACTTATTCCACATGAAAAAACTCGAAGCGATCATCAAGCCGTTCAAACTTGAGGAAGTAAAGGAGGCCCTGGCCGAGCTTGGGATCGAAGGAATGACGGTTACAGAAGTGAAGGGGTTCGGGCGGCAGAAAGGCCACACTGAGATCTATCGTGGCAGTGAATACACCGTCGATTTCCTGCCGAAGGTGAAAGTTGAAGTGGTTCTGGCTGACGAAATGGTCGACAAAGCCGTCACGGTGGTTGTGGCCGCGGCTAAAACCGGAAAAATTGGCGATGGCAAAGTTTTCGTTCTCCCTGTCGAGCATGCCGTGCGAATCCGGACCGAAGAGGTCGGAGAGAAGGCAGTATGAGGAAGCAGTTGATTGTTGATGGCTGATCGTTGATGGAACTATCAGAAACGCTAGTGACAATCACCGCTCTCTGGCTGCGTAAAGTTAACTGCGGCGATTAGATTTTTGCAGTCCATCAACTCTCAACTATCAACTATCAACCATTGAAATGGCCAAAGAAAAAACTGCTTCTGACGTTAGCAAAATGATCAAAGACCACGGGGTCAAACTCGTGGATTTCAAGTTCACCGATTTGCCAGGGTCCTGGCAACATTTCACCACTACACTCACCGAATACAACGAGGAGATCTTCACTGAAGGCCTCGGCTTCGATGGTTCCAGCATTCGGGGTTGGAAAGTAATCAACGCCTCTGACATGCTGGTAATTCCCGATCCCACAACCGCATGGATCGACATCTTTAACGCTGAACCAACTCTCAGCCTCATCTGCACCATCGTCGATCCGATTACCCGCGAACCCTACGATCGTGACCCGCGCGGCATCGCAGAGAAAGCTGAGGCCTATCTCCAAAGCACCGGTATCGCGGATACCGCTTTCTTCGGACCGGAAGCGGAGTTCTTTATTTTCGACGACGTTCGCTACAGCTACAGTGGCTAATTCCTCATTCCACTTTGTCGATAGTGTGGAAGGGCACTGGAACACCGGCCGCGAAGAATTTCCAAATCTCGGTTATAAAATTCGCGCGAAAGAGGGCTACTTCCCGGTTTCTCCGGCGGACAGCCTGCAGGATCTCCGAAACGAGATGTGTCTGGAGTTGGAGAAAGCCGGTATTCCAATCGAACGGCAGCATCACGAAGTCGCCACGGCCGGTCAGGCTGAAATCGATATCCGGTTTGGGCCAATGAAGGCGATGGCCGATCAGTTGCAGTATTATAAGTACATCATCCGCAATGTGGCGAAGCGGCATAACAAGACCGTTACCTTCATGCCCAAACCGATATACGGAGACAATGGTTCTGGCATGCACACCCACATGTCGTTATGGAAGGATGGAAAACCACTCTTTGCTGGAAACGGTTATGCCGGTCTGAGCGAAATGGCCCTCTTTTTCATCGGCGGTATTCTTCGACACGCTCCCGCCCTTACCTGCCTGACGAATCCAACAACCAATAGTTACAAGCGTCTCGTTCCTGGATTCGAAGCTCCGGTCAACCTTGCCTACTCAGCGCGGAATCGATCGGCCGCAATTCGAATTCCGACCTATTCGGCCAATCCAAAAGCAAAACGAATCGAGTTCCGCACCCCGGACTCGGCCGCGAACCCGTACCTGGCTTTCTCCGCTCTTCTGCTCGCGGGACTGGATGGAATTCAGAGCCGCATCGACCCGGGCGACCCGCTCGACAAGAATCTCTACGAACTTCCGCCGGAAGAACTGGCAAACGTGCCAAGCGTGCCCGATTCCCTCGCAGGGGCCATCAGCGCTTTACACGCGGATCATTCGTTCCTCCTTAAGGGGGATGTCTTCAACGCCGACTTCGTCGCGAACTGGATCGACATGAAACAGAAGGAATACGACGCGCTTGCGTCTACGGCCGCATCCGTACGAGTTTGCGATGTATTACGACGTTTGATCGAAAGATGGGTTGAGGAACCCGCCGCTGCCTAGCGAAGATGCAAAAGGTAAATACGAACTCGTTAGAGGAGCTAACTTGGGAATCGCCGAAGGGAAAATTTGCCGGCGCCGGCAAACAGGTTTCAGAGGCGCTCGGACGAAAACCATTGTCCATGGATTTGCGAGAACGGCATCCGTTCGACGTCGAGATTTGTCGAATTCCGCCAGGAAAACTGGCTTATCCGTATCATTCGCACAGTGCGCAATGGGAGTTTTACCATGTGATTTCGGGAAAGGGCAGCATCCGTCACAAAGATGGAACCACTCCGATCGAACAAGGAGACGCCTTTATCTTTCAGCCGGAGGAACCGCACCAACTGATTAATGACAGCTCGGCGGACCTGATCCTCTACGTCGTGGCGGATAATCCCATCGGCGAATCAGGCTATTACCCGGACAGCAAGAAATGGATCGTGCGTTCTCCGGAACGCCGATTGATTCGTTCCGATAATCTCGATTATTTCGACGGCGAAGAATAGTTGAGGTCAGTGCGCCGGAAAGTGGCGTTGGCTTGAAGCAATTCCCCTTTTCCCGAGTGGACGATGTTCGATAGGCCGCAAAGTTTAAACCCGCGTGCCTCCAGAAAATCTTCCATCTCCCGAAAGAGCCATGCGCCGGTATGCAGCGGTTCAAAGAAAACCTCGCTGTAAATAACGCGTATCCGATCGAGCACCGCTTCACCTCCGGAGAGGACAAAGCGTTCAGCTCCTTGGAGATCGAGTTTTAGCAGATCCACCGTTTCAAGTCGGTGCTCAGCCAACAATGTCGGCAACGAAATTGTTGGAACCTGAATGGTGCGCGCCACTCGCAGATCGCGGCCGAACCATTCTGAATTTCGCGGATCGATTGGAAGGAGCGAGCTGGAATGGGCCAACCGATTCACTTCAAAAGCTGCGGAACCGTTCGTGTCGGAGAGCGCTGCAGCGATCACGGAAATTCCTGGCTTCCCGGCATACCGAACGCGCAGCCTTTCTGCGGCGTCTGGAATGGCTTCTACCATCACTAGTTTCTCCGGCCTATGCAATTGCAGGAATGAATCGGTAAAGGCGCCCACGGCTGCGCCACCGTCGATCACATAGCGATATTGCAATCGCGGCAGATTCCGAAGGCTACGAAACGCGCGCCGGTATTGCTTATCGAAGAGGGATCTAAATTGCTGGGCGAGCTGCTTCACGTTGAAATTCCGCGGAAGTGTCGCATGGAAGCAACCGGTGCGTCATCACGAAATACCTTGCAACTTACGGTGATAGGCAGATGCTTACCTTAGCCTATGAGTTTGCTGGCTAGTTTTACCAATTTCACGGGGATGGATGGTCTGATCATTCTTCTGATTATCCTCGTGTTGTTTGGGGCAAAAAAATTGCCGGAATTAGCGCGCGGAATGGGATCGGCAATTCGCGAATTCCAGAAAGCGAAGGACGAAATTTCCGACGAACTGCAATCGACGAGCAAGGTGGATGTGGCTAAGAATCAGCCACAAACGCCAGCGGCGACGGTTCCTCGGATTGAGAATGCCCCTTCCCGATCAGCCGTGGACTCTCCTCAAGGCGCACCCGACCGAGCAGACCAGGTTTGATTTCGACGCCCGAGGCTCCTTATCTGAGTATGGGAGCTATGGAGATTTGATTTCTTCGGAGCTCTACGACACAGTCGCGATTCGCCATGTCCGAGCCCGATCTCCGCGCCCAGATTAAACAAATGCTGGTCAAGAATTTGATGCTGCAAACCACAGCGGATCAGATCGGCGACGATCTGCCGTTATTCGGGGCCGGCGGCCTCGGGCTCGATTCAATCGATGCGCTTGAATTGGTTGTCAGCATGGAAAAAACATTCGGCGTCGGTGTTCCGAACTCGGAAATCGCCTCCAAAGCGCTTCGGACGGTTAATACGATCCACGATTACATTCTGGAAAAACGCAACGGCGCCAGCGCTGCCTAGAAGACTAACCGTCAGAATTGATCGCGTCGACCAATTGACGGAGCCGGCCGAAACTTCGGCGGTGAGGAGTCAAAACAAGGCGAGGCAAATGCCAAATATCGGGTTCATTCCTCTCCGGACGTAAGGCGCCTCCCTGGGTGATCGAGCCGATCCGAATCAGGTCCGCGAATTCCTGATTCAATTTCACCAAGGCCGCGCTGGATAATTCCCGTTTCAGTCGAATAACGAGCTGTTCGCCGACCCACCGAGATGACTGGTAAACACTGTAGAAATGCAGAATCTCCTGCACGGCTTCCTCTACACTCGACGCGATCTTGAAGAAGTGAAAATCATCCGAGTCAATGTAACCGAACTTGAATAAATGATCGGTTAGGAATTCGAGCCAGGTTTGCCAATAATTGCCGTCCGGTTTATCGAGACAGACCACGGGAATGACGCGGCTTTTTCCGGTCTGCATGAGCGTTAGAACTTCAAAAGCTTCGTCCATCGTTCCTAAGCCCCCGGGAAATAGGGCGAAGGCATGAGTTTCCTTCACGAAGTTGAGTTTACGGGTGAAGAAATAGTTGAAATTAATGAGCTTCGGATCGCCATGGATCGTCGCATTGGCCTGCTGTTCAAACGGAAGCCGAATGTTGAGTCCAAAACTTTTTTCACGACCAGCCCCTTTCTGAGCCGCTCCCATGATTCCATCGCCGCCGCCGGTGATGACCATGAAATTACTCGCCACCATCTGGCGGGCGAACTCTTCGGCTACTGCGTATTGCTCTGCGCTGGGCGGCGTCCGGGCTGATCCGAAAATGCAAACTTTCCTGAATTGCCGGTAGCCGGAGAAAATTTTCGCAGCATACCGCATTTCCTTGAGGGACCGATTCATCAACTTGAGGTCACCGGTTCCCATCTGGTCCCGCGCCATTTTCAACGCGGTGATGATCATTTCCTCGATCAATTCCGGCGCTTTTTCAGCTCCCCAGTCAGAAACCAGTTGATGCACCCGCTCCTCGAAAACCGGGTCGATGACCGATTGCCGCTTGACCGGTTGTGCCTGGGTTGCGCCTGCTGTGAAATCTTCCACCGCCAAGTCTTAGCTCGGCCCTGACCTTACGCACGCGAAAAATCGAAATCCTTTAGAGAATCAGGTCTGCCAGAATTTCGCGTGTATGGCGGATTGGTAGAGAATAATGGCCGGCCTCATCAATGAGGCGTAGCGTGCAAACCGGCAGCCGTTCTGCAATTTGTTCTGCGAGCTGGAAGGCAAAAGTGCGGTCTTTCTTGCCGTGCCAAAGTCGGACGGGAACTCGAACTTCCTCAATCGGGAAGCCCCATGGCTTGGCGTAGATTTCTGCATCGGTCATAATTCCATCAGCTGAAGACCGCCAAGCCTGTCGGGCGCTCTCAAAGCAGGAATCGAAACTTCGCGCATCTCGCAAAACACGTGCATCCGCTGGCGGCAACAACTTAAGCAGGAGCGGACGTATTCGCAGCGGCATTCTGATTGAAGCAAAAGGGCGGCCAACGTGAAAGAGCACCCGGAGTAGTTCGGGTTGCCAATGATAAAGTGCGAGCAACCGGTTGTAGAGGGAAAGCAATCCACTGCGATCTGCCAGTTCGGAAATAGGCGGCGCCCCGCTTACTATTGCGATCGAGTGAACGCGTTCGGGCGTCGCCCAACCCGATGCGTAGGCATATGGTGCGCCTCCTGAAATCGCAAGAATCCGAAATCGATCGATCTTGAGATGCGAAGCCAGATCCGCAAGCAACGGTGGCCAATCGAGTAAAGTGCGATTTGGCGAGGCATCGGAATCACGAATGCCAGGCCTATCCGGTGAGATTATTCGAATGCCTAGATCACGCGCGGCATCATCGGTTAATTCTGCCATGGTGCGGGAACTTGGCCAGCCGTGGCAAAAGAACACTGGGACGCCCGAAGGATCACCATATTCGGTGAAGGCGATTCGCATCCCACCGTTCCGTTGAAAAATCTGGGTTTGTCCGTTCATTTCGCGTTGCAGAGGGGCTCCACCGTATTTGGATTCGATTGAAATCAACGCTTTTCAAGTGCCCAGATCACCTAGATAATGCTGAAGGCTGATGCATACACCGACATTATCACCTACGAATCAGAGATGATATGAGTGAACATTCACATCCGGCTCATGGAAGGATAACCGTTCATGGAGATGGGGTTGGCGTTCCATCGCCAGAGGCCGTCGAAAAAAGGGCAAGGGAAATCGCGATGATCGCCGAACGAGATCCTGAGGATTTCACTGATGCCGATTGGGATCAGGCTCGACGAGAATTGCTAGGCGCGTTTGATTCGACGGCTCCCGAAGAAACCGAAGAGAACGCCGAAGTGGTCGAGGAATGGAACGTGGTCGCTTCATCCACGGGCCATCGCACGCCCAGGATTGAGGACGACGAAAACGTGGGCGAACAACTTGTAAGCGACGGAATAGAAGAGGCCGCGCACGATCAAATGCTCGAGGCGCGCAAGGACGAACTCGCACAAGAGGGCTGATCCCTTTGAAGATGAGCAATATCCTCGCGCCCGAGGAAGTGGGAGGGATTCCCCCCATTACTGGATCGCCTGCGACATCGGCGACCGCTAGTTGTCTTCTTTCCGAATTTCGGCGAGTTCGTGATTTCACGATGAATCTTTGCCGGAACTTGGAGCCGGAGGATTGCGTTGTGCAATCGATGCCGGATGTAAGTCCAACGAAATGGCATTTGGCCCACACAAGCTGGTTCTTCGAAACATTCGTCCTCAAGAGCTGGTTGCCGCATTACCGGCCGGAGGTCCCCGAGTACGCCTATCTTTTCAATTCATATTATAACGCAGCCGGCGACATGCATCGGCGCGATCTTCGTGGATTAATCTCACGACCGACTGTTGGTGAAACACGCCGATACCGCGAATCAATCGACCGATGGATGACCACGCTGATCGAAGAAGCGGACGACCGGCTCATTCTCGAAATGGAACCGGTCATCACGCTCGGGTTGCATCATGAACAACAGCATCAGGAGCTGCTTGTCACCGATATCAAACACGTCTTTTCACAGAATCCGCTTCACCCCGTCTTTCACTCCGTTCCAGCAGCCAACGAAAAGGATAGCGCTAAGCCAATCCGTTTTGTTGAGTTTAACCAAGCAACCGTCCAAATCGGGCACGACGGAAATGGATTCTGTTACGACAACGAAACTCCGCGCCATCAGGCGCTCATCTTGCCATTTGCGCTGGCGGATCGTTTAATAACTAACGGAGAATATATCGCGTTCATCGAAGCCGGGGGATACAGCCACCCGGAATTCTGGCTCTCGCTTGGTTGGACAACGGTCAACGAACAGCGCTGGCAGGCCCCGCTTTATTGGACAAAACAGGACGGAACCTGGTGGAACTTTACCCTGTCCGGTTTTCGCCGGGTCGAAGAATCCGAGCCAGTCACACACCTGAGCTATTTTGAGGCGGACGCCTTCGCCAACTGGAGCGGCGCAAGGCTTCCGACTGAGTTCGAATGGGAGCACGCGGCCAGTCGACTGCCAATCGAAGGAAACTTTGTTGATAACGGGTGTTATCATCCCGTCCCTAACCGGAACCCTAACAACGCCGGGCTTCAGCAAATGTTTGGCGACGTTTGGGAATGGACCCGAAGCGCTTACCTCCCCTACCCCGGCTACAAATCGCGGCCCTGGCGCACTCGGCGAATACAATGGCAAGTTCATGTGTAACCAAATGGTCTTACGCGGCGGTTCGTGCGCAACGTCTCGCGATCATGTTCGTTCGACTTATCGCAATTTCTTTCAACCGGAGAAACGTTGGCAATTTACCGGGATTCGCCTCGCCCAGGACCGACTATGAGCTCGGCCGCCACTCTCGTTAACGTGCTCGATCTGGAGCCGGTAAGTGAGGATTTTCTGGCCGAGGTAATAGCCGGACTTTCCAGTTCACCGCGGTCGTTGCCGTGCAAGTTTTTCTATGATGAAAGAGGCGCGGCACTTTTTCAGAAAATCTGCGAACTGCCGGAATATTACGTCACACGCACCGAAACCGAATTATTGCGGCGTTACGGCCAGGAGATGGCCGATTCCATCGGTGCGAATGCTGAGCTGATTGGATTTGGGACCGGGGCCGGAATAAAAACACGAATGCTGCTTGAGCATCTCGAGAATCCAATCGCGTATGTCCCAGTCGACATTTCGAAGCAACGACTAACGAATTCCGCTGAAGAACTGCAACGGGTAATGCCTGCGCTCGATATCCTTCCAGTTTGCGGAGATTATCTTCAGCCGCTTCAATTGCCGAAATCTCTCCGAAAACCCGACCATGTGGCCGTCTATTTTCCGGGATCGACCATAGGAAATTTGGAACCACCTGTTGCGTTGGATTTTCTTCGTCGGGTCTGTCGCCTGTGTGGAAAGGACGGCGGATTAATCATTGGGGTCGATTTGCAAAAGAACCGAAGCATTCTGGAAGCCGCTTACAATGACAGCGCTGGTGTTACGGCCGAGTTCAACCGAAACATTCTCGTTCGAGCAAACCGCGAACTAGAAGCGGACTTCGATCTTTCGCTTTGGCGACACCAGGCGATCTACAATGCGGATCATAACAGAATTGAGATGCATCTGATCAGCGAAGCAGATCAGACCGTGCATGTGGGCGGTCAGAACTTTGAATTCGCTCGCGGAGAAAAGATAGTCACTGAATTTTCCTACAAATACACGCAATCGGATTTCATTCAGCTAGCGGTCTCAGCCGGTTTCAAATTGGCGCGGGTTTGGACTGATCCGAACGAGTGGTTTGCGGTATTTCACTTCACCGTGCGGTAGGTACGATTAAATCCTTCGCGCTCGCTGGAAGGTTGGATAGAAGCAGAGTGTGAGTGCGCTCATTCAGCTTCGTGGAATTAGCAAACGCTTCGGCACAGCGCACGCGCTGCATCCTACTGCTCTCTCCTTCACAGCAGGAAAAACCACGGTTTTAATCGGCCCGAGTGGGTGCGGCAAATCCACTCTGTTACGACTAATCGTTGGCTTGATCGAGCCCGACAGCGGAACCATTCAGCTTGATGGGACCGAGATAACTCCGGCGAACATTCCACAACTTCGACGCCGGATTGGCTACGTGATTCAGGATGGCGGTTTATTCCCGCATCTCACGGCACGGAAGAATGTTTTGCTCATGCCGGACCATTTGAAGTGGTCCCCAGAAAAAATGAATGAAAGGCTCATGGAGTTGTGCGCGCTCACTCGTTTTCCAGGTGAGGCGCTTGATCGTTACCCACTCGAGCTTTCGGGAGGCCAACGGCAGCGGATTAGTCTCATGCGCGCACTTGCTCTCTCTCCCGAAGTATTGCTGCTCGATGAACCGCTGGGTGCGCTCGATCCTCTGGTGCGTGCTGCTTTGCAGCGTGATCTAAAGGAAATTTTCGGCCGCCTAAAACAAACCGTCATACTGGTAACGCATGACCTCGGTGAGGCTGCTTATCTCGGTCATGAGATAGTGTTAATGAATGAGGGGCGTGTCGTGCAAATCGGGACGCTGGAAGATTTGCACAACCGACCGGCAACTGAATTCGTAACCGAATTCATTAACGCCCAACGAGGACTCGCTCATGTCCTGTAAACGCTTCGTTGTTATGTCACTGCTTGCGGCTGTTGGCGCAGCATCCTGTTTTGCGACTGAGCCGGTGGTCATCGGTTCCAAGAAGTTCACGGAATCCTACGTCCTCGGCGAGATCGCCAAACGCGCATTGGAGAACGCTGGAATTCCGGTCGAATTCCGTCAGGGAATGGGTGGAACCATTATTTTGTGGGAAGCCCTTCGAACAGGTCAGATTAGTTCGTATCCGGATTACACCGGCACTATTGGCGAGGAGATTCTGAAGACGCCAGGTCGTAATTCCATCAATGAGATTCGAAGTGAGCTTGAGAAGTTCGGGGTTGGAATCACAGGTGAACTTGGATTTAACAACACATGGGCACTGGCCATGCAACGCGCCGTGGCGGATCGGTGGCAGATTCGAACGATCAGCGACCTGCGAAAACATCCGGAGCTCAAATTTGGTTTGACCCACGAGTTCCTGAGTCGACAGGACGGATGGCAGCCTTTGTCCAAAAGGTACCAGCTCGCACCGGAATCTGCCATCGGCCTCGACCACGGGCTCGGCTATGCCGCGCTCCAGAATGGTTCCATCCAGGTCAAGGATGTCTATTCAACAGACGCCAAGATTGGAGAATACAATCTGGTTGTTCTCGAGGATGACCTTCAGTTTTTCCCCCAATACAAGGCGGTTTTCCTTTATCGCTTGAATCTGCCATCGAATGCAGTGGCCGCTCTTAGCAAACTTGAAGGCACACTCGACGAAAATCGAATGATCGAATTGAATGCGCGGGCAGAAGAAACAAAGAACTATGCCCGTGCGGCCGACCTTTATTTTGAAGGAAAATCGGCGTCGATTCAGAAGGTGGAAGACGAATCACTCGCGCATAAGTTGATGCGTTGGACGTTGCGCCATCTTGAGCTGGCCGGCGTTTCACTTTTGTTGTCGATCCTCGTTGGGATACCTTTGGGAATCGCGGCCAGTCGTGGCGGCATTACAAGCCATCTGATTCTTTCCATAACGAGTGCTATTCAGACGATTCCTTCGTTGGCGTTACTGGCTCTCCTCATTCCTATTCCCTTTTTTGGAATCAGCCCCCGTACTGCCATAGCGGCTCTTTTTCTTTACGGGCTTCTTCCAATTGTTCGAAACACGGCCACCGGATTGCAGAATATTGCCCAGCCTATTCGCGAATCTGCTGTTGTTCTTGGCCTCGAACCAACGACCCGATTTTGGAAGATCTACTTGCCGATTGCGTCGCGAACAATTCTGGCCGGAATAAAAACGAGCGCCGTCATCAACATTGGGACCGCGACACTCGCTGCGTTGATCGGGGCCGGTGGTTTGGGTGAACCAATCCTGAGCGGTTTAAATCTAAATGATCACGCAACAATATTGCAGGGGGCAATACCCGCAGCCATTCTCGCTCTGCTGGTCCAATGGAGCTTTGATCTGCTCGATCGGTTGTTAATTCCGAAAGGGCTTCGTCTGTAGCTAGTAGAGAGCCGGCGTCGGCCTCGGGGTTGGGGTAACGAATGGCGGATGGGGCGTTCCATGCGGCGTTGGGGTCACACCAGGCGGCGGTGTGTTGCCCGGAGTGCCGTGTGGAGTCGGCGTAATAAAGGGCGGTGGCGGCGTTCCATGGGGCGTTGGGGTCACACCAGGCGGCGGTGTGTTGCCGGAGTGCCGTGTGGGGTCGGCGTAATAAAGGGCGGCGGGGCTGTTCCATGCGGCGTTGGGGTCACACCCGGCGGCGGTGTGTTGCCCGGAGTGCCGTGTGGAGTCGGCGTAATAAAGGGCGGCGGGGGCGTTCCATGCGGGCGTTGGGGTCACACCAGGGGGCGGTGTGTTGCCTGGTGGCCTTGGCGTCACTCCGGGCGGTCTGGTGCCCCAAGACGAATCAACTGCTGCAGCAACCCCAGTAAATGTCAGTAACAATACGACTGACAATACTGGGCTAAGAACACGAGACAGTCCCCCAACCCGCTGACCAAAGTACCTTGAAAACATCGTCGATCCCTCCTGACAATATGTTGATCTAATGCGGCCAGCGTGCTCATTCTGCACGGCCGCAAGTTGCGAATTACGCTGTTAGGCTCGGTTGTGTCAAGCACTCGGACCAATCATTGGCGGCCACGGGAAAATACGGACGTTGCACTTCCGCCCTGACTTAACGAGATTTGATCAGATGTTTGCTTCAATCAATCCGGCGACCGAGGAAACGCTCAGGACGTTCGAGGCTCATGATTCCAAGGCGGTCGAGCGCAGACTCTCGAAGGCCGCATCGACGTTTAAGGAGTATCGCCACACGACATATTCACAGCGTTCAGAATGGATGACGGCCGCCGCTGATCTCCTCGAACGCGAGAAGGAAAAATTTGCGCAAATCATCACACTGGAAATGGGCAAGTTGCTACGAGGGGCACGCGATGAGGTCCAAAAGTGCGCGACTGGTTGTCGGTTTTACGCGGAGAAAGCAGCGGAGTTTCTAGCCGACAAGGCCATTCCAACCAGCGCAACCCGGAGTTACGTTCGATATGAACCGTTAGGTGCGGTTCTGGCAGTTATGCCATGGAACTTTCCTTTCTGGCAGGTGTTCCGATTTGCTGCGCCAGCCTTGATGGCCGGAAATGTAGGTCTCCTCAAACACGCGGCCAACGTTCCGCAGTGCGCCTTGGCGATCGAAGATATTTTCCGGCGGGCCGGATTTCCAGATGGCGTTTTTCAGACATTGCTAATCGATCCTGAGCAGACGCAAAATGTGATCAAGGATCCGCGGGTCAAAGCGGTGACTCTTACCGGCAGCGAGCGCGCAGGAAGTGAAGTCGCAAGCGTTGCTGCACGTCACATCAAGAAGAGCGTTCTGGAATTGGGTGGAAATGATCCGTTCATTGTCATGCCGAGCGCAGATCTTGAAGCCGCGATTAGCACCGGGGTTGCAGCCCGCACCATTAACACCGGTCAATCTTGCATAGCAGCAAAGCGATTCATCCTGGCCGATCAGGTTTATGAATCTTTCCTTTCTGGTTTCGCGAAGCGGATGCGCATGCCCTGCGTGTCGGCGATCCTTTGGATGAAAATACCGAGATTGCTCCGCTGGCGACCGAAGCAATCCTTCGCGGCCTTGATCGGCAAGTCCGAGATTCGGTGGCGGCCGGCGCGAAATTGTTGGTCGGCGGAAAACGAATTGAGCGTTCAGGATTCTTTTATGAACCGACGGTCTTAACCGATGTGCCGCGCAACGCTCCTGCTTTCAGCGAGGAGATCTTTGGTCCGGTAGCCTCGGTATTTCGGGTTAACGATGCAGCGGAAGCAATCGAGCTTGCGAACGAAAGTGCGTTCGGGTTGGGAGCGAGCGCCTGGACGAATGACCGAGCAGAACAGGAACTCTTCGCCTCCGAGCTGGAGGCTGGCATGGTCTTCCTGAACAGCATGGTCGTCTCCGATCCCCGGCTCCCATTTGGGGGGACAAAACGATCCGGGTTCGGCCGCGAGCTAGGCGCTGCCGGGATTAGGGAATTTGTTAACCTGAAAACAGTCTGGCTGGCGTAACGATTGATATCGGGGACTCAAACCGACGAGCTTGCTAGCGTTGGTTATGGCCGGCGAATCATGCTTCGCCTCCACCCCAAAGCGCCGTCGACGCTTCGCTTTGCCGGCGCAGTCCTAAAGCGTTTGGCCGCTCGAAATGCCTTACTCATAGCGTAATGCCGTTGCCGGGTCGAGACGAGCGGCACGATAGGCCGGTAGGAACGCGAAAATACAGCAAATCAAAAAGGCCCCGATGCAGATGATCGACACATCTCTTGGAACCACTTCCGCAGGAATTTGCGAGAATTGATAAACCTCTCTTGGAAAAATCTCGATGTGAAGGGTATTCGCTAACCATCGACTCACCTCATTGCGGTACCGGACGAGGGTCATGCCAAGAACAAGACCGCTCATTGTCCCGATCAGTCCCACAATGATTCCCTGGCCAAGGAATACACAAACGATCTGTCCAATATTGGCCCCAATGGCCTTTAACACGCCAATGTCGCGCGTCTTTTGAACGGTCACGGTAATGAGCGTGTTCATGATGCCAAAAGCAGCGACGATGACGATGAAGAAGAGGAGGAAAAACATCACCGAACGTTCGAGTCGGACCGCTTCGAATATTTGTCGGTTCATATCGATCCACGTTTGGGCAAACTGTGGCGGTTGCAGATATTGTTCGATTTCACGCTTCACTCGCTCCGCTCCATAGGGATCCACTGTTCTGACAGTGATACCATGAAGTGAATCGCCGAGACCGTAGAGCTCTTGCCCGACAAAGATCGGCACCAATAGGAATTCTGAATCGTGAATGAAATGCCCTGTCTCGAAAATTCCAGTAACAGTTAGCTCCTTTGGCAGGACGACTTCTCGCAGTTTGTCGATCGCCTTGCGCTCTTCGTCGCCCTTTGTTTTCTCCAGCTCCTTAATGCCATCGAGAATGTCTCCGAGGTTCCCGGGTGAATAGACAGTTATCTTGTCACCGACATCGATGTGCATCTTCCGGGCGAACTCCAGCCCGATGACGGTTGAATCACCGTCGAGATCCAGACTCCCCTTCTTGATGAATTTCTTCAGCGGCACAACGCTCTCTTCCTCGGTTGGATCAATGCCGCGCATGATCGGTGCGAGACGTTGGTTCCGAAACTCCACGATTACAGGGCCCTGAACGTACGGCGCGGTTCCAACGACGCCTGGGGTATTGCGAATCTTGACCGTCAGATCTCGCCAATCGCGCAAGACATCCTCAGTTGTGACCAGTATGTGCGCGTCCCAATCCACCACTTTCCGCCGCAATTCACGATCAAAACCGGTCATGACGGAAATGACCATGATAAGCACCATCACTCCGAGCATGACTCCAACCATTGAGATCAGAGTAATGATCGAGACGTAAGTTCGTTTCGGTTGCAGATACCGAAGTGCGAGAAAGAAGCTAAACGGCAATTTCAAAGTCGCGAATATGGTGAGCCCGGATCAATTTTCCAGGAGGGAAATTTGGAATAGGGCCAATCCAGAATCCCAGCGCATTAGGTTTCCAAAGCGTGGGCTTTGAGATCCTCTAGAGAGACAAACTCGAGCGCAGATACATGCGTTGCCTCCAGATCCACCGGTGGGGCGACTTTTCGGCGCAACGCTTCTTCATAACGTGGGGCACAAAGACACCATTTATCGCCAGGTTTGAGTCCAGGGAATCCCCACTCAGGACGAGGCGTTACCAGATCATTTCCCTGAAAGACAGAGTCATCGAGAAACTCGCGCGTCACCCTTATGCAAACCGTGTGCTGCCCCAAATCCTCTGCCCCAGTCCGGCAGTATCCGTCTCGATAAAACCCAGTCATGGGGCTTCGACAGCAACAACGGAGCTCCGTCCCAAGAACGTTCGTCAACATCACGCCATGATAGCACACGGACTAAACGCTGTTGGAACTGTTTTCCGTCGCGTGGATTCATTTTCCCCTGCGATTGTGCAGGAGATATATCCGAGTCAGATTGTTCGCCCTGTTAGACAGACCAAACGAAACCCAATGAAAACGAAAGTCTTCGGCGAACATGATGAAGCAACGATCGCGCAGATCGATCGATGTCTCGCCGCCGGTGGCGAACGCGCTGTTCTTTGCGCCGACGGTCATAAAGGTTACGCCCAGCCAATCGGCGGCGTGGTCGCGTATAAGGAAAAAATATCTCTCTCTGGGGTAGGCTTCGATATAGCTTGCGGGAATCTCGCGATTCGAACCGATGCGACACGAGCACAGGTCGCGCCGGCGATGGAGTTGATCATGGATGACGTTGTCCGTGATATTTCGTTCGGGATCGGACAGAGCAGCAAACGACGTATCGATCATGAGTTATTTGAGGATCCCGCGTGGAGACTCCCGCCATTGTTCAAGTTGAAACAAAGTGCAGCGGCGCAATTAGGAACAGTGGGCGGTGGCAATCATTATGTGGATATTTTTGCAGACGAATTAGACGGGGTCTGGGTCGGTGTGCATTTCGGGTCCCGCGGTCTTGGACACAAAACTGCAACGCACTTTCTGAAGGAAGCAGGTGGAAAAGACGGAATGGACGTGCCTCCGACCGTTGTCTCCGAGAGTTCCGAAATCGGGAACGATTATCTTGCGGCCATGAAACTCGCAGGACGCTATGCCTACGCAGGACGCGAAGCGGTTGCTCGACACGTCGTTCGCGAAATTTTGCGCGCCGAAATCCTCGAAGAAGTTCACAACCATCACAATTTTGCCTGGGAGGAAGAACATGGCGGCGAGCATTTCTGGGTTGTGCGCAAAGGAGCTACGCCGGCCTTTCCAGGACAGAAAGGTTTCATTGGCGGAAGCATGGGCGATGACGCGGTGATTATTGAAGGGGTTGACTCGAATGTTTCTCAAGAGGCGCTTTTCTCTACAGTGCATGGCGCGGGAAGAATCATGTCGCGCACAGCGGCGAAGGGCCGGTTTGCCAAGGTCGACGGAAAACGAATTCGCATGGATGGCCTTGTTCGACACGATGAGATGATGCGATGGGTAGCAGATAGAGGAGTGGTCTTGCGGGGCGGCGACGTTGACGAAGCGCCGCAAGCCTATCGCCGTTTGCCCGATGTCTTGGCGGCGCATGAAGGAACAATTCGGATTTTGCATACGCTAAAACCATTGGGAGTAGCAATGGCGGGCAAGGACGTCGTCGATCCATACAAGGACTAACCAAAATTTCTCAAATGGACGACGTTGTAGGCATTGATCTCGGGACAACCAATTCCCTGATTGGGATAATGGAGGCTGGGTTTCCAATTCTAATCGCAGATGCGAATGGCGCTCGCCTCACACCCTCCGTTGTTTATCTTCCGGCAGACGAATCGCCCATTGCGGGACAACCTGCGCAGCGGATGCGCGCCCTGAAGCCGGCAGAAACGGTTTACTCCGTAAAACGTTTTATCGGACGGCGCGGGGACGAATTGAACGAGGATGATCTCGCCGTTCCCTACCAAATCGAACAAGACAAAGGGAAACCGGTCCGAATCGCGTCCGGTGGTCGTTCTTATTCGACTGAGGAAGTGTCAGCGTTGATTCTACAAAAGCTCAAGGCGGACGCAGAGAAGGCTTTGGGGCGCACCGTTTCGCGAGCCGTTATCACGGTTCCCGCCTATTTCAACGATGCTCAGCGAAACGCAACCAAGCGCGCAGGTGAACTCGCCGGGTTTTACGGTCGAACGGATCGTCAATGAACCAACCGCCGCGGCGCTGGCCTACGGACTCGACAAATTGCAGGGAAGATCGAAAATCGCCGTTTATGATTTTGGCGGAGGCACCTTTGATATTTCGATCCTCGAATTGAACAATGGCGTTTTCGAAGTTCTGGCGACAAACGGAAATACTCGACTCGGCGGAGACGACATTGATGCTGCCGTAGTTGCTCATTTTCGGAGAAATGGTTTCCCAGGTAAGGACAATCAGTCGATTGCGCGCCTGCGCGAGGCGGTGATTGATGCGAAGCACCGTCTTTCCACGGCCGATTACGCAACGGTTGAGACACCGTTTCTCGACGCCACAACCAGCTTCTCCGGCACGCTTTCGCGGGAGGAACTGGAACGTTTGAGCCGTCCGATCATCGACAAGACTCGCGCGCATTGCCTGCGATCGCTGGCCGATGCCAAACTTACGCCAACGGATCTCGACGAAGTAATATTGGTCGGCGGCGCGACCCGGATGCCGCTGGTTAGGCAGATCGTTCGTGAACTTTTTGGACGTGAGCCAAACACTTCACAGAATCCAGACGAAGCAGTGGCAATCGGCGCGACTATTCAGGCCGGCATTCTTTCCGGGAGTCGTTCGTGATGTTGTTCTCCTGGACGTCACACCGCTCTCGTTGGGCATCGAGACATTCGGAGGACTGATGAATGTGATTATTCCACGAAATTCGACCATTCCAATTAAGGCGGGCGAAATGTTTACGACTGCGGTGAACAATCAAACATCAATGTCGATCAAGGTCCTCCAAGGCGAACGAGAAATGGCCCGTGACAATTGGACCCTGGGTCAATTCGAGATTGAATTTGCCCCCGCGCCGAAGGGCGTCGCTCGTGTAGGTGTACAGTTTGAAATCGACGGTAACGGGATTCTCCACGTCCTCGCGCGAGACACCAAAGCGGACAGCAAAAAATCGTCGATATCAATAGCGCAGTCGATGTCTCAGACGAAGCCGTGGAGAAGATGATCTCGGAATCACTCGATCACGCCTTCGACGACATGAATGCAGCGGGTTTGGACCGAAGCGAAATTGAAAGCAGAAGAGATGTTGGCGCGGTAGAGGTCGCCTTTGAACGGATGGGCGATGCAATCAGCACGGTTGAACGCGATGAAATCAACTCCGCCGCGGCAAACTTACGCGAGGCGCTGCATCCAAGGAAACGAGAAAACTGCAAGCTGCCAATGCCGAACTCGACCGGAGCAACACAGGAGCTTGCCGCCAGCATTGTCGAGCGAGCGATGCAATCTGCAGATCATTCTCCCCGCAATCTAGCCGGTAAATAGCAATCACCGGTTCAACGAGCCGGTGTCGTAGAAGGGCTCGCTGACGCGACGGGAGCGGACGCTACCGTCGCTTTCGCGATCGCTTCATCGAGCAATCTCTTTTCCTCGGGGAAGATTGGTCCGGCTCGCGCGGCGGCGATGTATTCCTGCGCAGCGGCCTCTGATTTTCATCGAGGAGCAGAACGGCCGCATAAACCGCCGCATGAGGATCATGCAGTCTTTCGGGTGGCAGTTTTTTCATGATCTCGATTCCTTCCGCCGAGCGACCAAGGCCGTAGAGCGAAAAGGCGTAGGTCATGGCCACGTTTATTCGGTTGGCGCGCGTTCGTAGGCTTCCTTCGCAACGCGATGACCTTCGGCCGTATTTTGATCGACCAGAAGGGCGAGACGGGCATAATCTGGCGGCAACAGCTGCTTCGTTAGGCGAACTTTCATGCAAACGTTGTGCGATTCGATAGAGATTCGGCAGATCATTGTTCGCCCGATAAATCCGGAAAAGCGCATCGAGCGCTTCGCGACGCGAAGGAGCATCCTTCGAAACCCGCAGCCAAAGTTGCTCGCTTCGGCCGGCAAGTTCCATTTCGCCGCCAGCCGGGCGAGCTGAATCTCGCGATCGGCTGATCGGTCGCGGCCCGTTCCGCCGAACGCCAGAGCGACGAAAACTCGGCGTCGGCCGCTGGATTGTCGAGATTGTTTCGAGCCGTAGGCCTGATAGGCCAGCCGAAGAAACTCGTAATCCCCCCATGACGCCGCTTCGCGTCCAGCGTTTCAAGCGCGACCAGTTTTTCATTTCGACGAAAGCATCCGCGATCGCGATAGCAGGCGGTGGGCTTCGTGGTGAGTTCCGCCGGAAGTTTTTCCATCCATTTGAGGAGATCCGGCGCCAGGCCATTCTTGTTCATCCATTCCATCAAGAGCGCCAGGTCCGTGGGATTGCGAGCCGCGACCGGTTTCACTTTTTCGAGAAGCGCCGAAAATTTCTCCTGATTCAGTTTCCGATAGAATTCGAGGCAAAGAAGATAATCGAAAAGGTGACTTGCTGGCTCATTTGCAAGTCCTGGGCGAGAGTGTCCGCGCGCTCGAGATCGTTGTGCTGCACAGCGTCTCCGAGCAGGGCGCGCAAGGCGCCGGTCCGAAAACCCGGCACTTTGCTCAACCGTTCCAGAACTTTGCGCGACTCTTCGCTTTTTTCCGGGGAATCTGAGCGAATCCGAAGCACAGCGAGATTGAACTGGTAGAGATCGTTGCCCGGTTCCTGGCTGACCGCTGCGGCAAAATTGCCGCTCGACCTCAGCTTCGTTGCCTTGCGCGCGGGCGAGCCATCCGGCCACAACATGATAGGCGGCCCGATCGCGGTCTTCTGGCGCGACACGTTGCGAGCGCTTTGCGGGCGGTATCGAGCTGGCCAAAGCGAAGCGCCGCCGAGGCGAGATTAAGTTGGCTGTCGAGATCTTGTGGCTGGAGGCGAGCGATCTGCGCGCGCCATGCCACGGTTTCGGACTGGTTTTGTTTCTCGCTCGCTTCCGCCAGGATGTGGAAGGCGGAGAGGGAATCTGGATGGCTTTGCACGATCTCGCGCGCGGCTGCAGTAGCTCCGTCGAAATCTTGCTGAGCAAGCATGGCGGAGGCGCTGCTTCAAGCAGGCGCGCTTCGCGCCAGCCGCTGTACGCTTCCGGGCCGTAGGTCAGGAGAAGCAGACCCACGGCAAATCCAGCGATGAGCGAGACTCCGCGGAAATGGCAACACCGGGCTGGCGTAAGTCCGGTGAACCTGCCGGCTTCTACCTGCCGCCTGCGTCGAATCCGTCGACTTTGTCGTGCCATCGTCGGACTTTCTATCCTTGCAGGAACGCGAAATGCAACTGCCAGCGTCGGAGGCACGTTGCCGGCTAGGCTACGCCGCGCTTTCCGATTCCTTCACGACCGGGATTTCCTCGACCGCGTCAGCCACTTTTTCGCGCAGACGCCGACCCCAAACGTAACGCGCCAGCAGGACCTTTGCGGTGGCGGTAAGAGGCACGGCGAGAATCGGTCCAAGCAGTCCACCGATGAGCAAGCCCCAAATGAAAATGGAAACGATGACCGTCATCGGATGCAAGCCTACAGAATTGCCGACAATGCGCGGAGCAATGAAGATCGCTTCAAGATTCTGCACAACCATGAACAACGAGGGTGACAACGAGCGGATGCGACCAATCCCCCCATTGCGCCGCGGCGAGAAGGACAGCCGGAACCCAGCACATAACGATGCCGATGTAGGGAATCATCGTCAGGACGACGACAAGCAATCCAACCAGGGGCGCAAAATTCAACCCGAACAGAGAAAAGGGCCGTGCCGATGAGCAGGCCGTCAATGAGACAAACGAGAAGTTGGCCGCGAAAGTAGGCAATGATGTAGCTGTTGATCTGCGACAGGACTGCGGCCACTTCGTCTTTCAACGGCGAGTTGCGGAGCGGAAGATATTCTCGCCAGCGTCGTTCGAATCGCCGGACTTTCCTTCAAAAGGAAGAATAAATAGATCGGCACCATGACAAGGCTGAGTAGAAAACCCGTCACACCCAGAAATCCCGCCGATGCTTTGCTTCAGGATCGTCCAGATTTTCTCGCTCAGATAAGGCAATTGCCGCTCCAGGTTTGGCATTTGCTTTTGGACCCATTCCTGAATGCGCTGGCGATCAGCCGAGGTGAGCGTGCTTGAAGCGGAGGAGATCGTCTCCGACCGGCGGAGAATCGGAAGGGTTCGCCGCCGCTGCGGCTTGCGCGGCGGGCGCAGGCGTGCTCGTCGATGACGGCTTCGGCGACGGTCCGGGCTTCGGAGATGCGAGAAGCCAGTTCACAAAACCGGAGTTGGTGTGGTCGTTTTTTCCCGTTTCGCATCCGGATTCCCGAAGGTGTGATCATAACGAAAGATAAGATCAACCAGACGATCCCGCGCTTTCAACGTGTATTGGGGCAGCTCGCGCCCGACGCTGGCCGCCTGCATGGAAACAATTGGCGCAAGCCATGCAACCAAAACGCCAATCGAGAGAAACGCGATGGTAAAAAGCGCCAGAATCGCCTTCGTCCGCCCCAACCCTGCGCTGGTCATTTTTGTGACCAGCGGGTCGAGGAGATAGGCAAGGATGACAGCGATCGCCACTGGAATCAGAATCGGTTGAAGGAATCCGATCACATTGGCCGCGATCCAGACGACCGAGCAGGCGATCGCGACCATCGACGACAACAAAAATCGCGGTGAGCGCAGCCCACATCGTCTTGCGCTGCCAGGGAGTGGGATATTTTGTCATTCGATCAAGGAACAATTGGCCAGCGCCCAGAGGTGTAGCGAATTGCATGCAAGTTAGTCGATCCGATTGATCTTCGCTGGCGGTCCCTTGCTGATGGTGGTTCTTGTCTTCTCGATCTTGTCGGCCAGAGACTTGTTTCCGGGATTCAAGCCGATCGCTTTTTGCCAGAAATCGAGCGCCTGAGGAATCCGGTTCAATTTGGAATAGGTGTCGCCGATATGCTCGAAAACGATCGGATCATCTTGGGATAGATTTTGCGCGGCGCGCAAGCAACTCATTCAGGGCGTCATCATACTTTGCCTTTGCGATAATAGACCCAGCCCAGACTGTCGAGATAGGCGCCGTTGTTTGGATCCAACTGGAGCGCGCGTCCGATCATGTCTTCCGCTTCATCAAGGTGAAGGTTGTGCTCGGCCCACATGAATCCGATGTAGTTATAGGCTTCGGCGGCATTGGCGGGATCAAGCGCGATTGATTTCCGGAGAAGGTCGGCCGCCTTGTCGTAAAGGCCCGCCTGGTCCGCAGCCGCGCCGTATTCGAAATAGAAACGCGCAGTCAGCAGCCCCTCATTTTCGCTCAGGGCTTCATTCAGAGCCTTCTTCAAAAGATGACGACGGCTTGCTGCGGATGTTTGGCTTCGCGAAGGGCGATGCCCAGGTAGTAGGTAAACTCTGGGATGTTGCGAAAACGCTCGCGCGCTTCGCGTAAGAATCTTGACTGCGCGTTCGCTTTTCTCAAGTGGCCCGATGAGCAATTCCGCCAGGCGCAAATAGGTATTCGCGCGGCCTGGATTGATCAGCAGACTCTGCTCATAATTCGCGGCAGCTTTCGCGAATTCTGCTTTGGCCGGTTCAGATTGATTTGCGCGAGCCAAGGCTCGGGCACCTTCATCGAGGAGTTGCGCCGAGCAAGATCGTACGCCTGATATTTCTCCGGATGCTGCTGGATGATCTTCCTGCAACATCTCGATCGCTTTCTCGCGCTGATTTGTCAGAACAAATCCGGAGGCGAGTTTTTCGCGCGCGTTCGAATCGTCCGGCTGCAACTCCAGAACCTTAAGATAAAGCGGAATCGCTTCCTGAATCTGCTGTGACGCCGCGAAATAATCCGCCACATCCTTCAGCACGGCGGAATCATCCCCTGCCTTCTCGACTGCTTTTCTGAAAGAATTCGTTGACGCGTTTAACGTCCTCCGGCTTGGGTTCAGTTCCGCCTTGAAAACGGTTGTGGCAAAAAGCTTGCCCAGCCTTATCCAAAAAGATGGATCGTCGCTCTTGACAGCTGGCCGCGCGTTCCAGCACTTGAATCGCCTTCGGAGGGATCCCCAATCGACATCTCGATTTCAAACAACGCGTTGATAGGCATCGAAATTCTTTGGGATCGAGCGCAACAGCCTGGTTTGCGTATTTCAATGCCTGATCTGTCTTCTTGAGATATTTCGCGTAGATGAACGAAAGCTGCAGATACAGGAGCGGGCTCTTTGGGTTTGGCCTTGATCGCGTCCTTCAAGACATCGATCGCCCGCGGAAAATCTTCCTGGCGGCATCAGTAAGAGCAGCCACGCGCAACGGCCAGCTCGACCTGGCCGGGGTCGAAATTGAGCACCTTCTGATAGACCTGCCAGCGCGCTCTCCATTTCCGCGTTTTCTTCCAAGCGCGAGCCTTCCACAAAATTTGCCAGAGCATCGGCTTTGCGCGCATTCTCTGGCTGAAGGGCCAGATCTCTTGCGGGGACCAGCGTTAAGCGAATCATCCTGCGGCAGGTATTTTTCTAGGCGATCCCGCCTTTCCTGCTCCAGTTCGACCCGGGGTTGGCTATCGGATGGTCGCGCAGCCAAGGTCTGAGCCGAGAGCAAAATGACCCCGCAGAAGAGCGTGCCGGACATTTGATGCGCCCCGCCGGTTCTTCCCAGGATCATTTCCCGACGTTACTGGTTGGCGGCGGAAACGCGCAAACCGCCAGCGGATAGGCGGCGTCCAGAAAGCGCAGAAGCCGAGCCGCGCTACGACTTGTAACGCAAACGCTTCTTGTGGCGATTCTCCTTCATGCGCTTGCGGCGCTTATGCTTGGAGATCTTCGCTTTTCGTCGTTTCTTCAGGGAGCCCATAGAGGTAATGATCAGCATGCCGGTTTCCCGGAGCGCAATGCAAGCATCGGATGAGACGATTCGCAACAGACTTCTTTCTTTCTGTGTCTCTCCCCTTCGCAAAGCCTGTTGTAAGATCGGGACGTGTTCGCCGGTTTGACCTTCCGGAAAATCGCTGAAATTACGCCCGTCCGGATCGATGACGAATGTGCTGCGTTCGACCCCCATGTATTTCTTGCCGTACATGCTTTTCTCCACCCAGACGCCATAGCAATCGCAATTTCCTTGTCGACATCGGACAGGAGTGGAAACGGAAGTTGATATTTCGTGATGAATTTTCGATGGCGACGCCCGGAATCAACGCTGACGCCAAAAATGTATTGCTTGACTGCGCGAGTTCGCTCCAAGCATCGCGCAAGCCACAAGCCTGCACTGTGCAGCCCGGCGTATCATCTTTCGGATAAAAATAAAGAACGACGACCGACCCTCGAAGATCGGAAAGCGCGACCTCCTGCCATCTCCATATTTCCCGCCGATCGCCTGGGCGCGAAATTCCGGGGCCCGGTCACCGACATTGAGCTGCACAGACATACACGGAGAATAGCAGGTAGCCTGAATGCGTCTATTTGGATTTCAACTGCCACGTGCAGCTCGCACTGGTTTTGCGAGGATATCGGGCTGGCGGGATTCGAACCCGCGGCCTCCTGCACCCGAGGCAGGCGCTCTACCAAGCTGAGCCACAGCCCGAAATCGTTCGCCAACACGAAAGCAAGTGCGGCGGACGTCGATTATTTCGCGTATTCCGGTGACACTGGCAAGGTCGAATAAAGCGCTCTCGGTACGGCGATGAATTCCCAGTCCCGGCCTAGGCAATTCATGCACAGAAGTTGCTAGATCGGTCCGATTGACTCCGTGAACCTCGCACCTAACGTCGATTCATTGGAAATCCAATCCGAAAAGCGTGAACGAACCTTCATCAAGCTCATTGTTGGAGGGTTGGTGGGCTTGGTCGCCCTCGTTGCTCTCGCCTATGCCGGTTTTCACTTCCTGCACCAATGGCAGGAACGCCATTCCGTTCGGCGTGCGGCCGCATATTTAGGCGGAGGTGACACGAAGGCTGCGGCGTTAAGCGCGCGCCGCGCGCTGCAGATGAACCCAGCCAATACCGACGCCTCAAGGCTAATGGCCCAGATCGCCGAGCACGACGGAGATCGGTCGGCCGTCGACTGGTGGCGCAAGGTCATCAGCCGAGAACCAGCCAATACGGACGACATTTTCGCTTTCGCCCGATCTGCCTTGAATGTGCATGATCTCGCAGCTGTTGAGAAAGCGCTCAAATCCCTCGATGTTGCAGCAAAGGAGACGGCCGAATTCCACGCCATCGCAGCTCAATTGGCTCAGGGCCGAAAGGACGCCGTCCAAGCGGAAGACCATTGGTTTAGAGCCAACCAGATTGCACCTGACAATACGACCTATCAGTTCCAACTCGCCTCAGCCCGACTTGCGACGACCGACCCAACGAAACGTGACTTAGCCCGCAAGTCACTGGAGAATTTACGCTTGAATCCGAAGCGACGAGCCGAAGCCACTCGAACGCTCGTCCTCGATGGAATGTCGAACCATTTGGATATTCACGAGATACAACCGCTAGCTAGTGATCTTCAGGCTTATCCCGATGCCACATTCGCAGATCGTCTGCTTTTCCTCGAGATCCTTCGACAGTCACAAGATCCAGGTTTCGCTAGTTACCTTGACAAACTGAAGCTCGAAGCAGCGCCTCAGCCTGTAGACTTGGCAAACTTGCTTTCGTGGATGAGCAACAACGAAAATGCCCGATCTGCGATCGAGTTCGCCAAGAATCTGCCTGGCGATTCTCTCGACAAGTGGCCCGTCTATCCTGCGCTGGCCGCGGCTTACATAGCCTTGAAGGATTGGCCAGGCCTCGAGCAAATGACCCGAACGACCCACTGGCCGCCGTCCGATTTTCTCCGCCACGCTTATCTCTCCCGTGCACTGCGCGAACAGAACGGAAACTTCGCCGCCGAACAGGAGTGGCTAACGGCACAAAAAGAAGCAGCCGGCCGATCGCAGTCACTTTTCCTGTTGGCGCGGACTGCTGCGTCATGGGGATGGGAATCGGAAAAAGTGGATCTCCTGTGGCTTCTTGCAAAAAACGAGGACACCAAGCTGGCCGCGTTGGAAACGCTGTACGAGCATTATTCGAAGTTGGGCGACACAGCGGGGCTGTATCACACTCTTCTTCGTCTGGTGGAATCGCTTCCAAGTGACCTGGCGCTTCAGAACAACCTAGCCCAAATCTCCCTCCTGCTCGGAATCGATGTCGAACATGCCTGTAAGGTTGCGGCTGATATTAAAGATAAAGAGCCAAGCAATGGAGCCTTCGTTTCCACTTACGCGTTTTCATTATACAGCAAAGGTGACGCGGAAGGCGCGTTGCGAGCAATGGAACAACTTCGTTCCGATCAATTGCGCGATCCTGCCGTAGCCGCTTATTACGGGCTCGCTCTGGCTTCTGCAGGCCGAAAGGAACAAGCGCGAGATTATCTCCACCGCGCCACCGAAACTAATCTTCTCCCGGAAGAAAAGGCTCTTGTTGCTAAGGCCCAAGCTTCCCTAAAATAAGGATCACCCAAACAACCGTACGCAAAGCGGCCGTCCCCCTAAGGAGACGGCCGCCCAAACCAATCAAACAAACTGAGCAACTAAACGAAATTGCGAGAGGTGCTGATTTGCGCTGCTCGTCGACGACGCAAAATACGCGTGCACGAGACCGCGACTAACAACCCTAGGACTGGAAACAGTGCGCTCATCTCGGGAACTGGAACCGGTTCCCCACCCGACCTCGAAGCAACAGGAGCGCTAGTCAACGCAAATGCGGCCGACGGAAACTGAAAATTTGGAATTGCGGCAAACCTCTGGTCAAGAGCGCTGACAGGTTGCATGGCGGACTGAGACTGGACGCTTGTGATGGTCGAAGGGGACGCCTGCTGAAAATCGGTGTCTCTGGCCTGGAGTTTATCACTTAACGCGGCCGCCATAATCTCTCTCGTCTCGCCAGTGGCATTGCTCTGTGCCGCATTCTTGAATTGAATCTGAAGCCCGGAATCGTTTCCGGTAGCGCTTTCGAACCGGGCTGGGCGAACCAAAGCCGTCGACGCCGGTTCGCTTGCCACATTGAGGGAAGGCGCGGCCAGTTGCCAGTTCACCAAGGCGGCGGAGGCCGAAATTGTGTTCATCAGAAGCGCGGCGCAGAAGATTCGCAGCGCTGTCTTGAGGGGGTAGAGGGGAGTTTGTGATATCATAAGGTCAATTCAAACAGCGGGTTATGACTTGCACTGCCGTTTTGATGTTTTCCATAATTGTCATAAATGAGTCGCACGGTCAATATATATTTTTGTGCCAACCCGCCTACATTCCTTTAACAGCCAGCTTCGGCCCTGCGCAACACATAATTCTCACGTGATCTTAGTTGCTACAGGGCACGGTTTACTCCCCCGCGAAAGAGGCGCGGCGACCCGTGAGCCGAAATGGTGTATGACCTTGCTGCCTACCCCAATCGCCCAGACGGGCGATGGTTTGAAACTGGCGCGCCTCTGCAGCCAATTAAGCACTTCCAGGCAAGGGGCAGTTTGAGCCCCTATCCCTTTGCGATCAGGTGTTATTTGAACTTAGGGTTCCTAACAACAACCAGTGTCGAGTCGATTAGGTGGACCCGAGCGTGCCCGCCCGAAGCTCAGACAAAGAATTCAGGACTTGATAGCTTCGAAGGTAGGATGTGTCGAAATCTGATGCAGGCGCGCTAACCCCAATGATCAGTTGTTCGCTCTTATTATAATTTAAGTAGGTCACGCTGCTGCGGTAGGCGAACCCGAAGAGCTTGTAATTGAAAATGAACTGATAACTTGTCCAACCGTTTATCGCGACTGCATCGGCGTTTTCGCGGTCCACCTGGACGTCGGTCGCGTTGGCTGGCAAGAGCGCACGCGCTTCGTTGCGGTAAGCTTCAAGTTCCTTACCGCTGAATAAAACCTCAGGATTTTTCGGCGACTTGGCTATTTGCATTTCGGCGTTCTTAACGTCCGTGAACTTGAATGACGCCGAGGTTGCAGCGCCTTTGACAGTCGTATTGTTGTCAACCCTGAACGCCATTCGCTTGCCGGCATCGTCAAAATAATAGCGATTCACCCGAATGTTATTAATGGTTGAGGTGACCGCGTGTGGAGTGAGATCTAAGGCCTTAACGGGCGTCAGGAAGGGCGCGATTGCAATCAATCCGACTGCAGCAAGTTTAAATTTTCTCATAACCAGGCCCTCCTAATTTTTAAAAACGGACAAACGCTCCGCGACTGACACTGACAGCGGTCAGACTGCCAGGAGGAGGATTGTCGATAAAGTTCGTATCAAAGCTCCATGCACGGTCCGGCGGGTGATAGATACTGCCGGTGTCCCATTGACCTACAGCAATGCCGCTTGCGAAAAGTTCGATCATCGAGCCTTTATATGTGAACGCTTTGTCGTTCCAATCTTCAAGAAAACGGGGGAAGTTATTGAGACCGCCTGAATAGCCATAGGTTTGATGACTGACCGGATTGACCCATTCAGATGGTACAAATCCGCACACCAAAGCGGTGTTGACGGTTGTGTCGGTAGCCTTTCTCGAAGAAAGATCGCTCGAAGAGTTTGCATCGCTCCAATTGTTCGAAAGGATCGTTACCGCATCCGCGAAGACGGCCGAAGACACGCGAGTGCCGACCGTATTGTAGTCGCCTTGGATGTACACCGGATTTTGACTTCCGACCGTAAGTCCGTCGGTCGGTAGCGTACTGCCATTGCGTAACCGGATGGCTTTCGGATCTGCATAACCAGTAGAACTTACGTCATCGATGTACAGAATTCCATTGAATCCAGCGGCAGCATCTAATGTCGTTCGGGCAGCTGAGACATCGAAGCTTGTGATATCCATGTTGGTTGCTTCGCGCCGATCATAAACGGTTTGTTGTGAAAGCGCATTAGTTAGGGTGGTTTTTTGGGCACCAGTTAACGACGTTCCATTTGCCGTGGTGACAGTGTATGTCGTCGTTGTTCCGCTTCTTGTGACACGAATCCGGATGCCAGCCTTGTTATATACTCTTCTGTCGGCAATGGTTTGCGGGTCGTTGAAATTATTTGTGGTGGTGATGACGTGCGTAACGGGATCAACGTAAGTGTTTGGGGGCTCGATTAGTTCCCGCGCCGAATCACTGTTATGATTAGACGTAACGTTGTAGGGCGGCGGAGTTGCGGATAGGATGGTCTTGGCGTCGATGCCAAGCGGTTCCATTCGAGTCACCTGAGTCACCTGTTGATCGTAGCCGCTTGGATAGTTGGGCGGCCAGGCGGCGTTTGCAACATAACCAGACCACCAGTCGGTCTTCGGATCGTGCGTCAGACGCCAGGCACGGATCATCGGCTGGATAAGGCGCCGTATTATCGACGTAGCCAGTTACATAAGAAACGTTTCCGGTAAATGTTAGAGTAGTTCCACCGGAAGTGGGTTGGCTGACTGCTGCATCAGCATTTGTATGCACAAGCCCCTCGATCGTCATTGGTGCGGTGCGGTAAAGTTCCAAAGTGTCTTCGAAAAAAGCGGTTGCCTGGAAAAGTGGCACCGTGGTGTAGTTGATTGCTCGTTTTACACCATACTTAACCGTACGATTACCGAGGAATGTGGCAGTCATTCGCACACTTGCCAGGTAGCTTGTATTCATTCCCAACCAGCCCGGGTATTTGTTCCGTCCGGTGTTGTCGATCAGGGGTATTTTCATTGAGGGCGGGACAGTATTCGTGCTTGGGTCGGCCCACGCTTTTCCAAACTGGGCGAGATCAATTCCGGTTATTTGCGGACCTGTGTACCCAGCATCGGTATCATATGATACTTGAACACCGTTGCTCGCCGGGAACGAGGGAACGGTCGCGAGCGCCTGGCCCAATGTTCTATTTGAGACGGGTCCGTAGGCAGAATTGACCTTTTCAACCCAAATACCATACGCAAAATCCAGGGCCCCCTCAGAAGCGTCGCGTAACGTAGCAAAATCACGGCTGGAATCTGTCTGCCGCGTCGTTGTCGTTGTGACATGAACTGCCGTTCCGATACAGGCCGCGGCAATGAAAATCACGAGCATCGTCATAACGAGTGCAGATGCCCGCACACCTAACTTCTTGATTGCTCTCATCCTTATATCCCCCGTAACTAGTTTCTTGGCCGCAGCATGGTCTCGAGCTGCATAAAGGTATTAAATTCCTTCGATTGTTTTGCTGTAGTAAGAAACTTGTCGAACTTCTGGTCCTGCATTCTCATCGTAATCTTCAGGAATTGGTTGCCATTTTGCGTGGCGAGAGAAAATGGCGTGTTCTCGTTAGCCAGGCCACTCAACTCCCTGGTCAAAACGACGTAATTCGAAGAAGTCGTCCAATTTGTTACGGCCTCTGCGTCATTATATAATCGCAATTCACCATATCCATTCGATGAAGCGACCACATAGGCTTTCTTGTGGACAATAAATGCGGTCTTTGTCGTCGTTGCATTCCAGGAAACAGCATTTCCTAGCGGTGCTTTTAAGATTCACAGTTACCGTCCTTACACCACTTGATACTGAACTGGTGCAGCTGGATACAACTGGCCGAGTGGGACCGTTATCGAGAACAATGACATCGTTAGCAACCGGGATTGGTTGATTTGTCAACGTGTCCGTACTGCATTTCATGCTGAAACTGGTGGTCGAGGCAGTGAACCCGGTTCCCGTTGAATTTGTCACCACATATGGGCCACCGAGGTAAAGGTCGAAAATAATTCCCGCCACCCCCGTTGCCGGTGGAGTCGTAACCAGGGTGCCGTCGGGATTAATTAATTTAGGAACGCCGTAGGCCTGATTGATATCGATGTACATGCGGTCGAGGGCTGTCCGCAGGATCGTACCCGACGTATTAACCGATACGTTTTTTGCGAAAAGTATTGTTGAGCTAAGGAGCATCGAATAACAAGCAACGCCCACAGCCGTTAATACTCCGAGGCCAATTAACGTCTCCACCATGGTGAACCCCGAAGCCTTCGCTGCTGATGTCACTTTCATTGATCTTTTGCTCTAATGGTCGTTAGTTCGTAGGCGAGATTGCGACCATAAAGTGTGTAACTCAGGCGGAAGGTTACTCTCCTAATGTCAGCGTTTGGGACATTTGTCTCGGCTGTCACAATTCGAGTCAGCGTGCCGCTCACCTTCATTGTGCCGTCATGGCTAGTATAAATCGTTACGGGGTTGTTTCCTGCAATGCCCTCATCCCAGACCTGACCACTCGACGAAGTCGTAGCCAAGATTGCTGGAACGCTGCCCGTCGAAAACGGAACTCCAACGGCGGTCTCAATATTTCGCTGAACGATCTCACGCACGTTGGTCATCAGCCTTGTACTGGCGGCGTTACGGTTAAGGACGATCAAAGTTCCAAGGACCGTCGCGAAAACAACACCCAAGAGCGCGACACTTACAGCGATCTCGACAAAGGTTAGCCCCCTCTCAGATCGTTTTCGAAGCTCCGGATGAGTTGCTTGAGATGAACAAAAGCTGGCAATCAACCAGCGGTAGGATTTATGGCAATTACAGAAAACCACAGCAACTGAGCAGCAGCAGGTATGCCAACCGAGGCCCTTGCTACCGACGGCCAATCAAATGAGGGTGAGTTGTGCGCCTACGTAACTATCTCGACATCAGGGTAAAATTAAGCACCCGACCGGGGCTGAATTACCCTTACCGTGTCCGAATCAGAGGTTTTCCCAAGAAAACTGGCTGTGAAGGAATGCTCGGTGAAGGTCAGTGAAGTCGGATGAGCGACACACCAGCTGAAAACGCATCTGTTCGCGTCCGCGATCCATAAAGAGCACCGAACGATTGTAGGACTGCCCGAAGAGGTTGTAACTTACAATAACTTGGAAGGTTTCTTTTTGATTAATAACCACCGGATTTCGTTCCTGTGAAACGATAGTAATATTTTCGCTGCCTTTGGGGATCAGTGCCATTGCCTCCTCGACAAGCTTCTTCAGACGTTCCTCGTCCAATGGTTGCGGCTTCGTAATTGGGAACTTTGTTATGGTTGCTTCAGCTTGCGGCTTTTCGGGCGGCCGCATCGTTAACTGGGTCGAACTCCCTTGGATAACTCCAGCCGGATGGTGCTCTATATTTGACTGTCTTTTCCCCATCCGAGAACGCGAAGCATTTGTACTTCACTCCGTCCCCTTGCAACTCGAGGACAGTAGGAGTGAGCAACAATTCAGCGCGAGCTCCAGAGGCGAGCAACAACCCCAAAACGAGAAATCTTATCGCAGAGCCCATTTTCCTTTGATGTAACTGTAAACCATCAGCGATCCAGGCGGCGGGGTTAGCTTGAAGTTGTTGTCAAAATACCACTCACGCGCCGGCGCATTGTAGACATTGCCGCCATAGTGCCATTCCCCAACTGACTGACGACTTTGGTACAGTTCCACCATTGATCCGTAATAAGTTAGAGGCTCATTCGACCAATCTTCTAGGAATCGCGGGAAGTTTTCCGCTCCACCACTGTAGCCGCCATCGCTGTACGTATTCGTCGGCACAATGCCGGATACTACCGCAGCATTGACAGTTGTCGCCGTCGCTTGCCGTGAGCCAAGTGAGGCGGTGGAAATGGAATCATCCCAATTATTCGAGAGAATCGTTACGGCGTCAGCAAGGACGGAACAAGCCGTCCGCGTATACCCCGAGACTTGGGGGTTAGGCGGATTTGCCGGATCCGAGTACGTGCCATTCGAATTCAGATTCGCTGGATCATTTGAAGGAACAGTAGTCCCGGAGGTTGCAATTCCTGTATTAAAATCTCCCTGGAGATAAACTGGGTTGTTACTCGCGATCGTTAGACCCTGACCGGACCCCGTAACCGGGATCTTGGCTGCGCCCTTGACCCTTACCCCTCGTCGATTGGAAGAGGTTGCGCTCTTGTCATAAATGTAAATAATTGGAGCGCCAGTAAACGGATTAACATTGGAGGTACTGCTGTTTCCCCAGTTTGGATTCGCTCCCGTGCCGTTGACCATTTTGCTGACATCAAGCGTTACCAACCTAACAGAAGCTCCTTCACGACCATCCTGGATTGGTTGGTTTGTTGTTATTACCCCCGAGGCGGTCAGCAATTTGTACATGTTGCTCGACGTACTCAGGACATCAATGGTTCCATCATAATAGCCGCTCCCATTGATGTGCGGTGTTCCGATCCGGACAGTATTGGCGCTTGGAGAATCCGAAACTTCAATAATGACACCGGCCTGATCCCAGTACCGCATTCCTTTTAGCGGATCGGGCGTCGATGTGGGAGGTTCGATCAGTTCATGGTAGCTGTCGTTGTTTGGGTTGGTATCGGTCGTGTTGAAAAGGGCGGTAGAGTCTAGCCCAAATGGTTGCAATGCTTGCTCTCGTGAGGGGGGCAAGCCAGCCAGCGTGTTAGGCGCCGATGGTGTCTCCGGGTGAGTTGAATCTCCAGGCATGAAATCAACAAACCAATCTGACGCATAACTAACTTTGTCTCCGAAGGTCAGGGTATCATGTCCGGTATAAAGGTCGGAATTCGTATGGACCCAACCAGTAACTGTAAATTGTGGTCCAGGATGAATCTCCAATGGGTCAACATAGAAGATGGCGAAACTCCAGGGTGAAATTTGCTGCTTTTGGAATACGCGCTGGAGCTTGGCCACAACCTTTCCTGCCTTGCCGAGCCCGGGCAGCGTCACGTCCGCCGACGCAACATAGTTGTAGACCACTGGCGTTGTCGCTGACGGCGTACCCGATGTAATTGCCGTAGCTAACTGTCCAAGCATCGGCTTTGGCGTGGCACTACTACTTCCCAAGCCTCTCCATTGGGGATCAACGGCAACTACTTTGTAATTGGAGATTGTATAATCTGGATCATAGTCGGACGGACTCGGAGAAGGGCCTTCGTCGCTCTTGGGATCAACAATGGTGCCGCGCTTACAGAAGTTCCCGACAGTGGGAAGGTTCAGCTGTGGTGGTGCCGGAGTCGGAATACTTGAAAACGCGCTGGTGGCGAGGGGAGAACCCGCGTTTGCCGGACTGCTACATGTAGTTCGCCAGTGCGCGAAGAGAATTTCTATACAACTGTCGGCCAACGCAACCGCACTTTGCATGGTGTTGCTTCGCTGAACATGTCTTTGGATGGTATAGGTGTATTCAGCTGCTACTCCAACGATGACCATCAGAGTCGCCAAAATTGATATGACGACAATAAGTGAACTACCAGCCTGGCGATGAGTGAAGGTTGATTTCATTGATAGGTAGTGAGTCGAGTTCTAAATGGAACCTGTCCGTTGAGAAGAATATTGGCGGATTTGTAGCCTCGATTGCTGTACCTTCCGATCCGATGTCGACAGATCAATCGCGGCGACGAAACGATAGTAAAGCGCACCCGCTGGTGTGGTCGGAATACTGAAAGGCCGTGGATTTGTGATATCCGTAACGATATCCCGCGTGCCTTGTGTGTTGCTCCATTGGAGCTTGTAGATTGCGGTGGGCCGGCACTATCGAGTACAACATTGTACGAACATCGATCCGTTATGTAGCAGATGACGTCTCCAATTGTGCTTGTGCCGTTTCCTGTACCGTTGATTGCAACAGTCAGATTCCTTCCAAGGGTCAAACTGAGGTCAGTCTTACTGCCACTGACTCCTGTGATGTCCTCTTCGATTTGATGCGTTGGAACAATAAACCGCTGTCCAACAGCCGGCGACGGTTGCCCCGTTGTAACAACGATGTGGACAACGTTCTGGTTTTTTGCTGCGTCGTTCCGAATCTTGTGGGGACCCCCATTCGGAGTAATCACACCACCTGAGAGCGTAGATCCCCATTGCTGAAAGGAGATCCCCGCTGCCTGGGTTCCGTTAACGTTTACAAGCGCAGGAAGCGATATGGATGAATGCAAGTCTTGCATCATCTCCAGCATTGCTACCCGGGCCTGCTGGTGTGCGGTGTTCACGGCCGTGTTTTTTGCCCCTAAGATCGTTCCGATATTCAGAAGCGAATAGATGACCAACCCCAGGACGCCGACCAATCCCATCATTATGGCCGTCTCCAAAAGGGTCATACCACTGCGAGATGAAAAGCGAGAGTTCATATGTCGGAGGTTCGAATAACCGTCATCGTTTGTTGGTATTCCTACCTGTTCCGCGCAGTGTTTAAGATTGGTCCGCTCTTACCCCCATCGCGAGAGCCGTATGTGTAACCAAGAGTGAATACGGCTTTGTAGATGTAGGGGGCGGTGTTAGCTGTCGGCGAGATGTCCGTAACGACACATGTCATGGTACCCCTAACGATAATTCCCCCATTTGTGTCTTGAATCCATGTAGGCGTGGGGGACTGAAGGCGCCAATATGTTTGGTCCGAACGCTGAAAAGCAAGTTGACCAACGTCTTCCATAACGAACCCCGTAGCTGCGGCCCGAGCCGCTGCATTGGCATAATCCCATCGGGCCGGCTCACGATAAACTGGCCAAGGGTCAGTCACGTTGGAAACGACATTAGTGACCGGATCTTTGTACCCAATTGTGTGGGTCCCTACGGTCATGTCATAGCTCGGGCGGGGTATTCGCCATGTCCTTTGGAATTTGCGGCGTCCCGTCAGCGTTTGTCTTCTGTGGGTTGAACGGGCTCATCGACTGAAACAGGTCAACCTGATTCATCAGGAGCGCCTCAGCGCCAGTTGCGTTGCGACTCATAGCCGCATCCGAATTGAACTTGGTCAGAGCACCGAGGGTCACCGCAACCCCAACGCCTATTAAACTAACCGCGACAATAGCCTCGACCAAAGTAAAACCGCCCGCACCTCACCCGACTCCTGCGTATATGGTAATTATTGAAAACCACGATGAATACGTGAATAAAGAGCAGCACCCATGCCAACCACACCAGTGGTTTTTTCGCATAACATACTACTTAATAGGTATTTAGAGTTGATACTGACCCCAATCACTCAACGACCAAAATACGGTTGCCTGCACAATTGCGGCCATTTGGCGTTTCCAAATATCCCACCCCTACATACCGGGCACGGCTCAGGTCTGCGTTCGGCATCCGTAACTGGGCCATTTCCAGAAGTTTGATTACACTGAATTCGACTACGCCGAGAAGCTGCACACCGACCAGTTCGCCACCTTTGTCATACTCAATTGTCACTCTGGGATAGCCTAGTCGGTCCAGCTGCCGGGAGCGGGCAATCGGTGTCTCCTCGCGCTTGAAGCGGACATAGGCTGCCCCAGCTGCCGTATCGATTTCGACCGTCGGAGGTCGTCGACTCGGAACAACGATCATTTGATTGCGGGAACGCATCCGGTGCCCAAAAGCCGGAAATAAGCCAATTCAAAACCATTTTGCGCAGTAACAAAACGGTTGACAGGGCCGCCACCTGCTCGCAAAGTCACGATTCTTCCTATTGCGCGACGATGCTTGCTTCAAACATCATTCCTCCAGCCGTTTCAGGCAGCACCGCGGCCATTCTCCAGTTCCCGACGGACGCGATCCACGCCGTCCGTTCTTTGCGAAATATGACCACTCAACTTCTGCAGGAAGCAGCTCAAGTGATTCCGAATCAGCAATTGCTGATCAACGTCGTATCCCGGCGCGTTCGCCAGCTTGGGTTGGGCCATCGTCCGCTCGTCGAAGCCACTCCGCGAGCGTCGCTAACTGATATTGCCCTCCGCGAAATCATTGCCGGCAAGCTGACCTTCGAGTTGGCCCCCGAGAAAGCCTCTGCGACGGAGCCGAACGCTTAATCACAGCGCCGCCTAGCGCGCGATCATGGCGACCGAGACGATCCTCAATCGTAAGGCGCTTCGTGATTTTCACATCCTCGAGCGCTACGAGGCCGGCATCGAACTAAAGGGGAGCGAGGTCAAATCGATCCGTGCTGGCAAAGCGAATATAAGCGACGCGTTTGTCCGCATCGAAAAAGGCCAGGCTTTTCTCATAATGCCGACATCCAACCGTACGAACGGGCCAGCCACGAGATTCCCCTGGCGAAACGGGTGCGCCGGCTTACTCCTCCACAAACAAGAAATCGAAAGACTCTACGGGTCCACCGCAGTCGCGGGGCGCGCGCTTGTCGTCTTGAGCTTGTATTGGAAAAATGGGAAACTGAAGTCGGAGATCGGCGTGGCTCAGGGAAAGGTCGCGCAGGACAAACGCGCGGATCTGAAGAAACGCGCAACGGATCGCGAAACTGAACGCGAGGTCGCACGATTCAAGCGAAAACATGGCTGAAAAATGGGGTCGTTGAATAACTGCCTCCGCTAATTCCGTACTCCCATCGATTGCTTGTCAGCCTGCCGTTCCGATTCACATTAATTGCACCGATGCGACCGCAACGATCGCCCCTCTTCATCCTTTTCTTTACCGTCCTCATCGACATGGTCGGCTTCGGAATTATCATTCCGATTCTGCCGCTTTATGCCGAGCAATTCCACGCCTCACCAATGGCCATAGGGTGGCTCACCGGTATTTACTCCGGTATGCAAATCATTTTCACGCCGATCTTGGGAAAACTGTCCGATCGTTTTGGGCGTCGGCCTGTTTTGGTTGTTAGCATCCTCGGAACGGCAATTGGATTTGTCCTTATGGGGGTCGCAACTGCCCTTCCCCTACTCTTTGTTGCGAGAATTCTCGCTGGCATCACCGGCGGCAACATTTCCATTCCTCAAGCCTACATTGCGGACGTTACCGCTCCAGATCAACGCTCTCGGGCAATGGGTCTCATCGGTGCAGCGTTCGGACTCGGTTTTACCTTCGGCCCGCTCATCGGTGGAGTCATGAGTCGGATTTCCTACAGCGCTCCGTTCTTTTTTTCGGCCGGCCTTGCGTTCGTAAACGCTATTCTCGTTTACCTGATGCTACCTGAGAGTCTTTCACGTGAACACCGAATCAGGCCGCACCAGGACGCTAGCATCATTGAGGTTTTTCGGCATTCGCGAGGAGGAATGTTTGCCGTGGTCGTTACGACAAATTTTTTCCTAATCGTCGGGTTTGCGATCATGACGACTTTATTCGCATTGTTTACTGAAAAGCGTTTCGGTTACGACGCGCACGCCACCGGCTGGCTCTTTGCTTTCGTCGGCATTCTCACCGTCATCGTGCAAGGTGGTTTGATCCGACGATTAGTGAAAGTATTCGGAGAAATCGCACTGGCGAGAGTCGGACTCCTCTTGACTGCTGCTTCGCTCGCCATCCTTCCTACCAGCCACAATCTTCTCCTCCTATTGATAGCCTGTGCTGGACTGTCGATTGGGAGCGGGTTTGCCAGCCCTCCACTAATGGGTCTTGCCTCGCAAATGATCGATCCTAGCTGGCAAGGCCGGGCGCTCGGCGTAATGCAATCCGCTGGAAGCACTGGTCGGCTTTTGGGCCCCTTACTCGGAGGCTGGCTGCTAATGTCGGATCTTAAAAAGCCGATTTCGCAATATGGGCAGACGCCATTTTTCGTCGCCGCGGGCCTTTGTCTAATCGGAGCTCTTCTTGCCTTCTGCCTGCGGAAACCAGAAGATGATACTGAAGTTGCCGCCGTCCCGGTCGAATCAAATGGGTAGCCGGGAATCAACGCTACGATTCTTAGCGATCGGTCTCGGCGGCTTGACGTTGGCGAGCTATGTGGTGTGGAGAAACAATCGAATAATCTCCTCGTTCAAAGGTAAGGTCGTACTGATCACCGGCGGATCGAGTGGATTAGGGTTGGCTCTTGCCCGGCGATTCTGTGCGCAAGGAGCTCGTGTCGCAATTCTCGCGCGCGATCCAGCTGGGTTGGCACAAGCGAAATCACAGCTCGAAGAGCAAGGCGGCCAGGTCGAAACTCTATCCTGTAATTTACTAGATCGGAATCAGACGGACGCAGCAATCCGACAGGTCGTCGATCATTTTGGAGGACTGGACGTATTGGTAAATAATGCGGGAACCATCGAGGTAGGCCCGCTTGAGCACATGCAACGGGACGATTTCGAACGAGCGATGAGTCTGCATTTTTGGGCGCCATTTAACCTAACGATACAGGCAATCCCTTATTTCCGAAAACGCGGCGGCGGAAGCATCGTCAATATCGCATCAATCGGCGGCAAAATCGCACCGCCACATCTCGCACCTTATTGTGCTAGCAAGTTTGCTCTCGTCGGCTTATCTGATGCGTTCCGAGCCGAACTCGACCAGGAAAATATTCGCGTTACAACCGTGACGCCTGGACTAATGAGAACGGGATCTCATGTAAACGCCCGATTCAAAGGAGATCGCCGCGCCGAATACAAGTGGTTCTCAACGGGAGCAACACTTCCCGTGATTTCCATCTCTGCCGAACGGGCCGCCGAGCAAATTGTTTCCGCATGTCGACGTGGATTGCCTTCGCTTACGATTCCGTTCGCCGCTCGTTTAATGTTAATGGGAGATTCCATCTTCCCTAACATTAGCGCGACCATCATGAAGATCCTCAAATCGCGCTCTTCCTTCCCCCACATCTCGAGAGGGTGACGCTTCGGTCTCGGGAGGCGCCTTGCTTCGACCAAGGTGAAAGCCAAACGGCTATTCGTCAGCATTGAGATACCTCCCGCTATCGCTCGCGCACTATTAAGCCTCGACCCCAAGATACGTGGTGTTCGATGGATAGCATCGGAGCAAATGCATCTGACTCTCAGTTTCCTTGGCAACGTATCGAGCGAAGCGGAAGAGGCGCTTAAAGAAAACCTTGGCGCAGTCAATTGGAAAGCCTTCTTCCTTCCACTCTGCGGTTTGGGAAAATTTCCGAGCAAAGGTCCGCCGAGCGTTCTTTGGATTGGAGTTGGTAAAGGTCATCCACATCTTTTCCAACTACACAAGCGAGTGCAGGAATCCGCTTTGGCGGCGGGAATTGAGCCCGATCTGAAGCCGTTTCATCCCCATATTACACTCGCTCGATGCCGGGATGTCTCCGAGCAATCTGTTCGATCCTTCATCAAAACCCATGCCGCCTTTGATGCTGGAATGATTCGCGTCGAATCCTTTTGTCTCAATTCCAGTCGCCTCCTGCAGGAAGGCTCAATTCACACACGCGAGCTCATCTGCCCAAGCTGCAGCAGTGCGCCAAGCTAGACCATCTTCGCCGGAGTGATTATCGCATCACGCATTCCGTGAAGGAGCTTCTTATCAGCAGGAACAATCGTCGTTAGCACCCCTCGTAACTCGACATTTTCTTTTTCGACAAAGAAATAGGGACAAAGTCGAACACGACCGCGCATGGTAATCGCCTGACCAGTCTGATCGTCCCAATATCGATGTTCAATCAATCGCGCTTTATGAAAGCGTTGCATAACCCGTGGAGACGTCGTGAAACTTGATAACCCTTCGTTAATGTGTCGTTCCCATTCTGTCTGCGGCACATCCGATCCAACTATCACCCCTCGACTACCCCATCCCAGCGGCGAGAACCCGCTTACCTTGATCAGTAGATCCCGGTCCTTTTGACTGAGTTTCGCCGCTTCTTGCCAATCGTGAAGTTCCAATCGTGGAATAACGGCGTGCTGTGGCAATGGTGTCGGATCAAGCGGCCAAGTGTACGGAATTACTTCCTGAAGTTTAAGAAAGTACTTCTCACCCAATTCACGCCGCCAAAACTCCCGTAGTGGTTGCATCCAAAAAAGGGCGAACCACATCTTCTCCTCCAGATATGGCTTCATCGGTGGCGTCACTCGCACCATTCCCTCAGCAACGGCTTCCATTAATTTTGATACCTGCGGAAGGTTTGGCAGATCGAACAATTCAAAAAAACGATAGACATCGCGCCCCGCTTGCGGCTCATAATCTTCAGCAGGCAAAGTCTCCCATCGCAGACCCGTTTCCCGCTGGGCATTCAACTGTGCCGTCATCCATTTCATTTCCGGCCGGTAAGTAGCCGCCTCATCTGAAACCACGACGTCCCCACCCCGCGGTAGCAAACCTCGAAATCCATCAATCATCCCGGTGGCACCACCGATGACGTTGTTTCCAATCGTCTTATAAGTCTGGTTAAGCCATCCGGTTAATCCAATACCACCAGGAACAGAATCAATCTCAGCAATCGTGTATCCTTGTTCAGTGAGAATGAGATCCGGGCGAATCACCAACGGCAGATCATCTCGGAACTGTTTCCGACGCGAAAACTCGATCAACTCAGCAGGCTTACCAGCATCGAGATAGGCCGCGATCCACTCCGGTTGTTTGCCCTTTACGCTACGCTGATAGAGCTCGTTACAAGCGCGCTGGAAAACATACAGCCGATGGCCAAGCTGCGAGATTTCCTTTACCAATGCTGCCTCGATTGGAAACGGTTCGGATGAAAGAAGAAAATCCTTCTCCGCGAACAGCCCTTCTTCCGGGAAAGCGGCCCGGATCGATTCAATTTTTTCCTCCTCGGTCGCCATGAAGAATCCTATCGACCGGAAGCCATTTTTTTCAGGGCAAGCTTCACAAGGTCTTCCGCTGTCATGACACCATGACTCTCGCCCTGCAATTCGCGCACGGTCTTATGAGCATCGACTTGTTTATACCCAAGCGCGATCAGAGCGAGGACTGCTTCGTTCGCCTGGCTTTGCTCCGCACTGGGCGCATGGGCCGCGCTTGCGACCTCCCACGCTGCGACGACACCAAGCTTATCTTTCAACTCCAGGACGATTCGTTCCGCCGTCTTTTTTCCCAAACCGCTGATCTTCGACAACGACGCGATATCCGAATTCACGACTGCACTCTTGAAATTGCTTACACTCATGCCGCTCAGGACCGACAAGGCGAGCTTTGGCCCAATTCCGCTCACATTGTTCACCAGCAATCGAAAAAGATCGCGCTCGGCCAAGGTCATAAATCCATACAGAATGTGTGCATCCTCCCGAACATGAAGGTGAGTCAATATTCGGACTGATTGACCGGTAGCGGGCAGTTTGTCGTAACTTGAAAGTGGAATTAGGACCTCGTATCCCACGCCTCCCACATTCATGACTGCCTGAGTCGGCAGAGCCCCCTCTAATAAGCCCTCCAGGAAAGTGATCATTGCTGGCAATCCCTACCCGACCACACCCAAAGTGCAACCCGTTGCAGTTGTCATGGCTCCGGCTTCAGGATCATGGTCAAATCAACTCTCTTTCCTTTTGCGAATGCAATTCCGTGCGTCCGGTAGGACTTCCATCCAGCCGGAAGCTCAGGAAAATTCTTTTCCGCCACATCAGTGGGCACAATGACAAAGCGCGGCCCCGGGTAGTTCATGAATAGCTGAACCTGGTCTGAATAAATCCCTCGAAAGAATTGATGCGTGCGCCCGCGGAAGTACCAGACCGCACTCGGCTCAAAATAATCCACGTTGGCAAACTCCATTTCCGGCAGCACATCGTTTCGTGATTGCTCGAATAGTTCGGCGCTCGGAAAAAAACCGCGCCGCTAAGGGAAACAGGAAGAGCGACGCCAACATTGAAACGAGAACAGCGCCAATCGCGACTCGCCTGGGAAATTCGGGGACATCCGGAGGGAAAAGAGATGGCGCGCCATTAGAAGCGAAAGCAATGGAAACGCAATCAAGGTATAATGCGGCAGCTTAGTCTTGATGATGGTCATCACACCAAAGACAGGAGAATTCCGAGCAGAAGATAACGGTCGATACCGTCTCGCTCATGCCAGAGTCGTTTTACCAACGCTGGAAGCTTGATTGACCACGGAAAGAAACTAACGAACACAGTTCCAAAATAAAGAGGCAGTGTCAGTATGTAACTGCCCAAGCTTTGACCTCCGTGACCTTCGAATGTGCCAAAACTTCGTTCCACGACATGCCGCCCGATTCCGACCCAGAAAAACTCACCATCAGTTCGGAGTAACGCAGGAACACCCCAGAGCGAGATCATTGCCACTGCCATCACCATCCCCGGACAGGAACCAAAAGCGTCGATGAAATTGTTTTCCGCGCAGGAAGAACTTCATCCCCAGAACCGTCACCAGTGGCATCCACCCCAGTGGCCCCTTCGTCAGAAACGCGAAAGCCAACGCCACGTAAAACACAAGTCGCCACAATCCAAGCCGACGCGTGTCGGTTTCGATTGTTGGCCTATCAAGCCAATCGGCCATTAGCTCATATGCGGCCCAATAGGCTGCGGTCACAAAAAAAACCAGCCACATGTCCGCCACCGCTGCCTTGGCGTGAATGAATACTTGAAGGCAAAGACTGAAAATTATCGCCGCCCACCATCCAACTTGTTCACCACCCAATCGTCGTCCCCAGCCAAACAGCAAGATCGCCGTCAACGCAGCCGCTATCGCAGATGGAAATCGCGCCGCGAAGTCGTTCTCACCAAAGAAATGATAACTCGCAATTTGCGTCCAATATATAAATGGTGGCTTATCGAAACGATATTTGTTGTTGAAGTAGGGAACAACATAATCGGCGCGCTCTCGCATTTCCCGAGACGCCTCGGCAAACCGCGGCTCATCCCGATCAAGCAATGGAATGCCCCAGATGCCAGCGGAATGCAGCACCAGGCAGGAAACAAAGATTAAGGCGAATTTGCGGATTGTCGGTGGCAAACGGGAGAATCAAGGATAGAGACGGATGAAAGACAAACTGCAAATTCGTTAATGATTACGCGTACCCGATCTCTTTGGTTGTGTCTCCTGCTTATAGGAGTCCTCGCGGTGGCCGTCAGTTTTTATTACGACGTTCCCGTAAAGACCTGGGTTCAAGAACATCAAGACCCCGCCCTCCAAAGATTCATGCACGCCGTCAGCCGAGCCGGTGATTGGCCCCAGCACATCGCTTTCGGACTTTCGATTCTTGGTTTGGCCTGGTGGCCGAAAAAGCCAAAAATGGATGCGGATCGCGATCGCCATGATCGTGGCCTGCGCTCTTGCGGGCGCTGCCGTACGCGTAGTGAAGATTTCCACCGGACGGCCGCGGCCATCAGTTCAAAGCCGAGGCCGCATGGACCGGCTTCAGCCTCAGTTCACGTTATCACGCATTCCCATCGGGGCACACCGCATCGTCCACGGCCTTTTTTGCAGTATTGGCGTTTGCCTCCTGGCGGATTGGACTTCCTCTGATGATCATTCCGATCCTCATCGCGTTTTCGCGGATCTATGTCGCGGCACATTATCTTTCCGACGTGGTTTGCGCCGCCCTGATTGGGGTGCTCTGCGCTTACCTCGTCACGCTTTGGATTCCGCCTTTAATCCGAGATCCGAAATCGGAAATCCGAAATTGAATGGCGGAGGGGGTGGGATTCGAACCCACGAGGGCTTTCGCCCTGCCGGTTTTCAAGACCGGAGCCATCAACCACTCGACCACCCCTCCAATATATATGTCGGCCCCTATTTTGTCACCGGCTGCACTATGAGCAAGGCACACCTCAATCTTTAGAAAAATTCATCATCGACAATGAATATGTTCATGCGAACTTATTTCAGTGTCGAATCCGTCCCCAAAACCCTCACCCGACAAGAGGCGATTCCATCCTGTAGTCGCAGAAGACGCCCCGGTCGCAAATCCCATTCACGGACGGGGCGCATCATGGAGCCCAGCCAATCGATTCGAAACTTTGCACGTGGAAGCGGTCGAGCTCGAGGACCAACCGGAGGAGTTAGAAAATCGGCCGACACGACCCACGCAATTCTATCGCGACCTGTCCAGAACCATTATTTCGCGGAACGATAGCCCGGACGTTGGATTTGAATGCAGCGTAAATCCGTACCGCGGATGCGAACACGGCTGCATCTACTGCTACGCTCGACCGACTCACGAATATCTCGGATTCTCCGCCGGCCTCGATTTCGAGACCAAAATCATGATCAAGACCGATGCGCCGAAATTACTCGAGGCCGAACTCTCGTCGCCACGATGGAAGCCTCAGGTAATCGTAATGAGCGGCGTGACCGATCCATACCAGCCGGTTGAGAAACGCCTCCAAATCACTCGTGGTTGCCTCCAAGTCCTCGCCCGATTTCGCAATCCAGTGGCAATCATCACCAAAAATCGATTGGTCACTCGCGACATCGATCTGTTGAAAGACTGCGCCTCATGGAGCGGTGCGGCCGTCAACATCTCGGTGACATCGCTTGATTCAAACCTGCAACGCGTCCTTGAGCCCCGAACCTCCGCTCCGACATCGCGACTCGAAGCAATCTCGGCATTGAGCGCTGCCGGGATCCCTGTTGGCGTAATGGTCGCACCAATCATTCCAGGCTTGAACGATCATGAGATCCCTTCAATTCTCGCCGCCTGCGCGAAACGCCGGCGCCAAGTTTGCCGGTTACACAATCGTCCGACTGCCATGGGCGGTCGCTCCGCTTTTTGAACATTGGCTGGAAGAACATTTCCCCGATCGAAAAGAAAAGGTGCTCGGTCGAATCAGGCATCTGCGCGGGGGCAAACTGAACAATTCAGAATGGGCGACGCGAATGCAGGGTGATGGAATTTTTGCGGAACAAGTGAGGTCGCTATTTGAGGTAGGCTCTCGCCGGGCCGGCCTCGAAGACCGCCCGAAGCTTTCGACCTCCTCATTCCGTCGCACGAACGAGCAAATGCAACTGTCTGTGAGAGTCGAGATCGCAGTTGCTTTCAGCTCCTGATCTCGCACCATTTCCGGAACGTGAATATCGAATCTTTGCATATTGGAATGAAGGTACGCCACCCTCAGTATGGCGTAGGGACCGTGCGATCATTGACGGAACATACCGCCGAGATCGCTTTTGATGATGCACCGCGAACCGTTTCGCCAGGATCGAGCGGTCTCGAACCAGCTGAAGCCACCGCCACCTTAAGTCAGCTACAGATGCCACTCACCAATCTGATCCGCGACACCGCGCTGGCCGTGGTCGAAGCTCTCGGTCTCGAACAAAAAGACGCGACCGTCGAAGGCCTGGCCAGTCGCTGGGAACGCGGCTCGCTGGTCCTGCAACCAGCGGATACTTCGCTTCAACCAAAGGAAGTCCCAATCGAGACATTCTTTCATAAGATCGTTATAATCCGAAACAACTTGCGCGTGCTCGAGCAAAAAGTGAATGCCAGCGACAAATTGACCGACGCAGACAAGTTCGAACTGCATCAGTACATTACCCGTTGCTACGGATCGCTCACCACCTTTAACATTCTGTTCAAGAGCAAAGACGACCAATTCAGATCCGGTGGCTAATCTATCTCACGAATATGTCTGACGAGTTTAAATAATGACGGAGCTTTACCTGGAAGACTTGCATCCCGGAGACCGGTTTCAATTCGCCTTCGCTGCAGGTTACAGAAGCGGAACTCATCGAGTTCGCTTCCGCGTTCGATCCGCAGCCATTTCACCTCGATCTCGACGCGGCCAGGAAAAGCGTGTTTGGTGGTTTGGTCGCGAGCGGGTGGCACACAGCCGCAATCTCCATGCGACTATTTGTGACCGGAGGTCTTAAACTCGCTGGCGGATCGGTTGGTCTTGGTGTCGATGAATTGTCTTGGCCGCGACCCGTTCGCCCCGGGGACACCCTGCGACTGGAAACAGAAATTCTGGAGGTGCGCCCATCAAAATCAAAACCGGACCGCGGCGTGATCCGGATCCGGAATGTGACTACAAATCAAGATGGCGAGATCGTGCAAAGCTTTCTTGCCTCGGTTCTTGTTAGGCGCCGTCCAGCCGATTAATTCCTCCAACAGTTAGGCCCGCTCTTCCGCCAGTAGCTTTGCATCCCGCCAGATCCAGCTTACCCGAAGCAAGCACAGGAATCGCATCTACTCGTCGAACCGTCCGCGGAATCCAGAGATTTGGAACACCAGTCTCCGCCAGCGCAGAACGCAGCCGCGGCAGATCCACATCGATACTGCTGAGAGCACAAGCGCTTCTCCTTTCGCCGAATCGCTTACACCGACGATGGCGAAAACACGCTCTGATTGTTCGCCGCCCAACAGAATCGTGACAATGCTTTGTTCAACCGATTCATGCGGCACCATCTCTCCCCCAATTTTCGAGAACCGCGAGAGCCGCCCTTCGATATAGAGAAAGCCATCTTCATCGAATCGGCCAATATCGCCAGTCTTGAACCAACCGTTCTCGAATCACATCGGCCGTCTTCTCAGGAGCATTAAGATAACCCTCGAAGACATTCGGTCCCTTCAGCCAAAGCATTCCCTTATCGTGCAGATGAGCCTTTTCGTCCGAATCAGGTCACGAATCTCGGCCGCGAGCCCCGGAACAAGTTTTCCGGTGGAGCCCGGACGATTGGACGGTTGAACAGCTTGCCCGGCCTGCTCGGCACCGGGTCAGGCAGATTCACACTCACTACTGGCGATGTTTCGGTTAGGCCATATCCTTGCAGGACCTCTTTTCCAAACCGCTCCTCGAACGCCTTCGCCAAGTTCATCGGGCAGTTTTTCCGCCCCGGTGATCAAGCAATCGCAAACTTCGCAATTGCGCTGGCTCGGCCTTTCGCAGATAGGTCCGCAGAAAGGTTGGCGTCGCCAGCATCACCGTGACCAAATATCGCTCGACCACGCTGGCAATTTTTCCCGCTTCGAGCGGGTTGGGATAACTGACGGAGCGAACCCCTTCAATCAGCGGATACCAAAGAGTGACCGTGCAACCGAAGCTGTGGAAGAACGGAAGCGACGCGAGGATCGCATCATCTTTCTTCGCGTCGAGCATGACCGCGAACTGCGAAACATTTGCCAGAATATTCCGATGGGTCAGCGCCACTCCCTTGGGCTTGCCACCGCTTCCACTTGTGAAAAGAAGGATTGCCTCGGCTCGATCACCCATTTTCGGGATCCCCAGAATTCGGGCCAGGAGCGACGATGGAATTATGATAGCCAGAATCCACCACCAAAGAATCGATCCCTTCATCTTGGGCAACATCTCATCGAGATGGATCACGCTCCGGCGTCCAGGGAAACTCCTCCAATCGACTTGGCCAGCACTCGCGCTGTGATGATCGTCCTTAAGCCGGCTTGTTCTTTGGCTGATTCGATCGAATCACGGCCACTGGTAAAATTCAGATTCACTGGAACTTTTCCGGCCAAAACCATCGCCAGATTCGCGACGACACCCCCTTTGCCTGGCGGAAGCACAACCCCAATCGCTGTTCCGGGCATCGCTTTTTCAAGTAACGGCTGAGGGCAATGGCCGCACCCAGAAGTTTCCCGCACGACAAAGCTGCGTGTGATCAAATCCATCAATCATCGCAGTCCGAAACGGATGCCGTTTTAATCCGCGCAGACAAGCGCGCCCGAGATGCCTCTTCAGGATCGGACGCTGGCTGTAGCAAAACTCTCCAAGCTTGAGCAGTTCTTCACGCACCGTAGCGATATCGGCAGCTTCGGTTGCAACGGCTCTCCAAACGCAACCGTGACTCGATAGGGAACTTCGACTCGGCCATTTCGAAAAGAAGCGACCTCCTTTGAAAGAAAAAATCGAACCCCAAAGCCGATCGAGCCAGACCGGAACAACCGGCGCTTCAGCCTGACGCGCAATAATCTCATACCCACGCCGCAACCGCAGCAGCGATCCGCTTCGGGAGAGTTCGCCCTCAGGGAAAAGGCAAACAATTTCACCGGCACGGATTCTTGCCGCAGCATCCCGCAATGCATCTTTCGCTTTCCGCGACGTGATTGGGATACAGCGCACGGCTCGCAAGACGGGGTTGAGAATCGGATTCCGGTAAACACCTTCATCGACGATGAACCGGATCGGACGCGGCGACGCCAACGTCAGCACAATCGCGTCGACCCAGGTGATATGATTCGGCAGCAAAAGAAACCCGCCCGGAGGAAGTTGCTCCACTCCAATCGCCGACACCCGATAAATCAGCCGGGCCAGGCCCAAACCAAAAAAACGGAGTACCCGCTCGAATAGCGATAATTTTGCCACAAATATGTTTACAAGGAGCCGGTTGTTCCGTGCAATCGGCAATTCGATGACGCGCGAGCAGAATCAAGAAGCGAAGTCCAGGTGCGAGGGTGCGCTGTCCTTCTTGCTGGGGATCAACCTCTTTAACTACATCGATCGTTATGTTCTCGCTGCGGTAGAGCCAAGTATTCGTGCCGCTTTTTTCTCCGCGAACGACCCAAACGCAATGGAATATACCGGACTGCTCGCTCCCGCCTTTCTCGTCACATACATGTTCACGGCGCCGATTCTGGGTTTCTTCGCCGATCGGTTTTCCCGATGGATCATCGTAGGCGTCTGCGTCATCCTTTGGAGCTTTGCCACGGCAGGCTCCGGTCTCGCACGCGACGTTCGCGGCGATCTTTGCCACTCGGATTTTTGTTGGAATCGGCGAAGGCGGGTACGGCCCGACAGCTCCCACCATTTTGGCTGACTATTTCGCGGTCCAAACCCGTGGCCGTATCATGGCTATTTTTTGCGCGGCCATTCCAGTTGGAAGCGCCCTTGGCTATGTCTTCGGAGGAATTATTAACCACCAACTCGGCTGGCGCTGGGCTTTTTACATTGTCGCCATCCCTGGCATACTCCTTGGGCTTAACCTGTTTCTTCCAGAAGGATCCGCGATCACGCAATGGCTGACGGATGCCAGAGCCAGCGCGCCACTTGAAGGATTATCTCATCGTTGCTTCGAACCCGCTCCTTCGTCTTCAATTGTGCTGCGCAAACGGCGATGACTTTCGCGCTCGGCGGCCTCTCCTTTTGGATGGCGGCCTATCTGATATTTCGCAAACAGCCACCGAAGTGGCAACCCCGATTTTTGGCGGAATCACGGTCGTCGCGGGATTGCTTTCAACGCTCCTCGGGGGATTTGTGGCAGATCGACTTCAGAAGCGATTTGGCGGGCTCCTATTTCCTGGTCTCCGGCGTCGGAATGCTGCTCGCGTTCCCGTTAATGGTTGCGGTCATTTACACGCCATTCCCGATCGCCTGGGTTCTACTTTTTGGCGCGGTCTTCTTTGTTTTTCTAAATACCGGCCCTTCGAATGCGGCCCTGGCCAACGTGGCGGTGCCGAAGATTCGGGCAACTGCGTTCGCCGTCAACATCTTGGTGATTCATCTCTTCGGAGACGCGTTCTCGCCGCCGCTGCTCGGAGCCGTAGCGGGGCATTACGATATGAACATCGCTTTTCTGGTTATCTCGGCGTCCATGTTGATTTCAGGAGTAATCTGGTTGCTGGGGATGAAATATCTGGCGGCCGACACAGCTGCCGTCGAAGCAGAACAAACGAATGCCGCAACTCCGATTTGCCAGCCCTAACCGATCTCGTAAGTCGTGATCTCCAACCGGATCCCGTCCGGATCCTTGAAGTAGATCGAGTGCGAAATTTCGTGATCCTGAAAATGGAATTCGATACCCCTCTTTTTCAATTCATCCTGAGCTGCGAGGAAATTGTTGCGGGTGGCTCGTAACGCCAGGTGAAGCATGCCTGACGTTGCCGTCCAGGTTGATCTGACGAGTCCATTTTTCTTCGGGAAAAGCGCTAGCGCTGTCTTATCCAGTGCTAACCAGACTGGAACCCCGTCCCACATCTCCTGATAACGTTGTTCGAATCCGAGAACTTCAATGTACCATTCGGCGGAACGTTCAACGATCCTGAACGGCCAATGCAACGTGATCGAGTCCTTCCAATTTAATCATGCTTCGCCAAGAGGTTGATGGCTAATCAAAGAGAAATCAATTCGAAGCGTGTCAAAGCGCGATTACAATTCCTTCTTAACAATGGCCCACATCATCGAACCCCATCCCCGCCGCTTTTTTCGAGCGCGATCCTCTCGTTTGTGCGCGCGAACTGATCGGTGCGGAACTGATTTGGGGGAAGTGCTCCGGAATCGTGGTCGAGACGGAGGCCTACCTCGCCAGTCGATGACGAAGCCTGCCACACTTTCACCCGACCGAGCGCCCGCGCATTTGTGGAACGGAATCGAGCCGGGCGCAGCTTACGTTTATTTCAACTACGGAGTTCACTGGATGTTTAACGTCCTGGTGAAAGGCGGCGAGTTGATGGATTTGTTTTTTCCGGGCGCTAGAACCGCGACGTGGTCTCACACAAATGCAAAAGCGTCGCGGAACTCGATAACTTGCGTCAGCTTTGTTCCGGGCCGGGTAAACTCACTCAAGCCCTCGCTATCACCGGGAAGCATCATGAGATGGATCTCTGCTCCGATCCGCGACCACTGTTTTGTCGCCCACACCGGCGCGAAGATTGACCTGGTCGCCGATCCTCGAATCGGCATTACCCGCTGCAGCAGAGTTCCATTGGCGCTTTACCATGCACGACAGCCCATTCGTCAGTCGCCCACCACACCCGGAATACCGGGAAGCCAGCGTCGCTGTTGGGATTGACCCAAGGCAGGAATGATCGACCTTTCTCCTCGCTAAATGAACGGTAACAAACAACGCGTCCTCCTCGGCATGAGCGGCGGCGTCGATTCCAGCGTGGCCGGATTCCTCCTCAGGGAAAAGGGCTACGAAGTCATTGGCGTGACCATGAAGGTCTGGCCACAGGACTGTATATCCCGCGCGGAAGACAAATGCTGCGGTCCACAGGCAGTGGCCGATGCACGCGGTGTAGCCCATTCCCTCGGTTTTCCCCATTACGTCGTGGATGAAGCAGATCAGTTCGAGCGCCTCGTGATTGATTATTTCTCGAGTGAATATCGCGCCGGCCGGACACCTAACCCCTGTGTCATGTGCAATGAGAAACTAAAGTTCGGCAATCTCTGGAACAAAGCGGAAGCGCTTGGCTGCGACTTCATCGCAACCGGCCATTACGCGATTATCGAGCATTACCCCGATCACGCCGTTTTACGGAAAGGAATCGACCCGCAAAAAGACCAGTCTTACTTCATGTTTAGTTTACGCCAACAACAGCTGAAACGGGCGTTGACTCCATTGGGCGGCATGGCTAAGACAGAGATTCGGAATATTGCTCGTTCGTTAGGTTTACGCGTTGCTGACAAAGCAGACAGCCAGGAAATTTGTTTTGTCCCCGGCAACGATTACAAAGCATTCCTCCGTTCGCACCTTCATGCCGATGATTTCCATCCGGGCGGTATTTATGACCTCCAAGGCAATTTTCTCGGCGACCATGGCGGGATCGAGCTCTTCACCATCGGACAGCGGAAAGGGCTGCCCGGAGGCTCGCCCAGCCCCCGCTACGTCATCGATATCGATCCTGCAATCAAATCGCGTGATAGTCGGTGGCGCAGAAGATCTCGTCTCCGATGACTTTGAAGTCGATCAGGTAAACTGGGTCCTCCCGCAAACAAGTCCCGATACAACCAATGGCGACCAAACAATTGAGGCCTCAGTCAAGATTCGTTACGCCCACCCCGGCACCCGCGCCACTGTTACTCCACTCGAAGGTGGTCGAGCCCGAATCCGGTTGCATGAACCGCAGAAAGCAGTCACTCCCGGGCAAGCCGCGGTATTTTACGACGGCGACCGGGTGATCGGTGGCGGCTGGATTTGTCGCGCGGCCGTTCTCCAGCCTGCCTGAAGAAATGAGCGAGCAAGTCCTGCTCATCTTCAGCACATTTCCCGGCGCTGAAACGGCGCGTCGTATCGTTCAGCAACTCGTGTCGGAAAATCTGGTCGCGTGCGGCAACATCATCCCCGCAGTTGAATCAATTTATCGCTGGAAAGATAACATTGAGAACGCAACCGAAGCGCTCGTTCTTTTCAAAACGACCAGGGCACGGTATTCCGCGTTTCAAGATCGCCTTAAAGCGCTGCATCCGTATGAGGTCCCAGAGATCATCTGCCTGGACGTGGTCGACGGTCTCCCGGATTACCTCGGTTGGGTCGCGGCAAACACGGTCGGAAACTAACCAGAACCTCACCGACTCTCGCTCTCTTCGATCACGGCGGCGGCACGTTCCGAAATTCCTTGTGCCGGATCTTCCCGCCTGCCTGGGCGATGTAACTTCCCGCAACTAACGATGCGATCGCTAGAAACAAAGTCACAATCATCAAGGGAAGTCCAGTCTTCGGCCATTTCATCGGGGCAAAAATCGCTGCCACCGAACAAACGACCAGGGCGTCGAAAAGATAAATCAACTGATCCGCCCGTCGCGCATGCGCCTTAAGCCATGCTTCACCGTCCTGGTCGCTAATGGCAACAACGCTGTCTTCGGCCGCTTCCCCATAATGCATGACTGGCCAGGCTGACGCGGCGCAAAAGCAAATAAGGCTAAGCGCAACGATTCTCCCATTCTGCGTCTTCATGCACAAGGCGAGAACCAAACCTAACAATGCCACAGCCAGCCCATACACCGGCAACGGATTCAACAAGACATGAAGATATTCCGGCCGCTGCAAATCGCGAAGGAACGCGTCAATCATGGTTTCACCTGCGCTGGTGATGGCTTTGTAAAGATCCGCACGTCAGGCGCCGGCGAATATTCGGCCCAGTCTCCCGCACAAAAATGCCACCACTCGGTTCGCAAACCATAAAAGCCTGCCCGCGCCATCGCTCTCTGAAGCAAGTTAAGATTCGATCGAATCGTCTGATCGGGTCCCAAATAAAAGATAACTGCCGCTGGAGTAAAATTATCGAACTCCGTAGGCATGGCCACTTCCTTGCCTGCTTGGTTCACCAACGTGACATCGACCGCAACACCGCGAGTGTGCATTGACCCGATTCCCTCTTTCGGGTCCGCTACGAAATCATTGTTCCGAATCGCCTCCCACAGCTGCGTCTGAGCCGACTGTGGGCGATACGCATCCCATATTTTTAAACCGAAGCCGCGCGCCTTGAGATATAGCTGTGCATTAACCAAGCGCTGCGCAACACTGAATCGGACTAGCGGGGGCATATTAGGTCGATAAAGAGGATGGTGAACAAAGTTGTTCGGTCCGGCATACCGTAAATCGACTACAATCGTCGGGTCCATCTTCCTGATATCGACGAAGTCGCTCGCGCCGAGTGGAATAACATTCTCCACGCCGAACGCGTGGGACGGCCATAAGACAAGGAGAAGTAAAATTGCTCGCGTGTTCACTAATCTTTCGAAACGATACGACGCTTGGATCAGTTCTCTGCCACCTGGGTCGTCGTTGTTTTTGCGATCCGCTGTAACAGAAGTCGTGCACTGTTTTCCGGCACATCAAAGCGAACCTGCAGATCCGTTCCCTGAACCTCAACTTCTGGTGTTTGCCTGTAGAGCAGCATCTCTGAGTTCTCCACCCGCAGCCATCGCTGCGGTTCATTTCGAATCGACTGACTCGCATCGGACGCGACTTGATCCTTCTTAAATCTCAGAAATAACCGTGCCTTAACCGGATTCTGTAATGTCAACGACAGCCCAAGCAACTCGGTTGATTCGAGAAGTTCCCGCGAAAAGATCGGACCGAAGATCTGCTGAAACTTGGGCGGATCACGCGAGATAATTCGAACGGTACTACCCTGATTCAAGGCCTGAAATCGATCGAATAAGTCGCCCGTGATTTTGAGATCCGGCTTGCTTCCAACCCGAACCTCGACCAACTCCTCCACTTCCGAGGTAGAGCCTACCGCGAGCGTTCTTTGCCCAACGCGGGCAATCGCGAAGTCTCGACGCGACCAGACTGGCAGGCCGCTAACCGGTCGTCGTACAAACGCCGGATCTTTTTCAAGGGATCGAATGACCGGCCCTACATCGCCCCGCAACTCAACCAGAATAAACTCCCGAGTCGCCCCTGAGTCAGTTGTCATGGCACGGGTCACTCGAACAATGTCGTGTTGGAGATTCACCACAGGCGTCTGCTGTGCGCTGCCATTAAGTCCTGACCAGATGCTTTGCCATTCATCCGGTTGATCCTTTTGCCAACGCTTCGGCAAATCATCACGCCCAATTTGCTCGGTGTTGACCGAAAGAATCACGTCCGTTTCCTGCGGCAACCATTCTCTACTTTTAGGCGACTTGAAGACAAGCGGAAGAATAATCGCCAATAAGACGACAAACGAAACTACCGTGAAGTAAAACTTGCGCAGCTCTTGTTTATCGATCTGACTCGAGAGCACCGCCAGCTCCGCTGTGTGCTGCGAGTGCCGATCAACCGCGTCCCGGTGTTTCTGAACCTCGACCAACAAATGCGGCGCGTTAGGCGGCGCAATCCCCTGCGAGGCAAGATGCCGACCAATGTTTAGGTAAGCCGGATTTTTCTTTTCTTCGACTGTTTGATGTTGGCCGCGAGCTTCCTTTAGCGTCTCCTGTTGAGCACGACTTTCTTCCGCTAAAACACGATCACGCGCCTCAAAATCCTCGCGGACACGCGCAATATTCTTATCTGCCGCTGCCACCTCGGCATCGATCCGGGTTAGTTTCTCCCGCGCCATTCGGCAGGCCTCCGCGCTTCCCATACGAGCCCGGGTTATTTCCGCGCGTTCGTCCGGGAGACGAACACGACGGGAGCTAATTCCTGCCATTTGCTCCTGAAGATCCGTCGGTGGCGGCATTTGAGCCTGCAAATCCGCCAGTTTCTTTAATAACTCGCGGTCAGCCGCATCATTTTCCTGCAAACGTCGCTCTACACCTAACAATTCTCGGTCACAAAGGTCAGCGGCTGATTTCGCTGTGTCTCGCCTTGAAACGATCGGTTTCTTTTCCTCCTCGAGTTTCGCCAGCGCTTGATTTTGTTCTTTGGTGTTCTCGGCGCGTTGTTGCTCGATTTTACGAATGCTTTCCTCGATTTGGGAAATTCGCAACGCTACTTCCCTTTGCTCGTGCTCGAGTTTCTTCAAAGCCACAATCTCATTCCGGACTTCCGGAAAATTGACGGCTTGCGAACAGCCTTCCCGGCCAAGATTGATTTCGCTTTTTTGCAGAACGCGCTTTTCATGGCGCAGAGCCATCCGCGTTCGTTGGCGCCGAACTTTCAGCCCAATCTCACGAAAACCTGTTAGAATGAAACTCACAGGGGCAAGGCTATCTCGGCTGGGTCGTTCACCAATGTAAATTCACGCGCTACTCTTCGGCTCCACTCAGTGTAGCCAAAACGCTGAAATCCTCCAACGTTGTAGTGTCACCCGTAACTTTCTTGCCGCTAGCCACTTCTTTCAGTAACCGTCGCATGATCTTTCCGCTACGCGTTTTGGGCAATGCCTCGGCGAAACGAACCTCGTCTGGTTTTGCAATTGCACCGATATGAACCCCAACATGATCACGAAGCTCCTGCTTGAGTGAGTCGTTCGGAGTGACTGAGCCCTTCAGGGTAACGAAAGCAACCACCCCCTGCCCCTTGAGTTCATCGGGTCGCCCGACAACCGCCGCTTCTGCCACACTGGCGTGACTGACAAGTGCGCTCTCAATCTCAGATGTTCCAAGTCGATGCCCGGCAACGTTCAGCACGTCATCAATGCGCCCGACAATCCAGAAATAGCCATCCCGATCGCGGCGGGCACCGTCCCCCGTCAAATAGCTCCCTTTGTATTCGCTCCAGTATTGTTTCCTGAAGCGGGCTTTGTCGCCGTAGATGGTTCGCAACATCGCCGGCCACGGGCGCCGAATGATGAGTTTCCCACCCACATTCGGATCGACTTCCTTGCCCTTTGCATCCACCACCGCAGCATCAACTCCAAAGAACGGAAGCGTCGCGCTCCCCGGCTTGGTGGGAATGGCACCCGGCAATGGCGTAATCATGATCGCGCCTGTTTCCGTTTGCCACCATGTATCCACGACCGGACATCGCCCGCCGCCTACCTTGTTTCGATACCACATCCAAGCTTCCGGGTTGATTGGTTCACCAACCGATCCGAGCAAACGAAGCGATGAAAGGTCATGCTTCTTCAACCATTGATCCCCCCAGCGAATGAACGCGCGAATCGCCGTCGGCGCGGTATAAAAAATCGTTACGCCGTATTCCTCGATGATCCGCCAAAAACGATCCGGTTCCGGCCAATTCGGGGCACCTTCATACATCACAGTTGTCGCGCCGTTGGCCAAGGGTCCATAAATGACATAACTGTGTCCGGTTACCCACCCGACATCTGCCGTGCACCAATAGACATCCTCGCTCCTGACATCAAAGACGTACTTCAGCGTGGAATAAATCCCAACCAGATACCCACCAGTAGTGTGCAATATCCCTTTCGGTTTACCGGTGGAACCGCTCGTATAGAGAATGTAAAACGGATGCTCGCTATCCAGCGGCGTGGCCGGACAGTGCGCATCCACATATGTCAGCTCGCGGTGCCACCAAACGTCCCGGCCTTCTTCGATATATACGTCGTTGCCAGCTCTCCGAAAAACAATGACGCGCTTGATCTGCGTGCTTCCGCGTAACGCGTCATCCACATTCTTTTTCAACGGAACTATCGCGCCTCTTCGATAACCACCGTCCGCAGTAATAACGGCAATCGCGCCGCTGTCCGCAATTCGATCGCGAATGCTATCCGCGCTAAATCCGCCAAAAACAACCGAGTGCACAGCGCCAATCCGCGCACAGGCAAGCATGGCGATGGCCGCTTCCGGAATCGCCGGCAGATAGATAATCACCCGATCACCTTTCCTGATCCCATTTCGTTTTAGGACATTCGCAAACCGACAGACATCCCGATACAACTGTCGATAGGTAATCGCTCGCTTATCTCCGGGCTCCCCTTCCCAAAGTATCGCCACCTTATTTCGGTTCGGACCAGTTAGGTGTCGATCAAGGCAGTTCTCGGAAATATTCAGTTTGCCGCCGACAAACCATTTCGCGAACGGCGCTTTCCATTGCAGAACCTTGTTCCAGCGTTTTCGCCAAACTAGTTCCTCCGCTTCACGAGCCCAGAATTTCTCCGGATGCTTGATCGATTCAGCATACATCCGGTGATATTGTTGAAGGCTGCGGATCCGAGCCCCTTTCGCGAATGCCTTGTCCGGCTTGAAAACGCGTTTTTCAACAAGGTGAGACTCGATGTTTTCCGCCATGGCGATCAGAAGGCTAGCAATCTGGCCGCCGCGCTCAACGGAAACTTCTGGTTCAGGCGGGAAACCGATCTAATTCGGTTGCCTTCCCAGCCTGCGAGTCGGAGAGTTGGCGAATGAGCGATCACGTTTATAAGAAGATTGAACTGGTCGGGTCTTCACCGAAAAGCATTGAAGACGCGGTCGCAAACGCGCTGAATCGGGCCAAGAAAACCGTCCGCAATATGCGGTGGTTTGAAGTGGTCGAGACGCGGGGTCACGTTGAAGAAGGAAAGATTGCTCACTGGCAGGTAACGGTGAAAGTTGGTTTCACCCTGGAGGATTAGGACAAGTATCTTGTGCGATAGCTGCGGCCGCGGGCCGCTTGGCTTCGATCCTCTAAAACTGTCCGTTAGCGGTGGTTTTCCTGGACGGCCTGATAAAGTTTTGTCGCGCCGTAAACCAAGATCGCCGGCTTAAATGCCGCCATCGCCAACCGCGTGAATCCTCCGAGGACCCGACAGATCGGCAAACGATTCAGAACGACCCCTGCCGCCACCGCGTATGCGATCGAACGAGCCGGATTGTCGCGGACATATCCCTCTGCCTGGCCCATGACCTCTTCTAACTGGTCCTTGGTATAGCGAAAACCTCGCTCGGCAATATCAGTCGGTTTACGTGAAACTTGTTTACTCATTTATCTTATTACTTCGCACGTTAATGGACTTTTGCGCTTCAAAAAACAAAAACTGATCAGCGCAACTGTAACCACACTGTAGCCGCTCCTTCACCTGCCGGAAAGTCCGGAAGTGGGCGTTCGCGATAGAAGCTCCCGGCCCGCCGCATAGCCTTAAGGCAATAACGCCCCATCGCTTCGAGGGCGTGTCCTCCAAGGCTCGAGCAATTTGTTGAAAGCAAAATCTTCGCGTCGCGCTCCGCGACTTCCAACGCTAGCAAAAGCAATTTTTCGAAGTGCTGTTCGACCTGAAACGCTTTGCCGCGATGTGAGCGTGAGAATGTCGGTGGATCGAGAATGATGGCGTCGAATTTCTCACCCCGCCGCGCCAACCTCGGTAAAACCTCCATTACATCGTCAGCCAGAAAACGATGATCCTCTGTTCGCAACGAATTCAAAGCAAAGTTCTCTTTGCCGCGTCCCAGAGATTTTCGAGAAAGATCAATGCTAACCGTCTTCGCCCCGACGGTGGCCGCGGCCACGGAAAACGAACACGTGTAAGCAAAACAGTTTAACAATTTGCGCGGGCCAATCTCCCGAAGATAGCGACGGTTTTCTCGTTGATCGATGAAAAGTCCAACCGAATAGCCTGCTGAAAAATCGATTCCGTAGGACAACATCCGTTCCGTTGCCGTAGTTTTCAGGTTGATTCCGGGATCACCAAGAAGGAGCAGCGGCGCCTCACGATCAGGGTTGTGCCGGGGCAACAATCGAGAAAACACCCGACGAAAATCAAATTTGGCTGTTGGCGCCCACAGCGAGAGATCCATCGTCAGGCGCTCAAGTGCCTCCAACGTCTTATGCGAAATCAACACATCCGCGCCGAACCGCTCGACCCAGCCATCCGGAGCTGTGCACAACCGAATTGCATCGGTCTTTTGCTCAGTAAAGTCGCGGCAAAGATCAGGGCCGACCCATTCCGACATTTTCACAACGTCCTATCCGGTAACATGATCTTATTCGTTATTCGAGCAGGATTGGCTCTATGCTAGGCGGAATCCGAAAACTCCAGTCCGGCTGTGCGCCATCGAAAAGCATCGGGTCGCGCGATAGCGGCGGCAGACTGACCTCACGTCACAACGTGCGCGATACTACCCTCGCCTGATAGACGAGACGGCCACGTCTCGGACGCGGCGGCACTCCGCCGCTATTACCCTCTGCGTTGCGATCCGGAGGCCCAAGGAGGCAGCCGTTCCACCCCGTAACGCTCCCTTAAAGCCCTCCGCTACCGCACACCTCCCTTGCCCGGAAAGCCAGTCCGGCTACAATGGCCTCGCGTTCTCAGCCTTCGGATCGCATATCATGCAACAGGTCACTGTCCGAGTCCCGGGGAGCACGTCGAATCTTGGACCCGGGTTCGATTGCCTCGGAGTCGCTCTTCAGCTCTACAATCACATTTCTGTTTTTCGGGAAAAGGCTCGGCAATCGGATCCAATGGCCCAGGCAGCTGCCCGTGCCTTTTTCAAAAGAGCACGCCACAAGTCGTTTCCATTTCGTTTTACCATAATTGGAGACGTTCCCCGTTCTCGTGGTCTCGGCAGCAGCGTGACTGTGCGCTTGGGAATTATCTATGCCTTGAACGAGCTCTGTCGCCGCCCCTTGCAACGACAGGACCTTTTCGAAATCTGCGCCGAATTGGAAGGTCACCCCGATAATGCGGCCCCTGCTATCTTCGGTGGATTCAATGTGGTGCGGAGCGACCAACGCCAATCGTTTACCGTTGACGATCGCCTGCGTTTCGTTCTGCTGGTTCCGAACTTCGAAGTCGCTACCCAAAAAGCGCGCCGCATTCTCCCGGCTCGAATCAGGCGTCTCGATGCGGTAGAAAATTGCCGGAACTCCAGCATGATCACGGCTGCTTTCGCCTCGCGCAATTATCGTTTGTTAGGTGGCTCGTTCGTTGATCATCTCCATCAACCTTTTCGAAAAAAGCTCATCCCGTTTCTGGATCGCGTCATCGCGGCCGCAGAATCCGCCGGCGCACTCGGAGGATTCTTGAGCGGCTCCGGATCAACCATCTGCGCAGTCACGCTCCAATCACCGAAAAAAGTCGCTCGCGCCATGCTCGCCGCCGCAAAATCTGATGGCGCCAGGACCATCATCACCTCGGCCGATAACCGCGGCGCGCGCACTCTATCAATCCGAAACCCGCAATCCGCATTCCGCAATCTCTTCGATGGGTCATCGCGCTGAGAGTCTCGAGCAGTTCGCCATCGATGTTATACTCGAACGCCGGCACGGTGTCCGAGCCACTCTGCTGCGCGGACTTCTTTATCTGCTCTCATTTGTCTACGAACGCCTCGTCCAGTTTCGGCTTTTCCTTTATCGCCATCGTATTTTGCGCGAACGCGCGCTCGGTTGTCTGGTCATCAGTATCGGAAACCTAACCGTCGGTGGAACCGGCAAGACACCCGTGGTGGAAAAGTTTGCCCGCGCCCTTCATGCGGGCGGACGGCGGGTTGCGATCCTCAGTCGCGGTTATAAGAGCGTTCCACGCCCCGTTCAGCGCAAATGGTGGCAACGTTTCGGCCGGAAAGACCCGCTTCCGCCTCGAGTTGTCTCCGATGGGAAAAATGTCCTGCTCGACTCTCTGACTGCTGGCGACGAGCCCTTCATGTTGGCTAACAATCTCAAGGACGTGATCGTGATCGTTGATAAAGACCGGGTCAAAAGCGGGCTGTTCGCGATCAAGGAATTGAAGGCCGACACACTTCTTCTCGATGATGGCCTTCAATATCTCCATTTGAAACATCGACTCGATATCGTTTTGATCGATCGACAGGCGCCGTTCGGAAATGAATATCTCCTGCCCAGAGGCACCCTCCGTGAACCTCCCCGCAATTTGCGGCGAGCCAGCTACATCTTCATTACCAAGAGCACCGGTGAATCGAACGATGACCTCATCCAACGCATCCGGCTTTACAATCGCACCGCAGAAATTATCGAATGCACCCATCAACCGCTTCATCTGCAGAACGTAGCGACTGGAGAAAGAATTCCTCTCGAGCAATTGCGCGACACTTACATTGGATCAATTTGCGGTATCGCTGCCCCGGAAAGTTTTGAAGAAGGCCTGCGCAAATTGGGTGCGCGCATTGAAATTTCGAAGCGCTACGCCGATCATCACCGTTACAATGAAGCCGAGTTGCAGAGCTTCATTAATCGCTGCATCCGACGCGACCTTGAAATGATCGTCACAACCGAAAAGGACGCCGTTCGTTTCCCACCGCTAAATAAGGTGGAAGTCCCAATCTATTTTCTCCGGGTCGAAATTGAAATCCTGAGTGGCCACGAAACCTGGGAACATTGCGTCGCGCGTATCTGTCAGCCACAGCCGATGCTCTCCCCGGCCCGATTCTTTTCATGAAGCGAACTGAACACCAATGAGTAACAAAGCGGAACTTCTGGTCGAAGGAAAAAAACTCGCTGTCTCCAACCTTAACAAGGTGCTTTACCCAAAGGCCGGGTTCACCAAAGGAGAGCTGATCGATTACTACATTCGCATTGCTCCTGTTCTTCTCCCGCATCTGAAAGATCGGCCCTTGACCATGAAACGGTATCCCGACGGGGTGGATAAACCGTTTTTCTACGAAAAGAATTGCCCATCACATCGCCCATCCTGGGTTCAAGACCGCGAAGGTCTGGAGCGAAGGAAACCAGCGTGAAATGCAATACTGCCTGGTGCAGGATTTGCCGACCCTGGTCTGGGCCGCCAATTTGGCCGACATCGAGTTGCATACCTCGCTCGCCCATAAGAAGGACGTCGCGCGCCCAACTATGATGGTGTTCGATCTCGATCCGGGTGCACCCGCCGACATTGTTCAATGTTGTCAGGTAGGTCTTTGGCTGCGCGACTTACTCGCCGCGATGAAACTGAAAAGCTGGGCGAAGACTTCCGGATCAAAAGGCCTGCAGATTTACGTCCCGCTCAACACAGCCGCGACGTTCGATCAAACCAAGAACATTTCTCGCATTCTGGCCGAACACCTCGCGCACGAACATCCAAAGGTAGTTGTTTCGAAAATGTCGAAAGCGTTGCGGACGGGAAAGGTCTTTGTCGACTGGAGCCAAAACGACGAACACAAGACGACGATCAATGTTTACTCTCTTCGAGCGAAGGACGAACCAACCGTCTCGACCCCGGTGAGCTGGGAAGAAGTTACAAAGACGTTGAAGAAAAAAGACGCTGATCTTTTGGTCTTCCGTTCAAATCAGGTCCTAAAGCGAGTTCAAAAATTAGGCGATTTATTCGAATCGGTTCGTACCCTGAAACAGAAGCTACCAAAAAAGTGGAGCTTCTGAGGTTCCCGCTTTCGATCTCTCAGAATGATTGAGCTGCTCGCCTTAGCCTCTGCCGTGTTTTATGGGACCGCCGATTTCTGCGGCGGCATAACCGCGCGCCGTGCCACCACCGTTGCCACGGTCTTTGTCTCGCAACTAGCCGGAGCCGTCATGATTCTGTTGGTGCTTCCGTTCCTACCGAAAGCAACAGTCTCAACGTCCGATTGGACCTGGGGGATTATTGCGGGACTCAGCGGCGGAATCGGCGTCGCTGTCTTGTATCGGGCGCTCGCCCTTGGAACAATGGCGGTAATCGCACCGATCACCGCGGTATGCGCTGCGATGATTCCCGTGCTGGTTGCGTTCGTTCTGGGCGAACGTTTACAGCCGCTTGCGATCTTTGGCGTCGCTCTCGCGTTTGTTGCGATTGTGCTGGTCAGCCAATCGCCGGCCGCCGAGAACAAAAATGATGCACAGGCATCAACCAAGCCACGTTCTTCCGTCGGAATCAGCCTCGCCTTGTTAGCCGGCGTTATCATTGGACTTTTCTTTCTCTCCCTGGCTCGCACCTCAACGACTGCCGGGATGTGGCCATTGATCGCAGCCAGGATTACGTCAGTCGCTCTTTTTGGTCTCTTCGCACTAACGACCGGTCGCTCTGTTCGGATGGATGCGACTGCTACCCGAATCGCTATCGCAGGGGGAGTGCTCGATATGTTGGCGAACATTCTTTACATGGTCGCGGCCCGGATCGGACCCCTTAGCATTGTTGTCACCCTCGCTTCTCTCTACCCCGCGGGCACCGTTATTCTGGCGCGAATTGTCCTGGGCGAACGCCTGAATCGTTGGCAAGCGATCGGGATTTTCTGTGCACTAGCCGCAGTGGTGCTGATTGTCAGTAGACCTACCTAGAGAGATCGGCAGCTCTGCTCTTTTTTCCTCGTTCCCAAACTCTGTTTGAGAACGCCAATGCCTACGCAACTTTGTTGCCCCACGATCCAGCCCGGCCCAAGCCTGCGCGGTAACGCTGATCAGCGCTTCTACAGCAGCGGTAGCGTCGACTCACGTCTCGTTGGCGAAACACAGTTTCGCAGACAATTGCGTTCCCAAATAGAGTTTGGGAACGAGGAACGCACGCCATCGGGAAATGCCAGAGGGGAGAATCGGACTCCCGACCAACCCCGAAAGCTTTCGGGGCTGCTCTACCGCTGCAGGTAATAAATGGCCAGTTGCGGGATTTTTTTTTTCTTCAAGGATGTTCAACTTTTCGTGCCTCATCCAACGTGGCTTGAGATATCCTTATCGTGCGACAGCACCGTCAACTCCTTTCCTAAACGCCGAGTCGTTGCCGTGTGACCCCGAAGATGTTGCGCAAAACGAGTGTCAAAGTCGACCGCTGAGCCGATATAGTGGCGGCCTCCAGATCCTCGCAGTATGTAAACGCACGCCATTGGGGGGAGTGCCAGAGGGGAGAATCGAACTCCCGACCAAAGGGCTTATCGAGTCCCCTGCTCTACCGCTGCAGGTAATAAATGCCAGTTGGGGATTTTTTTTCATCTTCAAGAGACGTTCAGCTTTTCATGCCTCATCCATCGTGCGACTTCCTTCCGTGCGACGACCGCAACTCCCGAACGCTTTCGGGGCTGCTCTACCGCTGAGCTACCCTGGCATCAAAAGAGCGACAAAATGAACGGCCTCGGTTCCACTGTCAACGACTGTCGAGTCACTCCTTCTTCTTCCCCAAATACGGCTTGAGATTCTCCTCATGGCCGCGGGTCGCTACCATAAAACAAATACCATTGTGCTGCTGCATCGCCCCAATCCAGCCCTCGTTCTCTACATAGCGCCATTCCGAAAAATCCGGCGCGATCTTCCCTTTCGGATCTTTCTCGGCCGGAAAAAGGAAAAGTTGCATTCGTTTCTCCACGATCCAGATCTGCGCGACGCGTTGAACTTCTTCGTCATCAAAAACCCGGCAACCGAGGGTCCGATAATCGGCGAACTCAATCGGGATATCGTAATGCTCAAGACGATGTTTCATGAAAAACAGATCACTCAACGCACCCGCTTCCGTTTGCAACGGATCGAGCAGAACGGATCGAGTCGAAGCCGCTACCGACAAAAGATGGCGCCCGGCTTCTGCTCCTGGAAAATCGTTCAAGTGCTCGTGAACACGATAGGCGAACACTCCACCGATCACGGCCAACGCCATCGCGGCGGCGGCCACTGCCGGGTTCATGATTATTCGTTTCCACGAACGTTTCCCGGAGCCGATGGCTTCTTTCGCCAAGTAACCTTCGACTTCGGAATCAGCCGGTATGTCTTGAACGAGTTTCGCGATCGAGCGGTCGAACGCTTGTTGTTGCCCGAACATCGCGGCCTGCTTACTTCGACGCACCCGTTGAATCGCAACGCGCATCGCCCGATCGATCCCCGGTCTTTCCGTAATCGGAGCGCACCGAACTAATGCATCGTAGTTAGGTCGAAACTGGAACAGGCTCATTCTCCTTCGTATGGAGTGGTGGCATTAAGCCAACTCTGGAATTGCCGGCGACCGCTCGCGATCAGTTCGGAAAATTCTCCAACCCTTAACTCGAGCAAATCCAGCATTTCGTTCACCGTGAAGTCATCCAGATAAAAAAGCGCTAGAGCGCTCCGCTGCGGCTCGGCTGCTGCGGAGATCCAGACCGCGAGCTGCCCCGGATTCAATTTCTCAATCTGACCGGGAGCCGTCGGCGAAATCTCGGCTTCCTCCAATGCTCCCGGTTCTGCCTGTAAATCCGCCGCGCTCGTAGCCAGACAATGCTTGCGTGCATTGCGAAAAAGCCAGAGACGACTCGACCGCACCGTCTCGAAGCGATTCGGCTTCCTCGAGAGTGCTCTTGAGCGCTTCCTGGGCTTTCCCGGTTTCGCCGGTCATCAGATAGCAAAAACGATAAAGCTGGGGCAAATCCTGACTGTTTCCTGACACGCTGTTTATTTAAGTCCTTACGCCCACTGTAGCATCTTCTGTTGCGAATCGGCCAGCCTCCTGTAGCCGCAGCCCTGCCTGCTCGCCGTGGAGGGTGGGCCATCGGGAATCGACTCCCTCTGATGATTTGGCTAAACCGCCGGCCTCCTTACAACGTCTGCAATCGCCTGGCCACTTCCTCCGCGTTTTCCCGGCTGTTAAACGCTGAGATCCGGAAAAATCCTTCGCCGCACGCTCCAAAACCGCTTCCAGGCGTAATGACCACATTCAATTCATGCAGCATTCGATCGAACATCTGCCAGCTCGTCACACCATCCGGCGTCCCTAACCCAAATATAAGGGGCGTTCGCTCCCCCAAAAACCCGGAGCCCAGCGCGCCCGGCCGCTTCGCGCAAAATGCGCGCGTTCCCCATGTAATGATCGATTAACCCTTGCACCTGCTGCTTACCCTCGGGCGAATAAATAGCTTCCGCGCCGCGTTGGACCGGATAACTCACACTGTTCGCCTTTGTGCTCCATCGCCGATGCCACAACGGATGAAGCGCAGATTTGTTTCCGTTCTTGCGTTCGAGCCTGAAGACGTTTCGGCATGACCGTGAATCCACAACGCACACCCGTGAATCCGCCGTTCTTGGAAAAGCTGCGGAACTCAACCGCGCACTCACGCGCTCCTGGGATTTGGTAAATCGTATGCGGAATCTCGGGATCGCCGATGTAAGCCTCATATGCGGCATCGAAGAGGATGATCGCTTCATGTTTGCGCGCATATTCGACCCATTGCGTCAATTGAGCTCGCGACGCCACCGCTCCCGTCGGATTGTTTGGGAAACAAAGATAAACCAGATCGACTGGCTCTTTCGGCGGTTCCGGAACGAAATCGTTCTCCGGCCCGCACGGGAGATAGGTGAGCCCTTCGTAACGACCATTCTCATCCGGCCGCCCCTGTGTGGCCCGCCATTACATTCGTATCGACATAGACCGGATAAACCGGATCAGGAACCGCGATCCTGTTTTGGTGCCCAAGAATATCGAGGATGAATCCGCAATCCGGCTTTGATCCGTCGGAGATGAAAATCTCATCCGCCGTCATTTCGCACCCGCGATCCCGATAATCCTGTTGCGCAATTTTTTCGCGCAGCGATTCCAGACCCTGCTCGTGCCCGTAACCGCGAAATGTTTCACGAACACTGAGTTCATCCACGGCGTGATGCATTGCGGTGACTGATCGCTGGCGGCAACGGCTCGGTTACATCACCGATCCCACACCGGATCAGCCGCTTGGCCGCATCCGGATTCGCATCGCAAAATTCGCGGACTCGCCGCCCGATCTCAGGAAAGAGATAGCCGGCCTGAAGCTTAAGATAGTTGTCGTTTAGAAAAGCCACGGCGTGTTAAGCGTTGAAGCTGTAGCCACCGGCCTGTAGCCGGTCGATCGTTGCAGGTTACGAGTTGCAACGGCCCACAGGGCCGTGGCTACAGCCGCTTCAGTACGCCCTCCTAATAATTCTTCGCAACCTCAGCCCAGTTCACCACATTCCACCAGGCCTTGATATAGTCGGGTCGCCGGTTTTGGTAATTGAGATAGTAGGCGTGTTCCCAAACATCCACGCCAAGGATCGGCGTGTTGCCGTCCATCAACGGGCTGTCTTGATTCGGAGTGGAATCACTTCCAGCTTTCCGCTCTTGTTCTTGATCAGCCATGCCCAGCCACTGCCAAACCGGCCAGCGCCGGCCGCTGCGAATTTCTCTTTAAACGCATCAAAGCTGCCGAAGGTCGACTTGATGTCGTCGCCTAGTTTGCCGGAAGGCTCGCCGCCACCAGCGTTCGGTCCCATGATTTTCCAGAAGAAGGAATGGTTAGCGTGACCGCCGCCATTGTTTCTCACCACCGTGCGAATGTCTTCCGGAACCGCGGCGAGATTCTTGATTAAATCTTCGACAGATTTTGAAGCCAGCTCGGGCTTATCCTTGAGCGCATTGTTAACGTTCGTGATGTAGGTCTGATGATGTTTCGTGTGATGGATTTCCATCGTCCGCGCGTCGATATGCGGCTCAAGAGCATCGTAAGCGTAAGGTAATTTTGGTAATTCGTAAGCCATAATCTTTAATGTCTCGCCGGGAACGCGGCACGTCAATCGATTCCAGCGGATTTGTCGTTGGCGTTGCCAACTGCGCTCTCTATAAGTCCTATAGGACTCATAGGACTTATGCTGCCACCTAGCAGCGATAATGACTCGGATAATGCCCGAGCCCATTTCGATAATTCAGATAGGTGGCCAGAGCCAGGAGCGGGAAATTCTGCCGATACATGTCGTACTTTAAGATAAAACACTCGCGGAAATCCGGTCCCGGTAATTTGCGGCTCATCCCACGCGCCATCCGGACGTTGAGTGGACAACAAATAATGCAGACCGCGTTGCACACTCCGTCGATCAAGGTCGCCACAAGCGCAGATTCCCATCAACGCCCAGGCAGTTTGCGAAGCGGTGCTTTCCCCTTTTCCTTTTAACACCGGAGTCTCGTAGGAGGCGCAGGTTTCGCCCCAACCGCCATCCTCGTTCTGACAGCTCTCCAGCCAATCGCGGCCACGCAGAATCCAATCCTGCGTCATGTTTTCACCAATCGCGCGCAATCCGCGCAACACCTGCCACGTTCCATAGATGTAATTGACGCCCCACCGCCCATACCACGATCCATCGTCATCCTGCGTATCGATCAGATATTGCAGCGCTTTCGCACCGACGGCTGCTTCGGGTCAAATCCGATATATCCAAACAACTCCAGGGTTCGCGCTGTCAGATCGCTGCAGGTTGGATCAAGAATCGCGTTGTGATCCGCGAACGGCATGTCCTCCAGCCAATGTTGCGTCACTTCCTTGTCAAACGCCGCCCAGCCACCGTCCCCGCATTGAAAACTGAGCTGCCAAGCGATGGCCCGACGGAATAATTCGTCAAGCGCTTCTGAATCGGACGGTCGCACCAGGCGCAACGCCATTAGGACCATCGCAGTGTCATCCGTATCTGGATAATAAACATTGTTGTATTCGAAGGCCCACCCACTCGGTTCGGCATGCGGATTGTTCTCGGCCCAGTCGCCCCGAATTCGAACTTCCTTCTGCGTCAACCAATGCGCCGCTCTTCTGCAGCGCCGGATGTTCTGCGGGCAGACCCGGATTCAGCCAGCGCGATAACGTTAATCGCAGTATCCCAAACCGGCGAAACACATGGTTGAATCCGAAAATCCTCCGGATCATCGACGAAAAGCCCGGCAAAATCTTTCGCCGCCTTTTCGTAGATCGGATGTTTCGGTGGAATAGCCGAGCGCGCGCAACGCGATCAAAGAATTGAGCATCGCCGGAAAAACCGCAGCCAAACCGTCACTCCCCTCACCGATGCGCTCCAACATCCATTGCTCCGCTTCCTCGAGCGCACGGCGACGCATCGGTCGCCAGTTCAATTTCGAAATCAATTTTAACGCGTGATCGGCGCGCAGGAAAAAATTTCGCCACGCAAAGAAACGCGGATCGCGCGGCAGCGTGAAATCCTTGTGTTCGGTCCCGAGGGGATAAAGCTCATGCAACTGTTGCAACCCCGGCAACTCGCGGGTTGGCTTGAAATGATTGATGATTGCGAGCGGGATCAGCATCGCCCGGCTCCAGGAAGACATTTTGTAAATGTTAAAGGGCGACCATTTCGGCAGAAGGATCATCTCCACCGGAATCGACGGGAGATATTGCCACGGAAATTGCCCCAGCAACGCGAGATAGAGTTTGCTGAAAGTGTTCATCCGCGGAATCCCGCCAAGTCGCAGGATGTTTGCGCGCGCTTCCCGCATAAACGGAAGATCAGCGGAATGCCCCGCCAACTTGAGCGCAAAGTACGCTTTGACCGAAGCATTCACTTCGCTCGGTCCGCCATAGTAAATATTCCAGCCACCGTCAGGAAGCTGCCGCTTCAAAATATGGCGGACAGAGCGTTGCTGGAGGTTGTCGTCGACTTCGCCCAACCAATGCATGAACAGAACGAAATCGGAGCAAAGCGTGCTATCGACGAACAGTTCACCGCACCAATGTCCGTCGGGCTTCTGTTGCCGAAGAAGATTTTCCTGTGCACGCGAGATTGCGTCAGTGACCGCGGCCGTGTCTGGCGGCAAACCCGCTGCCGCACCGGGAAACGTCGGTAACGCCACGACGTTCGACGGCGATTGCGGGTTGTTGGTTTGAGGGGGTGGTTGAGGAGTTGCGAGCTTGGCGGGATTAGGTGGATTCACCAGGGCAAGAGGTTAAGTGGTTAAGGCGGGGGCTGAATTTTTGGAACGGTTGAACGGCGGGGTAATAAGATTTCCGATCGCAGGACATCACGCCTTTCTCCAACATCACGCTACTACGACTACGGCTTCTGCGTCCTGCTTGCGGCCAGTCAGATGGCCATTACCCGAAGCTGACTCCGTTAAACGCGGCAATCTCGTTTCCTCTCCGCCGCGGCTTCGGTTTGGCGCCAAAATTAAATCGAATGTTCTTCCAGGTGTCGCCGCGTTGTGCGTTTCGACCAAGGCTCGCTGTCGGTTCATATCCGCAATGCACCATGCAATTTTCGCAACGACTGTCTTTCGCTACACCGTTGACCACACCGTATTTTTCCCATTCCACTTTCTCGAGCAGCTCGGCGTAACTCGCATAGTGGCCATCGGTCATTAAGTAACAAGGCCCTTTCCAACCGCGAATGTTGCGGGTCGGAATCGCCCACGCTGAACAACTCAGATCGCGTTTCCCCGCCAGGAATTCAAAATAGATCGGCGTTCCGAACAGTGTGTATCGGCTCATCCATTGCTCGATCTCTTTGAACTTCTCGATCGTCATCTTGCGGGTCAGGAAAAAATTCTCGGGCTGCAGGTTCAGCCTCTTGATCATGTCTTTCTTAGCCGCGTCGTACTCGTATCCGGGAGAGATAGTGTGCCCGTCCACGCCCAGGTCAGAGAGGAACTCGAACATTTGTTCGACCTCCTTCATGTCGGTTTCCTTGTAGATCGTCGTGTTCGTCGCAACCTGATAACCGAGGATCTTAGCCATCTTCATCGCCAGAACGCACTCTTTGAAAACCCCCTCGCGTTCAACGATCAAATCATGCGTTCTCTCCAAACCATCAAGGTGCACATTCCAGTACATCCACCGACTCGGACCAATGGTTTGAGTTCGGATTTCGGGTTTCGGATTTCGGATTTTTTCAGCGTCCGCATCCGACAACAATCCTTTCTCGAGTAACACCCGGAGCTTGGCTTCCAAGTCTTTCCGGTATCCCGTATCCGCTTTCCGAAATTCTTCCGTAAGCCATTCGCGCATCTTCTTGCGCATGAACATCGCGTTGGTGCAGATGTAAACGATCCGCTTCTGTTCGAGCAAGCCGTTCACGAGAGCTTCGATATGTGGGTAGATCAGGGGCTCACCACCGCAGATCGAAATCATCGGGGCATTGCATTCCGCTGCCGCATCGAGGCAGTCCTGCAACGGCATTATATCTTTTAAAGAGGTCGAGTACTCCCGGATCCGTCCGCAACCGGTGCAGGTGAGGTTACAGGTATGCAACGGTTCAAGCTGCAAGACAGTCGCAAATTTGTCGGTCCGACGAACCTTTTGAGTAATAATATAAGCCGCGATCTTAGTCGTCAGCGCCAGAGGAAACCGCATAGTGCGAGGATAGTAACGGCGGGGCACCCGCTGTCAATGAGGGGAGACCCTAACCGGCCTAGGCGCAGCGCCTAATCAAGGTCCGGGCTTTTGATGCCTTAAGTGCCTCGTTCTGAGAGCGAAACGAAGGATTAGGCGGTTCTGCGAGCGCAGGGCAAATTTTCCCACTTTCGGGTCCGCTTACCCTCTGCGACCTTTCACAGTGCAGGAAAACGCCTTCCAGACGGTCGCGATCCTCGGAGCCTCACCGAAACCTGATCGCTACGCCCGAAAAGCCATGGAAATGCTTCAAGAATACGGACACCGTGTTCTTCCGATTAATCCAGCTTTCGGCGAAGTTCTTGGTCAAAAATGTTATCCAACGCTCTCGGGAGCACCTCACCCGATTGATACGATTACCGTTTATCTACGAGATTCACGATCGACTCCGCTGATCGATGAAATCGTTTCGGCAAAACCAAAACGCATCATATTGAACCCCGGCGCAGAAAATCCCACCTTGGCCTCATGCGCAACCGAAGCCGGGATCGAAGTGATTGAAGCTTGCACCATGGTCCTGCTCAGGACCGGTCAATTCTGAAACGGGGCGCGTCGCGTACCCTCGACTTCGAACAACGCAGTTGTAGCGGCGCTTCTGCGAAGCGCCCGAGAGCTGACTTCGATCGGTCTTTCGGGCTGCGGATCAAGTTGACATAAAGGCGCTTCGCAGAAGCGCCACTACATTACGTCAGGACCGCGTTGTAACAGACATCAACAACCGCAAGCGCACCTAAGACCGCGGAAAACAGGAACATTATCGGAATCTGCCGCTGCCCAATCATAACCGCGCGGTCGTTGGCCAATGCCCGCACAAAGAGTGAACCCGCGAAAGCGACGGGCAGAAAAATCGAAAGAATAAATCGGCTGTCTTTAACAATCGCGCCGTACCAGGAATAGAGGATGAAGTAAGCCAGGAAATACAGGAGACAGAATACGGCTGCGAACGGTGCGCGGGCAATTACCGACGGCAACTTGCGACGCTGACGAATCGCCAAAACCCCGGCGACGATCAGGATGAACGCCACAAACTTGTAATACCCAATCACCTGCAGCTTCAGTCGCACCAGATCACTCATCCCGACAAGTAATCGCCCGCTAATCTGACCCACGGAATGTTCCCGCCAAAACTTCGAAGCGGACGGAATCTGATCCGGAGGCAGGCTTCGCCATTTCCCTTTCGGACCGTATGCCTCAAGGAATTCACTGGCCTCTGGCCAAGAATCGCACCACATCACAAACGTCGAGCTCTCATTATAGAAGTACCGGTCGAAGACCTGTTTGTTGGTCCGAAGATACGGCGCTAACACGGCAATGAACATTCCTACAACTATCAGGAGCTGACCGAGTCGGGCCCATGAGATCGTCCAACGCCGTTCCCGATTAGCTCGAGATTCCAAGACCGTCCGACAGACAAAAAACGCTCCCCAAATTCCTAAAGCCGGTAATGCCGATGCCTTGGTCAACTGCGCCACCCCAAGTGTCGCCCCCGCAACTGCCGCCAACCACCACCCCGGCGTAACCAGCATTCGTAACAGGAGCAGGAACGCACAGAAACCAATGAAATAATACAACACTTCGGTCTGTGCATTGGTCGCTCGATAAAGAAAAACTCCGAAAGCAGTCGCAGCCACAAGAGCAAGAGAATGTGTCGCCGCAAAAAATCTGCGGAAGATGAAAAAGAGCAGGAAAAGGAGAAGAATCGACAGATTCACATTGAAAGCCTGAGCACGCCGGAGGAATTCGGTTTCGGTCAGGCCTGGCCGGTAAATCAGCGACAGCAGAAACGGAAAGGCCGGCATCCGATTGCGCTGACCAATGACCGCGTAATTCGATTCATACATGTAGCGCGCATAAGACAGGTACGCCCCCTGATCACCGACGCTCGCCGGCGTAGACATTCGTTCCCGCCGTGTATGCGCTTCAAAGCCGTAGATGACCAGGATCGCAATCAGAACCAGCCAGGTTGCGTATCGCCTCAGGAATTCTCTGCCAGCGGATGAACTCGTCATGGCAATCGCGCCGCCAGAATCATTGCGCCTGCCATCCGCGACGAATCAGGCTCACCGCGATTGCAGCCAACAAAAGCGAAATCAGTTTCGATACGCCCCTCATCCCTTGTTGCCCCATCCAACGGGTAAAATGATTGGCATAACGAAATCCGATCCCTACCAGCATCAAATTTACGAGCAACGCCAGAAGAGTGAAAAGAATTCCAACCGTATCCACCAGAATCAAAAGCGCGGTCAGCAGCGCCGGACCAGCAATCAGCGGCATGCCGAGCGGAACAACTCCAAACGATTCACCAGCATAACGATCGCGCCCAGCCAGATCCAAGAGTTCGCGAACCGCGATCCCAAGTAGGATCAATCCACCCGCCACCTGGAAATCCGCTACCGTAATTCCGAGTGCGCGAAAAATGATTTTACCGAGAAACATGAATCCGATCGCAACCACAAGACTGGTAATGAGCGCGAGCGTTCCTTCATGTTGTCGTCTCTTGGCGTTTGCGTGACCACCTAACCCCAAAAAAATCGCGACTAACCCAATTGGATCGATCGCCACGAAAAGTGGAATAAACGCGAGTAAAAATTTTTCGAGATACGGCCGCATCTAGTTACCCGTTACTTCTACACTGAAGCTTGCGGAAAACGCTCGATCAAAATTCACAACGCGACCCTCAGCCTGTTTTCTGGCCACGGATTGACACGGATTAAACACGGAATTGGGAACCCGAGCCGCGGGGTTCAAGATATAAAATCCGTGTTTAATCCGCCTGCCACGTCGTAGCCTTGGCAAAGGCGGATGTTCATCCGTGGCTCACCAAAACTAACTCCACCCTCCACCTCTTTGCGGCCTCCGAAATCCCTTTACCCTTTCCTCCTTCTCTCCATCTTTGCCTCCGTCTTTCCAGCATATGAAACGAATCCTTCTCTCACTCCTTTTCTGCAGCGCAACGGTTGTTATTCGCGCTGACCACCTAAAAACGGTCGACTCCTTCCGTGACGCGGCGACCAAAGCCAATTGTGTCCTTACCGTGCCGGACTGGGATCAAACGCCCGACGCGATCAAGACTTCGATGACGAACGCAATCAACGCCGCTAACGCTGCGCTTGATAAAATTGGTTCGCAGGATCTAAGCAAAGTCACTTTCCAGAGCACGATCGTCGCGCTCGATGATCTCGGCTATAAAGCACGACTCGCCGTCAATGAAGCGACTATTATCAAGGAAACCAATACTTCGCCGGAGATGCGCGCAGCCGCGGAGGAAGCGGTAAAGGTTTTCCAAGATTGGGGCGTTGGCGTTGATTACCGCGAAGACGTTTACAAAGCAGTCAAAGCTTTCGAAAAAACCAAGCCGAAACTGACCGGCGAAGAAGCCAAATTGCTCAAGGAAACATTGCGCGATTATCGGCGCGCGGGACTCGATCTGCCGCCGGAAAAGCGGAAAGAAGTCGAACAACTCCGCAAAGAACTCTCCAAACTCGGGACTGATTTCGAGACAAACATCGTCTCCGTGCAAGCTCCGGTAGTTTTCACCAAAGCCGAGCTCGATGGCGTGCCGGACAGCTTTCTCGCCTCACCCGGAATCAAGACTGGCGATGACTCTTATACGGTCAAAGCGAATGTGACCTGGCAATACGTCGCGGTGATGGACAACGCCAAGAGCGAAGCCGTTCGCAAACGCCTCTACATCATTCATGACAGCATGGCGAAAGAGAAGAACGTCGACGTCCTCAATCAGATGCTCGCGCACCGCAATAAGATTGCCCTTCTTCTCGGCTACAAATCATGGGCCGATTTCCAGACCGAAGTCAAAATGGCCAAGTCCGCCGCCGGCGCAGAAAAATACATCAACGATCTCATCGTCGGAACACAGCCGAAATTCGACGCTGAAGTGGCCGAGCTACGCAAACTGAAAGTCGCAGAGTCTAACGATCCTAAAGCGCAGATCAGCGTTTGGGATTTCCGCTACTACCAAAATCAACTAAAGAAACAGAAATACGCGATCGATTCCGAAGTGTTGCGCGTCTTTTTCCCATTCCAAAAAACACTCGATGGAATGTTCAACATCTATCAGAGCATCTTTGGCCTAAAGTTTGAGAAGGTCGCTCCTCCGCAAAAATGGATCGACGATCTTCAACTCTACGTCGTGACCGATTCCGCCACGGGCGAGCCTCTCGGCATGTTCTATCTCGATATGTTCCCTCGCGAAGGAAAGTTCAATCATTTCGCCGAGTTTGAGATCATCGGCGGCAAAGCGTTGCCCGATGGAAAATACCAACGACCAACGGTTGCATTGCTCTGCAATTTCCCGCCCCCCAACGAAGGTAAACCGTCGCTCCTAAGCCATGATGATGTGGAAACGCTCTTCCATGAATTCGGACACGCCCTCCATACCATTGTCACCCGCGCGAAGTTTGGACGTTTCTCCGGAACGAATGTGCCGGGCGATTTCGTCGAGGCGCCTTCGCAGATGCTGCAAAACTGGGTTTGGAGTAAACCCGTTCTAGATACATTTGCCGCAGATTATCAGGATCCGACCAAGAAAATTTCGGCAGAGACCATTACCAAACTGAAGGAAGCCAAGCTCGCGACGTTCGGTGTTTATTATCGGCGCCAGTTTGCTTTTGCTTCGCTCGATCTTGCTCTGCATGGACCTCACGCGGCGGATAAGCCGTACGAATGCGTCGCTATGTCCAATCCAATTCTCGAGAAAGTCTTTCTGCCGATTGCTCCTGAAACAACTTTCGTAACTTACTTCGGTCATCTCAATGGATACGATGCCGGCTATTATGGTTATGCTTGGGCCGACGCGATTGCCGCCGATATGGCCACGGTTTTCGAGTCGAGTAAAGATGGTTATCTCGACAAGCAAGCCGGGCTCCGTTTGCGCCATGACATCTATGAGCCAGGTGATTCCCGCGAAGTCTCCGAGTCGATCGAAAAGTTTCTCGGTCGCAAACAATCCGTTCAACCGTTCCTGAAAAAGATCGGAGCCAACGGAGCAAAGAAGTAACACAACAAAAACGCGTGACAGTAGGTCGGCCGTAAGCTTGGAAGAGCCACGGATGAACACGGATTAAACACGGATTTGTCCCTTGAACTCCGCGGCTCAAATTCCCAATCCGTGTTTAATCTGCCTGCCACGCCGAAGCCTTGGCGAAGGCGGGTGTCAATCCGTGGCCGGAAAGTAGACCGTGAATCTTCCCGCGAATCTGTCCATCCCGATCATCAGCGCGATTGTCGGTACGGCGATTCTGCTTTTTGGCCGAAAACTATTTTGGCTCTTTGTCGCCGCGCTCGGATTCGCAGTCGGTCTCGAGGTCGCCGCCTATTTCCTGCACGATCCACCACTCTGGGCCACGCTGACCATTTCTCTCACTCTCGGCTTCCTCGGGGCCCTACTCGCTTTCATGGTGCAGAAACTTGCGGTCGCCATCGCCGGTTTCATAGCTGGTGGCCGGCTTGCCTCCGCATTGCTCGTCGCCTTTTTTGCGGATCACGCGCACTACCAGGAAATCACGTTTGTCATCGGCGGAATACTAGGCGCGCTTCTTCTCCTGGCTCTATTTGATTGGGTTTTGATCTTCCTTTCATCGATCGAAGGAGCACATCTGATCGTGACGGCGATCACGTTGCCGCAAACCGGGGCCGCAATCTTGTTTGCTGCTCTCGTCTTAATCGGCCTGCTGGTTCAAGGCTCCATGTTTCGCAGCTCAAGACGACAAGGGTAAAATCGTGCTCACTGATATTTAGACAGAATTTACAGAATGTTTCTCTGTTCGTTCTGTTTCAATTCCTCTGCGTCCTTCCGTTTAATTCCCTCGTTCGATGTTGAACTGATCTTCTTCCATTTTGTTAATTCTGTTCATTCTGTCTAAATATCCGGAACGTCCTTCACAAGAACCGATGCATGATGAATGTATCCACTCGCCTACCCTGCCCGCGATGCTCAAACGCTTCGGGAACAGTCCCGATGATGGTGAAGCCGAGATTTTTCCACAACGCAATCGCTCGCGTGTTCGTGCTGACAACGATATTGAACTGCATCGCCGAAAAGCCGGACTGCCGCGCCCAATCAAGCGCATATTCACCCAGTGCGCGACCAACCCCTCGCCCCGAAGCGGTGGGAGCCACGATGAAAGCGGCATTTGCCACATGGCTGCCAAGCCCGGGTTGAACCGGTTTGACAAACGAGCTGCCTAAAATCGTATCGTCTGTTTCGTCGACAGCCACGAAAACCATAGCCGGCCTCGGTAATAGCCAGAATCCCCTCGCCTCTTCTTCGGTCGTCTCCGGCGAAAACGCGAGCGTATCACCTGCGCGCACGATTTCTTGGAAAATTGGCCAAATCCCATTGGCCCAATCACTCTCCGGTCTCGCTTCGCGAATAATCAATTCCGATGACTTGAAGTTCCGTTTCTGGACAGAATAAATAGAATTTACAGAATGACCGAGGGTTCAATCATTTTGCCCGCTCGCGAAGGCTTTCGGAGTTCATTCTGTCGTAAAACAGGATCATCAATGGCGAAAATGACGCGTCCCAGTGAAGATCATCGACATGCCGCGTTCGTCCGCTGCTGCGATCACTTCGTTATCCCGGACTGAGCCGCCCGGTTGAATAGCTGAGGTCGCTCCGGCATCGGCGGCCGCAAGCAGGCCATCGGGAAATGGAAAGAACGCATCGCTCGCAACCGCACTGCCTTTCAGCGACAACCCAGCTTCAGCCGCCTTCCAAACTGCAATCCGCGACGAATCCACTCGCGACATCTGGCCAGCTCCGATGCCCAGTGTTCTGTCAGACCCCGCATAAACAATCGCGTTCGATTTAACATTTTTCACTACTCGCCACCCAAACGTCATCGCCCTCATCTCTTCTTCCGTCGGCTTCCGTTTAGTTACGACATTCATTTCGAAATTAGCAGGTTCACCCACATCCTTGTCCTGCACGAGCATGCCACCATTCACTGAGTGCATATCCTGAATTGGCTGCCCGCTGACTGTGGGCGCCAACGCTCGAATCAATCTGAGATTCTTCTTCTTCTGAAATAACGTGCGCGCTTTGGCCTCGAAGTCTGGCGCGATGATAACTTCACTAAAAATCTCGCTGATCGCTTTCGCGAGCGATTCGTTGATTGGACGATTGCAGACGATAACCCCACCGAAGGGCGCCTGCTTGTCAGTAGCGAACGCTTTTTCCCACGCTTCCCGCAAGTCCGAATCGCTTCCGACTCCGCAAGGGTTGGTGTGTTTGAGAATCCCGACGGTTGGCTCGGAAAATTCCGCGATGAGATTGGTGGCTGCGCTGATATCCAGGATGTTGTTATACGAAAGCTCTTTCCCGTGCAGCTGTTTGAAATGTTTCTCGAAATCTCCATATAATGCTGCGGTCTGATGCGGGTTCTCTCCGTAACGCAGACGTGAGACCAACGGAAGCGAAAGAGCGAAGGAAGCGTCCGTCGCCTGTTCCTGATTTAGATAATTGCCAATCGCGCGGTCGTAGCTCGAAGTCTTGATGAACGCCTTAATCGCGAGCCGTTCCCGCAGCTTCAAAGTGGTTTCGCCTTCATGATCCCGCATCGTCTCCAGAACAGCCCCGTAATCAGCTGGATCCACCACCACCGTGACTGACTGGTAATTTTTTGCCGCACTGCGAATCATCGACGGCCCACCGATGTCGATTTGCTCAATCGCTTCAGGCAATGTGACGCCTGGCTTGGCAATGGTTGCTTCAAATGGGTATAGATTGACCACGACAAGGTCGATAGGTTGAAAACCGCATTCCTTCGCCTGCGCTTCGTGAAGCGGATTTCCACGCTTATATAAAAGCCCACCGTGCACCCGGGGATGCAACGTTTTCACCCGCCCCTCGAGCACTTCCGGAAAATCAGTGAAGCTCGATATGTCCCGCACCGGCACATTTTCCTTCCGCAACAGTTCCGCCGTTCCACCAGTCGAAATAATATCGACACCTTGTTTTTCCAGTGCGCGCGCAAACTCGGCGATGCCTTTCTTGTCCGAAACGGAAATGAGAGCCCGGGATATCTTCATGCTGATGACAATGTAGGTAAAAGTATTACAAAAGTTACAAGGTTACAGATTTGGCAGCGGACACCCAACGGAATTTGGAAACGAAGAGGCAATGACCCATACAACTGTCGAACCATCGGCTCTTCAAACGCGATCGCTCAACGGTCGATCACGTTCTTAGCCATCGGATACAGAACGGGACAGCACCCGATCGTTTCGCAAAAGGCCTTGCTGAAATGGCTCAAACTCGAATAGCCAACTTCGGTTGCCGCTTCCGTGACATTATGGCGCCCAGCTCGCAGAAGATCGGCCGCTCTTTCCATCCGAAGCTTCCGCAGATATTGCGGAATTGTCAGTCCAACTTCACGCGAAAAAATCCGGCTCAAGTAAAATGGACTGCAACCAACTTCGCGTCCGAGCATTTCAAGCGTGGGCGGCTCCACAAGATCACGCGCAAGCAATTCCTTCGTTCGCTCGACTCGTTCGCGAGCCACGCGTTTTTGGCGCATGCAAAACAGCTCGGGATTTTTTGGGGCAAACAAGAAATGCGCAATCAGCTCCAGTGCTTTGCCTTGGTACCAGAGGCTCTGCGCCGACTTGGCTACCGGCGGCTGCAACAACGTCGCAACGACACTGTGTTGCTCAATTGTCATTGGGCGCGTGGTCGAGACAATCGTTCGCGATTTGCCCGGAAAAACTGCCGACCGCAGTTCGGGATCGAGCTCGGGTTCGCAATCGGCCAATTGTTTCTGCAAATGTTCCCGCGAAAATTCTAGGGTTACGAATTGATGATGATCATTGGCCCGCCGGGAGGCTGACAACGGTTGATCCGTCAACGCATAATATCCTGCGCTCCCCGGAATATAATCCGTTGGTGATCGGCCGCCGACTGCTCCACGCCCTTCGACGTTTAGACAAAATTCAACACTGCGCGGATGAAAGCTTCGGCCCCAGTCCAATGGCTGGTCGGTCTTGAAATCGTGCCATTCCACACTGACACCGAGACGATCGAAGTCGCCGTAGAGCTGTCGCCATCCCTTTGGGACTCCACGCCATGCCCCTCGCTCCGCCGTCGCTTCAAAATTCGATACCATCTGGGCGAACCTTACGGGTGTTGCCGTGGGGAATGCAAGTCAGGTTTGATCTCGGTTAATCGGGCGCGATCCCAATTTGCCAGGGTCGCAGCCGCGTCATATGTGCTATGGGCAAAGTCGAGCAGCTCCCGATCAGGGTCCGCGGCCTGGCGGACCGCCTCGTAGGGAAGAGTGAACTCCTTTAGTTGGCTGTTAAATCCTGCGGCCGTTGGTTTCACTTTGGCCTCAGCAAATCCATCAGGCGCCGGATAAGCGTAGGAATAGAAAATGGCATCGGGCATCAAAGCGTTCCCGGGCCAAAATCCCAGGCTGCTGACCTCTTGCGAATACGCCTCGCGCGCAATTGCATCGGGTAGATGAGGGACACCACCGGGATGCCGCGGCGCCAAGCGTCCGGAAAATCGCGTGACTGCCAGATCGAAGCTACCCCAGAAGAAATGGACCGGACTGCATTTCCCGCAAAACTCGGCCCGAAATTCCTTAAAGACACGGTCCGTTTGTAAGAGAACCCGCCAAAACCGGTGGGCATATTCTGGATCATAGGACCCGTCCTTTTCGTTTTGATCGAAAGGGATCGCCGGATCCACTTCATTCGGTGTGACGTTGATCGTAATCGGAAGTTCGAGCTCCCGTAATGCGTGCATCACTTCACCATAAAATTTTGCAACGGATTTCGGTGCCAGCGTGATGGTTCGTCTAGTTCCCTCGCCCGTTTCAATTCGAAGCTGATGATCGATGAAATCGAAATCGATTTGAAAAATACGCGATCCGAACGGCATCGGCGAAGTGGTTAACCCTCGCGCGGTCAGGTAAAGCGTTACGTGCCACGAATGATTGACCCAAGGCGAAACGGTCAATCGAATCTTCCCGACGATCTGCGTCCACATATGGAGCGTGGCACAGGTTTCCTTCCACTCGGCGAATGGTAACGGCGACCAGGTCTGGCTTGCATTCATAGGTCATCTAGGACCCATGGGTCCTATGCGATTAATGACTACCAACGATTGACGTAGTCCACAAAGGATCTCTTGCATCGCCCAAATAAATCGCGCGCATCGGCCTGAGTTTTTCTGAAGAATTGTTTCACGCGACGTGTAACGATGTTCTCGTCCTGATCTTCTTCCGGATCCGCATTCCCGTTGTCCGTGACCTCTCCTCCCCCTTCAACCTGCTCCAAGTTGCGCCCCTGGTACATTCCCTCCACCCGCGAAACACGGCCGTCGTGAGCCTTGATGTGAATGGTCCCAACTGGTCTCCGCGATCGGTCTTCCAACGTAATCATCCAGACCGGATTCCCGCGGTCATCGGTCCGAAGCGCGTAATCGACGTAAGTAAATGTAACGTGCGCGGTGTCAGCTGTGTGGCTGGCCACCGTGTACGCTCCAGTCGAATCGAGATTCAATCGCGATGTCTTTATCGTCACCCCATTCGCTGAACCGCTAACCGACCGATTTGGCAACCGTTGCGAAGTGATCTGGTTGCCTTCAACTGTGATCTCTCGAACTCCGCTCTCCGATTGCCGGTCACTCACCACAACTTTCCATTTTCTTGGCTGTGGATCGCCGTCAGCGCCCGAAACAGAAACGATGCGTTCGATAGCATCGCGGCTCACCTGGGTTCCGACAACACGCAACGCTTCGTAAGCACTCGGATTTTCCTGAGCAAAAACCGCTGGTGCTAGAAACAAAGAGGCCAAGATTAATTTCCGCATAGATAAAGAGAACTAAGGTTGCTCCGGCTGTCCAACGGGTTTTCGTTTTCGAAACGGAATCTGCGGCATATGTTTAATGCGATTTTGGATTCGATGAAGCGAAAGAAAGTCGAGTTTTCCAGCCACCCCAGCAACCTTGCCATGATGCGGCAATGCGTGCGCGGGTTTCTCGAAACATTTCCATTATCCGAGAAAGAGAGAGTCCTCATGGTCCTCGGAGTAGACGAAGCCTGTACCAACGTTATTCGACATGCGTATCAGTTGCGCGATGACAAGATGATCACGCTTTCACTGGAAGGTTTGCGGAATTGCATACGAATGCGTTTACGAGACTATGGCAAACAAGCCACCAGCAGTTCCCTGCGCCGCCGATCCCGTAACACGGGCAAACCGGGCGGACTCGGTCTGCATCTAATCCGCCGCGCGTTCGACAAGGTGGATTACATTTCAAAAGCGCGCGGGACAGAACTGGTCATGACCAAGAACTTGGGAAAGACCCGGGGGAGCAAGCGGTAGAAGCGTTGAAGCGATGGAGTGATGGAGTAATGGAGGGATAGCGGAGCCCGCTTATAGCGCCGAAGGCGCGGCCTCAATGTCAGCCCGGCGCCAAGAGGCCAATCGAGAACAATGATCGGTGCACAAGCGAGCTCTTAGCCAAAACCCCAAAGCGCCGTCGACGCTTCGCTGTCCCGCTCTCCAAAACCAGGAACTAAGCGGACATTGAAATCAACGCTTTGTTCCCCTATTAACTCTTTTCAAACAAACACTCCATCACTCCAACGCTCCAGCGCTCCAACGCTCCATCACTCCACCACTCCATCACTCCAACTCTTCAACGTCTTCCTGAATGAAACCGCCTGAACCAGATCCCGCTTTCGAAATCTCGCTGCGCCCCCCCATGTTCAGCGAATTCACCGGCCAGGCGAAAGTCTGTGAACGTCTTGAACTATTGGTCGCGGCAGCCAAGAAACGTGGAGACGTTCTCGAACACATTCTGCTCAGCGGCCCCCCTGGTCTCGGGAAAACCACTCTGGCAAACATCATCGCGAACGCCATGGGCGTGAACGTCAAGAACACCAGCGGACCAGTCATTGAGAAAGCCGGAGAACTCGCCGGACTCCTAACCAGTCTCGAAAAAGGTGACGTCCTTTTCATTGACGAAATTCATCGGCTCCAACCGACGATCGAAGAATATCTCTACCCAGCAATGGAAGATTACCGGCTCGACATAATTATTGATCAGGGACCACAGGCTCGGAGTCTGCGGCTGCAACTCCCGAAGTTCACCCTGATCGGGGCAACCACTCGAGCAGGAATGGTCAGTGCGCCATTGCGTTCCCGCTTCGGAATGACCGCTCGCCTCGATTATTATAGTGCCGAAGATATGCGCAAAATCATCGTGCGCAGCGCCGGTTTGTTAGGTGTTCCCATCGACGATGACGGTGCGACTGAAATCGCAGCACGCACTCGCGGGACACCGCGGACCGCCAACAATCTGCTCCGCTGGGTTCGCGATTACGTCCAGGTCAAAGCGGAAGGCAAAATCACGGCGGACCTGGCCGATCGCGCTCTGACCATGCTCGAGATTGATCGAGACGGATTCGATCAATGGGACAAACGAATCATCGAAACCTTGATTCATAAATTCGACGGCGGCCCTGTCGGACTCAGTTCACTCGCCGTTGCGGTCGGCGAAGAAGCCGGAACCCTCGAAGAAGTCCATGAACCTTATCTAATCATGGAAGGATACATCAAACGGACACCGCAAGGGCGCGTTGCCTTGCCGAATGCTTATCGAAAGATCGGGCTTAACCCACCGGTGGGGGTACAGAGCGAATTATTTGGATCGTGATCCGATAGATGAAAAGCGTGTCATCCCGAGCCTGCGAAGACGGCGAGGGACCTCTCAACTGCAGATTGCGTCACGCAAGCCACGTGCCGACGAGATGTGGAGTAGACGCGTCAAGCCTCGCGAAAGCGTGACAGGCTTGTGCAATCTTGACCGCGTCCACTGCAGATCGATCGATTGCTCTTCATTGAGTGATCCAGTTTCCAAGAGGGAGGTCCCTCGCCGTCTTCGCGGGCTCGGGATGACACGTTTCATAGTTTAATAACAACCGAGGTTAAACAGATGCACAGTGGAATTTCAGAACGCATCCGTTACGAATTTCTCTATTGAACATTTGATAATTGTTTCGAGATTCGAGTTTCGGATTTCGAGCTTTTAATCCCATGTTGTCCCCCGATCTATTCCAAGCCACTTCCAAGGTTCTCACCGTCGCCGAGCTGACTCGTTCAATTCGGAGCACTCTCGAAACAAAATTCGGCGCCGTCTGGGTTCAGGGAGAAATTTCAAACTACAAACTCCATCCGTCCGGCCATCAATATTTCACCCTGAAAGATCGACGGGCTGCGATTTCCTGTGTCATCTTTCGCAACACCCTGCCACCAGACGCACCACCACTCGTCGATGGCACCCAAGTCCAGGTTTACGGAAACATTTCTGTCTTCGAAGCACGCGGCCAGTACCAGCTCAGCGTCCAAATCGTTCAAAGCCGCGGCGCCGGTTTGCTTCAGGCGAAATTCGAAGCGCTCAAGCGAAAACTCGATGGCGAAGGATTGTTTGATTCCGCCCGCAAGAAAGCGCTACCGAAGTTTCCGAAACGCATTGCTATTGTGACTTCGCCGAGTGGCGCCGCCATTCGCGATATCCTGAATGTCCTGCGCCGAAGAGCTCCAAATGTCGCCGTGCTCATCAGTCCGGTTCGCGTCCAAGGCATGGGGGCTGCCGCGGAGATTGCCACGGCGATCAACGAGCTGGCTACACCGAATCCTTCATGGGATCCGATCGATCTGATTGTTGTTACGCGCGGTGGCGGAAGCATCGAAGATCTCTGGGAATTTAATGAGGAAATAGTTGCGCGAGCCATTTTTCATTCGGCTATTCCGATCGTTAGTGCCGTTGGGCATGAAATCGATTTTACCATCGCGGATTTCGTCGCCGATTTACGCGCACCGACGCCAAGTGCTGCGGCCGAACTGATTGTCGCTGATTCAATCGAACTTACGCGACGGATTAATGAACTAGCTGCCTGTTTAAATCGGTGTGTCCGGAACTTTCTTGAGCATAGCCGCACTCGGCTCCGCTTCTTATCTGAGAGGACACTGGCCCGGGAATTATTGCAGCGGGTTCGGGAAAGCCAGCAGCGACTCGATTTGGCAGCAGAATCGTTACGCCGACGATTGCGGCAATCGGTGGTGGACGTCCGGAACGCGCTTATCGGCGCGGATGCAATCATTAAAGACGCACGATCCAAGGCGAGAGATAATTGCGCAACGGAACCGAATGCAGGATCTGCACCGTCGTTTTATTGGCCTAACGCCGCGTTTACTTCAGGATGCGCAACAACGTTTTCAGCGCATCGAAACAATACTCCGGGTTCTGGGACCGGAAGCGACTCTGGAACGCGGTTACAGCATCACGACCAACGCAGACGAACAGGTCATTCACAGTGTTGCCGCGGTGCGACCAGGTTCACGTATCAAGACCCGGGTTAGCGACGGCACCTTTGAGTCCGAGGTCATCGATTAATCGGAAGCCGTGCGTCATCCCGAGGCCGGCGTCAGCACGCCGAGGGACCTCCCAGTTGCAAATTGCGTCACGCACACAACGCCGGCGCGCCGATATGAAGTAGCTGCCGTCATATTGCGCAAGCCTGCGACCGCTTCGCGTTAACATCACGCGTCTACTCCATATCGTCGCTCGCTCTTCAATTGTGTGACTGAACTTGCAACTGGAGAGGTCCCTCGGCGCGCTTCGCCAGCCTCGGGATGACACGCTTTTTTCTTTAATCCCCGTTCTCAGCTTCGCTCACCTTTCCACTCCGTGAACCAAACATCTCATGGCCGATATCTTTCATGCCGGGTTCAATCTCCGAACTAACTCGTTCTTCTTTTCTCGTCGCCATCCTTTGATCTCCTTCTCACGCGAAATCGCTGATCGCGCATCGTTGAAGCATTCGTAATAGACCAAACGATCCACTCGATATCGCTTGGTGAAGCTAGCTTTGCCACCTTCGCAGTGATACCATATTCTTCGTTCAAGACTATTCGTTATCCCGGTATATAACACCGTTCGATTGCGGTTGGTCATCATGTAGACGTAGAATGTTTTCATTAGATTGAACTGTCATCCCGAGGGCCGGCGAAGCTATGCCAGTCCGGCTCGGACCCGAGGGACCTCCCAGTTGCAAATTGCGTCACGCACACAACGCCGGCGCGCCGATATGAAGTAGCCGCCGTCACATAGCGCAAGCCTGCGACCGCTTCGCGTTAACATCACGCGTCTACTCCATATCGTCGCTTACTCTTCAATTGTGTGACTGAACTTGCAACTGGGAGGTCCCTCGGCGCGCTTCGCCAGCCTCGGGATGACACGCTTTTAAATGGCAGCACGAGCTGTAGCCGCTTCGCCCGATCACGATGTCCGCATGCATCGAAACCAAAGCGTCGCGGCTACAGCAATGCACACCGCAATTCGTTACCGGATCACGTTGCTTCTAGGGCAACGCAGTTGCGTTATCGCCCGGCGTGACTGCGCCATCAGCGTCGCCGGGACGCCGGCCAACCGAGGATTGAAACCGGTTGTTATCGTTATTCCAACCTACTGTCGTAGCCTGGTTTTTCTGATAAACCCCGGCGTCACCGCCCTTCCGCACTACGACGAAACCTTTGTCGCCGTAAGGAGCCGCCGTTCCGAGCGGGGCAGTGTCATAGACGTAATTTGCCGTCGCGGCAAAAATGGCGTTGGCCGGATCGGTTTCTTTTACCTTGTAAACTTTCAACGCGCTTGTTCCGCTGACCGTTACCGTCGGAGGCGGACCGGCGTTGCTCGTTACCGTGCAATTTGCTCCGGGGGCGCTCAGGATCTTCTGCAGATCGCCTGCTTTCAGATAATTATTTTGAACTAACTTGGTGCAATAACTTTGCAGATCAGTCAGGGCCGGATCATCACCGGGCCAAGCCAGATTTGGGTCCGAGTTTGTTCCACCATCGGTGGCCATTTGTAGACCCGCGAGGTAGAGCTGGCGCGCATTATTCAATGTCCCGGTCATTTGCCCTTTGGTTAGGGCTTGAGTCAGGGCCGGGCCCGCGAGCAGGGCGAGCACGGCAATGATGGAAATGACAACGAGCAGTTCGATTAAGGTGAAGCCTCGGGGGGTTTTATAGGAGTATGTGTTCATAGGGGGAAGAGCACATTGCCGAAAACCAACGCGTTAGGTCAAGCAAGAAAAATAAGATTTTTCAGCCACGGATGAACACGGATTAAACACGGAAGAATCACGGAAATTTCCCACTTGCGAATCCTTTCCGTGTTTAATCCGTGTCTATTCCGCGGCCTAATTCGTCTTCTACTTATTTCATTCCCTTTTGAACGCCACCGTCGCCAAGGGCGGTAAACTCACCAGCAATGAATGCGTTCGGCCTTGCCATTCGAAATCTTCCGCTTCGAATCCCCCCATGTTCCCAATGTTCCCGCCGCCGTAGGTTTCCGCGTCCGTATTAATAATCTCGCGATAAAATCCGGCCCCCGGAACGCCGAGCCGATAACCATGCCTAACCACCGGAGTAGCGTTTACCGCAAAGACCACAATCTCGTCATTACGCGACCGTCGCAGAAATGAAACCACACTCTGATCGGAATCACGAAAATCAATCCACTCGAATCCCTCATGCGTATCGTCCTGGTCCCACAGAGCTGGTTCAGTTTTGTAAACATGATTGAGATGCTGGACCAATCGTCGCAAACCATCGTGCCGCGGCAATGCTAACAGCTCCCAGTCCAACTGCCCGTCATGGTTCCATTCCCGAAGTTGCCCGAATTCGCCCCCCATGAACAGGAGCTTCTTCCCCGGTTGCCCATACATCCACGCGTAGAACATCCGCAGATTGGCAAACTGTTGCCATTCGTCTCCCGGCATCTTGCCAAGCAACGATCGTTTGCCGTGGACCACCTCATCATGACTCAACACCAGGATGAAATGTTCCTGGAACGCATACATCAGCGAAAACGTGATGTTGTTGTGGTGAAATCGCCGGAAAATTGGATCGAGGGACATGTATTGCAGAAAATCGTGCATCCAACCCATGTTCCATTTGAAACCGAACCCGAGCCCGCCCAAATGGGTCGGCCGCGAGACGCCCGGCCACGCGGTCGATTCTTCCGCGATCGTCACGATCCCCGGGAACCGCTCGTAACAAACTTCGTTACAACGTTTGAGGAAATAAACCGCTTCCAAATTCTCGCGACCGCCGAACGCATTCGGGACCCATTGGCCGGGTTTCCGTGAATAATCCAGGTAAAGCATCGACGCGACGGCATCGACCCGCAGGCCGTCGATATGATATTTGTCCAACCAGAATAATGCGTTTCCGATCAGGAAGTTACGCACTTCGTTACGTCCATAGTTGAAAATCAATGTTCCCCAGTCCTGATGCTCCCCTTGGCGAGGATCCGCGTGCTCATATAGATCTGTCCCATCGAATTCAGCGAGCGCATACGTGTCCTTCGGAAAGTGCGCCGGGACCCAGTCCATGATCACGCCGATACCGGCTTGATGAAACCGATCGACGAACTGCCGGAACTCATCCGGTGTTCCCCATCGGCTGGTTGGCGCATAATAATTCGTGACCTGATATCCCCACGATCCTTCGAATGGGTGCTCGGCAATCGGCAACAGCTCGACATGGGTGTAGCCCATCTCGATCACGTAAGGCAAAAGCGAGTCAGCCAGCTCGAGATAACTGAGCGATCGATTGTTTTCCTCCAGCTTCCGACGCCACGACCCGAGATGAACCTCGTAGATGCTGATCGCGCTCGTTTGCAATTTCCGGTCTGCGCGCGCATCCATCCACTCGCGGTCGTTCCATTGGTATCGATCCAGATTGTAAACAAGCGACGACGTTCGCACGCCGTGCTGATTGAAGAAGGCAAAAGGATCGCTCTTGAGGAGCAACGCGCCGCCTGGAGTGCGAATTTGAAACTTATAATGCGCTCCCTCACCTACCCCGGGCAAAAACAATTCCCAGACCCCACTGCCAACCAGCTGGCGCATTACGTTGGTCCGCCCATCCCAACCGTTGAAATCGCCAACAACACTGACACGCTGTGCGTTTGGCGCCCAAACCGCAAAGTAAACGCCGTTGACTCCCCCAAGGTTCCGAGGATGCGCGCCGAATTCTTCGTAAACCTGTAAATGGTTCCCTTCCGAGAAAAGATGCAGATCGACATCGCCCATGATCGGACCGTACGAATACGGATCACGAACCGTTGCGGTCGATCCATCCGGTCCGGTCAGATACAGTTGGTAATCGAGGCCCCGCTTCATTCCCGGCAGAGTTGCTTCGAAAAATCCCTCGGGGTTTACTCGTGCGGCTGGGAAACGACTCATCCCTGCCAGCACCGTCACGTCCACTGCGTCCGGTCGAAAAACGCGAATCGCGAGATCATCGCCGACCTGATGTGGCCCGAGGATCCGAAACGGATCAGGGTGCACTCCGGTAACGAGCGCGTTCATTTCGTCCATCGGTATGCCGCTGACTTCAAAGGAACTCATCTTTGAAGGGCAATTGTAGAACGTCTCGAAGAAATGTCGTGCCCGTATTTTCTGGTGGCGAGTGATAGTTTCGCTCTAGCCGTTTCGAACAGGAGGACGCAAAGGAACGCAGAGAAATTAAGTTCCTCCGGCCGATTTTCAATCGGCTGGCTGGGAACGGCGATTCATAATCGCCGTCTAAACTAAAGGCCCCGACAGTTGTCGGGGCCTCACTTAGTGGTAGGGCGAGACGCTGTCGAAGTTGGCCTCACGCGGGATATGGGTCCTTTTGCCGAGGCATCTCGCTTTGGGAACGCGCACTGCTTGATCGACGCGCTACCACTCAACATGAAATGAGAAAGCTGCGCCGCCTTCATTTTGCAGATGTCGCCGGGATTATCTTGGCGGTCATGTTCACCCTGGCCGGAATAATCGCGCTTGCTAATCCTGTCGATATCATCGTCTTCCATCCCGCTGGCGACTCCACCGGAACCCCAGGACAAAGCGTGCTCGAGATATTTAACCCTGACCGCGTCCGCACTTACGGAGCGATTTCGTTATCGTTTGGACTCAGCCTCGCTGCATTTCTTTATTGGGCATTGAGGGATGACGAGGAAGTCCGGCCGCGTGATAAATTCAGACAATAATCCGAAGGTCGGAATTGCTGTTCCCGAATTAATCCGTAGGCTAGATCAACGAAGAAGGAGAACAATTTATGAACCCACAAGTTGCCGGATTGCGGGTAGCCGGCGCAATCTTCGCCTTTGTCAGCTTGCTCCATCTATTGCGGTTGATCACCGCGGTTGATGTCCGCGTCGGAGGATGGGAAATGCCGCTTTGGCTGAATGGGGTCGGACTGTTCGTCGCTGGCATTCTATCTCTGTGGATGTGGCGACTCTCAGCCACAGGACATTGATACTGTCACGCGAAAAAGCCGTCATGCCAGATCGACCATCTGCCAGCGAGCTTCAGAAAAAGCTCTGCGCCTTAGCCGAACAAATTGCATCGGCATTCGACACTCGTCTGGATTATTCGATCGATTCTGTTCAGGAGGTGGAACAAATCCTTGGCGAGATTCATGAGGAGTACCCGAAAAACCCGGTCAGACGCCGGCCTCAATGGAGCCGCGTTGGAGTTTGCAGCGTACATCGTAAGCGTCATTCAGTGTCACTTCCCCCCAGCTCAATGGGAACGCGACTGCCCGTCATTCGGTGTGGACACGTTCCCTTTGCACTGGCGCGGTGCGTCGATTTACCCATACGCCTGGTGCCAGAAACGCATTTTTGACGGCCCCGGCGACAACGTCTGGTCTAAGTTTGATGCCCTAGTGTTAGGCAAAGCACGAGACGCAACGTAACGGCCAGTCTTCGGATTTATCGCCGCTGCCGGATCAAATTGACGACCGGCGACCTTTGGACTGCGGCGGCAAGCGCGGCTGCCGCCTACTCAACAAATTTGGAGAGCGGTTGGCTGCTATGAACGGTCGGAGACGAATTTGCCCGCGCCCTTGCTCTGACCTGACCGCGAAGCTCTATCCAAGCGCCGTCGACGCTTCGCTTTGCCGGCGCACTCCAAAAAACGGATTCAATGCAAATTTCAAGTAATTGATTCTCACCAATCTTTGATCACTCGTTAGATTTTATTTGTGTAACCTTGGACGACTGCGCTTGACCGAAAATGGGAAAGTTCGATACCAACAGGCATCGTCTACCATTTCGAGCTTCTAGCCGCTGGGCTTCGAGGCGAGGGTACGCCCCGGCGTAATTTCTTTACCCTGGCGACGGTTTTCGCGATCTCACCCCTCACCGTTCCTGCCCTAGTTCATTTGCGAACGCGCTTCCTAACGCGTTCCGACGTCGGAGAAAAACCTGTCTGCATCCTGGAAGGAGAAAGTCATGCACCTATCTAGAAAAATTGTTATCGCCGGTTTGTTCACCCTACTTGCACTCCTGTTTCTGGTCGTCGCCCTGCCGACGAGCCGAAGCCAACAAAAAGCTCCTCCCTGGCGGGCCGATCCTCCAATGGAAAAAGATGGGCCGCCGGATACCACGCATTACGAACGACCGGCCATTCCGGAAGACTACGCGCCGGCTGGCCGCCCTGCTTTACCACAATTGGAATTGCCTTCAGCCATATTCCCAACCGCCTTTGTGCGAGACCTAGTCGTAAGCAATACCAATCCCAATCTGGTTAACACGGACACGGCCAATGACGGCGAGCCGTCTATCGCCATCGATCCGAATAACACGAATCGAATTGTCATTTCAGCATTCTCAGGAAGTTGGGGCGCCAATGCTCCACTTTGGGAATCAAACGACGGTGGAAGCACGTGGACCGAGCAACAAACCATTCCAGTTCCACCGGGCCTGCCCTCCGCAACAACCACTAATTGCCCGTGCGACCAGGCATTTGATTATGATCGGTCCAATCGTGTTTCCGGCACGTTTCTGAGCAACGTTGACCTCTACAGCGGGACAACAACAGATCCCACCATGGCCGGATCGTGGAGCTGGTTACTTGATGGAATGGGCAATGCCCTACGCACCAATTCGGTAACGTCAACGGGGATCGATCAGCCATGGCTGCTGGTCAATCGCGATCCAACGACTGCGTCACAAGATAATGTCTATGTTGCCTACGACGAATTGACCTCCAACAGCGAGCGTGTCGCCGTTTCGTTAGGGACGAATCCTCCAAACTTCGTTCGCGATAATCTATCCGGTATGACCGGCGGCGGATTTGTTAACCCCGGCCACAGAATGGCGGTAGATCGAAGCAATGGTGACCGTCTATAGCCTTTGGCAGGTTCGCACCGGCTCGGGCGACGATAGCACTCACAACATCAGCTATCGTTTGAACCGGTCGACCGATGGCGGCCAGACGTGGACTCTTAATGGCAACGGCGGCGGCATCGCCGTCGCAACCGGCGATAGCACGCAAGCCTGCAACGCAGGATGCGGGACCGGTTGCACAAATAACACATTCAAGTTTGGCACTGTGAACGCGCTGCTCGGAGGCGTGCTTCACGCCGCGGTGGACCCAACCAACAGCGATGTTTATTACGTTTACGGTAACCGCGACAGCACAACCAATAACAATCGACTCGCGATTCGCCGCCTCACGAGCGACGGCATGGGAGGATTAAATATCGGGGCGGAAGTGTTCGTTACCGGTCAGGTTCAGGCTGCTCTGCCATCCGTAGCCGTCGCGAGCGACGGAACGGTCGGCGTTCTCTACACGCAGTACGATGGCCTGTCGCCCATGAGCAGCATCCCCATGTTCTCAGTCCACTTCGCGATGAGCATCGATCAAGGGCAAACGTTCCCCACCGATCTGGTGTTGGAGAATTTCCTATCGTCAGCTACGGACAACGGGGCCTGCCGACAGCGCGTCCTGGGCGACTACCATCAGGTGAAAGCAGTGGGCACAACCTTTTATGGCACCTTCACCGGAAACGGCGTCCCATTTGGCCGAACCACGGCTAATCACGACCCGATCTTTTTTAAAGTGCAAACGAACTGCACGATCACTTGTCCAGCAAACGTGTCACAAGGAAATGATCCTACCGAGTGTGGCGCAACGGTGAACTATCCGGCTCCAAATGCAGTCAGTTGCGGAACGGTGACATGCGTTCCGGCGGCGGGTTCCTTCTTCCCAGTTGGAAGCACCATGGTCACTTGCAGCACTCAAGCCGGCCCAAGTTGCAGTTTCACGGTGACCGTGGACGATACGGAGAACCCTGTCATTACTTGCCCAGCCGATATCACGGTAGGGAACGATCCCGGCCTGTGTTCCGCCGTGGTTGATCCAGGAACAGCAACAGTGACCGACAACTGCCCCGGCGTGACTGTGATGGGGACACGGAGCGACAATCTAGCGCTTAATGCTCCCTACCCCGTCGGCTCGACCACGATCACATGGAAAGCCACCGATGCGGCCAACAACATGTCGACCTGTGTCCAGACAATCATCGTGAACGACGTAGAACCGCCAGTCATTACAGCATCGACCGTGGCCACCTGTCTCTGGCCACCGAATCATGATTTCGAGAACGTCGGCCTGACTCTCAGCGTTACCGATAATTGCACGCCGGCAGCACAGATCGCGATTGACGTAAAAGTTACAAGTGATGAACGCGCCGACGAGGCCGATGGGGACGGAAACTTTTCGCCCGACGCTGTCGTAACCGGCATCGGAGTCAATCGGACGGTCAAACTTCGCCGGGAACGCGTCGGCGGAAAGGATGGGCGAGTGTACCGAATCAGGATCACTGCGACCGATCATTACAATAACTCGTCGCTCAAGGTGCTTTCGGTAGGCGTGCCCAAGAGTCAGAACCCAAGGGCAGCTTGCGCAGTTGATAGCCGCCCGGTTCCTGGCGCTGATGCACCAGATGGCGGATTCTTTGTTACCAGTCCGCCGGCTCCGATCATCGGCCCTAAGAACTGATATCAATCACAGTTGCGATCAGTGGCGCGTTTTCGTTCCGCGTTGGACACGACGACGATTCGCAATAATTGCGGACCGGCTTAACCTACGCCCATGAATCAGTCTGGCGAAAAAAGCGCAAGGAATCGATGGGAAGTAGCTTCCAAATATTGGGATAAGTATCGAGCGCTGACCGCCGAAATGTTGACTCCTTTGACTCGGGGCCTGCTGGAAGAAACGCGCATCGGGCCCGGCCAACGGGTGCTTGATATTGGCGGTGGCAGCGGCGAGCCGTCTCTCACCATTGCGCCACTTGTTGGGCCAAACGGATCCGTCATGTTCACAGATCCAGCCGGCGGCATGGTCGAGACAACACGAACGGAAGCAACCAAACGTGGCCTAACCCATATTCAGTTTACGCAATGTTCGGCCGATGCGCTCCCCTTTCCCGATGGAACATTTGATGTGGCTGTGGGCAGACTATCCGCAATGTTCTTCACCGATCCCGCCATTGGCGTACGGGAAGCGCTGCGGGTCCTCGTAGAAAATGGGTGCGTCTCGTTTGTCGTCTGGGGTCCAGAAGATGCCAACCCGTTCTTTTCGAGTATCGGAGATGTTCTAGATCAGTTTGTCCAGACGCCGGAAGATCCTGATGCTCCGGATCCGTTCCGTTTCGCGGCTCCTGGTGCACTGGCTGGAATTCTCGAGGCCGCTAACGCCAAGAAAGTGACCGAGCGTCGACTAAGTTTCCAGATTGAAGCTCCGATCTCGTTTGAACAGTTTTGGGAGATGCGGACGGAAATGTCTGAGAGTTTGCGCGAAAGGGTCGCCAAGCTCACACCGTCTCAGATTCCGGAGATAAAGCAGGCCGCTGCGAACGGGGCTAGGAAATATTTCGCCAACGGCACCATGAATTTCCCGGCGGAAGCTTTGGTCGTCACCGGGAAGAAATCCACTGCATGATTTAGCGTTGCTTGCCTTTCCGAAAATAGCCCAGCGCTTTGCATGTATTTAGCGTCGGCCACAACTCTCTACAATCCCAACGGGATTGAGTCAACGGACTCGCGAAACATTGTGCCGATAGCTACGCCGTAAACTTTCAAGAAATCGCGACCTCCCAATCGATGAATGTCGTTATTGAATCCCAAGACTTGTCATCTGCTGTGCTACGCAAGATCAGCTGGCGCCTGATTCCGTTTCTTTTCCTTCTTTACATCGTCGCTTGGCTTGACCGCGTGAACGTCGGGTTCGCCGCGCTCCAAATGAATTCCGATCTTAAACTGAGCGCGTTCGCTTTCGGTTTGGGGTCAGGAATTTTCTTCGCGGGTTACTGTCTCTTCGAGGTTCCGAGCAACATCATTTTAGACCGGGTCGGCGCACGGCTCTGGATAGGCCGCATCATGATTAGCTGGGGAATCGTCTCGGTCGCAATGATGTTTGTTAGGGAACCGATCAGCTTTTGTGTCTTACGATTCCTGCTGGGAGTAGCGGAGGCCGGCTTTTTCCCGGGCGTGATTTATTACCTCAGTAAATGGTATCCGGCTGAGCAAAGAGCGCGTGCGATCGCCGCATTTATGGCAGCGGTCCCGGTAACGGGTCTGATCGGAGGCCCTCTTTCCGGTTTTCTCCTGGGATTAAATGGTCTCGGCGGACTCAGAGGCTGGCAATGGCTGTTTCTGATGGAAGGCCTTCCCGCAATCATACTCGGAATAGTGACGTTGTTCTATCTGACCGACAATCCTGCGGGCGCTCGTTGGTTAACGACTGAGGAACGCGCCTGGCTAATGACTCGGCTTAACGCCGAACGAGCTGCGTTCAAAGCGTTGCCTCGCGTCAGCCCGCTCGTTGGTCTGACTGACAGAACGATTTGGTTACTGGGCATCATCTTTCTCCTCGCCGCCATTGGATTTTACGGATACTCCTTTTGGTCACCGATCATCATCAAATCGTTGCTTGGAATAGGTAATCTCGGTGTCGGCCTGGTTTCGGGCGCGTTCAGCGCAATCACCATCGTCGGCATGCTCTTTAATGGCACACACTCGGATAAAACGGGCGAACGCCGACTGCACATTGCAATTCCATTGCTGATCATGAGTCTTGGGTTAGCCGGGTGCGCACTACTGCGTCAACCATGGCTGGCGGTGTTATCCCTGGCCCTGGTTCCGTTAGGTCATTGCGGAGCGTATGGACCGTTCTGGTCGATGCCGAGTCGGCTGTTGACTGGGCCCGCCGCTGCGAGTGGCGTCGCTTTAGTCGCGACCATTGCCAGTGTCGGAGGTTTTCTTGGCCCAACCCTGATCGGCGCGTTAAAGGATCGTCACCGGAACACACGTCCTCGCGTTTGTTTTGCTTGGAGTCTTTGGTTTGATTGCCGGCTTATTGGCGTTGCTGTTGCCGGACGGCAATAAGTCGAATCGGGCCACGGATTGACATCCGCCTTCGCCACAACTCCGGCGTGGCAGGCGGATTAAACACGGATGTGAAGAGCGAAATTGCCGACACCGCAGTATCAGGCTGCTCGTTCATCACGCCAAGCCCCTCGTTCCCAAACTGAAGTTTGGGAACGCACTTGTTTTCGAAACTCTGTTTCGCTGTAGGGCGAGATGCCACCCACTAAACACCTACGTGACTTCAAAATCGCCGTTCCAGTTAGGTCGATTGAAAATCGACCCTAAGATCAAGATTCTCTGCCTCCCTCTGCGACCGCCTGTTCAACTCGGTGGAGCTTCACCATTCACCATTCGCCATTCACCAATCACCATTCACACCCGGCCACAGGTGCGCATCCGCAATCGACTTGCGCTCCTCCTCATTGCCAGCGACGCTCGCCGCCATGACTGCAGTCGAAACGACGACGCCGGATCCGCATGCGCCGATTCCGAAACAGATTCGTTACATCATCGGCAACGAAGGTTGCGAACGTTTCGGGTTCTACGGGATGCGAAACATCCTCACCGTTTTCCTGGTCTCAACCCTTTTCGCCAGCCTGCCGGAAAGCGAACGCAACGGCGCGGCCAAAGAAGTATTTCACACATTCGTCATCGGCGTTTATTTCTTCCCGTTACTCGGGGGCTGGCTATCCGATCGCCTTTTCGGAAAGTACTACACCATTTTCTGGCTCAGTTTGGTTTACTGTCTCGGATTCGTTTGTCTCTCAATCTTCGATACCAATCAGGCCGGCCTTTACACTGGGCTCGCCTTAATAGCACTCGGCTCCGGCGGAATCAAACCGTGCGTCGCTGCATTCGTTGGTGATCAGTTTGATCAAACGAACAAGCATCGAGCCAAGGTCGTGTTCGACGCGTTTTATTGGATCATTAATTTCGGCTCGTTCTTCGCGTCGTTATTAATGCCGATTTTCTTGAGACACTACGGTGCCAAGGTTGCATTCGGGATTCCAGGCGCGTTGATGTTTATCGCGACCATCATTCTCTGGGCCGGCCGGAAGCGATACGTTATGGTGCCGCCCTCCCCGCCTAATCCACATTCGTTTCTGAATGTTTGCAAAACAGCGCTCGCAGCCGGAACGAGCGGTCATGTCATGGCTTTCGTTGCCGTGGCCGGCGCTATCGGCTCGTTCCTTCTGATCCCCACATTGGGGTTTGTCATCGGAGCCTGTCTCGCGTTGGTAGCAGTGATTGGGTTTGGCGGAATCGGTGTCTGGTCGCAACTAGGCTCAGTGGGAAACAAACATCCGGACGAAGCAATCCAAGGTGTTCGGGCGGTGTTACGGGTGCTCGTATTGTTCACACTGGTTACGCCGTTCTGGTCGCTCTTCGATCAAAAAGCATCGACCTGGGTTTTGCAGGCGGACGCAATGACGAAACCCCTTTGGTTTCAATCGTCCCAAATGCAGGCGCTCAACCCTGCTTTGGTTATGCTCCTGATTCCGTTCAATAATCTTATCCTCTTCCCCGCAATGAAGCGTCGCGGATACGAAATGACAGCGCTCCGTCGAATGACGATCGGGATCGTGTTCTCCGGAATTTCCTGGATCGTGGTCGGTGGCATGCAGGTGGTGCTCGACCGCGGCAGCGCTTTCTCGATCATGTGGCAGGTGTTGCCCTACGCTTTTCTCACTTTCGGTGAGGTGCTCGTTTCTGCGACCGGTCTCGAATTTGCCTATAGTCAGGCGCCACCGGCCATGAAAGGAGCAATCATGGCTTTTTGGAATTTATCGGTAACGATCGGGAATCTTTGGGTGCTGGTTGTTAATGCCGGGGTAAAGAACAATGCGGTAGTCGGCTTTATTCAATCGACCGGTTTCGGTTTAACTGCGTTTCAGATGTTCTTTTTCGCGGTGTTCGCCTTTGCGGCGGCACTGGCCTTTGGGCTGGTCGCCCGAACGTATCCGCTGGCGGATCATTATCGAAAGACAAGCGCTTAATAATAAATAAAGCGGCAGCCGCAGCGACGTGTGAATGGTGACCAGTTAATCAGAGAATGGAGCCTACCATTCACTATTCACCGATCACCATTCACACCAGGTACATATTGCACGGAACTCACCCGCCCGGATTTCAGGATTGGCAATTGCCACTGCTCACACACGTCGCATAATGGGACAAATGGAATCGTCGGTGAACGAAGCGGCCGAATCGCTACTCCAGACTTATACGGAGAGCGGCGGCATTAACTATTTGGATGCGGCAGCGCGACTGCCCTCGCGCCCCGCCATTGAATCGGCTTGCGTCGATTTGATGGGGCTAATGTTCCCGGGATTCCATGGAGAAGCGTTGACTGATTCGAGTGATCTGCCGGATGTAACCCGAAGCCGGATCAAGAGTTTGCACGCCCGAATGAAGCCGGAAATCTCGAAAAGCTTCAGTCAGTTGCCTCGGGAGAAAGCAGACGCAAGAGCGGAAGAAATCCTGAACTGGTTTATGTCGCAGCTCGGCCCGCTACGCAAAGTGCTTTGGACCGATATCGATGCTGCCTACGAGGGGGATCCCGCGGCCGTTAGTTACGAGGAAATCATCGTTTCTTACCCGGGGATGGAAGCCATCTCGATTCAGCGCATGGCCAATCTATTATATAAGAAGGAAGTCCCGTTGGTTCCGCGGCTCATGACGGAATGGGCCCACACCCACACCGGAATCGATATTCATCCGGGCGCCAAGATCGGCTCGCACTTTTTCATCGATCATGGAACAGGCGTTGTCATCGGCGAGACCTGTGAAATCGGATCGCACGTGAAGTTATTTCATGGAGTCACGCTCGGGGCTCGCAGTTTTCAACGAGACGAACAGGGGCGGATTCAGAAGGGAGGCAAACGGCATCCGACGGTCGAGGATTACGTCACGATTTATCCCAATTCGACTGTGCTCGGCGGCGAGACGGTGGTGGGCGCCCGGAGCACAATAGGTGGTAACGTGTTTCTCCTGCAAAGCGTGCCGCCTGATTCGCTCGTCTATTATGAAGCGGAACAGGTAAGAGTCGTGCCGAAACATTCGCATTCGAAAACGGGACGCGATTTCCCCTCGAAATGATCTATCTCGATTACAACGCGACTACTCCGCTTTGTCCGGCCGCGCTCGAAGCAATGCGGCCGTTTTTGGAAACGCATTTTGGCAATCCATCGAGTGTTCACGCAGCGGGCCGCGAAGCGCGCGCTGTGATTGATGCTTCACGCGATCGTTTGGCGGATCTGCTCGGCGTGCAACCGCACGAACTAATCTTTACCAGCGGCGGAACAGAATCCAATAACCTCGCCATTCTTGGGCTTGCCCGCGCGCATCGGAGCAAGGGGCGTCACTTGATCTGTGGAAGCACCGAGCATCATGCTGTGCTGCACACATTTGAGCATCTGAAAGAACGGGAAGGATTCGATCTGACCTTGCTGACGGTTGATCGCGCCGGTCGAATCGATCCGGACGAACTCGATCGCGTCATTCGCGATGACACCATCCTGGTTTCAATAATGGCTGCGAACAATGAAACCGGTGTGGTTCAACCGATGGACGCGATCGCTGATATTTGTCAGAAGCACGGCGTTCTACTGCACAGCGACATGGTTCAGTCGTTTGCCAAAATGGAAACGCGATTGGGCGACGGAAAATTCGCGGCAGCCAGTTTTGCCGCGCACAAATTTCATGGACCCAAAGGCGCAGGGCTTCTTTATCTGCGCGCCGGTGTTCCGATTGAAGCGGTGCAATTTGGTGGGGCGCATGAAAACCAGCGGCGTCCTGGAACGGAGAACGTGGCGGCCATTGCGGGAATGGCGGCTGCCGCAGAATGGAGTCTCAACGATTGGGAGGCGGAACAGAAACGCCAAGGAAAGCTCCGCGACAGGTTGTGGGATCTGATCAAGCAATCTTGTCCATCGGCTACATTGAACGGCGACCCGACCCGGCGGGTAGCTAACACGTTAAATGTAAGTTTCGGCGGAATTGAATCGGAAACGATTCTGATGGCAATGGATTTGGAAGGCGTCTGCGCTTCGAGCGGATCGGCCTGCATGGTTGGTTCCGTTGTTGCTTCGCACGTTTTATTGGCCATGGGACTGCCCGAAAGTTTAGCTGGATCAGCGGTTCGATTTTCGTTAGGTCAGGAAACAACGGGAAACGAAGTCGAATCCGCGGGTGAGATTGTGGCGCGGGTGATTCAACGTGTCGGTTCTGCCCGATCGAAAGCGAACGCCGAAGTTTATGCGGCTTAATAAGGAGCAACTCGAGCTCTGCTTTGCTCCGACTCCACTACTCGTGGTGCTCGGGCGCGATCACGAGCTGGAGCGTCAAGCGCGGGAAATGTTGATCCCACTTGGGGCAACGGAGCTGGCGAAATCGGTTCGAGTCGAATGGAACGCAAGGCTTTGCAGCGCGGCTGGTCGAGCCGATTGCCGGCGCCACCTCATTTCGTTAAATCCACGACTGAAGGAACATGATCTTGCCGAAATCGATCGCACTTTGCGACATGAGCTAGCCCATCTGCTGGCCCACTTTCGCGCCGGGCGCCGGCGAATTGCGCCGCATGGAGCCGAATGGCGAAAAGCGTGTCACGACCTTGGCATCGGTGATGAGTCCCGCACGCATGCCCTCCCCTTTCCAGTGCAGCGACGGACCCGGCGGTTTGTTTATCAATGTCCGCGCTGTGAGAAGGAATTTCCGCGGGTGCGTCCGATTGACCGAGCGGTGGCGTGTCTTGACTGTTGCCGAAAGTTTAACGATGGGAAGTTTGATCAGAGCGCGAAGCTGCGCCTGCTCCCATAGGTCCTATAGGTCACATAGGATCTAATCGAGATCATCGCCGTTCCCCTCGCCTTTCTTCGCTTTTTGTCCACGCAGCTTAGCTTGGATAAAGGGATCTATCCCGCCATCCATCACTTCCTGGACATCGCTCGTTTCGGCGCCGGTTCGGTGATCTTTTACCATTTGATAGGGTTGAAACACGTAGGATCGAATCTGGCTGCCCCATGCAACGTCCCCTTTCTCACCGTATTGCCGATCGATTTCCGCGCGTTTCTTGTCTTGGTCAATTTCGTAGAGCTTCGCTTTCAACATTTTCATCGCGAGCTCCCGATTACGGCCCTGGCTGCGCTCGGCCTGACAGGCAACGACGATGCCGGTCGGCTTATGAACCAGGCGCACCGCGGTCTCGACTTTATTGACGTTCTGTCCGCCTTTGCCACCGGCGCGAAACGTATCAACCTCAATGTCGGCCGGGTTAATGTCGATAGGTTCAGAATCGGCGATTTCCGGGACGACATCGACGCTGGCGAATGATGTGTGCCTGCGTTTGTTAGCGTCGAACGGGGAAATGCGCACCAGCCGGTGCACACCGCGTTCGGGATTAAGATGTCCGTAGGCGTATTCGCCCTGAACGAGCAAGGTCACGGATTTGATTCCCACTTCTTCACCGACCTGAACATCGATCGTCTGTGAGGTGAACCCGTTGCGTTCGATCCAGCGTTGATACATCCGCAACAACATGTCGGCCCAATCGCATGATTCCGTGCCGCCAGCGCCGGAGTGAATAGTGAGGAATGCGCTGGCTTGATCATGTTCGCCGGAAAGGAACTGCCGGAGTTCGAATTCTTCTACTGCGTGAAGAAGGCGAGAGTGTTCAGTGGCGAGTTCTTTTTCGGCCTGAGCCCGTTGCGCGGGATTACCTTCTTCCGCGGCGAGCTGCTGGAGCGCATCGAAATCATCCACCGACCGCTCAAGGTCCTTCAGCGGGTTAAGAAGCGATTTGAGACGGGAAACCTGTTCGACGTCCACCTGGGCACGTTCGCGGTTCGACCAGAAATCGGCCCCGCTCATTCGCTCTTCGAGCGCAGTTAATTGGGTTTCGAGTTTAGGAACGTCAAAGAAACCTCCGCAATTCGCGAACCCGCGATCGGAGAGCTTCTGCGTCGATTTCCTGAACTTCGATAGCCATGATGAGAATTAACGGTGGCTCGGCGATAAGCGCAAATTTAGCACGGGAGGGAATTCATCGAAAGCTTGGGCAGTCACGGATTGACACGGATTAAACACGGATGTACATCGGCCACGTCGGAGCATCGCGCGACATGGCACTCTGATTTTCGATCGAACTACGACGGCCCACAGGGCCGTGGCTACAACAATTCCGTGTTCAATCCGTGTTATCCGTGGCCAAACAAGCCGTCGGTCAAAGCTAGTTCTGCCGAGGCTGGAATTGTTCGAGGCGGAAAATGGTTTCGCCTTCTTTCATCAGATCGAGCCGATCACGGGCCATGTTTTCGAGATACGTCGGATCGGTCTTTAACAGATTTACTTCGCGAGTTTGACGAGCTAACAAGATTTTTTGCTCGGTCACCTGGGCCTGAAGTTTGTCGATCTCCGCGCGGCTTTGCGCCAATTTCTTTGCCTGAGGAAGAAACAAGCTAACGATCACAAGCAACAACGCTAAAGCGAGCAGCACGCGCAGAACGCTGTTCATGCGCTGCCAAACGGAGGCCTCGCGTCGTGCGCGGAAATCGCCGTAGCCTGGATAATCCACTAGCGCATCTTACCGCCGTAAACGGCGTTGTCACCAAGTTCTTCCGCAATCCGAAGAAGACGGTTGTATTTGGCAACCCGATCTGTGCGACAGAGCGAGCCGGTCTTGATCTGGCCGGCGTTGGTTGCAACCGCAATGTCCGCAATGGTTGTGTCCTCGGTTTCGCCCGAGCGATGACTGATCACGGCGGTGTAATTGTTCTTTGTCGCCAGGTCGATCGCATCAAAGGTTTCGGTTAACGTGCCTATCTGATTCACCTTTACCAAGATTGAATTGGCCACGCCCTGATCGATTCCTTTCTTCAGAAACTCAACGTTCGTTACGAAGAGATCGTCTCCAACCAGCTGAATCCTGTCGCCCAGACGAGTGGTCATTTTCTTCCATCCATCCCAGTCATTTTCCGCGCAGCCGTCTTCGATCGAAATGATCGGGAATTTTTTGGCCAACGAGTCATAGTAATCGATTAATTCATCAGCCGACCGTTTCGAGCCGTCTGATTTCTTAAAAACGTAGGCGCTTAGCTTTTTGTCGTAGAACTCCGACGAAGCAGAATCTAGCGCGACAAAAATTTCTTCGCCAAACTTGTAGCCGGCTTTCTTAACCGCGGTCGCGATACATTCGAGAACGTCTTCGGCAGAATCCAGCTTCGGGGCAAATCCGCCTTCGTCTCCGACTGCAGTCGAAAGCCCTCGGTCGTGCAGGACGCCTTTCAATGCGTGAAAAACTTCCGTTCCGTATCGGAGCGCTTCGGCGAAGGTCGGCGCGCCTTTCGGCATGATCATGAACTCCTGGAAATCAATCGGCGCATCGGAATGGGCGCCGCCGTTGAGGATATTCATCATTGGAACCGGGAGAACCCGTGCTGCGTTTCCGCCGAGATAACGGAAAAGCGAGACTTCGCTGGCGCAGGCGGCAGCGTGAGCCGTGGCGAGAGAAACACCGAGCAACGCGTTTGCCCCCAACTTCTTCTTATTAGGTGTCCCATCCAGATCGATAATGGTCTTATCCAGCTTGGATTGTTCGAGCGCGTCGAACCCTTTCAAGGCCGGGGCAATTACATCGGTAACGCTATGGACCGCTTTGGTGACGCCTTTGCCGCCGTAACGTTTCTTGTCTCCATCCCGGAGCTCCCATGCTTCGTGTTCGCCGGTGCTGGCACCGCTCGGAACGGCCGCGCGCCCGAACGCGCCGCCTTCGAGGTGGACATCGACTTCGATGGTGGGGTTTCCACGCGAATCGAGAATTTCGCGGGCATTGATTTTTGTGATGCTCGTGAGGGCCATAAGCGAGCCATTACACCAACAACGCCCCAGTGCGCAACGGGGATTTTTGGCTTGGAGTGCGCCGGCAAAGCGAAGCGTCGACGGCGCTTTGGAATGGAGCTGGGAGACCAAGGCTAGCGACCATTGCTGTGCAGCCGAGTTTGTGCGCCAGCCGTCCGCCCTGAGTCTCATCTTAATTCATCGCATTCACGAACACTCCGGTCACCTCCCGAAAGCGGTGCCGTGCTGCGTTTGTCCCTGCAGTCCAAAAAAAGGCCGCTTTGCGAATATGCCGAGGAAAAAATGAGATAGGCGGCCCTCAGTTTTCAGACGGTTCATCGGTCCCTGAACACCAAGACGCACCCCCTAAACGGAAAAGGCCGATTCCCCTTCGTTCACCTTAATGCAATCGGCGATTGCAAATCGACCATCCATGGGAGAATCTGGCTTTATGAAATTTTGGATGCGGCTGGGTATGCCTGCCTGCCTGACCATTGCCTCGGTTGCGTTGGCCACAGAACCAGCGGCACTTACACCCGATCAGATAACCAAAGCGACGAAGATCGATTCGCTCACCATCCCGACACCGGGCGAATTGTTCGCAGCGCTGCAAAAGCCCGGGAAACCGGATTGGGCCGGTCAATATCGGACCCCAATGCCGATGACGTACCGGAATCGAGCGCAGATTGCGTTGAACCTCGGCGGCTTGATCGCGGATGGATTCATCGCGGTGGAGGCGCAGGATGGTCAACAGGTTAAGAACATTGGGGCCGATATCATCAAGTTGGCAAAAGCGCTCGGCGTTAACGAGAACGTGCTGAGCCGCGGCAATAGCATTAGCGAATTTGCTGAAAATAATGAGTGGGACACTCTCCAGGAAGAACTCGAGTCCACCCAAAACGAAGTCAAAGCTTCAATGCAATCGCACAGTGACCAGGATCTGGTCATCCTGGTTAGCCTCGGCGGTTGGATTCGCGGCACTCAAGTAGTGAGCGCTTCCATTCTAAAGAATTATGATGAGCGAAGCGCCAGGGTTTTGCGTCAACCTGCGGTTGTTAGTTTTATTCAGACCAAGATTAACGGAATCAGTCCGGAGTTGCGTAACGAACCATTGGTCAAAGCAATCACCGAGCAGCTTCCGGGGATCGAGAAACTCGTCAATTTTCCATCCGGCAAAGCCCCCAGCCTTGAAGACGTGAAAAAGGTCAATCAGGCGGTTAGCAAATTGATGGAAGAAATTCAGAAGAAAACGGATACGAAATGAAGAAAATCATCGTCATCACAGTCGGCGTCCTGACCATTTTCGCCTCTCCATTTCTTCGAGCCGAAACGGATGAGGAAGTCGATGTCCACAAGTCCGTTCTTGATTTGGCTGGAGCGTTTACGAACGACGGATTCAAACTGCGCGACGGCCATTGGACCGGAACGATCAAGCCTCAGGAACGTGTTCTGGTTGCGGTCAATCTTTACGCCGGCAACCAATACTGGTTTTCCGCCGCCTCCAATTCGAACGCAAAGAAGATTTCAGTCGACCTTTATGATGAAGCCGGCAAGCCGGTGGTTACAGAAGCATATAATACTGGCGACAGAGCGTCGGCCGGATTTTCCCCTACTAACAGTGGTCAGTATTTCATTTCGCTGGGCCTGGTTGAGGGCTCGGCAGCCCCCTTCTGTCTGGTCTATTCCTATAAGTGAAGTGGCCCACCGCGTGCTTAAATAACCGGGTGCCATACCTTCGATTGGCCGCCTCGGCCGCGGCTTTGCTCGCGCTCGTTTTCCCGGGGTGTAATAGCGTCTCTCGGATCACGACATCGTCGCGTTCGAAGACCCAACTTTATGCCGTGAGCGGCGAATCGACTGCTTTCTTCCGGCACGGACCGCAACCCGGTCGCGACCCGGACAGCAGGTTGGCGAAGGACACTTTGGTCAAGTTGATTAGGCCTTCATTCGGATACAGCAAAATTGAGCTGGTCGATTCTGGAGAGAAAGGTTACGTCTTGAACGAACAAATCAAACCGGCGCCCCCTTCTTTGATCGCAGCCGCAACGGTTGTGAGAGCAGATCACGCCGGTCCGATTGGTCCCCAGACCTTTGGTTCCCCAAGAGAGACGTTCAACCTTGACTCGAATGACCCCCGCCTCATTCCTCCCCCAGAAGAGTTGCCGGCTCCCGATCTACCGCCGTCGACTCAGTAATCTCGGGGTTGCCGCCAACGGCAGCGCGAGTCAATCTTGGAGGATGATCGCATCCGCCCAGGTTTTCTACGAAGGACACGTCCAAGGCGTCGGTTTTCGTTATACCGTTAAACAGATCGCCACGGGATTCGATCTCACCGGATTTGTGCGCAACCTGCGCGACGGCCGGGTGGAACTGCAGGCCACTGGAGATGAAAACGAAGTGAACGCTTTCCTCGAAGCAATCGAGCAGAGCCAGCTTCGCGCTCATATCAAGAAACAAACCAAAACACCCCTGCCCGATCCACCTGCCTTCCGCGGTTTCCAAATCCTTCATGAATGAATTTGCCGTCGCCGTTAGCGGCGTAACCAAAGTTTTCCCCAGTTCATTTCGTAGACAGCCAGTCGTTGCGGTGCGCGATTTGAATCTCCGGGTGGCCTCCGGCCAGATCTACGGATTGCTCGGTCCCAACGGGTCCGGCAAGAGCACGACGATGAAAATCATTCTCGGACTTGTCTCGCCAACACGAGGAAAAGCGCAAATCTTCGGACACGACACCAGTCAGGTGGCGAGCCGTCATGCGGTCGGTTTTCTGCCGGAAAGTCCGTATTTCTACAAGTATCTAACCGGCAAAGAAACGCTCCGATTTTATGGACGGCTATGCGGAGTCAGAGGGCGACGTTTGCGGGATCGGATCGATGAATTATTGCACCTGGTCGGCCTAACTGGCGCAGGTGATCGACGATTGCAGGGATATTCCAAGGGCATGTTGCAACGAATCGGATTGGCCCAGGCCCTCATCCACGAACCGCGCCTCGTCGTCCTGGATGAACCAACTGCCGGAGTCGATCCCGCTGGTGTCCGCGAAATCCAGAATCTTATTCTCACCCTCAAAGAAAACGGCATCACCGTCCTGCTCTCGTCCCATTTGCTCGGACAAATGCAGGAAATCTGCGATCGAATCGGCATTCTTGCAGGCGGAGTCCTAGTGCGTGAAGGCGCCCTCGAGCAATTGCTCGCAATCGAAAATCAGACTGACCTTATTTTCGAAAATGCGTCGCCCCTCTTTCTAAACGAAATCGAAACAACGGCCAAGCGGTTCGGCGCACGGCTGGTCAAGCAGAGCCGATCACAAACATCGCTTGAGCGATACTTTCTCAAGGTCACCCAGCGAGCGACGCGGGGCGAATAACCATGAACCGCCTCGCCATCACCCGCGTTGGGGCCATCTCCCGCATTACATTCATCGAGCTAACAAGGCTCAAATCCTTTTACTTTCTTCTCCTCTTCGCGCTGCTGCTGATCGGCGATTCGGTTTTCATGACCCAGTTTAGTTTTCAGCAGGAATTCCAGATCCTGAAAGATGTTGGGCTCGGATCAATGAGCATTTTTACGTCGCTCCTCGCCATTCTTGCCACTGCGCAACTGATCCCGAAAGACCTCGAAGATCGTACGATAGGGACGATCCTGGCCAAGCCGGTTTCCCGGTTTGAGTACCTGCTCGGAAAACTCGGGGGCGTCCTTATGCTGATTGCGCTCAGTCTGATCATAATGAGCGCACTATTCCTGATCGTGCTGAAGATTCGTGAAACGACTGTCGTTAGTGAGACCCTGCGCCAAATGTCGCCATCGTCTCCGGAACAAATTACGGAAACACTCGCAGCGGTTCGAGCATCCGCCTTCAATTGGGGTTTGATAGCAGGCATTGCCATCATCTTCGCAAAAGCATGTTTGTTAGCGGCGCTTACCCTTTTTATTTCAACCTTCGCAAGCACCGCCATCTTCACGACTTCCATGATGGTTTTCATTTATTTCATTGGCCATTTGCAAGGAACAGCGCGCGCCTACTGGCTGCAAACCAACTCAGCCAACTGGTTGACCACTGCGTTTTTTTTGGTGATAACGCTATTTTTTCCAGACCTTCAACTCTTCAATCTCGTAGATGATATCGTGGCTGGAAGCACGATTCCGATCTCACTCCTGACCAAGACGATTTTCCTCGCCCTGATCTACGTCGGTTTTTACCTAGCTCCTGGCCTGGGGCGTTTTTTATCGGAAAGAATTATGAAACGCGCACTTCTCATTCTTACCGTGGCTGGAGTGTTCGGAGGACTGAAAGTGCATCCCGAACAAGCGATCAATGAGACTCATCGCCGGCTGCGTCTGAGAGCAGTCGATTTCAACCTGAATCTTCGCAACCAGATTGGACAGTTCGGGTTCGTTGCCGGACTGAGCGGCTTTCGATCGTTAATTGCTGATCTCCTATACATCAAGACCTACATGGCATGGGAACAAACCGATTGGGTCCGCGTTCTCCTTTATTCTCGTCAGGTGACGACACTGCAACCGCGCTCGATTCTCTTCTGGGACACAGCCGCGTGGCATATGGCTTGGAATGCGAGCGCCGCTGCCCTTCGCGACCCCAAACAACCGAAAATTGCTTTGCGACTCAAAGCACAGCGAGAATATCTCGAACTCGGAAAAAATTTCCTCGAGCGCGGTATCGAAAAGAACCCGGATCACCCGCAATTGTACGAAGCGATGGCCCGGCTTTACCGCGACAAATACAATGATCACGAACACGCAGCGGAGTTTTTCGAAAAAGCGGCCGCTTTTTCGGAAGCGCCAGGGTACGTGAAGCGATTTGCGGCATATGAGCTTGCTCAGTGTCGCGGTCGGGAGGAGGAGGCCTACGATAGCTTGATCGCCCTGTATTCAGCAGGAGAACAGGAACGCCTTCCGACGTTGATCCAGCGGCTGACCGAGATTGAAAATAAGCTGGACATTCCCATCGAAAAACGGATTCCAAAGACCAGCGTTCGGGCGCCAAATCGTTAGATTGTCAATTCATTCCCTCGTTCTAAGTTTGTAACCCCGGGCCCGCTCAATTTTTCTTTTCCCTGCAATGCGCATCGCAATCCTCAGTGACCTTCACGCCAACCTGGAGGCAACCGAAGCCGTCTTGGCCGATGCCGAAAAGAACGGGTGCACACATTACGTCTGCCTCGGCGATGTCGTCGGTTACAATGCGAACCCACGCGAATGCGTTGCCGCCGTGCAGAAACTGCGATGCCCGGTCGTTAAAGGTAATCACGATGAACAAGCAGCCTTGATGGAATCGTCGCGCGGCTTCAATGCCCTGGCTGAAGCGGCCATCAATTGGACCCGCGCCCAACTGAGCAAAGACGAAAAAGAATGGCTTCGGCAGCTGCCGTTCTCACAAAAAGTAGACGATTTCACCATTGTGCATTCGAGCCTCGATGAACCTGAACATTGGGATTATGTCTTTAACACACTCGATGCAGTCAAAAGTTTCAGTCGCCAGGAAACCGCCGTTTGTTTTTTTGGTCATACCCATGTCGCCGGTGCATTTGTGCGTGACGACGCGATCACGCGGGTAAAAGTCGAGAATCTCCCGATTGAAAGCGGAAAAAAATATTTCATCAACGTTGGCAGCGTCGGTCAGCCGCGCGACGGAGATTGGCGTGCGGCTTATTGCATTTACCACACCGATCGGAATGTGGTTGAACAGCGTCGCATCCCATATGATCTCGCAACTGCGCAAAGTAAAATTATCCGGGCCGGTTTGCCGCGTCTGCTGGCCGAACGTCTCGAGCTGGGGCGATGAAAGCGCGTTCTGCCATGCGCTGCTGCTGTAGGAGGTGCCAGTTTGAGTTCTGATATTAAATCGATCCTTATTATTAAACCGAGTTCGCTCGGAGACGTCGTCCATACACTCCCCGCAGTTGCGGCAATTCGGGAAGCAAATCCACAGGCGAAAATAACATGGGTAATCAATCCGGAGTGGGCCCCGTTGTTGCGCGGAAATCCTGATGTCGATCACGTTCACATTTTTCCACGAGGCGAGTTTCGAGGGTTGAGCGCCGCCGGCAATTTCTGGCCGTTCTTGAAAAAGACGAAACTCCTGAAGCCGGATGTCGCCTTCGATTTTCAGGGCTTGCTGCGGAGCGCATTAATCGGGCGCGCCAGCGGTCCTGGTGACTTCTGGGGAATGAGCGACGGCCGCGAAGGTTCGCGCCTATTTTATCATCACATCGCAAAAGTCGATCGACACGTCCACGCGGTGGAACGGTATTTAAAGCTCGCGGAAACATCCGGTTCGCCAATTCCTCATCCGCTTCGTTTTTCACTGCCTACCGGCGATCCGTTACCACGATTTGACCCATACCCTTCGTTTGTCTTGCTGCATCCATTTGCGCGCGGCGGGCGAAAGTCGTTGAAAACTCCAGTCATCGAAGAGCTTTGCCGCGCACTAGATCCGATCCGCGTTGTAATCGTGGGCAAGACCGTGCGTAAGATCCGCGTATCAGACAATTGTGTGAACCTGGCTAATCAAACCACCCTGCTGCAATTGGTCTGGTTAATCCGGAAAGCTGGTTTCACCATCAGTGTGGACAGTGGTCCAATGCACATTGCGGCCGCGGTAACCGATCGCTTGCTTTCCATCCATACGTGGTCCGATCCGCGCCGGGTGGGACCCTACAATAATCAAGCGTGGGTTTGGAAAAGGTGCCAGCTCCTGCAAGTGAAAGATCTGGCTAACCTTGATGAACAAGCCAAGAACCGGACTTTCACTCGGGCCGATATTCCGAGCACAATAGAACTCGTCCGTTCAACCTGGAAACCCACGGAGTTTATTTCGTCTTCCGTTCAAGAAACGATTGCGCCAGTAACAAATCACGCGGGTAAGTGATCTTGATATTAAATTCCTCGTTTGGCACGAGGACAACTTTTTCACCAAGATGTTGGATGGCCGAGACTTCGTCCGTGATCAGTAGTTTTGCTTTGGCCACGGATTGGTACGCGCGAACGAGCAGGTCGCGATAAAAAATTTGCGGGGTCTGCATTCGATAAAGGTGTTCGCGATCAACACCGCCCGTGACGAAATTGTTTTCGTCGCCGCGTTTGAGCGTATCGGTGACCGGTTCAGCCAACGCGGCACTGCCATGGGCCTGGCAAGCGGCCAGAACGCGCTCGATCCAGATTGAAGTAACAAGGGGGCGGGCCGCGTCATGCACCGCGACGTGGGAAACCTCTGGCGCTAACAGGTTCAGGCCCGCTTGGACGGAATCCTGCCGGTGAAGTCCGCCTGGAATGATCTGTCGGACTTTTCCGAACGAATTTCGCCGAACGAGATCGTTCAATTCGCTCAAGCGATCCTTGTGTCCGACCAGGATGATTTCATCAACGCAATTTGCGCCATTGAACACCTCGAGAGTATGGGCAACGACCGGTCTGCCTCCCAGAGGTGCGAACAATTTGTCGAACCCCATCCGCTGGCTGTTACCGGCTGCAACGATAATGGCGGAGAGCATGGTCAGGGGAAAGTTAAGAAGTTAAAAGGGTTGAAGCGTCGAAGCGTCGAGCAATCTTTTAACGTTGTAACTCTTTTAACCTCTTTAACTCTTCAACCTCCCAATTGTTTCGTCACTTCCTGGCTGAGGCTCTTGCCATCCGCACGGCCCGCCACTTTTACTTGGAGTGCCTTCATAACCGCGCCCATCTGTGCCTTTGATGTCGCACCAACTTCGCGGATCGTTTCCTGGACAATCTTTGCCAGTTCCTCGGCGCTTAATCCCTGCGGCAAATAAGCGTTCAAAATCGCCAACTCCGCTTTCTCTTTGGCCGCCAGCTCCGGGCGTCCACCTTTTTCGAAACTTTCAATCGAGTCGTGCCGTTGTTTGACCTGCTTCCGGATCACTTGGACGGCGTCGGCTTCGCTCAATGCAACGCTCGCATCCGCTTTTTCGATAGCCGAATATTTGAGCGCAGACTTCAGCATACGGAGGACATTCAACTTGGTCGCCTCTTTCGCCCGCATGGCTTCTTTCAGATCGGAATCGATACGCTCTGTTATGGTCATAAGAGTGGAAACTAGAGCGGACGCGGCAAGGAGACAATAGGTCCTATGTGACCCCACTGAAAGTGCGCATTCAATGTCAGCCTGGGACCTGTATGTATTTAGAATCTGAAGCCCGAAGGGCTGACGGAGATTAGCCGGTGGCGCAAGCCACCGGTTCTAGCGCAAAAAGGTCATTAGCCCCGCAGGGGCGTGGCTCAACGATGTTATCTGCGGTGCCGAACAACATTAGGCCCAGCCCCTACCGGGGCTAATGTCTTTTCCCACACATAACCGGCGGCTTGCGCCGACCGGCTAATTTCCGATGACCCTCCGGGTCTGTGATGCAGCGTCCAGGGTGGACACCGCGCGTCTTTGGCGCTAGGAACCTACTTCAGTCTTTCAGCGCAAGCCTTCACCGACGCGGAATCACTCACACTAATCACTTCCGCATCCTTGCGCGTTCGGCGTAATAACCCTGCGAGAATTCCGCCGGGCCCAACCTCAATGAAGAGGTCGCATCCGCGCGCAAGCAGGCTCTCCATGCAATCGCTCCAACGGACAGTGCTCGTGACCTGGTCGCGCAACGTGCTCAGGATTTCTGGTAACGTGGAAACGACGTTTCCAGTCACGTTGCTCATAACGGCAAACTGTGGCATTTGCAGATCCGCTTCCAGAAGAGGCGGGCCGAGTTGTTCGTAGGCGCTGTTCATCAACCGGGAATGATAGGCTCCGGCGACATTCAATAACGTCGCGCGACGGATACCATGCTCTTTCGCCACCCCAACGGCCATCTCCACTTTGGCGCTTTCCCCCGAAATGACAATCTGGCCGGGAGCATTGATATTGGCTACATCCACGTCCGTATCAGCGGCCAGGGTGCGAACGGCGTTTTCGTCAGCCCCAATCATGGCGGCCATGGCACCGGCGGTTGCCGCGCACGCTTCGTCCATTAAGCGACCTCGGATTTCAACCAGACGCAAACCGGTCGCGAAATCGAAGCTCGCAGCAGCCGCGTGCGCAGTCCATTCACCTAACGATAAACCAGCCACTGCTTCAACCGGAAAATCACCAGCCACTTCGCGCAATGCCGCCAGACACGCCAACCCATGCACGTAGAGCGCTGGCTGACAATTGGAAGTTCTTGTTAGTTCCTCGATCGGGCCATTCCACGCGATCTCACTCAATCTGCGTCCCAGAATTTCGTCAGCCTCCCGAAACAGATTTGCAGCGGTAGAATAATCCGTTGCCAGATCGCGTCCCATTCCAACGGTTTGCGCGCCTTGTCCTGCAAAGAGTAATGCAATCTTGTTCGCCATTTAAGACTGGTAGCGTAATGCGCTGACAAGCGCCAGATGGAGACGATAAAGCTTGTTTTTTGCGGGAAAAACTAACATACTTAACGTATGCAGACATACGCATGGAAATCAGCGTTCCGTTCCGCCATTGGCGGAGTTGTGGTTGCGCTACTCCTCATCCTGCCGTTATCGACGGCGAATGCGAAGTGGTTGAAGAAAGACACTCCAAGACTACCAGTCGGGGTGTATTTCCAAGGGATGCAGGGCTCGGTAGTCCTGTCCCTAACACTGGACAAGGGCGGCAAGGTGACAAGCACTCGGGTGCTCCGCAGTAGTGGGCATCCCGCTCTGGATGAACTGGCTCAGGAAGCAGCGATGAATTGGCGGCTCAGCCCCGATTCCGTTGTGCCAACTGACATTAGCCAGGGCCGAGTCGAGTTGGTGGCATTTAAGAACGCCAACCCGCCAAAGGCCATCCTTCCGAGCGCACAACCTTATTGGGCGCAGTTGAAGTAACCCGCTCCTCGTGAGCAGGGTTTGGTTCCCGACGGAATCAATTCCGATTCCGCCGGCGGGGTCGTTTTTTTCTGCAACCTTTGCGCTGGCGCAATAGCAGGCGTAGCCGGACAAAATAGGTCTTATAGGAGCCCGTAGGACCTTATCACTTTCAGCGCGATCAGCAGTTTTTAGCACTTGCGTCTGCACCGCCCCTTGCAAGCGTAGTCGGAAGGTTGCCACATGGGTTTTACGACACGCGAAATTGAATCCCCAGATCCGGTTGCGCGCGTGGCAGCCGCTGACGCCGAAGCTCGGATCGCTCTGGGCGATATGGGCGAAAAAATGGTCCTTAACATGGGCCCATCCCACCCGGCTACGCATGGGGTGCTGCGTTTGGTCCTCGAACTGGACGGCGAAACGATCGTCAAAGCAACACCTGACGTCGGTTATCTGCATCGCGGCGATGAAAAGATTGCTGAGAACATGCAATACAATCAGTTTGTCCCGTACACGGATCGACTCGATTACCTTGCGCCAATCGCCAACAACGTTGCCTACGCATTGGCGGTGGAGAAATTGATGGGGTGGGAGCTGCCGCCACGCGGTAAAGCGATTCGCGTTATCTGTTGTGAAACGGCGCGAATTTCAGCACACCTGCTCGGTCTCGGTGCAATGGCGTTGGACCTCGGCGCGATGACTGTTTTTCTTTACACCTTCACTCAGCGTGAAAAGCTTTACGACTTGTTCGAGCTGCTGACCGGCGCGCGGTTCACCACTTCTTATACCCGCGTCGGCGGTCAAATTCGCGATTTGCCGGATCGATTCATTCCTCAACTCACTGCGTTTTTGGACGGATTTGGACCGCAACTGGACGAGGTCGATAAATTGCTCTCCCGGAACCGAATCTTTGTCGATCGAACCAAAGACATCGGCGTTATCCCGCGTGATCGCGCGATCGCGTATGCTCTCTCGGGGCCAAACCTTCGGGCCAGCGGCGTTGAACACGATTTGCGACGAAAACATCCTTATCTCGACTACGAGAAGTATGACTTCGAGGTAGTCATCGGCGCCGCAGGCGACTGTTACGATCGTTATTTAGTCCGAATCGAGGAAATGCGCCAAAGCATGCGCATCCTGCGTCAGGGGATCAGCAATCTCCCGGCCGGCCCGATCAACGTGATGGACTGGAAAAACATGCCGCCTCCAAAATCACACGTCATGACGAAGATGGAGGAGTTGATCCACCATTTCATCGTTGTGACCGAAGGGCTCGACGCACCACCGGGAGAGGTTTATTTCGGAGCGGAGAATCCCAAAGGTGAGCTTGGATTCTATATTAGGAGCAAAGGCGGCGGCGTCCCGTATCGCCTGAAAATTCGCTCGCCCTCGTTTGTCAATCTGAGCATTTTGCCTGAACTTCTGCCAGGGTGCTCATTGAGCGATGTTGTGGCTGTTTTGGGCAGTCTGGACTTCGTCATGGGCGAATGCGACAGATAATATTAATTGATATGAAGCAACTAACATTTCGATGCTTAACGAGCCTTTTATCGATTCTCATTTTCTGCACTGGTTGCGGTCAAAATGAGCCACCACCAGGGCTTACTCAGGCGAATCTGGATAAGATTACGGTGGGCATGACCAAAGCGGAGGTGGAGAAAATCCTCGGACCGCCGACGTCGTCACAAAATCGGCAAACATTGCTGTTCGATAAAGGCGAAACCAAATGGGATCCCGAGGTCGTCTACCGTTATGAGGATGGCCCAAAGTTTGCCACAATTACACTTAAGGAAGACAAGGTTAAGGCAAAGGACGAGAAGATTCAGGGCGGGCCTTAGCCTGACGATGAGCCGTGCTGAAATCATTTCATCGCTTTTTGCGCCTGATACTAATTGTTGCCCTGGTCGGCTTCGGCCTTGGCGCGTGTAATTCGCAAAGGCGATTCAGCAAGGCCAACGTCGACCAGGTTCTCGAAGGCATGTCAAAAAAACAGGTGGAATCGATATTGGGACTGCCAACAACAGTCGACACCAAGGATGCCGCCACTCTCAAGAAGACGGTTTACGTTTACGATCAAGGCAAGGACTCAGTCACGATCGTTTTCAAAGAAGACAAAGTGCAGTCCAAGGCCAGCACGCTGTCCGAATAACGCGTCGTGGCCGACCTGACGAACACCGGCATCTCCGCTGAACTGGAGCGAAAAATGGATCAAACGATCCAGCGCTATCCGGTTGATCGGAAACGGAGCGCGGCGATGCCCCTCCTGCATTTGTGGCAGGAAGAATTTGGATTTATCGACGATCGCGCTGTCCGTTGGATCGCCGCGAAACTTGATCTGCAGCCGATCAACATCTACGAGCTAGTCACGTTCTACCCGATGTACCGGGAAGCGCCCGCCGGCCGAAAGCATATCCGAATTTGTCGCACCTTGAGTTGTGCGATGGCGGGCAGTTACGAACTGATGGAGAAAACGTGCGCCGCGGCCGGGATCGATCGGCATGCTAATGCGCACGGACAACACTCCGCCATTTCCGTTAGCAAAGACGGAAAATTCAGTGTCGAGTTTGTTGAATGTTTGGCCAGTTGCGGCACCGCCCCGGTTTGCATGGTGCAGGATGATTTGATCGAGAAAGTAAAACCGGAATCGGCTCCAACGCTTCTCTCGGGTCATTCCTCGCTTATCACTGATCATCATCCCCCGCCCCACCCGCTTGAGCGACGTTTGATTTTCAAGAACGTCGGTCGCCCAGACTGGGATCCAAGCATCGATCGTTACCTGGCGAACGGCGGTTACGAACAGCTGAAAAACGCAGTCAAGATGACGCGGACCGAGATCGTGAACGAAGTGAAGACATCCGGCCTACGTGGCCGCGGTGGCGCCGGCTTCCCGTGCGGGGTGAAATGGAGCTTCATTAAACCGGATGAACGAAAACCGGTATATCTCATCTGCAACGCGGACGAATCAGAGCCCGGAACTTTCAAGGATCGCTATATTATTCATCAGGATCCCCATCAATTGCTCGAGGGAATCCTCATTTCCTGTTTCGCGCTCAACGCGCGCACAGCCTACATCTACATTCGGGGCGAGTTTCCGGAAGGCGCGACGATTTTGGAAAAAGCGATCGAGGAAGCCCGCGCTCACAACTTTGTTGGGCTAAACATGCTCGGCACTGGATTCGACGTTGAGATCTACATTCACCGCGGCGCCGGTGCTTACATTTGCGGAGAAGAAACAGGGTTAATTGAATCGCTCGAAGGAAAACGGGCTTATCCGCGAATCAAACCGCCTTATTTTCCGGCGGTCCTTGGGCTCTATCTCTGTCCGACGATTGTTAACAATGTCGAGACGTTGTGTCATGTGAAACACATTATTGAGATGGGAGGCGCGAATTACGCACGGCTCGGGCGCCCTAACAATACCGGGACCCGAATCGTTTGCGTTAGCGGCGACGTCCAACGCCCCGGCTACTTCGAGATCGAAGTCGGTGCAGTCACCATGGGTCAGCTCATCTATGACATGGCCGGCGGCCCCCGCTACGGCCGAACCGTTAAGGCCGTCATACCCGGCGGGAGCTCAGCCAAGGTGCTGCGCGCCGACGAGCGTTTCAAACTCAAACTGAAACAGGCAGACGGCTCAATGGCAGACCAGGAAGCCTCACTTTTTGACCTACCGATGGATTTTGATTCGTTGGCCGCAGCCGGATCGATGGCCGGCTCCGGCGGAGTGATCGTTCTCGATGACTCGCGCGATATGGTCTGGGCTTTGAATAACATCAACGAATTTTATGCCCACGAGAGCTGTGGCCAATGCACCCCGTGCCGCGAAGGTTCGCTTTGGATGAAGAAGATCACAGAGCGCATGCTAAAGGGCGGCGGCGTTGTTCAGGATCCAGACACGCTCAAGAACGTCGCCGACAACATCGCCGGCCGAACCATTTGCGCGTTCGGTGAAGCCTGCGCCTGGCCTACGCAGAGTTTTGTTGAAAAATTCCGGGACGAATTCAATCGCCTCAGCCAAAAACCGGTTCCACCGGCGATGCCGCCGGAATACACGCCTGACGAATTGATCGAAGAGGAAAACATCGAAACGGTTCCGTTGCCTCGTGATCCCGGTTGGGAAAAGACCGCGAAAACTGGCACAATCTGATGATGCATCTGGAAACCAGGAAACCAGGAATTCAATTGGGAGACACGGAACTGACTGACCGCATCCTTGGTTCCGCTACTCCTGGCTTCCTGGTTTCCAGATTTATTTGATGAGCAACGAAACATCAGCGGCACCCCAAATGGTCAACGTCCAGATCAACGGCGTTTGGCATCAATTTCCGAAGGGGACCCGATTGATCGAAGCTTGCGAACAGGCTGGTAGTTTTGTTCCGCGCTACTGCTATCACAAGAAACTCAGTTCGCCGGGTAACTGCCGGATGTGCCTGGTTGAGATGGGCCTGCCTCGAATGGGACCCGATCGCAAACCCGAGCTGGGTGAAGATGGCAAACCGATCATCAATTGGATGCCTCGACCACAGATCTCCTGCGCACAGGACATCAGCGAAGGAATGGGCGTCCGAACAAATTCGCCTCTGGCCGAGGAATGCCGAAAAGGGGTGATGGAATTTCTATTAATCAATCATCCTCTCGACTGCCCGATTTGCGATCAGGCTGGCGAATGTCGTCTCCAGGAATTCAGCGTCGAATACGGCAACGCGCAATCGCGGTTTCTCGAAGAAAAGGTGAAGAAACCGAAGAACATCGTGCTCGGGCCGCGGGTAACCCTCGATGACGAGCGCTGCATTCTTTGTTCGCGTTGCATTCGGTTTTGCCAGGAAATTGCGCACGATGATGTTTTGGGGTTCATCGATCGCGGCAGTCACACCGTCCTGACCGCGCATCCAGGGAAACGTCTGGAGAACAATTACTCACTCAACACGGTCGATATCTGTCCCGTCGGCGCTCTGACTTCCTCTGATTTCCGATTTCAGATGCGTGTCTGGTTCTTGAGGGAAACAAAAAGTTTTTGCACCAGTTGTGCCACCGGCTGTAACACGATCATTGGCACACGCGAGGACGTAATCTATCGACAAACGCCACGCGAGAACGACTTCGTTAACTCGAGTTGGATGTGTGACTACGGCCGTCTGAATTTCGGATATCTCGAATCGGAACAACGCCTGACTGAACCAATGATTCGGTCGGGTGAAAAACAAGTGAACGGCGGAATGGAAAAATACCCTCACCCACGCTGCCCAACAGCTGAAACATTTTCACGGCTCTGAGATTGCAATTCTGGCTTCCGGCCGGATGACGAACGAAGAGTTATGGCTGACCACACAACTTGGCCGGATTCTCGGGACTGATCTGATCGATATTCTTCCCAGAACCGGTCCGGGAGACGACATTTTGCTCAGCACCGATCGCAATCCGAATACGGTCGGCGCACAGCTGTTGGGAGTCAGCGCCTACCCCGGCGCCAGGTTACCGGGAATAGTCGACGCGATCAGAGCCGGCCATATCAAGGCGCTGGTGGCGCTCGGTGAAGATCCAATCGATCTTGGACTTACCGAAGCCGAACTGAAAACGCTGCCTGTTCTCGTCGTCATGAACATTCTCGAGAACAAAACAACACATATTGCGACTGCAGTGCTCCCAGCCTTTGGTTTTGCCGAAAAACGCGGCTCGATGGTTAACGGTAAGGGACGCTTGCAACGACTAAACCGCGCGGTGCGCGGCCCGGGCAAAGCCAGGGACGATTGGGAAATCTTACGCGACCTAATCGATGCATGCGCAGTCTCAGCTTTCACCACGACTTCGAACGGTGCGACGACACTTCCCCTGATCGAGGATGTCTTCCGACAAATGGCAGCGGTTATCCCACAGTTTACTGGATTAACCTTGAGCAAGATCAGCGATCTCGGTGTGCAAGTCATCGGTGGAACCAATGGGACGACGTAAACAATGGATTACTTCTTCCTAACAACATCGTTAATCAAGATCGTCGCCCTGGTCGGCGTCGTGATGGGGATTATGAACTACGCCGTCTACGCCGAGCGTCGAATCAGCGCTCTCATTCAAGATCGCGTCGGACCGAACCGCGTCGGACCATCGGGATTGTTTCAGCCGATTGCTGACGCGTTTAAGTTTCTCTTGAAAGAAGATTTCACCCCCGGCCACGTAAACACTTTTTATTATTGGTTAGCGCCTTGTCTCGCCCTGATTCCAGCGCTCACCACTCTCGCGGTGATTCCATTTGGGAGCACACTGGCCGGAGTCCCGATGGTTATTGCCGACATCAACGTCGGCGTTCTATTCGTGTTTGCGATCGCGTCTCTCGGCGTTTACGGAATCGTTCTCGCCGGTTGGTCGTCAAATTCCAAGTACCCATTTCTCGGCGGGATCCGATCGTCATCGCAGATGATCTCCTACGAATTGTCGCTTGGCCTTGCCGTTATCCCAATCTTTCTGGTCATCGGCCAACTTCGACTGACCGACGTCGTGCAGTATCAAATCCAGAATGGATGGATGATCGCACCGTTCATCGGCGATTGGACCAATCTAAGGAAATGGCTGCTCGCGATTCCAATGCTGATCTCGTTCGTCGTTTTCACAATTGCCATTTTCGCCGAGACCAACCGTTTGCCATTTGATTTGCCGGAAGCGGAGACGGAATTGGTTGGCGGCTACCACACGGAGTATGGGTCAATGAAGTTCGGCCTTTTCTTCCTCGGCGAATACGTGGCCATGATTACCGGGTCGGCCGTGATCGTGACGCTATTTCTGGGAGGCTGGCATTTCCCCGGAATCCCGGATGGTTCGCACGGTGTGTTCTGGGGCTTGGTCAATATTTTTGTCTTCTTCGCCAAGATCGCCGCTCTTCTTTTTGTATTTATCTGGGTTCGCTGGACTCTTCCCCGTTTTCGTTACGATCAATTGATGAGGCTGGGATGGGTCTTCTTTTTTGAGATCGCCTTGGTCAATATCTTTATCGCCGCGATCATTCTGGCCTTTCTGCCCTCCTAATCTACCTCTACTACCTCTACCTCTTCCTCTCCACCCTCTTACCTTCTTCCTCTTCACATATGGCGTTCCATCACGAAAAACTGATCGTTTACCAGCGCGCGCTGGAATTTGCCGGCTGGTCGCAAACCTTGATCGACAATACCAAGAAGAAAATCGCTGCCAGAGATCATTTGGAGCGCGCTGCCGATAGCGTCGCGCTCAATATTGCAGAGGGAAACGGAAAGTTTTCTCAAAAGGATCGCGCCCGTTTTTTTCAAATCGCGCATGGCTCGGCGCTGGAATCAGCAGCTTGTCTTGATATTTTTGTCGCGCGCGGCGCTGTGTGAACCGGAAGCAATCGCGAAAGGCAAACAGCTCTTGGAAGAAGTAGTAAAGATGCTTTATGCGATGCTTGACCAACTAGGTTGCAGGATAGCAGAAGATCCACCTGAATTCGGAAGAAAGCAGAGGGAGAGGAAGCGGAAGAGGAAGAGTATCTAAAATGGCGATTACCGTTTCACGACCCAAACTCAATTGGTCAGAGCGCCTTTATCTCCCGGCGATCGTCAGCGGTATGGCAATCACGTTCAAGCATTTCAAAAACATGATCCTCGGCCGAACGAAGGTCACGATGCAATATCCGGAAGAAAAATGGGACAGCCAGATGCCGGAACATTATCGCGGGGCGCCTGCTTTGGTTCGGGATGAAACAGGCCGGGTGCGTTGCGTGGCCTGTCAACTCTGCGAATTCATTTGTCCGCCCCGCGCAATTCGGATTACACCCGGCGAAATTCCGCCGACCGATCGTTTTTCCAAGGTCGAAAAATTTCCGAGCGAATTCGATATCGATATGATCCGGTGCATTTACTGCGGGTTATGCGAAGAGGTCTGTCCAGAGCAGGCCATTTACCTCAGCAAAGACTATGCCATCACTGGGTTCACTCGTGAAGAGATGGTGCACGACAAGGAGAAACTGCTGGAGATCGGCGGGGTCATGCACGGCGTCGTCTTGAAATGGAACGAAAAGAAATGAGATCGCTTGTGGAACCAGCATGGAGCAATGGAGTCCTGGAGGAATGGAGTCGAATCGCCCGCATCTTCGTCCATTCATTCGATACTCCATCACTCCACCACTCCATCACCTCTACCTGCCATGCCCGCTTATCTGTTCTGGATCTTTTCGATAATGATGCTCGGCTTCGGTGCAGCCGTGATCCTGAATCGCAACCCGATTGCGAGCGCACTTAGCCTTGTCCTTTGTTTCATGGGGCTTTCAGCGTTGTTCATATCACTCGATGCATTTTTCATCGGGATCATTCAGGTGTTGGTCTATGCCGGCGCGGTAATGGTTTTGTTTCTTTTCATCATCATGTTGCTCGATCTGCGTGCGGAAAGCGGCGAAAGTTGAATCTGATCGCAATCGCCGGCGGTTCGTGGTGGCTGTGGCTTTTTTTGCGGAGGTCTGGATGGTCATCGGCCAACTGCGCGCGGCTAAACAGACCATTCCCTCCTCCCCTCCGACCAAATCGGATAGATGACGTGCATCAAATTGGGCGTCTTCTTTTCTCGAACTACACCCTGCCATTCCAGGTCATCGGCGGTGCTGGTATTGGTCGTGACCGTTGGAGTGATCGTATTAAGCAAGAGGGAGCTCCGGTAGAAATGTAACACTGGGCGATTATCTCACCGTCAGCGCGATGCTTTTTACCATCGGATTCGCGGTGTGCTGCTCCGTCGCAACATCATTATCATCTTTATGTCGCTCGAGCTGATGCTCAATGCGGCCAACCTTTCCCTGGTGGCGTTCTCCCGCTTCCGCGTAGGTGCGAACGGTATCCCCAATTACAACGCGCAGCTCTTTGTTTTTTTCATTATCACCGTTGCTGCCGCCGAAGTGGCGGTCGGTTTGGCTATTATCGTCGCGCTTTATCGCGCCCGACAAACGACCCACGTGGAAGACATCAACAGTCTGAAGTTTTGAATAACTCTTTATGACTAGCACACTTCCCTGGCTCATCCTCCTTTTGCCGCTGCTGGCGGCCGTGTTGATCGTTTTTCTAACGAAATCATTCCGTCCCCTGAGCGCGGGTTTTTCAGTCGGTGCAGTTCTGCTCAGTTTTATCTTCAGCTGTGTCCTTTTCGCCAAAACGGATGTTCGAGCATTCGAATTTACCTGGATCGATCTTCGGCCGGTTCTCTTCGTTCCGATTGGGTTCGTTCTCGATAATCTGAGCAAGACCATGCTGCTGATCGTGACTGGCATCGGTTCACTGATCCACATCTATTCCCTTGGTTACATGAAAGAGGACGAAGGCCAATCCCGCTACTTCGCTTCCCTCTCCTTCTTCATGTTTTCAATGCTCGGCATTGTTCTCTCGAACAATTTCGTAATGCTTTTCATTTTTTGGGAACTCGTTGGGGTCAGTTCGTATCTACTGATCGGCCATTGGTTCGGGCGGGATTCGGCCGCGGACGCAGCCAAGAAAGCCTTCCTAACTAATCGTGTCGGCGACTTCGGATTCATGTTGGGAATTCTGATGGCATGGACCGCGACCGGTTCCGTGGTGTTTCAGGAAATGTCGCAGCAGATCAATCGCATCACAGATTATCCAGGTTACTTCACTATCACGGTCCTCCTGATTTTCTGCGGAGCAGTGGCCAAATCTGCGCAATTCCCTCTGCACGTTTGGTTGCCGGACGCCATGGAAGGTCCGACTCCGATCTCGGCCTTGATCCATGCGGCGACAATGGTTGCTGCGGGCGTTTACATGCTGGTCCGGGTCAGCTTTCTCGTCCAAGCCGCACCGCAAGCGCTTGGCATCATCGCATGGATTGGGACGATCACAGCGTTGATGGCTGCACTGATCGCCACTCAACAGGACGACATCAAACGAATTCTGGCCTACTCAACTCTGTCGCAACTCGGTTACATGATCATGGCCATCGGTCTCGCTTCTGGCGAAGCGGCAATGTTCCACCTTTTCACCCACGCCTTCTTTAAGGCGCTGCTATTCCTCGGAGCCGGCTCGATCATCGTGATGCTGCATCACGAACAAAATATCTGGAACATGGGTGGATTGGCCGGCCGGCTGGGAATCACCTTCCTCACTTTTATGATCGGAACGCTCGCGCTGATCGGGTTTCCATTTTTCAGCGGGTTTTTCAGCAAGGATGCGATCCTTGCTTTGGCCTGGGAAAAAAATCCTACGATCTTTTTGTTGGCGCTACTGACTGCGTTTCTCACCGCATTCTACATGCTGCGGTTGGTTACGATTGTGTTCTTTGGCAAACCGCGCAGTAACAATGCTCGAGCAGGAAGAGAAGCTCCGTGGATCATGCTAATGCCATTGATCGTGCTCGCGGTCTTCGCGGTTGTGGCTGGTTACCATTCTATTGCCGGGTTCTTTCTCGATTTGCCTCATGAAAAAGAGGGTTGGTTGATCCCGGGAATGGCCTTCGGAGCCACCATTGCTGGAATGGCCTTTGGCATCTTGCTTTATCGTGGCCGCGAACGTGATCCAATCAATCTCGGATTGTTCCGAAACGCTTTTTATCTCAATGAGATCTATAGCTTTTTCATCGCGGCTACCCAAGGTTTGTTGGCCAGCTTATCTGCTTTGATTGATCGTTGGGCGCTCGACACCGTCGGCATTGGTGGCGCAAGCCGGACGACTTGGGGGATAGGATCGCTCTTGCGATTGCTTCAAGTCGGAAACCTTCAGGCCTACTCATTCCTTTTCGGTTTAGGAATCGTGGCCCTGATCTACTTCACACTCTTCCGGTGATTCCACTTTTTCTCGTTTTCTGTCCGATCCTCGCTGCGGTCGCCATCCTTCTCGGTGCGCCGGCCCGACGGACTGCGCTCTATTCCGCGGGTCTGATGCTGGCGGCGACATTGATTGCGTGGCTTAAATTTGATGCGGGCCAGAGCGGTTTCCAGTTTGTCACGTCGTTCCCGATCAGCGCAGATTGGAAAATCAATTTCGCACTCGGGCTCGATGGATTGAGCCTGATGATGGTATTACTAACCACCATCGTCACGTTTGCCGCCATCTCATTCGGCGGCGAAAACCGGGAACGCGAACAGGGATTCTATGCCTGTCTCCTGTTAATTAGCGCAGGCGCCATTGGAGCGTTTGCGTCCATTGACCTCTTTTTCTTCTACGCTTTTCATGAGCTGGCTTTGATTCCGACATTTCTCTTAATCGGAATTTGGGGAACCGGTAAGCGTGAGGCGGCAGCCTGGAAAATCACGATTTACCTGGCGACGGGCAGCTTCATTTTGTTGCTCGGTTTAATCATGCTTTACCGAAGTCTTCCTGATGCGGCGCGAACGTTTGATTTCCGGGCGCTACAGGCGAGCGCTTCGTTGATTCCGCGAGAGGCACAGGGAAATATCTTCCTGGTACTGCTGATCGGGTTCGGGATTCTCGTTTCCCTTTTTCCGTTTCACACCTGGGCACCTGAAGCGTACGCGGCTGCTCCGACGCCTGCGGCCATGCTGCACGCCGGTGTCCTAAAAAAGTTTGGGCTATACGGTCTCTTGCGACTGGCGATCCCGCTCTTGCCGCAAGGCGCGGAACAATGGAGCACGCTTTTCATCGTGCTCCTCCTCGGGAACATTCTTTACGTCGGGCTGGTCACCATTGCGCAAAAGCGTCTCGATTGGATGCTCGGTTATTCGAGCGTTATGCACATGGGCTACATCTTTCTCGGGATCGCTAGTGGCACCCTTCTCGGAACAAATGGCGCCGCGGCGTTGATTCTAGCGCACGGGATTTCAATTGCGGTGCTCTTCGGTATTACTGGGGAAATCCGCCAGAGGACAGGCACGCTTCTTCTTTCTGATCTCGGCGGTTTGGGAAAGGTAATGCCGTGCGCAGCCTTTGCCTTTGGTTTGGCTGCCTTCGCTTCCATTGGTTTGCCGGGGTTTGCCAATTTCGCCGGGGAAGTAATGGTTCTCTTTGGCACATTCCGCAATGGAGCCAATCCGGATCGGTTCACTATTTTTCAGATTGCGGCTGTTCTCGGGCTCTGGGGCGTTGTCATCTCCGCGGTCTACATGTTGCGGGCCTATCGAAACGTTTTCATGGGCACGATGCGGGATTCGTGGAGCGGACTAACTGATTTAGGTCGCGGATTCCGTATTCCCGTTACAATGCTGATCGCGGTCTCGCTTTGGTTGGGATTTTTCCCGCAAACATTCATCCGAATCGTTTCGCCGACCTTCCAGAGTTACTTTGCTCAAAAACGATGATCGGCGCGCCAATACTCGAAGTTGAAGTGCTGATCATCGGCTTATTTGTCCTGATGATTGAAGCGTTCTTCAGTCAGGTGGATAAAAAGACGCTCGCGTTTACCGCCATTCTCGGATTGAGCGCGGTATTGGTTGCGACCTTCTTTCTTCGATCCGCCCCGACGACGATTGCATTTACTGGTCTATGGAGTTTCTACACCACTGATGCCCTCGCGATTTTTTTCAAACGCTTTGCGCTCGTGACCACGATCTTCGTCCTGATCATGATGATCGACTACGCGCCGGTCGTGCGTGATACGATCCATGGCGCCACTTCTCAGGCTGGGCTGGGAGAGTTTTTTGCGCTGCCGATTTTCACCTGTGTTGGTCTCATGTGGATGGCGTCAGCCATCGATTTCGTGATGATCTTCGTATCGCTCGAGCTGGTAACGATGTCGTTCTATGTCCTGGTCAGTTTTACCCGTCGCAATCCGGCAACCCTCGAGGCTGGAGTGAAGTACTTGAATTTTGAGCGCGCTCTCCACCGGGTTCCTCGTCTACGGAATAACCTGGATATTCGGCGTCACCGGCGAAACAAATCTGGCCCGAGTGACAGCGGCCTTGGCGCAGCCTTCAGTCGAATCCGGTCCCGCGCTTTTCGGGATGGTGCTGGTGCTTGTTGCGCTTGGATTCAAGATCGCCGCCGTACCATTTCACGTTTGGGTTCCAGATGTTTATCAAGGAGCTCCGACGCCAGTCACCGCATTTCTCTCGGTTGGATCGAAGGCCGCGGGTTTTGTTGTGCTGCTCCGAGTGTTGCAGCCATTTTTCATGATCCCGCAAGTCCAACGGCTGCTGGTAGCGATGGCGGTGCTCACACTTCTCTACGGAAACCTGGCCGCGCTACCCCAAAACAACCTGAAACGTCTTCTGGCTTATTCGAGCATCGCGCATGCAGGTTACCTATTGATCGGTGTGGTATGCCTCGCGGGCGACGCAGTCTCGTTTTATCTGGTGGCCTATCTGTTGATGACGTTGCTCAGTTTTGCCGTTCTCATCGTGGTCGCGCAACAAACCGGAGAAAACATCGAAGACTTCAATGGTCTTTCTAAGAGATCCCCTTTCCTCGCGTTTTCCATGCTGATCAGTATGACTTCGCTCGCCGGCGTCCCTTTCACCGCTGGATTCCTCGGCAAGTTTTTCATATTCGACGCCGCGATTCGCCAGCATCAAACCACCTTGGTGATCGTTGGAATTATCACGGTCGCGTGTGGGTTCTACTATTATCTGAAGGTGGTTCGGGCAATGTATTGGGAAGGACCGTCCAGCACAGCCTCGATTCCTTTGACCCGGTTATCGCAGTGCGCGATGGGGCTTTTGATCGCAGGAATTATCGTGCTCGGAGTTTATCCGCAGCCGATTCTGGATGCGTTGAAGCGTTGAAGCGTCAATCGCTCAGCTCGACATTCCAGTAAGCCAGATCCACAAAGTGTCGCCAGCTTTCGTGGTGTTGCGAGCTAAAGGTCACGTGGACAAACGGCCGCCACTTCGGCCGCTTTGGTTTTCGAATCAGCGTCATGTGCGCTTCGTGCGGCAACCGGTTACCCTTTCGGGTATTACAAGGGATGCACGAGCAGACGACGTTTTCCCATGTGGTTAAGCCACCTTTATCGCGCGGCAATACATGGTCGAGGTTCAGCTCCATTCGCTCGTAAACTTTCCCGCAATATTGGCAGGTATTCTTGTCTCGCTCGAAGACGTTATGCCGGGTGAACTTTACTTCCTTCTTGGGCAAACGATCGAATAGAAGGAGAACAATTACCTGTGGCACCCGGATCTTCCACGAAATGGTCGTGACCACTTCGTGCTCCGGCGCTGAAGCGGAAAAATCGCGCCAACTATCGAAATCATGCGTCAGAAAATTATTGGCTAGATCCGAGGAAACAACCTGAGCGTGCCCTTGGTAAAGAAGAGTAAAGGCACGACGAGCCGAGCAAATATTAACCGCCTGCCACAGGCGGTTCAGGACCAAGACCTGGCTATTTAACATCGACTGCATTCAAAGGGTGCATTCAAAGTCGGCGGACGTTATCACCCGGCATTTTCCCTGTCAATAACTTGGTCCGAATAGGTCCCGATAGGTCCTATAGGTCACATAGGACCTATGCGCGGTAGTTCTTATGCACCGCTCCCGAAGCAAACTGGTTCACTTTCCTGGCAATAAACTTCGCCACCACTGGTCGCAGCAGGGTCGCCGCAAACTTAAGTGCCCCCAAGGCCAATCCAGCTCCAAGTATTTCCTCGCGCGGATGCTTTTTCCTTCGTGGTCCGACCTCGATCTTTTTGGTGCGCGCCGGCAGCACCACTATCACGACGCCAGCAGCGATTGCCGCTGCAACCCAGACCACCGTCTGGCGTTGAAATGATTTCCGAAACTTCAGCGGAAAATCGAGCTCATAGCGCAGACCGCTCAGATCGCGCGCCAGCCAGTCACGCGAATGTGCGGCTTCCTGCCTTAATTGGTGGAGTGATTTTTCTTGTCCAGGTTTCTTTAGCCATTCGCGATCCTTCTTCAATTCCGCGGCCGTCGCTTCAAACATCGATTGTCTTCATCCGGTTACGAGCGATCAGCAGGCAGACCAGCGCGAGGACAGAAATGAAGTCCTGCCGCCGCCAGGCTGATCCAGATCCAGGAGATATGCAGAGTGTGCGCGAGAGCCGCGATCGCGCTCGCAATCAGGAAGAGCATATCCCAAAAATGCGAGGACAACCGCGCCGCCGAGGCAAGCCACCAGCACCAGGACCTGCACCAGCGCCGTCCTGGACTCCTGCGCGAAGAGACCAAGTCTGCTCTCCAGAAAACCGGCCAGGTCATTGACCAGCGCGAGCAGATTATGGAGCAAGCCGGCGTGTCCCGCGGGATTGCGGAACCGCATCGTGTCGCCAGCCATTCGGCCCAATCGTTAGCGGCGGAAAATCAGCCCGAGCACAAATCCAATGCCGAGGGCCGTGAAGACCGCTTTGGTTGGATTTTCCCGCACGTATTGCTCGCCATCTTCCTGCAGAGTGCGAACGCGCTCACGCGCATCGTCCCAGACTTGTTCGGCTTTGTCGCGATATTCTTCGGCCATCGGTCCCGCCGCAGACTTCCACTCATCCGCCACCACGCCCGCGGCGGATCTTCAAATCTTCCGCGGCCTTTCGCGCGTGGGTCTTGCTGCTCTCGAATTTGTCTCTGAGCGTCCGCCGGAACGGTAGCGCCGCCGCCTGTGTCGTCGTTTTGTTTTCTTCAGCCATGATATTCTCCTGTCGCTTCGTTCTTCGGGAAGTTTGCTTCGCGGCGTCTTTTTCACCGACACGCATCATGTGATGATAACCTGTCTCTTCCAGAAACGAAACTCATCTCTTTGCTTGCGCTCACCGTTTTAACGTTGCGACCATTCAATGCTATTAACCGATCTTCGCATCATTTTTCCCGAAAAATGATGCGGGCCTTGGTCAAATCGTAGGGGGAAAGCTCCACTTCCACCTTGTCGCCCGGGAACAATCCGGATGAAATGCTTACGCATTTTGCCGGAGATATGCGCCAGGACGTTCCGTTGCCCGGGCAAGCTCCACCCGAAACATCGTGCCCGGCAACACTTGCGTCACCGTTCCTTCCGTCACGATCTGCTCTTCCTTCGGCATCGCGGCAAGATACGCACAACGTCATCGCACTCAAATGCGTGGGCGGTTGACGAAAAATTGTGAACCCGAGGTCGTTATGACTCAAATCGACAAACCGAATGACGTTGTAACCACGGCCCTGCGGGCCGTCGGATGTTGGCGTGAAATCGCCTAGCAACCCTGAGTCTGTTGTAGTGGCGCTTCTGCGAAGCGCTCAGAGAGTTGGCTTCGATCTCACCTGAGGAACCCAATCCGTCGGTCACATCCGTCCCAAGGCGCTTCGCAGAAACGCCACTACACGCTATTAGTTTTCCGAGGATCGAAGCGATATGGTCGGCATGATATTCGCCCCGTTCTTCCCGTTTCCACCAGGCCCCTGTCGCCCGTTGCTCGGGCACCGTGGTGAAATGGTAATCGTAAAGCGTGGCCCGCAGGTAACGAGGCGGTTCGTTTGGAAATGGATTACGCTCGAGCAACGCTGTCACCGCAGGTTTGTTCCGAAGCAGGCCCTCTTCCAGACGAAGAAACCACGGGTTATGCTGGTAGGTCCCAAGCGCCGCAAACCACATTTGCCAGTCGAGGCGTGGCTGATGCGGCGCCACCCAGTGCGGCGGCTGAGTTCAGGTCCCCCGGTTTCCATTTGAATTCGTAAGGCAACCATTCGATCGCCATCGGCGCTTCCCTCTAAAATAATCTCCGGCCGCGATTTGGTCATAACCCGGAACAGACCGTAACCGTTCACGATTCGGTAGGGTTCGATCCGCTCATAAAGCGCCCGGACCGAACTCGGCCAGGCCATCGTGTGGTTTGAACGCGGAAACAATCAGCATCGCGTTAATCGGAAGAAGAACTATCAGGAGCAGCCAACTGCCAAAACGCAACGGACATACCGCCAGTCCGTAGGGCGAACCGAATGGACGCTGAGATCGCCGACTTCTCCCCTCTGCCTCATTCGCTTTCGCGGAGCCAATACGTGTCGTCAATCAGCAAAAGACAAAGCGCGATCGTGAGCAGGTTGAAAAAGCAATAGTTGCCGGTTAGCGCGATAAAGACCTGCAACAGGATAAACAAACCAGCTGCACAATGCCGCAACCGGCGTGGCGCCCAGATAAAAAACGGAACAACCGTTTCAACAAAAAGAACAAAGAAGGTCGAAAATTTCCGGAACCATTCTGGCGTTTGATGCGCCCACCAACCAAGCACCGTCGGGAGCGGTTGTGTCTCGTAATGATAATTCAGCGCCGTTAGGTCCCACCAGGAATCGTCGCCACTGGTTAGTTTCACCACGCCTGACATCAACATCAGTTTGAAGAGCAGGAGCTTGAGAAGAAAAAGTCCGAGTGCGCGAAACCGGCACCAGGCTTCCCCTATCCGATCGCCACGGACCCGTTCGCGGCCATAGTCCAAGCGGCGCAAAGAAGATCGCTAGAAACCCCGTTTCGAGGAGCAGAATGTCCCATTGGAAACTGAGGAACGTTTGTCCAGCAACGGTCAGCGACAAATAAAGGACAAAAAGCGAAATGAGCGAAGCAACTGGCAGTATTCCAACCATCAACAAGACCGAAATAACGACCCCGGCGCCACACAGAAAATGAAGGAACGCGTTAGTCGAATTCCACCAACAAACCGTCGGTAACTCGGACCAGCCAACGCCGAATTGACTGCCCACCCCGGACAGATATTCCCTAACCGGCAGAATTCCGTTCTCCCCAATTAAGCCGTCCACTTGAACCCAGAGCGAAACAAACGCGATCAGGTAAATCACTCCGAGGGACCGAAAGAACCAGAAGCGCGACCAGTAATAGGTTGGTCGCCGAACATCATTGCCCCAAAGCAGACGTGTGAAAAACGAAGCTGCACCGCGATGCCGAGCTACCTGCTGATAGGCCGCCTCTGTTATCCAGGCAAATCCGGGCAAACGCTCATAGGCACGCATCATCCATTTGCATCCGAACCTATACCCTAACGATCGAAAAACCGCTTCCGCGCCCCGGTAGATCGTTCCATCGGTTTCAATAAACTGAACTGCGGACTCGAATTCTTTCCGCGAAATCTCCGGATAACTTTTCCGCGACTTCCTGGTAGGGAGCATAATCGACTGCTCCCGCCGTCAGCTCACGCCAACGTTCAATCCAGCGCCGGCAAAAATGGCAATCCCCGTCAAAAACGAGCAGCGGCTTGGAAGGCGGAGATGCGACAGTCCGATGACCGCTCGTTAGACATGGGGAGCAATGTCCGGTGCCGAATGTCGAACAGCCTGACCGGTTCATCAACTCGTTGCGAAGCGTTCTCGTTACATGGTCGCTGAAGTCTAGAGCACATCGCTTTCGAATGCACGGTTGGAGACCGCCGCTCCTTGGTATTGAATCGACACGTCAGAATGATCGGCTTTCGCAATGACACGTCAGTCGCACGCCTCTACAAGGTCAAACTCCGCCCAGACCGGAGCATGATCCGATGGTTCCTTCCCTTTCCGCATCTCTCGATCAATTCCGGCTTCCGTGCATCGCGCCGCCAATGCTTTTCCAGCAAGGACCGCATCAATCCGTAAGTCCCCGGTTTTTCGGAAAAGCGAGCATTCGATAATCCCACCAGCTATAAAGACCGGATTCCGAATGATGAATTCGGAGCGTATCGGTCAGTGGAAAGGTGCACAATTCATCGAAAGCGGCTCGCTCCCCTTCTGAGCACATGATTGCGCCGCGCCAAAGTGACGGGTCGTACACGTCCTCATCACGTGGGGCGATATTGAAATCACCACAGATCGCCAGGTATTGCGTTTCGGTTTCCTTCCGAAGCAATGAACGTTGAAGGCGTTGGTACCACGTTAGTTTGTATTCGTAAGCAGGCGATCCGACCGCCTGACCATTCGGTGCGTAAATTGAATAGACCCGCACTGGACCAATCGTCGCGGCGATAACGCGCGCCTGCGGATCCACTTCTTCGTCAGCCAACGACGCTTGCACCGCTTCCAATGGAACACGCGCCAATATCGCAACGCCGTTGTAGGATTTCTGGCCGTGGAACACGGAATAATAACCGGCCGAACGTAAAGCGAGTTCAGGAAAATGTTCGTCAGTGCATTTGGTTTCCTGCAAACAGACGACATCGGGTTTCGTCTGATCGAGCCAACCGAGTAGCCGTTCCTGTCGTCTCCGTAACGAGTTAATATTCCAGGAAACGATTCTCATCTAGGCAGATCTGTGATTCGCTGATTGGGAAACTCTTTTCGCTCGAACATTCGGATTATTTGGGCGATGGCCTCCTCTCCCCACACGTGGGGAGAGGACTGAGGTGAGGGGTCGAGTCGCTTCGCATTCATATAGAACCATGCTACCACTCCCAAACCCTCACCCTACCCTCTCCCTTAAGAAGGGAGAGGCGAACCATGACCCGCTTCCTCGACCCACAGACCTCGGTTCCGTTCTCCTCCTCCATAACCACTTCAATACCATGAAGAACGCAGCACAATGACAAGCAAAAGGAGTGTGGGAACGAGGAAAGTCTGTTTACGACTACCTACAACTCCATTTCCACTCCGGGCGTCGGCACGATGATTTCCGATTCCGGCAACTCTGCGGTCAGAGTTGCCCGAGTCCATTCCACCGCCGGAACGTCCCCATGCACCAAGAGGATTTTCTTCGGCGCAAGCTGTTTTACATAACGAATAATCGATTCACGCGACGCATGGGCGCTGAATTGGAACTGGTCGATGTGGCACCGTAATGGTTGGGCGGGCTCGTCCGGATCAAGGGACACCATATCTCCCGGTTTCGCCATTTTCAGGATACCGGCCGGCGACTGCGGATCGGCATAGCCGACAAAAAAGATCGAGTGCTGCGGATTTTCGAGAACGCGGCGCGCGAAAATATTTGATAGAGTTTTTGGCGTCATCATCCCGCTCGAGAGGGCGTAAACCCGGCCGGCTCGCGCAGGAGAATCATTTATCGTCTGTCCGTTCAGGGTGAATGGATTAATTTCCTCCAGCAATTGGATGCGCGGCAGGAGGCGGCGCGTTGTCATCGCGCGGCGATCGTAAACCTCAGTCAGTTTCGTGCTCAAACCGCCGATATAAACCGGAAAATCTCCGAGCAAATTCGCTCGCCGAAACTTGTAGAACATGGCCAGCAGCTCCTGTGTTTTACCAAGGGCAAACACGGGAATCAGAATACAACCACCGCGCTGGAAGGCCTGAGCAATGGCCTCGATCAGGCGACGTTCCTCAGCTTCTCGAGTAAAGCCTTCAGGTGAGGGACTGTCGCCCCGCGTTGTTTCTATAATCAGGACATCAACACCGGATTCAGGAAAGACCGAACCTTTGGTTATGGTTTGATCGTCAAAATTGACATCGCCCGTATAAAATATTGTCCGTCCGTCTGCGCGAATGAGAACACCGGCTGCGCCCAGGACATGACCTGCGTCTACGAATTCGACCGTGAGCCCCCCATCGTCCTGCGGCCCTGCGCGCTCGCCCGAGAGCGTAAAACGCTGGCGTAACGGACAAGATTGCCAGCGATCCGTTGCGCGCTCGGTTTCACGATGCGTATAAAGCGGGTAAGCTGTGACCCCAATTTCTTCACGTTGCCGCGTCATGACCGTGACCGAATTGTGAAGGAGCGTGCTCCCGATCTCCGCGGTCGCTTCGGTCATGAAAATGCGGGCGTTCTGGCTGACGTCGCATTAACACGGGTAAGGTGCCGATGTGATCCAGGTGCGCGTGTGAAACGATAATCGCGTCAAGGATGCGATCTCCGAGTGCGCGAAGATTCGGCAAGGCCTCTTCCCCTTCTCCGCGCGGATGCATTCCACAATCGAGCACCAGGCGTTGGCCGCCAGCCTCAAGGTAGTAGCTATTCGCGCCGATTTCGGTGCGGCGAGTTAGATTAATGAACTTCAAAGTAATTCGGCAAAGATTCGCATCCAGTTTCCGAACAAGATCTTTTCAATCTGATCATCATGGAACCCGCGTTCAATCAATTTCCTGGTCAAGTTCGGCGCATGCGAATGATTCGTCAGGTCCGGAATAAAATGAGGCTTGATCAATTTCGCAGCCAACGCCTGTTTTTCTTCTTCGGGCCATTGTCGATAAAGGAACTCAAAGAAATCGAATCCGATGCCAACGCAATCGATCCCGATTAGACCGATCACATGCTCGATATGATCGACGTAACGGTCGAGAGTTGTCTCTTCCGGGCGCGGACTAACTAACACGGCGTTGATCCCAATTACGCCGCCGCGCTCGCCGACCATTCTGATTTGTTCATCGCTGATGTTGCGCTCGATATCGAAATACCGGCGAGCGTTCGTATGCGAAACGATCAGCGGTTTAGTAGTGCAATCAAAGATATCAGTGAACCCGGCCGGATTAATATGAGCGAGGTCGATCATGATCCCAAGCGCCTCACAAGCCTGAACCAGTTCACGTCCGAAACCAGTCAACCCTTCGCTGGACGAGCCGCTGGCGGCGAAAACGCCACCCGATCCCGCTGCGTTTCGCCGCGCATGCGTCAAACCTAACGCTCGTAAACCGAGCTCGGCAAAAACCCGCAGCAAGTTCAGATCGGTCCCGATCGGTTCTGCTCCTTCCATCGTGATCAGCAATGCGATCTTCCCTGCGTCGCGCGCCCCAAGAATCTCCGAATTACTCCGGCAGATGGCGAATCGATGCGATTTATCCACTTCGGCATAAAGCTGGGCGATCTGGTCGAGCGCGACCCGCAGTGCCATCTCCGGCAAATAACGGTCTTCGATGTAAATGGCTGCGCCGAGCACTCCGACATGGCCTGCCTCAAACTCGGGAAGGAACTGTGTCGCGACCACATTCTTATCCCCGCGTTTTTCATACAGATCCATCAGCAGATCGAAATGAAGATCGACCAGTCCGCGACGATGAAGCCTCGCCATTCTATCGGTGATCTCTCCCTCGGTGACAGTCATGACGTCGCAGTGACCAAACGCCAGTCACATCATGCCGCCGGCGACCCCAGCGTCGCTCTCTCTGCTTCAGTCGCGCCTGCACGACGCGGAAGCACGACCAAGATCAAGACAAAGAGCCAGAGTGCGCCCAACGGCAAAACACCCGGTAACCAGATAAGCCAACGCGAAACCACTCCCAAAGCGACCAGGCAATAGGCTGCGGTAAAGGCTAGCGCACCCAAAATCAGTTCCACCCGGGAAGCATGTCGAAGTCTCAGGACAATCCCGACGATCACAGCCAGTATCACGCAATCGAAAATCCAGCTAATCCGGCGGATATACGCATCGGTTTGAATAGTTGCCAGCGTCGCCGCAAACACGTCCGGGGGCGACAATGGGTTCGATGGGATTCTCGCGAGCACAATTTGATCGCGAATCGCCTCGAACTCTGGTGATTTCTTTCCAGCATCCGTCTGTTGTGACGCGAGCAGAAGTTCGTTCATGGTCAATCGATGCACTTTCTTTCCCGCGTTAGGGGAGATGGTGACCGTGCCATCGGCTTGAATCGGGATTTTCCGTCCATTCGGCAGCAGAATGTGAGAACCGAGGTCAATTTTCACCTCCGCAGGCGTGACCCGTTGCCAGAGCAAGATCGCTTGTAAGGTAAACGACGGAATCACCTCACCGCGATACCGAAAGAGTAGCGGCACATGGATCTTGTCCGCGATTTCCACGGGCAGATTGATAAAACCGGCTGTCGCAATAAGGCGCATCTCCTCGTTGGGCTGTCTTCCAATTCCGGTAAACTCCGCCAGTTCCCCTCGTTTCCCTGTAACTTGGGTGAATCCCTGAATTTCAGGACCCGGCGCATCTGGATCCGGTGTGGCGGTTAACTCAGCGCCTAAGATCAGTCGGGGAACGCGCATCGCTTGATCGATAAAGACCTGTTCCTGATCCTTATCGCGATCACGCCATCTCAGGACGTTTTCGAAGGCGACGACGGTCGGTTTGAATTCGAGAATTGATTGCAGGAAGAGGGCAAACTCGAGCGGCGTAACGCTGCTTTCAGTGGCACGGGGCGATGTCGAATCCTTTGAGGACGGATCGAGCACGGAATCGTGGCCAATTTCCACTACTGTGACCGGGGCTATTGGCCCACGTGGCTCCGAGTTTTTCAGGAGCCAGCGCAGAAAATAATCCTCGGATCCCTGCAGGCGCGGCTCTCGCAGGAAGAACGCGCCCAGCAACAAAACGACAGGAATAAGCCAAATGAGCGGTTGCCGCATCGGGCAGAAGTGAAATGGCAAAAAGGGCGAGTGACAAGTGATTATCGCCGCGGGTCAAAAGGAGCCGCTGAGACTCATTTGTCGCCTTCTGACGAGATCCTATTTGGAAGAGCGACGGACGAACACGGATTAAACACGGATTTGCCTACCTGACGCCCAGTCGCTTGATCCTAATCCGTGTTTAATCCGCGTCTGTCCGTGGCCAAAAAGGAATCGAGACTCTAAGCCCCTAGCTCTGTTCCAACATCCGCCGAATCGGTGCTTCGGCTCTTTTCCGCAACGGCTCCGGCAGAATGATTTCCGGCTCCATGTTTAACAACGCTGCATGCGCTTTCTCTAGCGTATTCATTTTCATGTAACGACACTCGGCACAGACGCACCGTTCCGTCGGTCCCGGTATAAAGACTTTGTCCGGAACTTCTTTCTTCAGCCGATGCAACATCCCCGCTTCCGTGACAACGATGATTTCCCGGGCCGGAGATTGCCGGCAGAAAGTCACCATCTTCTCGGTCGAACAAACTTCGTCCGCCAGGAGCCGCACTGCATGAGTGCATTCAGGATGGGCAACCACCGGAGCGTTCGGATATTCCTCGCGAATTTTTTCAATGCTTCGGGCAGTAAATTCGACATGGACATAACAGTTACCCTGCCAGAGATCCATCGGGCGCCCCGTCCTTTCCATTACCCAGCTCCCAAGGTTTTCGTCCGGGACGAAAAGAATCTTCCGGTCAGCCGGCGCGCTTCGGACAATTTTTTCCGCGTTACCACTGGTGCAGATCACGTCGGAGAGCGCTTTTACTCCAGCGCTGCAATTGATATACGCGATTACGTAGTAGTTCTTGTCGGCATGCTGATCCAGGTACGCTTTTAGTTTTTCAGGGGGACACGATTCCGAGAGCGAACAACCGGCATCGAGGTCAGGGAGCAGGACTCGCTTGGAAGGGTTAATAATTTTTGCGGTCTCGGCCATGAAATGGACGCCACAGAAAAGGATGACGTCCGCATTGGTCTTGGAGGCCTGGAAACTTAATCCTAACGAGTCTCCGACGTAATCAGCGATATCCTGTAACTCCGGCACCTGATAGTTGTGGGCAAGAATGACCGCGTTCCGATCGCGTTTCAGTTCAGAAATCTCTTCAGCCAAATCAAGACCAAAGTTTACACCGCTGGTTACCATCGCTTAATATCACCGGATCAAACCAGATTTACAAACACCAGCACATCGGTATCGCCTCGGTTTCATTGGGGCGGGAAAATTGGCCGGCTCCGTCATTCGCGGGCTGGTTCGGGCCAAGTATTGTCTTCCCTCGGAGATCATTGCGAGCGAGCCCAATAGCGAGATTGGCGCGGCCCTGGAGCGGGAGACCGGCGTTCTCACCACCGCCAGTAACAGCAGCGCCGCCCAAAGCGCGGAGATAATTGTCGTCGGAGTAAAACCGACCGTTGTCCTCCCGGTCCTGCGGGAGATTGCTTTTCGAGTCGAAAACAAACTGGTCATCTCGCTCGCGGCGGGCACCCGCATGACGGCCATGGAATTCGCCGTTCGCGCCCGTTTCATGCGCGTCCTGACCAATACCCCATCCGCGATCGGCCAGGCCGCGACTGGGTTCGCCCGCGGCAGCCGCACGACCGACCAGGATGTCGCGATCGTTCAATCGATGTTCAACGCTATTGGGCTTGCCGTAGAAGTAAACGAGGAACAGATCGATGCTGTGACCGCCCTCTCCGGAAGCGGGCCGGCCTTTGTTTACACGGTCATCCAGGCATTGGCCGAGGGCGGAAAACGCTGCGGATTGTCTCCGGAAGCGGCGATGAAATTGGCCGCGCAAACCGTGGTAGGCGCGGCTCAGCTTGCCATCGACACACGGAAATCACCGGAAGAATTGATCCGAATGGTAGTAACGCCCGGCGGCACCACTGCTGCAGGCTTGGCCGAGATGGAAAAACTCGGCACAGCCAAAGGTCTGATCGCCGCGGTCGAAGCCGCAACAAAACGCGGCCAGGCAATGGCGCGAGAGGCGGGATAGACATTTGCTGTAGCCACGGCCCTGCGGGCCGTCAGGTATCGGCGTGAAATTGTGTAGCCGCCTGCATCCAGATGTTGTAGCCACGGCCTTGTGGGCCGTCGGGAACCAGCGTGAAATTGCGTAGCCGCCTGCATACCAGTGTTGTAGCCACGGCCTTGTGGGCCGTCGGGAACCCGACGTGAAATTGCGTAGCCGCCTGAATCTGATGTTGCAGCCGCGGCCCTGTGACTGTTGTTGTAGCCACGGCCTTATGGGCCGTCGGGAACCAGCGTGAAATTCACGTTGCTCCCTCAGGCGCGATCAATATAGACGATTTCGCCCTGATACGGCCAATCCTCCCACCTCTCAACCAATCCGGCGCGCACAGGATTCTCACGAACATATAGCCATTTTTCGGCGTAGCTCTCATCACTCCTAAGTAGGTGATCGAAACAACCTTCCTGCCAGTTCTCACTAGGTGTTCCAAATCGACCTGCGGCCTTTGCAATTGCGTGTTTAAGAGCCCCGATCCAGCGTCCCAATTCGAAATCCAAACCTCCACGAACGAACAAATGAGCGTGATCGGGCATGAGCACATAACGGCCAACGGCGATATTGAACTTACACTCGGCCTTCGCAGAAAAACGAACAAACCCTTCGTGAGGGTCATTGTTGGCCAACCATGGCCTACGGAGATAAGTGCAGAATGTGACGAAGTAGAGCGGGTCTGCTTCAAAGATCCGGGTCAGGCGTGGGGGACGAAGTGCGAACCTTCGGTTCACGCTGGGATTTGTATCGTTAGCACATTTGTTCGTCGAGTCTCAAATCTAGGTTGTCGGTGTTCAAGCACTGGGCGGTTTTCCGGCTGTCACGCCAACATCAGACGGCCCACAGGGCCGTGGCTACACACTCACCGAAATATCACATCCGCTACATTTCGAACATAATTTTCATCCGTTAGACCTTCGACTGTCTCGGCCGGATACGGCACCAGCGCCTTGAAATGTTCAGCCAGCTCGTGAAACAATCGCAGACGTTCCGGCGCGTTGAATTCTTCACGACGCAAAATCGCGTCCACCACCAGCGCAGCCGTCGCCGGATTGATGGATTGCCGTAAACGCGCAGAAAGATGCGGGTGCTCCCGCAAAGAATTCCATTTGTCCGGACGAAGCTGATCCAGATCCGGCTCTAAAATCTTCGGATTTCGCACGACGATCGTGTTCGCCACGATATCTCCCAAGCGCTGTGCATGTTTGGTCAGCAGACAAACCGTACCCCCAACCGCATAGAACACCGGCAGCAGATCAACGCAACGCAACAAGTTTCGGATGACGATCTGATTTAGCTCTAGCTTTAACCCGCGCTCATCCAAAACCCGCAGACGCAGCAGACGTTTCCCAACAGTCTGCCCACGCCAATACCATTCCGTTCCAATTCCGTATGCGATCGAGACGACGAAGTAGGCAATGATTTGAAAGGCCTCGAACGCATTTGGATTAAGGACGCCAAGCAAAGCAGAAACGACCCGCAGCGATGACGTGATGGCAATGACACAGGCAATGTCAATTGACGCCGCCAGGAACCGCGTGATCGGACTGGCCAGCAGGAATGAGAAAAGGATTCCTTCGGGCGTGCGGACCTGGAGACGGTTAGTGCGACCAGCCAGCAACATAATCAGGAAACTTTTTCGCTTCGTTTACTCAGGAAAAGTCCGAGCAACATCAACTCGATCAAACCGAAGCCTATCTTGAGCGAATACGGCATGACTGGCTCGTGCCATTGAGAGAAAAACGCTTCAACCAGCCCAGCCCAAACCAGCATTATGCTCAGGCCAAAGATTAACGAGACAAGATCCGGTGCAATCATGCGCAATCGCTGGCGCAACGGCGCACGATTTTTCCAACCAACTAATGCCCCGCCCAGAAGCAAACCGGCTTGCCCTGCAACCAACATCGCCGGTATCTCGATTACTCCGTGTGGCAAGAGCCAGCCGAGCAGAAATTTCGTTTGGCCGGCGAGGACATAATCAACGGCCAGGGCACCGACGATCACGCCATTATAGAAGAGCAGGAAAATCGTGCCCAGACCGGCGGTGATTCCTAACGAGAAAGTAAAGACCGACACCCGAATGTTGTGCGTCATGAGAAAGGCCGAAAACGTCGTCTCCTCACCAGCAACGCCGTTTCGTTTGGTGTGTTCTTCATGAGCGACCCTCTCGGCCGGGCTCCCTTGCAAATGCGAAAATGGAAGCAGGATCGGTTTCGTCTCCGGGTCGCAATAAAGGACAACACCTCCGAAAATCGCGCCGGAGAGCATGATCGCAGTCGCCAGCCAGAACGCTCGGACGTGCTTTTGGAATGTGGTCGGAAATCCGTTCCAGAAAAACTCCAGGATCCGGCGCGGCCTCTGACTCTCGCGCGTCTCGTGCACTTCGCCGTAGGCGCGCGCGACCAGTGACTCAAGGTAACGACAGATGCGGGGTTCGAAAGCGAAAGTCGAAACGCGTGCGAGATCAGCAGATGTCTTTTGATAGAGCTGATGAAAACGTTGCAGCTCTTTGACCGATAATCGTTGTGCCGGATCGGCCTCGAGTCGGGCAAGAATTGTCTCCAGCTCTTTCCAGGTCTCGCGCTCCGCCGCGACAAATCTTGGGACATCAATAATCACAGGACTTGTCGTTGTTTGATTCTGAAATAGCGGTTCACCGCTTCCGCGGCGAATTGATCACTTCGGGCCAGGGCAAGTTGCACGCCGAGTCGTTGCAATCGCTTCCGCACTTCCTGGAGCTCAGCCCAGAGCAAATGGCCGCCCAGACGCCGGTAGATCTCGCTCGCTTCGGTGACGTCGTCTCCGGAAAAGAGCGGTCGCGCTTCGACGGGTTGTATCATGTTCACCATAACGAGATGTTGCCGGGTGAGAAGGTCGATGTGCTCGACAAATTGGCTTCCCAAGACCGGATCATCGAGCGATGTCAGAAAAATCAGTAAGGCGCGTCGACGCAAGCGCAGCCGCAGAAAGGTGAAGAGATCTTTGAAGTCCGGAGTGACCTTCTCCGCCTGCAAAGTATAGAGCGCGTCGCGACAGACATCGTAATGATGCTTTCCGTTCTTGGCCCGAATAAACTTCTGCACCTTGTCATTAAAGGTGACTAATCCGAAGAGATCGCTTTGCCGCGCGGCCGCAAGACAAAGTATCAACGCCGAATTGATGAACCGTTCCAGAATCGCCATTTCACCAGACCAACGCGCACTCAATCGCGATGAGTCGATGATAATGTAAACCTCCTGGGTCCGCTCAATCTGGAAAACTTTTGTGACCGGCCGCCCCCGTTTCGCCGTTGCCTTCCAATGAATATCTTCAGCGCCGTCGCCTGGAATGTAATCGCGCAATTTCTCGAACTCGCGCCCCTTCCCGACCTGGCGATGTTGTCTAAACCCGAACCGGCCATGTGGAAGAAAAAGCGCGGAGATGTTTCGCCGGGCGCTGAGAAGATCGGGATAAACTCTCAGCTCACTTTTGAGCGGTAGAACGTGGCGAATATTCCAAAGGCGTAGCCGGCTTGGCGCTTCGACATAAAATTTCGAGAGCAAAAAACGCCCGCGCTGTTTTGGCTGACACTGGATTGAAAACAATTGCGCGGACGAACCGGGAACACTGGCGTCGAATTCAGTGAGAGCTGCACCGATTTCAGCTGGAAACGGGAAGCCCATGCGGAATCGGACTGCGTGCGGCGTATTATTTTCGATCTTCAAATCAATCGTGCCGTCACGTCCTTTCGAGAACCGAATCACATCTGGCAAACTCGCCCGAAGCGCCGCGAGCCGCGGCTGCCGGAACCATGCGTCATAAGCAACAATCAAAAGAAACAGGAGCAGCGCAAGGCGGCTATCCCGGCAAACTTTGGGAGAGCAAAAAACACGGTCAACGCTGGCACCAACACCACCGCGGTCAGAAAGATGAGAATGGTTCGAGGCGCGATCATCGCGGCACACCAACAGCCTCCAGCACTTGGGCTACAACTTCGTTAATGGTTAGACCTTCGATCTCAAATTCCGGGCGCAAAACCAGGCGATGTCCAAGGACAGGGACCGCTAACGATTTGATATCATCCGGGGTAACGAAATCGCGGTTCTCAAGCGCCGCCCGAACCCGTCCAGCCAGCACGAGCGCCTGGGTTGCGCGTGGCCCGGCGCCGACCAGCACGCTTTCCTGCGTCCGCGTCGCGCGAACCACACCGACAATGTAATCGAGCACTTCCGGACGAATCGTGATCCCATCGAGAGAAGGTCGAAGCTTCGCTAGCTCCTCCGCTGAAAGCACCGTCGTAACCGCGCCACTGTCCAACATCGCTTCTGGCGTCCGATCAAAAACCAACATTCGATCAGCCAGCTCGCGCTCTTCTTCTTGCGTCGGCGTTTCCATTTGAATTTTTATCATGAAACGATCCTTCTGCGCTTCGGGCAATGGATACGTCCCCTCGTATTCGACTGGGTTCTGGGTCGCGAAAACCGTGAAGTTAGGACTGAGCACATGTGTTTCCCGGTCAATCGTGACCTGTCTTTCCTGCATCGCCTGCAAGAGCGCGGATTGCGTCTTGGCCGGGGCGCGATTGATTTCGTCCGCGAGGAGGAACGCGGTGAAAATTGGTCCACGGACGAGGGTGAATTCGTTTCGTTGAAGATTGAACACGTTAGTGCCGGTGATATCGGCCGGCATCAGATCCGGGGTGAACTGAATGCGTTCGAACTCACAGCCCAAGACGCGAGCCAGCGTCCTAACGAGCAGTGTCTTGGCCACCCCCGGCACACCTTCGATCAAGGCATGTTGGTTAGCCACAATCGCCAGCAAGGCATGGTCGATTACGCTTTGTTGGCCAATGATTACCTTGCCGATTTCGTGGCGGGCCAGGCCCAGGATCGCATTTAGTTGGGTGGTTTCCATTTTGTCTTTTTTATCTCCAAGTTGATCTCCTGATATTTTCGCACCGGATCTTTTTCGGAACCGCTCTCGGCGTGACGCAGCAGGTCCGCAACTCTCTCCTGCCAGGCCTCAATTTTGTGCGGCAAAAATCTCGCCCATTCATCGACACAAACACGGACCAGCTCACGAGGCGCGATGTTGCGCCGAAGCAGATTGATCAATCCGGAGAACGCATCCCTTCCCTCTACGATACCTTCCGTGACCGGTGCGACCTCCGTTCGCGGAATCAACGGGCTCGCATTCTTCCAGATCGCCAGGGCTGCGAGGAGAAAAAGTCCGGCGATCAACCCGCCCAGACGATATCGTCGCATGAGCGAACCAACTCCCGGGTCTTCTCGCAGTCCAAGATGTGTTTCATCAAAAATTATTTTCTGACTCGGGCCGACTAACCAGCTCAAGAATGCCGGCTGTCGATCCTTGCGCAATGCTTCGTTACTGAAAGAATAGGAATCAGCTGCCAATACGATACTCCCCTCGCCTAATGAACGTTCAATCACCACCGGGAGATTGAGCGCCTTGTAGATTGTCTGCCATTCCGCTCCAGAACCACCAAAATGTAAGGCCGAATGCCAGGGAATCTTGGCGTCGACCTTGTTGGGCTCAGCGCTGGTCGCGCTGCTATCCACCAGCTTGGCTTCGCTCTTTAGTTTGAAACCCCACCGATTACCCAGGTCCAAAGTCGTGAAATACTTTTCAAATGGCGTCGGCGTGGGGGCCGGTGTGGGGGTTTCCAACGGCGTTGCCGTTGGCGTTACACCTGACGCGGTGCCGGGCGTCGGAGAAGCATTCTTTTTCTTCTCGGTTTCAACCAGCGGTGACTCGGTTGATTGCGGAAAGAAACTAACCACCAGGCGCCCGCCGCCCCGGATAAACTTTTCCAGCTTCGTCTCCGTCTCCTCGGAAAAGGTAAGGCCACGCGCGCCAAGATAAAAAAGAACCGTTCCGCGACCCTCTGCAAATTGCCCTAACTCACGTTCGTTCCTCGATACATCTAATCCCGGTAAACTGGACAAGCTTTCGTAGAACGCACGCGCCCCTAACGGATCGACTCGCAGAGTGGAATACGGCGGATAGATATCGCCACGAGTAAACCGAATCTCGAACAGCTGAAGAATGCCCCACACAAATGTGAAGAGCAGTGCCGCACAAAGAAGAATTGGAAAAATTCCTTTCTTCATGTTGCTCGGATCTTCTCCAGATTCGATTGAAAGGCGGCCAGGATCTCGGCGCTAACATCGTGTTGTCCATACCAGGCGCGCTCGACTTCACGCAGGTTCCATTCGAATGCCTGTTGCAATTCTTTCTGCGCCGGTGCGCGGCGTCGCAATTCTCCCTGATAATCCCGATTCGATTTGTATCGAGCCAGCGCAATGATCTCGCGGTTAGACAGGTGAGCCAATCCGGCCAGAAAAAGCGCCCTCAACGCCAGACGCCAATCTCCTTTACCAATGAGATCGCGCGCCATTTGCAACCAATCGTCTTCCGGCATTTGATCTGCCGTTACATCTTCCCGGGCAAGATCGACTTGCTTGACTGCGACCGGCGCGTCTGGTCGACGCCGCGAGCCACGATAATACTGGCGAGCTTTGATTCCGACCAGGACGAGCAAACTGCCGCACAAAATCACCAAGGCAATCTGAAGTATATTGCGCGACCAAAGACCAACGTTGTCAGATCCCCCGTTCATTGTTGGCCCTTGCTTTGGCCAGATCTTGTCGAGCCAGTTCAGGAAGGCACGCCACCATTTCACGAGCGTTCGATAGAGACGACGAAGCCACCGCACCAGTAGCGTATCCTTTTCCGAATCGGGTTTGGGATCGGCGGTTTCTCGCGGCATTCGCCAGCGATATTCCGGTCGCGCGATTGTTTCTGAAATAGAACGATCGAGCTCAAAAGCATTGACCGCAGGTGCAGTTGGACGGGCCGGCACAGGAGAACGACTGGACGCAGCCGCAAGACTGGACCAGCTAACGACAAAGATCAGGAGAACGGAAAAAGCCGGCACCATTTTCTGTCGCAATCGACGGAGCTCGACCTGCAAATCCTCGCCCGAGTGTAACGATTCGCCGTAGAAACAGCGGAGGACATAAACAGCCTTGAGCAAAGGGTCGCAGAGAAAGTGGGCCACCAACCAGACCACGGCGAGCGAGGTTGAATTCATAATGTGAATCCCGCTCCGAGTGAAAAGGTTCTCCGAACCGGTGAAAGTGCGGGCCAGGTACGGGACAGCCACGAGAATGAGCAGGACATTCACGCTCATCACCAGTTTCAACAGGCTGAAGATCGCCAGGGTAAGATGATTTTGTCTCGGCCACAGCGCCGCTTGCTTCCATGATTTCGACCAAAGGCTTCGAAGATTTTTCGCTTCACCGAACGCAGCCACGCTTTCGTAGAATGCGTAGAGCCAGCCAAACGGAATCGTTAGGATCAACGCTATCGGCAGAAGAAAGAGCTTCGATGGTTGGATGACGGCCTGTTGCAAAAAGATTCGGGCAGACCGGCGCCAGTCCGGGCGATACGGATCAAGATGAAGCTGACTCCGCAGCCGTTGCGTAAACTGCGCCTGACAGAATTTCATCCAGACAAATGCGAATGCGACACCTGAGGCATTGATTGCGCAGTCCTGACGCGCGTCCGCGCTCCAGCTCATGTCCGTCCAAAAATAAAGCAAGGTCAGGATGAACGGGACGACTCCCAGTGCATACCAGCCAAGAGTTGCCGCCGACGCCATTCGCAGCAGATGCATTGCTTCCTCGAAGAGATCGAGTGTCTGCTGTTCACCAAGACGTTCTCGGCGACGTTTACTCATCTGCGTCCCGCAGCGTTTCCCAAACTGTGCCGTCGTGAAAACTGACTGGCATTCGAGCCAGACTTTCGCCGAGGCAATAGAAAAAGAACCAGGCACAAGCGATACCGATTACCCCAAGCAACGCGGTCCCAAGACGGGCCATGATTGAGCCGCGCTTTTCGACCTTGCGAAGAATCCGCGTTAGGCAATCGGCACACAAGACGCGGTCATCATGTTCAGCAATGCACTCCCGGCAAAAGGAATGACCGCACTCCGGACACCGCGCCACAGCTTCCCGTGCGGCGTGGCGTAAACAACGCTGTTCAGCAAGGGAAACAGCGGTCATGCCTGTTTCGTAGGCAACGGAGGTGGTTGAGCGACCGCGGGCGCTGGCATCAGGGTAAAGATGAGCCCAATTAGCCCAACAACCAAAGAGAGAATTCCGTAAGCCCAAAGCACGTAATCGAATCCGCCCATTTGGCGCATCTTAAACGGACTGAGCTCCCGAAAAGGTCTGGCATGTTCGAAATCAAGTTGTTCAAGGAATGAATAAGCCGTGTTTACCCAGATTCCACCAACGACGTAGCCGATCACTACCACCCAAACCATTCCAGCAGCAACCCCGTGAACACGGTGTTTCGCCTGACGCACGATAGCAACAATTCCGGCTACTGAGACCAAGCCAAAAAGAATCAGGAACGTAAGGAAAGCAGTTGAGTTAAAACTCGCTTCCCACAGTCCGACCGCTCCAGTGAACACTACTAATATAAAGAGAATGACATGGACCCAGCTTAGTCTCGGCGGAATCGCGTTCGCTTCATCGGTAGAAGGCGCGGCCCCACTGCCTGCCTGGAACTGCGGTAGCTTCGGGCGAACCTGGAGCTGGCGCGCCCTGAGCCGAACCATCGGGCACACTCGCGATTTCCCTTTTTCCCTGCACCGCTTCGATCAACGGCACAATCGCCCGTAAAACGCGTTCTGTTTTCCGAATTCGTTTCAACATCCGGAGCCGATCTGTTTGAACGGCGGTTCGGACCTCCGTCCGACAACTTGGGCCACGAGCCAGCTCCACTAGAAAACACAGCCCGCCAATTCCACTCACCACAATCAGAAATGGATTCCAATCTTTCCCCCAGGATATGATGAGAAAGCAAAGCGCGAACGCCCCCCAGCAGGTCAATGCGATAGGCCAAACAGCGGTCCGGCGAACAATAAACGCTTCGATATCCTTGAAATAAAACCGCTTGTACCGCTCGATGAAACCGGTTCGGTAATCGCAGAGCAAGAGATGATCATCAGCCAGACGAAGAATCGATCGGCTGGCACCCCATCGTAACCCAGGCACCCGCCGATAAATCTTTTTCTTCTCCTCGTTGGAGCTCATTTCCAAGTCCTGTTGAACATTGAATAAAACAGAAGGACCCAGCCGCAGATTTCAGCAATGGCAAATAACCCGGCCACGATGAACATCAATCGCGAGCCCGGCAAAATTTTGGAACGCCGATTCCAAAACCGAACAACAAGGAAAAGCGCCACCGGCGCAGTGAGCAATGTTATGGGCCAGAAAAGCAGCGTCACGACCGTGAGCGCAAGAGCAATCCGGTCGTATCTGGTGTGCTGCATCTCCAACGCATGGAGTTCCTGTTTGCGTTTCCCCGCCTCCAGACAGCGCGGGCACCGGTGCACCCCACTCAGCTCGATATCACAAAGGCTGCAAAGAAATCGGCCGCAACTTTCGCAAGCTAACACCGCTTTCTTGTGCGGATGATAGAAACAACTCGATTCGCCTTCGATCAAAGTTGGTTCCGCTAAACTGACGGGCCGCTCAGCCCTAAACGCCGGAAACAGGAAAATCTGGTTCGACGCGAAACAGCTCGGGCACGGATGAAACGTGCCATCCATCAGGCTCGGGTGAATCGGGGTCCTGCATTTACTGCAGGCAACCACGGATTCGCTCATGTGTTGGTCCGGATTACACGAGTATCACAGATGTGATCGTGTAATGCGCGTTTTTCATCATCGAACGCCGCAATGACATATCCAATGCCCAACGTGAGCGAACTTAATATCTCAGCGAAGAAGCGCCCAGTCGCACGACCCCAGCTTATCTTCGCGCCGCTCGACATCACAATCCGCAACCGCAACGCCATCTTGCCCGGCGTCGCTCCAAATTTTCCAACGAAACCGATTCCGTAGGCTGCGCTCAAGATCATTGAAAGCGCCATGTTCAAAAAGAAAATCCGTAATTGTGTTTCCGGATCATTTGATACGGCGCCAATTAGAAAACGCAGCGGAAGGTTAACTACCTGAAGAATAATGCCATCAAGAATCTTGGCGGCTACTCGAATCCAGAATCCGGCATAATGCATCCCCTGTCCGACGACCACTCCTTCACGAACGCGTTGAAAAAAGATCGGCTTGCAGGTCGGGCAAACCCAAGCCCCTTCATATTGTATCATTTCCGTCATCGGAAACGGTTTCCCACATTCCACACAAGCGACGTTACCCGAGTCAGGCGTGCCCACCCCGGCATCCCGCCACTTCCGCCATTCACTCCATCCCTGACGCCATACCAATGTGTCCGCCGTGATTTTCCCGGTCCGATTTAACTCGGCCAGTTCTTCATCCGAAACCGGACCCAATCGTTCGTTATTCTGGGCGTAATACCATTCCATTTGATTTTTCGTGGAGACCTAAGCAGACGTCGACGGCGAGGCAAAGCTTATTCTGGACCAGCAGCGGCCATCAACTGCCGTCGCATGACTTCGACCGGCGCTTCCCGACCAAACCAAAGTTCGAAGGCACGCGCCCCTTGATGCAAGAGCATGGATAAACCATTCGCAGCACGCGCTCCGGCATCGATCGCAGCAGACATTAAGGCTGTTCGTCGCGCGGAATAAATCGTGTCGTAAACCATTAAATGCGGCGCGAGTAATCGCGACGAAATCGGCGACCTATCACTCCGGTCCTGTCCAAGGCCTGTGGCATTTACGATCAGATCGGAATTTGCGATCTGAAAACGAAAAGCGCTTTCCTCCCAACCGATCGCCTGCAGTCGAGCGACCGGCCCAAGAACTCGCGGGCCAGCAAAAAAATCGCGAAGGTTTTTTGTTAATTCTTCAGCATGTCCGACGGTGCGACTGGCTACGACAAGGCGTTCGCAATCTTCCCTGGCGCACTGCATCGCAATCGCGCGGGCCACACCTCCGGTTCCCAATAGAAGAACACGAAGATCCCGCAGATCGACCGAAAATTCTTCGCGAATGGCGCGAGAAAACCCACTGCCATCCGTGTTAAAGCCATGCAGTGTTCCTTTCGTTAGTCTAAGCGTATTGATTGCGCCGATTCGTTTCGTCTCTGGATCGATCTCATCAACCAATGGAACCGCTGTGATTTTGTGCGGACGAGTCAGGTTGGCGCCCACAAAATCGAGGTCACGCATCTGCTTCAACGATTCAGGCAGCTCCTCCGGTGAAATTTGGAATCGGGCATACGCCATTTTGGTTTGGCAATGTTCGAGCGCGGCATTTTGCATTTGTGGCGAAAGCGAATGCGCCACCGGGTCGCCGATTACCCCGAGCCGAATCGGCTGGGCAGATTCCTTTTGGATCTTGGCCCAGTTTTTTAAGTCAGCCAGGGTGTAAACCTCTTTCACGGCGATTCAATTGTGGATGCGGTAATGAGGGATGCAAGCCGCCGCGAAACAAAGCTCGGGAATTCTTAGGCCACGAATTAACACGGAAAAGAGAAGTGTTTTTTGCCGCCCGTGCTTAATCCGCCTGCCGCGCCGAAGCCTTGGCGGAGGCGGTCCTTCATTCCCATTTTCTTTTCAACGTCGCCGCGTCTGCTACTGTCGCCACGACGAAATGACAACGAAGACCGAGGAAAAACCACCTGTTCCATCTGATTTCATTCGCGACGTCGTCGCGGACGATCTTCAAAACGGCAAATACTCGAAGATTGTTACCCGATTCCCACCTGAACCGAATGGTTACCTTCATATCGGTCACGCCAAGTCGATCTGCCTCAACTTTGGTATCGCGCACGAGTTCAACGGCGTCTGCAACATTCGGATGGACGACACCAATCCGACCAAGGAAGAAACCGAATATGTCCAGTCAATCATGGCTGATGTGCAATGGCTCATCGACGGATGGGCTGACCAAAACCTCGGAGGCGCACCCGTATACGCCTCGGATTATTTCGAAAAACTTTATTCTTATGCAGTCGAACTGACCACGAAAGGAAAGGCCTACGTAGACGAAATGACGCCGGAACAAACGGATGAATTTCGACGTATGGGTAAGGAAAGTCCCTTCCGAAACCGGCCCGTGGCAGAAAATCTCGATCTGTTCGCCCGAATGAAAGCCGGGGAATTTCCGGACAACAGTCTAACTCTGCGCGCGAAGATCGATATGAGCGCGCCAAACGTTTGGTTACGCGATCCGGTCCTTTATCGAATCCGCCATGCCACGCATCATCGGACCGGCGATAAATGGCCTATCTATCCGATGTACGATTGGGCGCATACCCTGAGCGATTACATTGAAGGAATTACGCATTCGGTTTGCACGCTCGAGTTCGAAGTTCATCGCCCACTTTACGAGTGGATTCTTAATGCGCTGGAGTTATCCGAGCCCCGGCCGCATCAGTACGAATTCGCGCGACTCAATCTCACTTACTCAGTGATGAGCAAGCGAAAGCTCATCCAACTGGTTAACGAAAAACAGGTTAACGGCTGGGATGACCCGCGCATGCTAACCATTTCCGGATTGCGACGACGCGGCGTGACGGCCAGCGCTTTACGCGCTTTCGCTTACAATATTGGCATAACGAAATATCCGAGCATGACCGATGTGGCGGTGCTCGAACACACCGTCCGCGACGAGTTCAATCGAATGTCGCCACGGCGCCTCGCGGTTCTTCGGCCACTCAAAGTAGTAATCACGAACTATTCCGAAGGCCAGAGCGAGGAGCTCGATGCGATCAATAACCCGGAGAATCCGAGCACCGGATCGCGCAAGCTGCCGTTCTCTCGCGAGCTGTTTATCGAAAGCACCGACTTCATGGAGACGCCGCCTCCGAAATATTTTCGATTGAAACCTGGCGGCGAGGTCCGTCTGAAGTATGCGTTCATTATTAAATGCGACGAAGTCATTAAGGACTCATTCTGGAAACGTCACCGAACTGCGGTGCACCGCTGATCTCGACAGCAAAACAGGTGGACCGACCTCAAATCGCAAAATCAAAGGAACAATTCATTGGGTCAGCGCCTCACACGCGATTGATGCCGAGGTGCGACTTTATGATCGGCTCTTCACCGTCCCTGAGCCGGATGCAGAAGGAGATTTCAAATCGAACATAAATTCGAACTCATTGGAGGTGGTCACCGCGAAATGTGAACCGTCGCTTAAGGATTCCGATCCGAATGTTCGGTATCAGTTTGAGCGAATGGGTTACTTTGCCCTTGATCCCGATACCCGTCCCGATAGGCCGGTCTTCAATCGCACCATCACTTTGAAAGATACCTGGGCAAAGACGGGACGTTGATAGGCAAGTCTGTTTTTGGGCCACGGATTGACACGGATTAAACACGGATGGGGAATTCGAGCCGCGGGGCTCAAGGTACCAGTCCGTGTTAATCCGTGGCCTATTCCAACATATCTGGACCAGCTGTTATGTTCAAAAACTGGCTAGCGCCTGATCGAGCCGCGCCAGCACTTTCTCTCGCCCGAGAACTTCGAGCAGATGATAAAGACTCGGACCAGCATTGCTCCCGGTAACCGCTAGACGCGCCGGATGCACCAGCACGCCGACTTTTACTCCGAGATTCGCCGCTACCGCTTTCAGTGCCGTTTCCAAACTGCCAGCATCAAACTTCTCTGACGCCGCAAACGCATCGCGAACCGCAGTCAGGCGCGGTTTGTTCTCGGGAATAAAATGTTTGGCAACGCTCTCCGCATTGTATTCGAAGTCGTCACGAAAATAGAATCCGCAATACCCTGGCAGCTCGCTGAAGATTCGAACTTTGCCTTTGCACGTCTCCAACGCGGCATGGATGTACTCTGGCGAAAAACTGGACAGCTCGACCCCAGCGCGTTCCAATGACTGCCTGGCAAACTCTTGAAAACGGTCGTCGCTCAATCCACGGAGGTATTCGCCGTTGAGCCAGGTGCACTTCTCCAGATCGAACGATGCGCTCTTGCGATGAATTTTGCCGAGTTCGAATAGGCGTATCACTTCGTCGATCTCAATTTTTTCCCGATTATCTTTCGGCGACCAGCCAAGCAAACAAATATAGTTCCGCACCGCTTCGGGAAGGTACCCGTCTCTCAATGTAAGTGTTGAGGCTCGCTCCCTGATCGCGCTTGCTCATCTTCGATCCGTCTTGATTTAGAATCAGCGGAATATGCGCGAAACAAGGAAGCGACGCGCCAAGGGCACGATACAACTCGATATGCTTGGGAGTATTCGATAGGTGATCTTCTCCGCGTATCACATGCGAAATCTTCATCTCAATGTCGTCGACGACATTAACGAAATGAAAAATCCATGAGCCATCCGGTCGACGGATCGTCATGTCCGGGTGCGTCTCCGGTTTGGTCAGATCAAAATCAATCCGACCACAAACTAAATCCTCGACGATCACATGTTCGCGCGGCGATCGGAAACGAAGCGCACCGGCGTCCTCGAAAATGTGACCGCCTTCTTGAAGCTGTTTCAGATAGCGCTCATAAATCTCGTTGCGTTCGCTCTGAAAATACGGACCGAAATTTCCGCCGACATGCGGGCCTTCATCCCAGTCGAGCTCGAGCCAGCGTAACCCATCGTAAATAGCGCGAGCAGCTTCCTCCGTGTTGCGGGCCCGGTCGGTATCCTCGATCCGCAAGACCAGTTTCCCGCCGGTGTGTTTCGCATAAAGCCAGTTAAACAAAGCGGTCCGGGCCCCGCCGATGTGAAGGTAACCGGTTGGGGATGGCGCGAAACGAACACGAACGGCAGTCATGGAGCGTTGGAGTATGCGGAGCGTAGAGCGTAATGGAGCGGTCGGAGTAACTGAAAAGCGCTAAAACCGAAAGCTCAACATCCATTCCACTCCATTACTCCATCACTCCATACTCCATCACTCCACCGCTCCACTCCATCGCTGCTCACTCCACGAAAATCTGGCCCTGTCGCCTCCGCGCATGGTGGTGCCCCGGTAGATTTGTTTTGGCAACCTTATTGGAAAGATCAAGCAAAGCGCGCACGCGTTCGACCAGATCGAAACCGATGTTTGAGATCTCTTCCGAACGCAACCAGTGATGAAGCATCCGCCGCTGCAGCGTAACTGGCATCGCTCGCAACGATTCCACCTCGATCCGGGTCGATCTTTTCAGCTTCATTGGTAACAATTCTTCGAAAAAACTTTCTTCCTCCGCCGCGATCGTGGCCGCTCGCCAGATGCTTTTCCGAATCGGCCGATCAAATTGCTTTTCCAGAAATGGAATAACCTCGCGACGTACCCGATTTCGCAACGGAACAAGGCTCCGGTTAGTCGCATCCTCACGAAACCGGATCTGATGCTGTTTGACGTAACTATCAATCTGATCACGCCAAATCGAGAGAAGCGGTCGCACAATTGTCAGATCGCCCCGACCAACCTGACGGATAGAAATCTCGCGCATCCCAACCAAACCGGACGTCCCGGTTCCGCGAAACAAATTGATCAGAAACGTCTCCACTAAATCGTCGGCATGGTGGCCAAGAAAAATGATGCGACAACGCCGGCGCCGCGCGATTTCACCGAAGAATTTATAGCGCGCTTCGCGAGCAGCAGTCTCGATTGAATTTTTCGTTTCGGCGGCGAGACCGCGAACATCGGCGGCGGCTGATTCGAACTCGAGTTGGTGTTCTCGCGCAAGCTTCTCAACGAACAACGCGTCCTTCTGACTTTGCCGGCCACGCAGTCGATGATCGAGGTGACAAACAATCAGGCGCCGATACCCCATTTCGAGCAGCTGATGAAGGAGAACAACGGAATCGCGGCCACCAGAGACACCGATTAGGTAACGTTTATCCGGTGGAAACTGGCGAAGGACCTTTAGATCGAACTGAGGTTTGGCTTGGCGCATTTCAGACTGGATTAACAGGAATTTACGGGATTGAAGAAAGGATGCTAACAGTACTCCGCCCTGCGGATCGGAATTACTTTCTTAACGTCGGAGACGTGAGCTCCCTTGTTGGATTATTGCGTGATCGCCTCCTCTCCCCACATGTGGGGAGAGGACTGAGGTGAGGGGTATTAGTCGCTTTCCTGCAACCCTCACCCTACCCCCTCCCTTAAGAAGGGAGAGGCGAACAATAGGACGCCCACTTCAACTCGCAGAGCGTTTCATTTCTCTACGCCAATGGGCCGTAGCTCTTGCTCGTTTCGGTCAAACTTTGGTGAACCATTTGACAATGAATGAACGTTCATTCACGTTACCAACTCATGTCCGAGCTCCGAACAGACCCAGTCGCTCACGATCGACCACAGCAAATCCTAAATGCGGCCATGGTTTGCTTCGCCAAACGCGGCTTCCACCAGGCCAGTATGCACGATATCAGCGCCGAAGCCGGAATCAGCGTCGGCCTGATCTACCGCTATTTTGCAAACAAAGAAGCGGTCATCTCCGCCATGGCGGATCGCCATAAGAACGAAATTCAGGACGTCCTGGACCGCGCCCGACAGGCGCCCTCCCTCCTCGAATCGCTCGAGATTCTGTTTACCGCCCATTGCTGCGAAAATTCACCAAAGGTTCATCGGCGTTCGTGGTCGATCTTTACGCGGAAGCATCCCGCAACCCGCAGGTGGCGGACTTGGTGCTCGAGCGTCTTGCAGACCGCGATGGCAGGGCTGACCGATTTGATCGCACGCTCGCCAGAAGCGCAAAACGTCCGCTCACGATCTTACGCCCAAGGAAATGTCGGAACTAATTTTTGCGGTAGCTCGCGGAATGTTGATGCGGGATGTGTTGCAACCGCCAGAAGTTGCCCGCCTCAGAAAGGCGCGCCCAGCAACTGGAGGTCACGCGTAGTCTTTGGCGATTGTTGTTTCAACCGGAACCCGAACCAACTTATGCATGACGTGGCGAAGCCTCAGCGCTCTAGAATTGCGATGAAACCAACGACCAAAGCTGTTTGGAAGGTGATTGCTCGGCCTCGTTGCGCATCTTCCTCGTCATCGTGGGGATCAAAGGCCTGCAAATGTGGACGATGATTTCAGCAGGGAAAAAAATGGTGCTTCCTCCTACTACCGTGACCAGCGCGACGGTGAAGCAGGGCTGACTGGCAGCCAATGTTGACCGCCGTCGGCTCCATTTCGCCAGTGCAAGGCGCGATGATCAGCGCGGAACTCGCTGGGACCGTGGCCGAGATCAATTTTCAATCGGGATCTCTGGTCAAGAAGGGCGAGGTCTTATTGAAGCTGGACGCGTCTGCCGAAGTGGCACAGATGCGTTCGGCGGAAGCTGACGCAGAGTTGGCCAAGAATGATCTGGATCGCGCCCGCGGCCTGGCCGAGCGCAAAGTGATCTCGGCAGCAGAGTTCGACGCCGCTCAATCCAAATACACCCAGAAGAAGGCTGCGGTGGATAACATGCAGTCGGCCATCGACAAGAAGCAGATCCACGCGCCTTTCGACGGGACCGCGGGAATCCGCGCCGTCAACCCCGGTCAGATGGTCAAAGATTGGTGATCAATTGGTTTCGCTGCAGGCTCTCGGTCAGGTCTTTGTCGATTTCTCCTTGCCGCAGCAGCAGCTGGCGGATGTGAAACCCGATTTGCCCGTCAAGGTGACGACTGACGCGATCCCAGGCCGCGAGTTCGAGGGAAAGCTGACGGCGATTAATTCTTCGATCGATCCAGCGACGCGCAACGTCTCGCTGCAAGCGACCCTTGATAACCAGGATAATGCGCTGCGCGTAGGGATGTTCGCGCGAGTAAAGGTCCTGTTGCCGCAAAAAAACGCCACCCTCTTCATTCCTGCAACGGCGGTTTCGTACGCGCCATTATGGGAACTCGGTCTTCGTCATTGAAAAAAAGAACGACGAGAAAACGCAAGAAAGAGGATCTCATCCTGCGCCAGCAGTTCATTCGCACTGGAGAGACGCGCGGCGATTTTGTCGCCGTGACGGAGGGTTTGAAAGAGAACGAGGAGATCGTCAGCACAGGCGTCTTCAAGATGCGCAACGGGATGAACATCGTCGTCGACAACAAGCTCGCCCCAAAACCAGAACTCGCCCCGAAGCCTTCCGACAGTTGATCAGACCGCCGTGAAGAATTTTACCGATCTCTTTATTCGCCGGCCAGTGCTCGCACTGGTCGTTAGCCTTCGTGATCTTGATCGCAGGGTTGCAGGCGATCTCTTCACTCAACGTCCGGCAATATCCGCGCAGCGATATTGCCTCCGTCACCGTCACCACGGTCTACGTCGGCGCCAGCGCGGAGCTTGGTCCGTGGGTTTATTACCACGCCGCTCGAGCGCGCGATCGCGGCGGCTGATGGCATCGATTACCTTCAATCGCAGAGCACGCAGGGCCTCTCCACCATCACTGCACGCCTGAGGTTGAATTACGACTCAAACAAAGCCCTCTCCGAAATCAGCTCAAAGGTCAATCAAGTGCGCGGAGACTTGCCGCCCGAAGCCGAGATTCCGGTGATCAATATCGAAGTCGGCCGATTCACGATTCGCTTCCTGCTATTTGAGTTTTACCTCGAACATTCTGCAGACGAACGAGATCACCGACTATCTCACGCGCATCGTTCAGCCGCGCCTGACGGCCCTCAATGGCGTCCAGCGCGCGGACATTCTCGGCCGGACGCACGTTCGCCATGCGCATCTGGCTCAAGCCGGAGCAAATGGCCGCCCTCAATGTCAGTCCGGCGCAGGTCCGCAAAGCGCTGGGCAACAATAATTTTCTCTCGGCTCTCGGGGGCACGAAGGGCGCTCTCGTTCAGGTTGATCTCACCGCCAACACCGATCTGCATACGGTCGAGGATTTCAAAAACCTCGTCATTCGGCAGGAAGGCGGAACACTCGTTAGGTTGGGCGATATTGCCGACGTCGTCCTCGGCGCGGAAGATTATAACGCCGAGGTCCGCTTCTCCGGGCAGCGCGCCGTCTTCATGGGCATCTTCGTTTTGCCAAACGCCAACTCGATTGATGTCGTCAAACGCGTGCGGATCGAGATGGAACAAATCCAGCGCGAACTGCCCACCGGCATGGACGGCCGCATCGCCTACGACGGCACGGCTTATATCAACACCGCGATCAAGGACGTCTTCCATACGCTGATGGAGACGCTCCTCATCGTGATGATCGTCATTTTCCTTTTCCTCGGCTCTTGGCGTTCCGTCATCATCCCGATCGTCGCGATTCCGATCTCGCTCATCGGCGCGGTCTTTCTCATGCAGATCTTCGGGTTCACCGTAAATCTGCTCACCCTGCTGGCGATCGTGCTTTCGGTCGGTCTCGTTGTCGATGATGCCATCGTGGTGGTGGAAAATGTCGAACGCCACTTGCGCGAAGGATTGACTCCACTGAACGCCGCGTTGCTGGGCGCGCGAGAACTCGTCGGGCCGATTATCGCCATGACGATCACGCTGGCCGCGGTCTACATCCCGATCGGAATTCAGGGAGGCCTGACCGGCACGCTCTTCCGTGAATTCGCATTTACGCTCGCCGGAGCTGTCGCCATTTCCGGCGTCGTTGCCCTGACGCTTTCACCCGTCATGACCGCAAAATTCCTGAGAGCCGGAGACGAGGAGCGCGGCTTTGCCGGAAAGGTAAATCATGCGTTCGATCGCCTGCGCGATTGGTACGGCAGAAAGCTCGATGCGACCCTGCGCGTCGCGGCCTGCGGTTTACACGGCCTGGGTCGGGCTCACCATCATTGCCGCGATCATGTTTCTGCTGCTGCCGATGTTCGCCGCAAAGGAACTCGCGCCCACGGAAGATCAAGGGGTCATTTTTGGTTTCATGACCGCGTCGGCCAACTCGACGATCGAACAGACCTCCGCCTTCGCTGACGCCGCTGGAGAGGTGTTCAAGAGCTTCCCGCAAACGGAATTCACTTTCCAGCTGACCTTCCCGAGTAGCGGCTTCGGCGGAATGGTGCTCAAGCCCTGGGATCAACGAAAGGAAACCGCCTTTGATTTGTTGCCGCAGGTCCAGGCAAAACTCGGCAGCATCCCGGGGATCGAAATGTTTCCTGCGATGCTACCTGCCCTCCCGGGTGGCGGAAATTTCCCGGTCGAAATCGTTCTGCTTTCGACGGAAGAGCCCGAGCGCATGCTGGAATTTGCCAAACAACTTCAGGCGAAAGCGATGCAAAGCGGGGCGTTTTACTTTCCGCCAATCATCGACACCAAGATCGACCAGCCACAGGCGGAAGTCGTGCTCGATCATGACAAGGTCGCCGCGCTCGGCCTGAATCTTCAGGACGTCGGCGCGGATCTCTCGGCGATGTTCGGCGGAAATTATGTCAACCGCTTCAATATCGCCGGGCGCGCCTACAAGGTGATCCCGCAGATCAAGCGCTCGGAGCGGTTGAATCCGGATCAGCTGAGCGATGTTTACGTCACCGGACCAAATGGCAAACTCATTCCGCTCAGCACCGTCGCGACGATTCGCGAGAAGACCGTGCCGCGTTCGTCTGAATCGATTGCAACAGCTAAACGCGGTCACGATCAGCGGCGCCTCGCGGTTGCCGCTCGATCAAGCGCTCAAGCTGCTCGAAGCCGAAGCCGCGCGCATCCTGCCGAAGGGTTACACGGTCGATTACACCGGTGAATCGCGTCAGCTCCGCGTGGAAGGCGACAAGTTTCTTCCCGCCTTTGGGCTTGCGGTAACCCTGATCTTTCTAGTTCTGGCCGCGCAGTTTAATAGTTTTCGCGATCCCTTCATCATCCTGCTCGGGTCAGTGCCGCTCGCGCTTTTCGGCGCAATGATTTTCATGTTCGAGAAATCGCCCAACCCGAATCTGAAGTTTTTCACCAACGCGTGGACGACGAGTTTTAACATTTACTCGCAAGTCGGCTTGGTCACGCTGGTCGGCCTGATTGCCAAGAACGGAATTCTCATCGTCGAATTCGCCAACAAGCTTCAGCTCGCGCGGTGTAGGCAAAATCGCAGCGGTTGCGGAGGCGGCGCGAGTCCGACTCCGGCCAATCTTGATGACGACGATCGCCACCGTCGCCGGCCACTATGCCACTCGTTTTCGTGACGGGCGCCGGCGCCAAGGCGCGTAACTCAATCGGTCTGGTGCTGGTCGGCGGAATGACGATTGGGACGATCTTCACCCTGTTCATCGTGCCCTCGCTCTATGTCTTGATCGCAAGAACACACAACGAAGGCCGCGAGAAAGAACAGGAAAGATCCCGAGTCCGATCGCAACCAGAAGAATCCGATGCCCGCATCAGCGTTGCCTGAACCTGCGCTAGTCGCAATACGGCGGAATCGCGGTCTGACAAAAAAAAACGCGGCCATTTCTGGCCGCGCCTGAAGCTCAGGAAATTTTAGTGCTTGGTGTGTGTTCCCCTGGCTTACGCCTGCTTTTAAGAGCATCATCGATGCCAGCTTGTCGCGCCTACTCCAGCCAGATTCGAACTTCCCGTTCTCCCATTCGCCGTCAGCCGTCGTCAATTCAGACTTCACACTGCCTTGCAGTTCGCGATTCAATTCCATCGCCGCGCCGCCCGCTCGTAGGTCTCCGGGTTTCTCCAATTCTTCCGTCAACTCACGTTGCCGGCCTTCCAATGTCAGGATTTGCATCTCCAGCTCGCGCAGCTTCTTCTCGCGGTCGCGCTTTGATTTTCGCTTCGGCTTTGCGTTCCTCGGCTTCCTGCTCGGCGTTGCTCGCGCGTTTCGCGCATCCCGCCTTCTGCGACTGATCCGCGACAGCTTCGCTTGCGCCGCGACTGGTTGAAAATTGTGAAGCTTGTCTCCGCTGGTCAGCGCGGCGCGCGCCGAAGTGGCTCGCGATTTGTCCAGGTAATAATCGTAGTCGCCAGCATAAGGCGTGAGCTTTCCGGCATTGATATGCAGCACCGTTTTCGCCACCGCCCGAATGAAATAAACGTCGTGGCTGATGAAAATCAGCGTGCCTTCGTACTGCGCGAGCGCGCCGACCAGCGCGTCGATGCTCCCGACATCCAGGTGCGTCGTCGGCTCATCCATCAGGAGAAGGTTCGGCGGATCGAGCAGCAACCTAACGAGTGCAAGCCGCGTCTTTTCGCCACCGCTCAGGACAGCCGTGGTCTTGAAAACGTCGTCGCCCGCGAAAAAGAAACGAACCAAGCACCGTGCGGGCAGTCTGTTCCGAGACTGGGTTCGGCATGTCCCGCGCGGTTTCCAGCACCGTTTGTTTCGGATCCAGCATCTCGACCCGATACTGGGAAAAATAACCAACTTTCACATTGTGCCCGATCTCTCGCTCGCCGGATTGGACCGGAAGAACTCCGGCCAGCAGTTTCAGCAACGTCGACTTGCCGGCGCCATTCGGTCCGACCAGCACCGTTCGCTGTCCCCTCTCCGCTTCGAAATTCAAGTCCGCGATAAACCACAAGATCGCCATAGGCATGGTCAACCTCCTTCAGCGTGATGACGCGATGCCCGCTGCGGGGCGGCTGCGGAAAACGGAAATGCACCGTTCTCTCGCGCGCGACCGGCGCTTCGATCTTCTCCATCCGATCGATCTGCTTCAATTTGCTCTGCGCCTGCGACGCTTTGCTCGCCTTGGCCCGAAACCGATCGGCAAATAGCTGCAGCGACGCGATCTCCTTCTGCTGGTTCTTATAGGCGGCAAAGCTGCTGCTCTTCGCGCGCCGCCCTCTGCTCGACGTAACTGTCCCAATTCCCCCGATACCGATTCAGCCGCCGATGCGCGATCTCGATGATGGAACCGACAAGTTGATTCAGGAACTCGCGATCGTGCGAGATCATGAGAATCGCGCCGGGATAATTCGCCAGGTATTCCTGAAACCAGACCAGCGATTCGAGATCGAGATGGTTGGTCGGCTCGTCCAGGAGCAACAGATCCGGCTCCTGCACGAGCAACCGCGCGAGATGCGCGCGCATGACCCAGCCGCCACTCAAGGCTTTCGCCGGCCGATCAAAATCCGATTCGCGAAAAGCGAGCCCAGCCAGAATCCGCTTCGCTTTCGGCTCGAGCTGCCAGCCGCCATGCTCATCAAACAAATGCAACGCCTCGTGGTGTTCCGCCGAATCTTCCGGCGTCGTTTTCATGATGCGTTGCGCCTTGGTGACTTCCGGCGACACCGCGCAGGCCAATTCCAGAACAGTTTCCTCTCCCGCGGGCGCATGTTCCTGCGGAAGAAATCCGACCGTGGCCGCCTTTTCGAGCGAGACCTTGCCTTCGTCCGGAGATGCCTCGCCGAGAATGAGGGAAAAGAGCGTCGACTTCCCCGCGCCATTCGGTCCGACCAGGCCCACGCGATCGCCCCGGTTAACCTGGAGCGACGCATCTTCAAAGAGCGTCGCGACCGGCAAAAGCCTTCGAGACTTGTGAAATCGTGAGCATGGGGCGGCGGCGAATGTCGCGAATCCACGCCGCGCGCAAGGATGGAGCGCGTTAAAGCGTTAAAGCGTTAAAGCGTTAAAGCGTTAAAGCGTTAAAGCGTTAAAGCGTTAAAGCGTTAAAGCGTTAAAGCGTTAAAGCGTTAAAGCGTTAAAGCGTTAAAGCGTTAAAGCGTTGAAGCGTTTGAAGCGTTGGAGGGCCGGCACCATTCACCACTGCTACGAGCCGCCCACCAAATGTTGATCCAGAAAGTCGAGAATCGCTTTGTAAGCCCTGATCTCGTTCGCTTTCTTGGTGAACCCGTGCCCTTCGTTATCGAACACGACGTATTCCACTACTCCGTTCTTTTTCTTAATCGCGTCCACGATCTCGTCCGACTCAGGTTTTATCACCCGCGGATCGTTCGCCCCTTGAAGCACAATCAACGGTTTGGTGATCTTGTCCGCGTGAAATAAGGGCGAAATTTCCTTCAACATTTCCAGCTGCGTATTCGGATCGCCAATCTCCTTGTAGAGCGCTTTCCGTTGCGATTCCCAATAAGGCGGAATGCTCTGGAGCGTTCGGACCCAGTTCGAGACCCCGAAAATATCCACGCCAGCGCCGAACTCATCCGGCTTAAAAGCGAGCGCAGCCAAAACCATGTAGCCCCCATAGGATCCGCCCATGATTCCAATCTTCGCTTCATCAACGTATCCTAACGATGCCAGATATTTCTTCGCCTCGACGCAATCCCACAACGGCTCTTTTCCATGTTTTCCGTCGTCCGCGGTAAAAAACGTTTTCCCGTACCCGCTTGATCCGCGATTGTTCACATCGATCACCACATAACCGTGGTTGACCAGGAACTGAACCGAAGCGCTATACGGCATTCGAGCCTGGCCTCCAGGACCACCATGCACCCGAACTAACGCAGGCAACTTCTTCTCCGCGGTCGCTCCATGAGGTGTGTAGAGAATGGCCGGGATTTCTTTTCCATCGAACGATTTGTAACGGACCACGCGCGATTCAACGAGATCGTTAGGATTGATCTCCGGATTTAAACTCGTGGTCAACTGCATCAATTTCCCCGTGCCAAAATCATAGGAATAAAGGTTGGCCGGCGACCGTGGACCGTCGTGATAGAAAACCATCTTGGTTTCAGACGGTGAAATCGCGATTCCAGTGATATCGCCTTCCGGAAGCGTCGGTAGCGAGATCGGTTTCCCCGTGCTCGTCTCATAAATCTTGATCCGCGTCCGGGCGTCTTCGTTCGTCGCCACCACACGATACTTTCCGTTCTGCGAAAACGCGGTGTACGAAACGTCCCAGGCCGGTTTTTCCACGATTTCACGCTTACCGTCCTTGAGGTTGTAGCGCGCGACGTAGAGGAATTCGTTCCCTTCGTTAGAGAGAAAATAAAGGTATTCCGATTTCAGATCGAACGTCTGTGGCGAATTCGAGACATCTCCTTCGTGCGGAGTGATGTTCTTCATCTCCTTCGTCGACACGTTGTAGAGATAAACGTCGGAATCGGCCGTCGAACCGCCCGTCTTTCCGAACGCGATGAATTTCTTGTCGTCGGAAATTGCCCCGAAATCGTAACCGGTTTCGTCCTGGTAAATCAGGACCGGTTTGAGATCGGCGATCTTCATCTCGAAAACATCGAAGAAGCGCGGATCCCGCGTATTAGTTGAAAAGAAGAACGACTTCCGATCGTGACTCCAATCGAGGAACTGCGCCTTCGTTTTTTCGCCTGGCGTTAGGTCGCGTTCTTTACCATCCAATTCTCGCAGGTAGATGTGATTGTTTTCGTTCCCGCCTTTGTCGTAGCTGTAAAGAAAGCGGGCGTCCGCTGGAAAATAAGAGACCGCGTACGTGCTTTCCTTGGTTGAATTGGTCAGCTGTTTGGGCGCGCCACCCGCGAAAGGCATGCTGTAAACATTGAAGATCCCGGTCTTGTTGCTGTGGAACAGAATTGATTTCTCATCGGCAGAGAACGAGCTGCCGCCGAGGCGGACCGTATCCATGAACTGCTCAATCGTGTATTGCTTGATCCGCGATTCACTGGGCTTGGGCGAAGAATCTGGCTTCATGTCAGGCTGGCCTTTGGTAATCAGTGCTTTGTTCGAGATATCGGGTGTTCCTTGAGGAGCGGATTTCTGGGCATGAATTGTCGAAATTTGGCCGATCAGGAATACGAGAGCAGCTGGCAGGAATCTAGTTTTCATTGGCTAATTAATTCGTCATCGCTTCCTACCCCTCTTTTTGCCATCCGCAACTCCGACAGAAGGTCGCGAGCACGGGAAAAAGGACCTTCGTTGTCGGCAATTTACCCATCCCGGAACGGGCTGCGCCTGATATAAGTGCTAGAAACGCAGGAACACACTAATCATGCGTAAATTACTGATTCCCAAGGTGATTTCCCCATCAGTTGTGGCACTGACAATGCTCCTTTTTTAAGCCGATGAAGAAAAATGGCTCCCCCGGAAACGGGTTCACCCTAGTGGAGATAATGATCGTAGTAGCGATCATTGCCCTGCTGGCAGCCATTGCCGTCCCCGGCTTTCTTCGTGCCCGCAAGCGCTCACAGGCCACCCGTATACTAAACGACCTACGTCATATTGATTCAGCGGTTGACCAGTATGCGCTTGAAACCAATCGGATCCCCGGCTTCACCGTCGCGGTCTCCGATTGGACGCGGTACTTGAAACCCGGAACAGCGCTGGCCAACTCCGGCGTTGATATCCTTGGCAACCCATTCGGTCCAATGACCGTGGATTCATTGCCGAGCGTACCAGCGCCAAGTAAGACCGCCCTTTCCGACATTGTCGACAATGGGTTTTGGTCGCCATTTAACTGATTAAATATCCCTAGGGGTTCCCGTTTCTGGAATTAAAAAAGTGGCCGAAGGCGCAAGCCTTCGGCCACTCGGTTTTTGGGGCCTCACACAAAGGCTCACAAAGAAATACAACGGGAATTGCGGATTGCGGGCGGAAACAACTTTACCTATGAAACTCTGTTTCGCTGCTCTTGGTAGGGCGAGACGCTGACCTGCTCGCGAACGCTTTCGAAGCTCGCTCGCGAAAACTTTCGGAGTCGAGCCGTAACGAGTTCAGCGCCCGCTCCTCCTGTCCTTAACCTCGCTTGTCCTTGGCTTGCTGGTGGTCAGCGAAATTGCTTCTAACCGCGCCTTCGCATTTGTCTTTCCGCAATCTGCATTCCGAAATCCGCAATTGATTTGTCCCCGGCGGGAATGGAGCCCGCGGGAGCGGTGCGACATGGACGAAGCCCGTTAGGGTCGGGGCGCGGGAGCGCCGAGATCAATCGAACCTACGCCCCGAGCGACCATTCAGTTGTCAAGACAGACGGCGCCCGAAGTTAATGTCCCCGGCGGGAATGGAGCCCGCCGGGAGCGGCGCGACATAGACGAAGCCCGAAGGGTCGAGGTGCGGGCGCGCCGAGATCAATCGAACCTAGACGTGGAGTTATCCCTCAGTTGTTAAAACAGAGGGCGCCTGGTGCCATGTCCCCGGCGGGAATGGAGCCCGCCGGGAGCGGCGCGACATAGACGAAGCCCGAAGGGTCGAGGCGCGGGCGCGCCGAGATCAATCGAACCTTCGCGTGAGTTTCACTCAGTTGTTAAAACAGAGGGCGCCTAGTGCCATGTCCCCGGCGGGAATGGAGCCCGCGGGAGCGGCGCGACATAGACGAAGCCCGAAGGGTCGAGGCGCGGGCGCGCCGAGATCAATCGAACCTTCGCGTGAGCTTCACTCAGTTGTCAAAACAGAGGGCGCCTGGAGCCATGTCCCCGGCGGGAATGGAGCCCGCCGGGAGCGGCGCGACATAGACGAAGCCCGAAGGGTCGAGGCGCGGGCGCGCCGAGATCAATCGAACCTACCCCTAGAGCCATTACTTAGTTGTCAAAACAAATGGCGCTTTGAGTTATGTCCCCGGCGGGAATCGAACCCGCATTTAAGGTTTAGGAAACCTCCGTTCTATCCGTTGAACTACGGGGACTGTTGGATTTGCGATCTTCGATTTGCGAACGCCGATTGTCCAGTTCCACGCCTTTCCGAAATCCGCAATCCGCAACTCCGACAGAAGGTCGCGAGCACGCGAAGACTTTCGGTGTCCGCAATTCAGCTAAAACCCTTCCACTTTCTTCGCAACGTGGTCGTCGGCTGCCTGAGCAAACTTCGTCATGAACGCCTTTGTTGTGATCAACAAACTATGCGTCGCCAACGTGTAAATGCCGACTCGTGTCTTCTTGTCTTTACTCCAAAAAACAAGCGTCTCGATGTTGTCGTCTGGTTCGCGCCACGGTGACGATCCGGCGTTGACCGCGATCAGCCCGCTTATTTCGCTTTGCAACATACGCGAGCGATCTTCCTTCCGATAAACTTCGCCCTGACTGATCCCGTTCTCTAACCCGACCAGAATACTAAAGCCGCGAAAGACATACCGGCGCATCTCAATCGCGCCCCCTTTTTTATCGACTGGCCCCTGTTTAATCTCGGTCGGTTTGCCGTAACGCTGGTTGAGCTGTTCAACCGTTTCACCGACCCGCGCGAACGCAGGCGTGGCCATAACCAGGGCAACCAGAACGAAAAACGTCTTCATCGGTCCTTTACTCTCTCGGTCTTGGGATTCCACGTCAATACCTCGCCGGCGCGACGGTCCCCCAAAAGCGCCGGACCATCGCCGCACTCCACTACGCAAGCGAATGCCTTGCGCGCTTTCGTTTGACTGACGATATTCCGCCATGCGCTTGTTCACCAAGTTTTCCTTTCTCATCGGAGCCGCCATGGCGACGACCGTTTCAGCCCAGCCCCAATATCAAATCTTCGATATCGGCGTGATTCAACAAACCGACACCGCCTCACAAGGAATCCGTGCATCGCACGGCGGTATCGCCGTTGGACGGGTCTTTCAAAGCAATGCCAGTCAGGCGTATAGTTGGACCGTTGGCGGCGGGATCGTCGGCCTACCGAATCTATCCGGGCGCGCTTACGCCGTGGCCAATGACGCGAACGACAAGGGGATCGTTGTCGGAACGGCGGCTGACACATTCTTCGGATCAAACCGCCTCCCAGTCATGTGGCAGAACGGCCAAGTCACACAACTCCCCCTTCCTCCCGGCGAATCGATCGGCGACGCCACTGGGGTGAACTCGGTCGGAATCATTGTCGGTTCCGTTGATGGCGGAAGTCTTCAACAGGGATGCATCTATAAAGGGCCGGCCTCGGCTGTGATCACTGAAACGACGTCGACTGGATGCACCTTCGTCACCGCATTCGGCATTAACGATTCCGGTCGAATCGTCGGTTTCGGCATTGATCCAAATAACGCGGCGCGAAATGTCGGGATCGTTCTCGATTTCGGCCAGACCACTGCGTTTGAAGTTGGCGCGATACCAGGGGCAAACGGTGCGATAGCGTTCGGAGTCGGAAACGGCGGTCACGTCGTTGGCTCGACCATGATGAATCAAGGATCGGGCACGCCGTTTATCTGGTCGGATGCGGATGGAATACGGGCTATCCCGCTCGCCACCGGAACATCAGAAGGGTCTGCTCGCGCCGTGAATTCGTCCGGCTGGGTCGTGGGCCAGGATTCTTCTGCATTTTCCATTCCGTTCCTTTGGGACGGAACCACCACTTATCGTTTGGCCGATCTTTTACCGGCCGGATCGGGTTGGGATTTAAGTATGAACACTTCGTCGTCCGCCGAAGGCATTAGCGATGCAGGGGTAATCGTTGGGACCGGTGTTCACAATGGTGAAACCCACGCCTACGCAATGGTTCCAGTGCAAGGGACGCCGACACCAAGTCCGACGCCGACTCCAACAACACCGCCGCCAACGGCGACTCCAGGTGTCGCTACCCATTTTTCCGTGAGCGCGCCTGGTGACGTCCTAGCTGGGGCCCCTTTCAATTTTACCGTAACGGCACAAGACAAACTCAATAACACCGTAACTAATTATTCGGGCACAGTCCACTTCACCACCACTGCCAGTTCGCACTCGTTGCCTCCGGATAGCACCCTAACCAATGGGACTGGCACTTTTAGCGCGACAATTGGCGATATGGGAGGCGATTTCACAATTACCGCAACCGACACGGTTACTCCGTCTATTACCGGAACAAGCAACATCATTCACGTCACTCCATTTGAACCACCAACCCCGACGCCAACACCCGTACCAGCCACTCATTTTACGGTAGATGCCCCCGACATAGTTTTTGTGGGTAAGCAGCCCTTCAGTTTTACAGTTACAGCTCGGGACGCACTCAATCAGACCGCAACTGGCTACGCGGGCACAGTGCATTTCACCAGCGATGGAATTGCCACTTTGCCTGGAGATTCTACCTTAACGAATGGCGTAGGGACGTTTGAGGCAGGGCCTTTTGGGCTGGGGACTTGGACAATTACAGCCACAGACACGGTTAACCCGTCCATCACCGGCACGAGCAATCCGATTGAAGTTTATGGCGAGGGCCAGCCGACCCCAACGCCTACGCCCTCGCCAAGCCCTTCGGCCACATCGACCCCCACCCCGCCAAACCGCGCACTCAACGTCTCAACCCGCCTGTTTGTTCAAACCGGTAACAACGCCGGCATCGGCGGATTCATCGTAACCGGAACCGCTCCCAAGCTTCTGTTGTTCCGCGGTATTGGACCTTCTCTCGGCAGCGTTGGAGTGCAGGACGCACTCGCCGATCCGACTCTCGACTTGCGCGATTCCAAGGGCGGCCAAATTCAGGCCAATGACAACTGGCGCGATTTGCAGGAACAAGAAATTATTCAAACTGGCCTTGCCCCAACGAACGATCTGGAAGCTGCAATTCTGGTCCAGCTGGATCCCGGCAGTTACACCGTGATACTCCGGGGAGCGAACAATTCGACCGGCGTTGGCCTGGTTGAAATTTATGACGTCGATCACGGGACCGATTCGAAACTGGGCAACCTGAGCACGCGCGCTTTTGTTCAGACCGGTAACAACGTCGTGATCGCCGGCTTTATTCTCGACGGACTGGATAACGACTCCATTGTCGTTCGCGGAATTGGGCCGAGCCTTACTGCGTTCGGCGTGCCGGATGCGTTGCCTGATCCTTCACTGGAATTACGCGACAGCAACGGCGCACTTGTTAACCAAAACAACGATTGGCAGGACGATCCCAGTCAGGCCAGTTTCCTAAGCACCTTCGGTCTCGCGCCGACTAACGATCTTGAATCCGGTCTCTTTTCGGCATTGCCGCCAGGCGCTTACACCGCTGTCCTGTTCGGCCGAAATAATGGAACGGGCATTGGCGTGGTTGAGATTTACGATCTCGGAGCACAAACGCGACCGGGAAGCGCTAAAGCGTTAAAGCGCTAAAGCGTGAGGCGGGAAGGGTTATAGCCGTCGAATCAACGCTCCAACGTTTCGTGGCTTTTCATTCGTGTGCGTTCGCGTCCATTAGTGGCAAAAAATTCTTCTCCCGATTCCGTGTTAATCCGTGGCTTTAACGCTTCACGCTTCAACTCTTCAACTTTCACTCTTTGCTTGCATTCGGTATCTAACTCGACATATCAATAAGACGGCACCCAATTAGAAAGCCGTTATGCGCAACAGAATTCCAGTCGTTAGCGCGGCAGGAGTCGCACTTGGTCTGTTCGTACTTTTGTTGCTGGCGCTTCTGAGCAACAGCAGCTCTGGAGGTCCGGCGGCCCAATCCACGTCGCCCAAAGCTCCAGATGGTCTGAACCCGGGACCCGATATCATCCTCGGCAACGTCTCTTCCCTCCAGCAGTTCGGAAGCGATGGCACCCAGGTCGGGCTGGCCATGGGAACCGACATCTGTAATTTCGGCAATGTCGAGGTCGATTATTTCGCGATGCCAAACACCGATCATCCGGTTCTGGCGCAGAATTTATATAGAATGAGCGGCAGCGCGGACCGGATTGAACAGATCGGTCAATCCTGGGGCGCGCACGGTTTCTTCGCGCTTCAGGCCAATTCCTGCGGCTTTGGATGTATCCCTGCATCCAGCGGCACACATCTCGGCGTTGGTTGTTCCAGCGCGGATAACGCCAGCATCAACTCCGGCCCGATTAACCTCGGCTCACGCGCATGGGTAAATCCGTTTACCGGCTTGTTTCCGTCAGGCGCCGGCGACCATACCGGTCATGCTCATACAAACACGTCCCACCGGATTCTGGTCGAAGGAAACGATCTCGACCCGGCCATGAATTCGGGCGCAACCTACTACGCCGAAGGCCAATTCGTTAGTCCGCACGAATACTCCTGGTGTCAGGCGCATGCCGGGGAATGCAACATGTTTAACAACGTGTCGTATCGCCAATTCAACGTTTCCGGGACTTCAAATTTTGTCTTCTCAGCCAGCGGCGCGACGGTGCGAACAGCATCGGCGCTCACTGCCTGGCCTGGAGCAACCATCCGGACGATTGAACCTGAGCCGGGCGTTGATGGACGCGCTTATCTCGCTTTCAAAGTGACCGGCCCCGTCGCTGGGCTCTACCATTATGAATACGCGATCTATAACGAGAATCTTGATCGCGGAATTCAATCCCTCAGTATACCTCTGCCGACACCGCTCCCTTTTGATCAGGGGACTCAACCGACGACTTTCAGTCAGGGGTTTCATGCCCCACCACAACATCCCGGGTTTGCCAACGATGGAACCCAAGGGGACGCAGGGTTTAGTAGCGCGCCCTGGACTATCACTAATATCAACGGTGTTCTGAAGTGGAACTCAGAAACTTTCGCGCAGAACCCCAACGCTAACGCGATTCGCTGGGGCACATTGTATAACTTCCGTTACGATTCCCCTAGTCAGCCGCAGAACGGGATGGGAACGATTGGATTCTTCAAGACGGGGGCGCCCGCCACCGTCGTTATTCCTGTTCCTGCCCCAAGCGGCGGCATGCCAACCCCAACTCCAACACCGGGTTCTCATTTCCAAATCATCGCGCCGCCGGCTGTATCCTTTGGCAACGGAGTCAGTTTTACGGTTCGAGCTGTCGACCCATTTGGCAATACCGTCACCAACTATTCTGGGACCATCCATTTTACCAGCAGCGCAGCGCAAGCTTTCCTTCCGACGGACAGCACCCTGATCAATGGGTTACGCACATTTAGCGCGACGCTTCTCTCATTAGGAACTCAGACGATCACCGCAACAGACACGGTGAATCCGGCGATCACCGGAACGAGCAATAACATCGTGGTCGGGCCGCTCACAGCCACACCGACGCCGCCGCCCACCCCCAGCGTCCCGCCCTGCTCTGCCGGAGTTGCATTCACCCAGAATTTTGATGCTCAACCGGCTGCGACCCCACCCTTTGCCCCAGGGTGGCATGTCTCTAGCGACAACCCGGACTCGGCGCCTAACGATATTTATTGTCCTGAGCCGTCAGGCATCTCCGATGCCAGTTTTACTATTGCCAATCTTTCAGTCACTTCTCCGTCAGCTCGAATAATTTTCCGTAACGACTTCCATACATTATTCGCCTGGGACGGCGGGGTGCTCGAGGTTTCCTCGCCTAACATTAATGGAGGAGCATTTCTCGATATTACCAATCCAGCAGTCGGGGGCGCTTTTCTCGGTATCGGTGGTTATAATTCGACGATAGCGATTGCTTCTGGTAACCCACTGCAAGGTCGCCAGGCTTGGAGTGGCATTGGGGGCAATTACACCTTGACCACCGTTAGCCTTGGACCAAACCTCGTTGGACAAACCTTCTCACTCCGATGGCGGTTCGGGATGGGTAACGGCGGCAGCGGCGGTGGATGGCGAATCGACACCATCACCAGCATCGGAGTCTGCCAACCTCAACCAACGCCGACTCCGACTCCCGGACCTGCGACCCATTTTGAAGTTATCGCGCCGACGCAGGTGCCCCAGATGAAGCCGTTTCCCTTTTCCGTCCGGGCCTTGGATCAATTCAATAATACCGCTACCGGCTACACAGGGACAGTTCATTTTACCAGTAGCGCCGGGAACGCGCTTTTTTCGCCGCCTAACGGCACCCTCACTAATGGATTCGGCACATTCGGCTGCCAGCTGGGATCGCTCGGAAACCAAACAATAACTGCAACCGACACGGTGACCTCGTCCATTACCGGGACGAGTAACAATATCCTGGTGGTTCCCTTTCAGCCGCCTTGTCCTTCGGGAATTCCATTTAGCCAGAATTTCGATGCTCAGCCAGCTGCGACTCCACCGTTTCCACCAGCATGGCGTGTCTCGAACGATAACTCAGATTCCGCGCCTAACGCTATGTTTTGCCCTGAACCGCCGGGCGTCCCTGGGCCCGTTTTCGCGATTAGCAGCCTTTCCGTCACTTCTCCGACCGCGCAAATCACTTTCCGGCACAACTTCAACACCGCATTCCGGGTGGACGGTGAAGGACTTGAGATCGCCTCTCCCAACATTGCGGGCGGGGCATTTCTCGACATCACAAACCCGGCCTTGGGGACTAGCTTTGTCGGCGGCACTTATAACACGACGATGGCGTTCGTTGGAAACCCGTTGGACGGACGCCAGGCATGGAGCGGAGATTCAGGCGGCTACATCACAACCACCATTGCTCTCGGGCCGAACCTCGTCGGCCAAACGATTTCGCTGCGATGGCGCTTTGGAACCGCCGTCGGCGGAAGCGGTGCCGGATGGCATATCGACACCATCAACAGCTCCGGAGTATGCCGGCCACAACAAACCCCCACTCCGGCACCCGCAACCCATTTTGAAGTGATTGCGCCATCGAGTGTCGGCTACTTCACCCCGTTCTTCTTTACCGTCCGCGCGCTCGATCAGTCTAACAATACAGCCACCAACTACACCGGCACGGTCCATTTCACCACCACCGCTATATCGGCCGGATTGCCATCCAACAGCACACTGATCGAGGGATTCCGCACCTTCAGCGCGGATCTCTCCACCGTGGGGCTGCAAACCATAACCGCAACTGACACGGTGACCCCTTCGATTACGGGTACGAGTAACCAGATCCTGGTTATGGACGATCAATTCCCAACTCCAACACCAACAGCGACGCCAACTCCAACTCCCGTTTGCACGCCGTTGCCGCCTTCAACCTTCGGCTTTGAGGACATATCCATTCTCGTCTCGAACGGTTGGTTCATGCAGAACAACAGCCAGCCCGGTCCCGGCTCGACCGGTTGGTTCCAAGGAAACAGCACTGTCTTCCCGGCGCAATCCGGCCCAGCCAATTCCTATATCGGAGCGAACTTTACCAACGGCACCGGCACCTCGACCATTAGCAACTGGTTGCTCACGCCAACCATCGGCCTACGCAACGGAATGGTCCTGACCTTCTGGACACGCACCGTCAGCGCCCCCGTTTTCCCCGACCGACTCCAAGTCCGTATGAGCACCAGCGGGTCGAGCGCCAACGTCGGCAGCAGCGCGACCGATGTCGGTGATTTCACTACGCTGCTCCTCGATATCAATCCGATCTATCAAATCCCCGGTTACCCAACTGAATGGGCGCAGTCTGAAGTGACCATTTCAGGAGTCGCCGCGAACGCTACCGGTCGATTCGCCTTTCGTTACTTTGTTGAGGACGGCGGACCCGGCGGTCCCCGTTCCGACTACATCGGGATCGACAACGTCCAAATCTATCCCGGCTGCAATCCGATTTTCATACCACCTCCGACGCCTGGACCATCGGTTACCGTGTCACCGCCGCCTACTCCAAGGGCTTTACCAACCACGCCAACGCCCACTCCCGTTTGCACACCGTTCACGCAACCCTTCGACGATGTTACCTCGTTAGTCCCGACAGGTTGGTTCATGCAAAATAACAGCCAGCCCGGGCCCGGAACCACCGGATGGTTCCAGGGAAACAGCCAGGTATTCCAGGCGCAATCGGGTGCGGCGACATCCTATATCGGAGCCAACTTTAATAATGGCACCGGCACATCGACATTAAGTAACTGGCTCTTGACCCCACCGGTGATGTTACGAAACGGTGAGGTGTTAACTTTCTGGACGCGAACGGTCGATACCCCATCGTTCCCCGACCGGTTGCAGGTCCGGATGAGCACCAACGGCGCAAGCGTTGACGTCGGCACAACGGCGACTGACGTCGGTGATTTCACGACCTTGCTGCTCGATATCAACCCCACCTACACGACCAGTGGGTATCCAAATATCTGGACACAGTTCACCGTAACCTTGAGCGGAATTGCGTCGCCAACTCAGGGACGACTGGCACTGCGCTATTTTGTCGAGAACGGCGGGCCGAGCGGAACCAACTCCGATTACATCGGCATTGATACACTTGAAGTGAGCGGCAAGTGCGGCGACCAGCTTCCGACGCCGACGCCGACTGCCACTGAACCGCCACCGCCAACCCCTAGTCCAGCAACACACTTTGAATTCTCCGCTCCCGTGAAATGGACCGTTGATGTGCAATTATTTTTTGGGGTGCAAGCCAAGGACGACTTCGGCAACATCGACCCAAGCTATTTTGGCACAGTCCATTTCACCAGCAGTGACCCGAATGCTGCGTTGCCAACGGATAGCTTCCTAACGAATGGAACAGGAAACTTCAGCGCAACGTTTCACACACTCGGTAACCAAACCATTACCGCCACAGACACGGCAAATCCTTCTCTCACTGGCACAACTAATCCAATTATCATTATTGGACCGAACCCCTCGGTCACTCCGACAGCGACGCCGACACCCACACCTTCATCGACGCCGCCAACACACGCAGTCAATCTCTCAACCCGCCTCTTTGTCCAAACTGGCGCCAGTGTTGGCATAGGCGGCCTCATCGTCACAGGAACTGCACCGAAACGTTTGTTGTTCCGAGGAATTGGACCTTCCCTAACCGGTGTCGGAGTTCCCGACGCGTTAGCCGATCCAACCCTCGAGCTTCTGCAGGCAAACGGCAACTAGAGATCCTTGCCAATAATAACTGGAGAGATACACAGGAAGCGGAAATTGACGCAACTGGCATTGCCCCAACAAATAACCTCGAAGCGGCCATTCTCACGACGCTTGATCCGGGAGTTACACTGTTGCTTCTTCGCGGAATGGAATTCAGCATTGGCGTCGGCCTGGTTGAGATTTACGATCTAGACCAGTCACCTAACTCAAAGCTGGGTAACCTGAGCACGCGCGCCTTTGTCCAAACCGGTAATAACGTCGGGATCGCAGGCTTCATTCTTAATGGAGACGGTGACGACACGATTGTTGTCGAGGGATTGGGCCCAGTCTTACTTCATTCGGATAGGTACCGGATGCATTAGCTGATCCCACGCTCGAGTTGCGGGACGTCAATGGCTTGGTGGTCGCGAATAACGACTGGCAGGACGATCCGACCCAGGCGGCGCAACTGATGGACGCCGGTCTTGCTCCCACTAACGATCTGGAATCCGGAATCGTCGCGACGCTACCGCCGGGACTCTACACCGCGATCCTGTCAGGAAGAAACAATGGGACCGGTGTCGGGTTAGTGGAGATTTACGATCTCGGGCAGGGAGGGAAGTGAACCGGGAAGAGTTAAAGAGTTAAAGAGTTAAAGAGTTAAAGCGTTGAAGCGTTAAAGCGATGTTGTAGCCACGGCCCTGCGGGCCGTCCGGTATCGGCCACGTTGGAGCGTTGAAGCGTTAAAGCGATGTTGTAGCCACGGCCCTGCGGGCCGTCCGGTATCGGCCACGTTGGAGCGTTGAAGAGTTAAAGCGATGTTGTAGCCACGGCCCTGCGGGCCGTCCGGTATCGGCCACGTTGGAGCGTTGAAGTTAAACCCATATTCCACCACTCCATCGCGCCGTCGGTTCGGCCACTCTCCATCATCCATCATTCCATCATTCTATCATCCCCTCACTCCATCACTCCATCACTCCATCACTCCATCACTCCATCACTCCATCACTCCATCACTCCACCACTCCACCACTCCAGCCACTCCAGCACTCCGGCCGACGGCCCACAGGGCCGTGGCTACAGCGCTGAGTGTTGAAACACCCTGAAACTATGTGAAGTTCACCGACGCGCGTGCGCATTGGGGCGCACGCAAAGATTCGATTCGCGGGTACCTATTATGAAGAAATTATCCTGGAAGATTTCCCTTTTTTGCACCGTCGGCCTTCTTCCGCTGACCACACTCGTTCGCGTTAACGGAAGCAATAACAATAAAATCCAACCAACAGGTGCAAGCGCCGGTGTTCCTGGTTTCGGCGGGAACGCGCAACACACCTCCATTTACAACACGCCTGCTCAAACGATGAACACCATCCAATGGTCGACATCGATCGCTGCCGTTCCGGAGATTTCGCTCATTATGGAGCCCCCGTCATTACCCAGGGGAACACCGTCTTCGTTTCGTTCAGAACCGCCGCCGACCTTTTTCAGGTCAACGCTTTCGACGGCGCCACCGGGACCCAGAAATATACATTAAGCACCGACTACCGTTTGCCTAACCACGACTGGATTCCCATGTACAATCCCTGCATAACGACCGGCGCATTTGGGACCCGCGTCTATTATCCGGGACGGGCGGCACCATCTATTACATCGACAATCCTGATTCGGTTTCGCACGGAACCCCCGTCGAGCAGGTTTTCTACACCACGCTCGCTGGTTACCAGGGGAACGCAGCCGCGTATAACGCCGCCATCTATATCAATTCTCCTCTTACCCCGGACAGCCAGGGAAATGTCTATTTCAGTTTTCGCGTTCAAGGCACCGCTCCGGCTCCGATCAGTTCAACCCAGAGCGGTTTTGCTCGCCATCGATCCGAAGGGAGTCGGCACTTACGTCCTCACCGGAGCCGCTGCGAACGACACCACCATTAACCGCACATCTCACAACTCGGCTCTGGCCTTGAGTAACGATGAAGGAACGGTTTACGTCGTCGCCAAGAATAACAACAGCGGCGAAGGTTACCTCCTTGCTCTCAACAGCACCACCCTCGCGACCCAACATCGCATTTTCGCAACTGACCTCGCAACGGCAAAGGCGCAGCCATCTCCGATGACAGCACCGCCTCCCCAACCGTCGCTCCCGATGGCGACGTTTATATCGGGATCTTGAGTAATCCAGGCAACGGATCACGCGGATTCCTGATGCGTTACAGCGGCGACCTTTCCGTGCAAAAGACTCCCGGTGGATTCGGCTGGGATTACACCTGCGCCATCGTCCCGGCCAACATGGTCCCGTCGTATCACGGTTCCTCTACCTACCTGATCTTCTCCAAGTATAACAATTACGCTGGATTCGGCGATGGAGACGGCATTAACCGGATCGCGCTCCTCGACCCTAACGATACCCAGATCGATGCCCATCCATCAGCGGACGGCTTGATTGAAATGCGCGAAATCTTCAGCGCCATCGGGCCGACCCCGGATGTAAATAATCTCGGGTTTGAGTTTCCCTACGCAGTTAGGGAATGGTGCATCAACACTGCCGCAGTAAACCCTGCCACCAACAGCATCTTTACCCCGTGCGAAGATGGCTACATCTATCGTTGGATCTCTCGACCAACTCATTCACCCAGGTGGTCGAACTGAACGAAGGCATCGGCCAACCCTATGTGCCAACCGTGATCGGACCGAATGGAGTTATCTTTACCGAGAACGGCGGGACCCTCTTCGCCCTCGGCGCGTTGCACGACGTTCAAGTCGAATTGACTTCGAGCAACCCAGATCTTCGCACAGGAGTGGTCGGCGAGACGGTCACCTTCTCCGCGCAGTCGTAAACACTGGCGGCGGCGTGAACCCGACGGGAACAATCACCTTCGTGGATTTGACTTATAACGGTGTGAATCCGGTTACCACCCCATTGGGAACTTTTACTGTGGGAGGCGGGCCGGCTTCAGTCACCACTTCCACTCTAACCGCCGGGAACAGTTTTCTCGGAAACCATTTTATCACCGCGATGTATAGCGGGGACGGGACGTTCCCTCATGTTGATGCCACCCTTATTCAGAAAGTGCACGCGTCAGCGACCACCACCACGTTGAACTCATCGCCTAACCCATCCAACCCCGGGCAATCCGTTACGTTCACCGCGAACGTGGCGCCCACCCCGGCGGGATCACCGGTTCCAACCGGAATGGTGACGTTCACCGAAGGCACAACCGTTCTCGCCCAGGTTCCACTCAACGCCAGTGGGAGCGCCGCATTCACCACTTCATCGTTAGGTGGGGGCGATCATACCATACCGCGACCTATTACTCGGACACAGTTTACGCAACAAGCAACGGCGACCGAATCCAGAGCGTCGGAGGACCAACCCCGACCCCTGGCGTAACGCCGACGCCGACGGCAACCCCCGGCGTCACCCCGACTCCCACCCCTACTGTTACTGCCACTCCGACACCGGGCGGTAGCGTGACTCCAACCCCCACCCCAGCTCAGGCCCTCAATCTCTCAACCCGTATGCACGTGCTCCCCGGCGAAAATGTCGGTATCGGGGGTTTTATCATTACCGGAAGCGTACCGGTCCGCGTTCTGATTCGAGCAATCGGACCTTCGCTGGCTCAGGCGGGTATAACCGATGCGCTGGCCGATCCGAGACTCGACTTGCAGGGCCCTGGCCCTTCCGGAGGATTCAACGATAACTGGAGAGAAACTCAGGAAGCAGAGATCATCGCGACTGGTATTCCTCCGACGAATGACTTGGAGTCAGCCATGCTCAGAACACTAAACCCAGGAGCATATACGGCTATCGTTAGTGGCGTCGGAGAAACCTCCGGCGTAGCGGTGGTCGAAGTTTACGACCTCGATCATACCCCAATTCTAAGCTGGCCAATATCAGTACCCGAGCTTTTGTGAACACGGGCAACAACATCGTGATCGCAGGCTTCATTCTCGGTAACAACGCCGGTCAAGATCGCGTTGTCCTGCGCGGAATTGGGCCAAGTCTTACTGGCATAACGAATCCGTTGTCGGATCCGTATCTCGAGTTGCGCAACTCGAATGGAGCGGTCGAGTTGTCTAACAACGATTGGCAGGATGACTCAGCCATGGCTGCGCAATTGACTGCAGCCGGCCTCGCACCGACTAACCCTCTCGAGTCCGGAATTTACGCGGAACTGGCGCCGGGCACTTATACCGCGCTACTTTCAGGAAGCAACGCGTGACCGGCACGGGGGTTGTTGAGATTTATGATTTGGGCGGGCAGTCATAGGACGATGAAGGGTTGAAAGCGTTGGAACGCGGAACGGGCCATGAGTGGAAAATCGTCAACGGGTGATGTCAAAAAAAAAAAAAAAAAAAAAAAAAAAAAAAAAAAAAAAAAAAAAAAAAAAAAAAAAAAAAAAAAAAAAAAAAAAAAAAAAAAAAAAAAAAAAAAAAAAAAAAAAAAAAAAAAAAAAAAAAAAAAAAAAAAAAAAAAAAAAAAAAAAAAAAAAAAAAAAAAAAAAAAAAAAAAAAAAAAAAAAAAAAAAAAAAAAAAAAAAAAAAAAAAAAAAAAAAAAAAAAAAAAAAAAAAAAAAAAAAAAAAAAAAAAAATGACCGTGACCCAGGGCACGTTGTTAAGATTACCAGCCCCTACAGTCGTCGGGGGCTCACTTCATCTGTGGTCGAGACGCTTGACCTATAGGCCCTATAGGCCGAATAGGGTCGGGCGATCGTTGGTAGAAGATTTATTACCACTATGGACGCGAATGCACACGAAGGGAATGACACCCTTCAACGCTTCAACCCATCAACGCTCCTAGTGCCCCCGCACCGGCTTGAACGCGTGATCGTAAACGCAATCCGCAATCTCTCCCCTTGCTTGATTCCTGCGGTCTTGTCGAAGGCCCAATGAATTCCAAGATAAATCCGCCTCTGGCCGTTTTCTTCCTCGGCCTGCGAGAATCGCGAAAAATGGCGTGGCATATATGGCCGAACGTTTCCCTGATTATCTCTGGTTCGCCATTGAACTCATCGGAAACAAAGTTGAACCCGATATTATCCGTGCCATAAAATCGCCGTAGGGTCTCAAAGAGCGCCCCACCAAAGGTGGCATGACCTGACGGATAAGCAGGAAAAGGCGGCGTAAATTCGGGCCCTGCAAATTGCTGGCCGGCGCACCGAACGGCGTAAAATTCGGGTCACCGATCGTTGCGGGGTTACCATCGCCCATCCCCGTGGGGCCAGTCCCCGGATCGGACTCTCGGATTCCGGTGATTGGTCGCCAAAGATCCTGATGGAATTTCGATTCCCAAGCAGACATGCCAGCGTCGGCCATCGCGGTATTGACCAACGCCAGCAGCCGCGAAAGCTGAATCTTGTCTACGTGAGTGTTGTCCGCAATCTGGACAGTAATTTGATTGTAAAGCCGCGGTGGAGCACAAAGGCTCGGTGTTCCGTCGTAGGCCCAGAATACTGGGTAAACGTTTGTTCCGGGGTTCGTGTTGAAGGCGTCGTTATCCCGTCGCCACCGATCGCTTTTACCTCGTTGTAGGCGGTTGTGTATGCGTCACTCGTCATGCCGGCGGCGCCGGACAGGGAAATTGCTGTGAAGAAGTCAGCATGAATGGGACGCACGCACCCCAATGCGCGCCCAGAGCCAGCGGAATCTGGCTGATTGGATCCTGCCGCCAATGCCCGGGCTGATCGCTCGGGAAAAAATCAACGCCAACACCTGGTTCCGGAACTTCCGATCCATCGCCAACCCGCATGGTCATAATAGCTTTCGCCACTCGATGGCCAAGATTGATTCCGTTCGTTCTTTTCTGGGTATTGTTTTCCTGGGCCAAATCTTCTGCCAATCGTGCATTGAAAGCCGCAACCTGCGACGGATAAAGCGCGGCCAGCGTATCATGTGCAGCCTGTGCGACTGCCACGTCCTCGGAAATCGGGTTATGATACGATTGAACGTTCGTGTAGCCCTGGTAATTGCGCTCAATCGCGTTCATACTGTCGAAAATCGCAATGTGAATAATCGCCATCGCGCGGGCCGACCGGCCAGGCCCGAGCTGTTCGCCGAAGACTCGCGGATCACCCGGCACCACCGGGGTGTGATCAAGCCCGGTCGCATCGATCGCAATCTCGTTCCAACGATGAATAATATCCGACCGATCGTGATGAGTCGGCGGTGGCGGAACGTTCGCGCGCCCTTAAAAAATTTTCCTAAATCCCTGGTAAACGCGTCTTCCTGAGGCTCAGCCGCTGTGGCAAACGACACGCAAGCCAAGAGAATGGTAATGTGAATTTTTTCATGGTGATTCGGACTCCTTGCAGATTGCGGGATTATTCCCCTTTTCCCCCTGTCACCCTTCCTCCTTTTACGCGCTAGACGGTTTTGAAGTCAAGCCAATAGCTTGATGAACAATCACCGAAGCCACATGAAGATTTGAACTCCGAAAGTATTCGCGAGCGGGCAGAGAGCGCAAAGGGAACGCGGAGAGGGTCAGGTGGAGCGCGAAAATGCCATTCCGGCTCGGACCCGGGCACGTTGTAAACCATAATACCCCGGCAGCGTCCTCACTTCTTTGGTAGGGAGAGACGATGTTTTCAATTCCCCGCGCGCAGAGGTGTAAGTGAAAGTAAAGTGCGAGAGGAATACAACAACCCGGCCTCCCGTTTTCCCGCTCCAACGCTCCAACGCTTCAACGCTCCAACGCTCCAACTGTCTACAAGTTTCAACGCTCCAAAGCTGCCTTCCCCCCCTCCGCTCCCGCTCCAACGCTCCGCTCCTACAGTACAACAACGCTCCGCCGCACCCGAAATCCTTCAACAACTGACGTTTTGGCGCGAGAGCAGCTACCTTTTTTTGACGTCGCGCGCGATCGCGACCGTCTATGTCTGAAGTCAACGCCGATCTCGACCTTGATACCGGACATGTCCTCTTCATCGCCATCATCGGTTACTCGCGGCTGCCTGTAACTGAGCAATACGAAGCGCTCCATGGCTGAGTCAGGAAGTCCGTAACACCGACGCGTTTCGCGCCGCCGAAACCGCTGATAACTTGCTCTGGTTATCAACCGGGTCCGGTATCGCTCTCGTTTTTGCCGACAATCCAGATGCCCCGGCTCGATGCGCCATCCAACTCAGCAAAGCGCTCCAAAACAATCGCGACCTCAAAGTCCGGATGGGCATTCATAGCGGACCCCTCCAACGATTGACCGACGCTACTGACAAATCGAGCGTAACCGGCCCAGCAGTCAGTATCGCCCATCTGGTGATGGATTGCGGTGACTCCGGACATATTCTTCTTTCAAAACGGGTCGCGGAATTGCTCTCTCAACATTGGCCCTGGCAATCCTCTCTGCACGACCTCGGCGCGTAGAAATGCATTACGGCGAGCCGATCTCGATCGTGAACCTTTACTCCGACGAAGTTGGGAACCCAGCGTTCCCCGAGAAATTCAAACAACGACGAAAAGCCGAACGACTTAACCGAAACGGATCGGTCAGGCTCAGTCCGGTCCCGGCGCAAAACACATTGCTCGCTCTCATTTTCTTTACGGCGATAGGCGTCGCTATTTGTTATTGGATTTTCTCGCCACCGTCGGCATCGTCGTCGCCGAAATCAACTGGCCGCGATGTGCAGGTCGTTACGCATCCGAATGCGCACGCGACGCCCGCTTATCGCACTGCTGCGCATCAGTAGGAGCGACGGTCGTGTTAGGAAACTTCCTTAATCCTGCTCTTTCGCTTGCTCTTGCTAGAAGGCGGTCTGCGACGATTCGAATCCAATCATCCCGCTCGTTATTGAGCAAGAGCAAGTGAAAGAGCAGAATGAAGGATTGGGATCCCAAATCCAGATGAACCGCCTCGCGCCGGGACTACGGCGCGGCAGGTGTTCATCCGTGCCCCTTCCGCAAACCTGGACCACCCCGCCTAAAACCCCATCACGTCAAACACCTTCATCGCAGCGTTGTGACCAGGAATTCCGCTGACCGCTCCGCCACGTTGCGCGCTCGATCCGCACAGAAAAACATTTTCCCATTTCGTTTCCACTCCCCACGTTCCGGCTTCCTCCGCAGTCTCGGCGAACGGAAACGTCAATGCGGTTTGAAAAATGTTGCCGTGATAAAGGCCCAGCGCTTCTTCGATATCAACCGGGCTCTTACTTTCAATGCACGGCGATCCGTCGGCCGCGATCGCGAAACAATCTTCCAACGGTTCCGCCAACCATTCGTTCAACCCAGAAATAAACCGTTCCTGAGTCCGCTGACGCGTCTCCTCATTTCGTTACCATCAAACAAACCAAATGGCGTATCGAGTCCAAAAAAGGTCAGGGTATGAAATCCCTGTCCACGCAACTCGGGAGCGAGAATGCTGTCATCGGTCAAAGTGTGGCAATAGATCTCGCCCGGAAGTTTACCTGGCAACTCTCCTCGCTTCGCCTGCTCGTAACTGCTTTTCATTTCCTCATAGCCTTCATCGATGTGAAACGTCCCGCAGAACGCTTCGCGAACAGGGTAACGAGTTGCCTTTAACTTCGGCAACCGGCGCAGCAGCATGTTTATCTTGAAGACCGACCCTTCGTTCGTTGCGTCCGGCTGATACTCCTCACCAACAAGCCGTGCCAATACGTTCGATCCAGAGTTCACCAGGAGAAATCGCGCTTCGACTTCATGCTTCTTCCCATGATGCAGAAATTCCACGCGCCGAATCTTCCCACTAACGTCCAACTTCGTTACGCTAGCATTGGTCTGGACCGCAGCCCCGTTCGAACAGGCGGCATGCACTAGTTGGCGGACCACGTTCCCCATTCCGCCCACCGGCACTTTCCATTCGCCAGTCTTGTTTCCGATTAGGTGATAAAGAAAACACCGGTTCTGCAGCAGCGTCTCATCGTGCGGATGAGTAAAGACGCCGATCTTGCCATCGGTAAAGACCACGCCGCGGACCAAATCGTCTTGCAGATAACGTTCGACCGCGCGACCAAGCGGTTCCTCGACCAGGCTTCGCCACGATTCGCGATGCAGGTCATCGATTTCAAAACGCCGCTTGAATTCCGCCCGCGGCGCCAACGGCTCCAGCATCGTGTCCCAGACCTGTTCAGCAAAAACCTGCGACAACCGATAAAACTTCTGGAGTTGCTCGAACTCGTTATGGCTTCCGGTCAATTCGAAAAGCGAACGGCGACTTAGTTCGTCTGAAATATTACTCAACAGCAGACCATCATGCTGACCGTTCCTTCGATAGGGCGTGAAGGACGCGACCTTGCGCCGGCGCAACTCAAGGTTCAGGTCCAAATCATGAATAATTTTCTCCGGAACCAGACTTACCAGATAAGAATATCGCGAGAGATAAGCTTCGTAATCCGGGAAAACCTTTTGGGAAGTCGTTGCGCCTCCGACGCAATCCTCTTTTTCCAGAAGGAGAACACTCAATCCTGCCCCGGCGAGATAAGCGGCCGAGACGAGCCCGTTGTGTCCGGCGCCAAGGATAACGACATCGTACTGGTAGTTCATTCAGATCGCAATTTGAGATCGATTTCATTTCCACCAATTAATATTCACCTTCAACTCTTTAACTCTTTAACCCTTCAACCCTTCACCATTCACCATTCACCATTCACTTCCTCCTTGCCTTCCCGAACGAAACTCGTTACTCAACCTCGAATCAACCAAAGCACCACCATGAAATTATCCACCTCGACCATAGCCATCGCGATTTTCGCCCTGGTCCCAATTGCATCTCTCAACGCACAATCGTCAACCCCGCGTCCGAAACTCTCAATCGCCTCGTCGCCTGCAAAACCGTCGGCGGCAACAACGACTTCTGCCGCCGCAACTCCAGCGACAAATGCGCAATCGGCCACAACCACGTGCGCCTCAACGAACGGACGTGTATCATGTTCATTTCACCAAAGCGGCGATGGGCAAGGCCGCTCAGCTGGGCGACAATCTTAAGACTGCCGACCCGACAGAACCAATGCCCGGGCACGCGCTGGTCTTGCGTCACCAGGAAGGCGATTCATGGGATTACGCCGTGATCCAGCATATGGGAACGACCGCCTCACGTTGCTGCGTCCCGACCAGCCCCATCTCCTGGCGTGCGCGACCTATCGGAATGGCATAACGATACCTACTGCAATGGCCCATCCTGGGCCGAGTTCACCAAGGCAATGGGGATTGGTGAAAACGACAAAAAAAGCGGCGCGGTCTATGTTCTTTCGGTCTATCGCCCAACCGTCGGGCACCGCGAGCAATTGGAGAAAATGCTGAGCCAAGGACCGGGACAGGGTGACACCAGCGCTGGCAACGTTCTCCTGCAGCACCTCGAAGGCGGGCCATGGACGTTACTTGACGGTTGCCCGTTACAATTCCTGGCAAGACTTCGCCACGAACGAAGCGAACGCCGTTACCGATATGTCGAAACCCGACAGTGGCTGGTTCCAGTTACGGGAACACACTTCCTATCACACGGACACAGTAGCCGACCGAATTTTCCCGTAAGCGGAAATTCTCGTTCATATGTCCCATGGGACTCATAGGTCCCATGGGACGACATCGTTAAGGTGGAACGTGAAAAGCGTCGGCCGACCCGGGCACGTTGCTAAACATGCCCTACAGGCCTCACTTACTTTAACGTACGCTTGACTAACCTTTCGGAGCTCGCTCGGAAGATTCAGCTGGCTCGCGAAATTTCGGACTGGCAACGAGATTTCAGATGTCTGGCTTTCAGCCCTTGCAGGGCTACCTACGCTGTCTCGCCGCCTGCAAATTGCGTTTCGAAGAAAGTGACGTTCCCACGAATGAGCGCTAATGCGGGTACGGCAGGACGCCGGGGGAGTTTGCGACTCACTCTTCAATCTCCTTCAACTCTTCAACTCTTCAACTCTTCAACTCTTCAACTCTTCAACTCTTCAACTCTTCAACTCTTCAACTCTTCAACTCTTCAACTCTTCAACTCTTCAACCGCCCCTGCCCCGGCGCCGCCCCCGGCTTCGCCCCGGCGCGCTTTAACAAATTGAACAGATCGCTATCGGTGGAAAGGACCAGCGTGGAATCCTTGGTCAGGACTTTTCGATAGGTCTCCATGCTCTTGAGAAAACCGTAGAACTCGGCCGCCTGCGGATTCTGGGTGTAAGCCCGCGCGTAAATCTCGGTGGCTTTCGCATCCGATTCTCCGCGGATTTCCTGCACCTGGCGATAGGCGGTGGATTGAATCTCATTCAGGTCGCGCTCTTTTTGTCCGGCAATGCGCGCCGCTTCGCCTTCGCCTTCCGAACGGAATCGCTGCGCAATCTGCAGCCGCTCGCTGATCATGCGTTGGTAGATCCGACCCAGCACATCCGGGTTGTAATTCACCCGCCGCAACCGCACATCGAGCAACTCGATTCCAAACTCCTGCAGCTTCACCGCTGCCGCTTTCTTGATATCGGCTTCGATCTTCAACCGCCCAAACCCGATCGGCGGCAACACACCAATCGTTCCGATACCCACCGGTCCCGCCTTGAGAGTCTCGTCGTGCATCGGTTTCCGGTCCTTATCCGTGCGCACGATTTCGATCAGATCGTGCTTGGCAATCGCGTTGCGGGTTTCGCTGCCCAGGATGTCCTCGAGACGCGACTGGGCGCTGCGTTCGTCATGCAGCCGCACGAAGTAAGTCTTGGACGTCAGAAATGCGCCAGCGCGCAAAGGTATCGACATGAATATAGGTCTTATCCCTGGTCGGAATCGCGACCGGCGGGCCGTCCCATTCCAGAAACCGCTTATCGATTCGGTTCACTTCTTGGATGAAGGGCAGCTTGAGATGCAGACCTGGCTCGGTAATCGGTTCGCCCACCGGCTTGCCAAACTGGGTGACAATTACCTGCTCGATCTGATGGACCGCGTAGAAGCAACCAAGAACGCCCCGGAACAACAACAGGGCTCCCGCGATAACAACGAACCAAAGGCAACCCCGCTTGTTCATTTGACCTCCGGTGGTTTAATCGACAGCGGCAGGATCGGCAGCAATTGCTTCATCGAATCATCGATGATGATCTTGGGTCCCATATCCGGAAGCACGTCGCCCATCGTTTCCAGGTAAAGCCGGGTGCGCGTGATCTCCGGCGCCTTGATGTATTGCGCGAGCATGGCGTTGAACGACGCGACATCGCCTTCCGCTTCGTTCACTCGTTTGAACCGGTAACCTTCCGCGCCGCGAATCGTTTGGTCGGCCTGGCCTTTCGCTTTCGGCACGGCTTCGTTGTAGTCGCCGTTCGCAATGTTGATCGCGTTCTCGCGATCTTGCTGCGCTTTGTTCACTTCGTTGAACGAAGCCTGCACCTCCGCCGGCGGATTCACATTCTTCAACTGCACCTGGTCAACCCGCACACCGAGTTTGTAGCGCTTGGCCAGTTCCTGCATCCGGGTCAACGCCGAGATCTCGATGTCCTGCCGGCCGATCGTGATCACTTCATCGACCGTCCGATCGCCGATCACTTCGCGCATCGCCGCTTCGGACAAATCACGCAGCGTCTGGCCGGGATTGCGCACATCGAAGAGATACTCTTTCGGATCATCGATCCGATATTGCACCACCCACTCCACCAGGGCCGCGTTCAAATCGCCCGTCACCATTGATTTTTCCGCGACTGGATCCCGCGGCGCTTGATCGGGATTCGTATAGCCCGAGGTATAAAATCCGAACTCGAGCTTCAATTGCCGGCGCGTCGGCAGGACGGTCACTTCATCGATCCCGAGCGGCAACTTGAAATGCAATCCCGGTTCCACTGTTTTCAGAAACTTCCCGAACCGCAGAACAACTCCTTCGGATTCCGCCGCCACGGTATAATAGGAGGTCCAGAGCAGAATCCCGAAAATGGCGACCACGATCACCGTGCCAATCAACCGCATGGGCGGCCGCGGCAAATTCGGCAGATTATTGAGGGTGATAACGGGAGGTTGGTTCGCCATGATGAGCGGTAAGGCGCAGTCGGATTGCGGCTTTGTCTTTCCTCTTATAGACGGAACAGCGCAGACGAGAAGCGGAAAATAAAGACAATCGCTGTCTCACGAAGGTGGCACGAGACGCTCTCGAGCAGAACTCTCGGACAGGTTCGCCCGCGAATTCCGCGAATGAAACGCGAATAAGCAGCGCTGTTAAGTCGTCCACTCTTCCTTCGCGTTAATTAGCGTGATTCGCGGGCCCTCGCATCCCATGTCCGCTTCGACGCTTCAACATTGAACATCCAACCTCCAACCTCGAACATCCAAGGTTGATCACTCCATCACTCCATCACTCCATCACTCTTTCCACTCCACCGCTACATGGCTTCGCTGGTCGGTCCCAGGGTTCAGCTTCGCCCGCTCCTGGCGCGGATGCGCGCCGAACTGGTCCAGGCCGCCTGCCGATGGCGACCTCTGGAATCTGCCGTACACCATCGTTCCTTCCGCCGAAACCGTGGATGACTACATCGCCTGGCGTTGGACGGTCAGGCTGACGGAACTGTCATCCCGTTCGCAATCGAACTCCTCGATCCGCGACGCGTCATCGGGTCGACCCGTTTCTGCAACATCGAACGGGAAAACCGAAATCTGGAGATTGGCTGGACCTGGATGCTCGCGTCCTGGCAACGGACGTTCGTCAACACCGAGGCCAAACTCCTGATGTTGCATTTCGCATTTGAAAGTCTCTTTTGCGTCCGCGTCCAATTCATCACCGACGAACGAACATGGCGTCGCGAAAGCCATCCTTCGTCTCGGGGCGAAACAAGAAGGAATCCTCCGGTACGATTTCATCATGCCCGACGGCCGGAAACGAAATTCGGTCCAGTTCAGCATTATTGAAGAGAATGGCCGTCCATGGTCGCGCGCTCGAGGCAATGGCAGGCAGAGCGTGATCGTAAAACGAGTTAGAGAGCTAAGAGTCCTGCCACGGCGACGTAACGCTTGGCGATGCGCGGGTGAAGCGTAAGCGTTGGAGTTAGACCGTAGACCCCCGAGTCGTGCTAAGTAATGGCCGAGAGGGCCTGACTTTTGGTAGTCCGAGCGCGGACCGCTCGCGTCTTGCTCAATAACGAGCGGAGATTCGACTCCAATTGTCGCTCCCATTCGAGCAAGAGCAAGTGAAAGAGCAGCATTCAACGCTTTAATCTCAACGCGTTCAACGCTTCAACCGTTTTAACCCTTTAACCCTTCAACTTACCTCTCAATCACTTCCCCTCAACCACCAATCCCCTTCGCTCCAACAACGGTTTCACATCCGGATCGCCGCCGTAGAAATTGCGGAACAACGCCATGGCGTCGTTACTCCCACCGCGCGAAAGCAGAGTTTCGCGGAAATGATCTCCGTTCTCGCGGGTCAGTCCGCCGTGTTTCTTGAACCATTCCACGCTATCGGCATCGAGCACTTCACTCCAAAGATACGAGTAATATCCAGCCGAATAACCACCAGCAAACGCGTGCGAAAAATACGTCGACCGATAACGCGGCGGCACCGGCGGATAATCAACGCCCGCTTTCTTCAGCGCCTCCGCCTCGAAAGCGAGCGCATCGGTCGGAACCTGCTCCGGGGTTAGTTGATGCCACGACTGATCGAGCAACGAAGCCGCAAGGTATTCGGTCGTTTTGAAACCTTGATTGAACTTTTCCGCGGCCAGCATCTTGTCGAGCAACTCGGTCGGCATCGGTTCCCCCGTCTTATAATGCTTCGCGTAGTTCTTCAGAATCTCCGGCCAAGTCGCCCACATCTCGTTCACCTGCGAAGGATACTCGACAAAATCGCGCGGAACACTCGTGCCGCTGAACCGCGGATACTTCACGTTTGAAAACATTCCGTGCAACGCATGACCAAATTCATGAAACGCCGTGCGCACTTCATCATAGGTCAGCAAGGTCGGTTGACCCGCCGGCGGTTTCGGAATGTTCAGATGATTGGCTACGACCGGTTTGGTTCCGAAAAGAGCGCTCTGCGCCACATACGAATTCATCCAGGCACCGCCACGCTTTGACGGTCGGGCATAATAATCGCCGATGAAAATCGCGAGCGGTTTCTATTCGCGTCGAACACTTCCCAGACCCGAACATCAGGAACATAAACCGGAAGGTCCTTCCGCTCTTTGAAAGTAATTCCGTAGAGCTTTTCCGCGGCGAAAAAGACGCCGTCGACGATAACATGGTTGAGTTCGAAGTACAGGTTTCAGTTCCGATTCGTCAAAGGCGTAATTTTCCTTCCGGACTTTCTCCGAATAGAAATCCCAATCGCCGCGGCCAGTTGGAAACCGCCTTTTTCCTGATCGATGACATTCTGAATATCAGCGCCTTCTTTCTTTGCGTTGGCCACGGCGGCCGGCGCGATATCGGCCAGCAGCTTGTTCACCGTCGGAACATCCTTGGCCGTTTGATCTTCGAGTTGATAGGCCGCATGATTCGGGTAACCGAGCAACACCGCCCGTTCCGCGCGTAATTTCGCCGTGCGAATAACGACTTCCTTGTTGTCCCATTCGCCGCCATGGCTGTTCCGGGCCAGCGAGGTTTGCATGATCTTCTTCGCGCAACGGACGATTCTGGAGCGACGCGAGCGGCGGTTGACCGCTGGTGTTCAACATCCGAATAACGAATTTGCCTTCTTTGCCGTCGGCCTTGGCCGCGGCGGAAGCGGCGGCGATCTCATTGTCGGATAGGCCAGCCAGATCAGCGCGATCATCTACCACCGTCGAACTGGCGTTCTTTTCCTTGAGCACATTTTGTTCGAAAGTGGTCTGAAGCGTGGCCAACTCAGCGTTCATCGCTTTCAGTTTCGTCTTGTCTGCTTCGGAGAGTCTGGCGCCGGCTCGAACAAAATCTTTGTAGTACCGCTCGACCAGCCATTTCGATTCCGCGTCCAGGCCGCTTTTGTCGCGGTCGTTGTAGAGGGCTTCGATCCGGGCGAAGAGCTGCGCCATTCAGCCGGATCGCATCCATATGCGCGGCAAACTTTGGCGCCATTTCTTTCTCGATCTTTTGAAGGGTTGGATTCGTGTTGCGCGCCGGCCAAATTGGAAAAAGCGCGTTGCGCGCGATCAAGCAGTTGCCCGTTTTTTCGAGGCGCACGATCGTGTTTTCGAACGTCGGTTTGTCCTTCTGATTGGCGATCGCTTCGGCTTCCTTCTCTTCCTCCGCGATTCCCTGCTCCAGCGCCGGCTGGAAATGTTCGTCCTTGATCTTGTCGAAGGGCGGATACTGATAGGGCAAAGTGCTTTCCGTCAGCAATGGGTTATCCGTTTTTTTCGTGATCACGTTTTTCTTAGGTGCTTCGGGTTTAGCGGCGTTGCAGTCGAGAGATGTAACGCAGCCAATTACGATGAGCAATGTGACTGGATAACAGGCGCGCCGGGCTCGTGGAGACAGGGAGATGATTTTCATAAGCGTCAAAGAGTCGAAAGGGACTAGAGCAGCCGCGTTCAGCCGCGCAAGTGCGCTGTAGCCACGGCCCTGCCTGCCATGCGACGAAGCGGGTGGGCCGCCGGTTTCCTCGATGAGCCTCGTCGTCGTCCTCGTCCTCGTCCTCGGACTCGAAAATCGCGGCAAATAGATCGGCGATGAGATTGCGCAAGCCTTTGCCCGACGCGCTGACAACGGTCCTGCTGCTTTCCGCGCAGAACGAGAACGAGGACGAGGACGAATCGGGCCAGGACAAAACGACAAGGCTTAACACAAAAAAATCTCGACAACCTGCTAAATCATCGAGTAATAACTCCCCCGGGGGAAAGTGATCTGACGCATCTTCGCGGGCTCAGCTCTATCCAAGCCGTCAATCACTACATGTGAACAAAGGGGTTTTCATCATTTCGATCTGCGCCTTGGCGGCTGGTTCAGCCATTTCCGCCCCTCCCCCGCATTCCGCTTTCCCAGAATAAATCATTCGAGAACTACGATATTCGCACCGAAACCGACTCCAACGGTTCAGCTGCCACTCAAGCTCTGATTGCGACCGGGAAGCGCACCCTCCAATCACAAATCACAAATCTCCGGGTCGAAAATAATCCGTTCCGAACAGCGCCAGAAATCGTCGATGTAACCGGCTCGACTGCCGCCCTGACCGGACGCTTCGACCGCGCCACGCGAATCTGTTGTCCGCCAATTCGTTTCGGAGAACGCGGCATTGTATGGCCTAACACCAGCACAAGTGCAGCAACTCCAGGTTGTGGCCGATTACAGCAACCCCGCCGGCAACCTCTCCTGGGTCGAATACGAGCAACGCGTTAACGGAATCCCAATGTTCCAAGGATACCTCCGCGCCGCCCTAACCAACGATGGCCGAATCTGGCGGACCATGAGCAACCTCGCCCCCGGACTCGATTACACCCGACTTCCCGCCAGCGCCACACCTTTCGCCCACCGCGGCTGCCGTCGCCGCCGCAAAACTGATCGACGTAAACCTCATCTCGTCCGATCTGCGAACCCTGTCGGTCGATCAACAGGCGCATCGGACCACCCTTTCGCCGGGACCGTTCACCGAGGAAATCAAAGTCGACCTCTTCTATTTCTCCACCGTGCCCGGTCAGGCTACCCTCGCCTACTCAATGGTTCTTTGGGAACCGCATGACGCCTACTGGATCCTGATCGATTCCAGTGATGGCCGGTTGCTCTGGCGAAAGAACATCACCCAGGACCAAACCCAAAGCGTTACCTATTCAGTTTACGATGCGGAGAGCCCGACACCGCTTTCGCCTACGACCGCACTGCCCGGCTCCGGCATTCAAGGCATCCCGACAACGCGCAGCACACTTACATTAATCAGCGAGTTGCCCGCCTTCGATGATCTCGGCTGGATTCCAGACGGGGCCGGCAATGCCGTGACCACTGGAAACAACGTGGATGCCGGCCTCGACATCGATGGCTCAAATGGCGTCGATCCGAATGGACGCGCCGTCGCCACCGGACGCGTCTTCGATTTTCCATACAACCCCGGCGGCACACCTAACGAAGAACCGCCCACCGGCACAAATTATCGAATGGGCATCGTGACCAATCTCTTTTTCTGGTCCAACCGTTATCACGATATCCTTTACCAACTCGGGTTCACCGAACAGGCCCGCAATTTTCAAACAAACAACTTCGGACGCGGCGGTCTGGGCAACGACTTCGTCCGCGCGGAAGCGCAGGATTCGTCAGGCACGAACAGCGCCAACTTCGGTACTCCGGCGGACGGCAGTCAGCCCCGGATGCAGATGTTTATCTTCACCGCGCCCAATCCAGATCGGGACACATCGATAGACGGCAACGTCTATATCCATGAGTTAACTCACGGCACATCGAATCGACTTCATGCCAATGCATCCGGGCTAGCCACCACCATGTCCGGCGGAATGGGTGAAGGTTGGGGAGACTATTACGCCCGCTGCATCCTCTCTTCCGCGGACGAAGATGTGAATGGCCTCTACCCAATGGGCGGCTACGTGACTCTTAATTTCGTTGGCCCGGGCGGCACCACCGGCACAGACAATTATTATTACGGTATCCGCCGCTTTCCCTACGCGGTGAAAACCAATGTGGGCGGTCCGGGTGCGATTCGGCCCGGTCAACCGCATAATCCGTTAACATTTCAGGATATGGATACTGTCCTGAACAACATCAACGATGGCGCCTATAACCCAAGCCCGTCCGTCATCTTTACCGCTAACGAGTCGCACCGCATCGGTGAGATCTGGTGTTTGATGATTTTTGAAATGCGCGCCCGCATTATCACCCGCATGGGTTGGGCCGCCGGCAATCAACGCGCCCTCCAACTCGTCACCGACGGAATGAAGTTGGATCCGGCCAGCCCCACCCCGCTTCAGGCGCGCGACGCAATTCTGGCCGCGGACTGCGCCAGCTTCGGCGGTGAGGACGAACAGGATATCTGGGCCGGGTTCGCCACGCGGGGCGCGGGCTTGAGCTCAACCACCACCGGCGGCACAACACTCGCGAGCGACATTATCGATGCGTTCGACGTTCCAAATCTCAAAATTGGCGCAGTTATTTTCAGTGACCTAACCGGTAACAGTAACGGGTTCGCCGATCCCGGTGAAACCATTCTCCTGACCGTTCCGTTGACTAACCCGTTCTGCGGAACTCCGGCCAACAACACCACCGCCACCATCGGCGGCCAGATCGGCAACTACGGCACTATTCCCGCCGCCGGCTCCGTCTCCCAGATTATTTCGTATGTCGTTCCGTCGAATGCGGCCTGCGGCACGTTGCTCTCCATACCGGTGACCATCAACAGCAGTCTTGGTCCCGTGACCAGAAGCTTCACCATCCTGGTTGGCCAACCAACCTTCGCCCTCAACGAAACATTCGACAGCGTGGTTGCTCCCGCGTTACCCGCAGGCTGGACCAGCACCCACACCGGTTCACTCGCAAATTGGGTAACCTCGACAACGAATCCAAGCAGCGCCCCTAACGATATCTTTTCCAATGAGATCACCACCGCCGGTTCCAGTGAAATTGTCTCCCCGGCGTATCCCGATTACCTCCGCCAACGCCCAGCTGAGTTTCCGCAATCTTTTCAATCTTCAAACCAGCCTAACCACAGCATTCGATGGATTGGTCTTAGAGATATCGATCCCAAACGTCGCCGGTGGAGCGTTCCAGGATATTCTCGTGGCGGGTGGTAGTTTTCCTGATGGCGGCAACGGCTACAACAAGACCATCAGCGCAGCCACCAATCCGCTGAACGGCCGGCAATGTTGGAGCGGATTATCCGCAGGAACCACCGCGGCTCCTGCTTACATCACTACTACAGTGAGTCTGCCGGCAGCGGCCAACGGCCAAAGCATCCAACTGAAATGGCGCACCGGCGACGACACCGGCAGCGTTGCCGCCGGCTTGGCTGGGACGCGTATCGACGACGTTAAAGTCGCATCGAGTTTCACCTGTACTCCAGTCGGACCTACCCCGACTCCCGGTCCACCAACTCCTACTCCGACCGCGACGCCTATTATCACTCCCACGGCAACACCGGTTGTGACCCCAACTCCAACCGGCACCCCTGCCCCAACCACCACGCCTACCCCCACCCCGCCCCCCTGCATCCCTAACCCAGTCGTAACGACCAACGCAGACAGCGGACCCGGTTCCCTGCGGCAAGCCATCTCGGATGCCTGCATAGGCAGCACCATCACTTTCAATATGCCTCAAAACCTCATCACACTATCCAGCCCGTTGGCCACTTTTCGAGACGTGACCATCAGCGGCCCGGGAGCTGGTCAATTAAGCATTTCAGGGAATGATCTCGTTCCCGTCTTCGTGACACACAATCCGGGGACAGTGACCTTGTCCGGACTAAGTCTGGTTCACGGCCACAGCACAGATGGCGGTATATCGCACTACGGCACCGGCCCGCTAAATATCGTCCGATGCGTTATCAGTAACAACGTTTCCACCAACGGAGGCGGCGGTGTTTTCATCGGCCCAGGAAACATTACTATTAGTGAGAGCACCATTGATAATAACTCTGCCGCAGACCAAGGCGGCGGCATCCTCAACGCCAGCTCTGCGACGGTGAACATTTCGAACAGCAGTATCACTAACAACGATTCGCTTACTTCCAACAGTCAGGGCTCAGGCGGCGGAATTGCGAATTCAAGCACTGGAACGGTTAACGTTACCAACTCGACCATTAGCGGAAACACGGTCGGCACACTCGGTATAGCCCAGGGAGGTGGAATCGTTAACAGCGGTAGCGGGTCAGTCCGCGTCGTCAACTGCACCATCACCAATAATCACGCGGAAGAGGGCGGCGGCGTTTCGAATACTGGCGGCGGACTATTCCAAATTTGGAATACCATCGTTGCCGGAAACAGCGCACCATTGGTTGGTCCTGATGTGCGTCACGCTTTCGTTACCTTGGGTCACAATCTAATTGGGATAGACGAAGGCAGCACCGGCTTCACTGCTGGCACTAACGGTGACTTGGTCGGGACACGTGCTTCTCCGATCGATCCGCATCTCAATCCGCTGGTCTATAATGGCGGACCAACCCTGACGCATTTACTTCAAGCCTAATAGTCCAGCGATCAATGGCGGCGACAACGCTGCCATCACCAATCCTCCTTTCAGTGGGCCTCCGTTCTTCGATCAACGCGGCACCGGGTTCCCGCGAATCTTGAACGTCACAGTCGACATCGGCGCGGTGGAAATAGATTCGATCACAACTCCCACTCCGACCCCGATACCAACTCAAACACCCACTCCAACTCCTACGGTCGGGCCTGCTACCCAATTTTCCGTTACCGCTCCGGGCGGTGTTGGCGACGGTTATCCTTTCGATTTTAACGTCACAGCCCTGGACGACTTTAATAATACGGTAACGACTTACGGAGGGACCATTCATTTTACCACCACCGCCCCTGGCTCCATCCTACCTGCAGATAGCGGGTTAGTTAATGGGACCGGAACATTCAGTGCCACGTTGTTTGGCTCTGGGTCTACATTTCAATTCATCACCGCAACCGATACCAACAATCCTTCCATCACCGGCACCAGCAACGTTATCGTTAATCCTTCCAAAGCCACCTACTCACCTACTCCAACACCTACCGCCACTCCGAACGCCGGACCATCCAACGCGCTTAATCTTTCCACCCGGTTACATATTGAGACCGAGAACAATGTCGGCATCGGCGGCTTCATCATCACCGGCACCGATCCGAGACAAATGTTACTCCGAGCCATTGGCCCATCTTTAAGTAGCATCGGCGTCAGCGATGCACTGGCCGATCCGACCATGGAATTGCACGGACCTAACGGATTCACTACGATAACGAACGATAATTGGCGCGATACCCAGGAAGCCGAAATCATCGCGACCGGCATTCCGCCGACAAACGACCTCGAGTCAGCCATCCTGGTCACACTCGATCCCGGCGCGTATACCGCCGTTGTTTCAGGAAACGAAAATGGCACCGGCGTCGGTCTGGTCGAGATCTATGATTTAAGCCACGCGCCCAATTCGGAATTAAGCAACATCAGCACTCGCGGATTTGTTCGGACTGAATCTAACGTCATGATCGGAGGTTTCATCCTGGGCGACGGAACCAACTCCGAGGTTCTCATCCACGGTATCGGGCCGTCACTGGCTGGATTCGGAGTTTCTCCTGCCTTGTTCGATCCCACTCTCGAGCTCCGTGATAGCAACGGCGCTCTTATCGATCAGAACGACGACTGCTCAAACAAAGTCGGTCCCCCGAACGCCTGCGCTACGTTCTGCGCGGACGCGGCACCTGGCGAGGCCTGCATGGACGACACTCTTTCCCCCGGAGCATACACCGCAATCCTAGCCGGCAAAGATGGCGGCATAGGAATTGGCTTACTCGAAATCTATAACCTGCATTAGCCGATCGAAACGAAACGCCGGACGCAGGTTGAAATCTAATATATGAAAAAAATCGCTCTCCTTCTAATTGGCTGCGGACTCATCGCGAGCCCGGTCCACTCAGCACCTCCGCCTGATCTGACCGCAAATACTTCCGCGAATTACTACGACATCCGTCTCGGTAACACGAAAGATTCAACCGACGCCATCTCGGCCTATCGCGCGCAATCGGATGCGAGGACACGAGCCGCTGCGAGAGAACGGCTCGCCACCGGTCTTACCGAAATGTCTGAGCGAATTCCAAATCTGCGCGTCGAACCCAATCCGTTTCAAACCGCACCGGAAATCGTGGATATCACTGGCGCAACTGCCGCCCTGACCGAATCCTCCAATGAAGCGCGCGAACCGCTCTTCCGCCGTTTCGTAGTCGAGAACGCCGGGCTTTACGGCCTAACACCCGATCAAGCACGACAACTCAATGTCGTTGCCGATTACTCCAATCCGGCCGGCAATTTTTCCTGGGTCGAATACGAACAGCGGATCAACGGTATCCCGGTCTTCCAAGGTTACCTCCGCGCAGAAATAACCCGGGATGGCCGAATCTGGCGCACCACCGGAAACCTCGCCGCCGGTCTTGATTACACCAGACTCTCCACCACCACCGGCATCACTCCGACCGCTGCTGCCATCGCCGCGGCGAAGACGATCGAAGTCAAGGTCAGCTCGGCCGATCTGCAAGCACTCTTGCCACCGATCGCACCACTCGCACAACCAAGCTGACGCCAGGGCCCGTTCACGGAAGAGATCAAAGTCGAACTGTTCTATTTCCCGGTCGAACCCGGTCGTCGCCACCCTCGCCTACTCAATGGTCCTGTGGGAATCGCACGATGCCTAGTGGATCCTGGTCGATGCCAACGACGGCCGATTGCTCTGGCGCAAAAACATCACCAACGATCAAACCCAAAGCGTCACTTATTCGATTTACGATGCGGATAGCCCGACCCCGCTTTCGCCCACCAACGCTCTGCCCGGATCCGGCATTCAAGGAGTCGGAATCTCACGCAGCACGATTACCAACATTAGCGAACTGCCAGCCTTCGATAATCTGGGCTGGATTCCCGATGGCGCCGGCAACGCCGTAACCACCGGCAACAATGTCGACGCCGGACTCGATATTGACGGAACCAATGGCATCGACGCCACCGGACGCGCCACCGGCACCGGACGCGTCTTCAATTTCTCCTTTAACCCCGGCGGCACCGCCGGTGAAGAAGCGCCTACCGGCACGAACTACCGAATGGGTACCGTGACCAATATCTTCTTCTGGACGAATCGTTATCACGACCGAATTTATCAATTCGGTTTCACCGAAGCGGCGCGCAATTTTCAAACGAACAACTTCGGACGCGGCGGACTGGGTAACGATTTTGTTCGCGCGGAAGCACAGGACTCCGGCGGCACGAACAACGCCAATTTCGCCACGCCGGCGCTGACGGCAGCCTGCCGCGTATGCAGATGTACATCTTTACCGCGCCGACGCCGGATCGCGATGGCGATATCGACGCCGACGTCTTCATCCATGAAATGACCCACGGCACTATCGAATCGACTCCACGCCAATGCCTCGGGCCTGGCCACAACCCAATCCGGTGGAATGGGCGAAGGCTGGGGGGATTACTATGGCCGCTGTTTGCTTTCCACCGCCGACGAAGATGTGAACGCCATCTACGCCATGGGCGGATACGTAACACTGAATTTCACCAATGGCGGCACCGTCGGCACGGACAATTATTATTATGGTATCCGGCGCTTCCCCTACGCAGTGAAAACCAACGTCGGCGGTCCGACCGCTTTGCGCCCCGGCCAACCACACAACCCGCTTACCTTCGCCGACATCGACACCGCTCTAAACAGCATCACTGATGGCGCCTACAATAAGAGTCCCGGCTATCCCCAATACCGCGAACGAGGTTCACAACATCGGCGAAGTCTGGTGCATGATGCTGCTGGAAATGCGGGCTCGCATCATTACCCGAATGGGTTGGGCCACCGGCAACGATCGCGCCATCCAAATCGTGACCGACGGAATGAAACTCGATCCAGCCAGCCCGACCATCCTCCAGGCACGCAACTCGATCCTCGCCGCCGATTGCGCCGGTTTTGCCGGCGCGGACGAACAGGACATCTGGGCCGGGTTTGCCACGCGCGGCGCCGGGTTCAGCGCAACCACAACGGGTGGAACCACCACCGCGGCCGACGTGGTCGAAGCGTTCGATCTTCCGAATCTAACCATGAACACCGTCACTTTCACCGATGCCGGCGGTAACGGAAACGGGTTTCGCTGATCCGGGTGAAACGTTGGCCCTAACCGTTCCTCTGGTGAATCCGTACTGCGGCACGCCAGCCAACACCACCACTGCCGCTGTCACCGGCGGCGGCACCGGCAACTACGGCACAATCGCGGCCGGCGCGGTCGGTTCACAAATCATCTCTTACACAGTCCCGCCGAACACGCCTTGCGGCACGCTTCTGACAATTCCCGTTAACATCAACAGCAGCCTCGGACCTGTGACCAGGAGCTTTACCTTCTTCGTCGGGCAAGCCAGTCATCGGTTTCACCGAAGAACTTCGATAGCGTGGTCGCGCCGGCTTTACCCGCGGGTTGGACCACGACGCATACCGGATCACTGGCCAACTGGGTGACCTCAACCACCAATCCCGAGCAATGCACCTAACGATGCTTTCTCCAATGAAGTCACGACTGCGGCCACCAGCGAACTGGTCTCCCCCGCGATTCCGATCACTTCCGCGTCCGCTCAGTCTGACCTTCAGAAACCTGTTCAATCTCGAAGGCGACTTTCGACGGCATGGTGCTGGAAATCTCCATCCCAAGCGTCGCCGGCGGCGCTTTCCAGGACATCCTGGTCGCGGGCGGAAGCTTTCGTTAGCGGCGGCTACAACACCACCCTCACCACCGGCAGCGGAAATCCACTGCGCTGGCAGGCAAGCTTGGAGCGGACTATCCGGCGGCACGAACGCTCTGCCGGCTTACATCACTACAACGGTAAATCTCCCGGCGTCGCCAATGGCCAGAGCATTAAATTGAAATGGCGTCGAGGCGACGACACCGGAACGGTGGCTACCAGCCACGCCAGGCGCGCGCATCGACGACATCAAAATCTCGATGGGCGCCAATTGCGCTCCCGTCGTCGGTACCAACGCCGACGCCGACCCCACCCCCAACTCCGACGCCTACTCCTACGGCCACGCCTACCTCCAACACCGACACCTACGCCTAGTCCAACGCCAACGCCTACTCCCACCGCATCACCCACACCTACCCCACCGCCAGGCACGGTGATTTTGGCGCCACTAAAAGACAACACCCTCTACGAAGATCCGAACGGCGCGCTCAGCAACGGCGCCGGCATCTTCTTTTTCGCCGGAAAACCGGTCAACCACTCTTGCGTCGCGGACTGATCGCATTCGATCTCTCTTCGATTCCTACCAATGCGACATCACCGGCGCAACGCTCTCGATGTTCCTCTCTCAAACCAACGGAGGCCCACAGAATATCTCGCTCAGCAAAGTATTGCATGATTGGGGTGAAGGCGCTTCAGATGCCGGCGGCCAGGAGGCGCGGGCGCTCCCTCCGCGACCGGTGACGCCACATGGCTGCATACGTTCTATAACACCAGTTTTTGGACGACAGTTGGCGGCGATTTCTCGCCCACCTCCAGCGCAACCACGAACGTCGATCCACTTAACACCACCTATCTCTGGAGCAGCAGCGGAATGATCGCCGACGTCCAAGGATGGCTCACAATCCAGCGACCAATTTCGGATGGGTCATTACCGGCAATGAAGTCGACGCGGGCGCAGCCCAACGGTTCAACAGTCGCGAAAACCCAAGTAACCCGCCGCGCCTAACCATTACCTTCACGACCGCCACTCCGACCCCGACGCCAATCTCCATCGCCGGTAATGTCTCGAACTGCGCCGCCCCGGCCACGACGCCGGTCGCCAATGTGACCCTCAACTTAACGGGATCGATGACCGGTTCAGCTATGACGGATGCTTCCGGCAATTACATGTTGGCGGGGCTAGCCTCGGGCGGCACTTACACAGTGACCCCAACCAAACCAGCCCTCACCCCCGGCACCGCTGGCATCAACACCGTTGATGTCATCGCTATCCAACGTCATTTCCTCCAAATCGTTGCCCTGACCGGCTGTCGCCTAACGGCTGCCGATGCTAGTGGCGACAACGACGTTACCACTGTCGATGTAATCGCTGTTCAACGCTTTTTCCTGAACCAGACTACCGGAATCGCGAATGTCGGGAAATACAACTTTACTCCGGCCAACCGGACTTATCCCGCTGTCACGAACGATCAAACTGCGCAGAATTATGACGCGATTGTTTTCGGTGATGTCGCGACGCCGTTTGTTCCGTAGGCAAATAAGATCCCTCACACAAAGGTCAAAGGAACACAAAGGGATTGGGATGTTGTAGCCACGGCCCTATGGGCCGTCCGGTTTCGGCGTTGCTGCTGATCGGATGCGCGCCCGCGAATCACGCTAATTAACGCGAATGGGAAGGAAGGTTTGAAAGCCTGCTTGCTTATTCTGCGTTTCATTCGCGCCATTCGCGGGCCGAATCCCCCTTTGTGTCCGCTTCGCTGATAGAGTCTCAGTAGCGCGGCATATCTTTAAAAATCTCAGAACCTTTTCCCCATTCGGTGTTTCATCCGTTCAACCACTCCAACTCTTCACCAACTCATGCGGCGGATACCGTGCGGCCCACAGGGCCGTGGCTACAACATCACTCCATCACTCCATCACTCCATCACTCCAATCACTCCATCACTCCATCACTCCATCACTCCACCACTCCACCCGCCTTCGCCAAGGCTTCGGCGCGGCAGGTCACTCCATCACTCCGCGCGTTCCACGCGCCCCGCTTTGCGCGCCAAATGACATTTCCGTCATCGACGGAAAATAACTTGTTTTACGGAGCTTCTCAGATATCAAAATCACCGGCGTCTCTCCCCCCTGGGTTCTGCTCAAGGTTTTTTCGCATGTCAAAATCACTACTCTTCGCATTTTTCTCTCTCCTTCCCGTAATCGCTTTCGCAGCTGAATCTGAGGAAGGCGATGTTCAATATCGCAAGCCGTTGCCTACCGAGGAAATGGAGGAATACGACCAGCCTCCGGCACCGCTCCCGCTTTGGGGAGGCGTCGAATCGCCCGGGATGGATTTCACCTATGGCGCGTTCACCATTCATCAGGTCAACGTCAACGCCAGCGGTCAGAATATTACTGGAGACGCCGCCAACGAACCTTCGATCGCCGTTGATCCAACCAATCACAACAACATGGTTATTGGTTGGCGCCAATTTAACAGTGTCTCATCCAATTTCCGTCAGAGCGGATACGGTTACACTAATAATGGAGGCAACAACTGGACGTTCCCCAGTGTTCTCGAAAATAACGTCTTCCGAAGTGACCCGGTTTTAATCGCCGATGACATCGGACGCTATCTATTACTTGAGCCTGCTCCAAACCTTTTTCGACGATGTCTGGACGTCGGTCGATACGGGCCACACCTTCACCCGTTCAGGACCAGCGACTGGTGGCGACAAACAGTGGTTCGTCTTAGACCCCACTAACAGCACCGGCCACAATTTTCAGTATCAATCGTGGAGCACCTCTGGAAACAACTACAACGGCCGACAGTTCAGCCGCTCTACCAATGGCGGATCTGTTTGGATGGATCCAGTCAACATCCCGCACTCGCCACAGTGGGGAACACTCGATGTCGACTCCAACGGCAACCTCTTCATTGGCGGCGTCAACACCGGTAGCGGTCAGGTTTGGGTCATTCGTTCAAGCAACGCCAAGAACGGCGCTGTTACCCCAACGTTCGATCAGAGCACGGCCGTCAATCTCGGTGGCACCTTTGGGTTCAGTGAGGCGATCAATCCCGAAGGTTTAGTCGGCCAACTCTTTCTGGCGATCGATCGTTCCGGGACTGCGACCAACAACAATATCTATGTCCTGGCCTGCCTCCTCCCCAATGGCGCTCCGAACGGTTCAGACGTGATGTTCGCCCGGAGCACCGACGGCGGACTGACCTTTAGCGCACCGAAACGGGTGAACGATGATCCCGTTAACTCCAATAAATGGCATTGGCAGGGAACATTCGGGGTCGCGCCTAACGGACGCATCGATTCCGTCTGGCTCGATACTCGCAACGCATCTAACAACACCGATTCGCAGCTCTTCTACTCCTATAGCATGGACGGCGGCGTATCCTGGTCACAGAACCTTCCTGTAACCGGACCTTTCAATCCATTCCTCGGTTACCCGCAGCAGAATAAAATGGGCGACTATAACGCGATCGTCTCGGACAACACCGGTGGCGATGTCGCTTTTGCCGCGACCTTTAATCTCGAGGAAGACGTTTATTACGTTCGCGTCTCGCCGACAGCGCCGACTCCGACGCCTTCACCTAGCCCGACTCCGAGTGCCACGCCAAGTCCAACTCCTGTTCAAACCCCAACTCCCACACCGAGCCCAACGCCCACCCCAAGTCCAACCGCAACACCAACTCCGACACCCGGCCCAACCGGAACACCGAGTCCGACTCCGGGCGGAAGCGTAACACCAACACCGACTCCGGGAGGAAGCGTAACGCCAACACCGACTCCAGGCGGATCAGTAACTCCTTCGCCGACCGCGACCGGCACACCGGGCCTCACTCCAACTCCAAGCCCAACCTCATCGCCTACCCCGGCCGCCCAGGCATTGAATCTCTCCACCCGCATGCTCGTCCTAACGGGTAATAATGTCGGCATCGGCGGGTTTATCATCACCGGCACAACCCAGAAACATGTCCTGCTTCGCGCGATCGGCCCTTCGATAGGCACAGGTAGCGATCTGCAGGATCCGATCTTGGAACTGCATGGGACCGGTGGTTTCGTCACGATCATGAATAACAACTGGCAAGACGATCCTGACCAGGCGGCCTTGATCATGGCCGATGGCATTCCGCCGACAAACGATCTCGAGTCCGCGATCGACGCAAACCTTGACCCGGGCTCTTACACCGCCGTGGTCCGAGGCAACAACAACACGACCGGAGTGGCGCTGGTTGAGATTTACGATCTCTCCCCTCAGCTGACTCCAAGCTCGGCAACATCAGCACCCGCGCAGACGTCGGCACCGGCAGCGACATTGTTATTGCCGGATTCATTCTCGGCAATACTACTGGCTACGATAAGATCATTATCCGCGGCATCGGGCCCAGCCTAACTAATCTTGGCGTTTCGGGCGCGTTAGCCGATCCGCAACTCGAATTGCGCAATAGCGATGGAGCGTTGATCGCTTCGAACAATAACTGGCAGGATGACCCGATCGTTGCCGCTGAATTAACCGCGGCCGGCCTGGGGCTCTCGAACGATCTCGAGTCCGGTCTCGCTTCCTCCTTACTACCCGGCGCCTACACCGCTCTCCTCTTCGGAACGAACTCCGGCACAGGCATTGGTTTGGTTGAAGTGTACGATCGCGGTGGGCCGTGAGCGGGGCGTTGAAGCGTTGAAGGTGGAATCCACGTGAATGATAAGGCGGATGCGGCCTGATTCTTTGAACAGGAGAGCGCAGAGGACGCGCAGGCGGCACGTTGCCGATCCAATCGGCTCTGGACCGGCACGTTGCTAATGCCGCTCAGGCCGCTGCGGACCTCACTTCTTTGGTAGGGCGAGAGCCTTCTCACTCACGGAATAAATACGGAGAACGAAGTTCCAATACCAAGGAGCGGCGGTTGCCGAACCGCCGACCAAACCAAAGCCCCGACACTTGTCGGGGCTCACTTTTCTGCGGGCGCGCCGCTACTCACAATCTTGTAGAAGATTTTTACCACGAATGGACGCGAATGCACACGAAGGGGAATGACACTCTTCAACTCTTCAACTCTTCAACTCTTCAACTCCAACTCTTCAACTCATCAACTCTTCACTCTTCAACCCATAAGATTACAGAAACGTATAGCACCCAATGATCTTGACGCCCAGACAGGCAGTCTTTACAACGAGCGTAATTACTCACCCGGCTTTTTAGCTATCAACGGCTGTGGGCAAGACCGTTCTTGAACACGGCCCAGGCACCTTCAAAAGGGATAAATATGAAAAGGCACCGTCGTTTAACAGAAGTGCATCGGACAATTGCGTTGGTTCTCGGCTTCAGCATCGCCCTAACCATCGCTACGCTCCAACCTCTCCCGGCCGCTCCAGCCATTACTGACTCACAAACCACCACGCCGGAATCCCAAGCCCAATCAACTGCGCCGCAACCCGCCCAACCTAACTTCGTCGCCCAAAACGAAGTCACCACCCGCGCCGAAGCCCTCGCCATTCTCGCCGCCGATTATTTCGATGAAATGTCGTCCGCGGCCCAGATGAATATCGAACGACTCGCTGGCGCCCGAAAAATCGACGGAGTGATTCGGCCGTTCAACGCCGTCAACACCTATCTCCCCATGGTCACGAACTTCGGGCCGAGCAGCGGAGGCACGGACACGAGCAATTTCGTTGATCCACTCGTTAATAATCCAGCGGCAGACAGCACGTCACAAAACACCCAAAGCGAAACCACCATCGTTCTTGGTTCGGGAACCAACGTCATCTCTTCCTTCAACGATTCCGGTTCCAACGTCGCCGGGGCCAACAAATTCACCGGGTTTTCCACCTCAGCCAACTCTGGCACAGCATGGACCGATCGCGGCGCGCTTCCCACCGTTGCCAGTAATGGCGATGCGGGCGATCCGATTCTGGCCCGGAACACCACCACCGGCGTGGTCCTTCTCGGCACACTCAACTTTAATAATGTTACGCGACTCAACGTCTATCGTTCTACCGACAACGGCGTCACTTTCGCCGGGCCAGTAAACATCACTGTGACCAGCGGAAATGAAGACAAAGAATGGATGGCCATCGATAACTTCGCCGGGACGGGAAATGGCAACGTCTATATGTTTTGGCGAAACTTCGGGACCGGTGGCGGAATGTCGCTGGTTCGTTCGACTGATGGCGGTTTAAATTTCAGCACGCCCCCTGTTCTCCTCGTTTCCGCGAGTGGACAAGGCGGGCAGGTCGCGGTTGGTCCTAACCACAATGTTTATTGCGAATGGTTCACTACCACTCCGAGCATTGTCATCCGCCGATCAACCGATCAGGGCGTAACCTTTGCCGCGGCCACCACTGTCACTCCGATTCTTTCGACTGGCTCCAACGGTGACCTTGGCCTCGGTTCCTTCCGGACCAGCACCTTCCCGCAACTGGTCGTTAACCCGGTCAGCGGAAATCTCTATACCGTTTATCCCGATAATCCGGCCGGAACAGATCGCGCGGACATTTTCTTCCGGCAATCGACCGATGCGGGCGCGACCTGGAGCGCTGCGGTGCGAGTGAACGCCGATGTCGGAACGAATGATAACTATCAGCCTTCGCTCGCGGTCACACCGGATGGAACCGGTTTGTTTGTTGGTTTCTATGACCGCCGCCGAAGTGGAACGAACACCCGAATCGAATATTGGGGCCGGACCGCGACGATTTCAGGTGCAACCGTCACCTTCAGTCCGTGCGATTTCCCGATCAGCAGCTCAGATTTCGCGGTCGTTGTCGGAGTCGATCCCGCCATTAACGCAACTTATATGGGCGACTACGATCAGGCTACCGCCAGCAATACCAATTATTATGCGCAATGGGGCGACAACCGATCCGGTAATCCCGATGTTCGGTTTGCGCTGATTCCGAAGGCCGGCGATTCGTGCGCGACGCCAACACCATCGCCTACTCCCACGCCCACCCCAACGCCGACCCCGACGCCAACACCTACACCGACACCAACTCCTCCCCCAACTGCGACGCCTACGCCGACGCCAACCGGAACACCTATTGTCTCTTCTGTCTTCCTGCCGGTCGCCAGTGTTACCACTGCCGTAACCAACTTCGTGCAAACAGTCACAACCACGAACATCCCGGTTTCGGCCAGTTTCGTCGGATTCCAGGGTGATTTCAGTTTTGATTCCGCCGTAGTCAGTTTCCAAAGTGTCGGCACCTCCGGCGCCGGCCTAACCGCATCAAACTGGAATGTTTCGTCCAACATCCTGAATATTGGCCCGGGAACCATTAAAGCTCTCCGCATCTCCGCTTTCTCAAATGACTTCACGCCATTGGACGGTTCCGGCACCTTGTTTAATCTCAACATGGTCCGGATCAGCAGCACCCCCGGCGCAAACTCGCCGTTGATCTGGCAGGCGGATCCGAATAATTTCCAATTCATCTCCGACTCGCTCAAGACCTCGAACCCAGCCAGCACCCCACCAGGGAGCATTACCATTCAGTCAGCAACAGTCAGCATTTCGGGGACAGTCATATATTGTACGAACCCGAGCTCGAATCCGGTCCCGGGTGTGGTCATGACGCTGACCGGAACCACCAGCGGTTCAGCCACGACCAATGGGTCGGGTGTCTACTCGTTAACCGGTTTGACTTCGGGTGGCAATTACACCGTCACACCGACGAAACCGGCCTTATCACCAGGCTCAGCCGGGATCACCACGGTTGACGTGGTCGCTGTCCAACGGCACTTCCTCAATATTGCGCTTATCCCGCCGGGATGCGCTCTGACCGCAGCGGACGTTAACGGCAGTGCGACGATTGACACGGTTGACGTGATTGCGATTCAACGATTCTTCCTTAACCTATCGACAGGTATCGCCAATGTGGGCCAATATCAGTTTAGTCCCGTTAACCGTCCTTATCCTGGGGTCAGCAGTGATCAAACCGGTCAGAACTATAACGCGCTCATCTTTGGCGACGTCGTGAGCAGCTTTGTTCATCGCCCGGGAGAAACGACTGATCGCTAATTGCTAATCGTGAACGCTAAACATTTCTCTTCGTTCCCAGAGCTCAGCTTGCGCGTTTCCGCGTTTGCTTCCTCTCCCACGTGGGGAGAGGACTGAGGTGAGGGGCCCGACTCGCTTTTCAAACCCTCACCCTACCCTCTCCCTTAAGAAGGGAGAGGCGATCAATACGACACGCCTATCCACACTCGATTCACGCTCTCTTTCGTCCCCCTCGTTCCCAAACTCTGTTTGGGAACGCACTTGTCCGCGAAACTCTGTTTCGCTGCAACCTCACAGAAACAGATCCAACACAACGTCGTCCCCAAACTCTGCTCCCATGTTTGCGCGATCGCTTCCTCTCCCTCGGGAAGGGAGAGGCGACTGCTCTTTCCTTCGCTTTCCTCGCTCGCCAATACTAATTCCAAATCCTAAACCCTAAATTATAACCGGAGGTTCACCATGCGCCGCATCACTATTCCAATGCTCGTTACCTTAACTGCCTTGTCCGCACTGCTGCTCTTTTCCAGCGCCAAAGCCCGAGACACCAAACCCGTCCCAACGGATCCGCAAGCAGTCACGGCAACCTTTCTCAATCTTGCCGGAACCGCCCTTCAACCAGGCCAGGTCTTCGAAGTAAAATGGGACCTCAAAGGAGACGGCGTTAAATACTTCGAGGCCAATCCATGGTCTGAATGCGAATTATTTTTCTCCACCGACAACGGCCGAAGCTGGTCACGGATCACCCCGCACCTTGCTGTGCAAAGCCGATCGTTCACTTGGTACGTTCCCGAAGTTTCCACTCAAACAGCTCTGTTAGCTCTTCAAATTGGCATCGAAGGCGACGGCGAATTCTACACCTTCCCGTCCAAGCCTTTTTCTATTGTTAGCTCTTGGGGACCGGCGACTGGCGTGCAGTGACACTCCTTCGTCTCTTCGCGTTCCCACCAGATCGTTAGGATGCAATCAACCGAAGGAGTCTCTTTATGCACCTGAAAAAGTTCGCACTTTTAATCATTCTCACTGCAATCAGTGCAGTTATCATCGCGGCCGGTCTCACTCCTCCTGCTGGAGGCGAGACGGAAAGAAACGCTCTCCAGAATGCAGCAGGCTCCTCAGATCAGACCGGACACGTCTGCGGCCAACCAGGTCGGTTCTATCCTGGCTGATTTAACCCTCAGCTCCGAAGAAAAGGCGGCCATTATCGCGGCGCGCGGCATCCTGCGAAATCACATCGAATCCGGGAACTTCGAATTCATGTCGAGCGCGAAACAAATGTCTCTCCAGTTACAGGCGCGCATGAAATATCGGGAAGGCATTCTAAAGGAATGGAATCCCGCTCTCAGTTCGATCACAACTCCCCTGCGAAATCCCGCGCGCCCAGCAGAGGTTCCAGACGCAGTTCCCAATCCACTGGTCAATGATCCCGCCGCTGGACACAACCACCCAAAAAACACAGAGCGAGACCACCGTCATTATCACCGGCGCCAACTCGCTTGTCTCGGCCTACAATGATTCAGGCTCGTTTATCGGAGGAAACAAGTTTACCGGATATTCTACCTCGACGGATACAGGATCAACCTGGACGGACCGGGGAACGATTCCCGAAGCGGTTGTAGGCAATTTCGGTGATCCAGTCCTGGCCCGAAACAAAACGACTGGCAAACTTTATTTGGCCACGTTGGCCGCGATCACCAACGGAATGAATATCTATCAATTCCACCGATAACGGTGTGACCTGGAAGGGCCGGTCGATGGCGCTCCGGGACTGCTGCCACTGACGGTGACAAGGAATGGATCGCGGTCGATAATTTCGCCGGGGCTGGCAATGGTTTTCTTTATCATGCTTACAGGGATTTCGGCGAGCAACCGGGATTCAAGTTCACCCGTTCAACCGATAATGGCGTCACTTTCAGTGCTGCTCAGTCCTGCTCGCTCTCCGGCGTAAGCGGCAACGTTCAGGGCGCCTTCACTTTTGTCGGATCGAAACATACCGTTTACGTTGGCTACTATGATAGCTCGGTGGCACCGCTTCAAATCGCGCTAAGAAAATCGACTGATTTCGGCGTGACATGGGCTCGGCCCCGAAACCGTATCAAATATGGTCACCACTGCCACCAACGGAGGTCTGAACGTTCCGGCCGGATATCGTTCCAACGCCTTTCCCCAATTTGTGGGAGCCCGATCGTCGCCAGCACTGATCTTCGCCATTCACCCGGATCTCGACTGTCGCGGGAGGATCAGACAGTAATATCTACTTCACCAAGTCAACCGATGGAGGCGTCACCTGGTCGGCCAAACAAAAGCTCAACAACGACGTTGGAACCAATGTTCAATGCCAGCCGACGATCGCCATTATGCCGGATGGTTCAGCCCTTTGTGTCACGTGGCAGGATAACCGGGCAGACGCTGCCAACATGAAGGTTCAACGCTACGGCGTGATTGGAACCATTTCCGGTAGCACTGTCACTTTCGGGTCGAACTTTGTCGTGAGTCAACCTAACTGGAGCACCGGTCTATGGTCTCGATTCGGTGGTAAACGCCGTTTACATGGGCGATTACGACACAATGGATGCAGACAACGCAAACTTTTATACCACGTTCGTTGATTGCCGCCTCGGCGATCAAGACGTGCGCTTCGGCAAGATCCCCAAAGCGGGACCAACACCGTCTGCCTCTGTCAATGTCAGCAGCTTCACTCCTACTACCATTCCCGGAGCCGCCGCGAACAGTTGTAACGATTTGTTTGTTACGCTGAACAATTCTGGCGATGCAGCCGCCCACGGTGTTTCCTTAACCCTATCCACCTCAACCACCGGCGTGACCTTGCAGAATTCACCCCAGGGTTACGGGAACATTGGGCGCCAATTCTAGCACGACCAATAGTATACCCTTCAAGTTGAGCATCAGCAGCGCATTTACCTGCGGAACATCCATTGTCATTAACTGGACGGTCAATTCAGGCGAGACCGGCTCCTTTAGCATCGCAACCCAGGGAGTCGGTTACACCTTCACCACCATGACCGGACAATCGATTGTTCCGGGCACATCCGCGGATACAGGGAATCACACCGACGATGGCATAACCGCCATCGGTTTACCGTTTACTTTTAACTTCTACGCCACGCCGTTCACCACCGCCACGGTGAGTTCCAATGGGAACCTGCAATTCAGCAGCACTTCCGGTGACCTATCGAACGCCTGCCTGCCCATTCCGCTAATTTCAACAATGCCATTCTGCCGTTTTGGGATGATATCCGGACCGATCTTGTCGCCGGGACCGCTGGCATCTTCACTTCCATCAGCGGCGTAACTCCAAACCGGATCTTTAATATTGAGTGGCGATCGACTTATTTCCTGAGCGGCGGAACCGGCGCCCCCTTAAATTTCGAAATTCGCCTTTACGAAACCACGAATCAGATCGATTTCATTTACGGCGTGATGAATGGTACCGGCACCTCGCGCCACCGTTGGACTGCAAAAAGGAAACGGGTCAGGCGGCGCATCAAATTTTGCAAGTTTTTCCTGCAACCAGCCTAACATCTCCGACGGCTTGAAGATCTCCTGGGTTTTCACCTCGGTCTGCCCACAGGGAACCGGAACATGTGGTCCTACCCGACTCCCACTCCCCCACCCACTGCTACACCTACCCCAACTCCTAGTCTGACACCCACACCGAGCCCAACGGCCGGGCCCCCAACCCCAACCCCCACCCCCACACCGATAACAACACCAACCCCAACCCCAACTGCTACTCCCTGCTCGTTCTCGGAAAACTTCGACGCCGTAACAATGCCTGCGCTTCCCTCGGGTTGGGTTGCTTCCAATGCCTCGGGGCCAGCCCCGCTCTGGGTCACGTCCAACGTCGGTTCTGACACCGCACCTAACGATGCATTTGTCGATGACCCTTCGATCGTCAGCGATAAACGCCTCGATACCCCAGGCATCCTCATCAACTCGCCCACCGCTCAACTAACATTTCGCCATAGTTATTTATTCGAAGGGGCCGGCGTTGATTATTACGATGGCGGTGTCCTGGAAGTTTCTTCACCCAACATCGCGTCCGGCGCCTTCACCGATATCACCAACGCAGCTGTGGGCGGCAGTTTTGTTACCGGCGGCTACAACGGAGTAATCAGCACCGCGTTTTCAATCCGATGGCTGGGCGTTCGGCATGGGGCCAGACTTCATCAGGTTACATCACGACGGTTGCCAACCTCGGTCCGAATGTCGTTGGCCACACAATTAAACTTCGTTTCCGAATGTGTTCGGACAGTCAGCGTCGCGTCGAATGGATGGCGCGTTGACACAATTTCCCTAACCGGAGTTTCCTGCCCTCCTTGCGGATCGCTAGGCGCCTGGACCAATGCTGCGAATTATCCAGCCGCGATCGAGCATCCCGCCACCGGCACCGACGGTACTTATATTTATGCCGCGGGTGGATTTGCCGGTGCGGCTACCACCGCGTCGTATCGTTATGATTCCATAGCGAATAGCTGGAGTCCCATCGCTGTGATGCCTGCCGCGCTCTACGCCGCTAATGGCGCATACGCCGCCAACACCAACACATTTTATGTCTTCGGGGGTTTTGATGGCCTAAATGCCGTCAACAGCGTTTACCGTTACAACGTCGCCACCAATACCTGGACGACGGGAGCACCCATGCCGTCGGCCCGATTTTTCCCCAACGTAGTTTACTACCCCACCAACGGTAAGATCTACGTGATCGGAGGCTTTGACTCTTCATCTATTGAGCAGATTCAAACTTGGGAATACGACCCCGTCGCCAATACTTGGAATACGACCCGGGCCAATATTCCGGTAGGGATGGGCGGCAGCGGAACCAGTATCTCCGGACAATTCATCTATCTCGCAGGATCGTTTGGTGGCGGCGTTGGTTCCACCGTGCATTATCGCTACGACATCGTCGCTAATACCTGGACGGCGATGGCTCCCGTTCCGGTCTCGATCTATTTGCCGGCGACCGGTGTAATCGGCGGTAAGATTTATTTTGTCGGCGGCGGCAACGCCTCTCGTCCCGGTCAACCACCACCTACATCGGCTCAAAGGCTTCGAACCACGTGCTCCGGATGCTTCGTATAACACCACTTATATATATGACATCGTCGGCAACAACTGGACCACCGGTCCAAACACGAATGTCCCTCACTCTTTCACAAGCGGCGCAACGATCGCCAACCGACTATTTGTCATCGGTGGGTTTACTGGCACCGCCGATACCAACATCGTCGAAACCAGTTCTTTGGGAGCCTGCTCCTGTCCGTCCGCACGAGTTCTTATCGTTTATGCAGACGGCACCGTGCCGGCCTCATTCCCTGCCGCGCTTGCCGCCGAACCGGGTATCGCCTCGGTTAGTTTGTTTGATGGGGGCGTCGGAACTCCTACCCTGGCCCAAATGCAGCAATACGACATCGTGATCCCATGGAGCAATCAGCCCTGGATCGACCCGACCGCGCTCGGCAACAATCTTGGAAGTTATCTCGCCGGCGGCGGTATCGTCGTCGCCTTTAACTTTGATTGGTTCGCGGGCCCCCAAACCATTGGAGGAACGTGGTCGACCACTTACACACCGTTCAATGCCCCGGCCACGCAGAATTTCACCAATGGCACACTCGGCACTTGCACGGTCAGCCAGCTTTGCACTGGCGTAACGACTCTGAATTCGTTCTACCGGGAAACGGCTACCCTGGCCCCGGGAGCTACTCTGGCCGGAACCTGGAACGATGGCACTCCAATGATCGCTTACAAAGGTCGCGCCATTGGCGTATCGGCTTATGTCGGCGATGGCCCGACTAACTACAGCGGGCATTTCAGCCGAGTTGTTTCCAACACAGCGGCATGGCTGATGCCACCGTGCACGGCGAGCGTTTCTGGCACCGTTTCCCAATGCGCCAGTCCGACGCCGTCCGCACTCGCAGGCGCTACCCTGACCGCAACGGGGACAAGCGGAACGTCAACCGTGACTAATGGAAGCGGCGGTTACCTCCTCAATCTCACCGCCGGCGGAAATTATACGATCACGCCGACCAAAGCCGCCCGGCCAACAGCCTCTGCCGGGATCAATACCGCAGACGTGGTTGCCGTCCAAAGACATCTCCTGAGCATTTCGCTCCTGACCGGATGCCGATTTACCGCGGGCGACTGCGCGGCGCCTGCCGGGATCAACACCACGGACGTAATCGCCATTCAGCGGTTTACCCTCGGCCTATCGACCGGGCTCGGCAACGTGGGACAGTACAGCTTTACCCCGGCCAACCGGATTTACTCGCCGCTCTCCAATCAGTCGGGCCAGAATTATGATGTTGTCGTATTTGGCGATGTCTCTCCCGCCTTTGCCATTCCGCGACCGGCCGGCGATCCGTCATCCGATGCGAGTTCTATCCCAGCGGATACCCAGGTTTTGCTTCCGGAGGTACAATCAAATCAGTCGACGCGTAGCTTTGTTGCACCGGTCACTGCCACCGCCATCAATAGCGGAAGCAAATTGGTTGGTTTCCAAGGCGACATCACCTTCGACGAACGATCGATCGCTTTCGATACTGACCCTGTCCAAAAAGCGGGCCTAACCGCCAAGAACTGGAATGTAACCGGGAACGTTCTCGATGGCCCCGGCCCGATCCGGACCCTGCGCATTTCTGCTTACTCATTGGATTTCGCGCCGTTATCTGGCCGAGGAACGCTCTTCGAGTTGAAGATGAACAGAGTTACCAAAGGTTCGGGAGATTCCCGTCTTGAATGGGACCCAGCATCTGATGGGTTTTACTTCATCGATGCTGACGTCAATGTTCGTCCGGCTGCGACGCGCTAATTCCGGAGTTTGCTCGGCCACGGATTAAACACGGACTTTGATCCGAATCCTTAATCCTGCTCTTTCACTTGCTCTTGCTCGAAGGGGGTTTGCAACAATCGGAGTCGAATCGCCGCGCGGTATTGAGCAAGAGCAAGTGAAGGAGCAGGATTCAAGTAAGTTTATCAAACGCCTCACTTCTTGGTAGGGAGAGACGCGGCCTGCTCGCGAACGCTTTCGGAGTCGAGCCGCAACGAACTCACGTTGCAGCTCCTTGTCACCACCGATAGCCGCAGCCAATCGGCACTGCGAGACCTACCTTTGAAGTGTTCCCCACGGATTGGGCCCGCCTCTGCCAAGGCTCCGGGGTGGCAGGCGGATTAAACACGGACTTGGATCCAAATCCTTAATCCTGCTCTTTCACTTGCTCTTGCTCGAAGGGAGGTTGCGACAATTGGATCCGAATCGCCGCGCGTTATTGAGCAAGAGCAAGTGAAAGAGCAGGATTAAAGTAAGTCTCTCAACATCCTGTCCGTCCTCTGTTTCCTCTTCTGCGTCCTCCTGTTCAAATCTTCTGTTTTCTCCTGTGATTTAATCGCCTTGACTCCGGCTCCCCCACCTCACCAGAATCGCCCTAGTAGCCGAGGTACGGCTCCCGCGATTATGTCTCGCATCCTCGACATCCAACACCTGTTTCAGCGAAACAGGCACCGGGAGGAACACCCATGAACAAGCATTTCAATATTCGATCTGGACTCGTTACGCCACGACTATTGATTACTCTCTTTTGTCTAACCGGATTTCTCCTCGCCTTGCTCGCTTTTCACGCAACCTCGAGCCCATCCGCTAATGCCCAGGAACAACCAGCCGAACCGCAACCTCTCCAAACCAAGCACAAAATCTCAGTCAGCGATCGCAGCCAGATCGAGAAGTTACAAGAACTCGGCGCTCGCATCATCGCCGATTACGGCAGCTTCATTTTGATGGAAGCAAATGAAGCCGCCGTACGCAGCGCAGCAAACGTTCACGGCACGCAGTCGGCCGATCACAACAACCTGATCCTACTCAACGCCGGAACCATCGACACGAATACTCCGCAAGCGCAGTCAACCCGCTCCACCACAAACTCAGGATCAGGGTCAGGTAACCAGATGCGCCTAATTCAATTCGCGGGGCCTATCCGGCCGGAATGGTATCAGCGGCTCGAGGACACCGGCGCGAAAATCGTCACCTACATCCCCAATAACACTTATCTTGTTTATGGAAACGGCGCCACGCTCCAAGCAGTTCGCACCCTGGCCTCGGACGCGGCAATCGTCCAGTGGGATGGCGAGTACACCGCAGCCTATCGGATTGATCCGACCATCAATAATCCCAGCCAAAGCAAAGGCCTGCCGCCCGCCAATCTCTCGAAAAAGGGTAACGAACAATTCGTTATTCAGATGGTGGAAGACCAGCGAGAAAACGCGGTCACCCTCGCTTTGATCGACCAATCCAAACGGGAACCGATCATTACCCAGGAGAGAGCGTTAGGATACTTCAATGTGAAAGTCGCTTTACCTAAGGAAGCGGTTTTCCAAATCGCGCAGCGCGGCGACGTCGTTTCGATTCAACCGTGGGTGACACCGCGCAAACAGGACGAACGTCAGGACATCATCGTTAGCGGCAACGTCACCGGACCGCCTTTCGTGCCGACTCCGATGAATTACCTGACCTACCTCACGGGTAAAGGGTTCAACGTGACCACCAGCTCAACTTTCGCCGTCAACATCTCGGATAGCGGGGTCGATGACGGAACGACGACTCCGAATCATTTCGGGCTTTATCGAATTGGTGATCCGACTGTGCCCGCCAACAGCCGCATCATTTACAACCGCCTCGAGGGAACGCCGAACGTCGGAAGCACAATCCAGGGTTGCGATGGTCACGTACTCTTAATACCCATATCATCGGTGCCTACGTTCCAACCGGCACAGTTGGCGGCGTGAATTTTGGCACCTTTCCGCACGCGGACGCCTTGGGCTTTCGTTATGGGCTCGGTGTCGCGCCGTTCGTCAAGATCGGTTCCAGCGTGATCTTCGATCCCGACTCTTTTACCAATCCTGATTTTGAAGATCTTGAATCGAAAGCCTACAACGATGGAGCTCGCCTCAGTAGCAACAGTTGGGGGGCGAGTGTTGGTGGCGCCTATAACTCGGATTCACAAAGATACGACGCGCTCGTTAGGGGATGCGCAACCGAACCGGATCAACCTTTCAAACGCCGGGAAATCAGGAATATGTGATCGTGTTTTCTGCCGGCAACGCCGGCTCGGGGGCAAACACGGTTGGTTCTCCTGGCACGGCCAAGAATGTCATAACGGTCGGGGCCGCAGAGGGTGTTCAGCCGTTTGGCGGTTCGGACTTCTGCGGGATTGGAGACACCGGAGCCGATAACGCGGATGACATTATCTTTTTCTCCAGCCGCGGGCCGATGGACGATGGAAGAATTAAACCTGATATTGTGGCTCCGGGCACCCACATCTCCGGTGGGGTCGCGCAACAAACCACCGTTAGTCCGACAGGAAGCGGGCCTGGGGACGACCTGGCCTGCTTTACTGGCGATGGCGTTTGTGGAGGCGTTGGCGTTAACTTCTTCCCCGCCAGTCAGCAATGGTACACCGCGTCATCCGGCACGAGCCATTCGTGCCCAGCGATTACTGGTGCGGCCGCATTGATTCGGCAGCACTTCATCAATCAAGCGCTGACCCCACCGAGCCCCGCCCTAACCAAAGCATTGTTGATGAACAGTGCCCGATACCTGACTGGTGCTGGAGCAAACGACACGCTGCCTTCAAACAGTCAGGGCATGGGCGAAGTCAATTTAAACAGCTACTTCGACACTTTTGCCACCGCTCATTCATTTCACGATCAAATCCCCGGCGAAAAGTTCACCGCTTCCGGACAACAACGCGTCATTACCGGGACAATCAGCAATAACACGAAACCTCTTCGTGTTACTCTTGTTTGGACAGACCCGCCCGGCCCAACCACTGGCAACGCTTTCGTCAACAACCTCGATCTTGTGGTTTCAGCCGGAGGAAATACCTACTTGGGGAACGTCTTCACCGGCGCGTTTTCTACTACCGGCGGCGCAGCTGACATTAGGAACAATGTTGAGAGCGTGTTTATTCCTGCCGGAGTAAGCGGTAATGTTCTGATTAAGGTCAAAGCCATCAACATCGCGGGAAACGGCGTGCCTGGCGATGCGGACCCGCTCGACCAGGATTTCGCGCTCGTTGCTTACAACGTCACCGAAGTGCCGTTACCTGCCGTAGTTGGGACCACCTCTTCCATCACCACTGAAAACTGCGCTCCGCCGAATGGCGCGATCGATCCCGGTGAGACCGTGACGGTCAGCCTTGGTCTTGCCAATGAAGGAAATGCCAACACCACCAACGTCGTTGCCACTTTGCAACCAACCGGTGGTGTAACTTCTCCCAGCGGTCCGCAGAATTATGGCGCTCTTGTTGCAAATGGCCCTACCGTATCGCGCAATTTCACCTTTACTGCGAACGCTACCTGCGGTCAGACAATCACAGCCACACTTCAGCTTCAAGATGGCGCGACCAATCTCGGCACCGCGACATTTACCTTTCAGACTGGTCTCCCGACTTCCGCTCTCAACCAAAACTTCGATAGCGTAACACCGCCCAATCTGCCGGCGGGTTGGGTTTCCGCCTTCACCAATGGCGACGGCGATTGCACGGTAGGAGGGCCCACCTGCATTCTCGGCTCGAACTGGGTGACCACGGCCACCAATCCTGACACCGCGCCTAACGCCGTCTTCCATGATGATCCAGCTTGCGTAACGAACAACACGCTCGACACCCCGTCCATGGCCATTACCTCCCCAGCCGCTAAGCTGACTTTCCGGAATAATTTTAACCTGGAAGACAGCTTTGATGGGGGAGTTCTCGAAGTGTCATCGCCCAATATCAACGGAGGCGCGTTCACCGATATCGTCGCCGCCGGCGGCAACTTCGCTACCGGCGGCTACACCCTAACTATTTCAGCGGCATTCCTTAGCCCGATTGCCGGTCGTCAGGCCTGGAGCGGAAACTCCGGTGGATACATTACCACCATCGTCAATCTCGGACCTAACGTTGTTGGCCAAACGATCAAGCTCCGCTTCCGCATGGCCAGCGATTGCAGTGTGGGCTTCACAGGTTGGTCGGTCGATTCAATCCAGGTTTTCAATGGATTTGCTTGTTGCGGACCGACGCCTAGTCCAACGCCCACACCTACGCCTTCACCCACACCTACTCCTAGCCTAACACCAACACCTTCCCCCACGCCAACTCCAACTCCAACACCCACGCCCGTTCTCACCCCGACGGTTACTCCCTGCTCGTTCTCGGAAAATTTTGACGCTGTAACAGCGCCGGCGTTTCCCTCGGGCTGGGTTCCTTCCAATGCCTCGGGGCCGGGTCCGCTCTGGGTCATCTCTCCCACCACCCCTCAAACCGCCCCTAACGATGCCTTTGTCGATGATCCTTCCATCGTCAGCGATAAACGTATCGATACCCCAACTATCGTCGTCAATTCGACTACCGCCCAAATCACCTTCCGCCATAACTACTTGTTCGAGGGTTCCGGCACATTCTTCTTCGACGGCGGCGTCCTTGAAGTTTCGTCACCTAACATCGCGTCCGGCGCTTTCATTGATATCACCAACGCAGCTGTCGGCGGCAGTTTTGTTACCGGCGGCTACAATGGTGTAATCAGCACTGGGTTCTCGAGCCCGCTTGCCGGGCGTTCCGCCTGGAGTCAGACTTCAGCCGGTTTCCCAGCTTACATCACAACGGTCGCCAACCTCGGCCCAAATTTGGTTGGCCAAACCATCAAGCTGCGTTTCCGGATGTGTTCGGACAGCAGCGTTGCCGCAACCGGATGGCGAGTTGACACCATCTCGTTAACCGGAGTTGCCTGCGCTCCGTGCGGAGCGCTCGGCGTCTGGACCAATGCCGCGAATTATCCTGTTGTCATCGAGCACCCTACCACCGGCACTGACGGGGGCTTCGTTTATTCGGCCGGAGGATTCATCGGCTCTGGTGGCACTACTGCGTCGTATCGTTATGATCCACTAGCGAACAGCTGGACCCCGATCACGTCGATGCCCGCGGCGTTCTATGCCGCGAATGGTGCATACGCCAGCAACACGAACTCGTTTTATGTCTTTGGCGGTTTTGACGGAGTCAATGCCCTGAACACCGTTTACCGTTACAACGTCACCACCAACACCTGGACGACCGGTGCCGTTATGCCTTCTGCCCGATTTTTCCCTAACGTGGTTTATTACACTGCCAACGGTAAGATCTACGTGATTGGAGGCTTTGACTCCGCCTCTAACGAACAGAATCAAACTTGGGAATACGATCCGGTAGCCAATACTTGGAACACGACCCGACTCAACATCCCCTCGCCAATGGGCGGCAGCGGCACCGCTATTTCCGGGCAATTCATCTATCTCGCCGGAACCTACGCTAGCGCCGCTGGTTCCACTTTACATTATCGCTACGATATCGTCGGCGATACCTGGACAGCGATGGCTGCCGTTCCGGTCTCGATCTATCTGCCGGCGACCGGTGTCATCGGCAACAAGATCTATTTTGTCGGCGGCGGCAACGTCTCTCGGCCCGGTCAACCGCCACCGACATCCTCTCGGGGACTTCAAAGCAGCACACCCGACGCTTCGTATAACACCACTTATATATATGACATCGTCGGCAATAACTGGAGCACCGGTCCAAACACTAATGTCCCTCATTCATTCGCAGCCGGCACTGCGATCGGCAACCGACTGACTGTGATCGGCGGGTTCAATGGCACCAGCGATACCAACGTCGTCGAGACCAATACTTTGGGAACCTGCTCCTCCTGTCCGTCCGCGCGAGTTCTCATTGTTTATGCCGACAGCGCAATGCCAACCAGTTTCCCGGCCGCTCTTGCCGCCGAACCGAACATTTCCTCGATCAGTTTGTTCGACGGACTGTACTGCCACTCCGACCCTGGCGCAGATGCAGCAATACGAGGTCGTGGTCGCTTGGAGCAATAGCTCCTGGTTAGACCCAATCGCGCTCGGAAACAATCTTGGAAGTTATATTTCCGGGGGCGGCATCGTCGTCGCCTTCAATTTCGATTGGTTCGGTGGCCCACAAACCATTGGAGGAACATGGCTGACCACTTACACACCGTTCAATAGCCCGGCTACGCAGAACTTCACCAACGGCACACTCGGCACCTGCACGGCAAGCCAGTTTTGCAATGGCGTAACGACTATGAACGCTTTCTTCCGGGAGACAGTTACCCTGGCGCCAGGCGCGACTCTGGCCGGAACATGGAACGATGGCACCCCGATGATCGCTCACAAAGGGCACGCCGTCGGAGTGTCGGCTTATGTTGGCGATGGTCCGACTAACTACAGCGGTCACTACAGTCGGATAGTTTCCAACGCGGCTTCGTGGTTCTTGCAACCATGCATGGCAAGCGTCTCGGGCACCGTTTCCCAATGCGCCAGTCCGACGCCGTCCGCGCTCGCCGGAGCTACTCTGACCGCAGCGGGCACTACCGGAACGTCAACCGTGACTAACGGCAGCGGCGGTTACCTCCTGAATCTCACGGCCGGCGGAAATTATACTATCACGCCGACCAAAGCAGCCCGGCCACCAGCCTCATCCGGGATCAACACTGCAGACGTGGTTGCTGTGCAAAGACATCTCCTGAGCATTTCGCTTCTGACCGGATGTCGATTTACTGCGGGCGACTGCGCGGCTCCTCCCGGGATCAACACGACGGACGTCATCGCTATTCAGCGGTTTTTGCTCGGCCTATCGACCGGACTCGGCAATGTTGGACAGTATAGCTTTACCCCGGCCAACAGGGTCTACGCACCGCTCTCCAACCAGTCAGCTCAGAATTATGATGTGGTCGTGTTTGGCGATGTCTCGCCTGCTTTCGCCAATCCACGTCCGGCCGGTGATCCGTCGTCCGATGCGGTTTCAATCCCGACGGATACACAAGTCCTGCTTCCGGATGTGCAATCGAATCAACCGTCGGCGCGCAGCTTTATTGCGCCGGTCACTGCCACGACTATCAACGGTGCCAATAAATTGGTTGGGTTCCAAGGCGACATCACCTTCGACGAACGATCGATCGTTTTCGATACTGACCCTGTCCAAAAAGCGGGCCTAACCGCAAAGAACTGGAATGTAACCGGAAACGTTCTCGATGGCCCCGGCCCGATCCGGACCCTGCGCATTTCCGCGTACTCGCTGGACTTCGCGCCGTTATCCGGTCAAGGGACGCTCTTCGAGTTGAAGATGAACGGAGTTACCAAAGGTTCGGGAGATTCCCGTCTTGAATGGGACCCGGCGTCTGAAGGATTCTTCTTCATCGATGCGGATCTGCATGTGACGAAGCCGGGCTACACGAGGCCGGGTAGCGTGGGGCGTTGAAGGGTCTCATCTTACTTTAATCCTGCTCTTTCACTTGCTCTTGCTCGAAGGGGGTTCGCGCAGATCCAAGTCGAATCGCCGCTCGTTATTGAGCAAGAGCAAGTGAAAGAGCAGGATTAAAGGTTGGAAGCGTTAGGTGGAACCTGAAAAGCCAGTCCGGCTCGGACCCGTGGCACGTTGCTAAAGTAATTAGGCCGCTTCAGGCCAAACTATCGGAAGGTCGCGGCGCCGCGAATCACGCGAATGAAACGCGAATGAAGAACGAATTAATAAGTCTTACCTTCTCATCCGCGTCAATTTAGAAGAGATTTCGCGGGCCCTCCCTCTCTCCACCGCTTCGCCGGCAGACGAATGCACACGAAGGAAGAAACAAGCTCCATCGAGAACGAGAACTAGAACAGCTACGATCACTCCATCACTCCATGACTCCATGACTCCATGACTCCATCACTCCATCACTCCATCACTCCATCACTCCATCACTCCATCACTCCATCACTCCATCACTCTCAACCCTAGAGAAAGCTTGACTTCTCCCGGCGCTATGGCCCAAAAAAGGCCCAAGACGTTGTCGTATAAAGCCTGCGAGCTTTGGGCGTTGCAGGGCAAACCCTTCGCCTAGCCCAATGATGAGATGATTCAACGCAGCAAGGAACACCACCATCAAACAACCTCAGAATAGGTCCACCCGCGCTTCGACTCTCCAAATCATTCTGGCGATCGCACTGTTGTCTGTTTCTGCGATCTTACTGGCCTCAAGCTTCAAGGCCGCCCCGGGAAACCAACCCGACCCCAACGTCTCTGCGTTGATTCCGCAGACTCCGGATCAACCTAACGATACTTGCGCCTGGTCCACCGGACCGGTCTATCCGATTACAGTGTATGATAACGGGGTGGCGACGGTGGGTTCCGTTCTCTACAGTTTCGGTGGGGTTAGCCATAACGTCACTGTCGCCGACGCTTATAAATTCGATGGCGCCATCTGGACGGCAATCGCGTCTTTGCCAGAGCCGTTGCAGGCGCCCGCGGTCGTTTCCGACGGAACATTTGCTTACATCATAGGTGGTCGCAATGATAACGGAACACTACGCAACACCCTCTATCGCTACAACCCGGCTAGTAATACCTACACCACACTCGCAACTTCGAGCATCGGGGCCCGGAATAGCGCGGGAGTTTTTCTCAATGGAAAGCTCTACAAGATCGGCGGTTACCTTTTTGCGAGCGCGACCAACTCAGTCGAGATCTATACGATTTCCACCAACTCCTGGTCGACCGCGGCGAGCTATCCGTTAGGTCTGGGCTCGCTCTCGGCCTTCGCCCAGGGCGGTTTCGTTTATGGAGCGGGCGGTGCCGATTATGACTTCAACGCATCGGCCAAGACCTATCGTTACTCCCCTGGCTCGAACTCCTGGTCCGATGCGGGCATCGCCGATCTGCCAGCGACGCGATGGGCCGCGGCCACCGCGTTTTATAACAACGGGGCGGTCCTCGCGGGCGGATATGTCGGTCCTGCTTCAATCTCGGTCACTACTTGGAACCCGGCCACGGACACGTGGTCTGATCTGCCGGATCTGGATGAGACACGCGTCATGGCAGGCGCCGCGGTCCGAGCCGGCAAGTTCACTGTCGTCGGTGGATTTACGACCTTCGGCGAATCGAACGCTCAACAGATACTCACTTGTCCCACGCCAACCTTCATCATCACCACCCTGGACGACCATGACGACGGCGCTTGCAACGGAGCCGATTGCACTTTGCGCGAAGCGATCATCGCCGCCAACGCCCGCACTGGCGGCGATGACCTCATTCTGATTAACTTCACTCCCGGCCTTACTGGAATAATTCAGCTTACCGCGGCCCTGCCGATTCTTAGCAACAACATCACGGTGCAAGGACCCGGTGCAAATGTCCTGACCGTGCGCCGCAACACCGGCGGCAACTATCGAATCTTTACCATCAACTTCGGCGTTATAGTTAGCCTTCGAGACCTAACGATTTCTAATGGAAATGTTGTCGGCGGAACGGGCGGCGGAGTAGATAACAGCGGCACCTTAACCATCGCCAACGCCGCCCTAACAGGAAATCTGGCCCAAAACGGCGGCGCCATCTTCAACACCGCGCAATTGACCATCACCAGCAGCACTCTCTCCGGCAACAGCGTCAGTAGCCCTTCTCTCGCGGGCAGCGGCGGCGGCATTTTCAACAGTGGCGGGACCGTCAGCATCACCAACAGCACCTTCTCCTCCAACACGGCCATCGGCCCCGGAGGCAACAGCGATAGTGGCGGCGGGATGATCACCAATGTCGGCACGGTCACGCTCACCAACACGACCTTCTCCGGCAATTCGGGAGACATAGGCGGCGGATTTCGCAACGTGAACGGCGGTGTCGTGCATTCGCGAAGCACGATTCTCGCGCTCAACACATCTCCAAGCGGCCCCGATATCAATGGCGTTTTCGTCTCTGATGGTCATAACCTGATCGGAATCGGAACTGGCGGCACTGGATTTACCAATGGCGTGAACGGCGATCAGGTCGGTGTCGCTGATCCGACTTGGCTCCCTCTCGGTAACAACGGCGGACCGACTAACACCATTGCGTTGCTCCCCACCAGTCCCGCAATCAACACTGGCGACGATACCTTCGCGCCTCCGTCCGATCAGCGCGGCTTTTCTCGCGTCGGAGTAAGCGACATTGGCGCATTTGAGTTCGGCGGCGTGCCGACACCTACTCCCACACCTACGCCGACACCAACTCCGACCCCGACGCCAGCCCCAACACCATCACCAATCCAAACACCAACGCCTCCGTGCCAGAGCCCCATTACGGTTTTCAGCGAGAACTTCGACGGCGTGACCGCGCCCACTCTGCCTAACGGCTGGATAACCTCAAACGCGGTCAGCCCCGATGCGATATTGTGGAGCACCTCCAACTCCGGAATCCCTTTACCAGTTACCGATTCGGCACCGAACGCTGCGTTCGTCAATGACCCGACTCAGGTGAGCGACAAACGGCTCGACTCTCCGGTCATCGCGATCCCGAACCTAGCCGCGCGGTTGACCTTCAGGCACAACTACGCGCTGGAGAATTCCCTTGATGGCGGCGTGCTCGAGATTAGCATCGGCGGTGGCGCATTCACCGATATCATTTCCGCCGGCGGCACCTTCGTCACGGGCGGCTACACGTTAGCCATTTCGATGCAGTTTGGCAGCCCCATCGGGGGACGCATGGCCTGGACTGGCACATCTTCTGGTTTTATTGCAACTACGGTGAATCTGCCCGCGGCCACCGCCGCCCAGAACATTGTATTGCGGTGGCGAATGGCCAGTGATAACAGCCTTGCGTTACAGGGCTGGCGCATTGACGGTGTTGTCGTCACCGCTTGTCCGTTCGCTACCCCAACGCCCACACCGACGCCGATCCAAACACCAACGCCCCCGTGCCAGAGCCCCATTACGGTCTTCAGCGAGAACTTCGACGGCGTGACCGCACCTACTCTGCCTAACGGCTGGATAACCTCAAACGCGGTCAACCCCGATGCGATATTGTGGAGCACCTCCAACTCCGGAAGCCCTTTACCAGTTGCCGATTCGGCACCAAACGCTGCGTTCGTCAATGACCCGACTCAGGTGAGCGACAAACGGCTCGACTCTCCGGTCATCGCGATCCCGAACCTAGCCGCGCGGTTGACCTTCAGGAACAACTACGCGCTGGAGGATTCCTCTGATGGCGGCGTGCTCGAGATTAGCATCGGCGGTGGCGCATTCACCGATATCATTTCCGCCGGCGGCACCTTCGTCACGGGCGGCTACACTTCGGCCATTTCGATGCAGTTTGGCAGCCCTATCGGGGGACGCCTGGCCTGGAATGGCACATCTTCTGGTTTTATTGTAACTACGGTGGACCTGCCCGCGGTCACCGCCGCCCAGAACATTGTATTGCGGTGGCGAATGGCCAGTGATAACAGCCGTGCGTTACAGGGCTGGCGCATCGACGGAGTTGTCGTCACCGCTTGTCCGTTCCCTACCCCAACGCCCACACCGTCACCGACACCACCTCTACCGTTGGTGACGATCAGTCAGGTTTACGGAGGCGGCGGCAACACTAGCGCGCCCCTACTGAATGATTTCGTAGAAATCTTCAATCGCGGCAGCACGAACGTGGACCTAACCGGTTGGTCGGTGCAATACGCGTCGGCCGCTGGCACCACGTGGGCAGTGACGCCGCTTTGCCCGACCGGACCTTGCACGCTTGTTCCCGGACGATACTTCCTGGTTAAAGAAGCATCTGGCGGCGCAGTCGGTGCAGCTCTGCCTCCGCCAGATGTGACCGGCACGATCAATCTCGCTGGCGCCGCCGGCAAAGTAGCGCTGCTCAGCAATACCACACAGCTAACTGGTAGCGGGTGCACCTCTAACGCCGGCATGGTTGATTTCGTTGGCTACGGAACGACGGCCAATTGTTTCGAAGGCGCCGGCTTTGCTCCTGCGCCTAGCAACACCACAGCTGATTTTCGCGCAGGCGGCGGTTGCATCGATACTGATAACAACGCCGCCAATTTTTCCACCGGCGCACCCGCTCCGCGCAACACCAGCACGCCATTAAACCTCTGTCCAACTCCGACCCCAAGCCCCACTCCGATCCCGGTCAATCTATCTGGCACAATCGCGTACTGCTCAAATCCGGTCCCTGGTCCGATTTCAAACGTGACGCTCACCCTCACCGGGACGACCTCAGGTTCCACCACCTCCAACGGCTCCGGCAACTACACCTTCAGCGCGCTTGCCTCGGGTGGAAGTTATACCGTAACCCCGAGCAAAGCTCCTCTAACGGTTGCCACCAACATTAACACGGTGGACGTGGTCGCTACTCAACGTCATTTCCTCAACTTCGCCCTTATCCCGCCCGGGTGCCGGCTGGCTGCTGCGGACACAAACGGGGACGCGTCGGTTAACACGGTTGATGTCATCACCATTCAGCGTTTCTTTCTCGGCCTAACTAGCGGACTCGCTAATGTCGGCAAATACCAGTTCACTCCCCCGAGTCGCGCCTATTCGCCGCTGATCAGCTCGCAGATCAATCAGAATTACGATGCGCTGGTGTTCGGTGATGTCGCGAGCCCGTTTGTGCACTGAGGGGGACAATTGAAGGGTTGAAGCCACGGATTAAACACGGACTTGGGTTCCGAATCCTTAATCCTGCTCTTTCACTTGCTCTTGCTCGAAGGGGGTTTGCGGAGATCCAAGTCGAATCGCCGCTCGTTATTGAGCAAGAGCAAGTGAAAGAGCAGGATTAAAGAATTGAATCGGCGGTGGAACGTGAAAGCGCCAGACCTGCTCGGACCCGGGCACGTTGCTAAAACATTAGGTCCGGCAGCTGCCGGACCTCACTTCTTGGTAGGCCGAGAGTCTTCGCAGCCACGGATTAACACCCGCCTCTGCCAAGGCTCCGGCGTGGCAGGCGGATTAAACACGCGCTTGGATACTCCGAATCCTTTAATCCTGCTTTTTCACTTGCTCTTGCTCGAACGGGGGCAGCGCCGAGTCCAAGTCGAATCGCCGCTCGTTATTGAGCAAGTGCAAGTGAAAGAGCAGGATTAAAGGAATGAAGAACTCCATCACTCCTCATCACTCCATCACTCCATCACTCCATCACTCCATCACTCCAACCACTCCAACACTCCACCACTGCAATGCTTGAACTCTTCAATCCTCCGTTTCCTCTGTTTCCTCCTGCCTGCTCGCGAAGTATTTCGGAGTTCAGATATCTCTGCGCTCCTCTGCGTCCTCCTGTTCACTTGCCGAATCATCTTGACCGCCGGCTATTAAGTCCCTAAGAAGGACGCGATTACGTCTCCCGACGTTTCAACGCATCTTTCAGCCAAACTAAGCTTGCTGGCGGGGCTGGACCTTTCGCGGAAACACCGATTTACGCGATCTCCCGGTCTAGATTATGAAGCGTCCAGTCAACGGAGCCACTTGCCAACGCCGGTTCGCGCTAATGGCTCTGCTGTTCGCCGTCGGAATGACCGAGGGGCGCGCGCAATCCCCGCTCGACGGGTTCAACCCGAATGCAATCGACGTGGTTCGGGTGGTTGTCGCCCAACCCGACGGCAAGATTCTGCTCGGGGGCGATTTCACCACGCTCACGCCTAACGGCGGATCGCCTGTTACCCGCAACTTCATTGCCCGGATGAACCCGGACGGCACGCTCGACGCCGCTTTCAATCCGAACGCGAGCGGTGTTGTCCAGTCAATCGCACTGCAGGCGGACGGCAAAATTCTGGCGGGCGGCAATTTCACGACAATCGGCGGTCAAACCCGTAACCGCATCGCTCGTCTCGATCCTGTCACCGGTTTAGCCGACTCGTTCAACCCGAACTCGAGTGATCAGGTTCTGGCACTCACGTTGCAAACGGACGGCAAGATCCTGGCCGCTGGTTTTTTCAACGGCGCCAACAGCATCGGCGGGGCGACGCGTAACTTCATCGCCCGGCTCGATCCCATCACTGGCCTGGCGGATTCGTTTGACCCGAGTGCGAGCGCCATTGTCCGGGCCATCGCGCTCCAGACGGACGGCAAAATTGTTGCGGGCGGCGATTTCATCACCGTCTCGCCTAACGGAGGCTCCGCCGTCACGCGTAACCGCATCGCCCGGCTAAATGCGGACGGCACCCTCGACGCCGGCTTTAATCCCAACGCCAGCGCTCGCGTCCAATCACTTGCCCTCCAACCGGACGGAAAAATCCTGGCTGGCGGCAATTTCGCGACGATTGGCGGTCAAACCCGTAACCGCATCGCTCGGTTGAATACCATCACCGGATTGGCTGATTCGTTCGATCCGAACGGAGACAATACCGTCTTTGCCATTGTCGTGCAGCCGGACGGCAAGATTTTGGCGAGCGGCAATTTCTTTACCATCGGCGGACAGGCGCGCACTAACATCGCTCGGCTCGATCCAAGCACAGGCCTGGCTGATTCGTTCGACCCGAACACGAACGGCCTTGTCTCGGCAATCGCGGTGCAGGCCGACGGAAAGATCGTGGCCGGCGGATTTTTTACGACGCTCGCCCCTAACGGCGGAGCGTCGGTGTCGCGCAATCACATCGCCCGCCTGCAAACGACTGGCCATCTCGACCAGACTCTTAATAATCCCAACAATCTCGGTATTTATGTTGATGCCACCGCCGTTCAGCTGGACGGAAAGATTATCATCGGTGGAAGATTTGACCACGTGTTAGGCGTAGCGCGCAACAATATTGCCCGATTGAACGCCGACGGCACACTCGACCCATCCTTCAACCCGGATGCGAACGATCGCGTCGTCGCAATCGCGCTCCAGCCGGACGGCAAGATTTTGATAGGCGGCGATTTCACCACGGATGGCGGCCCCGTCGGAGTGTTCCGCAATCGCATCGCCCGGCTAGACCCCATCACCGGCATATCTGATCAATTCGACCCCAACGCGAACCAAACTGTCTATTCAATTGTCGTGCAACCGGACGGCAAGATATTAGTGGGCGGCTTTTTCAGCGGATTCAATAGCATCGGTGGACAGGCGCGCAACGGTATGGCCCGGCTTGAACCCGAATTCGGACAGGCCGACTCGTTTAACCCGACCTCAAATGGTCCTGTCTACTCAATGGCGGTCCAACAGGACGGCAAGATCTTAGCGGGTGGCGGTTACACAAATATTGGCGGACAGCCGCGCAATTCCATAGCCCGGCTCGATCCCACGACTGGCTTGGCTGATTCGTTCAACCCCAACTCGGAAAGCAACGTTTATTCATTCGCGATACAGGCGGATGGTAGAATTTTAGTAGGCGGCGCTTTCATAACGATCGGCGGACAACCACGGAATAAGATCGCCCGACTCGATCCCACGACCGGTTTGGCCGATTCGTTCAACCCGAATCCGAACGGGGCGGTCGTTTCAATCGCGATCCAGGCGGATAACAAGATCTTAGTGGGCGGTGATTTCTTCGGTCCGAACAGCATCGGCGGACAGGCGCGCAACCGCATCGCACGACTCGACGCCACCACTGGGTTGGCTGATTCGTTCAACCCGGACGTGAACGGCGGGGTCTATTCAGTCGTGGTCCAGCCGGACGGCAAGATTCTAGCGAGCGGCATTTTCACAACTATCGGCGGACTGCCGCGCAGCATGGTCGGTCGTTTGAGCAACGACATTGCCGCGCTACAAAACCTTGCCGTAACACCAACCACCGTCACCTGGACGCGAAGCGGCGCAAGTCCAACTCTGACGCGCGTTACCTTTGAGTATTCCACCGACAACGTGAATTACACTCCATTGGGTAATGGGACGATGGCCGGTAACGACTGGACTCTAACGGGGCTAAATCTCGCAACCGCGCAGAACATCTATATCCGTGCGCGCGGTTATTATCGCGGGTGCTTCCAAAATAACTCGGAGAGCATCACGGAATCCGTAAGGAACGCGTTTCTCCTACCAACACCGACACCGACTCCGAGTCCGACGCCAACCCCGCCTCCTCTAAGCAACATCTCTGGCACGATCGCGTACTGCTCAAATCCGGTCCCTGGTCCGATTTCAAATGTGACGCTCACGCTTACTGGAACGAGCTCAGGGTCCACCACCTCCAACGGTGCTGGAAACTACACCTTTAGCGCGCTTGCCTCGGGCGGAGGCTATACCGTAACACCGAGCAAAGCTCCCCTAACGATCGCCACCAACATTAACACGGTCGACGTGGTCGCGACTCAACGCCATTTCCTCAACTTCGCCCTTATCCCGCCCGGGTGCCGGCTAACGGCAGCGGACACAAACGGGGACGCGTCGGTTAACACGGTTGATGTCATCACCATTCAGCGGTTTTTTCTTGGCCTAACCAGCGGCCTCGCTAATGTCGGAAAATACCAGTTCACTCCTCCCAGTCGCGCCTATTCGCCGCTGACTACCACCCAGATCAATCAGAATTACGATGCGCTGGTCTTCGGGGACGTCGCGAGCCCCTTTGTGCACTGAGGGGGAAAGTTGAAGCGGGGAACCCACGGATTAACACGGGCTTGGATTCCGAATCCTTTAATCCTGCTCTTTCACTTGCTCTTGCTCGAAGGAGGGTTGCGACAATTGGAGTCGAATCGCCGCTCGTTATTGAGCAAGAGCAAGTGAAAGAGCAAGATTAAAAGGTTGAAGAGCTACACGCTTTAACTCTTCAACTTCCCCCTTGACATCGATAGGCATTTTTTGGCAAAACCAGCGTCGACAGTTCAGACCAAAAAAGGGGGTCTTCGGCCGGGGGCTGAGGCTACGCTGAGACCAAACTCTCAACGTAACGCCATTCATAGCCAGCCCACCAATTTTGAAGCCAAAAAAATAAGGACCAATACGGGCGCCGTCTGCCCACTCAATACCATGAATAACTCCCGCCATTTCACACATCTTTCTTTCCGGTTCGCTTTAGGTTTCATTGGAGCGCTCGCCTTCACCCAAACAATCAACGCCGCGGAAACGCCATCCACCGCGATCCCGTTTAACCAGTTAGGCGCTAAAGCAACCGCCGATTATCACGGCGATGCCATCGGCATTAACAAGATCGACGGAGGCGCCCGGTTGCATACCGGGTTTCAAAAATTGTCCGGCACCGTTACCTCGAACGGTCTCCAGCTCATCTCCACCGACGACAAAGGTGGAGAACTTCGTCTAATCGCGACCGCGATCGGGAAAGCGAAACTGCCGACTCACGGAAAGGTCGTTGTCGGAGATAAAGTCATCAGCTTTAATCGTCCCGGCCTAACCGAAGAATACTCCGTCAGCGTGGATGGCGTCCGGCAGGATTTCATCGTGCTCGAACGCCTGACCGGCGGGAAAGAGTTGAGTTTAACTTTAGACCTAACCGGTGCGAAGGCGGAGACAGCTACTTATGGCGTTACGCTCGCGCTGACCGGCAGCGGACGACACCTTGCCTACAGCCGACTACGCGTCGTTGATGCGACCGGGCGCGAGCTGCCGGCCAGAATGGAAGTAGTCACGAGCGGCCGGCTTGCGGTCCACGTCGCCGATACCAACGCCGTCTATCCCGTCCGGATCGATCCCACCTTTAGCGATGCCAATTGGGTGAGCTTGAACTCCGGCATTCCTGGAACAAACGGCACCGTCAACGCGACAGTCGTGGATGGGAGTGGCAACCTTTACATCGGAGGCTCGTTCACGTTTGTCGGCAGTGTGGCTGCGATCAATGTCGCTAAATGGAACGGCAGCGCATGGTCGGCGCTCGGATCGGGCCTAACAGACGCCGAGGTTCGGGCGCTGGCAGTCAGCGGCTCTACCCTTTATGTGGGGGGGGCGTTCACTACGATTGGGGGCGTCTCGGCGAAACGCGTCGCGCGGTGGAACGGGACCGCCTGGTCTGCCCTCGCTCAAGGGATAGATCCGGCGTTAGGTCTCGGACCCAGCGTGGTTCATGCCCTCGCTGTCAGTGGCGCGACCATTTACGCCGGCGGCGAGTTCACCACCGCAGGCGCGGTCTCCGCGAACCGCATTGCACAATGGGGTGGCAGCGCTTGGTCCGCGCTCTCGAATGGAGTACCCAATGGAGTTAACCCCACCAATGTCAACGACCCTTGTGCCGTTTATGCATTGGCAGTTAGTGGGACCGACCTCTTCGTCGGAGGCGTGTTCGGGCAAGCTTCTGGAGCTGGCACCGTCAGCAACATCGCGAAATGGAACGGGACCACTTTCTCGGGATTCACCCCCTCTGGCACGACATATTGTGCCGGATTCCCAGTTTTAATTTGCACACAGACTGTCGGCGCGGTTCTCGCCCTCGCGGTGAGCGGCACCGACCTTTACGTTGGCGGCGGCTTCAATCGCGCCGGCTCAGTCGACACCATCGGAATCGCGAAATGGAATGGCAGCGTCTGGTCGGCGCTCGGCTCGGGAATTGATCCTACCGGTACCCCGGGTGTCAGCGCTTTGGCGGTGAGCGGCGCGAACGTCTATGTGGGTGGAGACTTCGCTGGAGCGGGCGGGGTCGGGAATACATTAAACATAGCGAAATGGAATGGGAGCGCCTGGTCTCAGGTTGTCGATGAGGGACCCAACGCACCGGTGCTCGGCCTCGCCTTTAACGGCTCACTCCTATATGTGGGAGGAAGTTTCACGGTCACCCGAGGGTTTCCAGCAGATCACATTGCAAAAGTGAATGGAACCATTCCGTCCAGTCTGACTCCTGGCATGAACGGCGACGTTCTTGCCCTGGCCTTAAACGGAACGGATGTATACGTCGGAGGAAGCTTCCTTACTGCCGCCAACAGTTTCGTAAACCACGTCGCGAAATGGAACGGCAGCGTCTGGTCGCCGGTAGGCGACGGAACGGACGACACCGTTCGCGCCCTGCTTGTGAACGGTCCTCTTCACGATGTGTATGCGGGCGGGAACTTCCTCAACGCAGACAGCCTTCCAGCTAATCATATCGCGAAATGGAACGGCAGCTCTTGGTCAGCTCTCGGCCTTGGAACCGACGGCACCGTGTATGCCCTGGCGGCTGACGGGTCCACAATCTATGCGTGTGGAGCGTTCGCTAACGCCGGCGGTAATCCAGCCGGCCGGGTTGCGCGTTGGATCGGCGGAACGTGGTCGCAATTGGGCGGCGGATTTCCAAACTCGCCCTCTATGCAAGACAATACCCCGTATGCCCTGGCCGTGATTAGCCCTAATCTCTACGTAGGCGGAGCTTTCCAGTGGATCGAAGGTAGCGGCGGCCCGATAGCGAACACGAGCCGCATCGCAAAGTGGAATGCCAATTCGGGAGGGGTTTGGTCCGCCGTTGGTACCGGCACCGACAACACCGTCAATGCACTCGTCGTCAGCGGTACCCGACCTCTATGCCGGTGGCGCCTTTACCTCAGCCGGCGGAGTGGCCAACACCAGTCGCATCGCGAAATGGAGTGGCAGCGCATGGTCGGCGCTCGGATCGGGGATGAACGGCGATGTCAACGCGTTGTCGGTAGGCGGCACTGACCTCTTTGCCGGCGGCGACTTTACGCTTACCGGCGCGACACCGGTTAACCGGATTGCGCAATGGAGCGGCAGCGTTTGGTCGCCTCTCGGCTCGGGAATGGATGGTACCGTTAGGGCATTGGCGGCAGGTTCCGGCTTCGTGTTTGTCGGCGGGGGCTTCACTAACGCGGGCACGACACTCTCGCCCTTTGTCGCCCTCGCGTCGAACACGCCAACCCCAACACCAACCCCGACACCATCGCCAACGCCGACCCCAACTCCGACACCCACGCCAACACCGACACCGACACCAACCCCGACACCGACACCAACTCCAACAGCGAGCCCAACGCCAACCCCAACACCGACCCCAAGCCCAACCCCCACCCCAACACCGTTCCCTTGCACCGGGACGTTCACGGAGAACTTCGATACCGTTGTTGCCCCTGCCTTACCAGTGGGTTGGACGGCGACAAACGCGTCGGGCCCAGCGCCATTGTGGGTGACTTCGACGACAACGCCGAACACCGCACCGAATGATGCGTTTGTGGATGATCCGTCGGTAGTGAGCGATAAGCGGCTCGATTCAACGTTCCTCACCGTCGGAGTCGCGGGACAATTAACCTTCAGGCATCAGTGGGGATTTGAAGCCAACCCCACTCCGTTCGACGGAGGCGTCCTTGAAATCAGCATTAACGGCGGCGCATTCACCGACATCGTGACTGCCGGCGGCAGCTTCGTTGCTGGCGGTTATACCGGAACGATCGCCGCCGCATTTGGTAACCCGCTCGCCAGCCGCCAAGCCTGGACCGGGACGCAGGCTACCTACCTCACCACCATAGTAAATCTCCCTCTTTCCGCCAATGGCCAGGTCGTCCAGTTTCGGTGGCGGATGGGCAGCGATAGCACTAACGCGGCCACCGGCTGGCGGATTGACACAATCGCATTCAGCTGCAACGGACCAACCCCAACCCCGAGTCCGACGCCAACTCCGACTCCATCACCAACGCCAACCCCAACTCCCACACCAAGTCCGACGCCAACACCAACGCCAACTCCAACGCCCACCCCGACAGGAACGCCGCCCCCGAACACAGCTCCCTCCATCACGGCTTCAACCGGCTTGTCACGTCAGCAAGGTTCAGCCGCGGTTAATTCCATCATCGCAACCGTTAGCGACGCTCAAAGCTCCCCGGGCAGCCTAATCGGTCACTGCCACTACCGTCCCTGCCGGCCTAACCATCTCTAACATCGTTAACCCCAACGGCACCGTCACCGCCGACATCGCAGCCAGCTGTACCATTTTGACCGGCAATCAATCCATCCAGCTGCAAGTGAGCGACGGCTCGCTCACGGCGAACGCAAATCTGATCATCAATGTCCTCGCTAATACGCCGCCGACTTTGACCTACAACAATCCCTCGTCGATCACCGTCGGCGGCTCCACCACCGTTAACCCGGCGACAGCTTCCGATAACGGCTCGATCACCAGCTTCGTCCTCTTTTCGCAAGGCACCTACACCGGAACCATCTCGGTCAATTCTTCCACCGGTGCGGTCTCGATCAGTAACGCTGCGCCTGTCGGCTCGCATACCATTACGGTTCGCGCGACGGACAACTGCGGCGCGACAACCAACTCGAGCTTCTCACTTACAATCTTCGATCCGACGGCGGTAGATGCGCTCAATGCCAACATCACCGGCGGTTTTGGAGCCGCAGTTAACGCGACGGCGGTGCAGACTGACGGCAAGATCGTTATCGGTGGCACCTTTACCTCTGTGGGTGGAATAACGCGTAACAACATCGCGCGACTCAATACCGATGGAACGCTCGATACCTTATTTGATCCAAACTCGAACCAACCGGTCCTAAGCGTCGCGATCCAAGCGAATGGAAAGATCTTGATCGGCGGTGCGTTTACAACGCTCCAGCCTAACGGCGCAGCATCACCCACCAATGTAGGCCACATAGGACGGCTGAACGCCGATGGCACAATAGATCCCAGTTTTGATCCGAGGGCCAATGCGACGGTCAATGCCATCGCCTTGCAACCAGATGGGCTGATTTTGGTCGGAGGCATCTTCACCTCGTTCAATCCCAATGGCTCGGGATCGGTCGGCCGTAACCGGATCGCGCGCCTCGACTCCGCTGGATTGGTCGACGCCATCTTTAATAGAAATGTGAGTGGCGAAGTGCGGAGCATAGCCTTGCAGGAGGACGGGAAGATACTGATCGGAGGCGCGTTCACCACGGTCGGCGCATCTACCCGCAACCGTATTGCGCGGCTCCTGGCCGACAGCTCGGTCGACACTTTTGACCCGAATGCGGGGTCCACAGTTGACAGCATAGTGGTGCGGCCTGATGGAAAAGTGCTGCTCGGGGGCCCGTTCACCACCCTCCAGCCTAACGGCGCCCCTTCGCCCACAACACGGAACAGGATTGCGCGGCTCAATAACGACGGAACACTCGATACCGGCTTTGATCCGAATGCCAACAGCGAAGTCAACTGCATAACGCTACAGGCCGATGGAAAAATGCTGGTCGGAGGCGCCTTTACCGCGTTCGGTGTCACCACCCGCAACCGAATTGCGCGGTTCAACTCTAATGATACGCTCGATACCGGATTCGATCCCAATGCCAATAGTGCAGTCTTTGGCGTGACCCTTCAGCCGGACGGAAAGATCCTGCTCGGCGGCACATTGACTTCGCTCACACCTAACGGCACGCCTCCGCCCATCACACGTAACTTCTTCGCCCGGCTCAATAACGATCCAGCAACTCAGAGCCTAACCGCACCAACTACGGCGCAAGCGCTCTGGAGCCGAGGCGGCAGCGCACCGGACGTCTCGGTGGTGACGTTTGAGAACAGCACCAACGGCGGCGGTAACTGGAACAGTCTTGGCAACGGCACCCGGGTTGTCGCGACATCGAACTGGCAACTCACCGGGCTTTCTCTTCCCACCACCGGCCACCTTCGTGCGCGTGGCCGAACGACGAATGCCTATCACAATGGCAGTTCCAATCTGATCGAGCAGGTGTCCCCTTACACGGTCCCAACACCAACACCGACCACACCAACACCAACACCGACACCAACGCCAACTCCAACACTCCAACACCGACACCGACTCCAACACCAACTCCGACTCCAACACCAACACCGACACCGACGCCAACACCGACACCAACACCAACACCGACACCGACACCAACACCGACTCCGACTCCGACACCAACACCAACACCGACTCCAACTCCAACTCCAACGCCAACGCCGGATCCAACTCCAACTCCAGGACTAGCGAGTATCTCCGGAAGTGCGTTCCTTTGCGCCGCGGCTACGCCGGTTCCGACCCCGAACTTCGCCCTATCGAATGTGACGATGACATTGACCGGAACCTCAGGCGGCTCAACTTCGACCGATGGAACTGGGTTCTACCAGTTCGGTGGTCTTGCATTTAACGGCAACTACACCATCACGCCAAGCAAGGCGCGTCGAGCGGTAGGATCGCCTGGCATCAACACCGTTGACGTCGTGGCCGAACAAAACCACGCGCTCAATCGCGTCCTCTTAACTGGATGCCGTTTAGCTGCAGGTGAAGCCGCGGGTCCAGCGGGTATCAACACGGTGGACGTGCTAGCGATCCAGGCCTTCGCCCTTGGCCGAACGATTCCGGCGCAGATCGGTAACGTCGGAACGCATGTCTTCTCGCCGGCCAGCCGCGCCATCACGCTCTCTGGCTCGCAGACTAACCAGAACTTCGACACCATTATCCTCGGTGACGTTGCCAATCCAATTGCGACTCCGCCGCCACGTCCAGGTGGTCCGGCGCCGGACGCGCCAGAAGTCGGACCAGTGGCATTAGTGAAATTGCCGGACATCACGAGTACTCGTTCGCCAAAGAACCTCAACGCAGCGGTGACCACGACCTTCATCGACGCATCGAGTAATCTGGTTGGGTTCCAGGCCGACTTCATCTTCGACGAACGAGCGATCACTTTTGATCCAAATCAACCAGTGCAACCGGCTGGTCTGACTGCTCGAAATTGGAATGTGTCCGGAAACATTCTTTCCGGCAAAGGACCTATTCGCACATTGCGCATCTCAGCGTTCTCCGAAGATTTCGCGCCGTTATCAGGCAAGGGAACGCTCTTTGAATTGCGGGTGAGCAAAGTCAGTTCGGACGTCAAAGCGAGTCAGACGATATCGTCGGTGTCGCCGGACGATTTCTACTTCATCGATGCGGATCTTCATGTCACAAAACCGAGTTACGCGAGGCCGGGGAGCGTCGGGCGTTAGAGCGTCTCATCTTTCTTTAATCCTGCTCTTTCACTTGCTCTTGCTCGAAGGGGGTTGGCGCAGATCCAAGTCGAATCGCCGCTCGTTATTGAGCAAGTGCAAGTGAAAGAGCAGGATTAAGGTTTGAAGCGTTAGGTGGAACGTGGAAACGCCAGTCCGGCTCGGACCCGGGCACATTGCTAAAATAATTAGGTCCGGCAGCTGCCGGACCTCACCCCCTTCGGTAGGGCGAGACGCTGTCGAGCCGCAACGAACTCATCCCATCGCATCCTGTTACCACCGACCGTCGCAGCCAATTCGGCACTGCGAGACCTACCGTTGAAGCGTTCGCCACGGACTAACACGGATTAAACACGGAATTGGGGAGTCTGAATCCTTAATCCTGCTCTTTCACTTGCTCTTGCTCGAAGGGGGTTTGCGCAGATCCAAGTCGAATCGCCGCTCGTTATTGAGCAAGAGCAAGTGAAAGAGCAGGATTAAAGGTTTGAAGCGTTAGGTAGACCTGTCACGCCAAACTATCGGAAGGTCCGGCCCGCGAATCACGCGAATGAAACGCGAATAAGAGCGTTTAATAAGTCTTCCTTTTCATTCGCGTCAATTAGCGTGATTCGCGGGCCCTCCATCACTTCAACGCTTCACGCTTCACGCTTCACGCTTCAACGCCAGACGAGAACGAGAACGAGAACGAGGACGAGGACGAGGACGAGGACGAGGACGAAACACTTCAACGCTTCAACTCTTTCACGCTTCAACTCTTCAACGCTTCCCGCTCATTGCCAAATCCAACCCAACGAGGTAGACTTTTTGCCGTGGGCATTGATCAAATAAAGCAAGCTATTGAACAGCTTTCATTCACGCAGCGTGCCGAACTTGCTGCGTGGTTACACGGCTGGAAGGACGACGACTGGGATGAGCAGATGAAACGCGATATCGCGAGCGGAAAGCTTGATCAAGTGCTGCGGGAAGTTGACGAGGACACTCACTCCAGACGCCTCCGTGACATGCCGTGATCTCAAAAGCGCACCGGCGTTTCTGGGATTGTTTTGATAAATTGCCTGCCGACGTCCAGAAGGCGGCCCGAGAGAAATATCGCATCTGGCAACGCGACCCATTCCATCCTCCCCTTCAGTTCAAACCGCTCCACGGAAATGTTTGGTCCATCCGCATTGGACAAAATTACCGGGCCCTCGCACACCGCCACAATGACTTGGCAGTCTGGTTCTGGATCGGCACGCACCAGGATTACAACAATCTAATTAAGCGCCTCAATTGAGCAGATTCGTTGGGAATGGAAGAAAGCTTGTAGAAGATTTTTTACCACGAATGGACGCCCGCCTTCGCCAAGGCTACGGCGCGGCAGGCGAATGCACACGAAGGAATAACACCAAGTGTTGGCGCGCTCCGCGTGACGTCCTCGTTCTCGTTCTTCGACAGGCTCAGGACCTTGCGGGAATCGGCGCCACACTTGCACTTTAACTTTAACTTACACTTCTGGGGGATGAGACGTTGGTATTTGCGGCTGCGATTTGGGATGGCAACGGGTCAATTCTGGTTTCGTTGCGGCTCGACTCCGAAAGTGTTCGCGAGCGGGGCCGCGTCTCGCCCTACCAAGAAGGCTTCGGCGTAGCGGGCGGATTAAAACACGGACTTTGATCCGAATCCTTAATCCTGCTCTTTCACTTGCTCTGCTCGAAGGGGGTTTGCGCAGATCCAAGTCGAATCGCCGCTCGTTATTGAGCAAGAGCAAGTGAAAGAGCAGGATTAAAGGTTTGAAGCGTTAGGTGGAATCAACGCTCCAACGCTCCCCTCCCCATCCCAAAAGATAGGTCTCGACACACTGCCGTCTTCCCTGATAAGACGACGGAGATTACGTTATCCGACGCTTCAGCCCCGTCCTGACTCCCCTTTTGGGTCTGAATAGACGCTTAACGGCGTCATGCGACCCGATGAAGCCTCTGTCCAGACGACGACGCGGGATAAACACTCCGTCTCTTCGCGTCAACGAAGGTAACAACACATGAAAATGATTGGCCGATCGTTTTCGCACCGGATGTTGTTTCTCTGTCTGGTCGGAATTGCGATCGCCCTTCTCGTAGGAGCGGGTTCGGAACGGCTGAATGCCCAGCAAAGGTCTGCACCTAACAATTCAAAGGTCGAGATCAGTTCAGGCAAGCCAGTCGTTCCTTCGCAATTTAACGGGGACGTCAGGAACCTCCCGCAGACCATCACTTCAGCCGAGAGAAAGCTATTTCACCCTCCGTTCGAACTTGAGGTGGAGTTGCCCCGAAAAAAGAAGCCTTTACCCGGTGCCCAATCGGAAACTCTGATCCCGTTGCCGGGCCCATTGGCTCCAATGCCGACTCCGGCGATTACGTTCAACGCCCTGGACTTCACTACGAACGGGGCGGGCCATCCGCCTGACACCGTCGGAGACGTGGGGCCGAACCATTTCGTTCAAGCGGTCAATACCTCGATCGGCATCTATAACAAGACAACGGGCACAGCGATATCAACATTCACTTTCGATTCGTTATGGTTAGGCGCCGGAACCGGTAATCCTTGCGACACCGGACACGGCGGCGATCCGACGGTCGTTTATGATCCTCAATACGACCGGTTCATCGTCGCCGATTTTACCTGGCTCGACACCGTGAATGGTCCCTACTACGAGTGCATCGCTGTTTCCAAAACGAGCAACCCCGTGACTGGCGGCTGGTGGTTGTATGGAGTCCGAACGGATGACGATGCCCATCCGTGGTTCCCGGATTATCCCAAGATGGGAATCTGGCCGGACGGCCTCTACATGTCGGCCAACATGTTTGACTGCCTAACTGCTGGTTGTGGGAGCGCCACCTACAAAGAAGCGCGCGCCTACGCATTCAATCTTGGTGATCTGGTGACTGGCGCGGTATTGAGGAGCGTAGTAGTCGACACGTCCAGCGCCCGTTTTACGCTGCTGCCAAGTAACTATCGCGGCGTCCCTCCACCCGCCGGTAGGCCAAACTATTTTGTCGGAGAATCCATTTCCCTCTTCTCTTGGGAAGTCTTCAAGTTCACGCCGAATTATGTTACGCCAGCCAGTTCAACATTTACCGGACCGACCAGCGTTGCTCAAGCCAGCTACACATTCGCGGCCGGCACCGTGCCAGAGCCTGCCCCTGGTAACAACTCCGATACACTGGCCGATCGCGCGATGATGCAGAATCAATATCGCAACGTCGGCGGCGTGGAATCGCTCTGGGTCAATCACACCACCGGGACCGTCTCGGCCTCAACCCCAACTGGAATCCAATGGACTCAGATCAACGTCACCGGCGCAACGATCAATACGACTCCTGTCCAACAACAGATCTTTAATAACGGCGCCGACGGGCTGAACCGTTTCATGGGAGCTTTGGCCGTCGATCGCCAGGGAAACATGGCTCTAGGCTATTCGGTTTCGAGCTCCATCGTTGCCCCGGACATTCGTTATTCCGGACGGCTCGCCGCCGATTCATTGAACACCCTGCCGCAGACGGAAATAACCATGTTGCCGGGAGTGACCCGTAGCGTGCAAACCGGTAACTGCGGCGGCGGCGCTTGCACTCGTTGGGGCGACTACAGCGCAATGAGTGTCGACCCGGTGGATGACTGCACGTTCTGGTACACGCAGATGTTCTTCCCCGTCCAAGGTCTCAATTGGGTCACCCGTATCGGGTCGTTTAAATTCCCGGCGTGCGTCACGCTTGTCACCACGCTGGACGATCATGATGACGGCACCTGCAATACGGCGGATTGCACGCTCCGCGAAGCGATCAACCTCGCCAACACGCGGAGCAACAGCCTCATCGCCTTTAACCCAGGCCTAACCGGCACAATTCAACTGGCTTCCGTCCTTCCTTCGCTGACCGCCAGCGTCGCTATTCAAGGACCGGGCGCCGATCTGCTCACGGTGCGACGCAACATCGGCGGCAATTATCGCATCTTCAATATCACTCCAGCCAGCATCACCGTCGCCCTCTCCGGCCTAACAATCTCCAACGGAAACGCTCCCGGCGCATCGGGCGGTGCCATCTTAAACGTCGCCACACTCACGATCGCCAACACCGCGCTTACCGGAAACCTGGCCCTTAACGGTGGCGCTATTTTCAACAACTTCGGCATCCTCACCATCACCAACAGCACCATCTCCGGCAACACGGTCAGCAACGCCGTTAGCGCCGGGAGCGGTGGCGGGATTTTCAACAGCGGCGGCGTAGTCACCATCACCAACAGCACCATCTCAGGCAACACGGCCATCGGCCCCGGTGGCAACAGCGATAGTGGCGGCGGCATGATCACTAACGTCGGGACGGTCACACTCGCCAACACCACCATCACCGGTAATTCGGGAGATTTGGGCGGAGGTTTTCGCAACGTCAATGGCGGCGTCGTGCACTCGGGCAATACAATCATCGCTCAAAACACGTCTCCCAGTGGCCCGGATATCAATGGCGTGTTCGTCTCCGACGGTCATAACTTGATAGGCACCGGCGCCGGCGGAAGCGGGTTTACCAATGGAGTGAACGGCGATCAAGTCGGCGTAGTTGATCCGAAGCTCGGACCGTTGCAAAACAATGGCGGGCCCACTAACACCGTGGCGTTACTTCCCACGAGTCCGGCGATTAATGCTGGCGACGATGTCCGCGCGCCGCTGCGCGATCAACGCAGCTACTACCGGGAAGGCGTGAGCGATATCGGCGCATTCGAAGTTCAGGCCGCCATAACCTGCACGCTGACCGAATCGTTGGACGACATCATCTCGTTAACCTCGTCTGGCTGGCTCCGGACTAATCATAGCCAGCCCATCGGCACAACGGGCTGGTTCCAAGGCGATACCACCAGGTTTGCTTCCCAAGCGGGTCCTGCCAATTCCTACATCGCCGCCGACTATCATAATACAAACAACTCCGGGACCATCAGTAACTGGCTTTTGACTCCCCCCGTGACCTTGCAGAATGACGGCAAATTAAGATTTTGGACCCGGACGATGGACAGCCCATTTTTCCCGGACCGTCTCCAGGTGCGGATGAGCACTAACGGAAACAGTTCCGATGTGGGCACCTCAGCCACCGACGTCGGCGATTTCACGACGCTCTTGCTCGACATTAACCCCACCTACACCACCAGTGGGTACCCAAATGTGTGGACCCAATATACCCTAACCATCAGTGGGCTTGGAGGACCGACCACTGGACAGCTCGCCTTCCGTTACTTTGTCGAGAACGCCGGGTTCGTCGGTCCCAACTCGGATTACATCGGCATCGATTCGGTTCAGTTCTCCTGCATCGGAGAAATTCCAACGCCAACACCGACACCGGCGCCAACACCAACACCAACTCCTACGCCGACGCCTAGTCCGACTCCATTGGTGGCGATCAGTCAGGTCTACGGCGGCGGCGGCAACGCTGGTGCGCCATTCCAAAATGACTTCATCGAAATTTTCAATCGCGGCGGTACTGAATGTGGACCTCAGCGGCTGGTCGGTGCAATACGCTTCGGCCGCCGGCACCACCTGGTTTGTCACGCCGCTTTGCCCAAGCGGGCCGTGCACCCTTGTCCCCGGACGGTATTTCCTGATTCAGGAAGCATCGGGCGGCGGAACAGGCGTGCCTTTGCCGACTCCGGATGTGATTGACTTTAACCCGATGGGTTTAGGTGCCGGCAAAGTTGCCTTGGTCACTAACACAACGCCGTTGAGTGGAACCGGTTGCCCGTTTGCTGCGGGCGTCGTTGATTTCGTCGGCTACGGAGCGACAGCCAATTGTTTCGAAGGTGCAGGCTTTGCGCCCGCGCCTAGCAACACAACGGCTGACTTGCGCGCGGGTGCCGGCTGCATCGACACCAACAATAACGCCAGCGACTTTTCCACCGGCACACCGAATCCGCGCAACACTGGCACGCCACTAAATCTCTGTGTCACGCCAACTCCAACGCCGACCCCAACTCCAACACCGACTCCAACGCCAACACCAACCTCTCCACCATTAGGGACAACTATCTCCGGGAACGCGTTTCTCTGTGCCAATGCTGCGCCGACGCCGACACCGAATTTCGCCCTATCGAATGTGACGATGACATTGACGGGAAGCTCCGCCGGCTCAACCTCAACCGATGGAACTGGCTTCTATCAGTTCCTCTTTCTTTCTTCGGGCGGCAATTACACCGTCACACCGAGCAAGGCGCGTCGAACGGTAGGCTCGCCTGGTATCAACACGATTGACGTCCTGGCCGAACAAAACCACGCCCTCAACCGCGTGCTCCTCACTGGATGCCGATTAGCGGCGGGTGAAACTGCGGGCCCAGCGGGTATCAATACGGTGGACGTGCTAGCTATCCAATCGTTTGCACTTGGCCGAACGATTCCTGCGCAAATCGGTAACGTCGGAACGCACATCTTCTCGCCGGCAAGCCGCACCTTCTCGCCGCTGTCGTCGAATCAGACTAACCAGAACTTCGACACCATCATCCTCGGTGACGTTGCCAATCCACTCGCGTCGCCGCCGCCTCGTCCAGGTGGTCCGGCACCAGATGCGCCAGTCGCGGGATCAGCGGTCTCAGTGAAACTGCCGGACATAACAAGTGCTCGTTCGAATAACAACCTCAACGCAGCGGTGACGACCACATTCATCGACGCATCAAGTAATCTGGTCGGGTTCCAGGCCGACTTCACTTTCGACGAACGAGCAATCACGTTTGATCCTAATCAACCCGTCCAACCGGCTGGGCTCACTGCTCAAAATTGGAATGTGAGCGGGAACATTCTTACTGGCGACGGACCGATTCGCACCCTGCGCATCTCAGCGTTCTCCGAGAACTTCACGCCGCTATCAGGATCGGGAACTCTCTTCGAGTTGCGGGTGACCAGCGTAACTCCAACCGCCAAAGCGATTCAGTTGCGTTGGGCAACGGCGCCGGATGATTTCTACTTCATCGATACGGATCTCAATGTGACGAAGCCGGGCTACACGAGCGCCGGGTAGCGGGGCGTTGAAGGGTCACTCATCTTACTTTAATCCTGCTCTTTCACTTGCTCTTGCTCGAAGGGGGTTTGCGCAGATCCAAGTCGAATCGCCGCTCGTTATTGAGCAAGAGCAAGTGAAAGAGCAGGATTAAAGGTTTGAAGCGTTAGGTGGAACGTGGAAATGCCAGTCCGGCTCGGACCCGGCACGTTGCTAAAGTATTAGGCCGCTTCGGCCTCGCTTCTTTGGTAGGGCGAGACGCTGCCTGCTCGCGAACGCTTTCGGAGTCGAGCCGCAACGAACTCACCTTGCCGCATCTTGTCACCACCGGCAGCCGCAGCCAATTCCGTTTGAAGAAGATTTTTACCACTAATGGACGCCCGCCTTCGCCAAGGCTACGGCGCGGCTGGCGAATGGAACACGAAGGAGAAACACTAAGCGCTCGGCCCCTCCCACGACGCTCCACTCGGGTGGATCGCGCTCCTGAACAAACGGCGGCTCCGCCGTCCAGCTGTTGGCTAGTTTGTTCAGGAAGGCATCCACCCCGAATCCCAATCCCTTAATCCTGCTCTTTCACTTGCTCTTGCTCGAAGGGGGTTTGCGACAATTGGAGTCCAATCGCCGCTCGTTATTGAGCAAGAGCAAGTGAAAGAGCAGATTAAATTCGGAAATTCCAATCCCCCGCTGTTTCCTCTGCCTGCTCGCGAAAGCTTTCGGAGTTCACTCCCCTTTTCCTTCCCCACATTCGGTAAATTCTGTTCATTCTGTCTAATCCTCTGTTTCCTCCGTTACCTCCTGTTTAAATCTCCCTTTGGCCCGAAATTCCTGTGCATTCCTGAAATTTTGGAAATTAGTATTGACATTTACCCACATTCTTTGGCACAAACGTTCTTTGATTTGTTAGTCGAACCAACGGAACTTCGGCCAGGGGGGCACAACTAAGGGACTGGGCTGGACTTACGCTGAAAACAGCGACTGCAAGCTAGCCAGCCTAAACAGTAAGCCAAGTACGTAAGTCCAAATTGAAGTGATGCCCGACGGAGCCAAAACCCCACGTGTAAACTGTTGCCTAAAGGTTTCAGCTCCGCGTTCCTACTCTCTTCCTCTACCTCTTCCTCTCCCTCTTTCTTCTCTCCCTCAGGCTTCCGCAAATTAGCTACACGCGAATTCGCCAACGGCCTCCTCTCGATCGTAATCCTGACTGCGTGGCAGGTATCGACCCCAGCCATCGCGCAAACCGCCATCGATTGGAATAGTCTGATGACCTGGGCATTCAGCACGCCTTCTTCCTCTCCCTCTTCCTCTTCCGCCGAAACCGAACCGGCTCTTTCACTTTCGTCCGGAGACAATTCGATCGACGGAGCCGAGTGCGTTACCTCGTACGATCCGGAAGAATATCTGATCGCTGATTCCAATCCGTTACAGGACGGCGACGAAAACGCGAGGATCGGCGCTGATCGCGCAGTCATCGCACCGCGTCACGATCTCGATACTCAACCGCTTCTCCCAACCGCCGGCGTCGGCCTGATCGTTCCGCCCGCACCACTTTTCTCCGTCATCCTGACCTTCCCAGTTCACTGTTTCTACACTGTTCACGAACACATTCGCGAACGCGCCCCTCCCTGTCGCGCCGAAGCTTCATGCGTAGGCGGACCGCACTTGGCCTAACATATGAAAACCTCTTCTTTCCACAAAGCTTCTTCCGCTTTCTCTTCTTCCTCCCACTTCTCCCCCTCCCCGTCGCGCCGTAGCCTTGGCGTAGGCGGATGCCGCGGCACTCGCCATCCGGCAATTCAATCTTCCCCTCCGGTTCTCAACGTCCTTCTATCTGGACTTGCCTTGCCCATGCCTATGAACACGAATATCCAAATCAATCCCTGGAGTTCGAAGCGCGCCGTCATTCTTCTCTCCTTTGTCGCGCTCACCCTATTTACCGTTCCTTTGTCTGCGGCTCCGCTGACTGGGACGAAGAATATCCCAGGCGATTATGCTGACTTGGCAACTGCCGTCACCGACCTGAACACGCAGGGCGTTGGTTCGGGCGGTGTCACGCTGAATCTCGTGGCATCGAATCCGCA
>CAVVVQ010000002.1:0-340894 GCA_963751725.1 uncultured Verrucomicrobiae bacterium
ATGCGATAGAGATTCTGGGCCAGGACAGGATGATCGGTATTGGGCATCGCGAAAAAATTCAATGCCTGGTCTCCGCCATTGCAGGTGTCCGTTCCCATCGCCAAGCCAACCTGGTTACCGTTACTGCCGAATTGCTGCAGCGAGGACAGATCTCCGCCGATAACATCAGGTCCTGGGTTGAGACTTTCTGGATGGGCTTCCGTAGCGCGTGGCGCAGAGGAATCTCCAGAACTGCTGCTCAAGAATCGGAACAGCGAGACCGCGAACCCAAGCAACGCGATCCTCGCCTCGTGGACGACTGAGATTTTGGCGCGCACAACGATTCTCCTGAACGTCTATTCATATCCCGAATGCTCCTGTGAGGCAAGCCAAACCGCTGGGGCAGCAACGTCGCCGTGTGAGCATTTCTCGGGACTAGCACGATTCGGCGCGCTTAGGCCACTGGCCCCCAGGGCAACGTCCCCCCAGTAGTGTTGCCTTGTAAAAAGGCGACGCATCCATGCCGGTGCGATTACTTGGCCGACTTGAACCCAACTGTTGAGAGGCGAGTGGCAAAATGGGTGTGGAATGGGTCCGGACCCCTTAAGAGATTATCGTCCGGACCTGGGATTTCTCTTGCGACAGAGACGCCGATGAACAGGGGAGTGAAGGGGCTAGGCGCCAAAATCACAAAAAGGTCTCGGAGGGGGGTTCGACCCTCGTGAAATCACGACTTCTTACGGACATTTCTTGTCGATTTTAGCCGGATTTCACAAAAAGGGAACGGACCCCCTAGGCTCCAGTTTCGCTGGCCGTCTGCGGCTAAGCGATGACTGTCGCGCCGTAGCCTTGGCGAAGGCGGACCGGCAGGCACACGTTCGGCGCGTTAAGCGGACAGGCTACGACTTGGCAGGCCAGAAGAAATGGTTCGCTGGCCGTCTGCGGCCAAGCGAAGACGGTCGCGCCGTAGCCTCCTGTCGCGCCGGAGCGCAGCGGAGGCGGATGGCGAAGGCGGACCGGCAGGTACATTCAGCGCGGTAAGCGGCCCCTGTCACGTCGTAGCTTTCCTGGCGCGCCGTAGCTTTAGCGAAGGAGGCAGCGAAGACGGAAGCTCGACTCGGCAGGCCAGTTTGACTTATGTTTTGTTTTCAAATCACTGGAAAACGAAAAGAAACCCCGAGAACAATGAATCAATTCACCTACGTCTACATTCTTCAAAGTGAAATCAACGCCGATCATTTCTACACAGGCCGAACGCTGGACCTACGGACAAGAGTAAAGCGACACAATTCAGGCCAAGTACCACACACCTCGAAATGGAAACCGTGGCAGCTGAAAACCTACACCGCGTTTTCAGATGCGCAGCGAGCAGTGGCCTTTGAGCGTTACCTCAAATCGGCCTCAGGCCGAGCATTTGTTAAGAAGCGTCTGTGACTCCTTTTCAAGAAATTGTGGAGCACTTGGGGATGAGAACGCCGTTCGACTGGCGGGGCGCGTTACGCCCAAGGGTTACAATCCCGCCACAGCGGGATCAATCTCCAGAGCATCGCGCAGCGATGATAATCCCCTAGGCTCCAGTCTTCGCTGGCCGTCTGCGGCTAAGCGAAGACTGTCACGCCGTAGTCCGGCAGTTGCCGGACGGACCGGCACGAACTTTCACAGCGCGTTTAGCGGCCAGCTTCGATTCGGCAGGCCACTGCGATTTCGGATTGCGATTTCCGATACCGGATTGAAATCGCTGACGTCATCGCCAATCTCATTCTTTCCGCAATCCGAAATCCGCTTAGGGAAACCATCGCGACTTAAAACCTGCATTGCGTTTTCAGACTCAGAAGTGCGATTGCCTTCGAACATTATCTGAAATCGGCATCAGGCCGCGCGTTCAGAACTCGTTAGGGCAGCGTCACTTCGGCGCTAACGAGGCGACGATATTCTCGAAGCGCGGATCGCCGCGGAGCGGACCCCAGACCGGGGACAGTTTCAAAGCGCCGTAGCTCAGCATCACTGATGCGGCGGGAGCACGCAGCCCGGCTTCCAGTTGCTGCAAGGCAAGCTCCTTCTCGCCCGCCCACGCTGCCGTGATGGCGAAATATTGAAGGACGCGGCTGCCGTTGCTGACATCTTTTTCCAGCGGCGTGAGCGCGATCGCTCGACGGCCTTCGTCCAAGGCCAGGTCTTTCCGCCCAAGAGCAGCGTCGATTAAGCCCAGGACGCAGAGCGCTGGGCCGTAGTCCGGCTGTGCCTGCACGATCTTCTCCTGCTGGGCGCGAGCCGCTTCAAACGCAGTGCGCGCTCTCGCCTCATCTTTGGTCATACGCGCCAGCAGCCCTTCACCAAAGCTGCGGCTCAGAATAATCGGGGTCTCGCCCCAGCATGGATTGTCGCCCAGCGCGGACGAGTGCCCGTTCGGCCGCAGCCGGATCGCGTTCGGCCAGAGCGCAAAAGAACCAGGCGTCCGCGGCGTTGGCGATGGCGTTCGGCCCTTGCGCGAGGATTGCATCAATCGTCTGGTGGAGCGGCCGGGTGTCCGCTTTCCAGCAGAGATAAAATAGTCCGCGAGTGGCCCGGGTTTCGACATTGTCGGGCATGATCGCTAGCGCGCGATCCAGCGCAGCGATCGCCTCGGCAAAGCGCCCAGGCCTTGGTAACTGACCGCAATCTGCTGCAGAGTAAAAAAGTTGCGCGGATCCAGCTCCACCGCGCGCTCCAGGTTCTGCAGACCTTCCTCCTGCTGGCCGCGCCGCCGCAGAATGTAGCCGGTGAGTTCGAAGAGACGCGGATCATTGGGTAACTCTCGCCGCGCAATCTCCAATTCGGCCAGGGCACCGGCATAGTCGCGCAGCCCGTAGTAGAGATATTGTGCACGCGCCAGATACGTTTCGGCAGCATCCGGTCGCAGCCGTGTCGCGGCTTGCATCGCAGATTCAGCCAGCGCCAGCCGGGCGGGAGTGTGATCAATCCCTGATACTGCATAAATGTATTCGTGGGCATAGGCGAGCTGGCAGTAAGCGTCGAAAAATGAGGGATCGCGCTTGACCGCTTCATCCAGAAGTTCAATTGCCTTCCGCAGGTCTGGATTGATCGTTGCGCTGGCACCTGCCGTGAGGAGAAGTGACTTCGCCCGGCTGTAAAGGTCGAAAGCCGCCAAGTCCGTAGTGGGCGGCTGCTCAATGGCTTTCTTCTCGTTAGGCGAGAGCTTCGCCTGCAACTGATCAGCGATGGCCGTGGCGATTTCGCTCTGGATGGCGAAGACATCGGCCAGGTCGCGATCATAGGTTTGCGCCCAGAGATGCGCGTCGGTGCGGGCGTCAATTAGCTGCGCGTTCACGCGCACTTTGTTGGCCGCGCGCTGCACACTGCCTTCTACGACATGCGCCACGCCGAGTTGCTGGCCGATCTCGCGCAGGTTGCGCGGTGTGCCGGTCTTGTACTGCATGACCGATGTGTGGCTGATGACCTTCAGGTCGGCGATTTTCGAAAGATCGGTCAAAATCTCGTCCTGCACGCCGTCAGTGAAGTAAGCGTTCTCTTTGTCGCTGCTCAGATTTTCGAACGGCAGCACCGCAATCGATTTGGCATTGATGACCGACTTGGACTCGTTAGGCACGGCACTCGCCGCCAGTGCGGCTTCGCGCCTGGGCATGAGCGCGAACTTGTCGAAGGCAAAATAGCCAAGCGCCAGGACCAGCACCACGATGATCATGCGGTCCATCCGTCGCCCGGTCTGCGGCGCGATTGATCGCTCCGGCGTCACCTCCGCATCGCGCTTCAAGCCCTGGGGCGTCAGCTCGAACACCCAACTGAAGATCAACGCCGGGGCGAAACCGAGCGCAAGCGTGATGATCAATCCGCGCAACGCCCAACTCGGCACCTCGAAAGCCGGGAGCATCGTGCTAGCGACTTGGATAAGAAGCCACGCGCCCACGAGATAGAGTCCCGCCACGCGGATAACATTGCGCCGCTTCAGCTCGGCAAAAAAGTTGGGCGGTTTCATCGCCAGTGGCGCTGATGGTAGCGCGCTCAGGAAATTCTGGAAGTGGAATTCCGCTGTTTGCGTCGCTGCGCCTATATCCCAAACTCGAAGCTGGTATTGCGCGCAAGAGAAGGGCAGGCACTCTCCCGCACGCTCTCTTTAGCGAAATCAGGCGGAAAAATCGGCGCTGTCCGGAGCCAACCCGCATCATGTCCAGTGAACGGTCAGATGACGAAAAGGGTCCGGAGGGGGTTTCGACCCTCGTGAAATCACGACTTCTTACGCGGATTTCTTGTCGATTTTAGCCTAATTTCACAAAAGGGGGAACGGACCCCCTAGGCTCCATAATTCGCCTCGTTAGGCTTTTTTTAGGCATACGAACAAGTCGAATATACAAAAGGGGAGTGAACCCCCTAGGCTCGCCAGAACAATTCGTTCGAGCCTAACGATTGGAGCGTCTATCTGAAATTCTCACTCTCCAGAGCCATCGCAGAGCGATGGATAATTTCCTAGACTCCCGAATTTCCGAATGAAGTCTTGAAGCCCACGGGGATGAGAATGGAGCCGCGGGGACGCGAGCGACATCGACGGGCAGGGCCGGATGCCGACTGGCGGGCGCGAAAGAGTCAACGCAGTTCGAGGTCTGTGTCCGCAGTGTATTGCCGTAAGGCAGTTCGGTTCTCCAAATTTAGTCGATAATGAGACGCGGCCGCAGCTTTCGTGATTTAACTGTTTATCCAGCGACGGCTCCGATAAAAACAGTCTGACGGCAGGAGCCCGTCGTTCGAATGAACACTAGGAATTTCTTTGCCGAGCTGAAGCGGCGCAATGTCTACAAGGTCGCCGTCGCCTATGCGGTCGTGTCGTGGCTGTTGATTCAGATCGCGACGCAGGTCTTTCCCTTTTTCGAATCCCAAACTGGGCCGTGCGCGTCTGGTGCTCTTTGCTGGTTCTCGGTTTTCCGGTGGCACTGGTTTTGTCGTGGGCCTTCGAGATCACGCCGGAAGGAATCAAGCGTGAATCGGAAATCGAGCCTGACGAAATCGAGACTTATCGGTGGCCGGAAGCTGATCGGAATCACCATCGCAGCTCGCGGTCGCGGCGGGCGGCTGCTGGCATTCCAGCTTCTTCGGTCGCGGTTGATGACTGAGCGGATTCCAGCCGCGAGCCCGGCTGCGCCGGATGCAGTGATCTCCGAGAACTCCATCGCGGTGTTACCGTTTGCTGGATATGTCGCAGGCGAAGGACCAGGGATACTTCTCCGACGGCATCTCAGAGGAATTGCTAAATTTGTTGGGCAAGATTCCGCAGCTCAAGGTGCCATCGCGGACCTCGTCGTTTTTCTTCAAAGACAAGCAGGTCGAAATTTCGGAGATCGCGCGGCAACTGCGCGTGGCCTACGTGCTGGAAGGTTCGGTGAGGAAGAGCGGCGACCAGCTCCGAATCACCGCACAGCTCATCCGCGCAGCCGATGGCTACCACCTCTGGTCCGAGACCTACGACCGCAAGATGGATGACATCTTCAACGATCCAGGACGAGATCGCGGGCGAGGTGGTGAGGGAATTGAAGGTGAAGTTGCTCGCGGCGGCGCCCAAGGTGCGCACGACCGATCCGCAGGCTTACGCCCTCTATCTGCAGGCGAAGGAACTCGCACGGAAGTTTACGCCCGAGGCGTTTGCGAAGTCCGACGCGCTCTTCCGCCAGGCCCTCGAAATCGATCCGCGCTACGCCTCGGCGTGGACCCGGCTGGCCGTGAACTTCAACTCCGAGGTGGGCATGGGCCTGATGTCGAGCCAGGAGGGGAATGCCCGTGCCCGCGAGGCGGCGGAGAAGGCGCTGGCGATCGACCCCGATTACGCGCCCGCGCATGCCGCGCTCGGGTTGAGCGCGATGCAGTCCGATAACGATCTCGCCGGCGCCGCTCGACATCTCGAGCGCGCCCTGGCGCTTGATCCCACCGGCGTCGCCATCCTCAGTGGCTCCGCCAACCTCCTCTCGAGCCTCGGCCGGCTGGATCAGGCGCTGGCGCTCCACGAGGCGGCCGTCCGCCGCGACCCGGTCAGTGTCGCCACGCTCTCCAACCTCGGCGCCGCCCAGTGCGTCACTGGCCGCTACGATGAGGCGATCGGGTCCTACCGCGCGGTGCTGAGGCTGAGCCCTGGCCGCGGCGGTGCGCACGCCCAACTCGGGATGGTGTTGCTCCAGAAGGGGGATGCGCCCGCCGCCCTCGCCGAGATCGAGCAGGAAAAGAACGAGCCCTGGAGGATGATCGCCCTGCCGATGGCCTACTGTGCGCTCGGACGCGCAGCAGATGCTGATGCCGCGCGCGACGCGCTGATCGCGAAATACGAAAAGGACTGGTCTTACAACATCGCCTACGTCTACGCGTTCTGCGGCCAGTCCGACAAAGCGTTCGAGTGGCTCGATAAGGCGGTCGCCTACCAGGATGCGGGACTTAGCGAGATCGTCCCGCAGACCCTCTTCGACAAGATCCACTCCGACCCGCGCTGGCTGCCCTTCCTCCGCAAGCTCGGAAAGGCGCCCGAGCAACTCGCGCAGATCAAGTTCAAGGTGACGCTGCCGCCATGACCTGCGATCAATCCTCAGAAGTTAACTTGGAGACCGGGCATGTCCTCTTCATTGACATGGTCGGTTACTCGAAGCGGCGGAATTCCTCTTCCGTCCCGGCGAAATTGAAATCGACCAGTCGTAGAATCCCGCCTTCTGCCGAATGCGCCTCAGCCAGATTCGGAGCGCCTCGGGCGATCGCGAGCGCGTGCCGCGCTGGTTCCTCCGCGCTGTGCCGAAAGACCAGCGCCATCTCATCACCCGTCGGCAGCTTGACTAGTTGTTCGTCTGCTGCTTTGCGCACCGGCGCGGTAGTAAGCATGATCTCAGTGAGCTGGTTCAGTTGCTCTTTCGAGAACAGGAACTGGAGCCCTGGCTAAGGTCGATTCGCTCGTACGCTAACATTTTAGCCAAAATGTCAAAAGGGGTCCGGAGGGGATTCGACCCTCGAGGAATCATCGTCTCAGAGTCCGATTTCGCTGCGTTTTGAAGCGTAAATGACAAAAGGGGAGTGAACCCCCTAGGCTCCACAATTTCAAAAGAAATTGCGGAGCACTTGGGGATGAGAACGCCGTTCGACTGGCGGGGCGCGTCACGCGCAAGGTTACAATCCGGCCACCGCGGGATCAATCTCCAGAGCATCGCGCAGCGATGATAATCCCCTAGGCTCCACCCTTTCTGTATTACATTAATAATCGCCTAACGCGTGGTTTTCTGAATTTGATGATGCGATCTCCAGACTTGGTGTTTGATAATGACGAGCCCCTTCCTTCCTGTCTTGCAGATGCCGGCGCCTCGTCCGTCGCAATAGACGCGCGGCCGCAAGCGAGGTCATAGATCGAACGTAATCTGTTTCCCGCCGTCAGGGCGGCATCGACTTCGACAGCGTTACAATCTGGAAAAGCGATCCTGTTCAACTTTGATTGCGCATCAGGAAGGCCAAGGCCGAACACAACTATGCGGTTCCAGAAGCGTGAATTGAGTTTCAGACGGTGCCAGGTTTGCTCCGCGCCTCTTATGCTCCGCGCCTCTTATCTTCCCGATTCCCGAAGTCTCGCAACAATCTCCCGATGCAGTCGCGCCTTGGGATGATTGGCGACTTGAGCCGCCGTTTTCATCTTTGGGCGGCTTCAAAATGTCGTGCGAAATCCGACCGTGACGCCGCGACCCGCGAGCGGGAGCACTTCCTTAAGGAACGACAAGTGGTCTCGTGCTTCTTCGTCTGTTAGGTTTGTGCCTTTCACATAGACGTAGTTGTAGGTCGGGCCGGTTTGGAATTTGTAGCCGATACTGGCGTTCAGGAACGTGTAGCCTGGCGTCGAAGTCTCAAAGGGAGCAACTCGATCCTGCTCTTCGACTCGTTGTCCCTCGATACTGGCATTCCATTTCTCGCTCTCGTAATTGAGCGACGCGCTGAAGCGTAGCGGAGTAATGCGCGGAAAGGATCGCCCGTATCGAGATCGGTGGCATGAACGTAGTCCGCTTGCAGACGCAGGAAGAGATCGTTTGGATTTTTCTGCGATTCCGCTTTCTCACCGGTCACGACATTCTTGACCGACTTCGCGTCCTTGGCTTCCTGATTTTCCATTCGGGTCAGAGTCAGTGGCAGAAAATGGAAATCGGCTCGCGCTTCACCACCGTAAAACTCCGCTGTTTTCGGTGTGTAAACGAACACTTGGAGACCGTCTTCCACATCGCCAGTCGGCGCAAAATCGATGAAGCCGTCGTAGTGATTGTAGAATCCGCTGAGCTGCCGGTCACCACCCCGGCGGTCTTTCTCAAGTTGACATCAATGCCGATATTCTTTTCCTCACTCAGAGTGGGATCGCCGATGATGAATTGAAAAGTTGCGTCGTGCGGGCCACGCGCGAAAAGTTCTTCGGCTGTCGGCGCCCGTTGGGAGTAGGTCCCATTTACCGCCAACTGCCAGCCCTCCGCGAAATCGTAGAGTATTCCCGCTGCTCCGCTCACGGGAAGAAAATCCTGGTTTTGCTGATCGGGAGATGTAAGCGACGTGAGTTCCGGATCGCTGCTATCAATGTGAATCGCCTGATGCTCGACGCGGGCGCCAAATTGCAGACGCACCTGATTCAACTTCAGTTCCTCGAACAGGAAAGCTGCGATCTCTGTCGTTTGGCTCGGCTGAAGGAATGCCTCGCCGCCGAGCACGGAAAGTTCCTTGTAAAAGAACTGTCCGCCGATCGAGCCCTCGAAAAGACCGAGGGGCTTGTGTACGAGTTCGAGGCGGGAATCGACGCCGTTGGTTTTGAACGTGGCGCCTACTTCTTCACCATCAATTTCATCGTGTTTGTAATCGGTATAGACGAACTTGGCGTTTGCCGTCGAAAACCACGGGAACGGATCGACGATGGAACTGCGTGCGTTGACCTGACGCTTGTTTACATCCAGCCGAACACGAGTCGGCGGGACGGTGGGATCGTCCACTTCGGGATCATCTGGAACGCCATAAACCGACCAAAACTCACTATAAGAGGCGCCGACGTAGCCTTTGTCCCACACATAGGAAAGACCAGCTGCGATGTCCTTTGTCTTGACGTATGTGTTCGGCACCGTGCCTTCGGGATTTCCGCCGAAGCCGTTGTTGGCGAGCTGTGCTGGCGTAAGCGTCGCCTGAATTCTCTCGTCCAGTGCGAATCCCGGAATGCTCCGGTCGTCCGTGCGCAAGAGGGATCCTTCGATATGAAACACCCAATGTTTTGCCGGAGAAAGCGTCAACGCGATCGCACCAGCGCGCTCGAGATCGGCGCTGTCGAACCGGCCGTCCACCTCGCCGCTTAAGCGGTGGCAGGCTGCTCCACCGGAATCACATTGTCGGTCACATTGACAACTCCGCCGATCGCCCCTGAACCAAACAGAATTGTCGCGGGCCCTCGGACCACTTCAATGCTTTGACTCAGGAGCACACTCACACTTGGCGCGTGATCCGGACTGAGATTCGAAACATCGAAAACTTCGGTGCCATTGTTTAGAACGCGGATTCGATTATCCGCCTGGCCGCGAATTACGGGACGACTCGCGCCGGCAGTGAAGCCGCTGCCCCTATCCCTGGCTCATTCGCAAGCGTGTCTCCAAGTGTCGGGGCCGCCTTTTGTTTGAGATTGTTTTCGTTAAGGATGGTGACGGATTGGGCTTTGTCGGTTTCACTTTGTTCGATCGCGCCGCCAACGACGACGACGCGTTCGGTCTCAGCCGTTTGGGCTGGTTTTGGAGAAGCTGCCGATTGAACGGCATCCTGGGCTTTGGCAAAGCTCGCAATGGCGAGCAGTGCCGCTGCAGTGGTAGCAAATTTTTTCATTAGTAAAGGTCTTGAAGATCATTTTGTAGGTGCGGTTGATGCAGCCTTCGCAAGGCGAAGCCGCAATGGTGGGTAGGCGTGCACGAAATCCGTGCCGCAAGACGCGCGAAAACCGAAACGCCGATACTCCGCGCGAGAACGCGGCTAGGATTTGTGCCTAGGCGAGCGCTGGCGGCGCGTGCTCGAAAACACACGCGGCGAGAAAGGGCGACGCGACCCAGACAGGGTGCAGCGCAAGGACAAAAGAAAACTGAACTGCGGGAACAGGAGCGAGAACCAAAGGCGCAGGCGTAGAGTGCTGATAATTGCCTGCGCTGATCAATGTGACGGCGCATTCGTGCTGAGCCGCTTTTGCATCCAGGTGCAGCAGTTCATGCCAATGCGGCGAGACGCTGAGGGCAAGAGCCGACAGAAACGCAGCGCACAGCCAAGTCGCGATTGAGCCGCGAACTAGCGAGGGCGTTAGCCGAGGGATCGGCACCCGTTTCATTGGCTTCTAGATTCTCTGGACCCTTGCCCAAAGCAAGAACTTTTTACAATCCTTCTGACACTGGCCGGCTGTTCGCTCGAACCGGACCAAAGTTTCATTGCCGGGACGCTTAGTGGTCGATAATATTGCGGTTTCATAACCATATTGTGAACGTTTGCGACTCCAATCTGAGCGAGTTTAACGGCAAGCGCGTGCTGGTGACTGGTGGCACGAAGGGCGCAGGTAAGGCAATTGCTAAGCGTTTCCGAGGCGAAGAGGCGACTGTCATCGTTACTGCGCGTTCTTCACCTAGCGAACAGATCGACAATTTCATTCAAGCGGATATGTCGACGCCTGAGGGCACGTCAAGGGTAATCGACGCAATCTTAAAGGACTTTGGCGGAATTGATATCGTGATCCACAATGTCGGCGGGTCATCCGCGCCAAGCGGCGGATTCATTACCGTTACCGACGAACTTTGGCAGCAGGCCATCGACGAGAATCTTTACCCTGCTGTTCGTTTGGATCGCGGTCTTTTGCCGTCAATGATCGAACGCGGGTCGGGTGTTATCATTCACATGTCCTCGATTCAACGAATGTTACCGCTCTACGATTCCACCCTAGCTTATGCCGCGGCCAAAGCCGCGCTCACCAATTACAGCAAAGCACTCTCCAAAGAGGTTAGCCCGAAGGGAATTCGGGTCGTCACGGTTTCTCCCGGTTTCATTGAAACCGACGCTGCGATGCGAATGGTTCAACGGATGGCGGACAAGGACAGAACCGATTACGCCGTCGCTCGGCAAAAACTCATGAACATGCTGGGCGGGATTCCTTTAGGGCGTCCGAACACTCCGGAGGAAGTTGCGGAACTTGTCGCGTTTCTCGCATCGTCTCGCGCATCGGCCATTACGGGAACGGAGTTTGTGATCGACGGTGGTACAATCCCGACGGTTTGAAGCGTTGCCTTTGGAGAGCCGGCTTTTAGAATCGCTTCTGATGCATTGTGACCCAAATGTCAAAATGGGTCGGAGGGGGTTCGGCTCTCGAGAAATCAGCGCTTCTTACGCAGCTTTCTTGTCGAAATTAGCCGGATATGACAAAAAGGGAGTGAACCCCCTAGGCTCCAGCCCCGAAAGCTTTCGGGGCTGTCGCGCCGTAGCCTAGGCGAAGGCGGACCGGCATGGACATTCAACGGTATCGTCGGCCAGCCCTTCGGTCACGAGCTCAGGGCCGAGTGGCTTCGACTCGGCAGGCCAGTTTTGAACTGCCTTCAATTTCTGAATTTCAGAAAACGAAAGCCCCTCAGAACCATGAAACAATTCACCTACGTCTACATCCTAAGAAGCGAAATCGATCTTCGATCGCTTCTACGTCGGCCGCACAAGCGACCTTCAGAATCGGCTAGTTTTCACGAATCAATTCAATCTCCTCACGTCTCGCCACAACCACAGGAACATTCTCAATGACAACGGTGTCCGCGTCTAATCCGTAAGCAACATCCTCGCGAATACTGAGCCAACGCCGCAAAATGTAGTAGGTGCGCATGATGAAATTGTCTTTCGCCGGCAAAGCATTTTCATAACTCAAAAATGAACTGAACAAAACAAAGCGGATATCGCCGCGAATATTGTAATGTTTCAACGCCGGATGTCGGCTTGTCATCTCGATTTCTTTGTTTCTCACCAGGTCTTTCAAGACCAATTCAAAGAAATAACTGATTCGCGGCTCGATCCGAAAGCCGAGTGTAAAGGTAATAAAATAAACGTCTTCTTTGGCGATTGTTTCAACGTGATATTTGGTCGTGAACGGATGATCGTCTGTTTTTACGTGCACAAACCAAAACACATCGGAACGCTTCGGGGTCTTTTCCAAAATAGATTCCCTTATTTCACGCTCCAGTTTTTTATACGAATCAGATGCCGTTAAATAGACCAGGTGCGTGGAATACTGAGGAATGGTGCGGTCGTTGCTTAATTGTTTCAGAGTTCCGTAAAACTCATCGGTCTTTTCCCACACCGTCAATTTTTTTCGCAGCGCTCTGCCGCTCTGCCAAATCCACATGATCCCAAAGAGGGAAAATCCTCCCAAGAATGTGACGTAGCCGCCATGTGTGAATTTTTCCAGATTTGCCACCAGAAATGCTGTCTCAACTGTCGCGAACAAAGCAGTTAAAGCATACACAGCAATGGGATTGAAGAGCCGTGATTTTAGAAAGATGAACAAAAGTAAAGTTGTCATCATCATCGTTAGGCAAACGGAAAGCCCGTAGGCGGCTTCCATGTATTTTGATTCTTTGAAATATAAAACGATGAAAATACAGCCTAACATCAACAACCAATTGGTTCGCGGAACATAGAGTTGACCCCTGAAATTTGTCGGATAAACGATACGCTGCCGCGTCCAAAGAGAGAGCCGAATGGCCTCGCCAATAAGCGTAAAACTGCCGGAAATTAAGGCTTGTGAGGCAATGATCGCCGCCAGCGTTGCAATCCCAATCGCCACCGGCAGAAGAGGCGCCGGGACAATTCCGTAAAAAGGCGTGGTGCCTTCCTCCAGTTGAGTTCCCTGTTTACTGATAAGCCAGGCGGTTTGCCCGGCGTAATTCAATAACAAACAGAGTTTGACGTAGATCCAGCTGATTCTGATATTTGAGCGTCCGGCGTGTCCCAGATCGGAATACAAAGCCTCGGCTCCGGTTGTGCAGAGAAAAACTGCCCCGAGCAGCCAAAATCCCTGGGGATATTCGGCAAGGAGTTGATAGGCATAGTAAGGATTCAGGGCTTTCAGGACCGATACATCCTGCAGAAGAGACATTAAGCCCATCACGGCAATGAACGTGAACCAGATCATCATTACCGGGCCGAATAACTTTCCAATGTTTTGTGTTCCGAATTGCTGGGCGACAAAAATCATCACCAAAATCGCAATGACAATTGGAATTGTCGGCAAATCAGCCGAGTAAATCCGCAGACCTTCCACCGCAGCGGAAACCGAAATCGGCGGCGTAATAATTCCTTCGGCAAGGATAAAACTTCCGCCCAGCATTGCCGGCAATAGGATCCATTTGCCTGCATGTTGCCGCACCAAGGTATAGAGGGAGAAAACCCCGCCTTCACCATTGTTGTCGGCACTTAGCACAAACAAAACGTATTTGAGAGTAGTCTGTAAAGTAAGGGTCCAAAAAACTGCTGAAAGTCCGCCTAACACCAGCATCGGTTCGATTTCCCGACTTCCGACTATCGCTGAAAAGACATAAAGCGGCGAAGTTCCGATGTCGCCAAAAACGATGCCGAGTGCAATTAAGAGTCCCGCGAAGGTAACTTTATGAATGTGTTTGTGACTATTCGCGTGTTCCATTTTTTAAGATTTAGGATTGGAATCGCTTGCGCATTCTGCGTCTCATGTGGATGGCCTCGGTGGTCATGCTCACGGGCTTCGCCGTCATCGCCGTGTCCACCGGCATCGTGACTACCAAACTCGGGTGCGAACTGCAAGCCGCGGGCTGCGCCAATTTCTAAAATAAATTGTGGAGCACTTGGGGTTGAGAGCGCAGTTCGACTGGCCGGGCCTGTCACGCGCAAAGGGTTACAATCCGACCACCATCGGATCATTCTCCAGAGTATCGCATCGTCCTGATAGTCCCCTAGGCTCCACATTTGAGTCGCGCAGTCGTTAGGCCACCGGTTCATTCCATTCAGAAATACCGGCTTCTTGACGTGTTCGTTGATCGCACTTGCATTTTGGCCGGCAGATTCAGGGTTTTATGCGCATCCCAAACCAAACAAACCAACCATATGAAAACACGAATTGTTCTTGCTGCGTTTTGCTTCGCGATCTGCGTTCTCACTGGTAACGCACAATCTCCGGCATCAGCTTCCGCAAAGAAACCAAACATTCTCGTCATCATGGGCGACGACATCGGATGGTTTAATCCGAGTTGTTATAACAGCGGCATTATGGGTTATCAGACGCCCAATATTGACCGCATCGCCAAAGAGGGTGCGCGGTTCACAGACTGGTACGGCCAGCAAAGCTGCACCGCTGGGCGCGCGGCGTTCATCACCGGCCAGTCTCCCATTCGCACCGGACTGACGAAAGTCGGCCTGCCGGGCTCGGATATCGGCCTGCAAGCCGAAGATCCGAGCGTCGCCGATTTCATGAAGAACCTCGGCTACACGACGGGACAATTCGGAAAGAACCACCTGGGAGACCTGAACAAGTTCTTGCCGACTGCTCACGGCTTCGACGAGTTCTTAGGCAATCTCTATCACCTCAACGCCGAGGAAGAGCCGGAGAATCCCGATTACCCGAAGTCACCCGAGTTCAGGAAGAAATTCGGTCCGCGCGGGGTAATGCACACCTGGGCTACCGCCACGGACGATACCACCGTTGATCCGCAGTTCGGCAAGGTTGGAAAGCAGAGGATCGAGAACACTGGCGCGCTGACCATCGAGCGAATGAAAACCATCGACGACGAGTTCACCGATGCCGCCCTCGCCTGGATGGACAAGCAGGCCAAGTCTAACAAGCCATTTTTCTGCTATTACAATTCCACCCGCATGCACGTCTTCACGCATCTCAAGAAAGAGAGCGAAGGCAAGACGGGCCTCGGCCTCTATCCCGACGGCATGGTCGAACACGACGGGCATGTCGGCCAGCTGCTCAAGAAGCTCGACGATCTTGGCATCGCCAATAACACCATCGTCGTTTACACCACCGACAACGGCGCCGAAGTCTTCACCTGGCCCGATGGCGGCACCACGCCGTTCAGGGGCGAGAAGGCCACCAACTGGGAAGGCGCCTTCCGCGTGCCGACGCTCATCCGCTGGCCCGGCGTGATCAAACCCGGGCAGGTGATCAACGACGTTTGTGCCCACGAGGACTTGATCCCCACATTCGCCGCCGCGCCGGGGAGCCGGACCTGGTCGCCAAGGTAATGAAGGGCTACGAGGCCAACGGCAAGACCTTCAAGGTTCACCTCGACGGCTACAACCTAATGCCGTTCCTGAAGGGCGAGGTGAAGCAATCGCCGCGGAAGGAATTCATCTATTGGTCCGACGACGGCGACCTGATGGCCGTCCGCTACAACGAGTGGAAAGCCGCGTTCTTCGAGCAACACACGGAGATCTCCCCCAAAACGCCGGTCGGCGTGTGGCAGGGTCAGTTCACCAAGCTGCGCCTCCCGAACTTGTACAACCTGCGCTCCGACCCGTTCGAGCGCGGCCCGACGAGCATTTACTACGGCGACTGGATGGCTCACCGCGCGTTCATCCAAGTCCCGATGCAGGGGTTCGCCACCAAGTGGCTGGAGAGCTTCAAGGAATTCCCTCCGCGGCAGAAACCCGCGAGCTTCAACCTCGATGAGGTAATGCGGAAGATGTCGGAGCTAGGCGGCAAGAACTAGCGGCTTCGATTCGTGCTTTCGCCCGCTCCTCGTCCTCGATTCCACTAGGTTGGCAATCAAATGACGAAAGTCGAGAGATCGCCTCGGCCCAACAGGTGATAGATAGCTTCTGTCGTACTCGATTCTGAGGGGATCTGACCACGAATAATGCACCACCAGCAGCACCAGTGTTTGCGTCACCCATTCCGGTGCATGAAATGTCGGCAACACCGTCGATCCGATCTGAATTACGAGCCAACCCACGACCGCGTAGGCAACGGCGACCTTGTAAACATTGCGCCGCTTTAGTTCGGAGAAAAAACTGCGATCGCTCACGGTCCAACGCGCTCCTTTATTAATAGCAGCTGTTGAAAGCCGGGATCGTTGCGAATCGGATCCCAGACCGGATCGATCTTCAGTCGTGCAATGGAAACTGTCTCGCCAGCTTGCGTCGACAGGAGTCGTTGCAGGATCGCGACCGCATCGGCGGTTGCGCCAGTGCGCGCCTCGATTTCGGCCAGGCCGCCGAGATTGGCGGCGCCGAGCAACGCGTCGCGTTCGGGAGGCAGTAATTTGGACAGATCCTTAGCCACGCGGAGAGCGTCTGCATTCCTTCCGAGAGCTACGTAGGTCCAACTGAGCTGGCGGAGTGAGATCAACTCGTGAGGTCGCTCAAGCACCCGCTTTTCGATTACTTCGACTGCTTTCTCGCCATCGCGCTTCGCCGCTGCCATGTCGCCGGAAAGAACACGAATGGCAGCTCGGGCGGAGAGCCGCGCACGTTCATCGATCTCGTTCGTCGACGGGCCATCCCACACTTTCGCGGCAGCTTCGAAATCACGCGCCAGAACAAAAGTGTAGGCGCGCTCACCTGTAACGCTGACAACCGTTCCCGCGATCGAGGTCGTGATGATCTTTTCGTCAGGCGGGAAGCTCTTAAGCAACTGCAAAGCCTTGGCCACGTCGCCGGTCGAGTTAATTAGAGTCACGAGCAAGGCGCGCATCCCAATAACATCGTGCGGGTCGATAGCCAGAGCGTGGCGGGAAACGCGCTCGCCTTCGGTCCATTGGCGCATCAAGGTGTAAGTCTGGCCAAGGTTACCGGCTGCGCTTGCGTTCCGAGGATCCAGCTCGAGCGCCTTGTTCAGTTCCGTCACACAGTGCTGCCATTGGCCAAGCCGCCGGTGGACGTAGCCGGAATACTCCAGCGCCAGGGCGTTATTCGGTTGCAGCTGTAAAGCCTTGGCAAATTCGGCAAGAGCCTGTTCATATTGTCGATAGCCGAAATAGTGATATAGCCCGAGCGCGACGTGAGTATCGGTGGCATCCGGCGCGAGAGTAATCGCGTGCTCCGCCATCTCTTTGATCTGCGCCAACTGAGCATCAGTAAGGTTCTCCACAAACCAATGCCGATTCAGTCGGCAAATCACCAGGTGAGCCATGGCGATAGCGAAGCTTGGATCGCGTGCGATCGCCTGCTCGTACCAGCTGGCCGCCTGGTCAAATCCTTCTGGTCGAAGTGAGCTACTCGCAAGGCGATACTCAAACTCTCCTTTGAGAAATAGGTCGTAAGCGGCTGTGTCTGTTGTTGGCGCTGCTGCGACGGTATTGGCTTCTGCTGGCGACAGCTTTGCTTTTAGCGAATCGGCAATTTCCTGCGCGACTTCGGTTTCGACCGCGAAGACGTCCTTGATATCGCGATCATAGGTCTTGGCCCATAGATGCGAATCGGCACGAGCGTCGATCAGCTGTACGTTTACCCGCACTTTGTCGGCCGCTTTCTGGACGCTGCCTTCGAGAACGTTGGCGACACCGAGCTGCTGTGAAACCGTCCTTAGATCTTCCGGCTTACTCTTGTATTTCGCAGTCGAAGTGCGCGAGATCACTTTTAGATCCGCGATGCTCGCGAGCTTGGTCAGGATTTCATCCTGAATGCCGTCGGCAAAGTAAGCCGCGCTCTTGTCGTCGCTTAGATTTTCAAATGGAAGAACAGCAACGCTCTTCTCCGGAATTGGCCCGTTACGGCAGTGGAAGTTTTGGCCATCCCATCCGATCGAGCCGCCGCACGGATTTCGGGCGTAACAATTGAAACGCGAGCAAGCCGGCCGCGAACACTGCAAGCACCGCGGTAATCATGCGATAATTTTGCGTCGCGGTCTGGCGCGCGATCGACTCGTCAGGCGACACGTCCACTTCGCGTTTGATGCCCTCCGGCGTAATCTCAAAGGCCCACGAAAAAGCAAGGGCAATCGGGAAACCGATGACAAGGACGAGAACCAGAATTTTTATCGCCGATGCCGGCGCATCAAAGGCGGGGAAGAGAATCGAAGCCGCCTTGAATCAGCAGCCACGCGACGACTACGTAGGCGGCGGCAACCTTGTAAACGTTGCGCCGCTTCAGCTCCAAAAGAAAAGAGGGCTTCTGGCTCATTTCTTCGACTCTTGGCAAAGCTTCTGAAAGCGCGGATCGTCGCGCAGATGTATCCCAATCGGGATCAAGGCGGAGCAGGGCAGGGGTGATAGGCGGGCCGTCCGTGCCATAAGGAGTGGTTAGGAGATGTTGCAGCGCGGCTATCGCGCCATCCTTCTCGCCCAAGCGCGCAAGCACTCTCGCCTTTCCTTCTTCAAGAGCGGGGCCGACCAATGCGTCCTTCGAGGCAGGTAGCAATTCCATGGCGTGCCCCGCCTCCTTTATGGCCACGTCTCTGTTTCCCAAGGCGGCGTCTATGGCAGCGACTGTGGAAAGCAAGAAACCGTTGTCCGGTTGCTCAGCTATACTCGCTTCCAAAAGCTCCCGGGCCTGCGAATAACTGGCTTTTGCATTTGCTGCGTCGCCGGCGAATCGCTGAACTTCTCCAAGGCCGAACAATGCCGTGCCGCGCTCTAAGGCTTCCGCCGGGTTTAACTTTGCCAGATAGGACTGCAGCAGTTCGATCGCGGCAGGATAACGGTGTTGCAAAATCAATTGACCTACGGCGATACCAAGCAGGGTCTGGTCGCTGGGATCCACCCCGATCTTCGACAGAAGCGCATCCGCCTCTTCTAATTGGCCCATCGCCTGGTAAATCACTGCCTTCCGCGCGATCACGGCGCGGTCGGAAGGAGCGATTTCCAAGGCGCGATCGATAAACTTCAATGCGGCTGGAAACTGGCGGAGAGCTATATAAGTGTCCGTGAGCCACATCAACGCCTTAAGATTGCGGGGATCGAGCTCAATCGCTTCGTGGAACCGGGCGAGGCTTTCGTCCCAGCGACCCTGACGGCGGGCAATCAAGGCGAGGGCACGCGGAGCCTCCGAGTTATTTGGCGAGCGCCCACGAATCTGTTCGAAGATGTCTCTAGCGCGGTCGTAGTCGCGTTGAACGAAGTAGTAATAATAGGCTTCAGCCAGCTGGGTTTCGAGAAGGTCGCGGCTCCAAGCGCAGGGCATTGTCTAAAGTCTTTTCGGCGGCGTCCCGACGCGCCGCCGAAATGTCGGAGTTAAAGAAGAGGCTGGAGTGCGCATTCGACAATCGCGCCCAGGCAAGGGCGAAATTTGGGTCAAGACGAACCGCTGTCTCGAACGATTCGACTGCGCTCTGGAAGTCGGTCGGGAGCGCGTCCGGGCTCTCGAAAAAGGCGAGCCCGCGCAGGTAGGCATCGTAGGCCTCAGAATTGTTTGTTGGTTTCGCATCCACTTCCTGCTTCTCGCTTCCGCTAAGTTTTGAATTGAGCTGTTCGGCAATTGCGCCGGCTACTTCGACCTCGACGCCAAAGACATCATCCAGTTTGCGATTGTAGCTTTCGGCCCAAATGTGCTCATCGTTGCTCGCGCGGATGAGCTGCACGTTCACGTGTACGGCATTCGCGATTTTCTGGACGCTGCCTTCGAGCAGATTGGCCACGCCAAGTTGCTTTCCGACTTCGCGCAAATTATCCGGAGCACTCTTATACTTCTGGGTCGAAGTGCGGGAGATCACCTTCAAGGCGGAGATCTTGGCCAGTCGCGTCAGGATCTCGTCCTGGATGCCTTCGGCAAAATAGGCGTTCTCTTTGTCGCTGCTCAGATTTTCGAAAGGCAGAACCGCGATCGATTTCTCTGAAGGGATGCTCTGGGCAGGGTCTGTCGTTTTTACAACGACCGTGGACGCAACAGAGCGCGTCCCTCCAGGTCGCAACAACTGAAAGGCAAGCAATCCCGCCGCGAGAAATGCGATCGTGACCATGACCGCCGCAAACTTCCGCCGGCTCCATTGCGGAATCACTTCGTCCGGCGAGATATCCTCCGTCCTCTTTACTCCGTCCGGCGTCATCTCGAACGCCCACGCGATCACGAGCGCGATCGGAAATCCGAGGGCGACCAACACGACGAACGTTTGCACCACCCATTCCGGCGCGTGGAACGTCGGCAATACGGTCGAAGCTAATCTGAATAATGAGCCAGCCGACGACGGCATAGCCGACCGCCACTTTGTAAACGTTGCGTCGTTTCAGTTCGGCGAAGAAGTTAGGCGGTTTCATCGCCGCGCTGATAATACCGCAGTGGCGAAATTCCGGAAGTGGAATTCCGCTGTTTGTTTCGTTTTGCCAATGCCAAACTCGAAGCCGGTATTTCGCGGCAAGAGCGTGCTTCACTCACAGGTGGGTGGCGGCTTTCGGCATCACACCGATCTTTTGCGCGAAGGCGATGAAGCGCGGGTCGTCTTTGCAGGTGCGCAAAAAGGGATCGAGCATGATCTCGCTCACCCCGGGGTCGTGGTTGAGCCAGGCCCGCTCCAGCCACTCGAACACTTTGTCCGGTTCTTTGCGCAAGGCATAGATCGAGGCGATCTGAACGCCGCCGTCATCGGTATTTTCGTCGATTAGTTTCTTTAGTTGGGCGTCGGCTTCAGTTTGATTGCCGCTGGCGAAGTAGGCGATCGCGAGAGCATAAGTGCGAAAGAAGGGATCGGGTTCCTTTTTGGCCGCGTCGAGGGCGGGGCCGGGTCGGCCGCGCTCAACCTCGACTCGCGTCAAAGCCATGTAGGTCTGACTAGCCTGAAGATCGACGCACAATGGACTGAAGAGTCGCTTCGGCCTCGTCGAAGCGGCCGAGCGCCGCGAGATAAGCGGCGTAATTCATGTGTCCGCCGGAGCGAAGGGGATCAAGCGCGATCTCCTGTTCCGTTAACTTGAGTGCTTCTTTAAAATCGCCGGCAAATCCCTTCAGCAAGGCAAGGTTGAGCAAGGCCCCGGCATTCTTCGGCGCCAGCTCGAGGGCGCGCCGGCATTCGCCTTCCGCCGCCGCGTAATTCAAATCGATAATGCGAAGAAAGGTGCCCTTCGCCAGGTGCGCCTCGCTCAGGTCAGGGTCAAGGCGAAGCGCAGTATCAGCCGCCTCCCGCGCGCGGACGACGATCTCCTGCCCTTCCTTGGTCGTCGGATTACCAAAGTTGTAAACCAGGTTACTCGCGACGTTGGAGAGATTCGCATAGGCCAGCGCATACTGCGGGTCGAGTTGAACCGCCTTTTCGTAATAGCCAATAGCCTTGCGGAAATCTTCCGCGGTATGGCGAGCAGCATAGAAATTTCCCTGCAAGAAAGCAGTGTAAGCGTCGAGGTTCTCATTCGACGGCGCGGTGTCGATGTTAGTTTGGTTGCTCCCGAGCAGCGCGAGCTTGAGTTCCTTTGCGACCGATTCGGCAATCTCCGATTGCACCGCAAAGATGTCCTGCAAATCCCGGTCGTAGGTTTTCGACCAGACATTGGCGCCGTCTCCGGATTTGATCAGCTCCACCCAGATGCGCACGCGATCGGCTGATCTCTGCACGCTGCCTTCGAGCAAATAGGAGACGCCGAGCTTTTCACCGATCGTCTTGCTATCTTCGGTCTTGCCTTTGAACTGAAAAGACGAGGTGCGCCCGACCACCTTAAGGTCGGGCAAACGCCCGAGCGAAGAGATGAAACCTTCCGACATGCCGTCGGAGAAATACTCGTTAGCTGGATCGGTGCTGGAATTAAGCATTGGCAGCACTGCGATAGATTTTTCTAGAATGGCCGTGCTCTGGCCCGCTTTCTCGCGCATAACGAGCTTGTCGGTCAGTAACAAAATCACGGCGATGGCCAGCATCGCCATGATCCAGCGATCCATGTTTCGGCGAGACTGGCGCGCTTCTGGTTGCAAAGGCGCAGCCGGTTGCTCGCGCTGCAGACCCTGCGGTGTCCATTGATAAAGCCAGGCGAAGAGAATCCAAAAAGGGAAACCTATTGCCGCCGCCACGATAATCCAGCGCACCAGCCAACTGGCAATCTGAAAGAACGGAAAGACCTGCGTCGCCACCTGGACCAGCAGCCACGCGCTCGCGGCATAAAACGCCGCCGCCCGCAAAACATTCCGCCGCTTCAGTTCGGCCAAGAAGTTGGTCGGGTTCATCGTCAGTGCCGCTGATAGTAACGCACTGACGAAATTCGGGAAGTGGAATTCCGCTGTTGGGGGTAGGTGTCTAGCGAGCGTTTACCCTTGTGCGGACGGCTTCCTCGCTATCATGCGGAAAGCGGCGGAGCACCGCCGCACTCCACAACGCAAGCGAATATATTGGTGTCTCATAAGCCGGCCACGTCTTGGAGTGTGGCGGTGCTCCGCCGCTATTAAATCGAGCGTCGTGCAGTCCGCGCCGGGAGGCAACCCCGCACGACCTGATCTCGATTTCGCCGCGTTTTGAAGCGCAAATGACAAAAAGGGAACGGACCCTAAGACTGTCGCGCCGTAGTCCGGCAGCTGCCGGACCGACCGGCGAGTACGTGAAGTGTGTTAAGCCGCCAGCCCTTCGGCCACGAGCTCAGGGCCGAGTGGGATCGACTCGGCAGGCCAGTCGATAAAAGAATCAGCGTTCATCCGGCAAATGAATTGATTTCACCTGCGGCACATCGCAGAAAAAGGGGGCTCTGACCCCAAGCGGCCCAGAATAAACGTTTCGTTTCGGCCTGCACGCGGTATACGATATCGTCATGTCCGACGACGCACGCAGTGACTACAAAGGCACGTGGAACACGATTTCACAGAATCTCGACGTCGCCCGCTGCGCCATCCTCGGCTCGCTCGAGGAATCAGAATTTGCCCGGACCGCCGCGATAACCTGCAGGGATCTCGAAGCGACTGTGGGCATTCGCCAATCGGATGTAATTCTTGAAATTGGCTGCGGTATCGGGCGAGTTGGGACGGTGTTAGCGCCTCGCTGCCGTGAGTGGATCGGCTGCGATGTCAGTTCTAACATGCTGGACTTTGCCAAGGATCGGCTAAGCGGACTAGACAATATCCGCCTGGTAGAAATCTCAGGCTTCGATCTTGCGCCTATCGAAGCAAGCACGGTGGATATGGTTTATTGTCACGTTGTCTTAATGCATCTTTGGCCCGGAGACCGTTACGGCTACATTGTCGAGGCGATGCGTGTCCTTCGTCCCGGCGGCAGGTTGTTCATCGACAACATCGATCTAACTACAGATGAAGGTTGGGAGATTTTTGAAAGAGATCGCGCGCAATATCCGCCTCCAAATCGCCCACCCGAAATGAGCATAATGTCCACACCCGACGAACTTAGAACTTATCTGGTCCGCGCTGGCTTCAAAAACGTATCCACTCGGAATGTGGCATTTTGGGTGCAAGCGTGGGGGAGCAAGGCAACCGCAACTGGATCGAACTAGGAGTATTAGTTTTTGGCTTACTCGATTCAAGATCGATCTAACATAGTATAAAACGCCGGCTGCTAAGATGACACAATGATCATCAGTATTCTCGGACTGATCTTCTTCGTAGGCCTGATCGTCGTCACGCTGCTAGGAGGATACTTGCGACGGTTCATACCCGCGGAGCAGCTGTCCGCGGAATCCAAGGACGCGGTGAAACTGGCCCTGGGGCTTGTCGGAACCATGACCGCGATACTCCTTGGGCTATTGATTAGCTCGGCCAAGGAGACTTTCGACACCACGCGCAGCGAAGTGACGCAGATGGCCGCAAAGGTCGCATTGCTGGATCGTGCGCTAAAGCTTTACGGTCCGGAGGCAACGGACGCGCGCCGTTCCCTTCGGGAAACCATTGCCGATGGAGTACGCCGGACCTGGCCAGCGGAGCACGCTGATCCAGTTCGGTTGGACCCTAACCAGCAGATGGGGGATGCCCTTTACGCGGAAGTTCAGCGCCTCGTACCTCAAAATGACGCGCAACGTGATCTTAAAACTCAAGCGACGACCCTCATGGTCCAACTCGCGGAGGTTCGAGCCCTGTTACAAGCGCAGGCGATTCCTACGTTGTCGAAGCCGCTGCTCATCGCGTTGGGTTCGTGGCTCGTGGTTATCTTCTTTGGCTTCAGCCTGCTCGGACCGGCCAACCCGACGAGCACTCTCGCTTTAGTAGCCAGCGCCTTTTCAGTTGGATGCGCAGTTTTCATAATCCTGGAATTGAACTACCCATTTGCCGGCACGATCCGAGTTCCCAGCGAACCAATGACGAACGTGTTGAACGAGCTTGCTCAATGACCCATTCACGCCCCGCCTATCCTTCGACATAGGGTAGGGGGCGTTTGGTCAGGTGTTAGTTGTCGGAGGAACTTGCGGCCAAGGTAGAGTATGGACTGGTGCGCAACTTGTTAGTCAAAGCTGCGATTCCAGGAATCATTCTAGTTTCACGGCTGAAGGCCCATGCGGCGCAGAAGGTCGGCGCAGCGCGGATCGGTCCGAATGGAGTCGAAAGGTGGGGCCCATCTGATCCAAGCCAACAGACCGCCGTGAGCCAGAAAATCCTTTTCTAGCCAGGCAAAAGCTTGATCGTTTTCTCCCAGACCTGCGTACACTGCCGCGAAGTCTTGGGCTAGGGCTTCGTGCTTTTTGTATTTGTCGTCCAGCTCTTTGAGGACGGCCAAAGCTTCAGCACGCTTTCCGGATACGGCGTATCCGTACCCTAAATCGCGGAGGGGCCGTCTCTCTCTTCCCGATAATTCAACGGCTTTTAGAAACTCCGTGATCGCTTCCGGGTGGTGCCCTTGCTTCAAATATCCCAAGCCGAGGTATTCATGAGCCCTGGGGTAATTCGGGTCGAGATCGATGACGAGCTTGCATTGGGCGATGGCGCCATCCAAGTCACCCTTGGCAAAATAGGCGTAGGTCAGGGTTGTGCCGATAACGGGTGAATTAGGATCGATTCTAAAGGCCTTTTTAATCTCGGCCATTGCGTCGTCGAATCGTCCCATGCTTAGAAGACAAATGCTGTACCAATGCGGCGCGGTGGAGTAATTCGGGTTCAACTTCATCGAGCGCTTGAATTCTTCTTCGGCTAGTTCCCATTCCCACAGGCTAGCGTAAATGTAGCCTAATGATGCGTGCGCTTCTGCCAGCGAACCATCAAGTTGAAGAGCACGTTGCGCGAGGGCTTTGGCTTTTGGATAACACTCATTCGCGGGAGTTCCGATATAATCTTCCCCTAACAAATAACCGTCTGCCAATCCGACATAAGCAAGAGCGTAATTCGGATCTTTGTTCGCGGCCTCTTGAAATTGTTCGATCGCCTTCTTGACGTTCGTTCCCGTCCGCTTGTTCCAATAGTAGCGGCCTCTCAAATAGAATTGGTAGGCCTCCGGATTGCTCGTGTCGTAGCGCACCAGTCGATGCTGCTGTTCGCCGGTCGGGTTCAATCGCAGCCGATCGGTTACTTCGCGGACCACCCCTTGCTTCACGGCTAACACATCGGCCAGTTTGCGCTCATATTCCTGGCCCCAGAGTTGCGCTCCCGTTCCGGCATCGACCAGGTCCACTTGCACATTCAGTCTGTCACCTAATTGACGAACCACGCCCATCAAGACCGTCTGCACATTTAGCTCGCGTCCGATTGCTTGAGGCTCGACTTGCCTGCCTTTATAACGGAAGGCCGTGCTTCGGGCGATCACCTTCAATTGTTGCAACTCGCTCAAGCTATTGATTAGCGCCTCTGAGATACCGTCGGACAAATATTCCGTCTCACTGCTGCTGTTCGCATTTTCAAAGGGTAATACGACAATGCTTTTTTCCGGAATGGATCCGGACACGGAGGCGGAGTCAACGGATTGGGATGTCGCGCTTCCTTTTGGGCGTACCAGTCCGTAGGTAAACAATGCAGCTGCAATCACCGCGACAACAATAGTTAGGCCGACGATCTTGCGTCCGGTGCGACGCCTGGGGGAATTCCCGGGCCAGGTCCCAGAGTCGCGTTTGACTCCTTCCGGTGTGATTTCAAATGCCCAGGACAACACCAGAGCGGCAGGAAACCCAATGACGAGCAGGAGGACGACCAATTCGACTGCCCAGTTTGGAATTCCGAAGAATGGAAAAACTTGAGTGGCGATTTGGATCAACAACCAACCAACGACCGCGTAGGCAACGGCCACCTTGTAAACGTTGCGCCGTTTTAGTTCGGCGAAAAAGGACGGCTTTTCGCTCACTTCAGTTGTTTCCAGCAGAGATTCCCGAAAGGTGGATCGCCTCGCAGAGTATCCCAAATCGAATCGGGCCGCAACAAGAGGTATCAGCAGCGACTCCCAGCGGAATGAGATGCGTAGTCCTTAAGATTCAGGGCGAATCGAATCTTTGTCTTAGCCGTTCATTAGAAAGAATCAGTCCATTGACTTGGACAGCGCTTCGTTCGCGGGCATCGGTGAGGGCGCGTGCTTCGGTCCGCCAGGGTTCGAGATAGGAACGCGTTAGGTCAGAGCCGGGTTCCGTGCCCGAGATTCACAGCCACCTGACTTATCCCAGTAGTTCAACAGTCTCCTAATGTCCGGTGATGTTGTAGACCTCAGCCAGGGCGACGCCAGTAAGTCCTTTGTAGCCGGACATAACCGCGGTGTAATTTCCGGGCTGAAGGTCAATCACAATCGCTGGTTCCAATTCATCGGTAGGCGGAATACCCGTGTCGATCAGCTCTTGTTCCTGCGTGTCCTGCCAATCGTCATTGAAAGCGATGGTGGTGCCTTGCCCATCGTGCAATTCGAGGACAGGATCCGGCAGCGCGTCGCCTACTCCGAATTGAACGAGCGACGGCCCAATGCCGCGGACGACAATGCGCTCTGTGCTATAACCGCCCACGATGTAACCGGCGATAAGGACGTTTTCGCCCTGGTTCACGCGGCCGCGGGTCGAGACGTTTGCGAGCGTCGAGCTGGAGAACGAATCCAAGTCGTAGAGCTCGATCAGACCAACCCCAGTTAGGCTACCGGCGCCTGCGACCTTGGCCGTGTAAGTGCCAGGCGCGAGGGTTTGGATGATAGCGGATTCCTTATCGTTAGTCGGCGCAAGCATTGTGTCGATGATGGCCTGCCTGTCGGGACTGAGGACCCAATCGTCGTTGAATCCGATCTGGGCACCGGCGGCACTAAACAGAGTGAGAGTCGGATCGCTCAAGAAACCGCTCACTCCGAAGTCGGCCAGCGACGGCCCGATGGCACGGAACAAGACTCTCTTGGGCGCAACCCCGGGAACAATGAACCCGCCGATGAGGACGTTTTCGCCGGTCTCGATTGTGCCGCGCGTGGAAAGATTGAGAAGGGTGTTACCAGTTGGCGGCAGCGGTTCCAGGGTTAACACCATATTCACGTCACTGCCACTGACGGTGACCGTCTCCACCGCGAAATCTCGGAACCCGCTGGCGGCGAGGTTTTCTGGATCGCCGGCCAAACCCCACTCGTGATCGTATGCGGGTAACGAGGCCATACCGTGTGCATCCGTGTAAGCGAAACTGACGTAGGCCGTATTACTCAATTCGTATCCCAGCGCGAGCTCGATGTGCTGACGGGGCGTGCCATCTTGGTCCTGCACCGTGACGTTAACATGGTGGGTGGGCTGGACCGCGTCGAAGATCACGCCGGTGAGAGTCTGACCCTGCGTCAAGGTAATGGGCGGAGGTTGGATGAAAATCAGGTCCGCATGAGCCGCAGAATCCGGAAACGGCCGGATCGACCAGACGCCGGCGCTAAGACCGAGACTGAAGCTGCCGTCGGGTTGGGTTCCGAAGTCGACGAATCGCCCCGTATCTCTCAACGCCCTATAGCGAATGCTATCGATTCCGGCGCCGTTGTTATCTCTCAACGCGCCGCTTAAGTGCGCGCTGGCTTGCGAGGCAGAGAAGTTCACGTTGGCCGCCTGCCCCTCTACCGTATAAAGCTTGGTCGGCAAAGGGGCGAGATCCTGTCGCATTTCGAGGCCGCCTCCTGAGGCGTCCACTGCCCAGACACCGCTGGAAATAGCGATGACGTAGTTGCCAGAGCTGTCGGTAACAGCGGATGCGTCGAAAAGAAGCTTTTCATCGATTGCGACCATGTCGAGACCAGCCACCGGCGCATTAGAGCTATCGGTGACTGTGCCATAAAGCAGCGTCGTAGCTTTCGCTGCAGACAGGGTGACGTTGTTTGCATTGCCGGCTGAGGTATCGACAGCTATTGCGCCAACCGCCGCGACGTAGCCGATCTGGCTGACCGCGTTGGCGAATGACTGCACGGTCCATTTGTCCGGCGTAACCGAGGTGCTGAAATTGCCGTTGGCGTCGGTGTAATCGACAGTGAACTTCCCGCTGTCGGTCGTGAATCTTACCTGCACTCCGGGTAGGCCCGCGTTTGTTTGGCTATCGCGCACCTGCCCGGAAATCGTGCGTGTGCCTGCTTCCATCGTTAGGTTCACCACCTTGTGCTCGCCGGCGGCGAGGCTCTGTTCCGTTCCTTTAAACGCGCCCACAAATCCGCGATGGACCGCGACCATATCATACTGGCCGGGCGCGGCGCCGAAAGTGTAATGGCCGGTCGCGTCAGCTATCGTCCCTGCGACAAAGTCGTAGCCCCCGCCATGGGTATCGAGGAGGACAACGTAGGCATTCGGCACAGGGACGGCATTGGCTGTCACTTGTCCGGTTATGTCCTGCGCATCCGGGACGTTGGTGACCGTGAATCGGGCGGTAAGAGCCGAGAACGAGTTAGTGGGGCTGGAGAAACGAAAAACATATTCACCTACCGTCGTTGGCACGGAGCTATCCAGAAACGGGATTCCAGCGACGATGGTCCCGTCGGCCGCAGTGCTATCCGCCGGCACATTGATGTTCGAGACACCGCCTATCTGATTCGACACGCCATCGGTAAGAAGCAAGCTTTGCTCGAGGACCGCATTGGCATCGATCACTCCGGTGTTGTTATTAACCTGGAACTTTTCCACCCGCACGCTATCGCCAGTGGCCAAGCCGTCGATCGACAGCTGGACAAATCCGCGGAAGTTCTCATCGATGGTGGAAGGGTTCAGACCGACCGTAGGATTCGACGTTGCGGTCTTGCGAACGACCGGTACTTGAACCGGCGAGTTCCATTCCGCGTTCGGTTTTGATGCCCTGACCACGATCGGCACAGGCGAGACGAAGCAAGCCATGTTTGCGAAATTGATCCCGTTCACCACGCCGCTCGTTCCGTCCGGAAATGTGGTCTTGACAATCCTGTTCCCGTCAGCATCCCAACAACCTTCCTGGTTGGCCGTCCCCGGCCCTCTTCCGAGCGAAGGCGTAGCCATGGCCGCGAGAAGAATCGCTCCGGTAACGAGACGTCGAATCGGGAAATTTAAATGAATCATAAGTTTCTTTCGTTAGACTGACACCACAGCAGGAGTCGCCTCCGGACTGTCGAATGCGACGGGCGAAGGATATGCAGCCGTCGCGATCAAGCGCAAGTAAACATTTGGAGCCTAATCGGTTGATTCCGTAAAATTTAGGTGGTTTCGGGTGCGCTCTGCTTTAACCTTCAACTCTTCAACCCTTCAACGTTTTAACACTTCAACGCTCCCCCATTCCCTGCCATAACCTCCGTCTCTGAAACGGCAACAACATGAGATAACAGCCCGCTCGTATTCGTGGACTGCCGTCTGCGGCTTGAGTGCGCTCTATGCCGCGCTGTATCTCGCCGTTTTCATTTCCTACACCTGGGCGCCGCTCCTTCTCGTAGCGCTGACGCCGTTCGCTCTCGCGCTCTGCGGCGCCAGGAAGGGTCTCCCGGCGCTCGCCATCATCGGAGTCGCGTCCGTCGTGCTTTGGTTTTTCGGCAACCTCTTCTTTGCGACATATAACTGGGCGGCGGTTCTCGCCCTCGCGCTCCTGCATGCCGGCATCATCGTCGCCTGCGGCGCGTCTCTTCGCTGGTGGTACCGCTCCACGCGCCTCCCGCTCGCACTGCTCTTGCCGGTCACTTTCGTGGCGGGCGAATTCCTCCGGCTGTTCGGACCGCTGGGCGTCCCGACCGGTCTGCTCGCGCTCTCGTTTTACCGGCAGCTCTGGATGATCCAGATCGCTGATCTTGGCGGCATTTACCTGCTCAGCTTTGCCATCGCGAGCGTGAATGGCGCGCTTGCGGATGTAATCCTCGCGGCTGGCGGCGCTGATCGGCATGTTGGACGGCGTTTCCGTGAAACGCCACCGTCGCGGCCTCGGTCGAGCTGGCGTTTCACAGAAACGCTCTACAATTCCGTTATCGGCGTGGCGTTGTTTTGGATCGCCATCGCTTGCTACGGAGCGTTTCGTTTGCACGAATCGCAGCAAACAATGCAGCCCGGCCCCGTCATCGGCGTAGTGCAATCCGATATTCCGATGACCGGCGGAATCGAGAATGGTTTTGATTCGCACGTCTTTCTCCAGGACATGCTCGCGCTGAGCGACCAATCCGCCGCAAGTCGGCCTCAGCCCCAGCTGATCGTCTGGCCCGAAGCCATGGAGGCCGTGCCGCCCCTCAACCGCGAATGGTTGCAGGCGCCCAACCCCGACCCCGCCTTGCTCATCGCGTCGCAGGAATTCGAGCGCGCGCTACGCGATTGGACAACGCTTGCGAACATTCCACTCCTCGTGGGGACAGAGTCCGTCGTCCCGCAGCGGGATAATCCTAAGGCAGCGGAGGTCCGCAATTCCGCGATCCGGTTCGATCCGGGGCTGGGCCAGAACGCGCGGCGGCAGGATAAGCAGCGCCTTTTCCCGCTCGCCGAGACCATTCCCTTCCGCGGCACCTTTATCCACACGCTGCTCGAACAATCGGTCGCTTCCCACAGCAGCGTTGCCTTGGGCGCCGGGTACACGCCCGGCGACCAACGCCACGTCTTTGACCTCCCCGCGACGAACGCGCCGCTTCACTACACCGTCTCCATGTGCATCGAGCTTTGCTATGCCGAAAACGTTGGGACGTTTTTGCAAGACGCGCGCGGCGGCAAGGCGGCGGATTTTTTCGTGAACATTTCGAACGACGGAATCTTCCAGCGCAATCGCGCCCAGGTCTGGCACGCCGCCATGTCGTCATTCCGCGCCGTGGAAGCGCGGGCCGGCATTGCGAGAAGCTCGAATACCGGAATCTCCGGTTTCGTAAAACCGACCGGCGAAATGTATGGCGAAGTCGTGAACGCGCGCGGCGAATCCTGGACGGGAATGGGCGCGCCGGAGCTGCCGCAGATTGCGGCGCTGGTGAAATTCCGGCGCGAACATGCGGCCGAGATTGCGAGCGACCCGCTGGTTGCGAAGAAGGTCGCGGATGAAATCGCGGCGATCGAAGGTCTCCGCCGCGACGCCGGCATCACCGGAGAGAGCACGCAAACAGTTTACATCGACTCGCGCCGCACCCTTTATAGCCGGGTAGGGGACATTCTTCCGTGGGGCCTCGTTATTTTTACCTGCGCCGGCGTGATAGCCCAGCTGTCGCGCTATAGTCTGGCAGCATACGTATTTAGCGCCGGAAATCGGCGTGACCACGCGCGTCGGGGCGCGCTGTAGTGGCGCTTCTTGTGAAGCGCCCAGATATGGACGTGGCCGAGAGAATCGCCGTTCAAGACCGATCGAAGTCAACTCCCAGGGCGCTTCACAGAAGCGCCGCTACAGCCGCGGCATTCCTGCGTCTCGGAGAGACGCGACGATAAACTTGCCCGCAGCTGCCGGATGAACCGAGACGAACGTTCACAGCGTTCGGCGACACCAGTCGCGTCGAAGCCTTGACCTAAACGGAAGCTTCCTGTCGCGTCATAGCGAAGCGACGGCAGACGACTCGGTTAGGCCGAAATCCGAAATCGCTCGGGATAATCGTCAGCGCCGCGCTGTGCGCCGCGCCACCCCGGCAACACTTACCGGTGATAATGGACGCCCGACTTCCGCCTGGGCAGTCGAGACGATACTAAGTCCAGCAGGAATCAAAGGTCCCACCACGAACTCCAGCCCACCAAGCACGATGGCCCCACCCAGCAGTAATAAGCTAATCCTTTTCAACATCATCATTTTGCACCTCCAATCGCAAAGTTCTTCGGCAATTCATCAGGAATATCTTTCGGGTCGGTCTTCTTTGCCTTGGTTGTATTTGGGAAACCAAAATCGTCCGCTGCGACCTTATCTCCCGTCTTAAAGTCCCTGATCTGAATGCTGTATTCAGGTCCGTCAGCAACCTGCACTGACTTGATAGAATATCGGCAAGGGTAGGGACGGTCTCCCTGAGCGATCCAGATTTGCCAGTCGACTTCCTTGGTCCGAAACGCAAAGTGATCGCATTCGATGCCGCCAATCACACCACTGCCAAGGTCTTTGATATCGGTTACATCTGGCATCAACTGACCGTTGACGTCCGTCATCAGCAAATCGGCGGCAGGCAGGGGGCGGTCATGTTTGTTCTTCAACTCGTCGATTAGATGATCGATTGTTCCAGGGATTTCGACCTGGGCGTAGATGTTGGCGTTCTTGCCGAGCATTGTCAGCGTCTTGCCGTCAAAAAGCATCTCGACATCGGCGAAACCGCCGCTCCGTGTCGCTCGGACCTTGTCGGGCCGACGCAGAACAATAGTACCCGAACTCGCCAAAGCGAGTGTCTGATGATCTTTTGTGGCTACTTCGAGGATGGAATCGTATGCAAACGAAATGGCTTTCTGTGCTGCCATGTAATCGGACATGGCTTTGACCATCCGCTTGGCGTCTGCCTCATCGGCTTTCAACTCGACCGACGCCCCCAGTAGAACTATCAAAGGCAGCACCGCGCCGGAAATGCATCGCATCTTTAATGACTTGAAACTCGTCTTTTTCACTTTGTTTTTCCTTTCTTGCTCGTGATCCTTACATTCAATCCTCATTTTTTGTAACGGCTCACGGCTTTGAGCACAAGGGCTATCGAGTGCCAGGCTATGGGACTTAGGTCGTACGGTTGTAGCGACTTGGACAGACGCCGAGGACGTGTTTAGCGTGAACTCGCCTTCCGAAAATAGCCCAGCGTTTTAACGCTGGGAGTAATAGTGAAAACGGTATCAGTCGCTTTAGCGACGACAGACCCGATGCTTGTCGACGCCGCTTCTGTCGTCCGGCAGGTGCCGGACTCAATGATGATTATGTGGTTCGCACCCAGCGTTAAAACGCTGGGCTATTTTCGGGCAACATCGATACGCTAAACACATACAGAAGGGAGAGGCGCTCTATATCGCCGCCGCAATTGAGAACTTGCCACCCCGGACGGACCCATGATGGAAACGAAGTCCCCCTCATTCAGTTCAATCAGGAGCGGATTCAATCGTTACGTGCGCGAGAGAGCAATCATAGGATCGAGTTTTGCCGCCCGACGCGCCGGCAGATAACAAGCGAGAAACGCGACTGCGATAAGCAGAAACGAAATCGCAAGAAACGTCGTGGGATCAGTGGCAGTGACGCCGAAGAGCAAATTCGAAATCACGCGGGTGAGGGCGAATGCACCGGCCAGGCCGGCAATGACACCGAACAAGGCGAGGGTCATGCCTTGCCTAACTACAAGGCGGAGGATATCCGATTTCTGCGCGCCGAGTGCCATGCGGATGCCAATTTCCTGAGTGCGTTGCGTAACCGAGTAAGCCATGACCCCGTAGATGCCGATCGCGGCCAGGAGCAATGCCGCGAGCGCGAAGACGGCGAAGAGCTGCATCGAAACGCGCCGCGTCCCTAACGAGGTCGTCACCACGTCGTCCATCGTGCGGACGCTGTAGATCGGCTGATCTCGATCGAGCGCCTGCACTCCGCGTCGCAAGGTGCGAGCGAAGGAGGCAGGGTCGCCGGTGGTTCGGATCACCAGCCCCATGAAATTCCACTGGGAGTCTTGCGCGTGCGGGACATAGATTTGCAGGTCCCCTTCGCCGGTGAGAGAACCCGTCTTCGTGTCGCCGACTACACCGACGATTTCGCGCATGAATGTTTCATTGTGGCCTCGGAACGGGGCCCAGACGCTAAGGCGTTTACCGATCGCCGCCGCAGGCGAACCGAAATGACGTTTCGCGGTGGTTTCGTTGATGATTACCACCTTCGGTCCGTCAGCATTGTCGCGGGGTTCGAAGATGCGTCCCGAAAGTAGCGGAATTTGCAGGGCACGAAAATAATCACCCGTTATGGTGGAGAACATTGCCTCTTTCGATTCTTCCACCGTGAGCGGCCGGCCTTCCGGAATGAACCCGCGTCCAATCGCGTAACCAGTCGGGTTGAGCGGAAGATTGACACTGGCTCCGACGGCTTGCACGCCCGGCTCCGCTTCCAGCCGTTCTTTCAACTGACGGAAAAATTCCACATACTGTTGGTCCTTTTTGTATTTTGGACCCTGCAACGAAAGCTGGGCGGTGAGAACGTTGTGAGCGTTGAAGCCCGGCCGCACCTCCTGCAGACGGAGGAAGCTCTTGATGAGCAATCCAGCGCCGACCAGCAGCATGAGCGAGAGGGCGACCTCACCGATCAACAGCAGGCTGCGCGCGCTCGTCCGGCGATGTCCTTCGCCGCTGCGGCCGCCTTCTTTCAATGCGCTGGTGACGTCGAGCTTCGAGGCTTGAAGCGCGGGGACAATGCCGAAGAGAATGCCGGTAAGCGCCGAGACGCCGAGAGCGAACGTTAGGACGCGATAATCAATCCCGATCTGCTCGAGCCGCGGTGCGCCTTCGGGCAACATCGACATCAGCACATCGGTTAACCAAATGCTGAGGACGAGTCCTGCAACCCCGCCGATCGCCGAGAGCAGAACGCTCTCAGTCAGCATCTGCCGCAGAACGCGCGTTCGACTCGCACCCATCGCGGCCCGGATCGCGATTTCCTTTTGCCGCGCGGCGCTGCGGGCGAGGAGGAGATTGGCTACGTTCGCGCAAGCAACGAGGAGCACGAATCCGACGGCGCCGAGGAGCGCGAGGAGGGAGGGTTTTACCTCGCGAACGAGCCGTTCGTGGAGCGTCGAAACAAACACGTCCCAACCTTTGTTCGTCTCGTGAAATTGTTTGTCGAGCTGCGCGTTGATGGCGCTGAGGCGAGTTTGCGTCTGCTTCAGATCGATACCGCTATTCAGACGCGCGATCGCCGACCACACGCGGTTATCGCGCGGTTCGTCCCTGAGATTGACCGCGGTCGTTACCCAAACTTGGGTTTGCTCCGGGTATTCGAACCCCGGGGGCATCACGCCGATGATCGTGAGGGGGCGTGCGCTGATCTCGACTTGTTTCCCGACGATTGCCGGATCGGATCCGAAGCGGCGCTTCCATAAACCGTGGCTGATGATCGCGACGATTTGCGGCCACCCTTTGTCGTCTTCGGGAACGAACGTTCGCCCGAGAACAGGCTCGACCCCGAGCACAGAGAAGAACCCGGAGGTCACACCGGCGCGCGGCACGCGTTCCGGCTCCGCCCCATCCGCACCAAATTGGGCGTTGCCGGTCCAGTAGGCGGCGGTGCTCGCGAAGAGATCGGTTTGTTGCGACCAATCAGTAAAGTCGAGAAATGAGATGTTGCTCTGGGTGACGCCCGCGGCAGGATTATTGCCTTCTATATAGATGATGCGTTCCGCATCTGGAAACGGAAGCGGACGGAGGAGAACGCCGTTCACCAGGCTGAAGATGGCGGTATTGGCTCCAATGCCGAGTCCGAGCGCGATCACGGCTACGGCCGTAAAGCCTTTGTGCTTAAGCAGCATCCTGAATCCGTAGCGAATGTCTTGAAGAAGAGTGTTCATTGGTGTCGCAGTTCAATTTGGTTTCTCTTCGCAGAGCTTCTGGAAGCGCGGATCATTCCGCAGCGGATCGAACATTGGATCAAGCCGGAGCAAGGCGGGAGTCAGCGGTACGCGTGCAGCCAGCGCGCCCTCGGACGGTATCGACAACAGTTTCTGCAACGCGGCGATGGCGTGGTCGGGTTCTCCTAGCTGCGCCATCACCCGGGCGAAGACCTCGACAGGAGCGGGACCGTCGACGACGTCTTTTTCGATCGGGATCACGGTCATCGCCCGTTCCGACAGAGCCACCGCGGCGGCCTTGTCACCAAGGCCCATATTGGTCAGCGCGAGATCTCCAATGAGGAGATAATTCTCCGGTTGTTCTTCGAGGAACGCTGCCAGTTCGGTGCGCGCTTGTCGCCAACTTTCCTGGGCGGAAGCATGGTCACCGGCGACGTCTTGCGCCCAACCTAACCAGAAGCGCAGTTCGCCAATGTTATAACCCAGCTCTGGATCAGGATTCGCAAGTATCTCCGTTAGTCGAGGGATGATTTGTGCAGGACGGCGTTCCAGGATCCCTTGGTAAACTAATATCTCCAAGGCTCCCGTGTCGTCGGCGGGCGGATGCAGCGGAGCGAGTAGGGCAGCAGCCCGCGGAAGATCACCTTCCGCTTGTGCAATACCCGCCTTTTGGGCAAGGGTGTCGAGATCGTCCGGTGTAACATCCAACACCTGATCAAACTTCCGGTCCGCTTCGCGGAAACGACGAACTATCATGTAGGACTGTGCGTGCTGGGTGAGTAAGGAAGCATTTCGCGGGTCGAGCCGCTCGGCTTCGTTGAAGTACGACTCGCTTCGGTCCCACTGACCCCGCCGGCGGGCGACATAAGCCAGCGACTCAGGAATCTGGCTGCTATTCGGCAGGAACTGACGTGCTTGGTCAAAGTACCGCACCGCGGCGTCGTAATCTTTCTGGCAGGCGTAGAAGTAATATCCTTTGGCCAATACGGCCTCGCCGAGATTAGGCTGAAGAGTGAGCGCGGTTTCAGCGGCCTGCCCCGTCTCTTCCCGAAGGGCGACTGTTGGTTGAAGACTCAGTGTGAGATAGCCGAGCGCATCGACGTATGACAACAGCGCCCAGCTAAGGGCGTACTTGGGGTCCAAGCGCACCGCTTCTTTTAGATACTTCTGTGCGCCAAGGGTGTTGGCGGGTGAGTTTCCCGTTTTCAGTGTATAAGCAAGACCACGCAGGTAGGCATCGTAAGCCTCAGGATTGTTTGTCGGTCTGGCCGCAATGACTTGTTCTTCCTGGCCGGTAAGTGTCACCCGCAACTGATCAGCAATGGCTTTGGCCACCTCACTCTCGACCGAAAAAATGTCGGTCAGCCTGCGATCAAAGGTCTCTGCCCAAAGATGTGAATCACTCGCCGCTCTGATCAATTGCACATTGATGCGCACCTGATCATTTGTTTTCTGAACACTACCTTCCAGGAGATTGGCGACGCCGAGCTGTTTCGCGATCTTAGAGAGAGTTTGAGAGGTGTTCTCATAACGCTGGGTCGACGTTCGCGAGATCACTTTGAGATCCGCGATCTTTGAGAGCCGGGTCAGAATTTCATCCTGGATCCCGTCGGCGAAGTAAGCGTTGGATTTGTCGTCGCTCAGGTTTTCAAATGGCAGAACCGCGATGGATTTTTCAATCGGCGATGACACGGAGGTGAGGAGGAGAAAAGAGTAAGCAAATGCCGCGGCCGCCAGAATCGTCGCTGCGAGAGTAAGTAACACTCCACGGGCGTGACTTTTGACTCCGCCGGCGATGGATTCGTCCCGCGCTTTGGTTTGCGGAAAAGAACTTCCCGCGTCCAGTTCCCCTTTGAGACTGCGGAGGTCGGCTCGCATCTCCTCGATCGTCTGGTAACGATCATCTCTGTTCTTGCGCAAAGCTTTTTGCAGAATGGATTCGAGTTTGAGCGGAAGTCCAGACAAGGGTGGCGGTTCCGTCGTTAGGATAGAGGCGATGCAGTCGCTCGGTGTCTCGCCGCGAAACGGCGGCATCCCTCCCACCATCTCGTAGAGCACTACGCCCAGGCTCCAGATATCTGAGCGCGCGTCCAACTTCTGGCCGCGCGCCTGTTCCGGAGACATATAGCGCGCCGTACCTAACACTAACCCCGGTTTCGTTTGCAGCACGGCCGCTGTTTCGACCTCATAATTCTTGGCGATCCCAAAGTCGAGCACCTTGGCGTATCCATCCGGTCGGAGCATGATGTTCTCCGGTTTGATGTCGCGGTGCACAACGCCGGCTTGGTGCGCGGCACCAAGCGCTGAGGCAATTTGTGCGGCAAGTTCCAGTGCATCGCGCAAATTTATTCTCCCGCCGGTGAGGGACTCGCGCAGGGTCATACCTTCGATGAACTCTGTTGCGATGAATTGCCGGTTTCCCTCCGAGCCGATCTCGTAAACCGTCAGAATGTTCGGATGATTCAAGGCCGAGGCAGTCCGTGCCTCGGTTTTGAAACGGCTTAACTGCGTCTCGTCGGTCGTCAAGTGCTCTGGGAGAATCTTGATCGCGGCTTTGCGTCCGAGTCGCTCGTCCAGCGCAAGATAAACCTCGCCCATTCCACCGACGCCGATGAGCGACTCGATCCGGTAATGGCCAATCAATTCTCCAACCAATGCGGCCCTGTCGTTAGTCAGAAGCTCGGGGGCGACTTCAAAGGCCGGTAATTCGATGAAATCCTCCGCCTGCTCGTTAGAGGCGAGCAGAGACTCCACCTCGCGGTACAAGCCCTCGTCGCCCTGGCAAGCCTGATCAAGAAATGCGGCGCGCTCCTCAGGTGCACGCTCGGCAGCTAACTGGAAGAGATCGTTGACCTGTTTCCAGCGCTCAGCTTTCATCCGGTTTCTTCCCCGCTCAATGCCCGGTAAAGCCAGGCCTTGGCTATGGTCCATTCGCGCTCCACCGTCCGTCGAGTGAGCTTCAGGAATTCAGCCGTCTCTTCGACGGTCAAACCGCCGAAGTAGCGTAGTTCAACAATCTGACTCTTCCGCGGGTCCTGTGCGGCCAATTCTTCCAATGCTGCATCCAAGGCCAGCAATCCCTCCGATCGCGCTTCTGACACTAACGCAGCATCGTCCAAGGTTACTTTCAGTGCGCCGCCGCCACGCTTGAGCGAACGGCGTCCGCGGGCGTGGTCAACCATGATGCGTCGCATCAACTGCGCGGTCGCCGCGACAAAGTGAGTCCGGCTCTGCCAGATGGGTTTCGTATTATCAACCAGCCGAAGGTAGGCCTCGTTGAGGATCGCAGTGGTTTGCAGAGTGTGGCCGGGACGCTCCCGACTCATGTAGTGGTGGGCCAACCGGTGCAATTCCGGTTGCACTAACGGCAGCAACTTCTCCAAAGCCCCCCCGTCGCCTGCGCTCCAGTCGCCGAGCAGTTGGGTGACCTCTAGCTGCATGGGTGAGGACTTCATCATAACCGGCTACTGAGCGATCCAATCCTAACACGATTGAGAACTTTTTACAGCACTGCGGAAGGGGCTACCAAAAAAACTGCTCAAGTCGTGGCGGGTTCGAGGTGGGAGTTCCGCATACGGAGGTGACGGCACAAAAAACAAAGTGCCAGAAAAACCAAAAGGAAAACCAAACCATTAGATCAAGTAAACCAATGAAAACTACACAATCACTAATCAAATCAATCAATCATGCAGGGATAACGACGCGAATTCGCTCGACCGGCCTGGCCGCTCTTGGCCTGCTCTCGATGCTACTTCCCGTTAGCCAGACTGCATATGCACAGGACCCGAACATAGACCGCGCCTTGCTGGTGCCGGCCGTGTTTCAGGCCGCCGGACCAACCGCTGCCTCGATTCAAGGCACGGTCGATGCATTCCGCGGTGCTCTTGGAGATCCGAATAACGGCAATAACCCGGGGCCCCTCCCAAAGGGTCGCCGCGAAATCAACTGGGATGGCGGCAACCCCGCCATCGTAGCAACGACAGCTCCGGTGACGCCGTTCAACGTGTTTCAGAACACCCGCGGTGTGCAGTTCACTACGCATGGGCTAGGTCTCTCGCAGGCCACCCCTGCGGGCCTGGCCGAGCTCTTCAGTAATTCGGAATACGCCAAAATATTCACGGCATTCAGCCTCTCACGGTTGTTCACGCCCGTGGGTAGCAACGTCACCAATGGTCTGTTCTTCGTGGCCGGGTCTAACGGAGGTTTGCAGGCAACGGTCAATGGGTTCGGCGCCGTCTTCACCGACGTTGACAAGCAAGGTGGAAGCACGCCAGTGGATGGCACTCGGATCGACTTTTTCGAGGCCGACGGCAAGCGGATATTCAGCGGTGTTGTCCCGGCCTCGCCGGGCAACGGAGGTCTGTCATTCTTCGGTATCAAATTCAACGACGCGCGCATCGCATTCGTCCGAATCACGACCGATAAGGCTCCCGGACCTAACGATGATCGCAATCATGATGTCGTTATGATGGATGACTTTATTTACGGCGAACCGCAGGTCATTCCATTTGGAGGCGTCACCCAACCTGAGCGCGACGAGCCATAGGACCTAGCGAGAAGTAGACGAGCTGCCGGACGGCACCAAGCGGCGAACGGTGAAATGGTCTGACCATTAGGACCCGGTCACGCGCTGGTCCCCGGCAGCTCCGCCGCCGGTCCATGCTTCAGTAAAATAGTATCGTTAGGTTACAACCTTGTCATGTTAGGACAAAAATTTGTTGGACGAATTAACGCTTGACCGAGCGTGGACAAAGTCGTCTGATCCAATCTCGACTTCGCTCGATAATGCCGACGGTTTTTTTGAGTGCTTACGCGCGGACTTATCGAAAGAAGCGCCAGTCTCCTGGGAGGATCTCAAATATGAAAAGGGTTTGGTACCATCAACGGGCCGGGGAAAATAATATCAGGAAATGCGTCTTCGCACTTGTCCTATGCGTTGGGCTCTTTGCGACAATATCCGCTGTAGCGCAGTCGCCGCGACAAGAATTCTGGCATTCAATCCGGGCGATCGTATCACAACGACGTCTCGCCGGCGATGCGTGATCTTCCGATGAACTGGCTTTCCAAGAAAGTGAGAGACGTAGAAGAAAACGAAGGGCCCTTGAATCCCAAGGTGCCACTTTCCCAGCATGTAGACGTTTCGGATCCAATCATTGATCGCAGCATGTTGGGACTTCTGGCGCCTAATGCAATGCCACCCACCATCCTCAACTTCGACGGCATCCCATTCCCCGGTGTCACTTGCAACTGTCGTCCGCCTGATACCGACGGCGCGGTGGGGCAAACTCAATACGTTCAGATGGTGAACAGAGGCTTTCAAGTCTTCGACAAGACAACGGGCGCGTCGGTTTTGGGGCCACTTAACATCGCTTCGATCTGGTCCGGCTTCGGTGGAGTCTGCGAGACACGTGGCATTGGGGACCCTGTCGTCCTCTATGACCATATCGCCAACCGATGGCTTGATCAGCCAGTTCGCGGGTCAAGGGGTTCCGACTGACGAATGCATCGCCATCTCGACGAATTCAGACGCAGCCGGCACCTACAATCGTTATGCCTTCCATTTGGGTAACAAGTTTTTCGATTACCCCCATCTCGGCGTTTGGCCAGACGGTTACTACATGTCAATGAACGTGTTCAACTCGGCCGGAACCGCCTTTCTGGGTCCTCAGGCGTTTGCCTTTGAGAGAGCGAAAATGCTCACTGGCTTACCCGCCACATTTGTCACCCCTGGAAACTCGGGCCCGAGCGAAGATCCTTACCTACCGAGTGATATCGACGGCACTTTTTTCCCGCCTTCCGGCACTGGCAATCCGTTTGTCTCGTTCCCGGGCAATAATCCTCCCACGTATGAAGTTCGCCTTTTCCATGCAGATTTCGTTACGCCCGATAACACCACCTTTGCCTTGATTGGAAGCCCGGCGGCGGCTGGTTTCACTGCGATCACAGCTCTTGCCCCGCAGCTCGATACAACCGCCAGATTGGATACGATTGGCGACCGCTTGATGTTTCGGTTGGCCTACCGGAAATTCCCTGACGGCCATGAATCAGTCGTAGGCAATTATTACTGTGAATGCGAATGCCGTGGCCGGCGTGCGTTGGTTCGAGCTGCGCGATGTGACCACCACTCCGGTGGTGTTTCAAGAGAGCACCTACCAGCCGGACACGATCTGGCGTTGGATGGGGAGTGTGGCGATGGATTTCACGGGTAACCTGGCACTCGGCTTTAGCGCTTCCGACGCTACGATCAATCCGCAGATTCGTTATGCTGGCCGGTTGGTCAACGATCCGCTGAGTACCCTGGCCCAGGGCGAAACTCATCTCTTTGACGGGGCGGGCAGCCAAACCAGCACGAATGGTCGGTGGGGGGATTACAGCTCGATGAATCTTGACCCAGTGGATGACTGCACCTTTTGGTACACTCAGGAATATTATCCGATTACGGGTACTGCATGGGCAACTCGGATCGGAAACTTTAAGTTCCCGCAATGCGTTTCTACTCCGCACGCCGCGATAATCGTAGCCAACTCAAACCTAACCAGCGAAAGTTGCGCTGCTCCTAATACCGTCATCGATCCTGGCGAAACCGTAACAGTAAGTTTTTGCGTTCAGAACGCCGGCAATAGTTCGACGACCAACCTCGTCGGGACGTTGCAGAATACCGGGGGCGTAACCGGTGCGAGCGGGCCACAAACATATGGCGCAGTGGCGCAGGGAGACACGGTCTGTCAGCCTTTCACCTTCACCGCAACTGGTAGTTGCGGAGGTACTCTTACCGCAACGATTCACTTCCAGGATGGCGCAACCGATTTAGGCAATGTCTCCTACTTCTTCCAGCTCGGCTCGATATCCCGGATTATATTGTCGGAGAACTTCGACGGCGTAACTGCGCCGGCGATACCGGCGGGATGGACCACCAAAGCCAGCGGTGCTGAACCGGCCTGGGTCACTTCCACAACTCAACCGGTGAGCTCGCCAAATTGCGCTTTTGCGTCGGAAGCAAAACTCGGTAGGCAATACCGAGCTGCTCAGTCCGACCTTTTCTCTTCCTACTGGAGTTCCGTTGCAGTTGACCTTCAAGAATCTTTACAACTTGCAATTCGGTCGCGATGGCATGGTCCTCGAGGTCAGTGTCGATGGTGGATCATTTAGCGATATTGTGGCGGCGGGTGGTGTTTTTGCCACCGGTGGCTATAACCTAACGATCTCGACTGCATTTCAGAGTCCAATCGGCGGACGCCAAGCCTGGAGCGATCTCTCGGACGGGATAGGAACTGCCCCCACCTACATCAACACGGTGATAAACCTCCCAGAGTCGATGAGTGGGCACAACGCCCAGTTTAAATGGAGGGTTGCGACCGATAACAGTCTTGTCGCGGGAGGCGTACCCGGCGTCAGGATTGATGATGTCTTAATGATGGACCGCACTTTTTATTGTTGTGGCCAACCGACGCCGACCCCTCCGCCAACCCCGACGCCTAGCCCCACGCCAACACCTGTGGCGACGCCGACGCCGACTCCAACGCCAACCCCGACTCCTACCCCAACAGCAACCCCAACTCCGACTCCAACTCCTCCGGCACCCAAGGCAGTTAACATCTCGACCCGGATGCGAGTTGACACCGGGAACAATGCGCTCATTGGCGGATTTATCGTTACCGGCACTGCGCCGAAAAAAGTCGCGGTGCGCGCAATCGGTCCATCGCTGAGCGATTTTGGTGTGGCGGATGCCTTGGCCGATCCAACCTTGGAGCTGCGTGATTCAACTGGCGCAGTAATTTTGGCGAACGACGATTGGCAAAGCGACCCAGCGCAGGCGATGCAGCTTACTGACCTTGGCCTGGCGCTACCGAATCCGAAAGAGTCAGGCCTTGTCGCCACGGTCCAGCCCGGCTCGTATACCGCAGTTGTGTCTGGCGTTAACCAAACTACCGGCGTTGGTTTGATGGAAATCTACGACGCAAACTCCGCCGTCGCTTCGCAACTGGCTAACATTAGCACGCGCGGTCGTATTTTAACGGGTAGCAACGTAATGATCGGTGGGTTCATCCTTGGAGGAACAGGCAGCGCCCAAGTAGCGGTGCGTGGAATCGGGCCGTCGCTCGGTCAGGTTGGCATCACTGATTTCCTGGTTGATCCAGTGTTGGAACTACGAGACAGCAATGGAGCGCTTCTGGTATCAAATGATAACTGGCAGGATGACTCCACTTCGGCGGCTCAACTCTCAGCTCACGGATTAGGACTCCAAAACTCGGTTGAATCCGGAATCTTCACTTCATTGTCGCCCGGCGCCTTCACCGCAATCCTGGCGGGGAAAGACGGAGGAATTGGAGTTGGTCTCGTTGAGATTTATGACGTGCCATAGTTCTCGGACGTCAGAGCTATTTGGAACGTAGCTAGCGACTGCGGATCTCCCCCCGGCAAGTGGCTAGACCAGGCGCGGTTCGATGGAAAAGCGGCTCACAAGGTCGCCTCCCGCAGCAATCTGCTGAATTCCTTCTTTTTCCTCGAAAGCTCGCTGCTGATGATGATCGGTTAGACCCCAGCACGGCTCAACGCAAAGAAACGGTCCGCCGTCCGACCACAACGTCAGATACGGAACACCGGTCAGGTCGAGAACAGTCGTGCGCCCGGATGGGGGATCGACGTAGGTGAAGATGCGTTGCGGAACGTCCACTAACTCGAGAATGTCCGATCCCGGTAAGTTCGCCCGGGGAAATGGCATTTCGCCCCCCTCAAACCGAATATCCGTCGTCTCGCCACTCAAATAGTTTCCGGGCGAGAAATGACGCCGATAAACTCCAGCCGGCATTTCAAACTGGAAAGATTCAAAAGAAGTCGCGGCAAATCCCGGATGAAGGCCGAAGCCAACATGAGCGGTGAGCTTTGGCTCGGCATTGTGAAACCGAAACAGAACCACGAGCCGCGGCCCCTCTATTCGGTAGGTCAAATCGAGCGAGACCTTGAGAGGATACTCCGTCGCGGAAAAATCGTCCGGCGTAATGCGGTAGGTGAGCGCGCTGTCAGCGTCAGTTAAAACTCGATGCCATATCTTGCCTCGCAGGAAACTATGCGTCCCTCCACGCATTTCCCGACCACGATAGTCGGTGCGTTCGTTCTTGATCCTGTGCAAATAGTAACCCATCACCGTTGCATGATTCGTCCAGCCTTTCGCCGGCTGAGCGGTCTCGTCATCACGGTAAAGAAAACCAATCCACTTCCCTGAGGGTTCGCGCTTCTTAAGGCTGACCAGTTCGGCTCCGAGACGCGAAACGACCAGACGCAACCCCTCCGCCTCATCCGTTAGAATATCGCAAACAGGAGCTTCCTGATTAGCTTCGCGTTGAGAGATCATCACAGGGAATATTTCGGTTCGGATCAATATTCAAGTGAGCTTTGGGGGTGACGGCAATTTGCCCGTCCTTGTGTGACTGACAATCACGTTGCCAATCAAAGGCGATTCGAATCGCCCGGCGGCGACTTGCAAGTCGCGTATCTATTTAGCGTTACATCACCAGACCCGGAGGGTCATTGGAGATTAGCCGGTTGGCACAAGCCACCGGTCACAAATGGAGGAAAGGCATCAGCCCCGGGAGGGGCTGCGCCTAACGTGGTCCGTCGGCGCATATGACGGCGTTGAGCAACCCCCTGCCGGGGCTAATGACAGTGTTGCGTCGAAAACCGGTGGCTTGCGCCAACCGGCTAATTTCCGTCAGCCCTCCGGGCTTCAGACGCTAAACAGATACGCAGTTGTCGAACCTGAAGACGAAGGATCAGTAACGCTTTGCAAGCGGTGGAAGAGTGCCAAATCTCCGCAGCCTAAGTGGTCGCGGAGAAATTTGAATCCAAGTGCGGCCGTGAGCGCATCTCACACTAGATGATAGAGGATCTTCGCTTCGCTTTTCGGCAACTCTACAAGGCGCCGGGCTTCACGCTCGCGGCTGTCTTTGTCCTCATGCTCGGCATCGGCGCCAACACCGCAGTCTTCAGCCTCGTCTACACGATGTTGTTTGCTCCGCCCGGCTACGCCAAGCCCAACGAGTTGGTTCAGATTTTTTCCCAGGACACCAAGAACCCGAAAGCGTTTCGGGCATTTTCCTATCCCACGTTGAACGATATCCGGGAGCAGAACTCCGTCTTCTCCGACGTCGCAGGCTATAACGTCACCGAGGTCGGGATGGGTGAAAAGAACAACACCCGCCGCACCTTTGCCTCCATCGTGACCGCGAATTACTTCAAAGTCCTCGGCGTCGCGCCGGTGCTTGGGCGCGTCTTTACCGCCGAAGAAGAACAGCCGGGCCAGGCCGCCTCGGTCGTGCTCGTCAGCTACGGCTATTGGGCGAGGCACAATCGAGACGCCTCCGTCCTCGGTTCCGAGGTTACGATTAACGGCCGCCCTCAAAAAATTATCGGCGTGTTGCCGAAAACGTTCACCGGCACTTTAGCGGTTCTTTCCCCGGAGGTTTGGCTGCCGTTGAGCGCCTATGACTTCATCGGTAGCACCGTAGGCGATCCGACAAGGAAATCACTGACCAGCCGCGCGGGCGATCAGCTCCTGCCCATCGGGCGTTTCAAACCAGGGATCAACGCTGCCGCCGCGGGCGCCGCATTGAAAACGCTGGCCGCGAATCTCGAGCGCGCCTACCCGGTCGAACAAAAGGATCAGACCTTCATCACCGCGCCGCTCTCGCGTTTCTCGATCAGCGATGATCCGCCCGAGGATGGCGAGATTCAGTCGATCGCCCCCATGCTGCTCGGGATGGCAGCCGTCGTGTTGCTTGTCGCCTGCCTCAATCTCGCCAACATGCTTCTCGCGCGCGGCACGGCGCGACGGAAAGAAATCGCGATTCGGATGGCGCTCGGCAGCAGTCGCTGGCGTATCGTTAGGCAGTTGCTCACGGAAGGTCTGCTCCTCGCGCTCCTCGGTGGCGCGGCCGGCCTGCTAGTCGGCTTGTGGGCCTCGAAGATTCTGGCGCTCTCCATGCGCGATCTTCTCCCGATCGAGCTAGTTTGGAATGCCGGCCCCAACCTCCCGATCCTCGCCATGACGATGGGCTTTTGCTTGCTAGGCACGATCGCGTTCGCCCTCGGCCCGGCGGTGAAGCTTTCTCGTAATAGCGTCATCGGCGATTTGAAGGAGCATGCCGGGGATGATGTCGTCCGGCGACACCGGCGTTTTCTCCCGCGCAATCCTCTCGTCGTGGTCCAGATTGCGTTCTCGCTCGCGCTCCTGACTGCCGCGGCCCTCTTCATTCGTGGCGCGAACAATGCCGGCCATCTCGAGACCGGACTGCACGTCGAAAACGATCTGCTCCTCGAAGTCGACGCGAGCCTCGGTGGTTTCGATCCGCAACGCACGGAGCAACTCTACCGCACCCTGAGCGATCGACTCGCCGCCCTTCCTGGCGTGCAGCATGTTAGCATCTCCGCGACCGCGCCGTTTGGCGTGCTCGGGTTAAGTAAAGCAATCCAGCGTGCCGGCGTGCACGTGGGCAAGGATGACAAGCCGGCCACCGCGTCGGAAGGGCTTGCCTTCAGCTCGCGTTTCAACAGCATCGGCGCGGACTATTTCGCCGCAATGGGAATACCGATCCTGCGCGGCCGCAACTTCACCGCCGCCGAAGCGACTCAGGCTGACAGCCCGGCGGTTGCGATCATCGATGAAGCGCTCGCGCAAAGACTCTGGCCAGAAGGCGACGCGCTCGGGCAGCGAATTCAGTATGCCCCCGACGGCGCGCCTCGCGCGAAGCGTGACGATGGCGGCGGCGGCGTCGGCATTCAGCAGATCGGCAAAGGCAACATCAATCCCGAAGAACCGATGGAGGTCGTCGGAATCGCAGCAAACGTGCGCGGCGATGTCTTCGAGAAGAAACCGCGCGGCGCTGTCTATCTGCCGTTCGCGCGCGGCTTCCAGAACAACGCCTTCTTTTTCATTCAGTTTGCGTCGCTGAACAAAACCACCATTCCCACCATGGCGGATGCCGTCCGCCGCGCGGCCCGCGAAACCGATCCCACTCTGCCGGTGCTTTCCTTGAAGACATTTCCGCAGCACCTCGACGCGAACATGCAAATCTTCATCATCCGCACTGGTGCCGTCCTTTTCTCAGTCTTCGGCGCGCTCGCCCTCGCACTCGCGATCGTCGGTGTCTATGGCGTGAAAGCCTACTCGGTCGCGCGCCGCACGCGGGAGATCGGCATTCGCATGGCGCTCGGCGCGCAGCCGCAAGGTGTGCAATGGATGATCATCCGCGAAGGTGTGGTCATGCTCGCCTGTGGTGTCGCGATCGGGCTCCTCCTCGCTGCCGCGACCGGGAAATTGCTCGCCGGAATGCTGTATCAAGTCGGTGCTCTCGATCCGATTGCCTTCTTCACTGCACCAGTATTACTCGGCGCTGCCACGCTTGTTGCCACTTGGTTACCCGCCCGCCGCGCCACGCGCGTTAGCCCAATGACGGCGTTGAGGACCGAGTAACTTATTCGCGCCAGCCGCAACGAAGGCGAAGATACTCCTCCAGCCTCCAGGAGTTCCGTATTACATTAACAATCATCACTTTGGTTTCTCTTCGCAGAGTTTCTGGAAGCGCGGATCATTTCGCAGTGGATCGAACGTTGGATCGAGCCGAAGAAGGGCAGGAGTAAGGGGCGCGTTGCCCGAAGGTAGTGCGCCCTCATACGGTATCGAGAGCAGTTTTTGGATGGCGGCAATAGCACGATCAGGTTCTCCTGTCTGCGCTGCGACCCGGGCAAGAATCTCGATCGGACCCGGCCCATCCACGACATCTTTTTCGATTGGGTTTGCGGCTATGGCTCGTTCCACCATAGCTAAGGCAGCTGTCTTGTTGCCAAGGCCCATCTCAACCAGTGCAAGGTCGTGCATGAGACTGTAGTTATCGGACTGTTCCTTGAGGAAAGGTTCCAGTTCGCTGCGCGCCTGTCGCCAAGTTTCCTGCGCGGCGGCATGATCACCGCCGATTTGTTGCGCCCAGCCCAGCCAAAAACGCAACTCGCCATTAAAATAACCGACCGCTGGATCTGGCCTAGCAAGTATTTCTTTTAAGCGAGAAGTGATTGAGTTGGTCTGGCGTTCGAGGATCGCCTGGTAAACCTGTGTTTCCAGCGCGACCGTGTTGTCGGCCACAGGATGAAGGGAACCTAGAAGACTCGAAGCGAGCGGCAAGTCACCTTCGGCTTGGGCAATCGATGCTTTCAGCGCCAGGGTATCCACGTCGTCCGGCGTAATATTGAGAACCTGATCCAGCTTCAGCAGCGCCTCGGGGAAACGGCGAAGAAGAAGATAGGAAAGGGCGTGTTGGCTAAGGAGGTTGACATTGCGCGGGTCGAGTCGCTCAGCTTGGTTGAAGAACGTCTCACTTTGTTCCCATTGGCCTCCTCTGCGTGCGACGTAGGCTAGCGACTCAGGAATCCGGCTACTGTTAGGCAGGAGTGGACGCGCTTGCTCGAAGTAACGCACCGCGGCGGTGTAATCCTTTAGATAGGCATAGTCGTAATAGCCTTTGGCTATCAACCCCTCGCCGAGGTTGGGCTGCAGAGTGAGAGCGGTCTCGGCCGCTTGCTTCGCCTCTTCGCGGAGCGATTCAGTGGCTTGAACAGTAACTCCGATGTAGCCGACTGAATCGACATAAGAAAGGAGTGCCCAGCTGAGAGCGAATTTCGGATCGAGGCGCACAGCGTCTCTTAAATGCTTTTGCGCGCCGAGGGAGTTGGCGGGGGAATTTTGTGCCTTGAGACTGTATGCTAGCCCGCGCAGGTAGGCATCATGAGCTTCGGGATTGTCTGTCGGTTTCGCGCCGATGACCTGCTCTTCCAGGCCGGTCACCTTTGCTCGCAGTTGATCGGCAACCGTTTTCGCTACTTCGGTTTCAACTGAGAAGATGTCAGTGAGCTTGCGATCAAAGGTCTCGGCCCAAAGATGTGAATCGTTAGCTGCCTTAATCAACTGCACATTCACCCGCAAAGCGTCACCGCTCCTTTGCACGCTTCCTTCCAGAATGTGAGCGACACCAAGTTGCCTGGCGATCTCGGGCAGGTTTTCCGGCGCGCTCTTGTAATGTTGCGTCGACGTCCGAGAGATCACTTTCAGATCGGCGATCTTGGATAAGCGCGTCAGGATTTCGTCTTGGATACCGTCGGCAAAATAGGCGTTCTCCTTGTCGCTGCTCAGGTTCTCGAAAGGCAACACCGCGATCGATTTTTCCAGGATTGTCGCCGCCGCGGTGACCACTTTCCGCGATCCATTGATGAGGCCGACGCGTTCGGCCGTAAAGTAAGCAATGGCAACGAGCAATAGTGCGCCCAGGACATAATTGAGTTTGCGATCGATGCTGAGTCGCTCGTGTCGCACTGCTGGGGCTTCACCACTCGCTGGCAACGCTCCGGTTCGGACGATGCCCGCCGAGGTGATGTCGAAGAGCCAGGCCAGGATGAGGGTAACGGGAAATCCGGCGACGATCACGAGCACGATAATTCGCTGCGCCAGCACCGACACCTCGAAAATGGGGAAGACTTGCGTAACGACCTGCACGAGTAACCAACCGGCGACGGCATAGGCTGCGCCCACCTTGTAAACATGGCGTCGCTGGAGCTCGGCGAAAAAGTTGCGCGGGTTCATTGACACTTACCTGGGCAGAAAGTGAAAAGGTCCGTCCTAGAATCTCGGCAGTCAATACGCCGCATGGTGCTTGCGTCCTGGATCAGAAGCCACGCGCCGACGAGAGAGAGTCCCGCCAACGCGGATGACATTGCGCCGCTTTCAATTCGGCGAAGAAGTTGGGCGGGTTCATCGCCTGTGTCTGCTGACAGTAATGCAATGACGAAATTCGGGAAGCGGAATTCCGAATCTTGAACCGTTACGTTAAGCCAAACTCGAAGCTGGTATTCCGCCCCGAGAGAAGAGCGGGCGAATTCCTTGATCAAGCCAGTTAAGGGGGGCGAAATAGTAGTTAGGTCGCTTCATGAGGTGATAATGATTGCTCAGCAGCACCCAGGCATGGACTCGCCAACCGCTATGAATTCGAACCCTCGTCGGTCAATATCCGCACACGGCCACTTATTTACCGTGCTATCCTTTGCGTATTGCCAAAATCTTGAAACTGGAAAAGAATCTGGCCTCCGAAAATGAAACAGATGGCCCCCTAGGGAGAATCCAAAATGAAAAACAACTATCTTCACACAGGAAATACGACGAAGAAATCATCGGCGCGAGCGAGGCTCGTCTTTCGCGCCTTCGGCGTAGTCGCGGCAGTCACTCTGGCCGGTGTCGCTTTGGCGGCTGGCCCCGAGCACCTGAGTGCCCGAAGCAGCAAATCGCAGATTGTTGCGGAGAATCCTGACTCCGCCTCTCGTCCACTCCCAGGCAAGAAGCGGCAAGAATCCAATAGCCGAGAAGTACGACACGCTGGTAATGCGCGTCTACTTCCGCGACCGCGCCGAGCGCGACCGGCTGGCCCAGGAACTCAACCCCGAAGAAGTGCCCACAACAGGAGGCTATCTCACCGTAATCCGCGATCGCGACCTCTATTATGAACTGACGGCGCGCGGCCTCCGTGTGGAGATAGACGAGAACAGCAGTCGCAACCTCAGCGACCCTCAAATCATGATCGACACTTTCTACGGCGGCTACAAGTCGGTGGAAGAAATATACGCCTTCCTCGACCAGAAGGTGGCCCAGTTCCCCGATCTGGTCGAGAAGGTCGACATCGGCGACTCCTGGTGCAAGGTCCCATCCAGGCGCGTGCGTCCAACCCAGTCCCTGGAACGGCTACGACCTGTTTGTGCTCCACATCACGAACCGCAACATACCAGGCCCCAAACCGGTCTTCTGGGCGGACGGCGATATACACGCCCGCGAGATCGCTACGCCAGAAGTCGTCATGCGCATGATTGACTACCTGCTCAATAACTACGATACCAATGCCGACGTTCACTGGCTCGTGGACTATCACGACATCTGGCTTATGCCCGAAGTCAATCCCGACGGCCACCACATCGTCGAGGCGGGAGGCGGCGGCAACAGCCCGTACATGTACCGCAAGAACGGCAACAACGTCCGGAGGCGGCGGGTGCTCCTGGCCTCCCACATCATCTAACCACTCCGGCGTAGACGACAACCGCAACTTCCCCTTCCATTGGGGCTGCTGCAACGGCTCGAGCGGTCTTGTGTGCGACCAGACCTATCGAGGGACGTCGGCGGGATCGGAGCCGGAGGATATGGCTATCGTCAACAAGATTCGTACCCTCGTGCCCGACCAGCGCGGCCCCGGCGACACCGACGCGGCGCCTATCACTGCCACAGGCGTTTACCAGAACATCCACACAGTTGTGCCAGTCAACCTCTTTACGTGGGGCTGGACTAACACGCAGATGCCTAACTACGCTGAAACGCGCAACATCGCCGCGCACATGGCCGCGCCGAACGCGGGCGGTAACGGTTACCCCTATGGCTCGATCATCGAACAGTTGTATCCGGTAGATGGAGGCTCGATTGACTGGGCCTACGGTGAGCTGGGCATGGCGGCCTTCTCCACCGAGTTGAGCGGCCAGGACTTCCTCCCCTCCTACTCGTGCATAGATAATCCAGGTTGCGGCTCGTCGCAGGGTATCTGGCCTGAGAATCGGGGGATGCTTCTTTACCTGGCGAAGATAGCGCGCACGCCTTATCTGACTTCGCACGGACCAGATGCCAACACCGTTGTCACCAACCCGGCATCAGTGCCGCCAGGCGTGCCATCACAGCTAACCGCCAGCATTAACTTCGCCTGGTCAAACAACGCATTCAGCCAGAACGTTGGCGCAGCAGAATATTACATTGACACGCCTCCCTGGGCTGGCGGCACGGCCATCCCCATGAACGGCACGTTCACTTCGCCTACCGTGGCCGTCAACGCAACCATAGACACTACCAGCCTGTCGGTAGGCCGCCACGTTATCTTCGTGCGCGGACGCGGCGTGACCGACTTCCAGGGCTTCCAGACCTGGGGGCCGATCAGTGCGGCGTTCCTGGATGTGGGGACTGGAGGTCCAACCCCAACCCCAACTGTAACTCCCACTCCGACGTCTACGCCAACGCCAACCGCGACACCTACGCCAACACCAACGCCAACGCCAACACCGACCCAACTCCAACACCTACTGCCAGCCCGACACCAACTCCCACTGCGACATCGAGCCCGAGTCCGACTCCCACGCCGACGCCCACACCGACTCCGACACCAACACCAACTCCTACGCCAACTCCTCCGCTCCGGCCCAGGCGCTGAATCTCTCGACCCGGATGCTGGTTCAGACCGGTGATAATGTTGCCATCGGCGGCTTCATCATTACGGGAACCGATCCGAAGCGCGTGTTACTGCGCGGCATCGGGCCGTCACTGCCTGTCGGGGGAGCGATGAGTGATCCAATTCTGGAACTGCAGGGGCCACCTGGATTTACAACAATCACCAATGATAACTGGCGGGACCCTTGCGCTGTGCCCTGCTTGAACCGTTGCGATTTGGTCGCCAGCGGCATTGCGCCGACCAATGATCTGGAGGCGGCCATTTGCGTGACATTGGATCCCGGCGCGTATACAGCGATCCTTCGAGGTAAGAACAACGCCACTGGGGTTGGTTTGGTAGAGGTCTACGATTTAGACTCTGGAAATAGCTCGCAACTGGCTAACATCAGCACGCGCGGTCTTGTCCTTACGGGTAGCAACGTCATGATCGGAGGGTTCATCCTCGGAGGGAACGGCGACACCCACGTGGTGGTGCGTGGCATCGGTCCTTCCCTGGTCAAGGCCGGTATAACCGGTTTCCTGGCCGACCCGACCCTTGAACTGCACGACGGCAATGGAGCGCTTCTGGTTCAGAACGACAACTGGCAGGACGACCCCACCTCGGCCTCCCAACTCACCGCGCTCGGTCTCGCTCCACAGAACGCCGCCGAGTCAGGCATCTATAGATCACTGCCGCCCGGCTCCTTCACAGCGATTCTGGCCGGGAAAGATGGTGGCACCGGCATTGGATTGCTCGAGGTTTATAACGTGCACTAAGGCCAGGAGAAATCGGCTTCCGGGACGAGCATTTATCGAGAAATGTCTGTCGCCCAGGCCTAACGCGTTATCGAAAATTGAGATGATCTGTGCGCACCCACAATTAGAGCGTACGCGAGTTGAGAATTTTCGGTTCGAAACAATGAGGTAAAGGAAAACGACGATTCAACGCGTGCCCACGCTGCCGGCGGTCAAAACGCCGAACCAACCTTTCTGCTTGCGCATCCGCCCTCTTTTTGGGTGAATTTACGGAATGAAGCCTCCGGTTACCACACTCTTCGCCCTGCTCGCGTTTCTTTTTGTGGCGCAGACCGCACCAGCAACGGTCGATTTTTCAAGCTATGATCTGCCTCTGTACACGCAGATCGTAAATCGCATCAAAGCCAAAATCTCGGCTCGCCTGGGTGAAGGCACCAATACGCACGATCGCTGTTTTATCATTCCTTTTGCCTATCAAAACGCCGGCAACGATCCGGAATTTTCGCATTCGTTTATTTCTGTCATTCGCGTCCTGCCGGATAATAAGCAACCCAAGCTGACGCCTGGCCTCGCCACACGGAAATACAAGGACCGAGAGTTTGAGGCCTTTACCGTTAGCTGGCTGCCGAGCGATTTCCTGAGCAACCCTCATCTGTGCGTTTTTAGCGGCACGGGCGCCCGCCTCATTCCAGAAAAAATACCTGTCCTGTATTGCCCGGTAGGAACTTTACCCTGGAAGAAACGGTCAAGCTCGCCAGCAACGACAAGCTTGCGGTGGCGATGTGGGGACCGTACGAAATCGACCGGAAAGGGTTTGATCTCGGAGTGAGACGTAAGCGACTGCTCGATGGCGGGACCATTAAATATCGCGCCGATGACCGTCTTTATCGAAAAGACAGAGTCGCGATCAATTGCTTTCATGCCATGGCCGGTTTGGACGAGCTTTTTCCCAATGGCGGACTTTTTGGAACCGGTTTTAAGATGTGGGGATTCAATGGAACAGCGCGAGTGCTGATCGAATATAGTGAGAAGGCGAGTTATAAAGGCTTACTTCTTGAGCCGGTAGACGAGAAGAACGATCGATACGGTTTTGTTTATGCGCCCACCCGAAACGGCTCCGTGTCGTATGATCCAGTGAAAAACTCGTCCGCCTATCGAAGGTAGTGGAGTCTCGGTGCCGTCCGATTTGGCCTTGTCACCTTTTTCTTCGGAAACGTGTTTAGCGTCGAGCTTGCCAAACAAACTGGTTAGTTGTAGCCACGGGCTTGTGGCCCGTGCCCGATGTGCTATCGACGCTAAACTTCGGACGGCCGCTTGCGCCAACGCATCCGATCGATTAGTGGCGTCGCGCACGTCGAACACGCAAAGGTCATGAAACATAGTTTTCTTTTCTGCATTTCCCTGGGGCTGCTTCCGGCAGTCTGTTTTGAGGGCTGCTCCCTACCCGGGGGACCAAAGGCGAGTGTCAGTCAAAGTAGGGCGTTCATCTCCTATTCGCCCGCGGCCGAAGATTCTGGAAAACTCCGCCTCGCGGTCAAGGATATCATCGACATGAAGGGCCAGGTCACGACAGCGGGATCACAGTACCTGGCCAAGACGGCCGCTCCGGCGACGCGCGACGCGAAATGCATGGCGGGAGCCCGTCGATCAAACGTGGTGATCGTAGGCAAAACTAATCTCACGGAGTTTGCCCTCGGGTACTACAGGCATGAACGAGTATTTTGGATCGCCCATCAATCCTCTGGGGCGCAGTCGTCTTCCAGGGGGTTCATCGAGCGGCTCGGCCGTGGCGGTGGCGGGCGGCCGGGCGGATGTGGCTTTCGGCTCTGACACAGCCGGTTCAATCCGCGTCCCTGCAGCCTGTACCGGCATCCTTGGATTGAAAACGACATTCGGACTGGTTCCGCTCGATGGCGTGTTTCCCCTTTCTCCGAAGTACCTTGATACCATCGGGCCAATGGCGAAAGACGTGCCGCACTTGGTGCAGGGAATGGAATTGCTCAATCCTGGATTTTCGGGTCGCTACCAGGCAGCAGTTGCAAAAAAACCTTCCGCGAATGGGATCAGGATCGGCCGGCTTTACGTTGATGGGACCGACCCGCGAATTGATCGAGCCGTTGACGAAATGCTGACCAAGGCCGGTTTCCAGGTGGTTCAGCTTAACGAACGGCCTCAGACAAAGCGAGAATGGACTTCGGCAGGGTTTCGGCCGATCCACACCAATGACCCGTTCAAGGCGCAGTGGGATAGGGCGCAGGCGAACGGGACCACGGTGGCGATCGCGGATGGTTGGCTAAGCGATCGCCAATACTTAGGCAAATCCGGCGTCGCACCCACCACTCAACTGACGATTCAACTGGGCCAAGTGCAATATAATACAGGATATAAGGCTGCGCTTGCTGCGCGGAGCGATTGGCAAAGGACGCTACGTGGCCTTTTTCAAAAGATCGATTTCATCGCGCTACCGACCTTGAAGTCCTTGCCACCTCACAAGATTTTCTTTGAGCGATCAGCCATCCTTGAAGCGCGCATGATGGCTTTGCAGAATACGGTGGCGGTTAATTATGCTGGCAACCCTGCGATCGCGATCCCGATTCCTTACCAGCAACGAGGTTTTCCCCTAACGAGTTTGCAACTGGTCGGGGCGCGTTTCAGCGAAGCGGATCTGGTCAATGCCGCGCGTCTAATCACCGCGCTGGGGGGACGAGGAGGAGTGGAATGAGATTAGCCCGGGCAGGCTTTTCGCGGCCAAGATCCTGACCAGCGACGAACTGTAAATGAGGGCGCTCACTCCACTGTTTACGTTCGTGAACCCAAATCACCACTTTCGCATTTTCCGGTTGCTCGTCGCGGTGCTTTGCCTATCGGGCGCAGCCTTAAGGGCTGAAGACGTCAACGCTTTGATGGCGCAGGGCGATCAATTGGATAAACGGCTCCAGGCCAAAGAAGCGCTCGAAATCTATCTGCCTGCGAACAAGCTTGAACCGGACAATGTGGATCTTCTCGTTCGTATCGCGCGGCAATACCGCCATTTGATGAGCGATACCTCCTCCAGCAAGGAAAAGCTGCGGCTTGGAAAGATATCGCTCGAATTCGCCAGTCGCGCCGCAACCCTGGCCCCGAACAATGCAGATGCGCAACTTTCGCCTGCGATTAGCTATGGGAAAATGCTCCCGTACATGGGGAGCAGAGATCAGGTCGATGCCTCGCCCCGCATTAAGGCTGCGGTCGATCGCACTCTTGAACTGGATCCGAAGAACGATATCGCATGGCACATTCTCGGTCGGTGGAATCGAGTGCTGGCAAATACCGGCGTCGTGAAACGGGTTTTGGCCAAGGCGCTTTACGGCGACTTGCCAACCACCACTAACGAAGCGGCTGAAAGCTGCCTGCTAAAAGCGATTAGCATTAATCCCAACCGGCTTATCCATTACATCGAACTGGGTCGCATCTACGCGCAGATGGGACGCAAAGAGGATGCGCGCAAGTTCATCCAAAAAGGGTTGGCCATGCCTAACAAAGAAAAGGACGACCCGGAGATGAAAGAGATCGGGCAACAGACGCTCAAGAAGCTGGAATAATGTAGTGGCGCTTCGCGGACGTGTTTAAGCGTGTCGGATCGAATTGCCCGCGAATCGACGCGAATAAGCACCCGACGCGAATGGGGGCTAAGAGATGTTGCGTAAACCTGTGGCTTGCCCATTCGCGCTAATTTCCGTCATTCGCGGGCTTCAAGCGCTCACATACCGTTTCGCGAAAACGCCACTACATCGGAATGGCCTATCGAGGGGCGGACCACACCGGCATGTCGGCCAGGCCACCCCCCATGAATTTATGGTGCCACAGCTGGGTGGCAACAACTGCCGTGAGCCCCATCTCCACGGAGAGTCGTGGCAGCGAGTTGACCCGCAGTTCGCGAAAGCCTTTTCGCCAGCGCCCAACTTCTTTGTGATCAAAGTAACCAGTCCGCTTGAGTGAATCTTCGCTCAGAAGCTGTGCCACAAATGGCGGTTCCGGGTCCATGTGGAAACTGTCGAGTGGAGCGCGAAAAATGACCTTGTGTCGCCGAGCAATCGACTTCGGGATCCAGCGTTCCGCGAGCAGACGTAGCAGATACTTGTCGCGGAATCCACGCAGTTTCCAGCGGGGGTGCAGTTTCGCGGTGAAATCAAAAACGTCCTCATCGAGAAACGGATAACGCACTTCAACCGAGGAATGCATTGCCACACGATCGCCTTTGGCTTGCAAGAGATGACCCGCCAAGAGAACCCGCGCCGCCATCCAAACTCCACGGTTGAGTGGTGCCCAGCGCTTTGCTCTTTCGAGCGGAAATCCCAATTCGCCCCAAGGATGACTGTCATTCATAACTTCGCGCATCTGCTCGGAGTAGAAGCGCAGTTTCGAAATTGCGAGCAGCCCATACGAATCGATCCAAGCGTTTTGTCCACCGATGGAAGTTTCCACGCGTTCACGCCATTCCGGCGGAAAATGCGGCACTTTGTTCAAGCTTAGATAAATGCGCCGCGCCCGATCACTCAGCTTCAAGGCCGGCACGGCGTCGAGAAATCCCATAAGCTTGGCCGCTTTGTACCATGGATAACCAACCAGCCATTCGTCGGCGCCTTCGCCGGTCAGGACAACTTTTTGGCCATTGGCGTGGACACGCTCCGCCAGCTTAAGCAATGCACCGCAGGCCGTGTCGATCACCGGAGCTTCGGCGGCTTCGATGAGTCTGGGATAACTTTCGAGCGCTTCAAGGTCGCCGTAGTCTTGAACGATAGGTGGCTTCGCCCCGATGTGGCGTGCCGAGAGGCTGGCGGCGCTCAATTCGTCAAACTCCGGTTCGTCCACCCGCACGGTGTAAGTGTTGATCGCTGGACCTTTGACACGAGTGGCCATGGCGAGAATCATGCTCGAATCGACACCGCCGGAGAGATACGATCCTACCGGGACATCCGCCCGCAGCCGTTCTTCGACGGCCTGCAACAGCAGCCCCTCGAATTCATCCACTAGCGCACTCGGATTAGCCCCAAGAACTTCTTCGCCCTCGGCTGGAAAATCCATTTCCCAATAGGCGCGCTCGGCAATGACCGCTTGCCGGTCGGAACTTCCCAGCGCAATGCGCAGGCAGTGTCCAGGCGGGAGGAGTTGAACACCTTCAAAACAGGTCCGCGGCCCCGGCACCGCGGAGAAGGTAAAGACATGATCGAGTCCCTTTCGGTCGGGTCGCGGCGGAACCATTCCTGAAGCGAGTAGGCTTTTGATTTCAGAACCAAAAAGGAGCCAGTCGCCCTGCCGGCTCCAGAAAAGGGGTGCGATGCCGAAACGATCACGGCCGAGATGCAGTTCTCGTCTCTTCTCATCCCAGAGGGCGATGGCAAATTGTCCGCGCAGCCGTTCCCACATGTCCTTCGTGGTACTCTTCCCAAAGATGCGGAATGATTTCCGTATCACAATGAGTGCGGAGCCGATGGCCTTGCCTAACTAGCTCCTCGCGTCGTTCGACGTAGTCGAATAATTCGCCGTTGTAGACCACGAAAACACTCCGGTCTTCGTTCGTCATCGGCTGTTGCCCATCGGCCAGGTCGACAATACTCAGCCGCCGCGCAGCCAGTGAGATTCCCGGTTGTTCGAGGAAACCGTCTTCATCCGGACCGCGGTGAATGATCGCAGCCGCCATTCGCTGCACCACACCTGCCGGTGCCGCCCGTCGTCCAACCAAATCGATTATCCCCGCGATGCCGCACATAATTTCGTCCGTCTTATTAACGTTCCGGACCACCGTTTCGCGGGGGCCTTTGGACGAGATCACCTTCGAACGGGAAAGGGCTCTTGCAAAGCACGATGCAGCGAGAGCCTGTTGAAATCCGAAGTCCGAAGCTGAAGTCGGAACAAATCGAAGGACCAAAGGGGGAAAAAGCTCGAAACCCTGGGGCGATCACATCTTGGTTAATACAATTTTCCTCGTCTCGGTCATTGTTTCGGATTTTGGTTTCGAGATTGGAGTTTCCAAGCAATATCCGGCTCCTAAGATTGGCAGAGGACGCCTAAGAAAATAGTGGTGAAATTAGCGCGGATGAACGCTGGTAAACAAAACAGCCCCAAGATAAAATGAGTCAGGGAACGCGTGTCTTGCTTGGTGAATACGAATTGATATTAGTTCAATGAATTTTTTACCGTCCGGTCACGTCAGACCACCGCTCGAATTGATAGCTGATTGACATGCGCACAAGCAGCGCTATTCAGTCCGCCGCTGCACAGCAACTCATGCCCATGCAAAAAGAACGTATTGCGATCATTGGAGTCGGATGCCGTTTCCCCGGAGGCGTGAGTTCCAAGGATTCCCTTTGGAAACTTCTCGTCGAAGGCCGGGAAGCCATCGTGGAGGTGCCGGCTGATCGCTGGAACGTGGAGCGTTATTATGACGCCGAGCCGGGAATAGCTGGCAAATCCATTGCTCGGCGGGGCGGATTTATCGACGAAATCGATCAATTTGATCCGCAGTTTTTTGGCATTTCGCCGCGGGAAGCGCCCTACGTGGATCCGCAACACCGACTCCTCCTCGAGACCGCCTGGGAGGCAATCGAAGATGCTGGCCTCGTTCTAGATTTCGAACATGGAACCGACCTCGGAGTTTTCGTCGGTATTTCGCATAACGATTACCAGGGAATTCAGAGCACCAGCTTCGATCATTTCAGCATTGGACCTCATACGCCGACCGGAAGCGCGCACAGTATTGCCGCAAACCGAATTTCGTATTGCTTGAATCTGCGGGGACCCAGTGTCGCGATGGACACCGCCTGTTCATCTGCGCTCACTGCGATCCATACGGCATGCGAACATATCTGGGCCGGGCGAGGGGACACCGCCCTGGCTGGAGGCGTCACCATCATGATTTCTCCCGGCGGGTTCATTGGATTTTCGCAGGCTGCGATGCTCTCTCCCGAGGGCAGGTGCGCTGCCTTCGATGCATCCGCCAGCGGATTCGTGCGTGGGGAAGGGGCGGGCATGGTGCTGCTCAAGCGACTCTCGCGCGCCATCGCGGATGGCGATCCCATTCAGGGTGTGATTTTGGGAACGTCGATCAATCAAGATGGACATACCAACGGCATCTCGCTGCCCAGCCCCGAGGCGCAAGCGCGACTGGTGCAAGACGCCTGCAGAGATGCTGGCATCGCGCCCGAGCAAATCGGATTCGTGGAAGCTCACGGCACGGGGACCGCGGTTGGAGATCCGATTGAGGCGCACGCTCTCGCGGAAGCTCTCTGCCGGAATCGCTCCGCCGACGCGCCACTTCCGATTGGCTCCATAAAAACCAATCTTGGCCATTTGGAAACCGCAGCGGGGATCGCGGGACTTCTCAAAGCGATGCTGGTTATTAAGAACGGCCAGATTCCACCCAGTCTTCATTTCTCGACGCCGAACCCGAATATTGATTTCGAGAAACTCAAGTTGCGTGTGCCAACTCAGCTCGAGTCCTTCCCAAACGGGACAGCGGAGCGCATCGCAGGCATCAACTCATTCGGATTCGGGGGCGCGAATGCGCATGTCATTCTGGGTGAACCTCCGCCGATTCGGTCAGAAAAAACGTTGGCCCTGCCAGGTTCTCGCCCATGGCCGCTGATGCTTTCTGCCCGTTCGGAAAAATCGCTCCGGATGTTGGCGGCGAATCTGTGCGAGTGGGTTAAAGAACACGCCAATGCCAACGGCAGTTCGCCCGTTCTTCCAGATCTAACCTATACCTTGGGAGTCCGGCGGAATCATCATCCGCATCGGCTGACTCTGGTAAGCACCAATTGGGCGGAACTCGCTGAGGAACTCGATCTCTTTGCCAGGAAAGAAGAAAGCCTGAAAATCCGCTCGGGTTTCACGGCCCGTCGAGAGCAACCACCGCGCATCGGTTTCATCATGAGCGGGCAAGGTCCGCAATGGTGGGGAATGGGGAGGGAACTGATGGCGCATGAACCAGTGTTTCGCGAGCGCGATTGAGCGTTGTGACGCAGCTCTGCGTCCCTGGACCAGCTTTTCGCTTCTCGAAGAACTAGGCCGCTCCGAAGAAATGTCCCAGGTACAACGGACAGAGATTGGACAGCCTGCCATTTTCGCCATGCAAGTGGCCTTGGCGACGCTTTGGAAATCCTGGGGCGTTCAGCCCTCAGCCGTTGTGGGCCATAGCGTGGGAGAGATCGCCGCTGCTTGCGTCGCCGAAATCCTTTCCCTCGACGATGCGGCCCGACTGGTCGCGCTGCGGGCACGCTTCATGGAATCATGCGCCCGTGGGGAAGGAACGATGCTCGCGGTGGGGTTGCCTGAGGAAGATGTCCTGGCCCTTATCGCACGGCACGATCGCACGGTAACGATTTCGGCGATCAACGGTCCGCGTTCGATTACGCTTTCTGGCCCGCGCATTTCGCTGGAGGCGATCGCTGCCGAACTCGAGACGGAGGGTGCCTTCGCTCGACTTGTTAGGGTTGATCATCCATTTCATCACCCACTCATGCGACCGGCCTCAGAGGCATTGGAAGCCGCGCTAGCCGACTTGAAACCGCAGCCGGGCTCCATCCCATTCTTCAGCACCGTGACGGGGGAGCGTTGTCCCGGCGAAGCGTGCGACGCAGCCTACTGGGCTCGCGGCATTCGTGAGCCGGTGCGTTTTGCATCGGCCGTGGGCGCTCTGGCGGAGTTCGGTCTGGACGTCTGCCTGGAACTAAATGCCCATGTCGCGCTAGTGCATCCCACCCAGGAATGCCTAACGGTGAATGGAACCAAAGCCGTCGTTGTCTCTTCGGTCCGCCGCGAACGCGAATTTGAATCCATGCTCGAGACGGCCATGGATCTGCACCGCGCCGGTGTTCCGCTCGATTTTTCCGCGATGACGCCTTCCCGGCATCTTCTCTCCCTGCCCGCCTACGCATGGGAAAAGAGCCGGTGGTGGAACGAGACCAGCGATGCCCGCGACGGCCGGCTCGCCCCAGGTGGACGCGGCCTATTTGATATCCGGTTACCCCGCGCCATGCCGACCTGGATCGTTCGCCTCGATTCCCGGCACATGGCCTTTCTAAAAGATCATAAGGTTGAAAACCATCTTATTTTCCCGGCAGCGGCGTTTGTCGAAATGGCGCTGGAAGCTGGGGTGCAGTTGTTCGAGGGGCAACCATTCGTGGTGGAGGACTTCGAAATTCGCAAGCCGCTCATCCTGCCTGATCCGCCATCGGGCCTGCAGCTCGAGTTTTCGTATTCCCCTAACGAACGCACCTTTGCCATCCAAAGTCGTTTTGAGCAAAGTGTCAGCTGGTCCCTCCATGTTGTAGGCTCGCTCCGAGGTGAGCGAACGGAATCCGACTTTGTCTCATCAACCTGGTCCCAACCTCTCGGTCCGCAATCCGTCGCAGTCGACGGCTTCTACCGTCACCTAAGCGATCTCGGGTTGCGTTATGGCGAGGAGTTTCGACCGATTCGTGAATTGTGGGCTGGCGCCGGCCAATCGGCTGGGCGAGTAGCTTTGTCCGAAGCGGTGTCTCTCCGTGCGGCCGAATATGCCCTGCATCCTGTCCTCTTTGACGGAGCCCTTCAAGTTTTCTCCGCCGGTGCCGCGACGGTCGAAGGTCGTCAGGCCAGAATGAAATTGCCGGTCGGTTTTCGCCGGATTCTTTTCCTCGGCTCACCGGGCGCTTCGAGCCGCGTTCGCACGGAGGTTCGGGACTTTGGCGATGACTTCCTTGAAGGCGACATCTCTATATATGATGAGGCAGGAAAACCTTGCCTGTTGGTAGATGGATTTCGGGCCATCAGCCTTTCCGGGGCTGGCCGCTCGGCCGGCCCTGGCAGTGCGCGCGATTTGACCTATCACGTCGCCTGGCAACGGACGCCTAACGAATCGCCCAAAACCGCGCTGCCGCCCCTCCCTTTGGATCAATTGCACGCCGCGGCTCAGATTGCATTAGATGGTATCATTGCCGTCCGCGGTCGCACAGAATTGGAGAAGGCTTTTCACGATCTCGACGATCTCGCCGCCGTTCAACTCGCGCGCGGCCTGCGGGAAATGGGCGCGACGCCCAATGTTCCGTTTGATTCCGCGACGCTTCGAGTGGCAACACCGATGCGACCCGTCTTTGAGCGGTTGATGGCTGCTCTCGTTCGGCGCGGTTTGCTTCAACAAAAAGGAGGGCAATTTGAGCCAGGGCCTGATTTTGCCGCGCGGCCGACTCCACCGACAGGGTTCTGCGCAGCCTAATTGGAAAGCACCCGGGACACCTGCCCGAAGCACTGCTCTGCCAGGGAACTTGTGCTGAACTGGGATCGATCTTGCGCGGCGAGAAAGACGCTGTGCAGGTCTTGTTCTCGGGGATTGGCGCGGAGTTGCTCGATCATTTCTATGGTGACGGTCTCTTCACCAGTCATTGGATCGCAGCCATTGCCGCAGCGGTCGCGACAGCGGCGAGGAGCCTGCCGGAAGGCCGCGGCCTACGTATCCTGGAAATTGGCGCGGGGACCGGTGGCTTGGCCTCACAAGTCTTACCGCTGCTCGAGCGTGGCTTGCATTCCTACATTTTCAGCGATATTTCAGCCGCATTTTTCTCGGGCGCCGCGCAGAAGTTGGCGACCTTTCCTGAGGTGGAGTTTAAGATTTTCGATCTCGAAAAACCTGGAATAGAACAGGAACTCGAAGCGGGGGGCTACGACTTCATCATCGGGACAAACGTGTTGCACGCCGTCCGCGATGTGCGCGCGGCCTTGCTCAATTTGCATGGTCTGCTTGCACCCGGCGGCAGCCTCGTTTTCATGGACACGGCCAGTCCGCAACTTTGGGTCGAATCCGTGTTCGGACTAACTAGCGGCTGGTGGCGATTTACTGATCGCGATCTGCGCCCAGAACAGCCGTTACTTAAAAGGCAGCAATGGGAAACAGTGCTCCGAGAAACCGGTTTTTGCTGAAACGAATTCATTGCCAGGTTTGATCGGTCCCACCGGCGGCGAAGGCCAGATCGGCCTGCTGGCCCGTAAGTCCTTTGAGGAAGTTCCCGTGACGGTTGAGACGAAGATCGAGGCGCCGGAGGAAAAATCATGGCTCGTTCTCGCTGACGCGTCGGGCCTCGGTGATGAACTGGTCTCCCAGCTGTCCGCCCTTGGTGCCAAAACGCGTATCGTTAGGCAAGGAAACCGTTTCGATTTCGATGGCAAGGACGCCTTCATCGTCCGGCCGGGAACGATCGAAGACTGGCATCTCCTCATCAAGACATGTGCAGGTGCCTCAATTGAGCGGATCGTTTACCTTTGGAATCTCGATTCAGATCCGAGATGGATCCGACATGGCGACCAATCTGGATGCATTGCTCCACCTTACCCAAGCGCTCGAATCGGCTCAGCCCACGGCCAAAATGCGCCTGGACTTGATCACGCGTAACGCACAGCCAGCCGGCAGCGATCTGCGACCGACCGCAGTAGCCCAAACGCCGAGCATCGGATTGGTCCGCGTCATATCGAACGAACATTCCAATCTCAGCTGGCGCGCCATCGATCTTCCCGCAGAACCATCCTCGTCCGATGCGGCCTTGCTCTGGAGCGAAATATCTCGCAAGGACGGGGAACGCGAGGTCGCTTTACGAGGTGAGGCTCGTTATGTTCGACGACTAGACCGCGGCCGACCGTCCCGCGAGCAATGGCTCGATCCGGCTCTGCCCTTACGTTTGGAATCGCGCGAGCGCGGCCGTCTCGACACCCTCCGCTTCGTTCCGTTTGAATTGCCGGAGTGCGATCGGGGCCAGGTCTTGATCGAAGTGAAAGCGGCGGGAATGAATTTCCGCGACGTCCTCAAGGCCCTGGCGCTTTATCCGGGCGACGCTCCGGATGCGCGTATTTTTGGCGACGAAGTTGGCGGTATCGTCAGGGAAGTTGGCTAGGGCGTCACCCATCTGGCGCCGGGGGACCGTGTCTTCGGCCTCGCCGTCTTCGGGGTGGCAACGCACGCAATAGCTCGCGCGAGTGACGTGCGACGGATTCCAGACGATCTGACATTTGAGGCAGCTGCCACAATACCGGTAGTTTTCATGACGGCGTGGCATGCGTTGAAAAATGTGGGGCGATTGCGCAAGGGCGAGCGCGTCCTTGTCCATGCAGGCGCGGGCGGGGTTGGAATGGCTGCGATCCAAATCGCCCGGCATCTTGGCGCGAAAGTTATCGCCACCGCCGGCAGTCCGAGCAAACGAGCTCTCCTCAAAACGCTCGAGGTGGAACATGTGATCGACTCGCGCCGCGGCGATTTTGCCGAGGCCGTCATGAAGTTGACCGATGGGAAGGGAGTGGACCTGGTTCTGAACGCGCTCGCTGCAGAAGCGATCCCGATGGGTCTCTCGTGTTTGGCCGAGTTCGGCCGCTTTATCGAGATCGGCAAACGCGACATTTACCAAAACGCGCGCATCCCGCTTCGGCCACTCCGGAACAATGCCTCGTTTCACGTCGTGGCCATGGACGCAGTTTTCCATGATAACCAACAATTAACCGGCAAGATGTTGGAGCAGATTTCCGGACTAGTCGCGAAAGGGGCGTTGCGGCCGCTTCCCTACCGAGTGTTTCCCGCCTCCCGCATCGATTCGGCATTTCGTCTCATGTCGGCCGGAAAACATATCGGAAAGGTAGTGGTGGGTTTCCCGGCTCCGTTTGTGCCGCGACGTAGTGAATCGTTGGCGCCGGGTTTCGAAGTGAAGCCAGACGGATGCTATCTCATTACCGGCGCTTTCGGCGGCTACGGCAAGGTTCTGGCCCAGTGGCTGGTCGAACGCGGCGCGCGCCATCTTGTCCTAACCAGTCGTAGCGGCGCTTCCAGTTCGGAAGCTGAGCAATTTGTGGCGGACTTAAAGAAACGCGGTGTGGATGTCCGCGTCGTTCCAGCGGATATTGCCTTACCTAACGATGTAGAGAGAATTTTCAATGAAATCAAGGCCGGCCAAGAACCGCTCCGTGGACTCTTTCACCTCGCGATGGTGATCGATGACGCGCCGCTCGCCACACTCACTCCCGAGCGGATGCGAACTGTCCTGGGACCAAAGGCTCAAGGCGCATGGTTGCTTCACCAAGCGACCCAAGGAATGAACCTCGATTGCTTTGTCATGTTCTCCTCGGTCTCGAGCATTTTCGGCAATCCAGCCCAAGGAAATTACAGTGCGGCCAACGCCTTTCTCGACGGCCTGGCCCACCATCGTCAGGCGTTGGGCCTGCCGGCGCTTACCATTAATTGGGGCGTCCTCGGCGGTGAAGGGTACGTAGCCCGCAATGAGCGCGTCGCAGAATTTCTTGCCCGCCAGGGAACAAATGAAATTTCGCCCGGCGAAGCGACGGCGCTGGTTGAGTCGTTCCTTCGTGCGGGGAGCGCACAAACCATTTCGATCCGCGTCGATTGGGCGAAATGGCGTCAATTTTTTCGAAGCATGCAGGAGAATCCGCTCCTTGAGCGAATTTTCGCCGCGCTGGAAAAGCAGGACTCAGGCGGCGCGACGAGTGACTGGCGAAGCCGGATCGATGCTGCTTCGCCAGCTGAGAAACAGGGCGTCATCTGCCAGGCCGTCCGCGAAGCCGTTGGTTCCGTTCTGCGGGTTAAACCGGACAGTCTGCGTGAGGATCAGCCGCTGACTGATCTTGGGTTGGATTCGTTGATGGGAGTGGAGATCGAGACTTCTCTCGAAGCGGCGATCGGCGTGGCCTTACCTCCAACGAGTCTAATGCGGGCACGCACCATTGGTCAGATTGCTTCCCTTATTGCCGGTCATCTCGGCGGAGCCGTGACAGTGGCGGAATCCATTGCGCCGGGCGGTACCAGCCGAAGCCACTAGTGCCGTCGATTTCGATTCAATTTCCGACGAAGATATCGAGCGACTACTCGGTAGCGGATCCAATTCGCAAGCGACTGAAGCGATCGAAGGCGCAAGCGCTGAGCGTGTCCTGTGATTCAGCCATGGCGGCTGATCAACGCGCTCGTCTCAAGCAATGGCTCGATAGTGGTGAAGCGCAGCTTCATCCGTTGACGCTTCCCCAACGGGAACTTTGGGAAGTCTCTCCGGTGCCAGTTGAAGACAACGCCAATCACATCTGCTGTTTGCTCCACGTGCAAGGACTCCTGACTGAACAAGAGTCTCGCGCTGCGATCCAACGAGTGGTTGATCGTCAGGAAGTTTTGCGCCTCTCCATTCTTCCCGGCCGGGAGCGGCCACTACAGCTCATCCGCAAAAATTACGGAATCAATTTTAGTCTTCGCGATGTTGGCTCCGACGGTGCGTCGCCAGAAGCGATCGAAGAATTGGCCACGGAAATTTGCCGAGAGCCATTCGACCTGGTGCAAGGACCGCTTTACCGGATAGTAGACTTGCGCCGTGCGACCGATGACCATGTATTGGTTCTCGCGATTCATCATGCTATTGCTGACGGCTGGAGTCTGGGCGTTCTTATTCAAGATCTCTTCGCTGCTTACATCGAGGTGATAATGGGATCATCCGAGGCTTTGCCACCGGTCCCGCAAACCTATTCGGCGTGGGGCGCATCCGAACGGGCTTTTTGGAAAACGTCGGTGCTGGAAGAGCGTATCGAATTTTGGAAAACCAAGTTAGCCGGTTCACGCCGGATGTGGAATTCTCCGATACCACCTGGATCGCCCCAGCGTTGGCTTTCTGCCGTTTCGGCCGAACTGACTAACGAAACGCGAGAACTGGCCCGCCAAACCGGCATCACATTTTTCAGCGCATTGCTCAGCGCTTTCCAGATTGCGTTCGCCGAATGGAGCGGATTCGACGATCTCGTGGTAGGAACGCCGGTGGCCAATCGGACCAAACAGAGCTGCGCGGGAAACGATGGGGTACTACGCAGGCATTGTCCCTCTGCGGGCGCAGATCGATCGCTCGCGCGTGGTCGCCGATCATTTGCGAATGGCACATCAGTTAACGATTGATTCGTTTGCCAACGCGGTCCCGTTCGTCGAGTTGGTTCATGCCCTCGGTGAGCAACCAACCATGGGATACAACCCGCTTTTCGAGGTGCGCTTTGCTTTGCAAAACCATCCCATGCCGCAGATTTCGCTACCGGATCTTTCCGCCCGTCTAAGCATGCGGTCGACCGGCACCGCGCGTTTCCAACTGGGATGCGAAATCACCGAAGATGATGAAGGCCTGGAAGTTGCCTGGCTTTTTCGTCCGAATTTGTTTTCCCAACGTGACATTGAAACTCTCGATGGCATATTTCAACGAGTTCTGGCGGGCATCTGTCGCTCGCCGGAGAATCGAATCTCAGAAGTAATGATGAGCTGATTTCATGAACGCAGTCTCTACCGGCGAAAACTTTAGCGAGATGCACGAGCCGCACTGGGTCTTGCGCGGTGCGTTTCAGTTGCTCGTTTTCGCTTTGGTCTTCGCTGAAGTCATGCTCGCAATAACGGTGAGTCGCGGATGGATCTGGCTGTCCGTGCCGCTCGTGCTGGTAATCAGCCATTTGATGCACGGCACTCTCATCGGTTTGCACGAAGCGGCTCATGGCCTGCTCCGGAAAAATCGGCGCTTCAATGAGTTTGACGGAATCGTAATTGGAACGTTCAGCCTGATGAGCTTCAGTCTCTATCGTGTCGTCCATCAAACGCATCATGCTTTCCTCGCAACCGAGAAGGACCACGAATTCTGGCCCCTTGCCCAAACGGCCACGCCGCGGTGGAGGAGGTGTTTGGCCGCATTTTTCGAGCTGAATCTAGGATTGTTTTATACTCCGTTTGTTTTTCTACGCGCTTTCTTTCGTTCTCCTCCTGTCGTCCGAAGCAAGCGCATCCGCCGGCGAATCTGGGCGGAATTGGCGCTGACAGTTGTGGCGTGGACTCTCATTCTCTGGGCCATGGCATCATTCGACCTGTGGAGGTACTTCGCATGGATGTATTTCGCGCCGGCGGCTTTAGCGGCGAATTTGCAGAGCTGGCGTAAATATATCGAGCACGTCGGAATGACGGGTGACACGGTGAATGGCACTACACGGAGCATAGTCGCGAAGAGCTGGCTGGGACGGCTGGTTGCTTTTACGCTGCTTCACGAACCGTTTCACGGAGTACATCATCAACGGTCCGGCCTGCCTCACTCCGTTTTGCCCCAACACGTGGAAAAATTAGCAGCCGAAAAAACCGGGCGAGCGTGCGCCTTACCCAAGTTATCGTTACGCTTTGCTCGAGGTGATGCGCTGCCTGGCCGATCCTCGCGTTGGGCCACAATGGCGGACAATTGAGTCGACCAGTTGACTACGCCCTCGTACGCCCCAGGGACGATTAAAATCTCATTGAGGGGACCATGCCTGCTTTGCGCCACGAATCTTCTAATATGAAGACAAGAACCATGAAAATTGGCGTGGCTTTGTTCGCCGTTGGACTTTGCATCTGCTCTACAGAGATGCGCGCGCAAACGGCCACAACAGTGACTACGACGAAAGGCGCTGTAACGGAGTTTGTTCCCGGTTCGCAAACGGTTGTTGTGAAAACGGAGACGGCCGCTCCTCTGCGCTACGTGTTGACCAAACAAACGACCATTGTTGATGAAGCCGGTGCGCCGATTACAATTGAACGCATTGCTCCCGGCAGTCCGGTCGTAGTCGATTACACCGGTACCGGTGACCGCCTCGTTGCCTCACGCATCGTTGTGCAAAAGCCAGCAGTGGTTACGGAAAGGGAAACGACCACCACCACGACCCGTCCGCTCACCCACGACGAAAAAGAAGCTATCAAAGACCGCGAAGAGAAGCGCAAGGATCAACTCAAGGAAGAGATCGAAAAGGAGAAAGAAGCCTTGGAAAAGGCTAAGGATAAGCTCGATGATGACGATTAACGCGTTTGTTTCGCTATCCGTCGCTCTGGCAGATCTCGGGTAGCTCTACAGCCATTAGCCAGTGACCTCGTCTTCTGCCGGCGCCATCTCCCTGCTTGAGGCCAAAACTCTTACCCGAGAGTTCGACGAAGGCCACGTCAAGGCCCTGCGCGGAGTCGACTTTTCGATCAAGGAAGGCGAGTTCGTTGCCATTACTGGACCGAGTGGATGCGGCAAATCGACTTTGCTGCAATTAATGGGTGCCTTGGATCGACCCACATCCGGAACCCTACTTTACAAGGGACAATCACTCCCGGATGATCCACGTCCCGCAGCCTATCGGGCTCGCGAGGTCGGATTTATTTTCCAAGCCTTTCATCTCCTGCCGACTTTCACCGCGGCCGAGAACGTGCAGATCCCAATGTTCGAAATCGATCGTTCACGCTTCTGAGCGACGCGATCGCGCTCGCGAATTGCTGAAGCTAGTTGGCCTCGAGCATCGGCTCGATCATTTCCCTTCCAAACTTTCCGGGGGCGAGCGTCAGCGCGTTGCCATCGCGCGCAGCCTGGCTAATGGACCATCGCTGCTCCTGGCTGATGAACCGACTGGTAATCTCGACAGCGAAAACGCGCATTCAGTGCTCGAACCTCATTATCCGTCTGCAACAGGAGCAAGGTCGCACCATGGTGCTCGTCACTCATGATGCTACAATTGCCGAGCGAGCGGGAAGAATTCTTCGGATGATGGACGGTCGAATTGTCTCGGATCAATCGTCCTCATCGGCAGCTGCAGCGACAAGCCATGACTTTCTTCACCGTTGTCATCCGTGGCCTCTTGCGCCGTCCCGTGCGCACCGGATTAACGCTGGCCGGAATTTCGATCGGCATCGCCGCCGTCGTGGCGTTGGTCGGGATGTCGCGCGGGTTCGAGAAAGGCTGGCAGGTCGGATTGAAGGCGCGCGGAACCGATATCATCGTCAGTAATAAGAGCGGATCGCTCACACCAAAGCCGTTCGACGCCTCCGTCCGCGATCGGATCGCCAGCCTCCCGCACATTGCCGGCACCTGCAATGTCCTGGTCGAGATAACCAGTGTGGAAGACTCGGACCTGATGATTCTCTCCGCCCGGGAATGGGGAGGATTCTGCTGGAACAATCTGGAACTGGTCTCTGGACGTATGCCGAATGATGCCACGGAAGAGGCGGTGGTCCTGGGCCAGACCGCGGCAGACGTTCTCCGGAAAAAAGTTGGTGACCCAATCCAGATCGATACGAAGGAACTTAAGGTCGTCGGAATCGTAAAAGGTGGTGCGCTCGTCGAAGACGGCTCGGTCATTCTTTCTTTGCCGGTTTTGCAAGGAATTATCGGCTCTCCTAACCAGATCAACGCAATCGATGTTCGCGTCACGCCTGCGACTAACGAGCAACAAATGCAAGAAATTATCCGACAGATCGAGCAACAGGTCCCGGAAGTTCGGGCCGTGACCGTGAGCGAACATCTCAGTCACAATGAGGGATTTCGCATGGTCCGGGCCATGAGCTGGGGGACTTCCCTCCTGGCGCTGCTCGTCGGCGTGCTCGGCGTTATGAACACCATGCTCATGACCGTTTTCGAGCGCACTCATGAAATTTGCGTGCTCCTCGCCGTTGGGTGGACGCGGGGTCGAATTATTCGGATGATTCTTTATGAGTCCGCGTTGCTCGGTCTTTTCGGCGGAGTCATTGGCGTGACTATAGGTGCGATCGGCGTCCAGGTGCTTGGGACCACGCCAGCCATTCGCGGGCTCTTGCAGCCCGATCTGAGCATTGGACTCCTTGGACTTTCTGTCGTCATTGCGATGGCCGTTGGAATAATCAGTGGCCTTTATCCAGCCTGGCGCAGTTCGCGACTAACGCCGAGCCTCGCCTTGCAAGCGGGATGAGAGATCAGATAATTTATTGGTCCGCGCAATTTATCCTGTGAATACATCATTGTCGCTGAAACTCCTTTTCGCTTCCGGCGTCGCCGTAGTGGCGCTCGGCCTGACCCCCATTCGCGGCGCAGAACCCGCGCCTGCCCAAATGTCCGCCGCGGACCTTGCTCATCGAATGGACACCGCCCGTCAAGGCAGCGCGTTAATCCGCACCAAGCTCGAGATTCGATCACTCGATGGCACCAAGCGCGTCTTACAACTTCAGATCAAGGAGCGCCGCACCAAAACGGTCACCGATCTTGTTTACAAAGTGCTTTGGCCGAACGAGCGAAAAGGCGAGGCCGTCATCTTGCATCAGGCCGGGAGCACCTTGACCGGCTCGATCATCGTTCCGCAGCAGCCAGTTCGCCCCATCAACGCCTCGCAAATGGATGACGGACTGTTCGATAGTGACCTTTCCTATCGGGATGCAGTAGAGAATTTCTTTGCCTGGAAAAAGCAGGTGGTCGCCGGCTCGGAAGCGATCAATGGAGTCACCTGCCAGATTCTCGAATCTAAGCCAGACGCCAGTGCCGATTCCACCTATGCCAAAGTGCGCACTTGGATTGATCCTCGCCGCTTTGTCCCGATCCGGATCGAGAAATACTCATCCTCCGGCGAACTCGTGCGCCGGATCGACATCACCCGATTCGCCCGTGATGAAAAAGACAATCAGATTCCATCCAATCTCACTGTGCATGGCCCACGAAAAAACAGCGTGACCGAATTCACTGGCGCGCGCCTCGAACAGAACGTGAACTTTACCGACGCGGATTTTACACCCGCGGGCATTCTGCAATAACATTCCTCGAGATTCGTCGTTATTTCGCGACGGCTTGCAGGTAATCGACCAGCGCGTCCCGCTCTGTTGGTTTGAGGCCGGCGCGGTCCGCCATTCGATCGACCGCTCCCGGCCACTTCATTGCGCTGTGACTGGAAACCGTCGGCAGAGTGTGGCACTCAATGCAACGTGACAGGAACAGTGTTCGGCCTTGTTGCAACGTCGCCAGACTGACCTTTCGCTCGCCTGTCTTCGCCATTTGCAGGGTGACTGGCGGCGGGACCAAGCTGGCCGATTCGCAGCCAATCAGCAGGCAAACAATTGCGCAAGCGGAGATCAATCCTGGTTTCATATTAGAACCCAATGCCAAAGACGCTGCGCACCTGAAAATCCGGCTCATCTGCGCTGTCAGTCGCCTGGGCCAACGCGGTCACGGTAACAAACCAATCGCCGCGGCGGTAGGAAACGTTAGGCCCGACAAAAAGATTTCTAATCGTCTCCCGATCATGCCAATCAGGAAAAACCATCTCGTGCAACAGTTCTGCGCCAACGGAGATTCGCGGCGAAATTCGTAGCTCGCGCCAACCGCCTGGCTGAATTCACCTTCGCGCTCCTCCAAGTCTTCGCCTTCCCAGACAGCTTCCAGCGTTGCGTTATAGACCAGGATCCATCGGCCCAGATTTTTCTGCGCAATCAATTTCGATTCCCATTCGAACAGGTGATAACCGACCTTGTACTCCTGATAGAGTGATAGCCCGAACGGGTCGTCGATTGGATTAGTCAGATTATATATCAACTCAACCGCGGCATCGGAATAGGTCCAGCCGGAGTGTTCCGGGTTATTTTCGTAAGACCAGTCTGCGAAATAGAGGCTGGCCTGGAATCTGTCAGTCACGCCGTACTCAAATTCGTGACGGAACTCGACATTGTCAGAGCGCTCTGGGTTGGTCGTGCGTTTCCAGGTCACCCAATTCTCCAACTCAAGGCTGCCCGGAGCGGAAGTTGGCGCTTCGTACAAGAAGGTGAAATGTTTTGCACCGGCAAAACAAGTCGATGCTGAAATAGCCGCTACCAGAATCCCAAGACGCAAAATTTCTTTCATCACGGGAGGATTATCACAGCGTCGTCGACCGGCGCTGTCGTTCAGTTGCTTTTTCTTAGCGATTGCTTGCGCGAGGGATGCGGCGGAAGCACGGCAAATAATGGATTAGGCGAAAGTCCCGATTGCCGTTGACGAAGGAAACCTTCGTCCTTATCACTTAAGCGGTTCTTTGATTTTCAGTAATTGAAACGCGAATAAGTGCCCGAAAGGGAGAATAGGGAAGCGGGTGAAAAACCCGCGCGGTAGCGCCGCTGTAACGAGTGACGAACGCTTCAAATGCCACTGCAGTTTTGAGTGCGGTAAGGCGAAGCCAGTAGGAGACCTCGAAGCCAGAAGACCTGCTTATTCACGCTCATCAAGTCCGCCAACGCATAGTTGGCGGCAGACAATCGCGCCAACGATTGGATGGGGGAAGAGACGAGCTGGTTTGCGCAGTGTTTTGATATGCCCGCCTTCACTCCCTCGTGAGTGGTCGCGGGATTTTTTGTGCCCGCTTCTCGCGAACGAGTGGTTTCCCTCGATAGCGAAACGCGGCCTGGCAGCCGACCACCGTTACAACCACATGTATAAACAATCTCGAGAAAGGAACGAATCTGTTGATCTCGATAGAGAAAAACATTTCTTCGAAGAACTGAATCGCAGAACATCCGATACAGGGCTGTCCGAGGAGAGGAGCGTTATTTCTAACTGCGAACAGAGGTGCCCTGTTTGCAGCAAACCGAACGACTGCCGTATCGCAGCGGGCCACTCTTATAAAGGAGTTTGTTGGTGCAACGAATCCTCCGTGCCTTCGCACATCCTAAAGTTTGTCGCCGAGAAGCTTGAGACAGCGTGTTTCTGCCGGCGTTGCTTCGACAGCCTTGCCTACTACGCGCAATACTCACTCGATCCCGTCGAAATCCTGGATTGTTTATATCAGGAGATCCGGAACGATCCGAAATCGCCCGACTTCTACTATGATGATCTCGGCCGAATGGTCTTCACTGCGGCTTTTCATCTAAGACGTGGGCACTGTTGTGAGAACAGTTGTCGGCATTGTCCATATTCGCCTTCTTGGTAAGTGCGTCGCCGGCCAGTTTTGTCGTTACCATCTTTTGAGATCCATGATGAACAAATGTTCTTGCCGAGTCTACGCGAATGGCACCAGTATCGCCCTTAGGTCTCTCACATCTGCGATGAATCTGTCCCATTCTGTAAGCGTGGCGCGCAAGTAGAAGTAGGATGAATCCGCGCAACTTTCTGGCCGAGCTGAAGCGGCGCAATGTCATCCGCGCGGCGATTTTCTATCTCGGCGCTGTCTGGGCGCTCGCGCAAGGCATCTCTCAGCTAGGCCCCTCGGTTGGCGCACCCGAATGGGCGACGCGCTGGTTTCTGGTCGCTGCAGGAATAGGTTTTCCGTTCGCGATCGCGTTGGCCTGGTTTTACGAATTCACGCCGGAGGGTTTGAAACTCGAGAGCGAAATCGACCGAGCCAAGTCGATGACGCACCAGAGCTGGCGCAAGATCGACTTCGCGATCATCGCCGTATTGGCGGTCGCGGTGGTGTTCCTGCTGACCGACCGTTTCGTCCTGCACCATGGAGTCAACGAGGCGACGGCCATGCCGATTACGGAAAAGTCGATCGCCGTTCTGCCGTTCGTTAATATGAGTGAGGACAAGGCTAACGAGTTCTTCTCGGACGGCATTTCGGAGGAACTGCTCAATCTGCTGGCCAAAGTGCCGCAGCTTCAGGTGGCAGCACGCACTTCGTCGTTCTCTTTCAAAGGCAAGCAGGTCGAGATTCCCGAAATCGCGCGGCAGCTCCACGTGGCCAACATGCTCGAGGGTTCGGTGCGCAAGAGCGGCGATCAATTGCGGATCACGGCCCAGCTCATCCGCGCAGCCGAGGGTTACCATCTTTGGTCGGAAACTTATGACCGCAAGCTCGACGACATCTTCAAAATCCAGGACGAGATCGCGGGCGAGGTAGTAAAGCAGTTGAAGGTGACGCTACTCGGCGCCGTACCGGCTGCACGCCAAACCGATCCGAAAGCTTATTCGCTTTACCTCCAAGCCAAGCAGCTCGGGCGGCGGTTCACTCCGGACACATTCAAACAATCCGACGCTCTTTACCGCGAGGTGCTCGCAATCGATCCGCCTATGCCCCAGCTTGGAACGGGCGGTCCGCGAATTTAGTCAACGAGGCGACTTTGGGTCTGCTGCCAAACAAAGAGGCTCTCGCCAGCGCGCGCGAGGCAGCGGAGAAAGCGCTCGCGATTGATCCGAATTACGCATCAGCGTATGCCACACTTGGCTCGGTCGCGATGGGCCAAAATGATCTCGCGGGCGCGGCGAAGCATTTCGAACGCGCCTTGGCCCTCGATCCGACCGATGTGACTGTGCTTGGCAATAGCGCGTCGTTTCTTCTGGTCCTCGACCGGTTGGATGAGGCGCTGGCCTTGTATCAGGCCACTATTCGCCGCGATCCGGTGAATGTGTCGGCCCTTTACAATCTCGGCAACCTTCAACGACTCGCCGGCCACTATGATGCCTCGATCACGTCCTACCACACGGTCCTAAACCTGAGCCCGGATCAAGGGGGCGCGCACGTGCTACTTGGAATGACGCTTCTTCTAAAAGGCGACGCCCCAGCTGCGCTGGCTCAGGTCGAGCAGGAGAAAAATGAATACCTTCACATGCTCGGCCTGCCCAGTGTTTATTACGCGCTTGGACGTAAGGCTGACTCCGATCAGGCACTCACCGCGGTGATTGAAAAATACGGTAAGGAATCGGCCTATTTCATCGCCCAGGTCTATGCCTTCCGCGGTGAAGCTGACAAGGCCTTCGAGTGGCTCGACAAAGCGGCCGAAGAAAAAGACTCGGGTCTCTCTGAGATCACGCCCGAAAATCTGTTCGACAAAATTCACTCCGACCCGCGTTGGCTACCGTTCCTGAGCAAGATCGGTCGCGCCCCGGAGCAACTCGCTAAGATCCAATTCAAGGTCACCCTCCCGCCGTGAGCAAGTCCCAGAGATTGGCGCACCTCTTTTATGATCGGTAGACGACACTGATCAATCGAACGTGAAAGCCAACGCCAATTCAGCTATCTCATCCATGATTGATGCATTACCTAACGAGCGTGGTGGAATCCCCAATGACAGGCAACATTTATTCGAAGGCAGTCGGAAAGTGGTACAGATAGATCGCACCGGCCGGTCGCCCTCGCCAAGGCTTCCGTCTTAGCTGTTTGCTGACTCGTTGGAAATAAGGACTGCAGCCGCTGCACCATAATTCAGACTTACGGGCTGGCTGGCGAGAGCCGGGTGTGGATCGAGTGTTGTCTGCTTAACAATTGTTTGCCACTCTGAGTGGTCAGGATTAACGAATCATTTTCGACCCGATAAGGAAGTGCTTGCCAACTGAGAAACGAGTTATCCTCCGTGACGGTTAGTGTTGTGTTTGCCTCCGTCTGATACTTCGCAAAATGCAGCTCGCCCGCCTTATCCTTGATCACGCAGGTTCGTCCCTTCTCAAAATAAATGCGTTGAAATTGTGAGCCTTCGGCGAAAGTCCAGGCCCCTCTGATCTCTGGATCCGGTTTGAATTTCAATTTGTTGTTGTAAAGGATCACTGCTGCCAGACCGCAGCCAACGAGAATTAAAGTCGCTTTCGGCAGAATGAAGCGGAGATCAGCCACCCGGCGCGAGGTCTTTTCGTCGCGGTCCCAGAAGTAGCGTTTCAAGCGTCGAAAATGCAGAGACAACAAGATCATGCCTGCCAACAAAAGGGGAACTGCGGAACCAAGCGCACCTACTTGGTAGATAATGTTAATCGCGACCAGATTCGCCATGAGCGGAAGAAACAGCACGATGCCCAGTCCGACCGTTCGTTTGAACAAAATGAGCAGTCCAACTCCGACTTCAATGGCGCCCAAAAACGTCTCGTAGATCGGCGAGTAACTGTAAAAGGACCAGACCAGCTGCATCCCGCTGAGTTCCCCGAGAGGCGTGTCTTTCCAATATTCGTCGGTGTAGAATTGGCCGTGAAAAACCTTCACCAGCCCGTAAACCAACATCAAGAGGCAGATGAAATATCGGCAGCCCGTCTCTAGCCATCGGAGAGAGGTGTTCATGAACCATTGTGAGTGCCGCCGCACCAGAAGCAAGCGTTACGGAATCGAAACGTCCGCGGGGTGGAGGCCGGTTCTGGCGCGACATTGGTTAGGGCAGGGGATCCGGGATGCGGAATCAATAGGTTTCCGATTCCATACTTTTCGGTGTCGTAGAATACGTTAGGTAAGGTAACAAAACTGTTACGGTTTCAATGCAGCGCGGAGCGTGACGGCGTGCGATTCTAGGGCATGAAAGCGATAGATAAACATAGACCAAATGGTTCTAGTGATAGTGAGAATCGCTCCGTAGAGGACACGTTGGAAAAGAAGGGTAACCCTCGGAGAAATTCCATCGGGCGTCGCGCGTTCCTAGGCAAATCATTCGCCGCCGGCGTTGGTATCATGGGCGTCGGTTTACTCGGTGTTAATCAAAGCGCGGGAGCTCCGATAGAACTCGAAGAAGACAATCACGGCGGGTTATCGTCCGGAGATGCAGCGTTGCTTCGGTTTCCAGCGGCGCTGGAGCTTCTTGAGGCCGACTTTTGGATTCAATACAATGAACTCGGTGGAGTTCAAGATCCCGAAGTTCCAGGAGGTTCCGGGAATAAGCCCTACACTGAAGCTATCGAGGTTCTCGATGAGGACATGCCCATCTACATCCACGATAACACCGATGATGAGATTACTCACCATCAGTTCCTGAACGTGTACCTAATCTCCAAGGGACGGGCTCCGGCAAATCTCGACTCGTTTCGCACTCTGATGGGCAGTACCGCCACCGGAGTCAACCCAGCCATGATTGGAAGACGCCTAACAAATCTAACGCAACTTACCCTCGACACCAGTTGGTGGACGCGTTACCGGGATGACAGTCATAACCCGGATCTTGATCCGAATCACGTCTTTCCGCAGGTTGTTCCCACTTTGGCCGTCAATCGGCACACGGCCATTCCCAGGACCGATGCGGACACAACGGATTCCAATTTCCTACAGGCGATCGCAAACACAGCCGCTTTCCACTTTCCAACCATCGAACAAGGTGGAAGCAGTCTGTATCCCGCGCTCGCGCTGAAGGCGAAGCGCGAGGAAGTGATGCGGATCCTACTCAGCATTGGGCCTACTGAGACGATGCATTTTCAGACTTGGTCGGACAAAGCGGGCAACGCGCCCCCTCTGACGGCGGTCGATCCGGTCACCGGAGTTTCGGTAACGTTTCCGGATTTGGAGGTGGATGACGAGCTTTTCAATAAGAGCTTAATTATGCCCGAGCCCTGCCCGTTCCTGAATAGAAGCCTGCCGATTGTTTCGATCATTCGACCGCTCAAGATACGGGCCATGGATGTGTTGCAGTTTCTAAATGCAATGGGACTCTTCATCGGCCAGTCCCCGGCATTTTTCGCCTATATGACCCAGCTGGCCCAAGCAGCGGATCATGCCAGGCGCGATGACGATAACTAACAAGCTGTGTTTGCCCCGAGTCTCGCCTTCGCGGGACTCGGGACTCGTCGTTCCAACTTCGACCAGTCCAGAACCAAGGCGGGTTGGTAATCGACCCTAAGGACTCCTTCCTTGGAGCCTACAAACGGGCAGGCCAGAGTAGGGGGTTGGTCTGAAGATGTACTCAACCCCGGCGCGCCGCCTCGATTGCAGCGATGTCGATCTTTCCCATCTGCATCATGGCATCGAATGCACGTTTGGCAGCGGCGACATCCGGATCGGTGATCGCTTTCGTTAGGGCGATAGGCGTAATCTGCCAGGACAATCCCCATTTGTCCTTGCACCAGCCGCACGCACTCTCTTCTCCGCCGTTCCCAACGATCGCGTCCCAGTAGCGATCAGTTTCGGCTTGGTCAACGGTTGCGATCTGAAACGAGAATGCTTCGCTCTGCTTGAACATAGGTCCGCCGTTGAGCCCGAGGCACGGAATGCCCATCACGGTGAACTCGACAGTCAACACGTCCCCTTGTTTCCCCGACGGAAAATCTCCCGGCGCACGGTAGACCGCGCCGACGGACGAATCGGGAAAGGTCTTGGCGTAAAACCGTGCCGCTTCCTCGGCACCACCATCATACCAAAGGCAAATCGTGTTCCTTGCTTGTTTCATTATGTCTTTTGTCCATCGTGAGCAGCTGACTGTCAACGATGTGCTTGCATACCCTCATTCAGGGTGTCAGCAACATCCCATTGGCCTATATCAATATGATCGTCGCTCTCGAGGATCATCTGAAATCGGCATCAGGCAGAGCTTTTATTAAGAAGCGACTGTGAGACCGAATGCTTCATTCGCGCCGTCCCGTCAGGAGGAGCTTCAGCGCCGTCGAGTGTGCTAAGAATTTCAATCGATCGAGTACCGACTAAGGTCGAATAGGCGATCTTGTCCTAAGTTGTAGAATTCCAATTTGTTCCGACTGAAACAAATCTTCACCGACAGTGAATTCAAACCAAGGCTAGATCAATCCAAACTATGAAAACAGGTCCCCTTACACTCGTGCGGGGGCTGTTCATAGCTGTCGCAATTACGGCTGCCCCGTCCGCTCGAACAGAGATTCAAACCACCGGCGAGCCCGGTTCACCGGGAGCCACGACGACAATTGATGGCAAGCAACTGCCGGCGCCTGCCCCGAAGTTCGGCGGGGAGATCAAAGAAAAGGCAGCTGATTCCAAACCTTGGTGGGCGCCGCGGGTCGTCCCACCAAAAGGCGCGCCTAACGTGCTCCTCATCATGACCGATGATTGCGGCTTCGGCGCGCCCGGCACCTTCGGCGGCGTCATCCCGACGCCAGCGATGGATCGCATCGCCAAAAACGGATTGCGCTACACTAATTTTCACTCGACTTCGCTTTGCTCGCCTACGCGGGCCGCGTTGATTACCGGACGGAACCATCACTCAGTAGGCTTTGGCGTGGTAGGCGAGATCGTGACGGGGTTCCCGGGCTACGACTCAATCCTTCCGATTGAGAAAGGCACTATCGGGACAATCCTGAAAGAAAACGGTTATGCTACTTCGTGGTTCGGCAAGAACCACAACACTCCAGGTTACCAATCGAGCCAGGCCGGGCCGTTCAATCAATGGCCTAACGGAATGGGCTTTGAATATTTCTGGGGCTTCGTCGGCGGCGACGCCAGCCAGTGGCAGCCGAACCTTTTCCGCAATACCACGGCCATCTATCCATTCCTAAACAATCCCAGCTGGAATATGGAGACAGCGATGGCGGACGAGGCCATTCAGTACATGAAGCAGCTTAAGGAGATCGCGCCCGATAAACCGTTCTTCGTCTATTACGTGCCAGGTGCCACCCATTCGCCCCATCATCCCACCCCAGAGTGGATCAAGAAGATCAGCGACATGCATCTCTTCGATGGAGGATGGAATAAGCTGCGCGAGACCATCTTCGCCAACCAAAAAAGATTAGGCATCATGCCAGAAAATGCCCAGCTAACGCCGTGGTCGAAAGGGCTGCCGGAATGGGATTCGCTCGGTGCCATGGAGAAGAAGCTTTTCATCAAGCAAGCGGATGTCTACGGCGCATACCTCGCTTATGCCGACAACGAGATCGGCCGCGTCATCCAAGCGGTGGAAGACTTGGGTCAATTGGATAACACCCTGATCATCTATATCGGTGGCGACAACGGCGCGAGCGCTGAAGGCATGATCAACGGAACCCCTAACGAATTCACGACCTTTAACGGCGTCGAAGTGCCAGTCAAAGACCAGTACCTCTGGTACCCGTTCTGGGGATCCGACCGCACCTTCCCGCACTTTGCCGCCGGTTGGGCCTGGGCAATGGACACTCCGTTTAAGTGGTGCAAGCAGGTACCTTCACACTTCGGAGGAACGGCCCAGGGTGTAGTCATGTCCTGGCCCGGTCATATCAATGATCTGGGTGGAATCCGCTCGCAGTTCCATCATGTCATCGACATCGTCCCGACGATCCTGGAGGCCACCGGCATTTCTCAGCCCGATACAATCAACGGCATCAAACAGATTCCCATCGAAGGGACCAGCATGGCTTACACCTGGGACAAGGCCAACGCCGACGCCCCGACTAAGCACACAACACAGTACTTCGAGATGCTGGGCAATCGCGCCATTTATAACGACGGCTGGATCGCAGCCACCACTCCGGCAACTCTCCCCTGGGAATTAAGTAACAAACCGCCTCCGGACATCATGACCGGTTACAATTGGGAGCTCTATAATATCAAAGAAGACCCAACTCAGTTCAATGACCTCGCCGCCAAAATGCCGGACAAACTTAAACAATTGCAAGACCTCTTCTACTCCGAAGCAGCTAAGTATAACGTTCTGCCACTCGACAACACGACTCTCGCCCGTTGGAACTCGCCGCGCCCAAACCTAACCGCAGGACGAACTGAGTTCACCTACTCGGGCGGACTAACGGGCGTGCCCGGCAGCGCGGCCCCGAATATTCTGAACAAGTCCTACACCATCACCGCCGAAGTCGAGATTCCCAAGGGTGGCGCGGAAGGAATGATCGTCACCGAAGGCGGGCGCTTCGGCGGATATGGACTATTCCTAAGCAAAGGTGTGGCGGACATTCGTAAGGGCAAAGTGGTGTTTCTTTACAATCTGCTCGACCTCAAGCGCACGGTCTGGTCCGGCCCGGAATTAGCGCCTGGTAAGCATACCATTGTCTTCGACTACAAAATTTCGAAGCCCGCCTTGGGGGAAGGGGGTACCGGTGTTCTTTCCGTCGACGGAAAAGAGGTCGCAAAGAATTCGCTCGAGCACGGCATCCCAGTCACGTTCCCAGAAGACGAAACGTTCGACATCGGGGAGGACACGCGCAGCGGCGTTGCGCTGGTTGAGTACCGTTACGATCCACCGTTCAAGTTCACTGGTAAAATCAATAAACTGACCTTTAAGCTCGATCCGAAACCGCTGGAGCCGGCGGCGAAGTAGGGAACATAAATAATAGGGCCCTGATCCTTGCCGCGCTCGTAGAAGCCGCGACGGGGGTAGCTTTGCTCATCGTTCCTTTACTCGTTGGGCAATGGCTGCTTGGCCAGGAACTGTCCGGCATCGCCGTTCCGGTAGCCGCGTGCTCGGGATCACGCCGATCGCCTTAGCGGTCGCCTGTTGGCCGGGCACTCCGCTACAGGGGTGTGACACCGTCTTGCCATCGGCTAAATAAGCGCTCTCATTGTCGTTGCTCAGATTTTCGAAGGGCAGGACCGCAAGTGATTTGGCGCGCTGACCGTCGCGAGCGTGATGATTAACCCGCGCCCTAACACTTGGAATGGTGACAGCAAGCCAGGATGAGTAAGACCCAGCCGGAACACCCCGCACGCACGCAGCGCTCGAATTGAAGATTCACTCAATAAAATCAGCTTATAACTTCTGACAGATTATTTGACTTGGTAGCAGCGAATCTCCGCCGGCTGGTTGCCACGATGCGGAACAGCGACAAACAGGGTGTCTCGTTCCGGGACGAAGAGCCCTGTGCGCGCACCGTCTGCGGTGTCAATCTTGGTCAGAGCCTTGTAGTTGTTCGCGTCAGTTTGCTCGATGATGTCGATCTTGCCCGCGCCACATATCGCGTAGATACGATGGCGCTTGCTGTCGTAGAAAATATCATCGGCATCGCCGGAGATGTCGATCTTCGCCAGCTTGTCGCCTGATTCAGTGTTAAAGACGATGAGCTTCGATGGTATGCGGCAGCCGATAAATAGACGGTGATTGTCTTCATCAAGTGCCATCGGAAAATTTCCAAGGGCGCCGTCCGTCTTCCAAACTGCAATCACTTCTTTCCTTTCGCGATCAACGACGGCTACTTGTCGCGCGTTAGGCACGTTCACGAAAATTCGGGGGCTGTTTTTCTCGAGCTCAAAAGCTTCTGGATGCGCCGGCAGTTTGATTGACCCAACGCGCTTGCCATCCTCCGTGTTGATGATGCCGATTCCGCCGTTGCCGAATCCGACGTAGATTTGTTTCCTTGCGCTGTCGCGACGCAAGTTGTCCGCGTCATCCTGGAAGTCCACGTTTCCGATAAGTTGCCAGGATTTGGCGTCATAAATATTACATAGCCCACTCTTATCGTTTGCCACGAATAACCGGTTTGATTCGGGAACATAAGCGATGCCCTGCGGCGCTCCGAGACCGGTGATCGAATGAAGGCGCTCACCATTGCGCGAGTCGAGCACTTCGGCGGTGTTGTTACCAAGGGCGCAGAGGAACAATCTTTCGCCGGCAGCGTCGAGAGCGAAATGATCTATTCGGCCTTCGACCCCAGGTAGCGGGATCGTTCGCTTCAGTTTGATCTCGGCGTCACCGGCTACAGCAACTGCGAGACAACTTCCGGCGACTGCAATGACGATGGCGAGACTTAAAGGTTTCACCGGATTCTGTAAGTGAGATTGTCAACTTCGTTGCCGCTGCTTCCGTTTACTTCGCTGCCGATTTACTGACGCCGGATAGACCAGAGGCGAGGATAGCACCTTGGATTGATTCAGCCAGTTTCTCAGCCGGACCTTTGCCCCAGTAGTGGAAAAACAAAATGCGCGGCTGCTCATGCGTCATGTGCGAGTGAATCGCAACGATGTTGATCCCGCCAACCCGGATCGCTTTCAGCGCGGATTGCAATTCATCTTCCGTAACAGCAAAATCTCCGTCGACCAGAGCGTTCTCATCGCTGCCGGCGAAAGCCATCCATGTGTTCACGCCCATCGCATTGTCGATCTTGACCCCGTGCATGGTCGCAGGGTGGCCGATCGTGAATTTCACCATTCCGTTGTTGGTTTCGCCGGTCATTCCGAAGATTTTGTTTAGCGGCTCCGCCGAAATTGAGCTTTTCTCCGGCAGCGTCTCCGCCGAATGAATCTTTTGGTTGCGGATTTGCTGCCCGGACTTCTTTGATTTTGTCGTAAATTTTGCGCACCGCGCCGGCGAGTTGCTCGGTCGCTCCCTGGCCTTCGATGTGCATGAAATACACTTTCGGATGGTCGAAGAAGAAGTGATTATGCAGCGCCGTAACGCTGAGACCGTTGTTGAGCGCAACGGACATTGCAGGATTCACTTCGTCTTCGAATAGAACGGTGTCGCCCATAACCATCGCATCGGCGTGGGATCCCTGGGTGAAGGCGGCCCACGTCCCCAGACCCATGAACGGCGGCATCGTCCAGCCATCAACGACGACTTTCACGTCGGTGCGTGGAAAAGTGACTCTGTAAACTCCTTCCTTCTCGTTGACTTGCCTTTGAGACCGGTGAGTTGATCTATCTTCGCCGTATCGAGCGCGCCGCACGCGATGTTGATCGTCAAGCCGACGACTAAAGCGGCTAGAAAAGTTGTTTTCATTGTTCAGTAATATCGGCTACGGGGACGTCAATGTACGTGTAAATATTTTAGAGCCCTATTTCATCGAGCCGATGCGATATTGCTCCGAATGTTAAATTGGGTTCGGCCCTCTACTGTGCTTTCGAGACGAGGACTTCTCATGCGATTCTTTGAGCCAAACAAGAGAGGAGTTGTGCATATTTCTTGTCGTTCCAGCGGAAATTTCAAAAAATGGACCGGATCTCTCAAGCTCCCTAGGCATAGTTAGGTCTTTGAAAATGGCCCTACACCTGGTGGGCGGCTGCGTTCTTCTATCGAAAAAGCAACATTACCATCTCGACATGTTGGGTCTTCTCCGCTAAGTGACACAGCGGATGAGCGACCGTTCCGGCAGAGGCTGACTGATTCAATTCATCCAATAAAAAACACTAAAGGACCAAACGTAATGACGATACCAAGAAGCGCGATCGAAACCGCCAACACGGACAAGGTTAATAGTGGTTCTCCTCTTCATCGGTCTATTGCTGCCTGGATTGGCGCAGGCACAGAGCGGTGGAACGGATTCGCCCGAGCGTTCGCATGCTAAGGGACTTTCTTATAGTGAGGCTTGGGACAGTGACCAGGCACCCCCAGCTTTTACAAGTTTCCGCGCCTGGGTTCAACGCTATGCGAATAACGGGGCAGGCAAGACGGTACCGGCCCTTCAGATTTCTGAAGGTGTGAGGCTGGCAAGGGAGAGACGGGAAGCGTTGGCGGAGTTAATCAAGTCCGATCCTGAACGAGCGATCGCGCAGAGCGTTCCCGAACAAGTACGTAGAAGATTGCCCGCCGCTGTGCTGCAAGAACTGGAAGAACGTGTCTCAGGAATTGGCGAGTTCTCGGTAACCGAAGCGCTCGCTACGATCGACGGTCCTCCCGTCGGAGGAATCGAACGATCGGTCAGAATAGGGGAACGCGATTATTCGTGTTTTGTATATGGACGTCGCACAAACCAGACAACGAAACTAGGAATTCCGCTCCACGGTGTGGCGATCGGTAAAAACCTCGCTTTGGCGGAGAGCGCAATTCGGGAATTGGAACCCGGCGAGATTCTAAATCCTGGACAAAAAGTTGTCGACCTAACATCGAAGGTGCAGGGCTCGCCAACCAACCAGGTAATGGGGCAGGTGGGAGAAACGATTTACCGGTTTGCTACTCTCGAGCAACTTAGGCGGGCGGAGCTAAAGCTTGAGGCTGCCGAAACCGGACTGGGACCTTATCCCAAGCGATCGGTCTCCGATCTTTTGGAGGCCGATCAAGATGTATCCACAGGCGAGGGGACTACTCCCGACGGTTGGACTATCGGCAACGTAAGGGTTCTGATAATCCGGGTCGATTTCTCGGACATTCCAGGGGATCCAATGAGAGCCCCGATAACCTACACCGCGGATTATGTGCAAACGTTTACCGACAGTCAGATTAGTCCGTATTATGTGGCCAGTTCTTATAACCAGGCTAGCCTAACCAATACAGCTGCAACTCAGCTTTATCGGATGCCGCAAACAGCGGCCCAATACGCGACCGCTGGTGCAAATACCCAGCTGCACACCGATGCTCGAACCGCTGCTTCAGCCGATTACACCTTAACCGATTATGACCGGATCGTTGTCTTGTTTCAGTTTTTAGGAAACCTACCGGGTTCGGCGATTACCTATGGCGGTCTGGCGCAAGTCGGCGGCCGGAACCTTTGGGTGAACGGAGAATACGATTTTCGTGTGGTGGCGCACGAGCTGGGACACACCTTTGGATTGTATCACGCAGGATTGTGGCAAGTGAGCGATGGAAATCCGATTAGCCCGGCCGGACACAATGTGGAATACGGGGATATTTATGACACCATGGGAGCCAATTTCTCAAATGATACGCACACTGATTTCAACCCCTACTACAAGACGATTCTGGGCTGGATATTGAATGCCGGTTACCAAACCGTGACAAGCAGCGGGACCTATCGAGTTAACCGCTTCGATGACCCAGCCAGTACCGGCATTCTAGGGTTAAAGGTCCCAAAAGATAGCACTCACAGCTATTGGATTTCGTGTCGGCGAAGTTTTACCAACATTCCTTCACTCTTGCACGGTGCCTATATCATCTGGGGGTATCCTTCCGTTGTAGCTGGTTCTAAGAGCAGCGTGCTCGACATGACTACTCCTGGCAACAACGTCACGGATGCTGGGCTCGCTGTCGGCGCGACCTTTTCGGATGCAGATGCCAATATTTCTATAACTGCTCTTGCCGAGGGGGGAACCGGAGCCGACCAATACATGGACATCCAAGTCAGCGTCCCGACTCCGACGCCCACTCCAACACCAACCCCAAGTCCAACTCCGTCGCCAACTCCCACGCCGTCACCGACTCCCACACCGTCGCCGACGCCTACACCGTCGCCGACGCCCACGGCTTCTCCAACCCCAACCGCTTCGCCTATTCCTGTTCGGTTTGGCAATATCTCTACTCGTCTGAAAATTGGAGTAGCTGACAATGCCGGGATCGGAGGATTTATCGTTACGGGCACACAACCAAAACGCATTATCGTGCGCGCCATCGGACCATCGCTTGCCGCAGTTGGAATTGACGGCGTCTTAGCGGATCCGACTTTGGAACTGCGCGGCCCCAGTGGATTCATCGCTAACTAATGATAACTGGGGTGACACACAGGCGAGTGAAATAAGCGCGACCGGCATTGCGCCTTCCAATGCCTTGGAATCGGCCATCGTCGTAACCGTCGGGCCCGGCGCGTACACCGCGACTGCCAGTGGAGCGAACAATGGTTCCGGTGTCGGCGTTGGTGGAGGTGTACGATTTGGGCCAGGCGGTCAATTCCAAGTTAGCCAATATCTCGACCCGCGGTTTGGTCGAAACTGGGAATAACGTAATGATCGGAGGCATCATCGTTGTTGGAAGTAGCTCTACCAATGTTCTTGTTCGCGCGATTGGTCCCAGCCTCGCCAGTGTAGGTGTTCCAAATGCCTTGTTAGATTCAACTCTCGAGCTGCGAGACAGCGACGGGACGTTATTAGCGCAGAATGATAACTGGAGGGATACCCAGGAGTCCGAGATCGTGGCGACTACAATCCCGCCGACGGACGATCACGAAAGTGCAATTCTTCGAAATCTCGCTCCCGGTAGTTACACTGCGATCGTTCGTGGGGTGAATAGCACAACGGGTGTAGCCCTGGTCGAAGCGTATCAGTTGCCGTAGGCAAGCATTTGGTGTGACGTAACAAGCGGCACTGGAAAGCAAAGTGAAGAATATCGTTAGGGATCCCATTAACGGGAATGGTGAGTGATTTCCGGAACTTACCTGGAAAAGCCAATCCAAACGCTTATTGATGCAGGCATGTCAGTTTTGTGACAGGCTGGTCGGGTGGGTTGGAACACTTTGATATTCGATCTGTGAGCTTTCGCACAGTAGAGAAGGCCAGAAGACGAGTAGCCGAGCGCTTCAACGATCGGTTAGCGTTGGTTTCCAAGGTCCTCCTGGGCTTGTTTGTGTGGGTGAGTTTTACGAAATTACCCGCCACGCCCGGCCGCTATGATTCGCCGCAATCGTGGGAAGCGGTTCTATCTTTCGCTGTTGATCGTCATCTGCAATGGGGGCGGGATATCGTTTTTACCTATGGCCCTCTCGGATTTCTCAACTCCGATCATTATTGGGGAGAATTCTTCTGGCCCATCTTGTTGTGGTCGTTTGGGTTTGGCCTTCTGTGGACCTGGATCTTCTTGCGGTCTTGGAAACAGTTGCTTCTTCCGATGCGCATTGTCTTGTTGTTGGCGTTACCATTTCTTGCGACGTGTCCCGCACGCGACATCGGTTTCGACGCAGTGCATTTACTGGCGATCGGTGCGCTTGGAATTGCCTGTTTTCCGGACGAACGGCTCAAGGCTGGTCCGTTAGTGGCCTCTGGGATTGCACTCGGGGTGTTGAGTATGGTCAAACTCACTTTCTTTGCCTATGTCATTTTCACGGGAGTGGTGGTCTTCGGAGCCTATGTTTCGGCAGGAAAGATTGGAAAGGGAACAATTTTTTTAGCGAGCCTCAGCGCGGCTATTATTGGAGGTTGGTTAGTAACGGGTCAGCAGTTCGACGCTGTTGGGGCATACTTGAGTTTCAGTGCGGAGATCGTCTCGGGTTATACCTCCGCTATGTCGTTTCCCGGCGACAAGCTCCTGGATTGGGGCGGTGTGATCATTGGAATCATTATGGTGGCATTGCTTCTGGGGTATTGGCGATCCGTCCGCCAATGGTGGCCGGCCGGGGGCCGTATCAGTCTGCTGGCAGCCGGCTTGTTTCTGAGTTGGAAAGAAGGGTTTGTCCGGCTCGACGAGCACACCGCGGTATACTTGCAGTATTGCTTTCTTACGGCAGGGCTATTGCCGGGATTATTGCGAATTCCGATGCGCGTCCAACGATCGTTCGTTCTGCTGACGACTGGCGCGATGTTGATTTCATCAATTCTAGCCTTCCAGTATTGCCGCAATTTCCTTGGAGCGGCCGCCAGGACAACGGTGCCGCACGCGGTGGATACGATAAGGGCAGCCTTGATGCCAACCGCGTTCCGCCGTGATTTGGATTTGCGCCTGGCAACCATGCGCAATGACGCCAGCCTGCCTGAAATTCGGGAAGCAATCGGAAGTGCGTCTGTCGGCGTACTCTACTTGGACCAGGACGTGGCGATCCTCAATGGCTTGAACTATCAACCCCATCCCGTATTCCAGAGTTACTCTGCCTACACCTTATCATTGCAGCGCCTTAACTCGACATTTTTCAGCTCAGAACATGCGCCGCAGTATTTGCTCTGGCGTTTGGGGCAAATTGCCTTTCGTTTTCCTACCTTGGACGACGGTGAGGTGCTGCTTCAAGTCCTCTCATCTTATTCTCCAGTGTTGGTTGAACGAAATATGACGTTGTGGAAGCAGCGGGCAGGACCTGGCCAGCGATATTCATTTGGGGCACCAAGAGAGCAAGCCTTGGAACTTGAGCAATGGTTGGATCTTTCAGCGGAGCCGACCTGGGCGCAGATCTACATCGACGAAAATTGGTGGGGACGAATATCGAGCTTTCTGTGTCGCGGTCCGACGGTTTGGTTGGATGTTCGGATGATTGACGGCCAGACAGGGCATTTTCGCTTTTCGCCCGGCAATGGGCCAGCCGGCTTCCTTCTCAATCCACTCTTTTTTAGCGGCGATGATCTGGTGCGCGCAGCCACAGGTCAAGCCGGTCAACGGCAGATTGTCGCAATGAAGCTTCATGCTGACGAGCCGAGTCGGATCAACCGCACAATCCGTTTTGTTAGTCGCTCTATTGAAGGAATTCCAGCATTGCGACTGAAGCCTGCCACAGAAAGGTGAATCGGCCTGGGGTAAGGCGTTAGGCTGGTGGGCCGCAGTTCGGTGTCCGTAACCGTAACTTGAATAATTCCACCGCTGATCAGAGCAGCCACTCGATAGGCAACCAGCTCAACACTATCACCTTGAAGCGCTTCCGCCGGCTGGCCTCAGGCTCGACGTTGTAGCGCACTTCCTGGTCGCCCACATGCGCCACCCACACGAGGCGTCCTCCATTGAGTTCCACGCGATACGCGGTGTGGGCCAGATCGCTCTCGGCTTCCGCTGGGAGTCGTTCCACCAGGATTGGGCAATCGAAGAGCACGCCCATCTCGGTGTTCAGCCGGTTTGAGCGCGGGTCGAGGTTGTAGGAGCCGATGAAACCGATCCGGCGATCGAAGGCGAACGCCTTGGCGTGCAGACTCGCCCCGCTCGATCCGCGCGGGCCCTTCGATCCGAACCAGCCGCCGCTCGACCGCCGGCGCCGGCTGCTCGCGGTCGGCTTGATTTCGTAGAGTTCGACGCCTGCTTCGAGCAACGCTTTGCGGTAACGCCGGTAACCCGAATGAACCGGCACCGCGTCCGTGGATGCCAGCGAATTGGTGATCACGACCACGCGCGCTCCGCGGCGGCGCACGCTGGCCAGCAAGGCCACGCCATTCTTTCCAGGAACGAAGTAAGGCGACACGAGGAATAGCTCGCGCTCCGTCGTTTCAACCACCTCGCGGAGCTTGGGCGCAAGGTGCGTTTCGGTCATCGAAGAAGAGGTGAGCACCTTGTCTGGATGATCGTTCACGATCGTTGCTTCGCCCCAGCAATAGGTTACCGCGCGTTCCCGAAATTGTCGGGCGAACTCGCTGTCGCGCACGGTATCAGCATATTCGGACTGCACTGCGGCTGTGTGATGTGCAATCAGTCCCGCGCGCTTCGCGGCGAACTCTTCTGGGGTCGTCGTCTGCCGCGAAAGCTTGGAGACTGGCACCGCAGCCCGATGGCTCCAGTAAAGCTCGAAGGCGTCGGACACTTCGCTGACCACCGGCCCGATGACCGCCAGATCGAGATCGGCGAAATTTGCCGCGGCACTCGCCCCAAAATACTCGTCCCCGATATTGCGGCCGCCGACGATCGCGACCTGTCCATCCGCGACGAACGACTTGTTATGCATCCGTCGATTAATGCGTGCGAAGTCGGCAACAAATCCGAGCATGCGGGCCGAACGGATGGCGATGGGATTGAACATCCGGACCTCGATGTTAGGATGAGTGTCGATGGTGAGGAGGACGGAATCGGAAGGAACCGTGCCGATATCGTCGAGCAGGAGACGCACGCGCACTCCGCGGTCGGCCGCACGGAATAAGCGTTCGAGTAGAACCCTGCCTACCATGTCTGTATTCCAGGTAAAATACTGCACATCCAGGCTGCACTCAGCCGCATCCGCAAGGACCAGCCGCGCGGCTAGAGCATCACGCGCGTCCGCGAACGGGTGCAAACCCGACTGGCCCGGATGTTCCGCGAGGCGCGGCCTCACTGCCGCCGCCAGCGCGGTGCCACCGGGATCGCTGGTCTCTTTCATTGGCGTGAAATCTTGCAGCGTCGGAAAGCCGCGGCTGCGATTGATTGAAATCGTGCCGTCTAGAATCTGAAATAGCGAGCTGTACTCCATATTAGACTTTCGTCCTATGGGCCAGACGAGTGGCGCTTCGCGCCGTTGTAGTTGCCCCGACTGCCATCGGCCGATGTCGGCCACGTCCATACCAGAGGCTTCACGCAGGTGGTTAGCGTAAGACCGATATGACGATAGCGGCGCGCACTTGTTGCCTTTTCGGCTCCGGGCTGCAACACGCTCGGTTTAATAGCGCCGGTGCTCCGCCGCTTTCCGCGCGATAGCAACGAAGCTAGACTCCGCAAGATCGTCCTGGTTTCCAAGCTTCCTGATTATTTTGTCCAAGCCCAAGTTTAAGCATTGCGAACCGGAAAATCCCAAATATACTTTTCGCGATTCGAAAGCTTTAAGGGGCGATCCCACTCGCGCTTATGTCTTTATGGAAAAAACCAAAGAGACGGGATTGGTCGGTCGACCAATTCTTCCATAAGTGTATCCGCCGGCCTCTTGACCGCGCGGGCCAATTCGTTCGCCGAAACAGAGTGACCAGCGCTATGGCGGGTTTGCTCTTAATAAGTTTGCTCGGCGCGTTGATCGCCACAACCTGGCAGGCACACCGCGCTAAAGTGGCGAAAGCCCGCGCGGAACACCCGTCCAACGATGTACGGCCGATTGCCGGTTAATTACTACGTCACGCTCGACAATCTGACGGATCTAACGCGAACGGGTGACGGACGGAAAGATGCGCTGACGTCTAACGTCCGTTATGATCTGGCCGATCTTCAAAACAACTTGGATTCAGCGATGGAAGAATATCGCGACACAGCTCTGGAAAGTCAGAGCATCGTCCCCGCGACCTACGAGTTAGTCGCCGACAATCCAAGGGATCGAACATACCGCCGCAACCCCCCCTTGACCTACCCAAATCCCGGAGGCTTTTTATACCTGACCAACGTTGACCCCGCCGCGTTGGGTCCGGGTGCGGGCGATTACCTGGCTCTGATCAACAAGCCTCAGGCAGCCCTGGATGCTTTTCGAAAGAGACTCGCGATCGACGAACAGGCAATTGCAGCCGACCCAGGCAATCTTCAGGTCCAGACTGATCTCGCTTACTCGTCCTCCAGAATAGGTGATCTGTTAGCGGACATGGGCGATCTAGCTTGGAGCGCTTCCTTATTATCAACAGGGGGTCGATATATATACAAAGACAAGAATGCAGCGACCGATCCGGAGGACTTCGCCGTTCCTTTCGAGCTCAGCCAGTTGCTCGTGAAACTCGCCAGGACCCACGCGAGACTTGGCTACATTGAGAAGGCTTGGGCGGAATGCGATTAAGGCAGCTGAACTTCTCGAATCAGTCTTTGATGACGCCGCCAATGTGGAACAACGTCAGATCCGAGCTTCGCTCTACACCGAAATCGGGGACGTATATTCGCTGCTCGCTGGTGACACCCGCACACCGCAACAATTCATGAAGAAACTTTGGAGTGCGGCCCGCGCAACGTATGAGCGCAGCTTGGCAATACTAAGTGATCTGCGGCAGCGAGACGTTCTGACTGCGGACGAGTTAACCGAGATCGACACCATCAATCACAAAATCGCCGAGTGCGATTTGTTCCTGTCGAAGTAAAGAAAACGCTCTTGCGATTTCGGATTGCGGATTGCGGATTGCGGATAGAAATCGCTGACGCGTTGCCAGTCTCTCGGCTGACGGGCCTATGCGTTTGCGTGAGCGAGGCGCCCTAATCGCCTTGTCTTTTCGATAAGGGTTAACTAATCATCCATGCTGACCCATGAAAAAACCGCTTTCCCTGCTGGCTGTGTTAATCGCCTTCAGCGCTTCCGCGTTGGCCGGCTCGGCCACATGGCTGGCCAACCCAACAAACAACGACTGGCACACCGCAGCAAATTGGACACCGGGTGGTCCGCCTAACGGAGAGGAAGAACTTGCTACCTTCGCGACTTCCACCGCTACCAACATTGCTATTTCGACGCCTGCTAAAAAGGTTACCAACCTCGATGGCATAACGTTCGAGCCAGACGCGGGGAACTACACGATCACCCCACAGGCAAGCCTGGACCTTTGGGGCTCCGGTATCACAAACAATTCAGGCAACACCCAGACTTTTCTTCTCGGGGGTGAAAGGGGGGGGAGCATCGGCTTCGCGCACGCAGCTCAAGCCGGACCCAACACAGTTTTCATCATGGGCGGCGATGTGGGTGAAAGCGGCATCGTTGCGTTCTGGGATAACGCCAATGCAGGGGATGGCGTTTACACTATAAACGGCGCCAACCATCTCGACTGGGGTAGTGCGGCCTTTTTCGCCAATTCGGCTAGCGCAGGCAATGCAACCATTACGGTCAAAGGCAGTGCCTTACACAATTGTGTGCCGGGTTCAAATCCCGCCGGCCCTTGCCCCCAAGGGTTCTTACGTTTCGATGGGGACTCGACCGGTGGCAACGCTACGCTGATTGCGCAAGGCGGAATTGGTGATGGCGATCCCGGCGGAATCGTCTTTCGTCAGACTTCAAGCGGCGGGAACGCGCGAATCCAAGTTTTTGGTAACGGCTATTTAGATATCGGCTATCACGATCCCCCCGGTCTAACGATTGGATCGCTCGAAGGAGATGGAGACGTTTACCTCGACTCTGGTATTGATTCCGGCTATACCCTGACCATTGGTAGCAATAACCTAAGCACCGACTTCTCCGGCACTTTCGTCGGATTGGGCCGGCCCTCTCTCGGCGCGATGACGAAGATCGGCACCGGAACGTTAACCCTATCGAGCGACCTGGCCTATTTTGGTGACACGCTAATCAAAGGCGGCCGGCTTCAGGTCAACGGTTCCATTTATCGTAGCCTGATCAATATTGATGATGGCGGCACCTTGGGGGGGTCAGGGACAGTCGGGAGTATCACGGTCACAAGCGGTGGCACGGTCGATCCTGGCGATGGGAATCGACCGCTTCGCGCGACTGGCTTCTATGATCAATCCTACGATACATTCGCGAGGATCACGGTCGCCAACGCCGACCCAAGCTCGCCGGTCAGGCTCGATCTTGGCGGTAACGCGGATTTGGGCGGAACATTGGAAACACGGTTCGTTAATGGATTCCTTCCTCAAAGCGGGCAGGTCTTTAAACTGTTCCACGTTGCTGGCCAGCTGAGTGGCTCCTTTAGCGAGATGATTTTCCCCGATCTTCGAAGTGGCTGCCAATTCCAGTCGGCATTCGTCGATGGCTACTACCAAATCACTGCTCTGAACGACGGCGTGCCGGCTACAGGTTGGCTCAATATTTCCACTCGAATGCAGATTGGCACTGGTGAAAACGTGCTCATCGCTGGCTTTATTGTTAATCCTCCGCTCAAGACGCATCCTGCGGGCATAACAACCAGCGATACGCCGCACGGAACATCAAAGCAGGTAATCCTTCGCGCCATCGGACCCTCCTTGACGGTATATGACGGATCGCCCCTGCCAGGTCGGCTGGCTGATCCCATAATCGAACTGCGCGACAGCGGGGCGCTCTGATCTCTTACAATGACAACTGGAGACAAAGTCCCCAGGCCAAGGAAATCAAGGCAAGCGATATCACCCTCGGACGACAGCGAAGCAGCGATCATCGCCGATTTGGCGCCGGGAAGCTCACACTGTCATCATGCGGGGAGCGCCGAAACTTCCGGAATCGGGATCGTCGAAGTTTACGATCTTAACCCCGACAGTTCGACCAAGTTAATCAATATCTCGACTCGCGGTTTCGTGCAGACAGGCGATGAAGTGATGATTGCCGGTTTCTTCATCGCCGATAATCAAGCCACCCATCGATTGGTCCGTGCGCTGGGCGCTTTCCCCTTAGCGAATCCGGCATTCCCGATGTCATGGCGATCCGATTCGCGAACTTATACGACACGCAGGGGCAACTCATTGAATTCAACGATGATTGGCCAGAGTTCCATCAGGCTGCCATCGCCCAGACCGGAATCCCGCCGGGTGATGAAGGTAATCCGCCATTCTGGCCACGATCTCCCCGGGCGCCTATACCGCGATCGTACACGGGAAAAATGGGACTACTGGCGTTAGTTTGGTCGAAGTCTACCAGCTGCCCTGATGAAAATACCGGCTCAAGACTTATTAGGGTTTTTCCTCGTTGTCGGACGGCCAACGAAGTCAACCTTGGCGCCAAGTTTCTTGAAGATTTGGGGGAAGCCGACGCCATTCGCGCGGCGAAATCTCTCAGTATACCTTGATCCTGGATGGCTGAGGACTCTGAACGAATGATTCATCCGGGTGTGCGAATAGGGCACGTTCACCTGAAAGTGGCGGACCTCGACCGCGCGCTTGCCTTTTACTGTGGAGTGCTCGGCTTTGAACTGACTCAACGCTATGGCCGCCAAGCGGCATTTGTCTCCGCGGGCGGATACCATCACCACATCGGGCTGAACACTTGGGAAAGCCTTGACGGTTCGCCGCCTCCTTCGGGTGCGACTGGCCTTTACCACCTGGCGATTCTGTATCCCACGCGAACCGAACTGGCCGACGCGCTAATGCGTCTGACGAAGGCAGGCATTTCCCTCGACGGCGCGTCCGATCACGGAACCAGTGAAGCGCTCTACCTGCGCGATCCGGATCAAAATGGGGTTGAGCTTTATTGGGATCGGCCAGCAGCGGAATGGCCGCGTGATACCGACGGAAACCTGGCGATGTTCACACGTCCGCTCGACTTAGACTCACTCCTCCGCGATGCCGCCGGTAAGTGAAGATTGCACGGTTAGTCTAAATTACTGGGAAAAGATCTGCGTTGGCCATTATTTGCTGGATCACGTTCACTACCGATGATCAAGAAATGGAGAGTCTTTAGCAAAGGCTGCAAAGCATTGGCGTGCCTGCACGCTAGCTTTGCCTGTGAAGACGACTGCAGAAATTCCGATTACGCTCCTCCTAGCAACCGATAATTCAAGACCGAGGTTGGACTTAAAACGCGTGAAGTCTTAACAGGATTCAACAGTTGTTCAACTCAATGGACCCTTTACTTTTTAGGCTTTGGCTTCTGTGCATTCATTGTTAGTCGATTGCAGGAGTTTTCACCACACGACTGCGTTCGCTAACAGTTCATTCAATCATAATCCGACATGTGGCTGCAACATGATGTAGAGACGCTGTCAACAATCATTTTCGCTATCGCGCTAAACTAAAGCGATTGGAATTGCGCCGGTTGTTGGCACAGGGGCGAACCGCTCTTTTGATTGGCCTTCTGTTCCTCGGAATGTGTTTGCTCGCGAGCGAGCTTCTTCTGCTCGGACAACAGCATGGGACTCTCACGAGCTTGTTGCGGGAGAGCCTATACATCGCAGGATGGGTCGCAATGTGGCAGCTCGATGGCAGACCTTCCTCTATGGCTGGTGGCCTCTGGCGTCGTGTCGGTCAAATTTACAACAAACTAAGTCACATGCGGGTCGAGGTGCGCACTAATGAAGCAACAGCCTGAGGCAATTCCGAAAAGGAGAATGTATGCTTCGGCCGTGCGCGTTTTTCAACTGGTCACTGTTTCAGCTTTGGAGGCGTTCGCGTCCGCTCCGAAGGAGACAACTCTTTGCCTGACAGGGGAGGAACCATGCGGCGCTCGCGCCGCGACGGGTGTCTTAGAGTTGCAATTTGGCCTGAAGAAACGTTATGACTTAGACAGAGCAGGAATCGCATTGTGAAACAATATAAGCAAGATCGTATGTGCTACGGATTTCTCCGCCCCAGCGATGGAGGCAGTGAATGTTGCAGCGGAGATTGCGCGCCGCCTTGAGGTCAAACTTTTTCTGTTTCATGTAGAGGAGTTTCGAGTACTCGCCACGAACGATCCTTCGATTTTGGAAGCTGTGGATTCGAATAACCGCGAAGAATTACATCGCGAAGCAACACGTGCGAAAGGCCGGGACGCTAATCGAGTAGAAACTTTTGTCCGGTTCTGTCTTTGAAGAATTAGTCAACGCAGCGATCGAAGTGAAGGCGCGGCTGATAGTTGTAGGCGCAGTGGGTCATGGCGTTGGCCGGCGGTTGTTAGTGGGGAGCGTGGCGGAGCGAGTGGCCGAGACTTCACCGATCCCGACCTTAGTGGTGCGCCCAGAAGCGAACTGATTCCGTGGTTGCTTGGTCAACACACGCTCAGAATCCTGGTGGGTTATGATTTTTCGGCCGCCAGCGATGCCGCTCTAAAATGGGTCAATGAAATGCAGTCGCAGAATAGGTGCGAAACGATCGTCCTGCACGTCGATTGGCCCCCACAGGAAGCGAGACGTTTAGGCTACCATGGACCACTCCCGTTAACTCATAACCCGGAACAGATTCAAATTTCCTGGAGCGTGATTTGACCGAACGCGTTGCGATGCTGCTACCTCCTGAAAGAGTCACGGTTACGGTCGAACCTGGATGGGGTCACACGGAAGCCGTCTGATTCGAAATGGCCTACGGGAAAAAGTCGACCTCGTCGTGCTCGGTACGCATCGCCGGCACGGCTGGCGGCGACTTCGTTTTGGTTCTGTGTCGCGCACGGTTCTGCATCATGCCGTCGTTTCGGTGGGCGTGGTTCCGCCTTCTCCAGAGCACCAGACGTCAACCACGTCAAAGCTGGCTCGAGTCCTCCGTTGCCACCGATTTTTCGGATGTAGGCAACAAGGCGGTTCCCTACGGATGTGCGATTTTGCAACGCGGTGGAACCTTAAGTTGATCCACGTAATCGAATCTGCCGGTGCTCAGGGGAATACTCGAAAGAAGGCGAGACCACCCAAAGGGAATCCCATACTCTTCTCTCAATGGCGATCTCTTGTGCCAGCCGAGGCGGTGGAGGTTTTCGATATCCAGGTGGAAGTTATTGAAAGTGCTGATGCCGCCGAGGCAATTGCACAGGAGGCGGAAAGTTTTCGCGCTGATGCAATCTGTCTAGCTTCTCATGGACGCAGCGGTCTCGCGAAACACTTCTTGGGTCGGTCGCCGAGGGTGTGATGGAGGAAGAGCAAGCGCCCCGTTCTGATCGTTCGCGCCGTGGAAGATTAACTCGCGTTAATACTTAATGAGGAACAATCGGAGCCCTATGAAAAGCGAAAAGCGGACTCAAACCAGCCGATGATCGGGCGGCTATCAAACTGCGAAACCTGCTCGTGCCAGTGGGTCTTTTCCGATATATCGGTGCGAGCTCTGCGCCATGCAATGGCCCTCGTCGCATGGCTTTGCAGGAGTTTTGGCCTTGGCAGTTTATGTTGTGCCTGCCGACTACGGGTTGCTGAGGATCGGACTGGAAGAGTCGCGCGACTTGAACAAGTAGTTGGAGGCACAAGCGGCAAGTAGTCTTCGTGCATTGGCGAGCAGAAGTGTACCTCGCGAGATCAGAGTGAATCTCGAGTTTCTGCTAGGGCGGCCCGGAGAAGATATCGTTGCCGCAGCGAGGGAATTGAAATCGGATTTGATTGTCATTTCAACGCATGGACGCACTGGACTCGATCGATACTTAATCAGTAATGTCGTGAGATCGGGTTCCTCGAAAGGCAGTGCGCGTATTCTTCTGATTCCTCCGGAGAGGCCGCGTCGCTCTGCAAATTGAGGGAGAGAGAACCGACGACGGAACATGGTGCGCGGCTTGTTGACAGGAGAGAACCTGCGACCGTCGGCGGAATCGACCGGCGTGACCAAGATTTAGCGGACCATTTGCCAAACGAATCGGGCGAGCGTCGTTACGCCAATCGACCAGGACGAGCAATAAAACGATCTTCCGGAAGCTTTCCTGTTGAATTCGTTTTAGCAAAATTTTTCCCGTATAAGAGCCGACGAATGCGGTCAGGAGAAGTCCTGGCACCAGCCAATAAAGATTTTGTGTCAGGTAACCGCTGCGCAGGTAAATAATCATTCGACTGAAATCGACGCCCGTATCGATTGCCGCGGAAGTCGCAACAAAAGCGTTCTTTTCCAGATCAAAGGCAGCGAGCACAAGTCCCCGGACCGCGCCACCGGTTCCGATTAAGCCAGCCAGAAAACCGGCAATGCCGCCACAGGTGATGGCGTTGATTGAAGTCGGGGCGAGCCGCGCCGTGGGGCGAAACCATAAAAGTAGGCTGAAGAAAATCAGGAAGAGACCGAGAATAAATTCCGCAAACTTGAATTCCAGGTGCCGGGTGAGAAGTGCCCCAAGGATCACAAAAGCGTGCTCGGTAATCCGAGCAGGAGGAGTAGCTTCCAATTCACAGCCCGGCCGAAAAGGATCAACTTCGCCGCATTGCTGAAGACATGAAGGATGCTTGTGAGGGCGAGAACGTCGTGAAAGCCGAAAAGCATTCCAGCCAGAGGCACAAAAAAGACCGATGAACCGAAACCTGCCAGTGTTCCGATGACCTCGGAGAAAAAAGCAATTAGGAGAAAGACGACTGGAACCATGGATAGGTTGGGGCTTCTGCAGCATTAGAGATTCCAACACGAAAAGGCGAGTGTTTTACCAATCATGGGGCTCCACTTTTTGATATCTTGACTGCCCCTAACCGATTCGAAATACGACCAAGGTCCAACGGCCGCAGGACTTGTGTCTTTGGAGCGTGTAGTTCAGGATCACAAGACTCAAAGTGCTCGAGGTGGAAATGTGCCACGCTAAACCCAAACTCAGAACGCCTATACCATGGATCCTGCACCCGCAGCGACCCAAGGCCGCCGTTAGGCGTCGGAACCGGTTTTCTGATTCGAATCATGGACGCGAACCTCATCACAGCATTGGCGGGAGTCATGGGATCGTTGACCGGCGCGGCCGCAGCGCTTGCGACAACCTGGATAACACAGCGAAATCAAACTGTCCGCGACCGCGCCAAAGTCGAGATGCGGAAACGGGAATTTCTTTACAGTGAATTTGTAAACGAAGTAGCGCGCCTCTCCGCTCACGCTTTGGATCATTCGCTGGAGCGTCCGGATACGCTGGCAAACCTGTTTGCGCTGCTCGCTCGAATTCGCTTTGTCTCGACCCAGCCGGTTCTGGACGCCGCTGAAGAGTGTGTCCGGCACGTCGTGGATTTGTACAACGCGCCGAACATCACGGGAGCGAGACCAACTTGTCGAGACGATCTGCAAGACCTATCCGGATATCATGAAAGCGTTCAGCGCGGCGTGCCGAGTGGAGCTTCAGCAGTATTCTCCCTAACCGAGCCATACGACCAAGGTCCAACAGTCGGAGACTTGTTTCTTGGGGTCGTGTAATCCACGATCACAAATACTGCATACCGTGAAAGAATACCATGACATGCCAACCCTGAGCGGCCTACCGAAGGGCCGGCGTTTATTGTCAATCGCAAGAAAGACCATGCTCTTGGAAGAGCGCTCCGTGAGAAGTGTTTGCGGAACGCACACGCAAACTGGAAACCGCCCACAAAGAGGCGCGATCCGATCACACTCCTCATCGAATCAAGCGCGGGACGGATAGCCGCATCTCGTTCCGATTCGTTAGGGCGCATTATCAATCGCCATTCGCGTTTAACCGGGCGCGGCCGCTATCATGGCGGCGGACCTGGCGCAGACGCCCGTCTCCGGATTCGAGTCCATCGTCGATGACTGTCATTTGCTCAATTTCGGGGGATTTACGCGAGCGGAACATCATTTTCGACATCAGCGATTTTGACGAAACTCGGCCGGCGCCGTGGGAGTGGGACATAAAGAGGCTCGCGGCGAGTTGCGTCGTCGCGGCACAGCACAACGGCCTCAACAACTCGGACGGGCGCGACATAGCGAAGCGTTGCGTCCAGAGCTATCGGGAGCGCATCCGTGAATACGCACGGATGTCAGTCCTGGAGCGCCGGTACCGGCGGAAAGATGCGGATCACATTCTCGGTGCGATCCGCATGAAAAAATGGCGCCGGGAAGTGGAAGAACAGATCGCCAAGGCGACCACGCGCACAGTGCTCGAGAATGATTTCCCGAAACTGGCCACCGTCAAAGACGGACAACCGCGTATCAAAGATAATCCGCCGCTCATCTTTCATGAGACGACCCGCGGTGCCGAGGAATTCGGACGCGCGGTCAAAGCCGCATTCCGCGAGTACCGCGCGACCTTGAGTGATGAGCGGCGAGCGTTGTTAGACCATTTCGAGATGAAGGATGTTGCCTGGAAAGTTGTCGGCGTGGGCAGTGTTGGAACGTATTGCGCCATTGTGCTGTTGATGGCGGGAGAGGATGACGTGCTTTTTATGCAGGTGAAGGAAGCGCGCGCGAGTGTTCTTGAAACCTTATGCCGGGAAGAGTCGTTACAAGAACCGCGGTCAGCGCGTCGTGGCCGGCCAGCGCCTCATGCAGGCCGCCAGCGACATCTTTCTTGGGTGGACCGAAGACGAGGAGCGCCACTATTACGTGCGCCAACTTCGTGACGTTAAAATCAAGCCATTAATTGATGGCTTGGACGCCACCCGCCTTGGGCGCTATGTCGAGTGGTGCGGTTGGGCCCTGGCGCGCGCGCACGCGAAATCCGGCGACGCGGCAAAGATCGCCGGTTATATCGGCTCGAGTTCGGCTTCGCTTTCGCGGTGGCAAAGTTTTCTCTTGCCTACGCAGAGCAAAACGAGCGGGATCACAAGGCGCTGCTTAAGGCGGTTCGAGATGGCAAGATTAAGGCGATTCAAGAGTGACGTAGGCGACGGCTTCGATAGGGTAAGGGGTATTAAGCCAATGCCATGGGTACTCGCTTTGGGAAATATCAGAAGCGCGTTTCCCGAGAATTCTTTAATTTGTTTCATGTTTGTTGGGTGCCGCAATGGCGACACTGCTGAAACGGCAATGGCCGCCAATTCGGCCTTACTTAAGATTAGGAAAACGGGCATCGCTCTTAGAGTCAGATTTTCCTTATCCGTTAATCGGGTATTCCTCGCGATTCCAGAACCTTGGACTAACGAGAGACGATTTCGCCGTCGATTCTGACGCCAATCAGCAGGTCGTCCAACGGATACAGCCAGAGAGATATCGAATCTCGATGTTTTCATTACCTGCCGCATCCATCTGCCCACTTGGTTAGCTGACTTTAAATTGAAAGCTCAACCTGGCTGGTATTTAGCTGCGATCACTGCAGCAACTCAATAGATAGACAGATAAAGATCTAATTATGATTAAATCATTCCTCACCATCGTATTCGCCACAGCTCTCACGGGTTTAGTGGCTTACGGGCAAACATCCAGCACCACTACCACCACCGTTGCCACGGGAAATGGAGAGACGACTAAAACCACCGTCACTGAAAGCACCGGCACCGTTACGGAGTACACCCCGGGTCTTGCTTTGATCCTGAAAACTGAAGCAGCCGAGCCAGTGCACTACAAGTTTGGCAAAACCGTCACCTACGTGACTTCCGATGGTAAAGTCATCGAAGCCTCGAAAATCAGAAAAGATTCGAAGGTTCGCGTGCACTACATCAAAGAAGGCGACGACATGGTCGTTGACAAAGTCATCGTGACGGAAGTCCGCGACTAAGATCCAGGTTTGCTTGGTGAATATAGACCAAGCCAATATTCAGCGCCTGGCGAATCGGAGACAGTTCCGTCGCCAGGCGCTTTGTCGCAGTAAGAGATTTAGACGTGATTCCATGATTTCTTGCCTACTAAGGTCACCGGCTGTTTCGCATTCAATCCAGCCTTCCACTGCGGCACACTTCTGTATCTATTGACCTATTATTTACGTGGCGACATCTGCTCCTAAAATCCGAAGAAAAAAAGAGAGAGTTGCGAAGATCGAGGTCGTTACCGACCCGGTCGAAGTAGCGGAGGACGCCGGCCTGCGATATGTAAGTGATGACCAACCGGGCTACACGCGAAAGCCAGAAGGCGACAATTTCGAGTATTTCGACACGGATGCCAAACCGATTCGAGACGAAACCCGCTTATTGCGGATCCGGCGACTAGCGATTCCGCCTGCTTACAAGGATGTTTGGATTTGTCCGTCGCCAAACGGGCACATTCAGGCCACGGCGCGCGATGCGCGTGGGCGAAAACAATATCGTTACCATGAGCGCTGGCGTGAGGCGCGCGACGAGAACAAATACGATCGCATGCTCGCCTTCGGCCATGCCCTGTCAAAAATTCGTAGGCAGGTGAACAAGGATATGGGACTGCGCGATCTGCCGCGAAACAAGGTTTTGGCTACTGTCGTGCACCTGCTCGGGCGAACTTTCATTCGGATCGGGAACGAAGAATATGCGCGCGAGAACAAATCGTTTGGCTTAACGACCATGCGAAACAGCCACGTTGAAGTGAAAGGCGCGAAACTCAGATTTAGTTTTCGTGGGAAAAGCGGTGTGAAACATGAAGTCGACGTCGACGACCGGCGGCTTGCGAACATCATCCGCAAACTCCAGGACCTGCCCGGCCAGGACGTATTTCAGTACCAAGACGAAGCGGGCGAAGTGCGAAACGTAACTTCGCAAGATGTGAACGATTACTTGCGGGAGATCACCGGCGAAGAGTTTACCGCGAAAGACTTTCGCACTTGGGCTGGCACGGTGCTCACGGCAATCGCCTTGAGTGCGTGCGGCCCGTTCGAGAATACGACGCAGGCGAAGAAGAACATCAAAGATGCGATTGCGGCCGTGGCAAAAATCCTTGGCAATACGCCCAGCATTTGCCGGAAATGCTATGTTCACCCGGTGGTGCTGGACTCCTATCTCGACGGCGACATGATCGAGGGCCTTAAGCAAAAGACTGAAGAAGCTCTTTCGGAAAATTTGGAAGACCTGCGTGCGGAGGAAGCCGCCGTGATGTCGTTCATCCAGGACGAAATTGGCGAAATTGCAAACGCGAGGGACAGGCTAGCGCCGCGCCTTTGATTGGCGGTCTATTTGCCGATCACATCTGTTCGCCCCACGAGACTTGCCACCATGGCAATTAACTCCGACGGTTCGACCGGTTTTGCCAGGTGCATCTGGAAGCCGCTAAGAACGGCACGCCGCCGGTCTTCAGAGCGAGCAAATGCGGTAAGAGCAATAGCCGGGGTGACGCCGCCCTCCTCCTTCGTTAGCTGGCGAATCTTCTGAATGACACTATAACCGTCTTCGTCCGGCATTCCCACGTCCATGATTAGGACATCAGGAGTATTCTTGCGCATCATTCGTAACGCTTCGACTCCGGACCTAGCTGTTTCAACCCTCGCCCCGCAGCTGGCCAAAATCCGCGTAATGAGATGGCGCGCATCCGCTTCGTCATCGACTGCAAGGACATTGACGTCATGTAGGTCGAGCTTGTCGGCCAAGATGTCGCCGCTAACCGCTCGCGGATGGACTCGGTGTGGATCGGAATCGAGGTTCGCAGTTACCATCGGCAATGCGACGGCAAAGCTCGAACCCTTGTTAAGTCCCGGACTCTTAGCTCGAACACTGCCGCCGTGCAGCTCAACCAGATTCTTTACGATGCCGAGACCAAGTCCAAGTCCTCGCTCGTGCCTGGTCGTCGCTTCCTCCGCTTGACGGAATCGGTCAAAAACATGCGGTAAGAAGTCAGGGGAAATGCCACGGCCAGTATCGGTGACGCTCACTTCAACGTGAGAGTTAACACGTTCCAACACCACGTGAACCCGGCCACCTTTCGGAGTGAATTTTAAGGCGTTGGTCAAGAGATTCCAAAGCACTTGTTGCAACCGGCCCGGATCGCCGGAGACCGGTGCAGCGAGCGGGTCCAACACCGAAGTTAGTCGAATATCCTTTGCGACAGCTGTCGGCTGAACGGATTCAATGGCTCTTTTGACTACCGATAGCAGATCGACGCGTTGGACATCGAGCCTGGTTTTGCCAGAGATGATCCGACTCATGTCCAGCAAGTCTTCAATAATCTGAGTCTGCGAACGGGCGTTCCTCTCGATCACTTCGAGCCCCTCCGTTATCTCATCTGGATTAGTGGCCGTCCGGATAAGAGTTGCCCAGCCCAGAATGGCATTTAACGGGGTCCGAAGCTCGTGCGATAACGTTGCCAAAAACTCGTCTTTAAGATGCGTTTCAGATTCCGCTCGTTTTCTAGCCTCGTGCTCACTCGCAAGCAACCGTTCGCGTTCCAACTCGGCCCGTTTTCTTTCGCTGATATCACGAAAGCTCCAGACGCGTCCAACAGACTTGCCGTCGATTTTCTGAATACTGGAATAACGCTCAATAACGCGCCCATCCAGGGTCTCGAGGACATCGAAAGTGTCCGCGGGTTCAGTGGCGTAAATTAAATTAATGCGCTCGCGAAACTTCTCCGGGATCGCGAATTGTTTTTCGGTGAGCGTGAGCAACTCAGGATGCCTTCCATTCCCGGTCATCTCAGCGGGAATCCGCCACATCGCCGTAAATTTTCGGTTCCAAGTAATAACAGATCCCTCGCTGTCAGTAACGAGGATGCCGTCGGTAGTCGATTCCAAGGTTGCGCTCATCATCGAGAGCGAGTGCGCAAGCAGTGCGCCCTTCTTCTCCAACGCTTCGTTGGCTTCGAGAAGATCCGCCTCGGCACGACGGCGGGCTATGAGAACACTATTACTCGTTTGGCGCGCAGCAGACCGTAGCAGTTCCTCTTCGTTCGCCCCTGGTTCCATCATTTCCGATCCAATACTTCCGCTGCCAGCTTGGTTCCAGCTACCCGCGCCTTAATCTTGGCAAATGCCGTCTCCCTGGAAGTAGAAGTATCGTCGCTAAATGGAGCGAACCCGCAGTCATCCGTCGTCCCCAGCTTATCGAGCGGAATGTACTCTGCCGCTTGTAATACTCGATCGCGCACCTCTTCCGCCGTCTCAATGCGTGGATCGATCGGGGCCACTACGCCGACGAAGATTTGCTGGTTCGGCTTCATGTACTTACGGATCGTTTTAAGCACCCGGACCGGATCCTTTTCTCCCGCCAGAGCGACGTAGAAATTCCCAGCCTTCAGCTCAAAGAGGCTGGGCAAGAGCTCAGCGTAATCGACGTCCGCAGAATGGGTCGAGTCGCGGTCTGCTCCGGGGCAAGTATGAATTCCGATGCGGCTGCGATCCTCAGCCGAAAAGCGAGCCAGCGCGAGATTATTGAGGTCGATAAACGTGTTTAGTAGATTGCCACTTGGATCGATCTTGAGCGTTAATCGACCTTCGGTGAAATCGACTTGAACGTTGTGCGCACCTTTGCTTAGACAATTTCGCACTTCCTTTTCGTGTTCGGCCAGCAAGTCGTCAATGAACTGGTCACGCGAGTAATTCGCGACTCCTTCAGGCGGATACATCAGGCTGAGAGCCGATGGCGATATGACGGCCTGCTTTACCTGAAGACGCGTGTGACGGCAGGCGAAATCCAGGAATTGGTCGGCATAACGTTTGTATCGAAACGGCCCGGAAGTGAGCCGCGGCCACCGACGAACATGACTGACAAACGGGAGTCTGAAGCCATCAGGGGCAATGTTGGCAAGTCCCTCCACGCAGTAGGTGCCGAAGTTATGATACTTTCGTTGTTCGCCATCGGTAATGACAGGGGAGCCAGTCGCCTCGAATTGGCTGATGGTATCGAGAATCGCTTCCTGGTAGAGCGGCTCCAGGCTCGGATCATCGCAGTCGACCGTTTTCATTGCCTCGACCAGTTTCAAAGGGCGGGGGATACTGCCGATCGGTTCAGTAGGAATGATCATTCATTTATACGCAGATAAGGAAAAATCACACCTTACCTCGTCTAACACATGGTGCAACTCGTAGTGGTTTGTTGCACAATCTCTGGTCACCCCCCCGGTTCACCCCCTAACAAGAACGCATTGCTCTATTCTTTGGAGCCGATTTCGATCAGGCGCTTGGTTAGAAAGACCAGTCCCGCCATTTGAACCCATTCCGAAACGATATTGCCGACTACTTGTCCCCATTGACTCTCCGGGCTCATCTTCAGAAATAGCGCCGTCCACCCTATCCCGGTGATGCCAAGAAAAATGAGCAACGAGTGTTCGCGCAATATCTCGACCAGGGGATTACGCTTTCGGCCGCGTGGTTGACGGCTCTCGGACGAGCCAATCTCATAAAGGAATTTTGTGCCCAGAATAATCACGAGGGATCCGCTCCAGTCGGCAATGGCGTTACCACAGAACGAACCGAGATGGCTTTTCGGATCGAGGTATATATAACCGGCAATCCAGACAATCAGTAGTAGCGCGGCCACCAGACTGAGGGAATGCTGGGCCAGCAACGACTTCGATTGTTTCCGGGTACGGGTCATAAGGGGCAGTTGCGTTTGTTTTACTTACTGCGTTTCCAAAGCAACGCCGCCTTTGTAGGCGATCTCTTCCATCACTTCGTTGGCGTATTCCTGGAGAAGACGTTGCTCGCGTTCGCCGAAACGTCGCGGCCTTGTGTCGAGGAGACAAAGCGAGCCAATTGGCTGGCCGTTGGGGGCGCGAAGTGGAATACCTGCATAGAAGCGAAGGCCGCGCTCCTTCAAAAGCGGATTATTAGCGAAGCGGTCATCGCGAGCGAGGTCTTCTACAATAAGTGGTTGGTTGGCCGCGACGACATGACCACACACCGAAACATCGCGTGGTGTTTGCCGGGCCTTGACCAGATCTTCCGGAAGACCGGTCTGCGCCTTGAAGAATTGCCGGTCGTGATCGATCAGCGTAACAAGTGCAATTGGTACTTCGAAAATCCGTGTCAACCGCGCCGTCAATCGATCGAAGGCCGGCATTCCTTCGCCGTTGACGATCTCCAAACTCGCGAGTGCAGCTTGGCGCTCCTCTTCATCGGCTGGAATCGGTGCGGGAATCATCTCCAGGTCGGACACCGGTGAGAGTTTGGCGAATTGCAGCATCGCATCCGCGAGAGTAGTGACCATTTCGTCCGCACCGGAATCGCGTAGCCGTCCAGCTGCTTCGCTGAGATTCTCGGTCGCGCCCCACAGACCGATAACGATCTTCATCCTGGGAAATCGCTCGCGCAATTGGGTGCAGAGATAACGCGCATGAATTATCGTGGAGGGAGCGACGACTGAGATGCAAACGACATCGACGTCTGCTTTTTCGATCAGATCCAATTGCTCGCCAGTGGGAAGTCTGGCGGGTGACCATTGAACTTTCGCGCCTTGTTGTCGCAGCAGTTGTGACAGCATCGCGCCAGCGAGTTCGTCGCGTTCTGCTCGAGCCGGTAAGCAGTAAACGCTGGACGTTAGGATTCCTTGCGACGCATTGGAAGGAATCGGCGGCCGCGTGCCTAGATCGTCAATGATGTCTCGCACACTTTGCTTGAGGTGAGCAAGTTGCTTTTCGTCCATTGACTCTAGCCGCGCATCCATTTCCGCAGTGCTTACCACCGGAATAAGAACGGCATCGTAAAGGGATGTGAGGGAGTTCTCCTTCAAATACGCATCCACGAATCGCATTTCGTCCTGCTCGCCAACCGTAAGCAAACGGTGGTAGCAATCCTCGGCTGGCGTGAGCGCTTCCTCGTCGCTCAGGAGAACGCTAAGGAATGCCAGGCGCGGCACATGCCGCCCCATCACAACCAGACAGACGGTGAGGGGAGTGGCGAGGACCAATCCGAGCGGCCCCCAGAGCCATGTCCAAAAGACGGCAGCAACAATTAGCGCAAACGAGGAGATGCCGGTGTGCTTTCCATAAAGCAGGGGCTCAAGAATATTATTCAGGACGAGCTCAATCCCAGCGAAGAGCGTGACGGTTAAAATCGGCATCGTCCAACCTCGAGAAACGGATAGAGCCAGGAGCGTGGGAAGGATCGTCGCAATCCACGGCCCAACGTAAGGGATAAATCGCAGCACGGTGCCGAGTGCTCCCCAAAGCGCTGCATTTGGAACGCCGATAAAATAAAGACCAATCGCGATGCAGGTGCCGTAGGTCACATTGACCAAGACCTGCATCCGGAGATATCGCGAGACGCGGTCCGCAGCGTCATCCAAGGCGTGAGTGGTCGCGCTAATTCGACCCTGGCCTATCAAACGGATGAGGCGATTGCGCAAATCCTCTCGCGCGAACAGCATGAAAATAACTAGAACGAACACCAAAGCCGCCGTGCCCAGCGGTCCGATCAGCGGAGTGATGATCGTCTGGATCAGATCGAAAAGATTCGCTTTGGAAGTCTCCAGCACTTTGACCGGCACCGGCCGAGCTGTCGGGTTGGGAGGCGACGAAACCGCAGTCTCAGGTTTGCCCACTTCCTGTGTGATTGTCGGAGTTGTCGCACCGGATTCCCCAGGTAATTCCTGCTTCAATTCATCGACGGTCTCAGACAGTTTCGTGAACGCCCCGCCCTTCGATACTCGAAAAGCATGCAGTTTTTCCGTGATGTTCCCCTTGTACTCGGGCAATTTTGTCGCGAGATCGACTACCTGTCGGGTGAGGATCCATCCCGCGCCGCCGGTCGCGGTAAAGATCAGCGCTACCACAAGCAATACGGCGGCGATGCGTCCAATCCAGCGTTCGATTCGGCTAACGAGCGGCGAGAGAAGAAACGTCAATAGAGCCGAGAGTGCGAGCGGGATGAGTAACTCACGCCCAAAATAGAGCGCCGCGATAACGAAAGCAGTAAGTGTAAGCGTCCAAAGACCAATGATCGCGTCAGCCGAAGCGGTTTTAGTCTTGGGTTTGGCCATTGAAAACTAACGCGTTAAAGTTCTAACGAAGTTTGGGTGACTCTGCTTCACTGGACAGCAGGCACTTCGACTATTGGTCGCGTCAGGAAATAGCATCGACCCACTCAGCGATCGCGCCAGCTCTTAATCGTCCCCATACTCGTTCTCGTCCCTCGTCCTCGATCTGCGCGGAAAAAGCGAGGGACTATTGCCGACGGGTCAGACAGACGCTGGCAATGACTCATCGTTGATCCAATTGCAGCGATTTGCGAGAAAGAGGGAGGACGCCTCTGACCACCGACGACCCAGAGGAAAAGGGGGATTCGCACTTGTTGAAAGCATGATCGCCGTTTACTGCCCTATATGTCCCCTCCGATCCATCCGAGTTCACCGCAATGGTCGGGTTTTTATTTCGGAACGACCTTAGCCGATGGATAGCAAACTCCTTGACGTTATCATTGTTGGGGGTGGCCCAGCGGGGTTGAGCGCCGCGCTCGTGCTTGGCCGGTGCCGCCGACGAGCGATCGTCTTCGACGCGGGTCATCCGCGTAACGAGGCCTCGCATGCGCTCCACGGATACCTTACGCGCGATGGCACTTCGCCCGCTGAGTTCCTGAGGATCGGACGCGAACAGCTTGGCTCCTTACGAGACCATCCAATTTCGACCCGGGAAAGTGGTCGAGTCGAACGGGGAGATAGGAAGTTTACCGCGACAGTGGAGGGAGGCGGACAAGTTTTCCGCGCGAATGCTTTTGCTCGCGACCGGGCTGGTGGACGAACTGCCGCAAATCGAAGGCTTTCGTCAGTTCTATGGAGTCACTGTTCACAATTGTCCGTATTGCGATGGTTGGGAGCATCGCGATCAGCCGATGGCAGTTTTGGGCGGTAACAAGGATGCTGCTGAACTTGCGCTCGAGCTCCTGCTCTGGAGCAAGGACGTAGTCCTCTGCACCAATGGTCCGCCGCAGTGTGAAAGGAAGACGCTGGATCGAATGAAACACAACGGTGTTCGCATCGTCGACGCCCCGATCGCTCGCCTCAAAGGCACCGGAAGCAAGCTTGAATTCATCTGCTTCTGCGACGGGAGCGAGCTTGAGCGCGCCGCGCTTTTTTTCTCTCCGGGGCAACATCAGCGTTCACATCTCGCCGAGCAGCTCGGATGCGAATTTTGTGAGGAAGACGGATGCATTCAGTGTGACGAAAATGCGGCCACCTGTGTGCCGGGAGTGTATGCCGCTGGAAATGCGAGCCGTGGTGTGCAACTCATCATCGCCGCTGCCGCCGAAGGAATGCAGGCCGCGTTTGCGATCAACACTTCGCTTCTGGAAGCCGATGCCGTGGGTGGAAATGTGCTGGAAACCTGTGTTGCCGGGGAAGAGCTAGGAGACGGCCAACAGGAAATATGACCGCGCGTGGCTAATGGCACCCGCGCAAGAGAAAGAAGAGAAACAGCACAGGAATCGGAAGGCCTAACAACCACAGAAGAGCGTAACCCATCGCTCCATGTTCTTTCGAATCATTTTTTGTTTTCATAGATTTCCCTTGGGTAGAGGTTTCTTAAAGTTTGAAGTTCCATGTCTCTATTATTCGTGCGCCCGTCAGTAATGGACCGTGTTTATTTTTCTCGACCATAAGAGTTCCCAGGTTTGCCTTAAGACCGCGGCAGTATCATATCGTTAGGTGTTTCCCGGAATCATCTCATCGTCATCGAGCCAACGGTAGCCGCCGCCGATGAAGCCGGTCATCGATTTCCTGTTCGGCTAGTCATCTCACCTTTCGGCTCCCGGTATCGGCAATTCGAAACTACGACAGTGGGTGACCAAGCCGTGGTCTGGGGGCCCCTGAGGCTACGTTGCCCCTAACCGATTCCATACGACCAAGGTCCAACGGCCGCAGGACTTGTTTCTTGGGATCGTGTAGTTCAGGATCACAAACGGCCTAGTGTGACGGCATACCATGCCACGCCAGTCCTGATTGCGAACCGTATATGATTGCCAATTGCAAAGAACACCGAGCTCTTGGAAAGGCCTTGCGCGAGAAGTGTGAGCGCGACGCACACGCAACTTGGAAGCCGCCAAAAAAGCGGTGCGATCCGATCAAGCTCCTGGTCGAGTCGAGCGCGGGCCGAATGCCGAATCTCGTTCCGATCCGCTATGGGCGCATGATGCAATCGCCCTTCGCGTTTTACCGCGGCGCGGCGGCCATCATGGCAGCAGATCTCGCACAAACACCTGTCTCTGGTATTCGCGTCCAAGTGTGTGGGGACTGTCATCTGCTCAATTTCGGAGGCTTTGCCACGCCGGAGCGAAACATCATTTTCGACATCAACGATTTTGATGAAACTCTTCCCGCGCCTTGGGAGTGGGACGTGAAGCGGCTGGCGGCGAGTTGTGTCGTCGCAGCGCAGCACAACGGCCTCAACAACTCCGACGCGCGCGACATTGCGAAGCGCTGCGTCCGGAGCTATCGCGAACGCATCCATAACTACGCGCGGATGTCGGTCCTGGAGCGCTGGTACCAACGGATAGATGCCGATGACATCCTCGGCGCGATCCGCTTGAAAAAATGGCGCCGGGAAGTTGAAGACCAGATCACCAAAGCGACCGCACGCACCGTGCTCGAGAACGATTTCCCGAAACTGGTGACCGTCAAAGACGGCAAACCGCGGATCAAAGATAATCCGCCCCTGATCTTTCATGAAACGACCCGCGGTGCGGAGGAATTCGGACGGGCGGTTCAAGCCGGATTCCGCAAATACCGCGCAACGCTGAGTGATGAGCGTCGGGAGTTGTTAGACCATTTCGAGATGAAGGATATTGCCTGGAAAGTTGTCGGCGTGGGAAGTGTCGGGACGTATTGCGCCATCGTGCTGCTAATGGCGGCAGATGACGACGTGCTTTTTATGCAGGTAAAGGAAGCGCGCCAGAGTGTCCTCGAACCTTACGCCGGGAAGAGTCGCTACAAGAACCGCGGTGAGCGGGTTGTGGCCGGCCAGCGCCTCATGCAGTCCGCCAGCGACATCTTCCTTGGATGGACGGAAGACGATGACCGTCACTATTATGTCCGCCAGCTCCGGGACATTAAAATTAAGCCGATGATCGATGGTCTGGACATCACCCGACTTGGGCGCTACGTCGAGTGGTGCGGCTGGGCGCTCGCCCGCGCCCACGCCAAATCCGGCGACGCGGCAAAGATCGCTGGTTATCTCGGATCGAGCGCGCGTTTCGATGTCGCCATCGCAAAGTTCTCTCTGGCCTACGCAGAGCAAAACGCACGCGATCACAAGGCGCTGATTAAGGCGATTCGGGATGGCAGGATTAAGGCGATTCAAGAATAACGCCAGGCGGCTTCGAAAGGCGAGGGCGTTAAGCCAATGCAGTTGAGCGACGCGCTTTGCAAAATATCTGAAGCGCGGTTACGAGAACTTAGTTAATTCTATCATGGACGCGAACCTCATCACGGCATTAGCGGGAATCATGGGATCGCTGACCGGTGCAGCCGCAGCCCTTGGTACAACCTGGATAACACAACGAAATCAAACCGTCCGCGACCGCGCCAAAGTTGAGATGCGTAAACGGGAATTCCTTTACAGTGAATTTGTCAACGAAGTAGCGCGCCTCTCATCTGACGCTTTGGATCATTCTCTGGAGCGGCCGGATACACTGGCAAACCTGTTCGCATTGCTCGCCCGAATTCGCTTTGTCTCGACGCAGCCGGTTCTGGATGCCGCGGAAGACTGTGTCCGGAACGTGGTGGATTTGTACAACGCGCCGAACATCACGGAGGCGGCCAAACTTTTCGAGACCATCTGCAAGACGTCTCCGGACATCATGAAAGCGTTCAGCGGGGCCTGTCGAACGGAGCTTCAGCGGTATTCTTTGTGACGAGCAATCAGCACTTAACATGGAGCGTGATAAGCCCGCCACGTCTTGGAGTGCGGCGGTGCTCCGCCGCTATTAAACCGAGCGTGTTGCAGTCCGGAGCCAAGAGGCGATGGCGAAGGCGGGTCGACGCCGATCAGTTCAATTCCTACGGTTTGTTTTCTGAGTTGGAGGTAGAGAGGGATACAATGGGTAGGCGGCCGTCGGTATGCCATGGATCGCCCCCGCCGTTACGGCCCTGGAGTTCCCGATGAAAACCATCGATCCAGCGCGTGCCGGTCACGCGGTTCGCCTTGGTCAGGTCGTCTAGCAAAAAGTCGCGCTCGGCATCAACGTCGGGCGAAATGCGATGCGTGATTTCCCTGGTGTTGCTGCTCAGCTCCACCCGGACATCGCGGGTCGCGGCGCCGATCCAGATCGGACGTGAATCATCCGTTTGCTCGGAATGCCAGAAGCGAACGTGATTGCGTTCGCGCGGGCTGTGACCAATCGGCTTTTCAAACGCGAGATCCTCTTTGCGTCCGAAGAGGAATAAATTGCTTACTGGCGCGTTCGGGTCAGGTCTATCGAGGACAGTATCGACGACGATGCGCTCATCGCTGCGCAAGCCGAGTGCATCCGCGGCGCGCCAGCCGGCGGCGGTCATGGCGCTGACGACATCTGTTTCGCTGCCGACGAGCGCGATATTGAGCGGGTCTCCTGGAACGCCATCCTTGGTATGAGTCAAACGCGCACCGTCGACGAAATCGGGGTGGCGTTTGGCTTTCTCTTTCCCGATTTGCGGCAGAATGACGTAGGCAACCAATAGGTAGGTCACAATGGCGCTCAAGGTGATCAAGGCGGAGTCGACGAGATTTCGGTGTCCCTGTGTTAGGCATGTTTGTCATCCTTCTGTTTTATTCGCGGCAGAAATGACGTTCTTATCCCTAATGTTCTAACACGCATCGCGATTTTTTCTCGATCTTTGCGCAACGGTAGGTAACGATTAACATATCCATGAAAAAATGAGTGAGGTTTTGTCCGCAGCGATTTTCGCCACAACTGTATTGGTCGGCACGTTCGTTTTTCTGGAAATTGGGCTTCGAGTCGGGCTACGGCACGTGGCGCGTTATGGAGAAAAAACGCATACCGGTTTCGGCACGGTCGAAGGTGCCATCTTTGGATTGCTTGGTTTGCTCATAGCTTTCAGCTTCTCGGGTGCGATGGCGCGCTTCGATCAGCGTCGTCATTTGATAGTCGCCGAATCAAACGCGATCGGCACGGCCTGGCTGCGTTTGGACCTTTTGCCGCCGGCGACGCAACCAGAACTGCGCGATCTGTTCCGTCGCTATCTTGATACTCACTTGGCCTTCTACCGAAGGCTTCCTGATCTCGCGGCGGCGCAAGCAGAGCGTGACGAGGGCGTAAGATTGGAGGGTGAAATTTGGAAGCGCGCGAGCGCCGCAGCGAGCCAGTCGGAACACCCGCAAACAGTCATGCTGGTGGTGGAGGCGCTGAATACGATGATCGACGTCGCTAATACCGAGACGATGGCGAGAAAGATACATCCGCCCGAGATAATATTTATCATGCTCGTAATTCTGGCCGTGAGCAGTTCGTTTCTCGCAGGCTACGCCATGGCCGGCAGCAAGTCGCGTCATTGGGTTCATAGCATCAGCTTCGCTCTTATTGTTGCTATGACGGTTTACATTATTCTCGATATTGAACATCCGCTGGCTGGCTTTATTCGAGTCGAGTCGATAACTCAAACACTGGTGGATTTGAGGAAAAGTATGTCCGGTTCCTTGAGAGCATTTCTCAAGTCGTTAAACGAAGCAGCCAAAGCGAACGAATCCCCGGACCGCACGAATATTCGTGAATAAATAAGACCAAGGTCCCATAGTCGGAGCGACCGGTTTTTCAGATTATCAACATCGCAATTTTGCTGGATCGCGTTTCATGCTTGTGAAAAAGCTGATTAGAGAACCATTGTTTCATTTTCTCGCGCTCGGCGCGGTGATCTTTGCGCTGAACGCATGGAGACAGAAAACGAAGCCCGTAGAGGCTTCGATTGCGCGAATCGAAGTTACGGCGGCGGTGATCGATCGGCTGCGCGCTGCCTATGAACGCCAGTTCGGCCAGCCACCGGATGCGGAAGAAATGCGCGAACAGGTGACTGCGCACATTCGCGAGGAAGTGCTTTGTCGCGAAGCGATGGCGATGGGGTTGGATCGGGATGACACGATCGTGCGTCGGCGGCTGGCGCAAAAAATGGAGTTCCTGGCGAGCGATATCGTAAGCGCGGCCGAACCGACGGATGCCGAGGCGCGCGAGTTTTTCGCTAGAAATTCGGCGCGTTACGCCAAGGCGGGACGGGTGAGCTTTAGGCACGTCTATTTCAGCAAGGAAAAACGCGGCGCGGATGTAGACGCGGCCGCACGTGAGGCGCTCAAAGACCTGGCGAATGGCGCGAATAACGAAACGATGGGGGACCCATTTCTGCACGGATTTGAATTTGTCGAGCGCGAAAAGGATGACGTCGTGGCGGCGTTCGGATCCGAGTTTGAGAAAGCGCTGGCGGTTCAGGCGCCGGGTGAGTGGCGAGGCCCGCTGGCATCGAGTTACGGATTGCACCTCGTCCGCGTCGAAGCTCGCACGCAAGCCGCGCCTGGTGAAATTCGATGAAGTGCGCGAGACCGTTCTGCGCGATTTCAATGAGGAACGCCGGCAGAAGGCGAACCGCGAAGTGTTCGAAAAACTTTGCCAGCACTATGAGGTATCAGTGGACGAAGCCGCGCTCACTAAAGCCGTCGTGATCAAAACCGCACAACGATGAAGCGTTGCTTCATTCTCTTTCTGTTGATCTTCGCGCTTCGGGCAAATGCGCACGAAGTGAGACCCGCCTATCTCGAACTAACCGAGCGTGCCCCGGGTGAATTCGACGTGCTCTGGAAAGTGCCAGCGCTTGGTGGGACGCAAGTGGCGGGAGAGGAAATCCCGCATGAACTGCCGGCGCGGACGGACGTAGCGGATACGACGAAGACGCTGCCGTGCGGATGTCCCGCACCGACGATGGCGGAACTTTCGCGCGGAGTTACACCGATTCATCCGGTCATGCCTGAGAATTCAGTGATCGTCGTGCCGCCGCGGGTCGAAAGAATTTTTGGCGCAGAGATCAAACGCTGGACGTTCTCGACAAACGGGAAGGGTCTGGATGGATGGGAGGCCACGGTCCATGGACTGCCATCGACAATGGTGGATGTGCTGGTGCGCGTCGCGTTAAGGGATGGCCGCGTTGTCTCGCATCTGCTGCGACCCGAAGCGCCCTCGTTTGTTTTTAACGCGAACGACTCGGGACCAGCTGCGGGCGGTTATTTCATTCTTGGCGTGGAGCACATTCTTTTCGGCATCGATCATTTGCTCTTCGTGCTCGCACTTGTGCTCATCGTGCGTGGCGTGCCTCTGCTGGTGAAAACGATTACCGCGTTCACCATTGCGCATAGCGTCACCCTTGCGCTTGCGACGCTTGGTGTGGTTCACGTCCCGTCAGCACCGGTCGAGGCGACAATTGCGCTTAGCATCGTTTTCGTCGCATCGGAAATATTGCGGAGCCGAAACGGCAAACGCGGACTAACCGAGCGCGCGCCATGGCTGGTCGCGGGAACGTTCGGATTGCTGCATGGTTTCGGCTTCGCGGGTGCTTTGAGCCAGGTCGGTCTGCCGGCTCACGATATCCCGCTCGCGCTCCTTTTCTTCAATCTTGGCGTCGAAGCTGGCCAGCTCGCATTTGTTGTAGTGGCGCTCGGTGTCATCTCCCTGCTTCGTCGCATGCGTTTGCCGCAATGGGCGCCAATCCTTCCGCCTTATGCCATCGGCAGCGTCGCCATGTTTTGGGTCATTCAACGCACCGTCGCCATTTGGTGAAATCAATTTTTAGTCACTGGAATTCCGTACGTACAACTCAAAAATGAAAACTAAAACACTCGTTACCACCAGCCATTGTGCTCGCGATTTCATTCGCCGCATTCGCAGCGGAGGAAAGCAACACCGATCTCGGCACGCTCGACAAAGAGAAAGCCGGCGAGGCGTTCAAGAAACGTCCGTACTCACCGTATGCCGACCGCCAATTTCCCGACACGCCCGTTCTTCGGCGACACACATCTGCACACCGGCTTCTCGATGGATGCCGGCGCGTTCGGTTGCCGCTTAAACCCAAGTGACGCCTATCGCTTCGCGCGCGGAGAACAAATCACGGCGTCGAGCGGTCAGCCCGCGAAGCTGTCGCGGCCGCTCGATTTCCTCGTCGTCGCGGATCACTCGGACAACATGGGCTTTTTCCCGGATCTCTTCGCGGGGAAGCCGGAGATTCTCGCCCAACCGATGGGCCGCAAATGGTATGACATGATTCAGTCGGGCAAAGGCGCCGACGCAGCGATAGAGATAATCGGCAAGTTCTGCGCAAGGCACGTTTCCGAAGGAGTTGATGTATATGCCCGGCACGCAGCTCTATCGCGGCGCCTGGCAGGAAACGATCGATGCCGCGGAGAAATACAACGAGCCAGGCCGCTTCACCGCTTTCATCGGCTACGAATGGACCTCGCTCGACAAGGGCAACAACCTGCATCGCAACGTCATCTTTCGCGACAACGCCGACAAGGCGAGCCAGGTCGAGCCTTTCACCTGTTACCCGCCGTTGGGGAGCACCAATCCCATCGAGTTGTGGAAATGGATGGACGCCTACGAAAAGAAAACCGGCGGCAACGTGCTCGCTATCGCGCACAACGGCAACCTGAGCAACGGCACCATGTTTCCGATTGTCGAGGCCTTCGGCAAAGCGATCGACCGTCCCTATGCTGAGGAGCGCGCAAAATGGGAGCGGCTCTACGAGGCCACGCAGACCAAGGGCGACGGCGAGGCGCATCCCTTTCTTTCGCCTAACGATGAATTCGCTGACTACGAAATCTGGGATAAAGGCAATCTCGATGGCAGCCAGGCGAAGAACAAGGAAATGCTCGAATTCGAATACGCCCGCTCGGCCCTCAAGAACGGCCTCAAACTCGAAGCGAAGCTCGGCGTGAATCCCTACAAGTTTGGCCTCATCGCCAGCAGCGACGCGCATACCGGCATCGCCTCATTCGAAGAGGACAATTTCTTCGGCAAGACCACGCCGCAGGAACCTAGCGAGCATCGCATGACCGCCACTTTCATGGACAACAAGAAGACCGGCGTGAAAATCATGGACTGGGAAGTCGTCGCCTCCGGTTACGCCGCCGTCTGGGCCGAGGAGAACACGCGCACCTCGCTCTGGGATGCAATGCAGCGCAAGGAAACCTACGCCACCACCGGTTCGCGCCTCGTCGTTCGCTTCTTCGGTGGCTGGGATTTCGATGCGGCTGACGCTAACTCGCGCGAACCGGCCGCATTGGCTACCGCAAAGGTGTTCCGATGGGCGGCGACCTGAACGCCGCCGACGCCGCAGGTAAATCGCCGACCTTCCTTTGTGCTGCGATGAAAGATCCGCTCAGCGGCAACCTCGATCGCATCCAGGTCATCAAAGGCTGGCTCGATGCCAAGGGCGACGTGCAGGAGAAAGTCTATGACGTCGCATGGAGCGGCGACCGCAAACCGGACGCGAAAGGCAAGATTCCGAGCGTCGGCAACACCGTCGATGTCGAGAACGCGAGCTGGACGAATACGATCGGCGCGCCCGAGTTGATCACGGTCTGGAAAGATCCGGAGTTCGACGCCAAACAGCGCGCCTTCTATTATGTGCGTGTCATTGAGATTCCCACGCCGCGTTGGACTGCTTACGATGCGAAAAGATTCGGGTCCAAACCGCTCCCCGGCACGAGAATGACCACGACCGAGCGCGCCTACACCTCACCGATTTGGTTCAACCCAGCGAAGTAATTTGAAAACAACGCCGTCAACAAATCAAAAGCGAAACTCCGCTCCGATGACTGGCCCATACGCAGTGACGTCGTATTTGAATCCGCCGTTTGTTTAATCGGTGCCGAGCGCAAGAAATACTTTGCTCCCGTTACGTAACTCGTCCCGCTAGCAATAATGTTTGGCATCCCGATCGAATTCATCCTGTTCGCGTTCACTTTGTTGGGCGTGGCGCTGTTCCACCGTCACACTCTTGGGATTGCGCTCATCGGAACAACGTCCATTGCGTTATACAAGATTCTCTTTGCCGGCTTTAAGAGCGGTGCCGGACTTCAGGGGTTTGCCGATCACCTCGGGCACGAATGGGTCATTTGCGCGAATCTACTTTGTCTGCTCACCGGTTTTGCTCTCCTCTCCCGGCATTTTGAGAAAAGTCATGTGCCGGTGGTGCTCCCGAAGTTTCTCCCGCGAGGCTGGAAAGGTGGTTTCGTCCTGTTGGCGATTGTTTGGATTCTTTCAAGCTTTCTCGACAACATTGCTGGCGCGCTCATCGGAGGCGCGATGGCGCACCAACTCTTTCGCGCCAGAGTGCATATCGGATACGTCGCCGCCATCGTGGCTGCCTCTAATGCGGGTGGTGCCTGGAGTGTCGTGGGTGATACCACGACGACGATGATGTGGATTGCGGGCGTCTCGCCGATGCGAGTGTTGGAGGCTATTGTTCCTTCGCTTGTCGCGCTGTTTATTTTTGGTATTCCAGCCGCCCTCCAACAGGAGAAATACTCACCGATCCTGCGCCACACTCACGAACACACGCACGTCGACTGGACTCGCCTCGGGATCGTCGTGACAATTCTTGTTGTCGCGATAGGGATCAACGTAACAGTGAATCTTTGGTTCCGGCGATTTGCGGATCACTTTCCTGTCATCGGCGTGGCCGTATGGATTGCAATAATGCTCTCAATTGTGTTTCGTCGTCCCGATTGGGAGGTGTTGCCGCGGACACTTGCGGGCTCCATCTTTCTGCTAGCGCTGGTGTTGTCCGCCTCAATGATGCCGGTTGAGAATTTACCGCCGGCCTCCTGGCAAAGGGCATTTGAACTTGGATTTTTGTCTGCCGTTTTTGATAACATTCCGCTCACCGCGTTAGCGCTGAAGCAGGGGGGCTACGATTGGGGCTTCCTCGCTTACACCGTCGGGTTTGGCGGCTCCATGATTTGGTTCGGATCGTCTGCTGGTGTGGCCTTGTGCAATATGTTTCCGGAGGCGCGTTCGGTTGGGAAGTGGTTACGCTTTGGGTGGGCTATTCCGGTGGCGTACATAATCGCCTTCTTCGTCATGTTAGCCGTGATTGATTGGCACCCCGATCCGATCAAGACCGATTCGAATGGCAAGGTGGCTTCGGAGAACGTTCAACCATCCGGAGATCCCCGCTTTTGAGCGGCTCTCGGAGTTTGAAGCCTCAGAACCTACGGCTCGCGAAATCGGAGAGTTGGAGAAGCGTTTTTTCCACGTTGCTAAGGGCGGCGCGTCGGCGAAGTACTTCCCCGAGCAGTTTCGGATCGTCAGTAATAATATTGTCCACGCCCATGCTGAGCAGGGTGTCCATCAAGGGCACGTCGTTCACCGTCCAAACGTGGACTTCCAGATTTCGACTGCGCGCGCGTGCGATCAGATCGCGGGTGACGGCGGCAGAGCTAATACTGAGAACGTCCGTTTCGAGTTTGGTGATATCCCCAAGCGAAGAAGTAACGATCACGCCCGTGCGAATGCCCGGGCCAGCGACGCGCACCTGGCGAATGCCATCATAGTCTAACGATGTCAGGATGCAGTCGCGAGCAAAATCGTGTTCGTTGACGATACGCACTACTTCGCTGGCGAGTTTCTGGTCGTGGCCGTTGAACTTAAGTTCAATATTAAGTTTCGCCCGGCCTTTCACCGCGTCGATTACCTGCGCGAGAGTGGCGATGCGTTGGTCTGTAAATTTCGGATTAAACCAGCCGCCGCTGTCGAGATCTTTCAGTTCGTCATAGCTGACTTCCCAAATGCGTCGGTTGATCTTGAAAACGCGATTGAGATCCTTGTCGTGGGCCAGGACCACGGTGCCATCCTTCGTTTCCTGGACATCAATCTCGACAAACCCGGCGCCTTCTTCGACCGCCTGCAAAATGGCGGCCATGGTGTTCTCCGGCGCGGCGATGGAACTGCCCCGGTGAGCGGTAATGGCGGTCGCATCATGCAGATGGATTGCGTTCACAAGTCGTACTCCAACATAAATTGTCAGGGCCGTGAAAATGATAAGCAAGGCCCAGCCGGTCCGGAGAAATCCTGTTGCCCGGCGCATAAGCGTTGTCTCTTCTCCTATCACCGATTCCGGCAGGGTGACTTCCGGACGAAGCTGCAAAAACCGCACCGAAACTTTGCAGGCCAACGTTACCGTGGACAGGATCGTTGCCGCCACACTGGTTAGGAAATGAACCACCACCAGCAGGGCCGTCATCGTTATGAACCATCGCGGGATCGTTCCCCGCAACACCAAGAAGCACCCACTTCAAGAGCAAAATGAGCAGCCATGAGGCGCCAAAAAATAACGCCACCAAGGCGAGCCACCGGACCAACATCATTATCGTATCTCGCTTCTGCGTTTTCACCAGCCTGCTGCTCTCTCGTAGCGCATTGGCCGGCGATGCGTCGGTAAAGAGCAGTAGCGGGACCGAGTAAATCCAGCGCACAAAATACCGAATCGCACAGAAGGCATATCCGACCCCGGCGACGACGCAAACCGACAGGACAATCCAAAACGGCGGCGGCTTCGCATATAAATAATAGTTGATGTCGTTTTCTGTGAGGAAAATCCGATAGGCTCCGCCGGCAAGAGCGAGGAATGGGAGCGCAATGGCGAGGTAGATGAAAAATTGTCGCACCGAAAGCCTCCAAAGACGCGGCAGCGCGAGCCCGAGAAATCCGAAGAGTTGCCTCATCCGGATGTGCTCGCGCTGGTGCAGCGCAATCGCCAAAGCTGTTAGTCCGCCGAATTCGAAAAACGTGAGCGCGAATCCGATCGTGGCCGCCGCGGCTAGATAGCATAACCCTTTGAAAGAAAGAAAAAAGCTGACCAGCTCATAATTACTGATCGCTCCGCTGCCCGACCACGCGATCAGACGGCCGGTTAGCCATGCGGTGGACGGGATAAAAACCGCCAGTCCGAGCATCCGAAAGAGCAACTCGAAGCCCGCGAACTGCGGCAATCCTCTCCTCAAAATGGAGCGTGCGGCGGCGCTGTGGTCGCCAATTTCACCGGGTGCTTCGCCCTTCATATATGCACTTTCATAAACTCGGGGCGGGCGACAACCAGGGAAATCGTCCAAGGCATTCGTCAGGCAGATTCACATTGAAGCAGGATTTCTGGGTTCATGGTGTCGAACGCGCGATTAATTCCTGAAACCGTGGATCCTTACGGATCGGGTCCCATTCCCACCGAAACTTTAGATCGTTAACCGTGATGCTGTAATTCACGCTGTCGACTGCTCCGGAAGTTTTGAGCAAACGTTCAATCAGCGGAATGGCAAGATCACTTTCGCCGACTCGCGCATAGATCAGAGCCAGATAACAATTCATTAGTCGCGCCATCAACAGCGTCCTGAGACTCAGGCTTTAGCTCGACTGCCCGTCTGCCTTCGCGGATTGCATCCTCCTTTCGACCAGCGAATGCGTAGAACCAGCCTAGATTGGCGTGGCGGTCCGCGCTCATCGGCGCTTCCTCGACCGCTTTTTCAAAAGCCGGTTGCGCTTTTTCAAATGATTTCTTGAGCTTCTAGCCGGTTTGCCTTCGGCTAGCTCAATACAGCCCTGGAAAAAACTTTTCGGCGTCAGAGCCGCGTTGGTGTAGGAGATTTCGTTGAACTCTGAGTTTTGCAAAGCGGTCCGCGCCGCAGCAAAATCGCGATCGATCATCGCCACGTCCCACCGGTTCGAGGTAATCTCGCCAGCCGAATCGGATGGCTCGGACATGTGACCAAGGAAGGATTTGAGCGTACTCGTATTGCCTTTCCACCAGAAATCGACGTAACCACTTTGAATTTTAGCAACTGCTGAATCCGGCGCCATTGCCCGCATTTGCGCGGCCCAACGAGCAGTTTCCGGCCAACGACGCATCGCGGCGTTAACAAAAATAATGTTCCGGACAATGTTTGGATTCTGCGGATCGATCTTCTGGCTTTTTTCAAACATTTCGAGCGATTCCTGCCACTTTCCTTGTCGCCGTAGGATCGAAGCGATGAAGACACCCACTTCCCCATTATTCGGTGACAGAGTTGCGGCAGTAGCGAACTCAGCCAAGCGCGCGCTCATAGTTCTGATCAAACCAATAATCACATTGGCCGAGAGCAAGATGCGCTTCGGCTAGATTGTGTTGCAATTGAAGCGCTAAGTCGGCCTGCGGCGCGCGCCTTCGATTTCCAGCTCTCGAGCGGTTCGTAAAAATGGTAAATCGCGGCTTGAGTCGACGCGAGTCTCGCATGCGCAAGAGCGAATTGTGGATCAAGGCTGACGGCCTGGCGGTAGAACTCTTCCGCTTTCATAAAGTCCGCCAGAAGCGTATCCGGATTACGCGCGATTTGATTCGCTCTCAAATAAGCAACATACGCTTCCGCATTATCTGTTGGTTTGGCTTCGACTCGACTTTTTTCCTCGGGACTTAGCGCAACTCTGAGCGCTTCGGCAATTTCGGCTGCAAGTTGACCTTGCAAACCCAACGAATCGGCCAACGTCCGCTCGTAGCGATGGGCCCAGAGATGTCGATCTTTCAGAGCGTCAATCAACTGCACATTCACCACCACTCGATCCCCATCTCGCCGAACACTTCCTTCGAGCAGATTGGCCACGCCAAGCATTCGCCCGATTTCCCGAAGATTGTGCGCCGCCGGATCGCGAAATTGCATCACCGAAGAACGGCTGATCACGCGCAGGTCTCCGATTTTCGCTAAACTTGTTAGAATGTCATCCTGAATGCCGTCAGCAAAAAATTCGTTTTGTTTATCGGCGCTGAAGTTTGCGAACGGTAAAACGGCAATACTCTTTTCAGGTATCACTTCACCATTGGCGCTCCGCATTGGCAGTCGCAGAAACATCAGCACCGCGACCAAAAGGAGCAAAACGCCGATTATGACAAAATTGAGAACTCGCGTTGCGCTTTTGCGTTCGACCGGGGCGAGTTCTTCTTCACGGACAAATCCTCGCGAGGTGAACTCGTAGAGCCACGACAATAACATCGCGATCGGAAATCCGAGCGCGAGCACGATGATAATGAAACGGACCGCCGAATTTGGAATATCGAAGAACGGAAAAACCTGTGTCGCGATCTGGGTTAAGAGCCACGCCACCATGGCGTACACGACCGCGGCTCGATAGACATTGCGCCGCTTCAGTTCGGTGAAGAAGTTGTCGACCTTCATTTCAAGGCAGGCGGTGCTTTGAATTCGTCGGCCGGAATCACCTTTTCGGCGGGCGCTTGGAAGCGCGGATCGTCGCGAAGCGGAGCGAGTAGGGGATCGAGGCGGATAGGTCCAATCTTAAATCTAGGACCCGCTGGTTTCCCGACACAATTGGGAGCTAGGACCGCAGACATCGAAGTGGAAACCATGGCGGCCGAAAACATACACCGTGTTGTCAGATTCGCAGCGAGCCGCAGAAAGCGAGTGACAAAATGGCGAATATTTGACACGAACCACCAACTAGGCCCCCACTTTAGTCGTGGAATAGTTAGGAAATTCCGGGGAAGGGACGAGTTGGCTGCGCCGCCGTTCTTCAAGGCAACCCGGTATCCCTGCAAATGGGGCTTCGCATTCCAAGCCTTGCGTGTTACAGGTAAGGCGGACAATACCTTATCGTGAACCGGAACGATCATTCTGGGGCGGCCGGTCTCTGGGTATCCGGGGCGCCGCCGACAAGTGCTGCGACGGGAATAGCGGCAATGCTCTCACCGTATGCCTTTGCGTTACAATTGTGTGACATTCGGATAATGGGTCGCTCGGACAGAAGCGACCGAAGGCCGACCTCGTTATGCCGATCTGGGTCACCATCCGTGCCTTCGAAAATGCGCGCTAAAACCGAATGAACACCAGCGAAAAGAAACAGGCTGGCTCGTTCGGCCGGATCGCACTCCAGGTTCTTCTAACCGGTGTGGCCTATTACCTAACGACAAAGATTGCGTGGGCTCTTTGTTTTCCAAATAGTAAAGTTAGTCTTCTTTTTCCGCCGCACGCTGTTCTGATCGTTGTTTTGTTGTTGGTGCCGACGCGGCACTGGTGGGTTTACACACTCGCCACAATCGTCGCTCATTTCGTCGCCACGCAGCAGGCGCAATGGCCGGTGCTTTACGCTTTGCACTGCGAAGCTTTCGACGCAGTGCAAAACGTGTTGGCCGCCGCCGGAATTCGCCTTTTCATCAAGTCGCCTTTGAAGAAGCTAACGTTGCGCGACGCGATTGTTTTCGTTTTGATCGCTGTGATCGTCGTTCCCTTCGGCACAGCATTCTGGGGCGCGGCCTTTACCATCTCCAACCATTTCGGAACGCATTACTGGATCGAATGGCGTAACCTGGGAATTTCCAACGGAGTCACCGCGATCGTGTTAGTTCCAGCTCTCTTGCTGGCCGTGGATCGTTTGTCGAATGGCGGAAGCAAAGTGAGGCCCGCCCGCATAATCGAGGGAAGTTTGCTGGTGCTGGGAATCGTGATGGTCGGAGTGTTTGTTTTTGACAGCGAATTAGCCGGGCCCGAGACCTCGCCCGCTTTACTCTATGCACCGATTCCGTTTCTCATTTGGGCGGCGTTGCGTTTCGGACTGGGCGGAATCAGCGCGGCCATGTTGCTGGTCACTTTTCAAGCGATTTGGGGGACGATGCATGGACACGGTCCGTTTCTGCTCCAAAGTCCGGCGGAAAATGCGCTCGCCTTGCAGATGTTTCTCATCGTCACTGGCACGCCACTCATGTTCCTAACCGTCGTGCTGGAGGACGAAAAACGGTCGCTCCGAGCGTTGCACGAAATTGAAGCGGAGACTCGCCATTATCGCGAACAAATAAACCTGCTTAGTCGCGTTAGCTTACTCGGTGAAATGACTGCTTCGCTTGCCCATGAACTGAATCAGCCGCTCTCGGCCATCATCAGCAATGCGAACGCTGGAACGCGGTTTATCGATCGGGGCATGGACGATCCCGAGACTTTGCGCAGTATTTTCGTCGACGTGGTGGAAGCGGGCCATCGCGCCCATGACATCATCCAGAATGTGCGCAGCACAATCAAGAAAGGCGACCCTAGCAGGCACTGGATTAATCTTAATGAGCTCGTTACCAAAGTGGCACATGCCGTTAAGCCAGATGCGATGGCTTATTCTTGCGAGGTAGAAACATCGTTGGACAAAGATTTACCCGCGATCGAAGGCGATCCGGTCCAAATTCAGCAGGTCCTGGTTAACCTGGTCAGTAACGCTTTTGATGCAATGCGGCAGACACCACCGGGGCAACGCATGGTAAAGATTAGCACGGCTGGCGATGGGGACGGCAAGGTGCGCCTGAGCGTGCGCGATTTTGGCACCGGCATTCAGCACGGAAGTGCACGGCCACTTGTTCGAGCAGTTCTTTACCACCAAGGAACAAGGGCTGGGAATGGGGCTGGCAATTGTGCGCTCGATCGTAGAAGCTCATGGCGGTCAAATCGATGCGGCGAACGTCGCCGATGGCGGAGCCCGCTTCGATTTTTGTTTTCCGATAGCAAGTTCTCGCGCAATTGATTATTCTAACGATAAATAACCGTTATGCCTGACCCTGCGACTGACGATTCAAAACCTTTGTTGCCTTCCACAATCACTAGGCCGACTCTGGGTGATCTGCGGCAATATCCCGCTCATAATCTGGTTGTCTGGCAGCCAGAAGGCGTAATGGATGATTCTTTGCTGGATGAGATTGGTGAATGGCTCTGTGCAATTGAAGGAATATCAGCGCCGTTCAATAGATTCGTTGATCTCAGTCGATTGACCGAGCTCGCGGTGCGCACCAGTCATGTTTTTAAATTTGCTCGGAAGCGGGCGAAGCAGGTCGCCGGGACCGAGCGGGTGAAGTCGGCTGTGTTTAGCGAAGATTGGGTTGGCTTTGGCCTTGCCCTGCTCTACGAAAATCTGATGAAGGAAACGGCAATCGATGCGCAGGCATTTCGTGATCGGGCGCAGGCAGCCGTCTGGCTCGGTGTGCCGGCAGAGATTCTCAAACTCGAAGACAAACCGGCGCCTCCACGTTAGGCGACTTGGACTGACTTTGGGCGACAGTGTAGATGGCGCTTGCGAAGCGCCACGAGTTGACTTCGATCTCGCTATGAGCGCCCAATCGGGCGATCACGTCCACATCAGACGCTTCGCAGAAGCGCTATACATCACATCCTTACGGCGGATGGTTTCTTCACTTCGAGATCCGGCCCTTGAGCGAGCAACGACCACACCCTATCTTGATTTTAACTTGATCGTTCACCTCGTCGACGGCACCTACGAACTCTTCCGTCACTTCTACGGCTTGCGCCGGTTTAACAAAGGTGTGGACCACCCATACGGCGCCGTCAGGGGCGTGCTTCAGACCGTGCTCCAAATGCTCGAAAACGGCGATTGCTACCTCGGCGTTGCCACCGATCACGTGATCGAGTCGTTTCGCAATCGGCTCTGGGCAGACTACAAGACCGGGGACGGCATCGAGCCCGCGCTCTTCAAGCAATTCCATCCGCTCGAGGAAGCGCTCGCGGCGATGGGCGTTGTCGTTTGGCCGATGATCGAGCTCGAAGCCGATGATGCACTTGCTTCGGCCGCGCATCTCGCCTCCAAAGAGAAAAAGGTCAAAAAAGTCGCGATCTGGACGCCCGACAAAGATCTGGCGCAATGCGTCCGGAAGCAACGCGTCGTGCAGATCGACGGTCGACGCAAAATCATTCGCGATGCGGCTGGAGTCCGCGAAAAATTCGGCGTCGATCCACCGGCTATTCCGGATCTACTCGCGCTCGTGGGCGACGCCGCAGACGGTTATCCTGGTATACCCGGGATCGGGGCCAAGACTGCCGCGCAGCTTTTGAATCGTTACGGTAAAATCGAGAAATTTCCCTCGAAGATTCTTGGCCAACAGAAGGATCTTGCGCTCCTCTTCAAGAATCTCGCAACCCTGCGCACCGATGCGCCACTGTTCAATACTGTGGAGAAGCTGCGCTGGCGCGGGCCGACCCCTGCTTTCGCGGGTTGGGCTAAACGGATGCAAGCCCCGCGACTATTGGAACGCTGCAATAAAGCAGCAGCGGCGCTCCAGGAATCTCCGGGCTCAGTCCTTAGGATCGGAGAAACGCTATCGAAAATCCAGAATCCTAAGGACTGACCCCAAAGCGAAGCGGTTTGGCCGACGCTTCTTGTGAAACTGAAATTCTGAAGTCTTACTGCGGCTGAGGAACAATCCGAATGTAAGGCTTGGGCGCTTTCCAACCTTGCGGATAACGTTTCTTCGCCTCTTCATCAGAAACCGAACCGGCAATAATTACGTCGTCGCCAGGTTTCCAATTAACCGGAGTCGCGACCTGGTGTTTCGCCGTCAGCTGCAACGAATCGATCACGCGAAGCACTTCGTCGAAGTTGCGGCCGGTGGTCATCGGGTAAACCAGCATCAGTTTAATCTTTTTGTCCGGACCGACGACGTAAACATTGCGCACGGTCGCGTTGTCGGCCGCAGTGCGCTTCTTCGGATCACCGGAAACATCGGCCGGCAACATTCCATAGAGCTGAGCGACTTTGAAATCCGCGTCTCCGATAATCGGATAATTGGGTGCGTGTCCTTGGGTTTCCTTAATATCTTTCGCCCAACCTTCATGATCACCGGTCGAATCGACGGAGAGTCCGATAATCTTCACATTTCGTTGGTCGAACTGGGGTTTGATCTTTGCCATGTAGCCGAGCTCAGTCGTGCAGACCGGGGTAAAATCCTTCGGGTGTGAAAACAGAACCGCCCACGAGTTGCCGATCCAATCGTGGAACTTGATCCGACCTTCGCTTGTTTCTGCTTCAAAATCCGGTGCAATCTCGCCGATTTTCATTAATTGTTCCTTTCGTGGGTTATGAAATTACCAGATCAGACGAGCGGGTGTAAGTCAACTCCGCTGAGCCATGCGGTGCGGGCCGACACATCACCGTCTCAGGGCAAAATCACTTAGAATCGCAAAGGTCCAGTGATCAAAGTCAGAGCGCCTGTTTCAACTGGCCAGTGACGTCAAGAAACCGAGGCCTCAACCGCCCAACTCAAGAGGAAAGAAATATGAGCGAGGTCCGCCTTTACGGAACGCGGTAGGCCTCGACCAGAGCGACACCGGTGGTGTCCCCTTTGCCGCGGACGACTGCAGTGTAGTTGCCGGGCGCGAGGAACGCGACGATCGCTGCTTCGCGGTCGTTAGTCGGGTTTAGCTGTGTCGCGAACAGCGGCTGGGTCTGGCCGTCTTTCCAATCGTCGTTGAAGCCAATGACGGCGCCGTTCCCATCGTGCAGCTCAATCGTGGGATCGAGCAACGGATTGACGATGCCGACGCTTGTCAGCGTCGGTCCAATGGCGCGGAGCACAACAATGGGGAGGTCGCCGTTCCCGATGATGAGGCCGCCGATCATGGCGTTGTCGCCGGCGCCAACGAAGCCGCGCGTGCTCAAGTTCCCAAGCGCGGAACTGGTGCCCGGTTCGAGATCGTAAATTTCAGCAAGACCGTTGCCGGTCGTCCCATCCTTGCCGGCAAGGACTGCGGTGTAGTGTCCTGGCCCGAGGGTGGCAACGATGGCGGATTCCAGATTGTTCTGCGGAGGAATGCCCGTGGCCGTGATTTCCGCTGCCTGCGAGTCCTGCCAGTTATCATTCGTCATGAGCATGTTTCCCGACTCGTCGAACAATGTCAGGGTCGGATCCGCCAGCGCGTTCGGGACGCCGCTCGCAGTAAGTGATGGGCCAATGCCGCGAATGAGAACCTTCTTCGAGATGTCGCCCGTGACGATGAAGCCGGCTATGGAAACTCGTTCGCCGATGTCGACGAAGACGCGGGTCGAGATATTGATCGCCTTGGCGGGGGGAGTGAACGGGAGCGTGAGCGCGTCATTGGCGCCTTTTGCGGTCCAATAATGGCCGGCGGTTGTGGGATGCTTATCGTCCCAGAACAGGAAGTTGTCGGGATTCACGTTCGAATTACCTTGGGACGAGCTGCGGACGTCGGTGAATCCATACCTTTCAGGGTAGGTCATAACGCGGATGGTGTTTGTCCAAACATCGAGGCGATAAACCGTGGGTGTGATGCCTTGCAACGCGAGGGCACTCAGGCTCGCCGTGATATCCGCGTTGAGCTCGTTTCGGTAATTTGCGGAGGCTGCATTCTCCGAGATGATCTTGGCCGAATCGCCCGCATATTTTGGAATGTCGCCGAGCGGCGGCACGTTAGGCACCATGATGTATTGCGCGCCCGCATTTGCCAGGCGGCTCATCAACGCGGTCGCGCGAGCTGCGGTCGCAGTCACGTTCGTCGCGCTGTCATCATCGAAGAGATCGTTGCCGCCGCCCCAGACGACGTAGAGAGCATTTGGGTCAACGTCGTGGGTGGCGAGGTAATCGTCCATCTGCTTGCCCATGTCATCGACCGTGATGGTCACGTCGCCAAAAATAGGAGTTGAGATAGCCACCTCCTCGTGCGTGCCGTTTTTCGTGGTCGCGCCACCGAAGGCATAGTTTAGACCGCCGTCGAGGCTATCGGTCGCGACCGGGAGATTCAAGAAAGTGCGTGCGAGCTGTTCGTGCCACACGCCGACGAAAGTGGCCGATGACGGGTCGTTGGCATCGTCGTTTGTGAAACGGCCGTTACTGTAATTAAACGTGTGACTGGGATAGTCGACAATGCCGCCGCTTCTTGCGCCGTGCGGTTACGAATGTTCCCGGTGTCGGAGAGGCTGTCGCCAAACACAATGATTTGGCTAAATGTCGGCTCGGTTTGTTGAGCGAAGGCGGACAAGCCGCTTCCGCATAGAAGGGCGAGAAGGAAGAGCAACGCGCTGGCAGGAACGCTCCGGCGCGGCAGGTGGTAAGGAATGAAATAAGTCATATTATTTTTGATGTGGCCCCAAGCTACTGCCCGAGTAACTCGTTCTATCTACTTGTTGCTGCAGAGATCACAGCTAAAGGTCATTCGGTTCGTGTCTCCGATAGGAAATCGGCGAACCAAGTGGGTAAGTAGATGCGGCAGGAACTGTGACTATTGCTCCCGGTTTCATTCTAACCAATACTTTGTTAGTCCCGCGTCATACTTTTCAGATATCGGTGGCATTTAGTTTCTCGTTGCGAAGACTAAAGGCTTGCTGCCAGGAATAGGGGCGTGTATGCACGGTCTGTGAACAGAAACATCTTCTACATCATCGGAGTCATCGTCGTTATCATCGTCGTTCTCAAAGTGCTTCACCTGTTTTAGGTCAGGGTAAAAGAATACTTCGCAGTCGACTGTAGATTGCTAACTAATGGTCTTGTTGACGCGTTGGCCGTTACGATTCTTGCGCGCACTGGCAACTGATCATTCCGATTGCGCGCGGTAATGCTGATCGCCCTGGCGTGCTTCACTAGCCGGATCCGCGTGGTCTAGGGGCAACTCAAAGTCAATGTCACTATGTTCTTCACAGGAAGGACGTAAGTGCCTAGACTGCAGTCGTTCATGATGCACGAATTTCTCACGGCAAACCGGAAGGAATTGATCCACCGGTGCCGGACAAAGGTCGCTCAAAGGGCCGCGCCTGAAGCGACGAAAGAGGAACTCGAGCATGGAATGACGCATTTTCTTGATCAGCTTATTGAGACCCTTCAAGTGGAGCAGACGGCCGAGCCAATGCAAAGCCGCAGAATCTCCGGGCCGTCCGGAGGTGGGAAGCTTGGCCTATCCGAGATAGGCGACACGGCGTCGCAAGCACGGTCGGGAATTATTACAACACGGGTTTACCGTTGATCAGGTTGTTCACGACTATGGTGACCTCTGCCAGGCGATAACTGATCTTGCATTGGAGCGCGAGCGCAGTTCGACATCGACGAGTTTCGAACTCTTAACCGCTGCCTGGACAACGCAATCGCGCATGCCGTCACAGAATATACTCACCAGCGCGACACTGTTACTGCGGATCAAAATGCCGACTGCGTTGAATGAGACGATTGGGTGCTTTCGCGCATGAGTTGCGCAATTTGCTCAATAGCGCCACGCTGGCGCTGACCGTCATCAAGAACGGCGATGTTGGGTTGAACGGTGCGACCGGGGCGATCCTGGATCGTAGCATGGTGGGACTGCGCAGCCTGATCGATCGATCTCTCTCTGATGTGCGAATGACCGCCGGCATGCCTGTCTAGGCACCGGCTGTTCTCTCTTGCTGTCTTCATCGCCGAAGTCAAACTCTCCGCTTCACTCGAAGCGCAGGTTAAGGAATGCGTCTTAAAGGTTTCTCCGGTTGATTCGCGACTGGCTGTTGATGCCGACCGGGATCTCCTGTCTTCAGCGGTTGGAAATTTGCTGCAGAACGCGTTCAAATTCACCCAGCCCCAAAGCGAAGTCATGCTGAACGCCTACGCAGTAGCCGATCGCATCCTGATTGAAGTCCAGGATCAGTGCGGGGGCCTTGCGGCGGGCGAGGCGGAAAAGATGTTTCTTCCCTTCACGCAAGGCGGCGAGGACGAAACCGGCCTGGGACTTGGACTGTCAATCTCTCGGCGCAGCGTCGAGGTAAACAAGGGAACTCTCAGCGTCCGTGACTTACCGGGCTCAGGATGCGTCTTCACCATTGACCTGCCTCGGCACACACTGACGGAACCTTTTTCGTAGTCACTGCCAACGTCGGCATAGCCGCAAACGATCGACCGACGTGCCGTGCTAGCGGCTGGAAATTCTAAACCTGGCCGGTGGCTGATGTTCGGCAGTCTGAACATATCCCGGCCAGCGTATCTCGGTGCTTTGCGGTCAGGACGATTTGGACAAAGGTCTTCCGACATCGAACGCACTTAGCTTCTGCGGTGTGAATTGGGACAGGTGCCGCGCTGTCTTGGCAATCTCTTGAACAATGGGGTGAAATATCACGCGAGATCAATAAATTCTAGTTGGCAGTAAAAGCAACCGCATTTGTTGCTCACTTTCCCTACTGTTTCTAACACCGATACCGGTGCCGCTGCTGCGCACCTGTAGCTAGGGGTCCTATGCAGCGATGCCGAAGCCAGCTCGCGTCAGGCCGCCGGCTATTGCGTTGTCGCCGGCTGTAGACAAAGCCGCGCCTCGGACCGGTGCGTTGTCGCACCGGGAAATGCGAAGCGGTCGGATGCTGCCCAGCTTAGCTCTTGTTTTGATGAGAATGTGTGCGTCTTGATGATGTTGAGTGGACCTTATTTGGTTAGGGCGTCATGCCGCGTTCGTAAACTTCAACCACGCCGATGCCAGTGCCATTGTTCAGTCCAGCAAGCAGCACGGTGTAAAGTCCCGGGGACAACGTCGCGGCTATGCCAGACTCGAGGTTGCTCGTCGGAGCCAGACCTGCCGCGGTCATTTCCGCAGCTTGAGCCGGGTTATCTTGCCAATCGTTATTCGTGAGCAGTAGCGTTCCATTCGTGTCGCGCAGCTCGAGTACCGGGTCGGCCAACGCATCCGGTAATCCAGGGCAATCAGGCTGGGGCCAATGCCACGAACACACAATACCGTTATCACTGCTGTTGCCGCTCAGCATAAAGCCAGCGATCACGATTTTGTTACCTGTGCTGACAAAGGCACGCGTGCTTAGATTGGCCAGCTTCGAGTCGACTTCTTGGTTGAGATCGTAGGCTTCCACCAACGCGACACCGGGGTTGCCATCATTGCCCCTTACGATCGCAGTATAGGCTCCGGGAGTAAGCGTCACTATGATCGCTGATTCGAGATCATTGGTCGGGTGGGATGCCGGTGGCCTGAATCTCAACCTGCTGAGTGGTTCTCCAGTTATCGTTCGTGATCGTGAGAAATGTTCCAGGGCCGTGTAATTCGAGGACCGGGTCAGCCAGCGCATCATGAATACCGAAATCTGTCAATGAAGGTCCGATCGCCCTAACAAGCACATGTTTAGGAGCGGTTCCGGTGATGATAAAGCCGCCGATGCCCACGTTATCACCGGTCTGAACTCGCATACGGGTCGAGAGGTTGATGGCTTTCGTCGGCGGCGACGGTGTTGGTGTTCCACCTGGGGTTGCCGTTGGCGGAGGTGTAGCGGTTGCCGTCGAAATTGGTGTTGCCGTAGGAGTAGGTGTCGGGGCGCCCGCTGTTTGGGTGATGGTGAACCCACGTCCTGATACCGTAAAGGTCACGGCTCTGGTCGCGCCCGTGTTATTGGACGCTACCTCGAAATTCACGAGGCCATCGCCTTGGCCACTCAAAGGGTGAACCATGATCCAACTAGCATAGTTGTGCACGACCCACGGATTGCTACAAGAGTTCGCGCTAATGGCGACCTGTCCATTCCCGCCGTCCGGTCCGAAGGTTTGGCCTGAAGAGGCCAGCGCGTAGGTGCAGCCGCCCGCCGGCGCTTGATCGAGGCCGAAATTGTTTCCGGCGATGAGAGCTGTCCCAAAGCGCGCCAGACCATTAGTTTCAGGGGAGACGGCCACAGTAACCTCGCCATTTCCGACGCCAGTATCGCCGTTCGGAAAACTAATCCAACCGTGGTCTGTGCTAGCCGTCCAGGCGCAGCCAGCAGGCGCAGACACATGCACGACAACGATGCCGCCGGTCGCACCGAAGTATTCGTTCGATGGCAAAATCGAAAAGCTACAGACGCTAGCCGGCGCCAAGACCAAAGCGGCCTGGCTCGTCTGGCCATTGTAGGCAGCGGTGATGCCGACCTGGCTGGGGTTTTGGCTAACAACCTGAGTCGTTATGCTGAAAGTCTCACTTGTTGCACCAGCTATTACGACAACACTCGATGGCACACCCACAAGCTTAGGATTCGCGCTCAACAACATTACTGTTGCTCCTCCCACCGGCGCAGGATTACCCAGGTGAATCGTTCCTTGGACGGGGCTGCCGCCGATGACGTATGTCGGACTGAGCGTCAGCAGCAACGCCGGTGAAGGCGCGGTGAAACTCGGATTGTGCAACACCGTACCGTCATAGCCCGAAGCCCAAACCTTCTGCGAAGACCTGGCGAAGACACTGCTAAGAGAATACTGGCTCGGCAGCAGTGAGGTGGTCCACGTCGCGCCCCCGTCGTTTGTGTGATAAAAACTTCCGCTTCCTCCGGGCGACGACGTGCCGACGGCAAATACTTCCGTTTCACTCAAGACGTGCACCCCAATAATCACGTCGTCGAGCGTCGCAATATTCTGAAGCTGCCAGCTGCGCCCACCGTCAATCGTGTGCGCCGCGTAGCCATCCCAGCCGACTGCCCAGCCTTCGTTTTCGTTGATGAAGTCAGTCCTTAGGATACTCGGCGTAAAACCTTGATTCGGAAGGAGCATCTCCTGCCACGTCTCGCCGCCGTCCGTCGTGCGAAACCCGAGACCACTGAGGCTTACGACCCATCCGTGATTTGCGTCTACAAAATCAAGCGAATGTCCTCCGCTAACATTTGCTGGAGTCCAAGTCACGCCACCGTCGGTTGTGCGAAACGTACTTTGCGAGTTGCCCGGCTGACTGCCAGTAATGTAGCCGTAACTGCGGTTGATGAATTTGACGTCACTGATGAAATACTCGCCCGACAAATTCGGATAACCGATGGATTGCCACGTCACGCCACGGTCAAATGTTTTGTAAACAACACCTTCGAAACCCGCAGCGACGGCAAAATTCTCGTCAACAACACAGACCGCTTGCAGGTTCTCGTTTCGACCAGCAACCACACCCGTAACTTTCAGTCTGCCCGTCTCCCAACGATTGCCGCCATTCGCGGTTCGCAGAAAGTATCCGTTGTCGCCGACCGCCAACCCCGCGTTGTCGTCGAACATTTCCAAATCCCGAAACTCGACTCCGCCGATACCGTTGTTGAGCATGGCCCACGTCAAACCGCCATCCGTCGTCTTGAAAATAAAGCCGCCTTGCCCGACGATCGCTCCAAGTTGATTATCGAAAAAAGAAATGTTCCAAGTCGCCGGTAAAGCCCCTAGACCGTCGAGCGTTCGCGTCCAAGTAAAACCACCATCTGTGCTGCGCCAAGCGTCGCCCCCCAGAGAAACGCCGACAATTTGTACCGTTCGACAGCAGCACCATTTTAGCGAGTCCAGTCGAAACCTTGCCTGATATCGCTGACCAACTTTCACCGGTGTTCGTTGAGCGATAAATCGCAACACCGACGATGGCGATCGCTGTCGAGTCGCTTAACCAAAGAACGTCGTTGGCTGATTGCGCAAATTTTCTAACCCACGTTGTGCCCGCGTCGCTGGTTTTGAAAATGCCTGGTCCACCGTCCGTGGTGGAAACCCTGTTGCCGCCCGTCAGTCCGACTTGTGTATTTTGAAAATCCATTCCGTATATGACAGGGCAGTCGGGAGAGGTTGACATCAAAGCCCAGGTGGCGCCGCCATCCGTGGTGCGTGCCGTCGCACCGTTTGAACCCATAAAACCGGTGCTCGCTGAAACGAAATCAATTTGTCGCCAGGAGCCGCCGTCCGGAAAGTTGGTGATGCGCTGCCAAGTCGGGCCGCCGTCCGTGGTGCGCCAATGGTCGCCGGAATTGCCGATGACGAAACAATTGTCGGTATCGCGGCAATAGGTGTTGTAGAAAGGATCTGTCGTGGGTGAAATACCCAAATTGGCGTTGTGCCAAGTCGCACCGCCGTCAAACGTCTCGATAAACGTTTCGTGCTCCCCGGAAGCGAAACCGTGAGTGGATGTTGCCCACGCCACACCCGTCAAGTCTCGGGCCGCCGGAAGCGGACTCTGTCGCATCCACAGGTTTTGTCCGAAAGCGGTCGCGCTTAAGGAACAATTGAGCGCCACAATCATTACCAAATTGCGAAATCGATTCTTCATTTGTTTTCTTAGTGTTCGTTAGTCTCCCACGCTAAGGTATCTGGCCGCGGTCCCCGAGACGGTGCTAAATTCCTGGTCCACCAAATTTGAGGTCACCAGGTCTTTGTCTCCGTCGCCGTCCATGTCAGCCACCTCGACTGCGTACGGTGCGAGACCGGTCGAGGCTTGGGGCGCGAACAGGAATGTGGGTGAAGCTTGTCCGCCTAATTCTTTGGAAGAGGCGTTCCCCCAAAGCAATGCGACAACGACGATAAGAGTGACCTGAACGATCGTTTTCATAATTCTCCCCTAGGATGGTTAATGTTGAAAAATCTCCCCGTGCTCTGGTCCGTGCTACGCGTCGATTGTCTTTCCTTGTGCAGATCTTGACTCGGAGAAAAGGGGCGAATGACATGTTGCGCCGCCTTGGCGAACAGAACGGTGATTGGACGAGGCCAATCGATTCTTTTTCTTATGGGCATCGGGTTCGATCTGATATTTGAGCGGCGTGCCAGCTCTAGCTACCGTTAGAACGTAACGCCGTTGTTACCTTCGCACGGCGGCGAAGCCCTGTTTGGAGCGCCGCTTTTCATTCGTCCTTCCCGGGAACTCGGCCAATACCTTATTTGTTAGCCGTCATACCTCGTGGCTATGACCGGTTTCGAATCGATCTGGAGTTTGGGCAGTTACGTAGCCCACGTCGTTCTCTTCCAGGTGGTACCCGGGCGGAGAATTTTGTCTTGGTCCGCCTAATGCAAAGACTTATTTCGGATCGCCGAAAAAAGAACTACGGTCCTAGGTCATAGACTTCAATGAGACCGATTCCAGTACCGTTGTTCAGTCCCCTGAGCAGCGCAGTGTAACCGCCTGGAGGTAGCATCGCGGATATGCCAGACTCCAATGCGTCTGACGGAGCGAGTTGGGCAAGGGAGATTGCTGCGGCCTGAATTGGGTCGCTCTGCCAGTCGTCATTCGACCCGCGAAGCCCTCCATTACTGTCGCGTAGTTCCAGGGTGGGGTTGGCCAGCGCGTTAGGCACCCCGGCGCCGGTAAGGCTGGGCCCGATGCCGCGTACTATTATATGATCGACGGCGCAGCCGTTTCCGAGGATGAAGCCCGCGATCACGATATCGTCGCCGGTGCTGACAAGAGCCCGAGTGCTAATGTTTCCGAGTTTTCCGCCCGAATAAGGAGGGATGTCCCAAACTTCCACTAGGCCAATACCCGAGGTATTGGCGTTGCCACTCATTATCGCCGTGTATCCGACGGAATTCCCGGAAGGAATCATCGCCTCGATAGCTGATTCGAGAGGGTTGCTCGGGTCGCCCGGAGGTATAGACATTCCAGGCGCAAAGTTGTCATTGGCCAGGGTGACAAATGGAGAAGGACCGTGCAGTTCAAGCACCGGGTCAGCCAGCGGACTCGGGACACCGAAATTTCCCAATGACGGTCCGATGGCCCGGATGGCCACATGCTTAAGAGTGCCTGACGTTCCTTTGAGGATGAAACCGGCAATACCAACGTTAAGACCGGTCCCAACGCGCAACCGAGTCGACAGGTTGAGGCTTTGCGAGGCCGGGGTCGTACCCGGACACGGACTGGCCGTCGGTCCCGGTGTCTGTGACGGCTCTGGTGTCTGTGATGGTTCAGGCGTCTGGGACGGTCCGGGGTTTGGGACGGTTCCGGGGTTGGGACGGCTCAGGGGTCTGTGACGGTTCCGGTGTCTGTGACGGTTCCGGGGTCTGAGATGGTTCAGGAGTCTGTGACGGCTCCGGGGTTTCGAGGGTTCCGGTGTTGCGGAACCAGCGGGAACAGCCGCGCTTAGAACTCGGCCTGGTTCTTGTGCGAAAACACTCTGGAAACTACTCAGACGAGAGGAAACTAACAGGAAAAGGGTGAACAAACGGTAGAACTGATGGTGGGGCATGCGGGTCATTAATTGTTAGGTCTGTCTTGTGTATGTGCGTGTCAGTCCGCGTTGCGAGGCTTCTTTGTGTGCAGGTCGGCGTCGATGAAAATGAAATTGTTAGGTGGCGCCGCCCAGATTAAGTGCGTGCCTTGATCGGCCTGGCTCACCCGGATCATGTTAAGTTGGAACAGCGTTCCCGACCCTGATAGCGGTGTGAGGTCATTTGAGTAGGCCGATATGCGTAGCGTTCGAATCGGTCCCGTTCCGGGCAGAACGTTCCCTGAAACATTCCAATTTCCGCCGGTGATCCCGGCGCCACGCGTTGGTTCGCTCTGGAACGTGACTACTCGTTCGTCGAAAGTGAAATCGCCCTGGAATCCAACCAACTTATTCTGCGTCTCGATAGTTGTCGTGGTTACTGGGACAGTGAAGTTGCGTAACAAATGCGTCGACGATTTTTGGCAGCGACACCGTGGCAGCAACTCTCATCGCTGCTCGCACCCTCATCTGCCTCCGGTCGTGAGGGCTTTCCGAACCATAGACAAACCCAGAAACAACATCGCCATAGACCAGCGCGTCGTAATCTTGAGTGGCCTGGCTACTAGTAACCCCGGAATACGTGCGGCTTGCAGGAGTGAACCGGAACTTTCCTACATTGGCGATCCCGGACGTGATGCCAAGGTAGAATCGCTGAATGGCAATGACATCCACCGTAGTGATCATGTTGTCGCCATTCACGTCAGCGGCATCCCGTCTGCATCCTGGTGGGAGAGGATCGACATTGAGGTAATGCTGTTGTGTGGCGAGCAGATCCACGGTGTCGATGCCTGGAGCGCCCGGCGCCCTGGCGTTGAGTCGGCGTGACAAGATAGCTCCCGCCAGCCACGAGAGATGAAATTGCGTAGTTGCCGGAGCTGTTGGATAGCGTTGAGCCGAGCGTAGTTACCAGTTAGGGTGAGCGTTACATTTTGCACTGGACCGGGAATTGGATTTGAGCAGTAAGAAACCAGGCCGGATATTTTGATCGATGCCGGTGTTGATGTCGGTGTTGCCGTAGGCGTAGAGCGTCGTGCGTAGGTGTAGCGTGTCGGTGGTCGGTGTCACGGTTGCGGTCGGTGTCGGCGCTGCAATCGGGTTATTCATGTCGGTTTGAATTTCCGATTGGCTCAGCGCCCGGTTGTAGATGCGCACTTCGTCGATGATTCCATTAAAATAATAACCCGCCAGTCGCCGCCCAATATTCACGTTAACCGAAGAGTTTAGCTGTGAGGCCGGAATCGTGCCGACCAAGACACCATTATCCAGCACGCCATTCACATAGAGGTTTAAGGTCCCTGCAGCAGCGTTATAGACGCCAGCAACATGGTACCAGACATTTAATGAACGAACGGTCGTGCTATAGCGTTTAGCAAGGGTATTGGGTCCACCGGAAATCCGGACCCCAAAGGTTGTGGCCGATGCAGGTAGCTAGTGGCCCGGTGTCCGGACTGGTCTTTAACTGCCATCCTGAAGAAGAATCAGATTTGGCGACGATTTGTCCGTCATCCGCTGGGTTGGCCGTAGCCTTCACCCAAGCGCTCCACGTCATGCTTCCGGTAATCTGCAAGCAGAGCGGGATTACCCAAGTCAACATAACTACTCGATCCGTTGAAACTCAGTGCGTTCCCGTATCTCCCGCCGGTAGTCCAGGTGGCTCCTTGAAGTATGCCAGTGAGTCCGTGGCCGGAGAGATCGGTTACCGTCGTTCCGCTTCCTTCATTAAAATTGTAAGCAGCGACGAGGAACCTGGTAGGCAGGCGTTGGCGTAGAGTCGGCATGGCGTTGCGCGTCGGTGTGGCGGGTGTTGGTGTTGGTGTGGATGGGTGGTGTGGGTCGGTGTGGGTCGGAGTAGGGGTGGGTGTTGGGCTGGTGTTGCAGTTGGTGTTGCAGTGTGGCGGTAGGCGTTGGAGAGGGTGTTGGAGTCGGTGAAGGAGGGTGCGTCGGGTCGTAGGTGCGGAGTCGTGTGCCCGTGTGTTCAATCGATCAGGACCCAATCGCCTTGACCGACACTGTTGTTTCCAGGGGGGTGAAGATGCGTGTTCCAGTGTTGGGCAGTCCGGTTCCAATGCCGATGTAGGCCGCACTCGTCGGATCGAACCAGCGCGCCTGTGATGGACCGCTCATCGCGCCCATATCCACCGTGATCGATCCGCTGTGAGCCGGTGGAATATAAGCGACCAAGAGCGTCCCATCAGGGGCCGCGGCAGCGGTCACGTAGGCGGTGGAACTAACCGTCGAACCGCCGGCAGTGATCAGGTTTCGCATTCCGCCAAGCCGGAGGGGACCAGATCGTACCAGGCAATGGATCCCATAAAAGCGTTCAGCCGTGTCATGTCGCGGGTGCATTGTGTGTCCAAATGGTTTTGCCAGTCTGGTGCGTTGAAAGGCCAGACGTAGCCATTGCCCACGACATAACCACCAATAGTCGAGAGCCAGGCCCACCATTGGAAACGGCGAACGGGTTGCGTCGCATCCACATTCCAGCCATTCCCATCGGAGCCCTCCTGATCATAAGGACCCTCGAGCAGGAATGCAGGCAGAGTTGGGCTGTGACGAGTAGCCGCGGCGTCCATCAGCATTAACATCGCCGCCGTGTCGATAGACACCGTTCAGCGTCATCTGACTTCCGAAGGTTGTCTGATCGGTGGCGAGTGATTGATTCGAACCCCATTCTGCGCTGAAAAGAGTAGACTGTTGCCCGGCCACACTCTTGAGTCCGGTCAAAAGCGCATTCTCCGACATTGGTCTGCGCTGTGTTGAAGTCATCCCATGTCGCCGCCCATCATCCAGACCAGATTTTTTTGGTTCCCGATAACGTGTCGCAATCCAGGCACCGTAGGTCTGCATTCTGGTCGGGCCGTTCGCCACCAACTCCTGCATCCAGCCTTGATCGCCTCCGAGAAATCCTAAGTAGCCGGGAAACATGAAAACCAGATAGCCCTTTGGTCTCACAATACGACAGCAGGCCATCAACCCCGCTCCAGTAAGGCTCATTAGGAGTGGTGAAATCGGGCGCTTCACTGTTAATGTTCCCGTAGGTGAGCGAGCCATTCCAGGTGGTCCCATTGAGCCGGTTAAGGAATGGTCGATCGCCGTTGCCATTGAAAGGCGGATGGTTGCCTCGTGGATCGTGGTTGACACGTGCAACTCAATCGCGTTGTATCCGCGCGCTGCGGTATCGTCGACAAAGGTGTGGTAATCGGCCGCAAGAATGAAGTAAGAAACCACGCGGTGCGACCCATGATGGGAAATGGCACACCGTTCTGGTCTATGAGATATTTCCCGTTCGGGCTGTATTGGACTGGGAAGACAGCGATCTGAGAAGCCGAATCGCTTGCGCCTGAAGAGGCAGACGCTTGTTGTTGTTGCCCGTAAGCCACTAAACCCATAAGGGCTGTGGCAAATGCGGCGCTGAAGAAAGATTTGATCATTGTTTGGTTTTCTATGTGAATCGGGCGGGACGAAAGGCAGAGTAATTCTGTTGGTTGCGGTTGAACCGCATCCTAATCGCTCCGATTTGGCGGTAGTTTCGTTTAGGACATCCCCAACGAGCGGAGCGTTGGCTCATCAATCGCCTCGGTCGTATAGAGACCGTGGTCGCCTTGATAGTTAGCCAGAGCCGAGCGGGTGATTGGTCCGAGCAAGCCGTCTACTTCGCCCCGATAATAGCCCTGCGCTTGCAGGGTGGACTGAACATTTGCGATCACCTGATCGGGAGGCAGATTGTTGTAGGCGTAAATGGGCCCATTATACGGGTAGTAGGCGGCACCCGAGTTATAACCCCAAGCTGGGGCCCAATAGCCTGCATTCCAAAAATACCAGCCACCGCTAATTAGAACGATGCGGTCATAGTGGTTATGCCACCAACCTTGATCGTGCCATTCGCCTCTGTAGTTGTGGAAAGCGGCGTAGTTCCGGCCTTGCCAGTGCTCACTGCCCTGAATGCGATAGTTCTGGTTGAAACGTTGCGCTTTGGATCGTCGAGTTAGGCGAATGTGAAAGGTTGAAGTGTCTGGCCTCGACCTGCGCCGCGGTGTTCGACTGTACCGCCGGCACGTTGTTGTTGTGGGCGTTCAATGTCTGAGAATGCCTTTCGGTTTTTACGTGCGCAGGGTTGTTCAGTTGCGCGGCCGTGTTCACGCTTATGGTGCTTGCTGGCCATTGTGTCGTTAGTAGCCGACCGTGCGACCGATGTGTTGTTGTTATGAGTGTTCACTGCCTGAGAATGCGTTTGGCCTTTGACGTGCGAAGGATTGTTTGGTTGCGCGGCCGTGTTCGCGTAATGCTGCTTGTTGGCTTTCTTGTCGTTGTTTGGCCTCTGTGTGGTCGGCCCGGTGTTGTTATGGTGGTGCTCCTGCCTGAAAATGCGTTTGGCCCTTGACGTGCGAAGGGTTGTTTGGTTGAGCCGCCGTGTTTGCATTGTGGTGCGTGCCCTTCGTCGCGGCTTGCTGCTGACTTTGGGTCGGTTGCTTTTTCTTCGTTTTGCTGTTCTGATCTGCTGCGGGGGCGACCAATGGAATCGCCAGGCAACAAACTAATATAATAAATAATCTCATAAAATCGTACCTTCTGTTGGGTTTACTTCGCTGGTCAGATACGGGTCTTGTCCCTAACTGGCCAATACTTCGTGAGTAAGGCATCATGCTTCTTAGATATCGGGAGAGGTCCAGCATCTGTGGCCCGTTGAGATCATGGGTTGACGCCGTCATCGAGATGTTGGTCTTGAGCAGGCGTGCAATGGGACAATTCGCTTTTGCAGCGATTGCAGCATCCATGAAACCCGTTTGAGAAATGTCGGGAACGTTTGCGCGGACATCGATTTGCATGTGTGTGACCGTCCAGCCCGCGGCCAAATCTTCCAGGGTCGCGGTCGCAATCGTTTCGATGCGCTCAGGGTGAAAACCTCGAAGGCCAAGCTCGCTGGCAAGGGTGATGGAAAAACATCCTCCCAGCGATGCGGCGATGAGCTCGTCGGGATTGGTTCCGATCCCTTCAAGAAAGTAAGTGCCGAAAGAATACTGGGCTTTCCGAAAGGATGCCGCTGTCGGTGGTCAATGTCCCTTCGCCTTGAGGAAGGTTTCCATTCCAAACAGCTGAGGCGGTTCGGTTCATGAATTTAGGGGTCAGCACGCCACAGGTAGGGCCAGCTTTCAGAGCGATATGCCCCCGGTCATTGTCCGGCCAATATCTTCTTGGTGGCATGTTATACTTCATAAGTATGGCCAGCTGCCGCTCGCCCCGTCCTAACCGAAATTCCTTTTTGCAAGAACGTGCCGGTTGGGTTTACATAAACGGCCTTAATCCCGATGGAACTTCGTCATTTACGCTACTTCGTCAGTGTCGCGGAAGAGCTCAGCTTCACAAAAGCTGCCGCAAAAGCTGCACACCGCCCAACCTTCGCTCACGCGGCAGATTAAGGATCTGGAGGAAGAGCTTGGCGTCCAGCTTCTAAATCGCACAAAGCAACAGGTCACGCTGACAGATGAGGGCCGCTCATTTCTCGCCGACGCCAAACGCGTTCTTGCTCTCGCAGCCAAAACAGTCGAGTCGGTCCGGCAATTTCACAGCGGCGAGGTTCGCGCGCTCAATGTTGGTTACGTCAGCAATCTCTTTTACAATTTGCTGCCGAAGACTCTCGCCTCCTTCCATCAAGCGTTTCCCGCCGTTTCGGTAAATCTCTTCGACATGTCATGTGGTGAGCAGTTTCGCGCACTTGAAGATGGCAAGCTCGATCTTGGGTTCGTTGGATTACATCAACCAATCGCGCGGCGCGGATTGGAATTCCGAGCGATTGCTTCCTACAAAACCGTTGCCGCCTTGCCGAAAGGCAATCCACTTGCGGGCAAAACAACCGTCGACCTGAAATCGCTCGCGTCCATGTTTTTTATCGGAATGTCCGAAGCAAGTTATCCCGGCTATCGCGAGTGGCTAACGACGACTTGTGAGCGCGCTGGATTTACTCCCAAGGTCTTACAGGATGTCGATCTTGAACGAACCATGATTCACGCCGTAGCTGCAGGATTGGGCGTTGCTCTCGTGCCAGAGCAATTAAAAAACTCGAGCACGACAATGTGGTGTTCCGGCCGTTCAACCCGCCGACGGTCCCGACGGAAGGCTGTGTCGCGTGGAGGAGCGAGCATCCATCAGATGCGCTGCGCGCGTACGTCCAGATCGTCGAGAAAATAGGCGGCAGCCTCCGTTGATCGGGCCGAGATCGGCGGGGTGGGGGCTTGTTGAACATCGGCGAGGTTCCACGAAAAATGAATCGGGAAGCGCTTCCTTTTGCGAAAATCAAATAAGCAGTGTCTTATTTGTCCATGGCCTGATCCAGCCTGACGTGTTCCAGAGTGTCAAAAGCGAGCTTCTTTACTTGCCTGGTCCTACTGTCCGTCGTTGCCATTGCATCGGGCCAGATAACACCGACGCGCAAGCTGCCCTTAGACGAGCCACTCGAAAAATACGAGGACGCGCCGGTCTACATTTTCCGGATAGAAACTTCCCCGAGAATGATTTCGCAGCTGGGTCCGTTCACCAGCTTCCAGGTGAACGTCGACGCACAAAACAACGACATCGTCGGCGATGCCGCTAACGAGCCGTCTATCTCGGTTGATCCAACCAACCCCAACAAAATGGCGATCGCCTGGAGGCAATTCAATAGTATCCAGTCCAATTTCCGGCAGGCCGGATACGGAAACACCACCGATGGCGGCTCGACCTGGACGTTCCCCGGCGTGCTGGAAAAGAAATATTCCGGAGTGACCCGGTCTTAAAGTCCGATGAAGCAGGAAACTTCTTTTATCTCAGCCTTCAGTCCGACCAATCGCAGACGTTTTTTTGCGATGATGTGTGGCGTTCAATAAGTGGCGGCGCATCATGGAGTCAGCAGGGGCCCGCGCACGGCGGTGACAAAGAGTGGTTCACTATAGATAAGACCAGCGGCCCAGGTCACGGGTTCCAATATCAGTTTTGGACAGGATTCTTCGCCTGCGATTCCGGTGAATTCAGCCGGTCCACCAACGGTGGAGTTACCTGATAACTCCAATTAATATTCCGAATTCGCCCCAATGGGGAACGCTTGAGGTGGACACGAACGGCAATCTCTTTATCGGCGGCGGTGGCGGCGGTGGAGTAAGCCAATTTTGGTGTATTCGTTCGGCAAACACGCAGGACGGAAGCGTGACTCCAACGTTTGATCAGATTACTTCGGTCAGTCTCGGTGGGAGCTTGATTCAGGGAGGAATAAATGGAGTAGGCCTTTGTGGGCAAACGTTCCTCGCAATTGATCGTTCCGGCACCGCTACGAATAACAATGTATATATGCTGGCGAGTGTGCAGCCCAGCGCGGCCAGTAGCGGAACTGACGTCATGTTTGCACGCAGCACCAGACGGTGGCCTAACATTCGGTATTCCCAAACGAATCAATGACGATCCTGTTAATCAGAACAAGTGGCATTGGCTCGGCACGCTTTCCGTTGCCCCGAATGGACGGATCGATTCCGTTTGGCTGGATACCCGAAGCGCTGCGAATAACACCGATTCGCAGTTGTTCTATTCTTACAGCACAGATGGTGGCGTGACCTGGGCGCCTAACGTGCGGTGAGCAATTCTTTCAATCCGACTCTTGGTTATCCGAATCAGAATAAGATTGGAGATTACATCACAATCGTTTCCGATAATACCGGAGGCGATGTCACCTATCCCGCGACGTTCAATCTCGAACAGGATGTTTATTATGTCCGTATTGCACCTGGGGTAGCACCAACGCCAACGCCTTCGCCAACACCTACAGCGTCGCCAACACCGACTCCGTCTTCCACGCCGACGCCAACTGCCACCGCTTCGGCCACGCCGACTGCTTCGCCAACTCCAACTCCAACCGCAACACCAAGTCCGACGCCAACCGCTACACCAACACCAACCGCGAGCCCAACTCCGGTGGCGCAGGCTCTCAACCTATCGACGAGAATGCTGGTTCGGGCAGAGGCGAACGTCGGAATTGGCGGCTTTATTATTACTGGGACCGCTCCCAAGCGAATAGTGTTACATGCTATCGGGCTTTCACTGAGCCAATTCGGTGTTCCGAACGCGTTGGCGGATCCGATTCTCGAGCTACACTGGCCCGCCTGGATTCGTCACCATTATCAATGACAACTGGCAAAAAGGGCCAGGCCCGGTGTTTGACTATGGTGCGTCGCTCCAACTAACAATCTGGAATCAGGGATTTGTGCGGTGTTGGATCCAGGGGCATACACGGCTATCGTTAGGGGGAAAGACAATGGTGTTGGTGTCGGGCTGGTCGAAATCTATGATGCAGATGATCAACCTGCGGCCTCGAAGCTGTCGAACATTAGCACGCGCGCTTTTGTTAACACCGGCAGCGAAGTGATGATTGCTGGATTATATCTTGAGCGGGACCAACGGCCAACACGACGTCGTTGTGCGCGGCATTGGACCGAGCCTCGCGCAATTCGGTGTGCCGGATGCGCTCACCGATCCAACACTGGAATTGCATGACAGCAATGGCACTTTGTTAACTTCAAATGATAACTGGCAGGAAGATCCCGCCTCCGCGGCGCAACTTATGGCGCACGGACTCGCACCGGAGGACAATCTGGAATCTGGAATACTTTGCGTCAGTTTCACCCGGTGCCTACACTGCTATCCTCGCTGAAAAATAGCAGGACCGGAGTTGGTCTGGTGGAGGTTTACGTTCTTCAGTAGGGGACAAAGCGTGCCTACAGAATGGTAGGGCGAGACGCTGTCGAGCCGCAACGAATTCAGCTTGCGGCGTCTTGGTATGATCGCCCATGGCTGCGAGTTGGTAGGGCGAGACGCTGTCGAGCCGCAACGAACTCAGCTCGTGGTTTCTTGTTACCAGTCGGTATTGCCGCAAGTCCATACCCCCGAAGTTCATGAATGATTCCCTGATATGGCCAATCGTCCGCATTTGTAACCAATCCGGCTCTTACCGGATTCTGACGAACGTATTCCCATTTTTCAGCATAGCTCTCGTCATCTCTTAGGCGGTGTTGAAAGCCAAGGCGTTGGAATTTCGGATCGGCATAACCAAATTCACGTCTGAATTGACGCTTCCAGAATGTGATCCATTGATTCTATCACACATTCTTCGTGGGTGGGCGAACAGAAAAGGTGAAGGTGATCCGGCATGATCATGTACCGCGCCTACGATCCAGAGCTTCGCTTCGTTCCACGCTTTCAATAACACGCGATGAATCGCGTGGTTCGCGAGATTTTTCCGACGGTATTGGAGGGCGACTGTGAAAAAACAATCGTTGGTTGATCAAGCGAGATAAAGACGCCCTTGGGTAGGTGACGTCGTTGAGGTAGCCGAGTGCCTCTGGACGGCTCGAGCGCGACAGATTCTTTTCTGGGGTATTTTCATTTGAGGGGTGAGAGTATTGAGTCGGTTTGGTAATGTTTTCGCAAGCTTTTTCGATCGCGGAATGCGGCAACTTGGAAGAGACAACGGGGGCGATATTGAATTCGTTGCGGCTCGACAGCGTCTCGCCCTACCAACTTGCGGCGAGGGTTGATTCACCTCGAAGTCGCGTTCTCTTCGTTTCCGATGATAAGCGAATACCAACCAAAGGTAATGAATAGCCATGCGATTCCGCTGTCGTCTGGGCAAACGGCGACCAATTGACGCACATGGGTTGAGCGGCATTGCCTTCAGCGGCTATGGAAGTGAAGCGGATCTGGAAGCCAGTCAGGCCGCCGGTTTTGTGGAACACCTAACTAAACCGCTCGATTGGGACAGACTCCGACAAGCTATCGCCCGGGTCCTCCTTTTGAACGGAAGTTCATAAGCTCGAACCTCGTACGTGAATCGATCAGATTACGTATGGGTATAACATTGGAGCAACAAAAGGCCATCGGGGAAATTTGCCGCGCGTTTTCGCGCAAACTGGAAAAAGGCGCGGCGCCGGGGCCGTTCCTGATCGAACTGATCAGAATGTTTCCAGACCCATCTCCACTCAAAAAGATATTGTGGCGGAGATTCGACGCGCTTTTAAGAGAGCGGAAGAGGCTGATAATCCGCGCTCACTCCTGGAGAAAATTCTCACCTTGCTCTGCGCTTGGGGCGACACCATCGAGGAAAACGATCTGCTAGACCAACTGAAAGCAATCGCGACGCGGGGCATTGCCCCGCGTCGCGCGGCTTTGAATGTTTGCGTGTGCGCTCCGATAGCCCACGCTCCGACCTTGTTGCGGTGCGGACGTCTTACGCAGTTGTCGCGGATGGCGCTTTCGACATTGATGTAGGTCGAGATGTCTTCCGCTCCAGAGGCTTTGAAAATCTCTTTGGCCCGCTTCTCCGCGTCGTTGTCGTCGGCATCGACCGCGATCAGGAAATTGCCGTTTCGAAGTTTATCTTCGTAGCGTTTTGCTTCGATCTCCGGAATTCCCAGTCCGACCAATCCCCCAACAAGACCGCCGGTGGCTGCGCCTATCGAGGCACCACTCAGTGCAGCCATGATAGGACCGGCCGCGATAAATGGCCCGAGGCCAGGAATGGCGAGTGCCCCAATCCCAGCAAGCAAACCGATCACGCCACCAGCGAGTCCGCCGGTAACGCCGCCTGTTGTAGCGCCCTCAGGAGCTTTGGTTGCTTTGACGTGACCCATGTCGTGCTTTCCGTGAGTATCGGGCAGCAAAACGGAAATGTCCGAGGAGGAAAACCCGGAAGCTTGTAGGCGTTCCACGATTTGTTCGGCTCGCGTGGTGGAGTTAACAATAGCAAAAACTGATTTATGTGACATAAGACTGGTTCTTTCTTTCTGATGTTGGGTTTTGGTTACTGCGATTTGCTCACTTCAAGCTGGTTGTCGATTTTCATCGAGCCTGCTTGTTGCTTCGCGATTTGAGCAACCTTGGTTTTTTCGGCAGCCGTTTTTACCGGACCTCGAAGGGTGACGGTTCCATTGGCTGTGATAATCTTGATGTTGGTGGCGGTCATGGTGAGCGAATCGTCGGCTACGATGGCGCGACGGATTGCCGCCGTAACCTTTGTGTCCTCGGATGTATTCGATTGGTCGCCGGAGGTTTGAGTATCGCCAGAGCGATCGCGTTGATTAATAGCGGTGTTTTCAGCGTCCTTTGTTGCGTCGCTTTTCTTGTCATCCGCGAATGCGCAAATCGATGTAGCAAGGCCCAGGCATCCGGAGATAACCAGGGCAAGAGTAGAATTTTTGTTCATGTTACCGTTCCATCGAGTTCGAGAACGGTCCGGGCTGTATCGCGGGCGAACGAACAGGTTTTTACCTAGGGGCGGATCATCAATAACCTGAAAGGGACAAGAAAAGCATTGAACTCCTTTCGAGATGGAACGCGATCTCGTGCCGTTTTGGTAAAATAATGCGCCCCGCTCGCCGGGAGTGTGTGTTTTTTGTCGGAAACCCGGAGATGTGACCGGAGAGTAGCCAGCGATGCGTGTCACCGGTGGCCTACGCAGATGCTCGCGCAGGCCTACACAAACAAATGTGAATACGCGTGCTCGGTAATTGCGGCTGCGGCCGGATGTTTCACCCTGCGTTCCGCTGTAATTGCAAAAAAATCACTCCCGCAGTCTTTTGTCTTCGCAATGACACGCAGTCCGTAATGCTTCAGGGCCGCTCGATCTATTACCGTATGCACCACCGTAAAACCGCGTCCGCCCGAGGAACAAACCTCCATTAGGGCTGAATCTTCAAATTCACCGATTACACGCGGCCGGATCCCTTGTGCATCAAACCAACTCTCCAACGCTCTGCGCATCCCCATGTTTTCGGTTGGCAGCAGGGCAGGGGCTCCATCGAGCGATTGTGGAAATCTGCGACGGAGCTTTTCGGCAAGCGGAGGCATCGCGCAGAAAGTAATGCTGGAATGACCTAACCTATGGTTGAACGTCTTTGCTTTCAACGTGCTTGAGGCCGGTTCATCTGCCAGGACGATGTCGAGCCGATGCGCCTGCAATCGATTCACTAGCCCGCCAATTTCGCCTTCACGGCAAACAAGATGGATCGCGTCGGTGTACTTAAACGCCGCCTTCAAAATCTCGAACGCAATCAGCTTGGGAAACGCGTCGGTTAGTCCAACATTTAAACGGACTGGGCGCGCCCCGGGATGATGTTTAACTGCATGCATCAGCTCCCGGCCGGCCGAGAAAATTTCGTCTGCATAACTCAAGACCAGGTGGCCTGCCTCGGTTAAGACCAGGTTCCGGCCACTGCGCCGAAAGAGCTTTTCACCGAGCGCTTCTTCAAGGAGTCGAAGTTGTGCACTGATCGAGGGTTGCGAGACGTGAAGTTCTTCAGCTGCTTTCCGGACACCGCCCTTTCGGGCGACGGTCCAGAAGTAACGGAGATGATGATAATTGAGCCATTCCATATGAGAGATTCGCATACTTAAGCAAAAGCTATCAGAGATATCAATTATTAGTCTTAGCCTGTGCCGGTGTTTTGCTTAATTTCGAAATCCTATGAAGGATATCAAAATTGACCTGAACGATCCATTTGATTTGACCCTCGCCGCGGTCCTGACTTTGCCTGACGCGAACCTCCCTGTCGCCGATGCGCTGCGGAGTCTTTACGCTGCCGCGCATGGTCGCACGGTGCAGACATCGATCGGCCCCATCGCAATCGTGCCGGCGACGGATCCGTCGCTCAAGCAGGGCCCGCTATCTATTAGTAGCCGGCGCGGATTGGTTGATCTGGCGCTACGCCGAGCAGCCCCGCGAACAGTGTTATCGAAGGAAGCCACTGATCGTCAGTCGCGTTCCGCGCTAGGCGACTTCATTTCCGGTCGGCTCGGAAGCCCGGAATGTTGGCCGACGCCTCTGCATGGCCAGCCAAGTGTCAGGCTCGGGTCGAACGAAATGCAACGCACATTTAGCCGAAAGATGTCCGTCCGGCTCGGACTTAACGAGGTATGAAAGACATTACAATTCATATCACGCCGCATGGTATTCAGCTTCGCCCGAGTGTGCGGAACTTTGTTGAGCGAAAAATTTCTGGGCTCTCTAGAGTGGCTGGTGACATGGTGGGAGCCGAGATTGTGCTTCGTGGAAAGCGGGGCGCGGCCTCTTTATTCTCCGCCAGTGCGCGCGTCGCTCTACCCGGGCGCGATCTGCAGGGGAACGCGACGCACGCGAGTCTCTATGGTGCGATTGATCAACTCGTGTCGCGCCTCGCTCGCCTGGCCCGCAAACGAAAGACTCGAATGATCAGCGCCTTCCGACGGCCTGGCAAAAAGCGGCAGCGATTGCATCGGGCTTGGTCCGCGCTTAACCCCTGATCAAGCGGTGCCTCGGCCCAGTCGTCGAAGTGTGCTGGGAAAGAAGCGGCAGCAGGGTGATATCGGCGCAGTTGTGAGAGTGGTATCGCCACAGTTGTCGAAGTGTGAGCGCAAGCAAAAACGAGCCAAGAGCAGCATTGCCACAGTTGTCGAAGTGTGAGCGTGAGTGAAACGAGACCAGAGCGGCATGGCCACAGTTGTCGAAGTGTGAGCGCGAGTGAAACGAGCGAAGCGCAGCATCGCCACAGTTGTCAAAGTGGGGAGCGCGAGTGAAACGAGTGAAGCGCGGCATCGCCACAGTTGTCGAAGTGTGAGCGTGGCGTGAAATGGATAATCAGCCAAATTGAAAGATAGGGAAATGCTATCGGAATGATCGATTATAAGTCTTAGCGACTACATCATTATGGTGCGAAGGTAAGAGAAGCAGGCGATGAAGGAACGAAAGTCCCGAATGCTGCCTGACAAGTACCAGGGTCATTACCCGTGCTGAAACTACCCCAAACGACAGAGAACCCGATAAGATGAAAAAACTCCTGATTGTAATCAACACAACAGATCGCGAGACGACCGGTTCCGGACCGGAAGCGTCAAGCGAAGGTTGTGGCGGTTTCGGTTACAAACGGAAGCGACGCATGGGCGAACGCATGAGTTTGACAATGTTGGGCGCGGCCCCGTAGGAGCTTGGGCTCGCGGTTGGAGTGGAGCAGTGAAGTAGAGCCGTATCGGCGCATTTCACAAAGTGTTCTGCAAGTATTCGACCTGTGGCAGCGGAGAATCGATTTGAGGCGACCAACTTCTAACGCTTCTTGCTAGCTCCTGAATTCTCGGTATTTCCTTTCGAGTTCAGCGCTAATTACACTGTGACTCCAAGATGACTTCATTACGTTCCCGACCGATTTGGCCCGCTATATGGCTGATTTTGATTGGTGCGACTATTCGTGTGTCGATCGCTGCAGCAGGGGAACCATCCAAACAGCAACCGGTTCTGGAGAAGCTTGCCCTACCAACATTCATGGACGGCGCGCTTGTGTTCGATGTCGAAGAACGCGTTCGCGGTGAGTTCCGTCTTAACAATCGTGATTTCGATTCGTCTGCTGACGAAATAACGGATGACGCATGGTTGCTCAACCGATTTCGTCTTGGGCTGGCGGTGAAGCCGATCTCCTGGCTTAGGCTCTACGCGCAGACGCAGGATTCGCGTGAGGCGTTCTCGGACCGTCCGAATATTCCCGGCGTCCGCGGCGCGGAAGGCGACGATGTGTTCGACCTTCGACAGGCCAATATTGTTCTTGGCGATTTGAAGCAGTTTCCGTTTCTCCTAAACCTCGGTCGCCAAGCCGTTAATTACGGCGATAACCGGCTCGTTGCAGATTCGAGGTGGGGAAACTTCGGACGGACTTTCGATGGTGCGCGTCTGCGATACGAGCAACCGCAATTTTGGGTGGAATCCTTTTTTATCCGGCCGGTTCAGATTCGGCGTGGCGTGTTCGATGACAGCGATGCGGCGGACAATTTTGCCGGGATTTATTTCTCGACTGGCGCCGTTCCGAAACAAACGAGTGATTTCTACGTGTTCTATCGCGACAAACGGGACGATCAACCGGATCTCGATCCAACGAATCGGACGAATCCAGATGGTTCGTGGAATGGTCCCGCGGCTCGTTTCGCGACAGTCGGCGCGCGAATGAAATCGACGCCGAATGCGTTGAACGGATGGGATTACTCGATGGAGGTTGCGGCGGAAAAAGGTGAAGTGTTTCAGTCGAACCTGGATTCGCGACGGTTCGATCTGTCGGCTTGGGCCTTGCACGTAGCTGGTGGATACACCGTGCGTGACCTACCGTGGCAACCTCGGATCGGTCTCGAATATGATTACGGATCGGGGGATCACGATCCAACCGACAACGAATCCGAGTCGTTTCAAAATCTTTATCCATCGAACCACGAGAAGTATGGATTTATGGATGAGTTCAGTTGGCGCAACCTGCACGATGCCCGGTTTCAGCTGAATGTGAAGCCACTGAAAAGCCTCGAATTCGAGTTGGATTATCATGCTTTCTGGCTCGCGAATACTCATGATTACTGGTACCGCTCGAATGGGTTTTCGACGTTGCGCACCCAAACTCCGGATGGTGACGACGTCCGAACGATTGGGGCACGCAACTTTGCCGGCCAGGAAATCGATTTGACGGTGACGATGATCCTGAGTGAGAACATCAAAGTGCAGACCGGGTACAGTCATTTCTTCGCTGGCGATTACCTCGTTGATACCGGTCCGCATTCCGATGCGGATTTCGCCTACGGAATGGTAACGTTTTCGTATTAGAGGATGGGCCGGAGGCGTTGTAGTGGCGTTTCTGTGAAGCGCCCAGATATGGACGTGGCCGGCAGATTCGCAGGCCGGGACCGATCGAAGTCAACTCCCAGGCGCTTCGCAGAAGCGCCCCTACAACTGCGCCGTTCGACAAAATAGATATGGAGCCTGCTCCGCCAAAAGCACCCTATTGCGGAATCTTCATCTGAAGATTCTTGACCAGGAAGGCCCATTGATCGGTCCATTCCTCAATCGCTTTTGAAGTTGGTTTGCCAGCGCCGTGACCTGCTTTTGTTTCGATTCGGATTAGAACCGGTGCCGGTCCGGCTTGCGCTGCCTGCAGAGCAGCCGCGAATTTGAAGCTGTGCCCGGGGAACACGCGATCGTCGTGATCAGCCGTCGTAATTAACGTTGGCGGATATTTGTCGCCTGGCTTGATGTTTTGAAGTGGCGAATACTTATATAACGCAGCGAATTCCTGTGGATTATCGGACGAGCCGTAATCAGATGTCCAAGCCCAGCCGATGGTGAATTTCTGGAAACGCAGCATGTCCATCACCCCGACAGCCGGAAGAGTGGCGCCCCACAAATCGGGTCGTTGGGTCAAGGCGGCGCCAACGAGCAAGCCGCCGTTGCTCCGACCCCGAATCGCTAGCTTGGGTGTGGATGTGTATTTGTTCTCGATCAGCCATTCACCAGCTGCAATGAAATCGTCGAACACATTTTGTTTACGAAGTTTTGTTCCGGCCTGGTGCCATTCTTCGCCGTACTCGCCGCCGCCGCGCAGAGTTGCAACCGCATAGACACCGCCGAGGTCGAGCCAGGTCGCAATCTCGGGAGTGAAAGTGGGTGTCATCGAAATATTGAATCCGCCGTAGCCATAGAGCATGGGTCGGGTTGTTACCGTTTTTCTCGAGTCCCTTTCGATAGGTCAGAAACATCGGGACCTTCGTTCCGTCCTTGCTCGAATAAAATACCTGATCAGTCGTAAACTCGTCCGATTTGAAAGCGACCTTTGGCCGGAACAGCGCGGTGCTTTTTCCCGTCTTGATGTCGTAACGGTAAATGGTCGATGGTTCGGTGAAACTGACGTAAGAGTAAAACGTTTCGGTATCTTTGCGTTTGCCGGTGAAACCGCCCGCGGTTCCGAGGCCGGGCAAAGAAATTTCGCCAACTGATTTTCCGGAAAGATCGAACACGCGTACATCTGAGTGGGCATCTTTTAGGTAACGAGCGATAAAGCGATCGCCGACCAGATCGACGCCCTCGAGTTTGTCTGAGGATTCCGGAACCAGGGTGGCGATGTTTTCGGGCTTTTCGATATCGATCGAAATGATCCGGCCTTTCGGGGCATCGAGGTCCGTCCTAAACCAAAACGCGTTACCTTCGTATCCAAGGAAGCTGTAGGCCGCATCCTGCTTTGTTCAATAGCTCGATGACTTTGCCGTTGGAATTTTGCAGATCTTTGTAAAAGACTTGGTTCTTGGTGCTCGATCCCTGATGGACATCAATGATGAGGTAACGACCGTCCTCGCTGACTTGCCCGCCGAAATTCCAGTCTTTGTGATCTTTTCGTTCGTAGATCAGTTCATCTTTCGACTGCGGGGTTCCGAGTTTGTGAAAGTAGAGTTTGTGAAAGTAATTGGCTTGCTTCAGTTGATTGTCGAGCCGGCGCGTCATAGCGGCTGTAGAAAAAACCGCTTCCATCGCGTTTCCACGAAGCTCCGGAAAATTTGACCCACTTTACCTGATCAGAGAGGTCTTTGCCGGTTTCGATTTCGCGAATCTTCCATTCCTGCCAATCCGAGCCGGCGACAGCTAATCCGTAGGCGATCAATTTGCCATCATCGGTGACGGCGGTTCCGCTGAGAGCGACGGTCCCATCTTTCGATAGAGTATTTGGATCGATCAGGACTTTGGCTTCACCCGGCAACGTGGTTGCGGTGAAAACGCACATCCTGGTTTTGTAACCCGGTGTTTTTGGAAAAGAAATAACGGCCTCCTTCACGGTTTGGAACACCTTGCTTTTCATAATTCCAGAGCTCGGTAAGTCGTTTGTTTATTTGTTGCCGCTCCGGAATCTGTTCCAGGTAACTCGGCGGTAAGTTTGTTTTCGGCTTCGATCCATTTCCTGGTTGACGGAGAATCGACGTTTTCCAAATCGCGATAGGGATCAGCGATTTTCGTGTCGAAATAGGTGTCCGTGGTATCGCCTCTAGGAGCTGAGGGGTAAGTGAGCGCATCGGGTTCTTTCGCAAAGATCGGCTGCAGACCCGAGAGGGAAGCAAAGAAAAGAAGAAAGAGCGGGAACAGTTTCATCGTCAGAACGGATAGTTGGGTTAGCGGCGATTGCAAAGAAGATGTAGCCGCGGCACGCATAGGTCCTATGGGACACATAGGACTCTTATGATTTCTGCTATGGCGTGGCGTCACCGCCGGCCGGCAGGTGTGCCGATTTCCAATCCATCGACATCCGGATTCGCGCGCGGCCACTTGGATGATCGAAAAATAAGAATTCCTCCAGCGGAGTAGGATCTAGCTTCCGATAGGCACCCAATTTTAACGCGGCTTTTGCGAACCCATCCGGTTCACGCGCTGTGTTTAATCCAAAAATATCGGCTTCAGCCTCTGTAACTCGGATTGCACTGTTTATTATTGGCGTCATTAGAAAGAGATAAGTCGAAAGGAGTAAAGCCAGCAACGGCAGGCCAGCCGGATCGGCGACGCCGCGGATGCCCCATTTTTCGCCACGGCACCGGAGCGCAGCATTCAGTGCCCATTGGATCAGGGCAAAACCGATCAGAAAGACAAGGCCAAAATAGAGCGAGAGCTTCATTCCGTGGTTCAACACGTAATGCCCCATCTCGTGTCCCATAACCTGCCGAATCTCAGATATTGTGCATTGCTTGAGCAAGTTGTCGTTAAGCGCGATCCGGGTTGTTCCCAATAACCCTGACACGTTGGCGCTGATCCTGGTGGTCTGGGCCGAGGCATCAACTTCAAAGACTTTGTCGGTGGGAATTTGGTTGGCTCGCGCCAAGGCAATGATCGGGTCGCGTATCGTTGGATCTTCCACCGGCGTGTACTTGTTAAACGCTGGCTCGACTACAACCGGAAAAATCATGATAACGATCAATTGAAAAACGAAAACAACCGTCGCCGCCAAAACCGGCCAGAGACGCGGTGCTCTTCGAAGCACGGCGTACAAGACGATCAGAAAAATCGGGAAACCAATCAGGGTGAAGCCAAACGCTTTGAGTTGATCGATAAGCCACGGGCCAAATGTCTGAGTAGCCAGATCATATTTGTGTTCACGGAAGAAATTTTCGTAAACGAACAAAGGGAACTGGAGAAGCGCGGTGATGACAAAAAATGGAATGGTGTAGAGGACAATCTGCATGGCTTTGAAGCGTGTGGTCCGTTCGGCAAAATCACGCAGACGCGCAGAGATTCGTGAGTTGAGGACGAAGAGCATCACTGCAGCGGACAGGAGGTAATTCCAAAGGATGAGCCAGTAACCGCCTTCAAAATAGGCGTCGGACTTTGCGCGCTTATCGGCCGGAACGCTGTCGAGCCAGGCGCGGGTCGCGGTGGCGGGATCCGTGCCGGGGGCGATGGAAGGCGCGGGATAGGGAGTCGGCGCAGCGGAAATTTCCTCAGCTTTAAGGTGTGAACTGGCTGTGATGAAGAGCGACAGGGCAGTAAGCAAAATGAGGCGCCACGATTTCATGGGAAGCAGGGTAGATGAATCGCGCCGGAAGGAAAGTCGGTTCCGCGCGATCACATGCACCTGCACTTTAACTTTCACTTACACCGGTTTGGTGGAGTAGTGGAGTGGGGGAGTAACGGAGCGTTGTAGCCAGGCACTATGGGCCGTCTGGTATCTGCCGTCGCAATGAAAGGATGGAATGTTGTAGCGACGGCCCTGTGGGCCGTTCGGTATCAACGGAGGGGCTGGGGAAGGGTAAGTTAAAGTGCAAGTGCATGTGATGGGGCACGTGATGGTTTTGGCTGGCGCTCCTAAAAGCTAGATTGTAATCGTTGGTGGTATGGCAGGTGACGAATCGATACCGAAGCGAGATGGCTCGTTTCAGTTTAGCGGACGAATTCGCAGTGTTCGTCACGCGATTACCGGTATCCGGTGCATGGTGCGTTGCCAGCATAACGCATGGATTCATGCGATTGTGACGATACTTGTTGTTCTGGCGGCGGTCCTTCTTCATGTTTCCGCGGCTGATTGGTGCTGGATTGTTCTTGCCATTTCAATTGTCTGGACGGCTGAAGCTCTGAACACCGCTTTCGAATTCCTCGCTGACGCTGCGTCTCCCGAGTTTCATCCGCTAATCCGGGATGCAAAAGATGTGGCCGCCGGTGCGGTGCTGGTGACCGCAATTGCGGCGACAGTAATCGGGGTGATTATTTTCTGGCCGCATGTTGTCAGATTGCTGGCGACATGAAGCGAAATGAAAGGTATGACCGCTGCCCAATTTCGTCGTCTCGCGCTGCAGCTGCCTGGAGCGATCGAAAGCGAGCATATGAATCATCCTGACTTTCGGGTCCGTGGAAAGATTTTCGCTTCGCTTGGATATCCCGATGATGATCATGGGATGGTGATTCTGCCGGTGGAAGAGCAGGCGGGTTTGGTGCGGATAAATCCTAAAGTGTTTACACCAGCCAAAGGGGCGTGGGGAAAACGTGGGAGCACCGTTGTCCGCCTTGCAGGGACGGATCTGGCGACCATGCGGCGGGCGATGAAAATTGCGTGGAAGAATCGACAAGCGAAGAATTAGCAGCGGCTGCACCGAATTAGGTTTAGATCAGCGATTTACAATGGCCCAAGGAACGGCGATTTCTAAAATCGCCGAACTAATCCACAGCGATTTCAATCGCTCACTTCTTTGGAACGATGTTCGACAACGAATGGCGATTCGTCGCCGCCCATGTTACAACGATCACTCCCATAAGTGGCGGCTTGCGCCGCATTAGATTTAGGTCGGCGATTACAAATCGCTGATTTAAGCCAAAGCGATTTAGATCGCTCACTTCTTGCTCCTCGTTCCCAAACTCTGTTTGGGAATGCAGATGCCTACGCAACTCTGTTGCCCCAGAGAAGGGACATGTTACTCCCGTGCACGAGGGAGAGACGCGCGTAATTCCAGCGAAACAGAGTTTCGAAGACAAAGTGCGTTCCCAAATTGAGTTTGGGAACGAGGAGAAGTGTGAGTGCAGTAGATGGCGCTAACAGTTACCCTTTGTATTTCTCCATCAGCGCAAGCATCTCGCGCACTGCTTTGTCTAACCCGACCTGAATGGAGCGTGCGACGATCGAATGACCAATGTTTAGCTCGACCAGGTGCGGGATTTTTTTGATCAAAGTCATGTTCCGATAATTGATGCCATGACCCGCGTTGACCTGTAGTTTCGCATCCGCAGCCCGAATCGCAGCCTGTTGCAATCGTTCGAGCTCCTGCGTCTCGACCTTCTCGGTAAAGGCGTTGGCCAATTTGCCGGTGTGCAATTCGATTATGTCGGCGCCGAGCGCGACTGCTGCATCGATCTGTTTCGGGACGGGATCAATAAACATGCTGACGCGGACCCCAGCGGCATGCATCCGTTTTACCGTTCGCATCAACTCTTTTTGATTTGCGACGAGATCCAACCCGCCTTCGGTGGTAACTTCCTTTCGATTCTCCGGAACGAGGCAGACTTCGTCGGGCACAATGCGTAACGCAATGTCGATGATGGCCGGCGTGTTTCCCATCTCGAGGTTTAGTTTGGTGATGATGTTCTCGCGCAACCGTTCCACGTCACGATCCTGAATGTGACGCCGATCGGCTCGCAGATGCACCGTGATGCCGTGGGCTCCGGCCCGTTCGCAGACACTCGCGATTGCAACCGGATCAGGTTCGGCGTTTCGCGAATCGGGCATGGTCGCGTAACGCGCCTGCCGCAAGGTTGCGACGTGATCGATGTTGACGCCGAGTCGAAGAGATTTCACGAGATTCTCAATAGGCTCCGGACGAGGCAATCGGGCAAGTGCAAGTTATGACGGAGCGTTGTAGCCACGGCTGCCCAGGTGGAGTAATGGGGTGGTCAAACCCTCACCCTTCCGTCTCCCTTGAGAAGGGGAGGCGCCATTCCAACAATCAAATACTCCATTGCTCCAAGCGTAGCGACCAGACGGCCCGCAGGGCCGTGGCTACAACGCTCCACTCCATCGCTCTTGGGAGCGCTATTGCGCGCATTCCTCGAACGAGGCCGGATTATTTTGAAGCAGCGCGAGGGTTTCGCCCGCGAAATGCAATGAGCCGGTGATCAGGATTGGATCTGTTTCTGCGCGGGCGAGCTCCAGTGCATCGGCGATTGTTGGAGCAATAGAGTAATGGAGTGATGGATTAATTAAGGAAAGGCATTGCGCCAAGTCGTTCGGTGGTAATGCGCGTTGGCTGCGGATCTGCGGAAGCGCGAACCGTCGAGCGATCGGTGCGAGCGCGCGACAAATCCCATCGACATCTTTGTCGGCAAGTATGGCCAGAACAATGGTGGCGCGTTGTTCCCCAAACATTTCGCGCCAGGTTTCTGCAAGAACTTTTGCCGCCGCCGGATTGTGAGCGCCGTCAATGATGGTTCGATCATCCCATCGTTGAAAACGCGCCGGCCAATGAACGGATTGTAAGCCGCGGGTGATCGCATTTTGAGTCAGACTGAATATCCGCTGCACGCAAAGCCGCAATCGCAACCGCGGCATTCCGTCTTTGATAACTGCCAGCGAGTTCAAGTGAATCTGTAGTGTACGATTGAGTTACAATTTCCAGGGGCGCGTTGCATTCCGTCGCGCGCGCCCGAATGACTCGTTCGGCCACTGGATCTTGCGCGGCGGACACGACCGGAACGTTATGCTTGATGATTCCCGCTTTTTCCCCCGCAATTTCTGCCAGGGTGTGGCCCAACCATTTTTGGTGGTCCAACGAGATTGGTGTAATCACAGACACAACAGGAGCGACCGCATTAGTTGCGTCGAGTCGGCCGCCGAGACCTGTCTCCAGCACCACGATGTCGCATGCCTGTTTCTTGAAATGAAGGAGTGCCAACGCGGTGGTGAGTTCAAAGAACGTCGGGTGCGGATCCCAATCCCGGGTCAGATCTCGAATAAAGGCGAGATTGCTGGCCACGTCGTTCGGTGAAATCATTTCGCCGTTGACCTGGATGCGTTCTCGATAGGTGACAAGGTGAGGGGAAGTGAACAAGCCAGTGCGATAGCCGTCCTCCCGGCAGATGGCAGCGATCATTGCGCAAACGGAACCTTTCCCGTTTGTGCCGGCGACATGAAGAATGCGCTGCCGCTTATCGGGAAGGGCGAGCGCATTTAGCAATCGTTGGACGTTATCCAGCCCGAGTTTGATCCCGAAAAGCTGGGTGCGATAGAGCCAGGAGAGCGTTTCGTGATAAGCCAGTGCGGCCTCCGCCTCTGCGGATGAGGCGTTCGTGGCCTCAGCTTCGCCTACCGTCATTTCGTCTTGGAAAAGTAATCGAGGAACTGCGTGATTTGTGCCCGTAATTGTTTTCGGTGAACGATTTGGTCGATCAATCCGTGTTCTTCCAGGAATTCGGCGGTTTGAAAACTCTTGGGCAAATCCTGGTGAGTAGTTTCCTTGATCACGCGTGGTCCGGCGAAACCGATCATGCTGCGGGGCTCGGCCAGAATGACATCACCTAACGATGCAAAGCTCGCCATTACTCCCGCAGTAGTCGGGTTGGTCAGAACGGAGATGTAAGGCAACCGTTCGTTATTATGCCGGGCCAGCGCGCCGCTGGTCTTGGCCATTTGCATCAAACTCAACATTCCCTCATACATCCGCGCTCCGCCCGAGGCAGAAACGATGACCACCGGGGACTTTTTGGCCGTCGCGTATTCAATGATTCGCGTTATTCGTTCGCCCACAACCGATCCCATCGTGGCCGCGAGAAAGCTGAATTCCATTACTGCGATGCCGATGTTATGGCCTTCGATAACGCCGGAGCCGGTTATCACCGCATCAGACAGACCGGTCTGATCCTGATAATTCTTGAGGCGATCCTTGTAACTGGCCATTCCTTCAAATCGAAGAGTGTCCACCGACCGCAGGTCCGCATCTCGTTCGATAAAGCTTTCCGGGTCCAGCAGGTTGGCGATTCGTTCCCGGGCCGACTGCGCGAAGTGGTAATCGCATTTCGGGCAGACCCGTTGATTTTGAGACAGCTCGATCTCATGTACGACTTCGGAACAACCCGGGCATTTTTGCCAAAGGCCTTGCGGCATTTCGCGTTTCTTTCGGCTTTCGGCCTTAAGAGCTGGTCTTTTGAAAATTGCCATGGTTATGCGCGGGCCGCGGTTGCCGCATGAACGGATATTGCTCCGGCTCGTTTCAATATCCGAGCACATTCGCTCAAGGTTGAGCCGGTGGTCAATACGTCGTCAATCAAAAGCACCCGCAATTGTCGCACGTTCGCCTTTTTTCGTAAACGAAAGGCGTCACGTAAATTTTCCATTCTTTCGGCCCGATCATGTGCGGTTTGGGTAGTGGTGTAGCGAGGTCGTTCGAGGATTGCGCGAAAAGGGACTGCGATTTTCTTGCTTAGCAATTCTGCCAGCAACGTGGCCTGATTAAAGCCGCGTTCGCGTTCGCGCGCAGGATGCAAAGGGACTGATGCGATCACGTCAAAGCGGCGGCCCACCAGTCGGGGATCATTCATGCTCTCATGAAGCCAGCCGGTGAGGGGATGACGAAGGTAATGTTGGCGCTGGTATTTGAATTCGTGGATCAGATTTCGCACCAGCCCGCGACTACGATAGACCGCGACCGCTGCGTCAAAGTGCAGAACTCGGTCTTCGCAATTCGCGCAACGAAATTCATCAGTAATCGCTCCGAAAAATGGCTCCGAACATTTCGCACAAAACGGCGGAAGAATTCGCGGTGCCTGCCCCTGACAAATATCGCAGAGGTACTCGGAACGACTAACCGGCTTCGAGCAGGCGACACAAAGCGCTGGATAAAAGAGGGAGGCCAGCGCCGCGAGTGGATTAGGTCTTACGCGCATAATTCTGCCAACTCCAGAGAAAAAACCAGCTTACCAAACAAACTGCCAATGGAATAAAACCGATGAGCAAATTCTTTCCTAACCATGGCAGTATCACCACTTCGCGCTGCGCGATTTTATTAAACGCACCGCTCGCAAAGATCCAGCCAGCGTGAAGCCCAATTGGAAGCCAGAGCGATTTTGTGCGGAGCCGCGAGTCAGCCAAAATCAGTCCGATCAGGAACAAAGTGGTAAATCCACCGAGGAGCAGCATCGGCGAACGAAATTGGTCAAACGAATGCGAGAGAGAGACGAATCCTGAGAACCAGGTTACCACTGTCGTGGTGTCATCAGGCGCTTTAAGAAAATGAATGATCGCATAAACAGCCGAGGTCAGCAGCATCGCATTGATCGGCCGATTTCGGCGAAGCATGACCCCAAGGAAAAATCCGCGAAAAAGTGATTCCTCGATGAACGGCACAACCATCGCCGTCAGCGCCACAGATCCGACCGCGTTCCATCTGATAACGGCACGGACATTATAAATATCCTGAAGCAAGAGAACGGCAGCGAGACAAATCACCGGCCCGACAGAAAGGAGAAATCCTACCCCGATATCCCGGATCCAGTGCGGATTTGGAACGAGATCGAGATCACTCTGGTTTCTGATTCCAAGAGAGCGAAGCAACGGCCAAAGGAATAGGACGGCACCAACCAAAAGTGCGCGGTGGAAATACGCTTCGAAATCGAAGTTGGCCAGGCCGGGAAAGATCTTTTCCGAAACCAGCCATTGTTCCGTCCAATAGAGCGGAGGCGCGACCAATGCCCCAAAGAGAACGGTGGCGACAAGATAGGTGAGCAATCTGGCTGCGTCCTTCAAGCTACTAATGTAAGGTGGGCCGCCGATGCGGAGTCAACACATATGGAAAGAGAAGGATGCCGATGGCCGAAAACGCGAGATCCGCGTGACCAAGTTCGGTGGGGTATGGCGTTTCCAAGCGAAATACGCGGATGAACTCGACTGGACTTATTATGATCAGCCGCTCTTGGAGGATCTCCGGACTGCAAGAGATATTGTTTACCGCAAATACCAGCGGCGCCGGGCGGCGGCGGAGGATGTGGCCTCGCTTGATGAACTGTTGAAAAGGTTTGGGGGAGACTCTGAGCCTGAGAGCAGCGGGGAGTGAATGGTGATTGGTGATTGGTGAATAGATTGTAAATAAGTGACGTAAACCGTTTATAAAAAACGATAATGTAATTGTTATTACGTGAATAACAGAATGCGACGAGAACTAGAAAACCATTCACTAATCACCGATCACCATTCACACGCCGCCGCTCCCACCCCTTGGAAATGACCAAAAAACTCCGAATAGACACCTTGCTCGTCGAGCTAGGCCTCTCGCCCAGCCGAGAGCAAGCCCAGCGAGCCATTATGGCCGGAGAAGTGAAAATCGGTGATCAGATCATCAACAAGGCGTCTACTCTTGTGAAATCCGATGCCGCAATCTCGCTTCGAACCCCTCCGCAATACGTCGGACGCGGTGGCACTAAGCTGGAAGGAGCTCTCGATCATTTCGATATTTCGGTCGAGGGCCTCACCGCTCTCGATATTGGCGCATCCACCGGTGGGTTCACCGATTGTTTGCTCCAGCGTGGTGCGACAAAAGTGTATGCGATCGATGTCGGTCACGGACAATTAGCCTGGAAAATCCGGAACGATCCGCGAGTCATCGTCCGTGAAAAACTGAACGCCCGTTATCTGCGCCGGGAAGATGTGCCGGAACAAATCGATCTTTGCGTGATTGATGTTTCCTTTATCTCGCTGACTTTAATCTTGCCGAACGCCTTCGATTTAGTAACTCCGAACGGAATGATCGTCGCCCTGATCAAGCCACAATTTGAATTGGAAGCGGCAGATGTTGCGCATGGCGGCATCGTCCGCGACGTGGCGCTCCATGAAAAAGCGCAGGCGAAGATCCGCGACTTTGTTATTCAATCAGGGCAAACTGTAAATGGTGTAGTGCCCTCTGGAATCACCGGCACGGATGGCAACCAGGAATTTTTCATATGCGTCCAACGAAAATCGGCCTGATCGCCCATCCGCGGAAAGAGGGTGTTGCGGAATTGGTGCGGTCGCTTAGTGCGGAGCTCGCTCAGGTAAAGCTATCGGTATTGTTAGAATCGAGGACGGCGGAAGTGGCGGGACTGAAATCGAATCAGACGATTCAGGATTTGGGGCGCGAAGCGGAATTGCTCGTTGTGCTTGGAGGCGACGGCACAATATTGAGTGTAGTCGGTGCGCTTGGTGATCAGATCAAACCGATTTTTGGAATCAACGTTGGTTCACTTGGATTTCTGACCTGCGTTAATTCGTCCGCCAGCGCTGAAGCGGTCAAATGCATCGCGGACGGCAAAATGGTTTTCAGCAAACGAACGTTGCTCGAGGTGACAGTGAAAGTCGGTGGGAAGGTTTCGAAGACGATGACCGGATTAAACGATGCCGTTTTTAGTCGAGGCGAAATCTCGCGTTTGGTCCGGTTAAAGACTCGGGTGAATGGTGAGTCGCTGACAGAGTTCAACGCCGACGGATTAATTGTGGCGACTCCGACCGGATCGACTGCTTATTCGCTATCTGCCGGTGGACCTATTCTGGCGCCGGAGTCCGGGGCATTTGTCATTACGCCAATTTGTCCGCATGTGCTGACCAATCGCTCGATCATTGTGGACGAAACCGCGACGATCGAGGTCGAAGTAACCGAACGCGAGCACCCGGTTTTTCTGACGGTGGACGGACGAGAGCCATTGCACATTGAGTCTGGGAGCGTGGTTGCGATGCGGAAATCAAGTAGATCGCTTCCGTTGGCTTCTCTTCCTGATATTTCTTTTTTCGGAGTCGTGCGCCAGAAGTTAAAGTGGAGTGGGAGCAACGTTTAGATAATCCGCTTTTGCTCACGGCATTGACATTGCTCCGGGGTGGCGCGTGAAGGTTGGTGGCGTTTCTTTGAAACTCGAATCCATTGCCCGGACGCTGCGTCAGAATCCATTGCTGACGATCTTTTGCGTCGTGGCCTTGGGCACCCGATTAACATTCTGGTTTTACACGGGCCGGATTTGGGAGGACGCGATGATCACAATCACGGCCGCGCGCAACGTCTGGGAAGGCGTCGGGCTGACGCATCATGTGAGTGAACCGTATGTCCAGAGTTTCACCTCGCCGGTCAGTGTCCTGATTCCGATCGTCGGTGAATTTTTTCATCAGGGACTTCTCTTTCTGCGGTTGTCGAGCCTTGTTGCGGCGGTCGCTGCAATCTATTTTGCCTATCGCATTGGAGTGTTGCTCCGATTTCATTGGGTCGCCCAGATTCTCGTTCTGACCTATCTCGCTTGTGATCAGCTCCAGGTTTTCTTCGGGATGGGCGGAATGGAAACGCAAGTCGTTACCGCAACAGCGCTCGCGGTCATTTATTTCTATCTGAATCGAAACTGGTGGGCTCTTGGCTTTGCCTGTGGCATTGCGTCAATTTCGCGTCCGGAGTTTGTTATGTTCCTGTTGCCGGCAGTCGGAATCGGTCTGCTCCTTTGTCATCGTCAGGCCATTTGGAAAGTGGCGATCACGCCGCTAGCGATAGGCATCGCATGGTATGGCTTTGCCACTCTCTATTATGGATCGCCTGTCCCGAACACGATCGTAGCGAAGTCGTGGTCGTACCAAATCGGAATGTTTTCTGCGACGTGGAAAGAGATAGGACAGTTCACCATCCGGTCCTGGCGCGATTACGCGCCGTTCAAAGAATATTATTTTTGTGAAACGGCGCCGATCCCGGATTTCTTGTTAAAGACGATTGTTGCGCTGGTGTTGTTGCTGTTTGCGGGTGGATTGCTGGTAGCAATTCGCAAGAAACCGGAGCTGCTCATCCCGGGGGCGGCATTTGCGGGGTTCGTGCTTTACCGCAACTCGACCATTCTGAATTCCTATTACATGTGGTATCTGCCGCCATTCGTCGCGCTTCTCTTTTTGGTTGCTGGATATGGGTTGTCGGAGCTGGCGGCCAAAGGGCCGCGTCCCGCGATCGCTCTCGGACTGGTGATCGCTTTAGCTTACGCAATTCATTTACCGTTCTCGATGCCGTTGGATAAACGCGTTCAGGAAAAAATCGAAGATCAGGTGCGCGCCCGAACAGGGGCGAGCCTTGCTGCGATGATGACAAAACCGGATGACACCGTCGTGCTGGAGCCGCTCGGGTTCATTGGCTGGGCGGCATTTAACAAAACGGTTTATGATTTTCCGGGGCTCGGCTCGAAAATCGCCGTGCGCGCGATGAAGAATTTGTCGCCGCCGCGGATAGCGGGATTAGTCAATGCGCTGCAACCGACCCACGCGGTCCTGCGTCCCAACGAATATGGGGAGTTCGTTTATCGCTTTCCGGAAACTGCCGCGAAATACGAGGTGGCCGAACGATTCAAGGCCGATCGGGATTTGAGCTTACGTAACATGGGATACACCTATCGTCCCAGCGATACCGATTTCCGGATCTTACGGCGGACGCGCGATTTCGAAGAGGTAGTGCGCCCTTAGCGGGAGGTCGAAATTTGCGGAAGCCCTCATAGGTCTTATGTGCCCGATAGGACCTGTTCACGGTGCGCGTCGCACCGCCGGACGGCTAACGCCGCCTACTGAATGTTGTAAACCTCAACTAAGGCAACACCAGTGCCCCCGGTCGCGCTGTTGACAACGGCCGTGTAAGAACCGCCCCGCAACGTTAGCTGCAAAGCGGCTTCGTTGTCGTTCGAAGGCGTTAGGCTGGCAATCGAAACCTTTTGGTCCGGCAACGCATTCATCCAGTTGTCGTTAAAGGCAATCAGCGTCCCGTTTTGATCGAGCACCCCAAGCAACGGATCAGCCAGCGGATCCGCAATCCCGGACGCGGCAAGCGACGGCCCCAAGGCTCGAACTACCACGGTCGTTCCAACGGGCCCAACTCCACCAATATTAAATCCGCCGATAAGAAAATGATCTGCGGTCCCAACAAATGCGCGCGTGCTCATATTCAGCAGTTGGTGCGTCGCCGGTTCGACCGTTACAAACTGCGGCGTATTAAAGTCACTCGAGAAAATCGTGCTCCGATCTCCGCCTGGAGTGAAACGCAGCGTGGCTCCGTTGCCGTGACATGAGACGACCAGGTTTCCGGTGGATTCAAAAACAAGTCCGTAAGGTTCGTTCAAACCACCGACAAAATTGGTTCGCGATCCGTCTGGGGCGAACTTATAAATGACGCCGGAACCGGAATCCGCTACGAAAAGATTACCACCTGTATCAAAGGCGAGACCGGCGGGGAAATTTAGTCCACTTGCAAAAGTGGTCTTGGTGCCGTCTGGAGTAATCTCGAAGATTACGCCACCGGCGAAGTTGGAGACAAAGAGATGTCCGGTAGTGGCAAATGCCATTCCGCCGGGTTCGCCGGCGCCGCTGGCGAACGTGGTCTTTGATCCGTCCGCTACGTTGAACTTGCTGATGTTGCCGTTGCCAGCTTCGCCAACATAAAGAAAACCAGCTGTATCAAATGTTACTGCAACAGGCGCAGAGAGATTTGAGGCAAAGGTAAAGCCTGTTCCGTCTGGAACGGTAAAACGAATTATCGACCCGCGACTTGCATCAGCCACATAGAGTTTCCCGGTGCCGTCAAAAACGAGACCTTTCGGATTCGAGAACCCTTGTGCAAAGGAAATGGGGGTGGCTTGTCCAGGCGTCATACGCAGGATCTGCTGTTCGTTGGTTTCGTAAATGTCCCCAGTGAGCGCAAGAGCAGAATTACTGACGAGGGAGAGTTGAACGAAGCTGGCGATCGCCAGCAACACATGGAGAGGAAGCTTGTTTCTCATAATGGGTTCGAGTTGCTCAATGTCCCGAGTAAAGCGCTGTCGTCAACAAAAGGGACGAATCACCGTGCTTGAGGTAGGGCAACATCCGAGCACGGTGCGAAAAACGCGAATATGGAGTTCGGGTTGTGGTGGTGCCTCTGTGAAGCGCCCCGAGACGAGCATCGTCGCCAAATCGAGCGCTTCTAAGGCAGCATTGAATCCAACTCAGGGGCCGATTTCACAGAAGCGCCACTAAATCTTGCAACGAATTAACCGCCGAGCCGTTGTCACCCATTTCTGCAGCAAATGGTAGGGCGAGACCCAATCATGTTAACAACGTCCTCGGAGGTCACGTTCCACCTGCGATTAAGAATCGGCCGTTACTTTCCTGGATCGATACCGTATTGAATGGCCTGGCGTTTCTCGTATTGATCGAGAGCGGCGCGAACGATCGCTTCGTTACGCACTTCGCGTTGACAACGCCGGCAGATCCAGTTGTCGCTGGGTATCCAGCCTTCTGGTCGGGGCGTTCCACTCGGCAATGAGTCGCCGTCCTTTGCCCAGCAAAAGCAAATGCAGCATTGGCGGGTGCCTGTTCCGTTCGGTTTCACGTCTGAAAAAATGCCCGAGCACGTCCCATGCCCCTGTTAGGAAGTGGAAGATTCCTAACGATCGCAGCCTCAGACCAGGGGCACAAAGGTTCACGAAGGAGGGATTTTTCCTACTTGTTGGTAGGTTGTGCGAGGGAACTTGGCGCGTCCGCTGCAGATATTTTGGGGTCGGTAGTCTCTGGGAGCGCAGGCGGGAATAAAAACACTTGACCCACATAAAATGTGTTTAAAGTGTCAGGCGGAAAGAGGGATCTGGGTCGGAATGGATTTCTTCCCAGGGCCAGAACGCCACTGGCTGTTGCTAGTTACTGTGAGCACGGTTTATCCCGTGTGTTGAGGTTGGCAGGACTGCCGGTTGGTGGCGTTCTCACTCCCTGGCCTGACGTAATACTCGCGTGTCGGGCGCGGTGTAGTGGCGCTTCTGCGAAGCGCCCTGATATCGACGTGACCGACAATTTACCACTCAAGGCCGACCGACCTCAACTACCTGGGCGCTTCGCAGAAGCGCCGCTACAACCGCGTCGTCCGCTGCGAGGTCGCGTGCCTGCGGGCAACCTGATAGCTTAGACGGCTAGGGTAGGGAATAGATCGTCTGCTCATCCAACGACCAATCGAAAATGGGAAAAAGCGCGCTAGGAAAATCCAAACCAACCGGATCCGGCTTTCTCGGAAACGAAATGGTTCAGGGTGCCATCCTGATTATTCTCGGTCTGCTCTTCTACGCTAACACCTTCGCCAATCTCTACGCGCTCGATGACGGCATCGTGATCCTTAACAACACCTATGTGCAGGAAGGGTTCGCCGGGATTCCAAAAATCTTTGCGACGGATGTTTATCAGAACTTCTATTCGCGCATGGGATCGGACCAGCCGCTTTCTGGCGGCCGGTATCGGCCGCTCTCGGTCGTAACGTTCGCGATCGAGCAGCAACTCTTCGGGAGCAACAGCGATCCAAAGCCGGAAGGGGACGTCGCGTTTATTCGGCACTTCATCAATGTGTCGCTTTACCTTTTTTCCGTGCTTTGCCTGCTGCATCTGCTGCGGCGCCATGTTTTGCCAAAAACACCCCTGATCGCGTTTTTGAGCTGCGTCCTGTTTCTGATTCATCCAGTGCACACCGAAGTGGTGGCGAATGTAAAAAGCCGGGACGAAATCATGTCGTTCCTCTTCGTTGTTCTCACCCTAATTTTTGTCTTTCGTTATCGCGAAACGGCAAAAATCTCGCAGCTGATCTGCGGCCTCCTGTTTTATTTCCTGGCGCTCCTTTCGAAGGAGTACGCCGTGACCTTAATTGCGTTGGTCCCAATGCTGTTATTCATGGTGAGCAAGGAAACACTGACGAACAGCTTCAAAGCCGTGCTTCCGTATATGGGAGTGCTGACGATCTACCTGATCTTGCGATTCTCGATCGTCGGATGGGGCAGCGTTTCCGAGGACGGCGACGTCTTAAATAACCCATTTAAATTTGCCACCATGCCCGAAAAGTGGGCAACCAAGATCGAAATCCTAAATCATTATCTCCGGCTTCTCTTCTGGCCGTCTCCGTTATCGAGTGATTATTCGTATAATACGATTCCGTACACCAATTTTGGTGATACCAGAGTTTGGCTCTCGATTGTTCTGCATCTTGGAATGATCGGGGCGACGATTGTGTTGTTTCTCCGGCGAAATCTTCTCGCGTTTGCTTTCGCTTTTTACCTGTTAAACCTGTTTCTCGTTTCGAATTTCGCAATCAATATCGGGGCGACGATGGGTGAACGGCTGATCTATCATTCGTCGTTCGGATTTGTTCTTGCCCTGGCCCTGCTCTGTGGTTGGGCGATCGGTAAAGTTGGTTCCGGTGAAAAACAGGCCGGAGCGGTTGTCGCACTGGCCCTTGGACTCGCTCTGCCATGTGCCGCGGTTGTCATTCCACGTAACGCACAGTGGAAAAACGACGCGACCCTCTTCCTGACTGATGTCGAAACCGTTCCGAACAGCGCGTTGGCGAATGGGAACGCGGGCAAAGCCTGTATCGATATGTCGGAACGTCCGGAGCACAAGACGGACGCGCTCGAGTTAACGAGGAAAAGTATTCCGTATTCAGAGAAAGCGGTTCGTATTCATAAGGAACATCTGAACGGTTATCTCAATCTCGGCGTGGCCTATTGCAGGCTGGGGGAGTACGACAAAGCAGAAGAATATTGGAATATTGCGCAGAAGATTTATCCGGATCACCCATCGGTAAAAAATAATTTCCATGTCCTCGGCTTATTTTATTTAGAGCGCGGCAAGACAGCGGCGACGGTTGATCTGGTGGAGGCGCAACGGTGGCTGGAAAACGCAACGCGGGTTGATCCTGAAAATCCAGATGCGTGGTATCAGTTGGGGAAAGTCGCGTTTGGCGGTGGGGATTACAGCAAAGCGCGCGCGGCCTGGGGCAGAGCGCTTCAGTTGAAACCCGATTACAAGGAAGCGGAGCAAGGGCTGGCGTCTTTGCCGTAATAGCGGGAAAGGGGGTTGTTTTTCCTCGTTCACAAACTCTGTTTGGGAGCGAGGGGGCAAGAAGTAAGGCGAAGCCAGCGGATCATCCTCGAGTTCCTGTCGAACACTGCCGGCGGTCCCAAACAGAGTACGTGTTGAGCGGCTCGATGTTTTCCTGAAGATAGCCCAGCGTTTTAACGCTGGGGTCCGACGCTCATTATTGTCATTGAGTCCCGTCAGGGACGACAGAAGCCCCATCGACAAGCATTGAGTCTGTCGTCCCTGAAGGGACTGAAGGCACTCCTCATATCAAATCCCAGCGCTAAAGCGCTGGGCTATTTTCGGAACGGTTAGCCACGCTACCCACGTACCAAACAGAATTTGGGAACGAGGCTGAAGAGCGAGCTCGCTAATCGCTAAGGCTCAGCAAAAGGTGCCGCCACGTCACCGAAGACGAGCGCCGTAGTAATCCTGATCGGATTCGGCGGTCGAGAGCGACGAATAGACTCTGTTTTCTGGAGTGAAATGGTACTGGCCGGTTTTGGCAATACCGGTCGCTAGGCCAAGGAAAAATCGTTGAATCGCGATGACATCGACTGTGTTAACAAGACCGTCTCCGTTGGTGTCGGCTGCCGTTTGCTGGCAACCCGGTGGAAGCAGGGTGATGTGGAGGAAATGCCGTTGAGTTGCGACGACGTCCGTAGTATTGATTTTTGAATTACCCGGTAACAACGCAGGTTTACTGGGTGTCACTACATAAGAATCATCCAGCACTAGATTCAAAAACTGGTAATCGCCGGACGAATCGGAGACCGTCGCGCTCATCGAATCTCCAGTTAGGATGAGCGTTACATTTGGAACCGAAACAGAGCCTGAGGTCGAGCAGTAAAGGATTTTTCCAGAAATATAGATGGGCGGCGGGGGCGGGGTGGCTGTGGGTGTTGACGTTGGACTTGGCGTTGCAGTTGCGGTTGCAGTTGCGGTTGGAGTAGGTGTCGGGGTGGGGGTTTCGGTCGGCGTTGGAGTTGGAGTCGGTGTTGGCGATGGAGTTGGAGTTGGACGTGGATATTGAGCATCCATTCCCGCTCGAAGTTGCGCCCGCGTCACTGTGCCTGAGGGAACTGGATCCACTCGATACGAAAAGACTCCAAAAGTGAGGGCAACAGCCCGGTCGCCAGACGGGGTTAACTCTGTTACCAGTGGTCTTCCTCCCCAGGACATAACCCAGTTGCCGGAGGGAAGTTTCGCCGCGCTGCCACAGCAGGCAGAAGTCATGTTAGGCGAGGCATTATCTCTGACGTCTTCCATCAAAGTAGCCGTCTGCTTTTCTTCGTTAATCTGATACATCACGCCACGTGGCGGACGCCCGAGGTTGGTCCCGTTATCGTGTAACGTGACGTAAAGTTGGCCGTCACCCGCATCAAACCATCGGGCATAATGTTGGCCGCCGAAGCCGCCGCCTGCGCTGAAGATCGGGTCGCCCAATACAGTCAGAAGCGTTCCGGGTTCAATAGTGGAAGGAGATCCGCCGAGCTTCCAAATGATCTTACCGGGATTCTGCAGAGCTTGAGGATTGGCCACCTTATAAATTGCGTTCGTGTGCCTCAGCGAAATCAACAGGTCATGCGCGGCGTCCATTACGGCTGAATTAATATGGAAAGCGTCGACGGGCCTCGTCCCCAGCGCGGCCGTCCACCATTGCTGTTGGGTTTCGTCGATCCCGATATGATCGGACGCTAGCCATGTCCAGACGGTTGTTCCGTCGGATGTTACTTCCTGGAGGATACAGTCCCGGATCGTTGCGTTCGGTGGACCGCCGTGACTGACCAGATTGTAACAGCACCGGCTGCCGGAGCCGATGACCAGGTAGTTCCCATTATCCAGACGTTGGACATCATGGACATCAAACTCGTAACCGGACGCGGCAATCGAATCGTCCACAATTGATCCATCCAGTCTGCGATGTTCGGCTTTCAAACCGACGTTCGGATTGGTGGTGTCGCTCTCGGTCCAAAGCACCTCTCCGTTAGGAAGGATCTTCGCATCGATAGGCCGATGTGGATTTGGCGGCCGGGTCCACCAAATCGGGACGCCGTTCGTGTCATAGATAGTAATATAGCGATTGGCAGCTCCGACTCCGTCACTTGGCGCAACAACATAAAACTCTGCCTGCGGCGCCCCGGGACGCTCACTTCCCCAGGTTGGAAACCCGTTCCCAAGTGTTCTAACAAAGTAATCTTTTGACGTTCCATCCTGGACCACCGCGATCTTGAATCCCTGACCCTGATCAAGAGTAACCTGGGCGCTGAATCCTCCCACGATTGCTGGGGCACCATCCACCGAGACAGTCGTGGTCGTATCTAACGGATCCGAATTTGTCACCGTCACCTGAACTGTAGTGGTGCCGGTGGTGCGGACGACGTAATCAGAAATAGTTGCGTCGAACGCTGGGAAGAGAACTGGCGAAGTCGTGAACTGGATCGTGTCGACGGATGCATCCGCTTTTGCCAGAAAGCCAAAGGCGACGACCGAGAAGAGTAGGAAGACTCTCCAATAGCTAATCGAAAACTGGTGTTGCCCAAAAAGCATAATCCCTTGAAATCCCGCGGTGCAAGCCACCTTCTATGCTGTGGGCAATTGCAACGGCCTTTTACCAACTCAACGGAGGAAAGTCAAGCCGGGGGTTGGATTTTGGCGCGCGAAGGAGATTAGAATGGGTCGAAGGCACGCCGTGGCGAGAGGGCGCAAAGGAACCCGAGAGAATAGAGAGAAGGCCACACGTTGTTCCATCTCGGCTCCGGACTGCAGCGCGCTCGGTTTAATAGCGGCGGAGCACCGCCGCACTCCAAGACGTAGTCGACTTGTCAGGTACCATATTGGCGCTTGCGTTGTGGAGTGCGGCGGTGCTCCGCCGCTTTCCGCTCGATAGCAAGGAAGCCGTTCGCACAATGTTAAACGCACGCTAGAGACTGACCCGTCTCGGAACGCACTCATTGTTATTTCCAGTTTGATCGGACCAACCGATATCACTAGAATAATAGCGATGCTGAGACTTGCTCTGAGTGTCGATCCAGTTGATCTCATCTTCGCAGTTGGCGTAGCGTTGGTCTACGGAATTGCGTTCACCCTGTTCTTTGTGGTTGGGAAATTTCGGCAACACCGGCTGGAAACGGCGCACAAGAGACGGCTGAATGATCTACGCGCCGATTGATTCGAAGGGTTAGTGGAATGCTCGACTGAGGAGCGCGTGTAAGTCAAGGGCGGGACTACAAGTGCGTTCCTATGTAGTTAGGCGTGCGTTAGTGTGAAACAGAGAAAGGCCAGACGATGTTGCCTATGGACTCCGGACAGCAAGAGGCTCGGTTTAATAGCGGCGGAGCACCGCCGCACTCCAAGACGTAGCCGACTTGTCAGACACCATATTGGCGCTTGCGTTGTGGAGTGCGGCGGTGCTCCGCCGCTTTCCGCTCGATAGCAAGGAAGCCGTTCAACGCATGCCAAGCAGGTTAACCTGGCCTAGCGAAAGCCGAGGTCCCATCGACCTTGCTGTCCATGTGCATCCCAGACTGTGACCAGAGTGCCGGTCGTCTCCGAACGAACGATGCTGATCCATTGGCCATCGGCAGATTTATAGGATGTGCCGCGACCCTCGTCACCGTAGGATCGGTGCGGCTCAAATTGAGCGGGATCGAATCCCAGAGCGTGAATAATCTGCCCGTCCGACATGGTGGCGCTTAACTGCAATTCGGTTGCGCTACTGCTGAGCGACGGATGCTGCGGCGATGACGCGCAGCTCGCGAGAAGCGAGGTCGAGACGATTAACAAGATCAAGTGAGTGGTTTTCACAAGTGGTGGAGTACAAATAAGTGTAGGTCAGTCAGTCCTGGTTTCTCTTTACTACCGAAAGAATCTTCCACTGGCCGTTCTGCTTGCAAAGCGTCATATAGTTGGTCCAATACGCCGCAACGAGTTTTACGGAAGCGACATCGCAGTTGAGATCGAGAATGCTAATCTCTTTCTTCCGATCCGATTCAGGAGTTAACTCATCTTTGGTTCGGACTTCCTCCACCATTTCCGGGCCGGTCTTTTCGGTAATTTGCAGATTGCCGTTGGATCCGCTGATAGTGTGTTTCAAGTAATGAGGATGGAGCGATCGTTCCATGCGGATGGGATCACTTAGATAATATCCTTGGATGTAGTCGGTGATCGCGACGCGAATAGCGGCTTTGTCGTCCGAAGCAGGTTGTTCAGTATGGGCGGCAGCAGCGTTGAGGAAGTCGAAGGTCAAAGCAACAAACGACAAAAGTGTGATTGATACGATGTATTTCATTAGAAGTCTCTTTTGGCTGAGTTCGAGGATGCGGGGCGTCGCAACTATGGCATAACGCTAAATATTAATGCCTTTAAGGATTCTTTTACCACTAATGAACACCCGCCTTCGACAGCGATATGGCGCGGTCTATTCGTGGTGAAAGGTGTCAGTTGATTTCGAACGATCCACTGGGGACGTTTCCTGCTTAGACGGGAGTGCAATTGAAACCAAGGTCATTGTGTCTGCCGGGTTTGATCCAGACTGAATTTAGCGACAGCGCTACGGTAGAATTTTGTCAACACCATGAGGTCATGGACCGAATCAACTAGCGCGAAGATCGTGGCAGGACCGGTCTCGCCTTTGCCGCCTGAGATAACTCCGAGGCAAGAGAGAATCGTAATGGTGTGTTCGGTTAGTGGTGTCGTCGCCATCGTAGCTTGCGCAATCTGGCCGGTTTGGGAAATATGGACGTTAGCTCCGGGGGTGTTGCTGATAGGTGTCGCGATATTCCTCTTACGATCGTTTTTCAAATGGAGTCCGCGGAAGAAACGAGATCTCAGCAAGTTGTATCGACAGGCGTAGGTGGTGTCCGTGCGGGACAGGTGAGCGGTTCGGCAACCGTCCCTTCTTGACTCATCATGACCGACTCTTAATAACGGTTGCCGAAAAAAAACCGAGAGCCTATGATGAACTTATGCATTTGGAAGCACGTTGGCCGTTATTTTGCGTTAACTGGTTAGGTTATTCTCGTCGGTATTTACAACGGCAATGCGCGAAAGCGCGAGTTGCGTTCCTGCTGTCTTCTTTCGTCGGCCTAATGCAGGCACAGCCGTGCTTGGCCGGTTCCGGTTCTTTTGAAAATACCGGCAACCTCCCGACGATTCAATCTGGTCACACGGCGACGTTGCTGCCCACTGGCAAGGTGCTTGTGACAGGCGGGAACTACGGCCCTGGTCTCGCGACTGCGGAACTGTACGATCCGACCACCGGGACCTGGGCCGCGACCGGTGGTCTCGATGCTGCAAATGCTCACAGCGCCACATTGCTGCCTAACGGCAAGGTGCTCGTGGCTGGCGGACTCATTTTCGAAGATGGACAATTCCTAGTTGTTTTCATGTCTCACCTGTACGATCCGGTGACCGGGACTTGGACGCGATACGGGTAACCTTAACGTCCCACGTTTTTTTCACAGGGGGACGTTGTTGCCCAATGGTAAGGTGCTTGTCGCAGGTGGTAATAGCGGGAGCGACGCAATTGCGAACGCGGAACTGTACGATCCAGCGAGCGGGAGTTGGACGCCTACAGGCAGCCTCGCCACTGCACGCAGTGGATGCACAGCGACATTGCTGCCCAACGGAAAGGTACTCGCTGCGGGCGGCCTCAATAACGGCAGCGCACTCGCGAGCGCGGAACTCTATGATCCGGCCACCGGGACATGGTCACCCACAGGCAGCCTGATCACCGGACGTTACTCTGACAATGCGGGAACGTTGCTGCCCGACGGCAAGGTGCTGTTTGCCGGTGGCTACAGTACCAGCTCAGTTCTTAAAACCGCGGAACTGTACGATCCGGTGGCTGAGACATGGAGTGCCACTGGCAGCCTCAGCATTGCACGCGCTGGTTGCGACTCAACGTTGCTGCCCAGTGGCAAGGTGCTCGTCGAAGGCGGAAACGATATTGATTCTTTCCCTCTGGCGAGCGCGGAATTGTACGATCCTGCAAGTGGAACATGGACCACTACAGGTAGCCTCTCCACCTCACGAGTAGGTCACACCGCGACCTTGTTACCCAATGGCCAGGTGCTCGTTGCAGGAGGGCGAAACGATAACAACTTTCTTGCGAGCGCGGAACTCTACGTCGGTCCAGTAGCACGGCTTACATTGCTCAATATTTCCACCCGGATGCAGGTTCTGAATGGTGAAAAAGTGCTCATCGGCGGCTTTATCATTACCGGAACTGACCTGAAGCGCGTCCTAATTCGCGGGATCGGTCCTTCGCTCGGTGGCGGCGGTGCTTTGTCCGATCCGACATTGGAGTTGCATCAAGGCAGTCTGACGATTGCGACAGACGACAACTGGAAAGTGCGTCCCAATGGAACCAGTCAGCAGGCGGACATCGAAGCCACGAGTATTCCGCCTTCGAACGATTCAGAATCCGCTATCCTAACGATGCTAAGTCCGGGGGCGTACACGGTAATTCTCGCCGGCAAGAATGGAGGAACAGGCGTGGGTTTAGTTGAGGTTTACGATCTGGGGCTGGGCGCGAACTCTCAGCCGGGGAACATCAGTACCCGTGGATTTGTAGACACGGGGAATAACGTTATGATTGGCGGTCTGATTATCGGGGGTGGTAGCGGCGGCGGCACCGCCAGAGTCATGGTGCGTGCGATTGGCCCGTCGATTCCCGTGGCCGGTGTTTTAAGCGACCCAACGCTTGAACTGCACGATGGAAACGGAGCGACGATCGGCTCTAACGATAACTGGAAGACGCGTTCTGACGGAGGCAGTCAGCAGGCGGAAATCGAAGCGACCGGCATTCCGCCTACGAACGATTTGGAATCGGCTCTCGTCCAAACGCTCGCGGCTGGAAACTATACCGCCATTGTGCGCGGAACGAACAACACAACCGGCGTGGGGTTGGTCGAGGCATACGCTCTGCCGTAGTTTCGCGTTAACGCGCATTTGCGACATTCGGAATAGGGCGCAATCCGTGGCCTAAATTCCATGCCGGCCGGTCACTGCGCTGATTGATCTCAGGTGCCCCGTCGCGCGTGAACGGGCGGCATTTTTATTTGCGACAACCTAGTCGCCTCGGATAATCTTTGCCGTGGATCTTTCGACATTGGCCAATGTCGCAACCGCCCTCACTGTGGTCGTTGGCGTCGTTTTCGCTTTGATCGAAACCCGGAGACTTCGGCGCGATCGGGAAGAACGCGCAGCGCTTCAAGCGGTCCACGCCATGTTGACCCCGGCCTACATGGATTCGTTTCTCATTGTGCAAACAATTCGGGATAATGCGACCACAGAAGAGATAGAGTCGGACCCGAACACACTCAGAGCAGCGAGATCGGTTGGCGTTGTCATTGAAGCGTTAGGGTATTCGGTCTTTGAACGAATCGTGCCGTTGCGGATTGTCGATAATCTGGTCGGCGGGAATATCCGGGTAATTTGGCGGAAGCTGCGGCCATATGTGGAGCGCGAACGGGCCCGAAGCGGTTCACAGAAGACATTTGAATGGTTTCAGTGGCTCTCTGAACAGCTGGAGAAATACGATCGAGGGAAGACAAGCCTCACAGTTGGGGCGTACAAAGCGTTTGGGGATTGGAGGCCGTAGATCTGGTCTAGACTGCGGCGATTCGTCGTTCGCTTAAACAAGGATGTCCCTGGTTGAGTTAGGCACATTTTCATTGTTCACTTTCAACCTTTGTTTTTAGAAGTATAAGTAGTTAGTTCTGGCGTCGGCCCACCACTCCACGAGCAGCGTTAGGTATTCAACCCCGAATCAAATATATGAACATTCACTCAGTCCACGTCGTGCTACTCCAAGTAGCAGGTGTGCAGATCACTAATGCCACCGATATTAACGACCACGGACAAATCGTTGGAACGCTAACCGATGCCCAAGGCAACTCACACGGATACGTCTATCACGACGGTTGCCTGTGCCAGGTCGATTTTCCGGACGCAGTTGAGACCAGTGTGCTCGGCATCAACAACCTCGGCCAGATGGTCGGCTATTATACCATGCCGACCGGCACCTCGGGATTCATTTGCGATCGTGGCACCTTTGGAACTTTGGAGCATCCAGCGGCGGGAAATTATACCGTCGCCCAGGCAATCAATGATCGCGGTGAAATCGTCGGCGTCTATCAGGACAACGCGTCGAAGCCCGGCAGTTTTCTGTTGAAGGCTGGCCACTTTCTCCCATTGCTCGTTCCGGGAACGGCAGAGACCAGTGTTGAAGACCTTAATAACAATGGCCAGATCATCGGCAACTTTTCGGACCCGAAAGGCACTCACGGTTTTATTTACCTTGAAAACACCGGATTGTTCACTCTGCCGGTTGATGTTCCTCCTGCGACGGTGGTCGCGCTCCGCGCCATAAACAATGGTGGCCAGATTGCCGGCGATTACGTCGACGACCGGGGCAACAATCGCCCGTTCATCGCCATGGCTGGCGCATTGAATCAGCTACTCATTCCGAATGCGGCTAGCGTGAATATCAATGGTATCAACGACCACGGCCAAATCGTCGGCATCATTCGCAGCGCTGGCAAAAGCCATCCATTTCTCGGAAACATTCCCGCTCTCTAAGCGAATCCGTGCAGAGTCCCTTTCGGTATTTCAACTTTAATGGGGAGAGCCCGAGCGCGTCCCAGCGGTATCAGTATGGCGAGTAGGAGATTCCGCGACATTTCATTACTGAAATATAATAATAAAATCCTAGCGCATCGCACATACAAACGTATGGTGTTGTAATGCCTGAGTTGGACGATGTAATTTATTTGATCCTGCTCTCGCTCTCGGCAACGGCTACATCCGTGATTAATGCGCCCGAGGGCTACGAGGACAGCTCTGGCTTTGTCCTTGTTTAGGCGGAGACGCGTTTTCCGTTTTTGCGAAATGGAAGTGAGCCTCGACAACTGTCGGGGCTTTGGGTTGATGCAGTGATTTGAAATCGCCCAAGGAGCGGCGACTTGCAGTCTCCGACCTCAATGTTCGCGGATTCCCCATCGCCGCACTTCCATTGTTTCCAGATAAGAGTAAAAATCTGCTTGGCTGGACCAAAAGCCCCAGTTAGGCTGATGGTATGAAAACAATCGCTCGCAGTATTGTCGTCGGCCTATTTGTGGCGACGGCTTATGTTGCTTTCCCCGAGCGTCCCGTTGATCAACGTGACCGTTGCCGATTCCAGCGGCAAGACCGCTTACAAAGGCGCGACGGATGGGAAAGGAACATTCGCGACCTCCAAATTGCAGCCCGGCGGCTACGTTGTGCAGTTCAACTCAAAAGGTGCACCGAAGGGCAGCAAGTACACGTTCGTGGTTTCTGCCGGCAAGAAGAAGGTAACGGCGAACGCTATTGGAGGCGAGATGTTGGCAGGGGTCGGGGTTGCGATGAAGATCGACGTGGCAGCTGGTTTGAATATCACCGGCCAGATCGCTGCGGAGGACAAGAACAGCGCCCCGATAGGCCACAACGGAAAACCGATGGTATGGGTTCCGCAAAGAGTGGGCAGCAACCGGGCCGCGCATTGGGCTGAGTCAGATTCGGCCGAAGTCAAAGAAGCACAGACATCAGGCAGTTTCAGCACGAAAAATATTCAAGACAAGCAAAACGCAGCGACAGCCCCGGACCAGGGCGGGGGACGATAGCGCCGTACCCGTTTAGTGCAGGTCGCAGATGGTTAACGAGCGGGCGTCCGAGGCATGAATACCTAGCGGCTACAGACAGTGCCGCGCCGCGCGCAAACCGGCGCCCTCGAATTGTTAGGAGTAAGACCAAGGTCCTATATCGGCCCTGGCTGGCCGCCAGGTAAAATAATCCAATATGAAGATTCCTAATCTAGCAGTGTTTTTTGTCGCCGTGTCCGTCGCCCTACTGGGGACTGCGGGCATGGTGAGAGCTGACGAGTGGTTTGTGCTCGGCGAGCAGGCGCTCAAGTCCACCGATTCCAGCGCGGAGATCAAGAGTGAAGGGGGTCGATGGAAGAAAGACGTTAAGCAGGTACGCCTCGCTGTCGAAGGCGGTGACGTCCAGATCCTGAAGGTCGTTCTTGGCTGGGACAATCGTCCCGACACAACGATCAATGCCCTTGGAACCGTAAAGGCAGGAGGCCAAACGGCTCCGACCGATGCTCCAGGACGCAAAGGGCGCCTAACATGGGTGAAAATCCAATACAAAATCGTTGGCGACAAACCGGCGACAGTCAAAGTATTGGGATTTGATTGATCAGGCGTAACCTCCGATAATTGATCGGGGCGGGCCGTTGATCTTTTAACCAGCGCGATCTCCTAGGGGGCCGAAACCTCCAAAGCTGAAATAGCGGCGTTACAGGCCGGCGTCATAAGGCGCCGGCCGCTTCGTTTGGTTAGGCCTGATATTCCACTCCCTCGGCGCGTTGACGGAAGAGGCAAAGCGCAACCGTTTCATTCAAGAACCTGCGGACTTACCGTAAAACGTTCCGCAACGATCTCTAAGGATGCGGTAGAATCTTCATCGGAGTTGGCAAAAACGAATCGGCGCAAGGGTGGGGGATGGCGCATCTCGGTCAGTGCGTGGAGAAACATGTTCTCAGGATGCCGCGCGGAGACAGAAGTCACTCCGAGAAACTCCAGCGTGAACTGGCGCCCGCCCAATCCCCGAAGGTGAACCGCGATGATGCGATTCGTTCGCTCGACTGCAACGATTGTGCTGTCGTGAATGTCCTTGGGACCGACGTAACCAACAAAATCTGGCGAGCTCACAGCGTTATATCTAGCGCGACATAAGATCAGCGACTCCGAATTCTTTTGGAGCTCACTGCAGCGGATGGTGCGGTGTTGCGATCCTTGCATGAGCGACGTTGCATCGGGACAAAGCGAATGCCGTGCAAGCACTGCTCCGCGCCAGTGATGCGGAAACCTAAACGCTGGTAGGCAGATACTGCATTCGGAGAAGAGTTGACGGTGAACTCGCAATCCGTATCGCCAGCGAAAGCGCCCGCAGCAGCGATCAGTCCACGACCGATGCCGCCGCGTTGGCGGGGAGACTGAACAAAGAGCATGGAGATGTGACTAAGCTCGCGCAGATGGAGCATGCCCACCAATTCGCCTGAGTCTTCGGCGACAAGGGTAATGTAGCCGGACTCTTGCCGTTGAGAAAGTGCCTCGGCCGAAGCGTAACAATGAAACTCCGTGACACCCTCGGTCTGGTAGTGCGTCGCGACAAACTGGTCGAACGCCTCGCGCGCAAGAGCGGAAACGACCGCGGTCTCGGCCGGCTGAATCTGACGATAGATGATCGAACTCACGATGAGGCGATTTGTTAAATAATTGCGGTGAATCAGAGTCGGCTGCAGAAAATGAGAGCGTTGAAGGCGGCGGAAAATACCAGCGATATTACCTAGTCCGTCTTTCTCTCAAATTCGAAATAGCTTTGGGAGGGACAAGCCGAAGATCTGCTTGCGAGGTTATCCGCGGAGCCGATCGTGAAAAGCCTCGCTATCTGTTCCAAGTGAACGAACGTTCATTCTGGACGAGCTAAGCTAAACGCATCGAAGGCCCCTTAACGATTCGCAAATTCTGCGTCGTTTTTGAGCCCGACCTTACCCGATGTTGGCCGCTGACAAAGACCAGAGCCGAACTTGATCGAGAGAAAGAGATTCAGGCTTTTGCTCGGAGAAACGGCTGGTCTGCCACGATCAATGATCCTGGCATCCGCGTAACGTTTAAGAAATTGTAATTAGCCTCTTGCGCGATTGTTGGAGTATACTTTCGGCATGCCCGAACTGGACGACTTGATTCAGTTTTTCGTACTCTCGCTCACGATAGCGGCCACGGCCGTGCTGAACGCGCCGGAAGGTTATGAGGACGCGATGGGATTTCATTTCGCTTCGATCCGGTAAGTCCTGAAGTGTCGGTTAGGCCACTGAACGTTCGGGCCAGGGCAGGGGACCTGACACCATTTGATCTGCCAATACCGGAAACCAGCAGAAGAAACGTCACCGCTTTTAGGACGCAGTTTTTTTCAACGCATACACCACAGAATCAGGATTCTCTTCATTCGTTTCTGCCAGCTTGAAATTATTTTTCTCAAGCAACCGAACCGATTTCAAATTTCGTGGGCTCGACTCCGCTTCAATTGTTTCCAGTTTCATCTCTTCAAATCCAAACTGAATCACTCTCGGTATCACTTCCTGCATGATTCCTTGGCCGTGATTTTCCGGAAGGAGCTCATACCCGATTTCTGCCTTGGCCTCTTCTCTTGAGATTCCCCAAAGACAAATTGTTCCGAGAAGTTTTGGATCATTCCTCGATGTTACCACCCACAGGACCGCTTTGTTTTCTGCAATTCCGTTTCTGATCTGTATTGATGAAGTCCTTTGCATCATCAAGCGTATTTGCTTTCGGGCGATCGAGATATTTGTTGATCTCGTCACTGGAGCGCAAAGCGAAAATTTCCTGGTCATCCTCTGGCAGTAGATTCCGCAAGGCGTAATTCTCTGTTGTGAGAAATGGGAAAGGCGTGAAAGAGAAATCAATCATATCCGCAAGTTAAAAGCAGAAAGGCGCTCCGCGCCAGCAAACCAAAATGAGCTTTCCAACTTCGTCTACTTGGACCTTGGGCGCATTGGTCGGAGGAATTTTACTGGCGCTGGCATATACAAGTCCGTAGTTATCGCCATCCTCGTTGGCGCACAGAGCGTGGTCGTTGCACACAGGCTCTCCTGGCCAGCGGCTACAACTATTCCGGGCCAACCTCGAGGCTTCCACGAGCCCAATACCCGTATCGTTCGCTCCTCGAACGATCCCGGTGAACGCGCCGCTTGCGGCTATGATGAGGGTCGCGCTTTGCGCAGATCTCCGAGGAACAAACCAGAGCGCAAATATCGCATCTGCGTTCGAATCGTCTTAGTTCTAAAAATGCTGGGATTCTATAGCACTCTCATTCCGCTTGAATTCCAACGGCGTTAGGCTCGGCCGATTCCGGAACACCATGGTGGTTGCTGATCAAAGAACGTTACCGTCAGGCGGCTTGGAGCCTTCTAACTCGTTGCATAGAACGGTTAGATATGAGCAAAACGGCACGCAGGGCAATGATGGCGTGCTGTCGTTAGCTTTTTCTACGAACGCGAGATGTATTGCTAAGTCACTGTCCCGATTGCGTAGAGCGCGACAGGACAAGTAGTCGACGACTTCTAATTTTCGTTGATCCCGTTTCAGCCGGTCGATGGCCTCATCCACGGACGAACAGAGGATTAACTCTGATGCAGCGTCTCGCCCGATGGACAGTAATTCGCGCAAATCCTGAGCTAAATAGTCCGTTTGTTCTCCTGAGTCCTCATGAACGCCTTCGCACGCTTGATGCACCCGGACGGCGACTTCCAGGACGGAAGTATGAAATTCATCAGAATACATGGCCAACGGAATGTCAGGCTGCGCTGATAAACTACCATATCCAATCAGCACCAAAACCAAGTTATTTCATTACGACATACAGAAGTACTGATTTTATCGAAGTGGTGATCGGGCATGGAAAGTGATAATGGGAACGCTTCAAACTTGAACTATGTTTGTCCGGATTATTGTCGCCTTCATTATTGCGCTCCTCCTCGGACTTCCGGCGTTCTTGCCGAGCGCGTGGTGTTGAGTCGGTTTTTGGCAGCTGCATTTGACTATCGCGAACTTGCCTGGCACTCTCTGTGGGGTGCTGTTCGGGGGCCGTTTTTTTCCTCCCGAGGGTTTCATTGGACAGAGCCCCGGTCGTTGGATGCTGATGATAATGGTACAGACGTTGGTCTGGCTTCTAATTCTATCGATTTTCCATTTTGTCGTCGTCTGCTTCAAAGGAGCGCTAAAACGCCGCCGGAATTAATTGTTTTCTGAACGTGCCGGGCGGCCAATAGTGCCCAGGAGTCAGCGCTGATGCGGGTTAAAAAAGTCTTGGCCGTGATTTCTTGCGGTCGCGCTTTCTGTAGTCGCCACTGTTCGCATTTAAAGTGCTTGGAGTGATCGAGAAGTTGGCAGCAACGAGAACGCGCCAGGAAAGAAGCGTTTAGGAAGTTGATGCAAGAGGTTGGTAGCGGGAAACCCACCTGCGGCCACGATAGCGCGGATTCACATCAAAAGGCGCTTAGAAAGACTACCGGTATGGTCTCCAGACGGTACCAAGATTGCCTTCAACGCAGTTATGTTACCGGGCTTGCCACGGGTCCACATCATGAACCCAGATGGTTCGAATGACATTGCCTTAACGACCAATTCATCGAGCAGTTACGCCTTCAGCTGGCAGTCGCTACCCGCGCCTCTAAGACGGCCTGCCCGACCTCCAATAGGCTGTTTCCCTCGGTTTCCGTGTTCTGGCGCCGCCGAATGGGATCGCGGTAAGCCAGGTTCGGCTACGCGGGTAGGGGATCGGCCCGGGATGTGGCGATCCATTTTTCGGCGCAGTCCCGATCGGGGAAGGCGGCGATTCGACGATTGGCCTGGCGGACGCAGTTTATGAAATCCAGAATGTATTTCATCGGGGTGGCCCGTTCGCTGACAACGACCGCGCGGCAGATCGGTCTGTCAGAATTCGGAGATGTCGCGACCAGCTGCGCGACGACGGCTTCGCTCATCCGCGCCTCCGTGATTGCGGAGAAATCCCAAATGCGATCGAAGGCGGGATCAAAGACCGGGTTCGCGAGCAGGTCCTCGCGGGCGCGGAGAAATTCCTCATCCGTGACCACGCCCTCGCCGGTCGTGATGGTGAGCCGTCGCTCCGGGTCGATGATAACGGTGACCGGCATGACAAGGAAAAGTCTAGCTACATTCGTTCCACGCCGGAAGCGGGCGCAAATTCAAGGCGTGCTGCATGAACAACGACCGGCATGGCAGGTTTCCCGCTCAGCCTGGATGGCAAACACATAAAGCGCACATGTCGCGCTATCTCGCGGTTGCCGCATCGCGGCCAGCACCAAAACTCCAATCGTTGACCAGACCGGATATGGAGTCCCTAGAACCCACCAAACTTCCTTAAGCCACTGCATCACAAGCAGCAGAAGAATAGTGACCCCCAGGAATATAACCAGAATTCTCAAACCCTAGCGGGGCCTATAAAGGCCACACCGAATCGGCACCAACGCCTAGCTATTTCATATGACATATACAAGTACCGAAGTTATCAGCGCAGAAATGCCCGGTAGCTATCGCTTGTTAGGAAGGCTGGACCGGGAGAAGGCTCATTGCTTTCACGGTTGGTCACGCGCCCACGCTAAAAGGTGGGCCTGTGGTGTGGGGTGGCGGTGGCGCGAAGCGCCCCGCCGGCACACCGCGCCCCATCCTTGTCCCAGCGGTGTGCACAGACGGAGCGGACGAATGAAGGGAAAGGTGCGAGAAAATGAGGTTGCGGTTTGGCTTCACGAGTTGAAGCCGTGGGAAGACTTCGTGACGATTACTTTCCGTGGACGTCCGGCAAGGCTCGAACGTGCGCGGCGGCTCATCGACCGAACGCTGGCCCCGCACCGGTGCGCCGGCTTAAGCTATTTCATGGCCTACGAGTCGAACCCCAGCGGCGACGGAGGGTATCACGCGCACGGAGTCCTTCACGGCCTGAAGGTCGAACGGCGCCAGTTATGGCGGGAGCTTTTTACCAATACCGGGCGGACTCAGATCACTCCCATTCGAAGCAAGGGCGACGTGGTGAGTTACTGCGCCAAGTATTGCACCAAACGGATCGCATGGTGGGACCTCCGGCTGTACCGTCAGGGATCAACATAGAGTTAGGATCGGCGCCAAACACAGAAAGATCGACAAACCGGTTCCGCTTGCCTTTGCAGCGTGATTTGCAAATCCGCGGAAAGAGCAAAGGGAGAAACGGCAACTGGAAACTGCGCGAACCGCTGCCCGCCGAGATGGACTGGTTAGGCGTGTTAAGTGCAACGGCGGGGCAGGGGACGTGTTTCTTTCATCCTCCGGTGAAAGCCGCCACATTCCGTGCCGACAGAAAGGGATCGAATCGAAAGAGATCGCGTTGCCGTCGTCCACGCGTGGAAGCTGCTTAATCCGAGTTCTTCATACGACGACGGAGGACACTCAGCAACACGTAGCATCCGGCCAATGCTAGCAAGAGCTGCAAAATTGGGTTTGTGCAGTTCACGATAGTAAGTTAGGAGATACACGCAACGCACTCCAGTCTCTATTCCGGTGCTATCATGACGTTAGGGGAATACTGTGTTCTCCGGTCTCGGAAGGCGACGTGTAAACTTGAACGACGTCTGTGCCAACTTGATGTTGAACGCCTTTATATTCGGGACCCGGGACGATATTGGCCAAGATCACGAGCAGAAAAGCAGGCCAGAATTGTGTTTTGGAGGATAGTCATACTGTTCGCTCCAGGGGTTAGACGAGCTCTGCAAGGAGCAGCAAGATAGAGAAGAGGCTAAACAGTGTGAACGCCGCATGCGCTGGGATACGGCTGGCGAAATAAAGCCATGCAACAAAGCCGGAGGCGAGAAGTGCGAGCGCGATGAGCCCTGCAAGAAGCATCTGTGGCGCTGAATGGCGGTGCGACCACTGCGCAATCGCGATAAACGGCATAGCGGCGCCGAACAGTGGAGCGGCGATGCCGCCAAGAACGGTGAAACCGCCGCGCATAAACAGAATGACCGAAAGTAACTCTACCGCGCAAAACTGTATGACTAATGACTTTGCAATTGATGTCTTCAGACCCTGCGACGCAGTCATCTAAGATATGAGTATGCCGACTTTCGACCGATATCCAGCGTATTAGGCGAGAAAAGCCGCAAGTAAAACGCGGCCCGAGATCTGGTGGGATCTGGCTAACAATTAACCCCGGATTCTCGGACGATATTGGACTTTGCCTTCTGTTTACGCTGCGCCTTTTCTTGAGTACGCTGTGGATTGTTTTGCGAACTCCCGTTGGCCTTCGCGGTGTAGATGGAGGAGGTAGCGCAGCTGCTCGCGGAGGTTCCAGATCGAGTTAACCGCAACGTTGATGCCGAAGTGAGTTGCGTGCGGATCGTTAATTGGGATTTGAAGAACCAACTCGCGGCAGCGATCGAGTTCGCGCAAAAGCTTCTCGCTATCGAATAGCCAGGGATCAGGGAGTTTGTCTGGGGGAAAGGCTCATAGAAACCTCGCATAACCGACCAAATTGTTTTTGTGGTGGTTGTGTGGGGTTTCATCACTGATGACGGTCGACCGGAGGGGTCTAGCCGTCCAGAGAAATTTCGTTTGCATTCCTTCCAGATATCGATTTTATATGACATATATTGTATGATGTTATTGACTGGTGTGAGGATGGCCGGCTTTTTCGGCTTTTCGGGCGCCCTGCTCTGAGGCATCGAGAAATTCGCTGGGCGTCTGCGTTACTGTGCGGCGCTGCGATGGTCACTCGTAACAAGATGCGGCAGGATGATTTCGTTGCGGCTCAACTCCGAAAGCGTTCGCGAGCAGGCCGCGTCTCGCCCTACCAAGAAGTGAGGCCGAATCGGCCTAATTGTTTACCAACGTGCCCGGGGTCCGGCCGGACTGGCGTTTTCACGTTCCACCGGCCGATTTAAATCGACCCGAAGTCCTCTGCGTCCCTCTGCGCTCTCCTGTTCGAGAAACTCGCCAAGAAGTGAGCGGCTACAACTTATTCGGGGCCGACGTCGTAGGCTTCGACGAGCCCGACACCGGTCTCATCGCCTACTCCACGAACAATCGCGGTATAGGCTCCGCTTGAGACCGTAATGATGGTCGCGCTTTCGTGCGGATCGCTCGGGCGCCAACCCGAGTGCCGTCATCGGTCGCAGCTCCCGGATCGTTCTGCCAATCGTCATTAGAAACAAGCTGCGCTCCATTGCTATCCCGCACATCGATCGTCGGATTGGCTAGCGCATTTGAAATCCCAAACTGCGTCAGACTCGGTCCGATCGCGCGCAACACCACGCGCGTGCCGGTCGGAAAACTCTGCTCGGTCCGACAATGATGCCGCAGATCATCACTTCGTTGTCCAGTCCCAACAAACCCGCGGGTGCTGATGTTCCCCAGCCCCGAGTCGGCCGAAGGATCAAGGTCGTAGGTTTCCACTACTCCGATCCCGGCTGGTATCGTCTGGCCGCGGAGAAAACTGAGTAGGCCGCAGGATTGATGATTCCCCAAAGCGCGGATTCCAATGGGTCAGTCGGTGGAAGCGTTGCTCACGATTAGGGTGCGCTGGCCGCGTCCATCCAATTATCATTGAAAGCGGTAGGGATCGGGATTCCGTTGCTCGTCGTGCACTTCGATGGTCGGATCTGCGAGCTTGCCTTCGATTGCTAGCGACGGCCCGATTCCTCGCACGATTATCTGCTTTACCTGCCCATGGCGTGATGATGAATCCGGCGATCAAAGCGTCGTCGCCCAGAGAGGACGCGTGCGCGGGTCGAGATATTGAGCAATCCTGCATGGCGCACTTCGAAGGCGCCGATGTCACTCGCATCACCGCCGTTGGCGTTTGGATATTTGGATAATCATCGCGTCGCCGTGAACCGCGTTGATCTGTCGTTACGGTGACGCGCGTTGCCTTTGTCGATCGCGGGGCTACCTGGAAGCAGCGCCATTGTTTCAGTGGGACCACCGTTATTCCTGCAATGGTCCAAGCAGTGGGTCGACGGTGCGGCCAATGGTTCCGGTCTGGTCGCCTGTTGCGGTGAATCCGTTGCTGTCGTCGCTGGTGCCGATGAGATTGAATCCATCGGAGGTGAACGATCCCTGGACGTCATGAGCTGAATGGGAGCGGTATTTTGTGCCACGATTGTATTGGCAATCCTAACGGTGCCCCCAGTAGTCCGTGACACGACGCCGCCACCATATTGGTCGCCGAATTCGAAGCGATGGTGCAGGATTCCACGATCAGTAGGCCCTGGTTCTCGATGGCTCCGCCACCAGCCACGCCAGGTGGTGCACAAAACGGCGGGATGACACACGCTCCGAAGCCACGGATCGCTTGGTTTCCAGTGATCGTGCAGTTGCGTAAGGTTGCGGTGGCGCCTCGTCCATTCGCACAACGCACCGCCGTAGCCATTGCCGCCGGACGCGCTCGCGCCACATCCATTTCCTCCTTGCGCTTTGTTTCCGCTCAACGTGCAGCCGACTATCTCGAAGAGAACCGGCGTTGAAGATTGCGCCCCCGCGTATCCGGGAGATCGCCGGTGGCCGTGAGGTACAGCCGGTGACCGACACAAGCAGTCAGTGTCAGGTTCGCATTGTTCCAAATTGCGCCACCACCGTGTCGGCCGTGAGACCATCATTGGCGAACGTGAGCCCGGAGATGGAGACGGCGTGGCCGGGCGCGTTGATCATGAGCATGGAGTAATAGGTCCCCGCGGCTGTTGGAACGTTTGCCCCGTCGATCGTCAACAGGTTAGCGCCGGGTCCAATAATTGTGAGTGTTGTGGTGATACGTGGCAGGACGGTCTCAATGAGAATGGTGCCGCGGACGTTATCGGCGAATGTAATGGTGTCGTTTTCCTGGGCGTCGATCATGGCCTGCCGGAGGGAACCCGAGACCGCTGTTAGCATTGTTCGTTACCGTGATGGTAGCCGCGGAGAGGGTTGAGGCGCTGAAAAAGAACGCAGATGATGGTTAGAGCGCAGAGGGACCAGTTAGGGTTTCTTCTGATGAAATGCATATGCATATCCTCCTTAAGTTCGATAGTATCTTATACCCTTCTCATCGCTTGCCAATCTGTTTTGTTCGTTAGTGAGTCTTGTTGAGTGGCGCTTCTGTGAAGCGGCGTTAGATTCGCGACAATAGCCCCAGCGTTTTCAATACTGGATGCCGAAGCTCCTGATCATCATCCGCAGCGTTAAAACGCTCGGCTATTTCAGAAGGCAAGTTCACGTTAAACAGATACTGAAGCGCCCAGTGCGTGTGCAGTCGCGATATGGTCTTGAGTTGGTCGATCTCTACGGTCGCGGATCCACTATTGGGGTCGCTTCACAAAGTCGCCGCTACAACTCGCGGTCCGTGTTCAACTATTTCTGTTAACCTGTGGCGACGGCTAACCCGAATTCCTGATGGGTCAGCTGCGCCGCGCGATCGGCGTCCTTTCCGTCAATGATGACCGCGATCTTGATTTCGGAGGTCGAAATCAACTGAATGTTGATTCCGGCTTTGCCCAGACAGTCGAACAGCCGCGCGGCGACGCCCGAGTGCGATCGCATCCCAATCCCGACCACACTCAGCTTCGCCATCCCTTTGGTCGTCAGTAGACCCGCGGCGCCGACCTCTTTAACTATCGGGTCCAGCAGTTCTTTCGCTGCTTCGAGATCGTTCTCGTGAATCGTAAACGAGATGTCGGTCGTGCCGTGCTTGGAAACACTTTGCACGATCATGTCGACCACGATGTTGCCGCGCGCGATCGCCGAAAAAATCCGCCCGGCGATACCCGCTTCGTCGCGCACATCGTCGACCGTGATCTTGGCCTGGTTGCGATCGAGGCTGATCCCGCGCACGACGACGTCTTCCATGTTCGCTGTTTCTTCTTTCGCGATCGTGCCCGGAATCGGATTCAAACTGGAGCGAACTTCGAATTCGACTGCCGAATTTCTTGGCGAACTCAACCGCGCGCGATTGCATCACTTTCGAGCCTGCGCCGGCCATTTCGAGCAGTTCGTCGTAGGCAATTTCGTCGAGCTTCTTGGCTTCGAGCACGACCCGCGGATCGCAGGTAAAGACGCCATCGACGTCGGTGAAAATCTGGCAGGCATCGGCGTTCAAGCGCGCCGGCCAGCGCGATCGCGGTTAGGTCAGAGCCGCCCCGGCCGAGAGTGGTCGTTTCGCCATCGGGGTTCTGGCCCTGGAATCCGGCTACGACCACGATGTAACCATCGGCCAGGAGTGCGTGCATCTTGTCTCGGAGAAATATTGGCGATCTTCGCGCGGGTATGGGCGCGATCGGTTAGGATGCCGGCTTCGGCGCCGGTCAGCGAAATGGCTTTCCCGCCGAGGGCGTTGACGGCCATGGCGGTGAGCGCGATGGCGGCTTGTTCGCCGGTGGCGAGCAAGACATCGAGTTCCCGTTCAGCCGGGTGCGGCTGACGTTTCGCTCGCGAGCTTAACCAGGCTATCGGTCACGCCGGCCATCGCGGAGATGACCGCGACGACTTTGCAACCGCTCTGCTGCGTTTCGATCAGACGACGCGCGACATTCCGGATTCGCTCGGGGGTTCCGACGGAGGTGCCGCCGTACTTTTGAACGATCAGGCGCATGACAGAGAGTCGGGTTGGTTTTCGTCGAATTCCGAAAGAGTCAACAGCCGAAAATGGGAAATCCGAAACAAAGGCATTAACCACGAAAGACACAAATGCACACACGAAGGACTGGCCCGGTGGCTTCATCGCCGTATTGGAATGAGGAGACAAATTCGCGCCACAGCCACCCGTTGCTGGAGCAAGAGCAAGTGAAAGAGCAGGATAAGGAGATTTGTGATTAGAATCCGATGGTCTGCAGGACATCCTGTTCTGTGGCTGCGAACGGCTTTCAGGTCTGAACCGCAATCGCCCATCACGTCGGGATCTTTCAGGCCGTGACCCGTAACCGTGCAAACAATTCTGCTTCCCTCCGGAATCCGCGCGAAAGAATAGACGGGGTTTCGCGCCGGTTCACAGCATTTGAAAAGACCCGCAATTGGCGCGGCGCTGGCCGGTTCGACGAAAATTCCCTCGTGCGTGGCAAGCCACCGTTGCGCGCCAAGAATTTCGTCGTCGGTCACAATGTCGACGGCCCCCCGCGAATCTTTGACGGCTCGTTCTGCCGATCCCAACTGGCTGGGTTCCCGATCCGAATCGCGGACGCGACGGTTTCCGGTCTCTCGACAATTCGCCCATGGAACATCGGCGCGGCGCCGGCCGCCTGGAACCCGATCATTGCCGGCAATCGCGTGGATTTGCCGGCCTCGTGATATTCGCCATAACCGGCCCAGTAAGCCGTGATGTTCCCGGCATTCCCGAGCGGGAGAAGATGGAGATCGGGCGCGTCACCGAGGTCGTCGACGATTTCAAAGGCCGCGCTTTTTTGTCCTGCGATCCGATCGGGATTGATGGAATTCACGATCGCGAAATCATCGCGTTCGCCAAGGGCGCGAACGATCAGGAGCGCGTCGTCGAAGTTTCCCTCGATCGCGACGACTTTCGCGCCGTAGGCGAAAGCCTGGAGCAATTTGCCGCTGGCGATTTTGCCTGCGGGCAAAACGACTGCGCATCGGATACCGGCGCGCGCGGCATAGGCCGCGGCCGAAGCGGAGGTGTTACCGGTCGAAGCGCAGATGAGTGCGGCGGCGCCCTGTTCGACTGCTTTGGAAACGGCGACAGTCATTCCGCGATCTTTAAACGAGCAGGTCGGATTTAGGCCTTCGTATTTGAGGTAGACTTCGCAGCCGCGGCCGACGATGGCGCTTAGACGCGGGGAAGCAACGAGCGGGGTGCCGCCTTCACCTAACGAGATAACGGGCGTCGAGTCCGAGACCGGAAGAAATTCCCGGTATCGAGCAATGACTCCCCTGCCCCGGTGCGGACTGACTTCAGGTTCTTGTGAAATGATCATGGGAAGGGAAGAAAGGGGGTGGTAGTTGAGCCATTATTGAACATTGAGGGCGAACCGGCAATGATTTCGGGCAAATATGGGACGTTGCGGCCGCCGGCGGATTCGAACAGGAGGACGCACAAGGTAGCGCTAGAGCTCGAAAGGTGCTTACATCGCGGCCATGCTAGTGCGTCTCGCCCTACCAAGGAAGTCCGTCCCGCGGAGCGGAACGCATCATTTTAGCGCCAACGTCCTCTCGCGTCACCTCTTCGCAGGCTTGCCTGTCTACGAGTCCCGCATTCAAGCCTCTGGAGTCCTTAGCAAAGTGGTTAATCGTTTAGAAGCGCGATTCTTCGATAGATAGCGCCTATAGCGACGCGCTTCTCCAGAAGCGCCACTACAGCGATTGAAAATCGGTCCGAAGAGGTTGAGAGTCTGCGCGAACCAGCGGGGCACCCCACCCGCTCTTTCAACCGCCTCATACTAGCCATTAACTCATCAGCCACCCGCTTCTCTTCCATGTCTGCCCTGAGTAATACCGACAAACTCCGACTGCTGACCACGATGCTCGAGAGCCGGCACGGAGATTTGCGCGAACAGAATCTTAACCGCCAGGGCAAAGGGCATTTTCACGTTTCCGGCATGGGCCACGAGGCGCTGGCCGCGATTTCGTTCCAAATGGAGCCGGACGATTACATTGTTCCCTATTATCGCGATCGGGCGCTGGTCCTCGGCCGCGGCGTCGCTTCCCGCGAGCTCGCCTTGGATTACATGGCCAAACGCAAAGGCCAAAGCGGCGGGCGCCAGATGCCTTCGCATTATAGTTACGCCGATCGCCATATCTGGAGCGTGCCGACCCCGACCGGCTCACAGCTTCTGCCGGCCTGCGGCATCGCCTGGGGCATCAAGCTCGACGGCAAACCGAATTTCGTCGTGACGACGATCGGCGACGCGGCGACGCGCCAGGGCGATTTCTTCGAGGCGGTCTGCTTCGCGAAGGAGAAACAGCTGCCGGTGATGTTCGTGGTCGAGGACAACGCTTACGGCATCAGCAGTCCGACCCGGAAGATCAATCCGCTCGCGCTTCGGCGTGCTCCAGCCTAACGACTGGATTGCAGGTCGACGGAGCGAATGTCCAGGCGGTTTACGATGCCGCGAACAAGGCGATCGCCGGGATGCGCGCCGGGAAAGGGCCCGTCTTTTTGTGGGTGAAGATGGAGCGGCTTTCCAGCCACACCAGCACCGACGACCAAAAACTTTATCGCAGCCGCGGAAGAACTGCAGAACCTCGAGAAAGGCGATCCGCTCAAGCGCTGGAAAGAGCAGTTGATCGATGAAGGGGTGCATCACGGCGGAGGAATACGACACGGCTCGACAACGAAATCAAAGAGCGGATCCGGCAGGAATTCAGCGAGGCGGAGCGCGAAAGATCCTTCGGCCGACGAACTGGAAGTTCAGGTCACGGCGGAACCGCCGGAGTTGAACGACGAGGTCTTGCCGCCGGGGAAATACCGCATCGGCGACACGATCAACAGACGCTGCGGGCAGGGCTGAAGAAGGATCGAGGCGCCGGATCATTTTCGGCGAAGACATCGAAGATCCGAAGGGCGGCGTTTTCCGGTTGACGCAAAAGCTTTCCACCGAATTTCCGAAGCAGGTCTACAATTCTCCGCTCGCGGAATCGACGATTCTCGGTGTCGCGTGCGGTCTCGCCTCCTACGGGAAGCGGCCGGTGTTCGAGCTGCAGTTTATCGATTTTATCAACCCGGGCTGGAACCAGCTGGTCACGAATCTCTCGACGTTGCGCTGGCGTTCGTTTGGCACCTGGAAATGCCCGGCGGTGATTTACGCTCCCTATGGCGCTTATCTTCCGGGCGGCAGCCTCTGGCACAGCCAGGCGAACGAAGCGGCGCTCGCGCATTATCCCGGAATCAACGTCGTCATCCCGAGCACGCCGGAAGACGCGGCCGGGCTTCTCTGGACGGCGATGCATTGCGAGGATCCGACGTTCGTGCTGATTCCAAAACATCTGCTCTGGGCCGAACATGAATCGACGGAACCGATTCGCGCCGTGCCGTTGGGCAAGGCGCGCAAACGCAGCAGCGGCTCGGATGTCACATTGGTCGCGTGGGGAAATACGATCGAGAAATCGCTCGAAGCGCTCGAGAAGATTGGCGGCGAAGTCGAGCGTCGAGTTGATCGATCTCCGCTCGATTGTGCCGTGGGACAGGACTGCGATTGAGGAATCGGTTCCGGCGGACCGGGCGATCTGATTGTGGTGCAGGAGGACACGGAGAATTGCAGCGTCGGCCAGATGATCATCACCCACATCACGGGGCAGGCGGATATTTGGAGCGAGCATGGTGAGCCCGCCGATTTTGGTGAGCAAAGGCAACGTCATGATTGGTTACAACGCGATCTATGAATATGCCGCGTTGCCTGATGTGGAGCGGATCGTCGCAGCGGTCCGCCGATCGATGTCGACGAAACAGATGCGGAGCCCAATTGCGACCGGAACTGACCGCGGTCAGCTGCAACCAGAACCAACTTCGCCGGCACCCGCGCATTTTGTTACAACCCGCGGAAGGTCCCCGGCTACAGCAGCGACTGCGGCGCGAACAAGAAATATCACGGTGCCAATCATGGGCGAAGGAATTCGAAACGCCAAAGTCGTTTCGCTTTTGAAGAATCCGGGCGACACCATCGCGCTCGACGATCCGCTTTGCGAAGTCGAGACCGACAAAGCGGTTTATCCAATCGAATCTCCTTTGCCGGCACGATGGGTGAATGGAAAACGGAAGTTGGCGAACGGTCGACATCGGACAGGAGATCGGAACCATTTTGACGGAATCCGATTCGGAATCGGACTCGTTTGCCGACAATTTGAAACGGCGGCCGAAGTTTCTGCGCATACACAAAATGGCGAGCAACCAGGCGCGGCCACGGATTTGTCCCAGCGCATGACTCCGAAACGGGAGGAAGGCAAAGCGGGCGGAATCGAGCCGGCTTTTTCGCCGACGATCGTTCGACGCCTCGGCGCGGTCGTTCCGGCGAACCTCCAGATCGACGCGCGATGGGACGGGATCGAAAAATGCGCGACGCCGCGAAGAAAAAATCGGGCAAGAATGCCGCCTCGCCTTCCGCGATGATCGCCTGGGCAGTAGTCAGGGCGATGGAGAAACACGCACCTTTTCGCCGCCTCATTCTGGAAGACGATCGAATCGTCGAGAACGAGGAATTCGATCTCGGGATGGCGGTGGCCCTTGAGGACAATCGGTTGGCGACAGCGGTCGTGACACGTGCGAACAAGCGAGAGTGGCCGGATTTCGTCGAATGTTACAACCAGACGGTCGAGGAAACGCGGGGCGGCCGGGTGGATGCGATGAATGCGCCGATCGTGATCAGCAGTCTCGGCGCGTTTGGAGTGAGAGCGGCGGCGCCGATCGTGGTGCCGCCGTCGGTCGGCACTTTTTTCGTGGGATCGGCGCATTATGAAACGATAGGCGACGGAAAGAAAGATAAACCGACGGAAGTCATCACGTTGTCGTTGACCTTCGATCATCGGGTGGTGAACGGCGCGAGCGCGGCGAGTTTTGTCCACGCGATCAAGGAACAGATAGAGGGATTCGCGATTCCGGGGGCGGCGGAGCGGAAAGTGGCGAGCAAAGGCGCAGGAAAAGCGAAACGAAAGTAAGTTGTAGCCACGGCCCTGTGGGCCGTCGGTATCCGCGTCATCATCAGCGTAGCGCCGGCGAGTTCAATCCCAACGGGATTGTGTCCTCCAGCCCAGGGTTGCAGCGCAGCAGGGCTACCCTGGGAACACGAATATTAAGGGTCCAACCCCAACGGGGTTGCGACGAGTTGCGATGCGCGCCGTATGCCCCTACCCGTTGCCTTAATCCCAGATGTAACGCTCGTCGAACTGGATTCCATGCTTCCGCAAAAGAGATCGGACCTCATCCTGAAATGTCATTTTCCGATGGTGTTCTTCCTGTCCGACGATGTATCGCTTCACCTGTTCTAGATTGGAATGGCTAACAGAGAAATCGGCATAACCCCCTTGCCATTCAAAATCTTTATACTCACGTCCCTGCTTTTTGAGCCAACCGTTCGAGGCGCGTTTCACTTCCTTTATCCAATCGGCCTGGGTAATGGTCCGACCGAATCGGCAAAGCATATGGATGTGATCTTCCACGCCGTCGACGTTGATCGTGGGCATCCTAGTGCTTTTGAGATTGCTCCGAGCTGCGCATGAAACGCGTCACGGACCGGTTTGTCACGCAGAAAGGGGCGATCGGTCTCTTAGTTGAAAAAATGAGATGAATGTAGACGGCTGATAATGACTGGGGCATGGGGGGTAACTGGGTAAAGGACGTTCGATACAACCCCGTTGGGGTTGTGACAATACTTAACTTGTTAACCCAGGGTAGCCCCGCAGGAGCGGTGCAACCCTGGGCTGGAGGACGGAATCCCTTCGGGATTGGGTTTCCCAGCTCAACAGCGTCTCGCCTACCGAAAAGTGAGCCCCGACAGCTGCCGGGCCTTAGATCTAACAACACGTCCGGGGGGCGCGTTCCACCTTTCGGCTCGACACCGTCATGCTCTGCAAGGAGTCCGCGGCCTTAGATCCTTCTACTTCGTCGCCTGAATATAATTCGTTACCTGTTCCTCCAGAATTTCCAGCGGCATCGCGCCGTTCTTCAGTAGAACATCGTGAAACTGGCGCTGATCGAACTTCGGCCCTAGCTCAGCCTGCGCGCGCGCGCGCTGTTCCTGAATTTTTAGCATTCCGAGCTTATACGAGCACGCCTGGCCGGGCATCACAATGTAACGTTCGATCTCCGACGTGACGTCCTTTTCGCCCATCCCAGTTTTGTCGCGCATGTAATCGATCGCCTGTTGCCGGGTCCAATGTTTCGCGTGAATCCCGGTGTCGACCACGAGACGGACCGCCCGGAAAAGCTCGGCCTGTAAACGACCCAGGTCGCCAAATGGATTGCCTTCGGTACCAACCAGCCTCATGCGCAAGCCATTCGGCGTAGAGCGCCCAGCCTTCTCCGTAGGCGGTGAACGGAATTAATTTTCGAAATTGCGGGACCCCATGAATTTCCTGCGCCGTAGAAATTTGCCAATGATGTCCGGGAACGCCTTCATGATAAGCGAGGGTCGGCATTCCCCACTTGGCGACTTCATTCATGTCACGAAGGTTGGCAAAGAAGACACCGGGTCGTGTTCCGTCCATTGCGGCTCCTTGATAATAGGCGCCGGCGGAGGTCGCTTCTTTGAACTCCGGAACGCGTCGGACTTCGATTTTCGCTTTTGGAACGGTTTGAAACAATGCTTTGGAATGCTCGATCGCGTCGGTGATCAACTGCGTGTATTCGGCGAGTGCGTCCGCGCGTCCCTTCTCATCATTTGAAAACAAGAATCGAGGATCTTTGCCTAGCGCGTTCATGGCGGTACCTACTGGTTGGTCCTTGAATCCGTTCGCATCCAGAATGGTGCGCATTTCGGCTTCGATCCGCGCCACTTCACGAACGCCAAGGTCATGCACTTCCGCAGGAGCCATTTGGGTGGTGGTGTTTTTGCGGAGCATATAGGCGTAGAAAGCGTCGCCATCCGGTAATTTCCAGACCCCGTCGTCTGTGGTTGTTTGGGGCAAGAGTTGGTTGAAATAATCAATTAGTTTTTGATAGGCCGGGTAAACCCGGTTCTGGACAGCGGCTTCGACCTGGCTCTGGAAATTGGCGCGTTGCGCGTCATCCAGTTCGTTAATCTTCGCTGCCCGCGTCTTGAATGAAGTCGAGAGAATGTTTTCAGCCGGCGGCTGCGCGACAAAGTCCCGCATTTCTTTTAATACTTCTTCGACAACGAAACGGGGCGGCAGAATTTTCTTCTCTTCCCGCATTCGCAGGCTGACGAGTAATTGGTCGAACTTTCTTGAAACAGCGTCGAGACGTTGCAGATAATAATCGCAATCGCGCGGTTTCAGAAGCCGATGGGTGTTGGCCATGAACGATGGGAATTCGTTTTGGACGCCGAAGAGCTGGTTGACCGGATAATTGTGCCACTGATACTTCTCGCCCTCGGCTTCGCGTTCAAGGAACCAGCCAAGGATGCGGGTGGAAAGGCGTTGGGACGGCGTTTGGCGATCAATCGAGTAGGCCTGCAGGTCGGCCAGGTCGTGTTTCAAGCGATCGAACTGGCGTTGTTGGTGGGCCGGCGATTCGTCGTTCAGTTTGCCGTTGTGCGCGGTAAATCCGAATTGTTCGACCAATCCGAGAGCCGAAAGAAGCTCAGGTTCCTCGAATAAAACCTGCGCGAAAACCTTTTCGTAGAAGAGATTCAGGCTCCAGGGGCGGAACCAGATCAGGTTAATCAGAAAGATCGCGAGCGCGACGACGAGGATGAGCAGGATCCGGAGGAACCATTTGAGACAATGTGCGGAACATGGTCGGATGTTCTCTGGCTCACCCTGGCGGGTCAAACGCAAATCTGCGTTGTAGTGGCGCTTCTGCGAAGCGCCGAGGGAGTCGGACGCCAGCCAGCCTTGAGCGGCCAATCTGTTGGTCACGTCGATACTAGGGCGCTTCGCAGAAGCGCCACTACAGTAAAATAATTGCGCAACTTCTGGAATGGTCCCGGGTTTATTCGCTGAAAAGGCACTTAGGAAATGATACAAAGGCTGTTTACCCCCGCTGTTATGGTCGCTTTCGTTGCGCTGGCTGGGACTGTCGCTTTCCGCAGCGGAGCCCCCCGCCACTAATAATAACGCTAATGGCGGCCGACCTCGCCATCATCGCTGCAGGAAATGCAATGGAGCGGATGACGAAAACTCTCGATTTGACCCCAGAACAACAAGCGAAGATCGGGCCGATTCTCGATCAGGCCCGGCCGCAAATGGAAGCGGCTCGTCAGGAATCGAAACAGAAGGTGCGCGCCATTCGTGACAATGTGCGGTCGCAAATCAGACCGTTGCTAACTCCGGCCCAACAACAGAAATGGGACGCGATTCAGAAGGCTCGGCAGGATATGCGGAAAGCTCGACAGGAAATGCGCGAGGCCACCGGAAAGCATCAGCGATCCGAATAAAATAATAGGGAGAACAATTTAGGGGCGGCGGCGATTCGTCATGGTCGCCGCCGCATGGGTGCGGGGAGTTGCGGATTGCGGATTTCGAATTGCCGAAAGAATGATGTTGTAGCCACGGCCGTATGGGCCGTCGGGTATCTGATGTCGCTGCAGGTTGACCTTGCGTTAGGCCCAAGGAGGGGCGGATGCCGATCCGCCCACCTATCCGCGTTGCAAACTGAAAAGGCCACGCGTAGTCGGATCACGGCTGAGGGTCTAAAAGCGGAGCGGACACCGCCACATCCAGATCTCCGTAAGGTCCCGATCACGCCAGTCGGGGTCTCGCCACTTCTTTGGTAGGTGCGGAAGACCGTCTGAATCGATATGGCCGATTCATCACGGATGGTTTGCAATCTGCCATCGGCGTTCGCTCTGGCTTCGGTTTCTTCCCAGACAGATCACGGACGCATCGCTACTTGCACATCAACTTTAACTTACACTTCCGGTGATACAGGCGCATCGTCCTGCCTGTCGCGAAACAAAGAAAGTGTAAGTAAAGTTAAAGTGCACGTGCAAGTAGCAGCGAAACTTTTCGCGGGCATTGTCAAACCATACCCGTTAGACAACATTAGGTGTATGAAAAGGACTCGCGAAGAAGTTGCCAAAACGATCGAGCAATTCATCGAGGGCACCGGTCGCCAGTGGGATTGGGACGGGTTTACTTCCATCCGACTTGACGATCCGGAGCTGGAAGCGATTCGAAAACGATGCGTCTCGATCCCTGATCAGTTTCCGCCGACCAATCGAACTGAATATTGCAGCGCCGCTGGCTTGCAAGCCATGCGCGAGATCGTTCAGGAATTGCGCGGCCACCCGGTCGGGAAGACGTAGGAATTATTCACCTGCACTTGCACTTAAACCATTCATTTCTGATCTTACTTCGAAAACGTGGACCGCACTTGTTGTTGTTTGTTTAGTTTAGAGGAATTGCGGATTTCGAATTGCAATGGGGATAGGAAACGGAGAGCGTTATGAAGGTGACGACGATTGTAAAAGCTTTCGATGTAATGAAAGAGCGGGAGACGGGTCTGCTCGGCGGAGGTGGGTTGGCGTTTTCCAAAGCACTCGATTTTGAGAGTAGCAAAGAAGCTCTCCACGAGCGCATTGTCGTAGCAATTGGCTTTTCTACTCATGCTGGCAGTGGCGCCGATGGATTGGAGTAGTTCACGGAAACGCTTACTGGCATACTGAATACCTGGATCAGAATGGTGGAGAAGCCCCGGACCAGGGCGACGGTTACGCCAGGCTCGCTCCAGAGCATCTGTAACCAAAGTAGAATGCAAATTATTGCTGGTAGCGCAGCGAACAAGTTTGAGACTGCAGGCATCCAATGTGACAGCGAGATAGAGCTATCTCTGGGTAGTAGGTAGATAAGTGATATCGCTCTGCCAGATCTGATTGTGACGATAGGGAGTAATTATTATGGCTAACCAATTATGGGCGATAGCCAAAGAATGCTGACTCAGAGTGGTCTGAGGTCGAAACGCTCTCTTTTGTCGCGCTCGCAACGCAGCAAGACGCATCAGACGTGCGATGCGGTTTTTCCCACAATTCATCCGCTCGCTCGCAGCGCCTTACAAAGTCGAGGGCTACCGTAGGAGCGTTCACTTTGGAACAAAAAGCTTCTCAACTCGTTGAAGTAATTGCTGGTTCTGCTGATGGCGGCGGCCCGTGGAGCTTCTGTCCATCAGCATAGTAGCCGCTCTTGGAGACTCTCAACGTATTGGCCAAGGCTCTTATGGAATGTTCTTTTGCGAGCGCTTTCATCAGGAACGAAACGTCTTTGGGCATCTCGGCCGATAAGATGCCGAAGGCTTTTTTTAAAATGTCGCGTTGCTCACGCAGATATTAGTTCTCCTGGCGCAACTGACGCAACTCACGCTCGGTTGCGCTCTGCTTTGATTCACATAAGGCAGCCTTTTCACGGCGTAGACCCAACGGCTCAACGAACACTCCGAGACCCCGAGATCGCGCGCTACATCGGCTATCTTGCGTCTCTGCTCTCACCAGTGCTACCGCGCTCTGCTTAAACTCCCTGTCGTACCGTCTTCACGGCTCTTGTAATTCTGCGCAGCTCTGTATTACTCCTTTCACAGTGCTGTCCGCAAAATCGAAGATCAGCCTCATCCCTCAAGAAGTGTAAGTGTAAAGTTAAAGTGCATGTGCAAGTCTAATTGGCTACTCCGTAGCCGTAATTAGCTCGCAGAATTTCGCGAGATCGATGTTGCCGCCGGAAACGATGGCGACGATCGGACCGTTGCCGGCCTTTCCTGTTAAGGCAGCGGCCAATCCCAATCCCCCGGCCCCCTCCGCGATGACGCGCGTTTTCTCGGCCATCATGCGCAGCGCTTTTTTCGTGTCGTCGAGACTGACCACGATGCATCCGTCCACGATCGGTTTCATTCGTTCCCACATCCGCGGGAAAACGCTTTGACCGCCCGCGCCATCAACGAATGATTGTTTCCATTCCTTGAATACCTGGGGTGATCCCATTTTAAATGAAAGCGCAACGGGCGCTGCGGTCTCCGGTTCGGCCCCCCAGACTTTGATCTGTGGATTGAGCGCTTTCATTGCGGCGCCGACACCGGTGATCAATCCACCTCCACCGATCCCGGCGATCACCGCAGTTGTTTCCGGGGCGTCTTCCAGAATCTCAAGGCCCATGGTTCCATGTCCGGCGATAAAATTATGATCGTCGAATGGATGCACAAACGTGCCGTCTACGCCGGGGAACGCGCGATCGTCCAATGCTTTCCAGGCGACATCGTAAGAAACCGGGACGAGTCGCGCGCCTAACGCTTTCATTCGTTCCATTTTCGCCTTAGGCGCGGTCTCGATCACGACCACGGTGCAGGGGACGTTTGCTTTACGAGCGGCGTAAGCGACCCCTTGGCCGGCGTTACCAGCGCTAATGGTCCAGACGCCGCGGTTCCGTTCGGCCTCCGGCAGCATGGCCACGGCGTTGGCTGCTCCCCGCAATTTGTAAGCGTTGATTGGCTGCAGATTCTCGAGCTTAAGCCGAATGTCGGGAAAGCCCGGTCCCAACTCGAGACGAATCAACGGCGTGCGCACGATCGTTCCAGCGATGCGTTCGCGCGCTTCTTGGATTTCCTTTAACTCAATCGGACGAACAGATTCAAGGGTAGGCATAACGATTAAAATGAGGTGGAAACGCGGTTGTTAGAGTCGGCTCACAAATTAATCGTCTCACCGATCGCCGGCAAAAGCATTTCTTTCCCGGCGGCTTGCGCGGCTTTTTTCGCGGCTGCAAGATCAATCGTTATGGGCGGAAAGGTGTTGTAATGCACGCCAACAAACTTGGAAACACCAACGAAATCTGCGGCGCGCAAAGCGTCGTCGATTCCCATGGTGAAAAAATCGCCAATAGGCAGAACGGCGAAGTTTAGTTTGGTCGTTTCGCCGATTAGTTTCATGTCATAGGTGAGCGCGGTATCGCCGGCATAGTAAAAGTTTCCGTCCTTCGATTCGATAACGAAGCCGCAGGGGTTCCCGCCGTAGGAGCCATCGGGCATCGAGCTGCTATGAACTGCGACAGTGAGTTTCACGCGACCGAAATCCGTTTTGATGGTGCCACCATGATTGCCGCTCATGGTGTTCTTGACGCCTTTGGCCTCGAACCAGTCGCCGACTTCGACTGGAGCGATCACGGTCGCGTTGGTGCGCTTCGCGATATCGACTACATCGGCGACATGGTCGCCGTGACCGTGGCTGACCAGGATGAAATCGGCCGCGACCTTTGTTATGTCGATCTTTTTTGCCAGCGGATTTGGCGTGATGAAGGGATCGAAGAGAAGTGTTTTCCCTCCTGCTTCCACGGCAAAGCAAGCATGCCCGTAATAGGTGAATTTCATCATGATAGATCGGCCATTGAATCAGGAGATTCAAGGAGGGCCGATGGCTGATGGCTGATTGGCTGATTGCCGGAAAGAGGGGACGGCTCATCGGCATATAAGGCGAGGCCTGGCGATTAACACGGAAAATTGTATCTCACGCCCCAACGCAGCGACCTCTTGTCCGTGTTTAATCCGTGTCAATCCGTGGCCCTCCCAGTCCCAGCCTCTGGATGACACCGACGCTGCATCGGTCAACATTTGCAACGTGAACCCCGAGGCAAAGCCGCGCGCGATTATCCATCTCGATATGGATTGCTTTTACGCCGCAATCGAGGTGCGCGATCAGCCGTCTCTCAAAGGCAAACCGGTCGGAGTCGGTGGGGCGCGAGATCGTCGGGGTGTTCTGACCACATGCAATTACGAGGCCCGCGCGTTCGGGGTGCGCTCGGCTATGCCGACTTTCATGGCAATGCAGCGATGCCCTCAACTGATAATTGTGCCGACGCGCTTCGATGTTTACCGAAAAGAATCAGCCGCGATCCGGGAAATCCTTCATCGTTTCACCCAACTGGTGGAACCGCTCTCGCTCGATGAAGCTTATCTCGATGTAACGGCGCATCCCGGCGCGCCTGGTCCCCTAGCCCAGATCATTCGCCAACTGATTTTTCAGAAAACCAGATTAACGGCCTCAGCTGGAATCGGTCCGAACAAGCTCATCGCCAAGATTGCCAGCGACATGAAAAAACCGAACGGCCAGTTTGAAGTAAAACCGAACGAGGTTTCGGAGTTTATGAAGGATTTGCCGGTCGGCCGGATTTGGGGGATCGGACATGTCAGTGGACAGAAGCTGGAGCGATTGGGCGTATCGACGTGCGGTCAAATGCAACAGATGTCGCGGGTGGAACTGCAAGCAGAGTTCGGGAAATTCGGGATCGAACTTTATGATCTTTGTCGCGGAATCGATCAACGACCGGTTGAACCGGATCGGGAACGAAAATCTCTCAGCAACGAAGAGACGTTCCCGAATGATCTCGAATCACTGGCTGAATGTGAGGAGAAACTCCCGGAGTTGTTCGGAGAATTAATGGCCGACCTCGACCAGAAGGAAGCGACCCGGCGGATCACGAAAATTTTTGTGAAACTGAAGTTTCATGATTTCACCCGAACAACGGTCGAACGGGCCGGGTTACCGCCGACGCTCGATCAATTCCGGGTGCTTTTGGGGGAAGCGTTCAATAGAACGAACAAGAACGTCCGTTTGATCGGGCTCGGCGTCCGGTTTGCCGAGATTGAGCCGGAAACTGCGCAGCTATCGTTGCTTTAGGTTTGAAGTGAAGTGACCAGCGCGGTCATGTTGTTGATCGAATGGGAAAACGACCCAAGGCAAAGCGATTAGAGGCGAATCGGTCGGTAAGAGAATCGGTGGAATTACCGCCGACTGAACTGCGGAGCTGGCGGACCGAGTTTTTCTGGCTGCTGCCGGCGTTGGTCCTCGGGTTTCTCATATATCTCAATGCGTTGCATGGCGCGTTTGTTTACGACGATCAACTGCAGATCTCGCGTAACACATTTATCCAGGACGGCATCCCAGACCTGGCGAGCGCTGACTTCTGATGTCTGGAAATTTCAAACTGGTGATCAAGCAAACAGCAATTATTGGCGTCCGACGTTTGTTCTTTGGTTGATCCTTAATTTTCAATGTTTCGGGTTCAACGTGCTCGGATGGCACCTGACAAATATCTTGCTCCACTTGGTTGTGATCGCGCTGGCGTTTTTGGTCGTGCGACAATTCAAAGTTCCAACACCGGTTGCGGCTGCGATTTCGTTGATCTTTGCCGTGCATCCGGTGCATTCCGAATCGGTCGCATGGGTTTCTGGTGCGCCGGATTTGCTGGTGAGCGTTGGACTGCTTGGTTCACTTTATTTCGTTAACTTACTGAGCAGGCGCCAGACGCTACTTCGATGGGTCTTCGCGCTTGGACTTTACTTGATCGCGTTAGGGGCAAAGGAGGTCGCGACGTTGTTTCCGTTGCTGATATTGGTCGTGGCGGCGAGCTCCGGTGAATGGAAAAAACAAACCGAGCGATGGCGGCGAATCATAGCGATCACGTGGCCGTTTGTGGTCGCTGGCGTTGTTTATCTCTTGATCCGCCGATCCGTTCTTGGAGGTGTCACACAGCCGATATCTGTCAGTGGCGCGACCTTCGTAGACGCGATCCTCACTCTGCCGGTGATCTTCGCGTTTTATCTCAGGCAGATGATTTTTCCCTGGTGGATCGGGCCCACTTATCCGCTCCGGGCCGTGACCTGGCAAAACATTGGCGCCAGCAATTTTGTCGTTCCCCTCCTGATAACGATAATCGTTGCTTGTCTGGATCATCTGGGAAATCCGGCGATCAAAGCTCGCTTGGATCGGACTGGCTTTGTTTCTTGTTCCGCTGGTTCCAGCGATGAACATCGTTGCATTTCAGACCGAACAGTTAGTGCACGATCGTTATCTCTATCTTCCGCTGCTTGGTTTTCTGATTCTCGTTTTTCCGGCTTTGGCTTCGTTCTTCGAATACATCGGGGGCGAGCGAGCGGTAAGGCCAGTCCCTCTGATCTTTGTTACAGCAATTGTTCTTAGCGTTCCGCTCATTGCCCAAACGGTTAACTACAATCGGGCGTGGACATCCGAGCTTGCGCTTTGGGAATGCGGGATCCAATCCGATCCCGGTTCGGCGACGAATTACCAACGATATGGCACTGCACTTTACGACGCGAAACGGTTGGATGAAGCGGTGGCTGCGTATGATCGTTCCATCGAACTCAGTCCATTGGCGTCCACATATATTGTGCGAGCGGCAGCTTGGAACGATCAACAAAAATTCGCGGAAGCGGAGCGCGACCTGCAGGTAGTGGTGTCTCAGAAGTCGGTCACTGGTTATACATTGTATCGGGCCTATCGAGATCTGGCAGCCAGTCTGTCGAGCCAGGGAAAAACGGATGAAGCAGCGGATGCGATCAAGCAGGGGCGAAGTCGCCTGCCACAGTATGCCGCAGCCTTAACCGGGAAGTTGTCTTCTGTTCTTTGGAAGGCCAATAAGAAGGAGGAAGCGCTCCAGGAATTAAATTCAATGCGGAGCCAGGCTCGTATTGAAACGTTGCCCGAGTCACGACTGCTTATTTACGGGATTGGATTGCTCAATGTCGAGATTGGGTCGTCCGAAGGAGGCACGAGATGCTTTCCTCGAATTTCTTATCGGTAACGAAAGGAATGGAGGCGCCTGGGGTTAAACAGGCGCGAGCGGAAGCCGAGGCGAAAGTGCGTGAGCTGGCGAAGTAAGAGCAAGAAGAGGCCACGGATTAACACGGATTAAACACGGCCTTCATTTCCTGAGTGCGACGGCGTGGCCTTAGTCCGTGTTTAATCCGTGGCCGATCTGTGGACCAAAAAATACGGAGCTGAGATCAGCACTATTTGGCCCAGTTCGGTGGTCGTTTCTCGAGAAATGCGGTTACGCCTTCCTTTGCTTCATCGGATTGGCGGGCCTGCATGTGATGTCGAAGTGCGGTCTGAATGTCTTCCGCGACTGATGAAGACCAGAGTTCTTCCATCAGGCGTTTCGAGTTTGCGATTGCTCCGGGAGCGCCTTGCAACACTGACGCAACAATCTCAAGCGCGACGGATTCGAGCTCACCTTCGGGCACGACCCGATTAACCAGGCCCATTTCCTGAGCCCGTTTCGCGTCGATCAATTCGGACATCAACAGCAACTCGCGCAGATCGCGTTCACCGAGTTGTCGTCGAAGAAATGTCATGACGATCCCCGCAACCAACCCGCGTCTTACTTCCGGGTAACCGATTTTTGTTCCTTCGGCTGCGACAACAAAATCGCAGGCGGACATGATTCCGGCACCGCCGGCGACCGCTGCGCCGTGAACAATTGCGATCGTGACCAGGCGGCTTGCAGCAATCGCGCGCAACATGCGGGCAACTGCTTCAGCGGATTCGTGTGCTTTGGTCGTGTCGGATGTTTCCTGAAGATCGAGTCCGGTGCAGAACGCTTTTCCGGCGCCTCGCAGAATCAGGATGCGCTGCATCGGATCGGCTGCGGCATTTTCGACGGCATTGGCCAGTTCGCTCATGAGCTCGATGGTGAGTGCGTTGCGGCGCTCGGGTCGGTTCAAGGTAAGGCGAGTGATTTGGGGTGTTTGTTTTTCGATGAGAACGACTGACATAAGTTTAAGTTAAACCCATCTCATAATACGGAACGGGTGCGTTGCCAGCGAATTGTCGCCAACTGAGTATTTCTTTAGTGCATTCAGGCTCAGCACAGTTCAAAAGCGCGACCATGGACGCGTGGATGAAGACCACATCGCTTTGAAGTTGGCTACACGTTCGAGAACGGTTGAATAACTGAGCCGATCGAACGTCACTGGAATTGCCGCCCGTCAGACACGCTCATCCCAAAGCGCCGTCGACGCTTCGCTTTGCCGGCGCAGTCCAAAACAGCTGAAAGCCTGCTCGACATATGACGCAGAATACCTGAGTTAATCTTTCGCCTTATGGAATCCGTCAAACTCATCGAATGCCCTCGCGACGCATGGCAGGGGTTGCCGCATCAAATTCCGACTGAGATGAAGGTGGAATATTTGCGCGGCCTGATCGGAGCCGGATTCCGACACATCGATGCAGTCAGCTTCGTTTCACCGAAAGCGGTTCCTCAAATGGCCGATAGCGAGGCTGTGCTCGGACAATTGGGCAAGGTTAATGGCGTTGAAATTATTGGGATCGTGGTCAACGAAAAGGGAGCAGAACGTGCGATCGCGACGAAGGCGGTGACGACCCTCGGTTACCCCTGCTCTATTTCTGAGACGTTCCTGCGCCGAAACCAAAACCAATCGCTGGAGGAAAACGTGGCGATGCTGAAGCGGATAAAGGAAATGGCGGACGGCGCGCGCTTAGGAGTGGTGGCTTATATCTCGATGGCGTTCGGTAATCCGTACGACGAGGTGTGGAGTGAGGAGAAAGTCGTGGAAGCGGCTCGAACTATTTTCGACACGGGAATCACGGCAGTTTCGTTAGCCGACACGATAGGCGCGGCGGATGCGGAACGGATTCAGCGCTTGTTGACGGAGGTCTTGAGTAATTGTCCGAAAAGCGAAATCGGGATTCACATGCACAGCACGCACGCCGCGGCTGGTGCAAAGGTACTGGCGGCATTTGATGCTGGATGTCGACGGTTTGATTCGGCCATGGGTGGACTTGGTGGTTGCCCATTCGCGCAAGACGCGTTGGTGGGAAATATTCCAACCGAAGAAGTTTTGCGGGCGTTAGAGGAACGCGGGGTTAGGTTGCCGATGCAGAATGCGATTAGTGGGGTTGCGGCTTTGAATCAGACGATCGGCGAAGGATTTTTCGTAGCGTGGCGGCTCGTGGGATCGCGAAGGAAGTCCAGTTAAGCCGTTATCGACGTTTGGACCTGAAACTGACGAGGTGTCGAACGCTAGGGAACGAGTTCTCGACAAGTCGGGCGTCGTCTCAGAGACTGAGGCACTTCAATCAGATTCCAGCGTTGAACCGCCGGCTACTTTCAGACGATGCTGAACCGCGCTTCAGACGTTCAGAGACGTTCAAGCATTGCGAGCAGGCTGAAGCGCGCTACTGACTCTGGATCACGCCGGTGTGGAAATGCGCGCCCTTGGGTGTTCCACGCGAGACGTACTGCAGCAGCTGAGCCAAAACGCTCCGTGTTTCATGCGGTTGAATAATCGCATCCACCCAACCGCGCGCGGCGCCGTAACGAATGTCGGTTTGCTCTTCGTAGTTTTTCTTGACCGTCGCGCGCAATTCTTCGAGATCCGCCGGCGACGATTTCTTATCGCCTCGATCCTGGGCGCGCGCGAGAATGCTGAAAATGGTGTCGGACGCTTGGGCGGCGCCCATGACGGCGTAGCGCGCATTCGGCCAGGCCAAAATAAATCGCGGATCATAGGCCTTGCCGCAGAGGGCGTAGTTCCCCGCGCCAAACGAACCGCCAACCACCACTGTGATCTTCGGAACGGTCGAATTGCTGACCGCGTTCACCAGCTTCGCGCCACTGCGGATGATCCCGCTTTGTTCAGCATCGCGTCCGACCATGAATCCGGTCACATCCTGGAAGAAGATAATCGGCAGATCCGGTTTGATTGCAGTCCATGATAAAGCGCGCTGCTTTGTCGGCGCTATCCGCGTAGATAACGCCGCCCATCTGAATTCCTTCTTTCTTGGTCCGGACCTGAAGACGCTGGCTGGCGACGATTCCGACTGGTCGCCCGGCAATTCGCGCGTAGGTGGTCACGAGTGTCTTGCCGTAGTCGGCTTTGTATTCATCCAATGAATCCGCATCGATGATCGCAGCGAGAAGGTCGCGCGTGTCGTACGGTTTGTGTCCGTCGAGGCTATCAGATTGTAGACGACTCTCCGGCTTCTGCGCCGGCGCCGTGCCTCTTTCTTTCTTCTTGTGCTTCGCTTCCTCCGCTTCAGGCAACAGAGCGACCAGGGAACGCAATCGATTCAAGACAGGACTTGATCATCCTTCTCGTAGAAATCGACCGTGCCGCTGATTTCCGCATGCATTTTGGCGCCGCCAAGTTCTTCGGTGTCGACGATCTGTCCGATGGCAGCTTTCACCAGCGACGGCCCAGCGAGATAAAGGCCGCTTCCTTCGGTCATCAGAATCTTGTCGCAAAGGACTGGCAGATAAGCGCCGCCCGCGACGCAATTGCCCATGATCGCGGCGAATTGCGGAAGGCCCGCCGCGGAGATGACCGAGTTGTTGCGAAAGATCCGGCCGAAATCGTCTTCATCGGGAAAGATCTCGTCCTGCATCGGAAGAAAGACGCCGGCGGAATCAACCAGATAGACAAGCGGCAACGCGCATTCGAAAGCGATCCGCTGGGCGCGGATTACCTTCTTGGCCGTGGCCGGGAAAAAAGCGCCGGCTTTTACGGTCGCGTCGTTGGCGACGATCATGCAGGGAACGCCGTGCGACATTCGCCGATCCCGGCGACGACTCCGGCGGCGGGGATCTTTGCCCCATTGGTCGTACATTTTGTATGCCGGCCCAAAGCCCGATTTCAAAAAAGGGCGAGCTGCGGATCGAGTAGGCGGCTGATTCGTTCACGCGCGAGCAGCCGACCCATTTTGTGTTGGCGATCCTGGCCGGCTTTGCCGCCGCCTTCGCGCAAAACATTTTCTTCCCGGGCGATGGCGGCGCAGCGCTCCGCAAACCTTCAGGTGGAGGAACAGGAGCGCGAGACATGATCGCAAGGCTTACGCTGCGCGCCGGGCGGTGAATCAAGTGCGAGAAGGGTTTTACGCGTTCTGCAGCATCGTGTGAATGCGTCGATCGGTCGAGGGTGAATGGATACGGCGACGGAGCACCATTCACATCATACACGTCGCGATCGGACATGGCGACCGAGTCACGCTGGCTATTCTAATAAATGTCGTCTCGGAACGATAGCCCGAATCGCCACGAATCGAGCGCAATCGATTCCGGCTGCCGCGTTCTGATTCCGGTCGATTGATTCGTTCCGTGGCCATTTCACCAGCAACGGAACCGCGGCGAGCGCGCCGACCGAAACGAGCGCGACGGCTGTGGCCAGGCGAATGGGGCGGCGGATTCTGATCGGCCAATAGCATTCCAACTCCGAGGCCGATTGCGGTTCGGGTAAGCGAGAGCAGACCATCGAGCTGGAATTTGCTCCTCGGTTTTTGGAATGGATATCGAGAAGGACATCGCATACCCTTATACTTCTCGTTTTGAAAAAGAAAACGGGAAATCTCGCAATCCGCATGATTGGGCATCGGCCACTGTTTGCGATCACTTAACATGTCCAATCCGATCTATGCACTGATTCTGGCTGGAGGAAGTGGCGAACGGTTCTGGCCGCTGAGCCGCCGCGCCCGCCCGAAACAGCTCCTGCGTCTCGTCGCGGAAGAAAACGCTTCTCGAACAAACGGTGGCGCGTTTAGATGGATTGATCCCGCGCGAACGCATTCTGATTTTGACCAACATCGAACAGGAAGCCGCGGTGCGCGAGCTGTTGCCGCGATTTGCCGAAGGAAAACATTGTGGCTGAGCCGGCGAAACGGGATACGGCGGCGGCGGTCGCGCTTGGGGCGGGTTGGGTCGCGGTCCGTGATCACTCCGCGACGATGATTGTGCTGCCGGCGGATCACGTCATTAAGGACACCGCGGCTTTTCGAGCAGACCTGAAAACAGCTGCGACTGCTGCGGAAGAGACTGGCGCGCTTGTGACGATCGGCGTTAAACCAACTTGGGCTTGCCCCGGCTTTGGTTACATCGAGCAGGGAGAAGCGGTCCGTTTGCGTGGTGCTGCACCAGACGGCCAGCGAGTTCATCGCGTCGTTCGGTTCCGCGAAAAACCGAACGCGGATCTGGCTGAATCATTTCTGCGCAAAGGGAAATTTTCGCTGGAACGCCGGAATGTTTGTCTGGTCGGTGCCGTCCGTTCTGAGCGAATTCAACCGGCACACGCCGGAGCTGGCGAGTTTCATTTCCCAATTGCGCGCGAAAGGATAATTTCGAAAAAACGGTGCGGGAGCGATTCACCAAACTGCCGCGGATTTCTTTCGACTACGCGATCATGGAAAAGGCGGATCGGGTCCTGGTGGTCGAAGCAACCTTCGATTGGGATGACGTTGGGAGCTGGGCGGCGGTGGCCAAGTATCTCAAAGAGCGATGCAGAAGGGAATGCGGCCAATTGCGAGATCACGCACCCTGGATTCGACTAACAATATCGTCTTCAATTCCGACGGCACCGCGATCGCGCTGCTCGGCGTTCATAATCTGATTGTTGTCCGGACGCCGGACGCGTTTTGATTTGCCATCGCCATCAGGCGGAGAAGATCAAGAACCTTGTCGGCAAACTTCCGGAGGAATTGCAATGAGCGGTCTGCCGATCAGACGGCGAATTCTGGGGGTGGACTTCGGCCGCGTCCGAATCGGGATCGCCGTTTCGGATGAGCTTGGTTTGCTCGCGCATCCGGTGGAAACGATTCCGGCCGGGCAGAACGCGGCGAAACGGATCGATGAAATCGCGCGGGAAAAGAATGTCGAGCGGGTGGTGATTGGATTGCCTCGTCATATGAATGGGAGCATGGGTGAGGCTGCGGGCGAGGTCCTCGCTTTCGCTGGAGAAATTGCGGAAGCTGCTTCCGTGCGAGGTCGTGACCTGGGACGAACGTCTCACGACGAGCGCGGCGAATCGTGCGTTGCGCGAGGGCGGCCAAAAGACGCGAGATTCGAGAGAAGTTCGTCGATCAGGTGGCGGCGCAGATGATCTTGCAGGGATACCTCGATCGGATTGCAAGAGTGAACGCGGGATCGCTGGGACCAGAGTGCAGATCGCAGAACGATTAGATGTCGTCGCGGCTCAAGCTGATCGTTTCTTACGACGGCGCGTCGTTTGCCGGATGGCAAAGCCAGACGAACCGCAATGCGATTCAGGATCATCTGGAAGCAGCTTTTCGGCGGATCTGTTTCCGAGCCGGTCCGGGTCCATGGCGCGGGTCGGACCGATGCGGGGGTTCATGCGCTGGCCCAGTGCGCGCACGTCGATTTGCCGAACGCCGATATGCACCTGAGCGGTGGGTCTCCGCGCTGAATGGACTCTTGCCGCCAGCCATTCGCGTCATGCGGTGCCGATTTGTTTCCGAAGACATTCCACGCGCGATTTTCCGCGAAAGGAAAAACGTATCGTTACCGCATCTGGAATGCAGCGGTCCTTCCACCGTTTGAAAGTGGCCGCGCCTGGCACGTCGTGAATCCGCTCGACTTCGAACGCATGGTTAGGGCGGCAAAAGAATTTCGCGGCGAACACGATTTCGCTTCGTTTTCGGCGAACCGCGGAACGCCGGAAACAAACACGGTCCGGACCATTCGCGCGGTGCGTGTTCGGCGCAGCTGGTCCTTGCATTTCGATGGAATTCGATGGCGACGGGTTCCTTTACAAGATGGTGCGAATGATGGTGGGAACACTCGTGCGCGTCGGTCTCGGCAAAGTCATCTCCGCAAGAGATCAAGGCGCGGCTCGAGTCGCCGCGAAAAGCGATTTCGCGCGGGCGAACCGCAGCGCCGGCGGACGGATTATTTCTGGTTCGCGTTCGGTACTGATTTTGCTTTTCTCCCTTGGAAGCTGGGGCCGAGCATCGCGCTTGAATAGCATGGCAGGATACCTGCTTTCTCGGAATTTCACGATGACGCAGACCGACGCGGCCAATCTCACCACACAATGCACGCCAGAGGACTTTTCGGGCGAAGCATTGCCTGGCTTTTCAGCCCGAAGCATTTTCATTTCAAACTTCTGTCGGGAACCGCCGTTGGCATCGTCGTCATCACATTCCTGGCCGGGCTCTTTCTTTTCGTGACTCTGCGCAATCACCATCAGGGACGCGTGCGCACTCATACGCTCGAAGTCATGCGACTCGGCGGCGTGATCGAGAGCGACATTGCCGCGCTGGAAAGCAGTCATCGTGGATATCTTGTTAACCGGCGACAACTAGCTACCTGAAGCCGTTCGAAGCGCGGCGCGAATTGATCAAGCACCGGGTTGACGAACTGACGGCCCTGATCCTGGACAGTCCGAGCCAGCGGAAGCGGGTAATGAAAATACAGGAAATCGTGCAGAAGTGGCTTGATACAGTCGCTTTACCACAAATTAACTGCCCTGAAAACGAAAGGCGCCGGCAACACCGTGACCCCGCCAGCAATCCTTCCCTTTCTCTGGGCGATTCATTGCTCGATCAGGCCCGGGAGATCCTGCAATCGCTCCAAAACGAGGAGCAGATTGTCCTCAATCAGCGCATGCAGGATCAGGAATGGGCCACGCAATCGACCCAGGTCCTCGATCTCCTGACCAAGGTCGAGCGGTCCCTGCTTGAAATGCAGAAGGAGAAGAGAGGTTATCTCCTGACGGGCGACAAGGCTTTGCCGACGCCTACAAACACGCGACCACCGATTTTTATACCTACCACGGTTATCTTTCCATTCTGATCGCGAATTCGCCCGAACAGTCCGATTCGCTGGCGAATCTCCGCAAAGGAGTCGAACAATGGATCGCTTCCTCCGCTGTTCCGGAAATGGAAGCGAAACGGACCGGGAAAGATCTCGCGGCCCTCCTCGCGACCGACAAGGGCGAAGAATTGATGATGGAGATTCGTGAGATGCTGACGAATTTCCAAAAGAATCGAGGCCGAGCCTTTACGAAACCCGCTCCAGCGCCGCGACGCGCGAGCGGATCATCAAGACCATCGGCGCTGGCCATTCTTTGCGTCTTTGCGGTTGGCCTGCTCATTGTTTCGAACAGCTACAGCTTTGTCCTGGTTCGTCGTCAACTGGCGAAACTGGAAGGCGTCGAGACCCGCATTCGTTCCATCATCGAAAACATTCTCGACGGGATGATCACGGTCGATGAGCAAGGCGTGATCTGCTCGATGAATCCGTCGGCCGAGAAAATGTTCGGCTGCATCAACAACGAAATGGTTGGCCACAAGTTCACAAAGCTTGTTCCGAAACTCGTATGGCAACGAAGAGCAGCCGGTGGCCTGCGCCTGGGATGATCTGGCCAGGCAAACCGGCAGCACCGCGCTGGCCGTCGGCCGGACGCGGCGGCATGCGACCTTCCCGATCGAAATCTCGCTCAGCGAAATGATGGTCGATCAAGCAAAAGCTCTACGTCGCGATGATTCGTGACGTGACGGAGCGGAAGCGCTTCGAACTGGAAATCGCGGCGGATAAGGAAAGCCTCGCGGTTACGTTGCGTTCGATTGAAGACGGCGTCATCACGACCGACGTGCAGGGCAAGATCATCATGATCAACAAGGCCGGCGAGAACCTGACCGGCTGGTCTTCGCGCGAAGCGATCGGGCAACCCCTCAAATCTGTTTTCAACATCGTCGATCGATTTGGCGGCGCAGGCACGCGCCCAGAAGAGCGCGCTATCGCAACGAAGCGCATTCCATCCTTCTCAGCATGCCTGAGAACGCAACTTTGACGTCGCGCGAAGGGACCGAGCACATCATCGAGCAGGTCGCCTCCCCTATTCGCGACAGCAAGAACGAAGTCGCTGGCGTGGTGTTGGTTTTCCGCGACATCACCGAACGTCAGCGCAACGAAGCCGAGCGACGCAAAGCCGAGACCCTGGAACAACTCGGCTTGCTCGCCGGCGGGATTGCGCACGATTTCAACAACCTCCTCACGGCGATCATCGGAAACATCTCGCTCGCTTCCCTGCTGCTTCCGCCAGACGACGAGATGGCGACGCGGTTAAACGACGCGAAGAACGCTTCGCTCCGCGCCCGTGATCTGGCTCAGCAGCTCCTTACCTTTGCCCGCGGCGGCGCGCCGATTAAGAAGACGGCGTCGATCGGAAAACTCATTCAGGATACGGTCAGCTTCTCGTTGCGAGGCACGCACAGCCGAAGCGAGTTCCTGTTCGGCGCCGATCTCTGGCCGGCCGAAATCGATCCGGGACAGATCAGTCAGGTTATTGCGAATCTGGTGGTCAATGCCGATCAAGCCATGCCCAATGGCGGAACGCTTGCGGGTTAGTTGCGACAATTTCACCTACCGTCCAGACACCGACCCCGGCCGTGCCTGACCTGCTTCCGGGCGATTACATTCGGATCGCAATCCGCGATGAAGGTGTGGGCATTCCGGAAAACATGCCTCAAACGAATTTTCGATCCTTACTTCACGACCAAGGCGAAAGGCAACGGCCTTGGGCTCGCGACGACTTATTCGATCATCAAGAATCACAACGGTCTTATCTACCGTCGAATCGCAAGTCCATTATGGCTCTACCTTCACCCTTTATCTCCCTGCTTCGAAGCATCAGGAAATGCCAGTCGAGCCGCCGCGCCAGCTGAATCAGGTGCATGTCCGGAACGGGGCGCATCCTCATCGTGGATGACGAAGAAGCGATCCGCGCTCTGGTGGAGTTCACCCTCGAGCGCCTTGGCTATCAGGTCACGCAGGCGGAAGAGCGCTCTCGACAGGGGTGGAGATCTACCGGCAAAAACTTGAAGCGGGCGAACGTTTCGATGCGGTCATTCTTGACCTCACTCTTCCCGGCGGGATGGGCGGAAAAGAAGCGTTGAAGAAACTGATCGAGATCGATCCGACGGTGAACGCGATCGTTTCCAGCGGATACGCCATGGATGCAACGATGAGCCGCTACCAGGATTTCGGATTCCGCGGCGTGATCGCGAAGCCTTACGAAGCAGCGGAGCTGGGCAAGATCGTCTACGACGTGATCGCGTCCAGCCACGTCAATCGTCGGTGCCCGATTACCGACGATGCAGGCAGCCGGGTAGCTGTTCCTTAGTCCTGCGTCTCTCACTGACTCGTGCTCGATCTGGCAGCACGGATCCAGCAGTGTAGGTGTCAGTGAACGCGCAGTGCAGGTAGCGGAAAGCGGGATTTCCCTTGCGGCACAGGAGCGCGACTCTAGTGTTTCCCGATGCGCGAAGTGCGGCCCACGGCTTACGATTCGAAGATCGAAGGCAACGTCATCTTTACCCGCGCTGGATGCGGCCATGAATTGGATGCGCAAGAATTCGCTCTGGCCAATGCCGATGGGTCTGGCTTGTTGCGCCATTGAGCTGATGGCGACTGCTGCTGCCCGCTTCGATATCTCCCGTTTTGGCGCGGAAGTGATGCGATTCTCGCCGCGCCAATGCGATGTCATGATCGTGGCCGGAACGGTCACCTACAAAATGGCGCTGGCGGTAAAGCGGATCTACGAACAGATGCCGGAACCGAAATGGGTCATCGCGATGGGCGCCTGCGCTTCAAGCGGCGGAATGTATCGCTCCTACGCTGTCTTGCAGGGGATCGATCAGTTGTTGCCGGTCGACGTTTACATTTCGGGGTGTCCGCCCCGGCCGGAAGCGTTGCTCGAAGGTCTGATGAAGTTGCAGTCGAAGATTTCGGGAGAGAGTTCATTCCTGGACCAGAAACGCGAGTTGGTCAAGCAACTCGAGGATGTCATGGCATGACGGGGCCGGAACTTCTCGCTCGCTTGGTCAACTTCTGGGCGCAAAGATCCAGGAGAAGACTGAGTTCCGTGGCGAAACACTTTTACGATTCTCGCCGAGCGATCTGCGCGAAGTGGCGAAATTCTGCCGGGACGAGCTTTCGTTCGATTACCTGCTCGATATCACAAGCGTGGACAATTTTGGCGAGGACCCGCGTTTCGAAATTGTTTACGAACTTTATTCCATGACACTCGCCATTCATCTGCGGCTCAAGCTGCGCGTTTCCGAGGAGCAAGGCGAAGTCGCGACCGTTTCGGACATTTGGCCGACGGCCAACTGGCATGAGCGCGAGATTTACGACATGATGGGGTTGAGTTTCACCGGCCATCCGGATCTGCGCCGAATTCTGATGTGGGATGGTTATCCTTACTTTCCGCTCCGAAAGGAATTTCCGTTGGAAGGTCTGCCGAGCGACATGCCGGACGTCGCATTCTCCTCGGCTGCTCCGCTTGAAGGCGGCCCGTTCGTCACCTCCCCCAGCACTGCGACGACAAAGGATCGCGAACCTCGCGCGCGAAGGCCGCGGCCGATGAGGGGCTTCGACTACGCAGTCTGCTCGGAATCGGTCGATCGGGTCACAGGTTGAAAGATGCTGCTCTTCTGATCGTGCTGCTTTGTCTGCTCGCGGTCGGTGGTTCTGATCGGCGCACATTTGAATCTGCATCCCCTTCCCTCGAACACGCACGGCCGATCGCGTTCTCGTTGAAAAAGTCGGCGCGGCGCCTGACTCTGTTGCGCGAGGGCGACAGTCTTAAAGACCTATCGTGTTGCGCTGGGGCGCGTTCCGGTCGGGCTCGAAGGAACAGGAAGGCGATCAGCGGACTCCGGAAGGAATTTACACTGATCGATTTCCACAAAGCAGACAGCGATTTCCATCGCGCATTACATGTCTCTTATCCGGAGACAGCGCGATATCGATCGGGCACGCGGCCGTCGGAGTTTCGCCGGGAAGCGACATCATGATCCACGGAATCCGCAATGGAATGGGATGGATCGGAGCTTTTCATCGACGGACCGATTGGACCGCAGGCTGCATCGCGGTGACCGACTTCGAGATTGAAGAGATCTGGCGCGCGGTTGCCTGACGGAACGCCGATCGAGATCCGGCCGTAGAACGGCTGCGCTACGCTCCGTGGATTTAGGCCTGCGCGAAACTGGTGGCGCGGAGCTCAGGCGGTTTGCTCGGGTCCCCAGCCATCACATCCGGCTGAGCGCCATCGTCCCGGAGCATGGTGATTTCGCGTCCTGTTTCGGATAGGCAATGCGCGTATGCAGCATCGTCATCAGCGTAAAACGGAAACGTTCCGCGATCGTGTTCAGATCGGCCAGGGTCAGATCGCATTCGACCAATTGGCCGTCCGCGATTCGTTGCGCAATCAGGTCGGAAACCAGTTGTTCAATCTTCTGCGGAGTCGGTTTTTCCAAACTCCGCGAGGCGCTTTCCACCATGTCCGCCAGACTGACGATTGCGCTCTCTTTGGTCTGCGGTTTCGGGCCGGGGTAACGGAAAGTTTCTTCGCGCACTTCCGGAATGTCGTCTTCCCGGAGGTTCATGATCTTGCCGCCGGTGCGCGCGTCTTCCTGTTGCTGCAGGGCGCGTTTGTAAAAGTAGTAGACCAGCGAGGTGCCGTGATGTTCCTGAATGATGTCGATGATCCGTCGGTTTAGCTTGTGTTTAAGGGCGAGATCGACGCCTTCTTTCACGTGCGCAATGATGATGAGCGCGCTCATGGTCGGGCGCGAGTTCGTCGTGCGGATTGCGCTCGAAATTCATGTTCTCCGTGTAGTACTCCGGCTTCACCAGTTTCCCGACGTCGTGGAAATAGGAGCAGACACGGCAGAGCGTCGCGTTTGCCCCGATGGCTTCCGCGGCCGCTTCGGCGAGATTCGCAACGACCAGGCTGTGGTGATAGGTGCCCGGTGCCTCGATCGTCATCCGGCGCAGTAACGGATGATTAAGGTCCGAGGCTTCAAGCCAGGAAATATCGGTCGTGATTTGAAACAGATGTTCGAGAATCGGAAGGATGCCGCCGACGATCGTGGCCGTCAGGATGCCGTTGCCAATCGCCAGAGCGCTTTGGATTCCGATCATTTTCCAATCGTTGCCGATCGGCCGAAAAAAGATCGAACGGTCCGATGATTCCGAAAGTGAGCGACAAGAGCCAAATGGCGACCCCAACTCCGAACCCGGCGCGGATCAAGCGGCTCCGTTGGCGAACCTGAAGGGTAAGATAAACTGCGGTAAATCCGCTGATCAATCCGCAGACGAGCAACGGCGCGTCGACTTTGCCAAACAAGAATGCTGCTCCAAAGGCTAACGAAGACCGATGCATAAAGGCCGTGGTTGCGCCCCAGCAGACACGCTTAGCACGAGAGGCGCGAACGCATAGGGCGCGATCAGCCCGGCTGTTTCCGGCCGCAGGAAAGTGTAGCTCCCGCTGTTGCAAAGAACCAGGACGAGCTTGGTCGCAGCCAGCTGAACAAAGATCACGCCGAAGACAAGAAGCAGCCGTGAGCTTCGCAGAAACGTCGTGGGTTGATTGATCCAGAGCTGGGTCGGCGCCGTCGCGAAGAAGAAAAGCGCGATAACGAAATTCTTGGTCGGCTCCGGTTGTTGACCGCTGAAGATCAGAAACGCAATTCCAGCGATAAACGCGGCGAAAATTAGCCACTTGATGTGGGGCGCGTATTCGAGGCTGCGCAGAAATTCATTCGAGGTCACGGCGGCGGCGGGTCTTGCGCGAGACAAGTCCGCGTCTGAGAGCTGGCTGCGTTTAAGAAAATCGAACATGGCGTTGCTATTTTCGTGCGGAATTTCCGCCGGCGATTGCGGGGGACCGGTGCAACTGATAGGCGTTGATGACCGCCCGAACCAGCTCGTGCCGGACGACGTCACGCTCATTGAAATAAGCAAACGAAATGCCCGGGACCGTTTTCAGGGCCTGCAGCGCTTCAACCAATCCCGAGCGCTTGTTCGAAGGCAAATCGATTTGGGTGACGTCCCCGGTCACGACGCATTTTGAGTTCGGTCCCATGCGGGTCAGAAGCATGAACATTTGTTCCGTGGTCGTGTTCTGCGCTTCATCCAGGATAACGAAAGCGTTGCTCAGCGTGCGTCCCCGCATATAAGCGAGCGGCGCGACTTCGATCGTTTGCCGAGCCACCGCACGCTCGATTTCTTCCGGATCGAGCATGTCACGCAACGAATCGTAAAGCGGCCGAAGATACGGCGTAATTTTTTCCTGGAGATCTCCCGGCAAGAAACCCGAGGGCTTCACCCGCTTCGACTGCGGGCCGGGTCAAAATAATGCGGCTGACCTGCTCTTTCTTCAGGGCGGCCACCGCCATCGCCACCGCGAGATAGGTCTTTCCGGTTCCGGCGGGGCCGATGCCAAAGACGATGTCATGTTTTTGAATCGCCTCGACATAGTTACGCTGGCCGATGGTGCGCGGGACAATCGGCGGTTTGCGGGCGGAGGTGCGTGATTTTCATGTCGACCACGTCATTCAAATTGTCGGGCCGCGACTCCGCCACGGAATTGAGTGCGTAGGTGAACTCGTGTTTGTGAATGTCCACGCCTTTTTGCCGAGCTTGATCCAGTTGTTCGAAAACGCGCTGGGCCCGATCGACCTGGTTGTTCTCGCCTTCGAGTTTCACCCAGCCATCGCGAGTTGTGACCTTCACGCCAAGCGAATCTTCCAGCGTTTTCAAGAGTTTGAGATCGTTCGCGTAGAGCGACTGCACGGCGCGTGCACTATCAAACTGCAGCGTCCGGGTTTCAGTCATTTCGGCGCTAACCCAATGGGACGCTAGATGAACGGCTGCAGAGCTGGTGAAGTGTCAAACTGCGCTCAGGGTTGCGCGTGTCGGAAAGGATTAACGGAATCCGTAAACCAGCGCCCAGTGGGTTCGTTCCTCAGGGGACTTTTCAATTTCGACGATAATAAAATAGCTGCCAGTGTTCTTCGGGATCACGTGAGCGGCCGGCGAAATGGCCTTTTTGCCAACCGTCCGACTGCTCGACCAGCTTCCCGTCCGCATCATAAACGTGCACGGAAACCTTGGCTGTCTTCGATTTCGGTTCCGAGCCAGAACCAATATTCGTTTCCCTTGAACAGCTGTTGCCGGACGGCCTTCTTTTCTCCCGCCGCCAGATCGCCGCCCCAGTAATCTTCGCGGACCTGGAAACCTTCCTTGACGTACGGTTCTGCCGCCTGAAGCGCGAAAGATTGCGCGTCATCCACGGAGGCGGGCGCTGCTCGGAACGAGCGACAAACAGGCACGCAACAGAACGCGGTGCCGATTCCGGTCAATTTAAAAGAAGCCGTCATGGGTGGATCGTTAGGGGGATTTCTTGGTGATCGCCTCGCCCAACTTGGTGGTGATCTCATTGATTTTCTTTACCGATGCTGGAGGAATGTGATGCATCGCCGACATCGACCAATGGCTTCACCTCGACAAGGGCGCCATGGATATCCTGAAGCAGTTTGAGATTAAATTCCGGCATCGATTGCAGCCGGTTTTCGAAAATAGGTGATCAGATCCGGCTGATGCAAGAGTTCCGCGCCGTCCTGCCGAATACCGCTTGTTGACAACGGCGGTCAGGACCTCGGTTCCGCGAAGCCAGCCACCGAGGCTGACTAGTTGGGAGAGCTTTTCGTCGTGCACCTCGTTCATCGCTTGCTGGACACTATTCTGGGTGCGATCAAGCTCCTGACGGACGCTGGTCCAATTCCGTTTATCTGCTGCTTCGGTGATTGCCTTGGCGTGTGGCGTGATCGAGTTGCCGACCCCGATCCCCTTGGCCAATGCCAGAACGCGTTGCCCAATCTCCTTAACCGTAGGTGCGTCTTCCGCCTGGACCGCAATAAAGCCATCGGCGATTACGGCTCCCAGCAGGAGAGCTATCCGTGGGCGTTCCGTGAAATTGCTGCCTTTTTCGTTGCGCACATATTCCCGCCAGTTTACGCCACCCAGCTTGTTCAGCGCCCCAAACACCTCATTCGGGAGCGGGACAACGACATCATCCACCTTTCGGGATAATTGCTTAATGTCGATGTGCTTCGGTGCATCCGCCCCTCCTGCACAGAGCGGGTAGGCAACGATTAGGACGGCTGTCAGTTTGAAAATTTTACCAAGTTCGATCATCGGGAGCCTCGACTATTGATTTCGCCTTCGTATTCGGGATGTAATGAGTCACTTTAGGCAGAACTCTATCACGCACAAATAGGCCAGCCCAAGAATTTGACCATGAATTTTCTAAGAAACTTCTCGTAGACCACAGGGACTTCGCGTGCCAGGCCGGGGCCGGATGGGTCACTCATGAACTTGCAACGCTTACGGGAAATTCTGGCCAGAGCCAAGCCGAAACGCATTATTGTCATTGGGGACCTGATGCTGGACGAGTTTGTTTGGGGGAAAGTGGGGCGTATTTCTCCAGAGGCGCCGGTTCCGGTGGTCCAGGTCCTGAGGGAGAGTTTTCATCCGGGTGGAGCGGCCAATGTTGCCCGGAATCTGCGAGAATTCATTAGTGACGTCTCAGTCATCGGGCTGATCGGCTCGGATCGGGGTGGCCAGGAACTCCGGCAGCTTCTGGCCGACCAACAAATCAATACTGGACGGAACAATCGAGGATGCGGGATTTCTCGACCATTATTAAGACCCGAATCATTGCCCGAAACCAACAGGTCGTCCGGGTCGATCGGGAAGAAATTCGGTCCCCTTCCCCAAGCCAGATCTCAAAGGTCATTGATTACGTACGGAGCCGCATTGGGGAAATCGACGCGATCATTTTTGAAGACTACGGAAAGGGCTTACTTAATTCCGAGTTGGTCGACCACATTTGCAGCAGTGCAATTGCCGCCGGGAAAATCGTCTCGGCTGACCCCAACCCTGGGCATCCGCTGACCTGGAAAAACATGACAGCGGTCAAACCGAATCGGAGCGAAGCGTTTTTTGCAGCTGGCGTTGCCTGGCAGGATCCAATTGATCCAGCGGATAAGGATGAGGCCTTATTAAAGGTTGGCCATACGCTGCTCGACAAATGGGATACACGCTGCGTGTTGGTCACTCTCGGTGAACAAGGGATGATGCTCTTTCAAAAGGGAAGCCAACCACATTACGTCCCCACCAAAGCGCGGGATGTTTACGACGTTTCAGGCGCGGGCGACACCGCTATCGCCCTTTTTACCTTGGCGCTCTGTTGTGACGCGACACCGAGTGAGGCAGCCGAGATTGCGAACTACGGGAGCGCCGTCGTTGTCGGCAAACTTGGCACAGCCACGGTCACGCAGGAAGAACTCCTGGCCCGATTTCAAAATGACGGTCTCACCTAGCGAGACGAGCCCGGCGGTTTTTCTCGATCGGGACGGAACGCTCATGCGAGACGTCGATTATTGTGGTGACCCGGCTCACGTTGAGGTTTTCGAAGAAGCAGCTGACGCGTTGCGGAAGCTGAAGCAATCCGGTTACAAACTCATTATTATAACCAATCAAAGCGGAATCGGTCGGGGTTACTTCAGCGAGGACGAATATCGCGCGGTGGAAAAAGAGTTTCTACGCCAGCTCGGCACCGACTTAATCGATGGCATCATATTATTGTCCCAGTATTCCAACGCGCCAATTCGCCGCGCCGCAAACCGGAGCCGGGAATGGTTTTCGAAGCCCAGCGCGATCATCACCTCGATCTTGCCCGTTCTTATTTTATCGGAGACAAGGCGAGCGATGTTAGTTGTGGTCGCAACGCAGGCGCGAAAACGATCCTTGTCCAGACCGGGTACGGCGCCACAGCGGTCGATACCGGCGCCGATTGGGTTGCTCGCGATCTGCCGCACGCTGCCGAGATCATCCTCGGTCAGGACCTGAAAATGAGTAAATCACTTGGTGTTATTCCGGCGCGCTGGGGGGCGACCCGATTTCCCGGCAAAGCCCTTCACCTGATCGCTGGCCAACCATTGCTACGGCGAGTTTGGGAGCAATGCAGTCGTGCTCGGGAATTGGATCGGCTTATCATCGCAACGGACGACGACCGAATTGCGAATGCGGCTGCCACCTGGGGAGCAGAAGTCGCTCTGACTTCACGAAGTCATCTAAGCGGGACGGATCGCGTCGCCGAGGTGGCTCGGAAACGAACCGAATTCAATCACATCGTGAATATCCAAGGGGACGAACCGATGATCGATCCGAAGCTGATTGATCGGCTGGTGCGCGAGTTGCGACGGGATCGGAAGCTGGGAATGATCACGGCAGCGTCGCGATTTGTTTCCGCGAAAGAAGTGGAATCGCCCCATCAGGTCAAGGTCGTCGTCGATCTGGCCGGCCGCGCACTTTATTTTTCGCGGGCCAAGATTCCGGCGCAAGGGGGCGGCGCGACATCGGGCGGGATGGATCGATCTGGCTTCGTCACCAGGGTATCTATGGATTCAATCGGAATGTCCTGCTGCGCTTTGTCCGGTGGAAACCTTCTCCGCTGGAACGCGCAGAATCGCTTGAGCAATTGCGCGCGCTCGAGAATGGAGTAGAAATTAAGGTGATCATGGCTGGCAGCGGGTCGCCTGGTGTGGACACACCGGAGGATGCTCGAATGATTGAGCGCCTGATTGTTTCCGCCGGCCGGCGATCCCCGAAAAAGCGGAGATGAAATATATCTTTATTACAGGTGGCGTGGTGAGTTCGCTTGGGAAAGGCCTGGCGGCGGCTTCCCTGGGGACGCTTCTCGAGTTGCGCGGTTTGCGAGTGGTTTTTCAGAAGTTCGATCCCTACCTGAACGTCGATCCAGGAACGATGAACCCGTTTCAACACGGTGAGGTTTACGTTCTCAACGATGGCGCGGAAACCGATCTCGATCTCGGCCATTACGAGCGTTTCACCAATTGCATGCTCTCTCGCCATAACAATCTCACCAGCGGTCAGGTTTATGAAAACGTGATCCTGCGGGAACGCCGTGGCGATTACCTTGGGAAGACGGTGCAGGTCATTCCACATGTGACCGACGAAATTAAGAACCGCATTCGTGAGGTCTCAGACGAGAGCAAGGCCGACGTTGTTATTACTGAGATTGGTGGGACCACCGGTGACATCGAAGGGTTGCCGTTTCTTGAAGCGATCCGGCAGTTTATCCTCGAGGTCGGGGCACACAACGTAGTCAACGTTCATGTTACCCTGATTCCTTTCATTAAAGCCGCTGGCGAACTGAAGACGAAGCCGACGCAACAAAGTATCGCCAAACTGCGCGAGATCGGTTTGCAACCGCAGGTGCTGCTTTGTCGGACAGAGCATCCGCTTGATACAGAGCTGCGCCAGAAGCTTTCGATGTTTTGCAATGTATCTCCCCGTGGTGTGATCGAGGCTCGCGACGTGAAGCACACCATTTACGAAATGCCGCTCATGCTGAACGCGGAAGGGTTGGACGACCTTGTCTGCGAACTGCTTCAGATCAATACCCAGCCGCCTAACCTGAGTGATTGGCGAAAATTTGTCGAACGCGTCGTTAGTCCGAAAAAGCAGGTCAAGATCGCGATCGTCGGGAAGTACATCGATTTGCAGGACGCTTACAAGAGCATCTACGAATCGTTGACCCACGCGGCAGCGAGTCAGGATTGCGGAATCGATTTGAAGTTGATCGACGCCGAAACCCTCGTCGATGGAGTCGATGGTCACCTCAAGGATGTGGCAGGTGTTCTTATTCCGGGCGGTTTCGGCGAGCGCGGGGTCGAAGGCAAGATTAGCGCCGCGCGTTTTGCCCGTGAGAACAAGATCCCCTATCTCGGGCTTTGTCTCGGAATGCAGGTCGCGACCATTGAGTTTGCTCGGAACGTCTGCGGTTTGGCAAAAGCCAATAGCACTGAGTTCGATCAAAACGCGCCCGATCCAGTCATCTGTCTTCTCGAAGAACAACGCGACGTGAAAGCCAAGGGTGCCAGCATGCGACTTGGAACATGGCCGACGAAGATCGCCAAGGGAACAACGGCCGAAAAAATCTACGGCAGCGGTGAAGTGTTAGAGCGTCATCGGCACCGGTACGAGTTCAACATGAAGTATCGGGATCAAATGAACCAAAAAGGGTTCACCATTTCCGGGACGTCGCCGGATGGATCTCTCGCGGAATTGATCGAACTAAGGGATCACCCTTATTTTCTCGCCTGCCAATATCACCCGGAATTTCAGAGCCGACCTAACAGGCCTCATCCCTTGTTTAAGGCTTTTGTTCAAGCCTGTCTCGCTCACGAAGCCTGACTGGAGGCGCGGCCGAGCCGATCATTAATGGCTGCGCCAAGGCCATTGTCCGGCAGCTTTTCTGCGATGATCAGGTCAAGATCCAGCTGATCCAACTCGCGGAGATATCGGAATAGATTCGCGGCAGCCTCTCGCAGGTCCTTTCTCGGGCTTAAGTGTCGTGTCTCGGCGAATTGCGATTGGTCTGGAGGGGATGACCAACTCAGAAGCCCCAACCTTTTTCCAACTGGCGGTGAGAAGGAGGAGAGATCCTCGATCAGGATGACCGGAGTTGCTGGGGCGTAATGCGATGCGAGTTGGCCCGGGGCTTCCGGGAGTTGACTGGCCTCGACTGTGACTACTTCGCCGAATTGAGCACAGGTCTTCCGTCGTGACTGGCCCGCGACGCAGCACCTCGATTCTGCGATTCCGAAGCGCGACAATGGTCGATTCAATGTCCGTGTGAAGTCGGCCCTGAATCGAGAACAAGCGGAATCCGACCGTTCAGCTCATCTGAGACATGTTTCGCGGTCGTTGGGCTGACTCGTCCAAAACGGTTTGCGCTCGGTGCGGCCAACGGAGAACCGAATGCGCTAATCACCTCGGTAAACAAGGGATGCGCGCTGACTCGGACTGCGACAGTTTCAAGTCCAGCCGTGACGATCTCGGGAACAATTTCACGTCGCGGCAGGACAACGGTAAACGGGCCTGGCCAGAATCGGGCGCATAACAACTGCAGAACTTCGCGAATATCCGGTTCGACCTTCGCAATCCGTTCCAACCAAGTTTGATCCGGCAAATGAACGATCAGTGGATCAAAACGCGGGCGTTCCTTGGCCTCGAAGATTTTGGTGACCGCTTCGCTCCTGAGCGCATCTGCGGCAAGTCCATAAACGGTCTCCGTCGGCAGACGCGACAATGTCCCCTCCGCGAAGAAGCGTAACCGCTTTTTCAATGGCGCGTGCGCGCGTCTCCGAGGTCGAAGTGGAAAGGACGTCGGTGCGCACGATCGATGTCCGCCCAAGCTGGCAACGTTCCCCAATTACGGGAGCTGTTGAGCTAGGACGGTCTCGGTTTGTTTTTTTCGAAAAGCGTGAAGACTGGCGCGGACCTTCTTGTCGGTCAGGCCGAGAATACTCGCGGCCAATAAGGCAGAGTTCTTTGCGCCAGCTGATCCAATGGCGAGTGTCCCGACTGGAATGCCGCCAGGCATTTGTGCAATCGAAAGGAGCGAGTCCAATCCATTGAGAGCCGAATGCATTGGGACGCCAAGGACCGGGATCCAGGTGTGTGCAGCGATGACGCCGGCCAGATGGGCCGCGCCACCAGCAGCGGCGATGATGACGCAGATCCCGCGATCCGCCGCTTTAGTGGCAAACTCCGCAGTCGCGTCTGGTGTTCGATGGGCCGACAAAACATGAGCTTCGTTAGGGATTCCGAGCTGGTTCAGCGTTTCAACCGCGTGACGCATCGTTTCCCAATCTGACTTGCTTCCCATGATTATCGCCACGAGCGATTTTGGTGATTTGGATTTTGATTCAGGCATGACTGCCCTTTCCTTCCCCAGATGCAGAGATTTCGCAAGCCCCAACCTCGCGCTATTCTTCTCCATGACCGGACGCGGCCAGTCCATTCTGCTTATCGGGTTTATGGGAGTCGGCAAATCGTCGACCGGCACGCGCCTTGGCCGACCGGACCGGCCTGCCGTGCCTTGATACCGACGAAATGGTGTCCCAGGAATTCGGAATTCCTGTCTCAGAGATATTCGCGACTTATGGTGAAGAGAAATTCCGGGAGAGCGAAACGAATGTTTTGCGACAACTGAACGACAGGACCCGCGGGAATTATTGTCACCGGCGGCGGCATCGTGCTTCGACCCGAAAACGTGCAACTCCTGCGAAAGCTGGGAAAAATTGTAGGTCTCGAGGCCGACGAGGAAACACTTTCCCGTAGGATTTCGCAGGTTCCACCTCGCCCTCTTCTACAGACGAAAAATCCGCGCGCGACTATGCGGGAATTATTACTGATTCGCCGGCCACTTTACCAGCAGATAGCGGACATTCGGGTGGACACATCGAGTCTTACCATCAACGAAGTTGCGGAGATCATTGTCCAGAGAATCGAGGAACAAGTGATTCCAACCGCCCGTCAATTTAAAGGGAGAACTGGTTACTCGTGCTCGCGGGCTGGGGTTTGATTCCTGTCGAATCGCACGCGGCCACATCGCCGCAACATGGCGAAGAGTTTCGCGATTGGCTCGATACCGGGGCAGCCGGCGAAATGGGCTATCTGAGCCGGGGTAAAGAAAAGCGTTGCGATCCCCAGCAGGTCCTTCCCGGTGTGCAGTCGATAATTGTGTTGGGAATGAATTATTGGCAGGGCGATCTACAGGAACCCGCTGGGACTGAGAGAACGGGAGCGATCGCTCGTTATGCATGGGGCAAGGATTATCATGATGTCATTCACCCAAACTGGATGAGTTGAATGAATTCCTGGCCAGTCACGGCGGGCTGCAGAAATGCTACGTCGACACCGGGCCGATTCTTGAACGCGATTACGCGGCCGAGGCAGGGGTTGGCTGGCACGGCAAAAGCACCATGCTGATCGATCCTACCCTGGGGACATGGTTTTTCCTGGCGGAGATTCTGACCACTCTCGACTTGCCGCCCGATCCACCGCAGAAACCGCGCTGTGGAACCTGCCAACGCTGCATAACCGCCTGCCCGACCGGCGCAATTACGGAGCCGCACCGGCTCGATGCGCGGCGTTGCATCTCCTACCTGACGATCGAGCTAAAGGGCTCGATCCCGCTCGAGCTGCGCCCGCTGATTGGCGATCGAATTTATGGGTGCGATGATTGTCTTGATGCGTGTCCATGGAACAGGTTCGCAAGGTCTCTCGGGAAGCAGCGTTCGCCGCGGGACCAGCGATTGGTATGGCGTTGAGGGAGTACCTGGCGTTGGATGAGGTGCAGTTTCGGACGCTTGTTTCGGAACTCGCCGATCAAGCGGATCAAACGCCGAGGATTCTTGCGGAACGTCTGCGTTGCTATAGGAAATGCGGGAAATCTTGCGGATCTGCCAGCGCTAGAGCGAGCAACGAACGATGCTGAACCGCTCATCGCCGAGCACGCCCGCTGGGCGATCAGCCGTATTCGGGAGCGGTTTTCCGATTCGGCCGAGCTGATGGCTGATGGCGAAAAGCGACAGAGACCGTTTGCGTGCGTTAACATTGTGCGAAGGCCTCCTGCTATCGCGCGGAAAGCGCGGAGCACCGCCGCACTAAGCGCACGTGAATGCAGTCGCGACTCATACGATAACTCCTGAATCCAGATCGACCACCTGCATCATACTGGTAATGAGCAGTCGTTTCGTTAACCTGACCGCTGGCTGGCTTTCCCCTCGCGTCCAACGATTATTGAACAAGATTTGCTTTCCAACCACGCCTAGCCACAATTCCTCACCTCCCCTCGTTCATGCAATGCATCAAGTAGCTAAGCCCTGCTCCGCCTAAGCGGAAGAAGAAACCGATCTGGCGACGATGGTATACCATCGTTGGCGTACTCGTCCTGCTCTGGATTATCGTTTCATCGATCCTCGGTAAGCGAGAAAAGCCCATTCCCGGTCACCACGGAGAAGGCAGTTCGCAAAACCATCCTGGAAACGGTCTCGGCGACTGGGAAAATCCAACCCGAAGTCGAAGTGAAGATTTCACCCGAAGTGGCCGGCGAGATCATTGAATTACCGGTCGAGGACGGAATGGTGGTGAAGAAGGGCGACCTGCTGATCAAGATCCGGCCTGATTCATATAAGGCGCAGGTCGAACAGCAGAATGCGGCGATCAGCACGGCGAAGGCGATCAACCTGCAACAGAAGGCCAGTTTGATTAAGGCCGAGCAGGATCTCAAGCGCGCGCAGGATTTGTTTTCCAAGAAGATGATCTCCGAGTCGGAGTTTGTTACGGCGCAAACAGCGCGGGACGTTGCCAAATCCACTTTCGAAAGTTCCAAGCACGGGATTGAAAGCGCGGAAGCGGCTTCGAGTCAGGCGCGTGACCAGTTATCAAAGACGACGATTTATTCGCCAATTGATGGACAGGTAACCGTTCTGAACAGCAAGCTTGGCGAACGCGTGGTGGCAACCAATCAGTTTGCCGGAACCGAAGTGATGCGAGTAGCAGACCTGGGCCACATGGAAGCGCGGGTCGACGTGAATGAGAACGACGTGGTCAAGGTCAGGGTCGGCGATCATGCGAGTGTGAAGATTGACGCCTATCGGGACCGCAAGTTCACCGGCACAGTCCAGCAGATCGCCAATACCGGCAAAACGACCGGCGCTGGAACACAGGAGGAAGTCACCAATTTCGAAGTAAAGATCCGGATCGAGGATCATGACGTCGCCCTTCGGCCCGGCCTGAGTTGTACGGCCGAAATCGAAACCGATCATGGTCAAGAATGTCGTAGCGGTGCCGATGCAAAGCGTCACGATCCGGGCGGGCGAAGGTGATCTCAGTCCGGAAGAGATTGAAAAGCGCAAACAGAAGGTGGCGGCGCGGGATAAGAGCGACAGCGGCGTTGACGTAACAAGTGAGCGTCAGGAAAGCCAGGCGCAGAAAGAGGACCGCGAAAGGTTGAACAAGGTCGTGTTTCTCAAGAAAGGCGACAAAGCGTCAGTCGCGAAGGTGACTACTGGTATTGCGGACGACGCCTATATTGAGATTAAGAGCGGAATTCAGGAGGGCGACGAAGTGATCTCAGGGAGTTACAGCGCGATCAGTCGCAAGTTGAAAGAACGGAGCCAAGGTCGTCATCGACAAGGAAGGATTGAAGTAGGACATGGGAGCCGACTCTGTGCGGCTGGCGCGGGCAAAACCATGAGCACGCAGAACAACGACCTTCGGGCGCCAGGTCCAGTCGTCATCGATATCGAGAACATCACGAAGCATTACGTCATGGGCGAGGAAACCGTCCATGCCCTCCGCGGTGTTACTCTCCAAATTCAGCGGAACGAATATCTCGCCATCATGGGCCCGAGCGGCAGCGGCAAGTCAACGCTCATGAACATGCTCGGCTGTCTCGATACCCCCAGCTCCGGTCGTTATGAATTCAATGGCAAGAATGTTTCTGAAATGGATCGACGACGAATTGGCCGCAATTCGCAACCACGAGATCGGCTTCGTTTTCCAGACGTTCAATCTACTGCCGCGCTCGACCAGTTTGCGCAATGTCGAATTGCCGCTGATTTACGCCGGGATTGATCCGGAGACACGGGAAGAACGGGCGGCGCAGGCGTTGCGCGACGTTGGGTTGGGCGACACGGCTCCAGCACAAACCTAACGAACTTGTCCGGCGGACAACGCCAGCGCGTCGCCATTGCCCGGGCCTTGGTTAACAATCCTTCCATTGTCCTTGCTGATGAGCCGACCGGGAACCTTGATTCGAAGACCGGCGAAGAAATCATGGCGCTTCTCGAGAATCTCTATCAGCGCGGCAACACTATCATCCTCGTCACCCACGAAGCGGACATTGCCAGTCACGCTCGCCGGACCGTTTTCCTGCGCGATGGATTAATTGAAAGCGACCAAACTGGCTGACGCGGCAAGACCAGCCGCTCGCAGTATCCTGACGTCGAATGAAGCGGTTCCTCTACGAGCTATCGGAAAGCTGGAAAATCGCGGTCGCCCAAACGCGGGCGAACAAGACGCGCTCCATGCTGACTGCTCTCGGAGTGATCATCGGCATCGTGGCCGTGACCTTGATGGGAACAGCCATCGCCGGGATTCAGGTCGGGTTCGACAAAAGCATGTCGGTCTTCGGCGACGATGTTCTCTATGTCGAGCAATGGCCCTGGAAGAAAGTGGACGATTGGTGGAACTATCGCGACCGCAAGAAAATCAGAACCGAATACGCAGAACCGACTTAATCGAATGATCGCGGCCACGCCGAACTCGAATTTGGTTGTGGCTGTCCCAACCTCGAGTCTGCTGCGAAGCGTCAAATACGGCGACAGCGAGGTCGGCGGCATCCTGGTGCGCGGAACACTCTACGATTACATCGTTACCTCGACGCTCGATTTCAAAGAAGGCCGATTTTTCAATGAGCTCGAATCCCGTGGCGGCGCCAACGTTTGTGTAATTGGATACGACGTCGCCGATGCGCTGTTTCCAGCTGATACCCCGATCGACAAGTCGGTCCTCATTAATGGCCAGCCCTTCAAGGTTATCGGCGTAATTTCGCGACAAGGCAGTTTTCTTGGCTTGTTCAGCCTGGATTCGATCGTGGTTATGCCGCTGCCCGCTTTTCAGAAATATTTCAGCGCCAAGAGCGATTCGGATATTCTGGTTAAAGTCAAGGACAAGGACAAACTGGCGGATGCGCGCGATGAGCTGACCGGGTTGATGCGGCGTGTGCGCAATCTGCCGCCGGAAATGGCTGACGATTTCTCGATCAACGAACAACAGGCGCTCAAGAGCACGCTGGACCCGATCAAGAATTCGATTGCGATCGCCGGACTTTTTATTACCGGGCTCTCGCTTTTTGTCGGCGCGATCGGGATCATGAACATCACTTTCGTCAGCGTGAAAGAGCGGACGAAGGAGATCGGGACGCGCAAGGCGCTCGGGGCGCGCCGGCGAACGATTTTGCTGCAATTCCTGATCGAAGCGACGACGATATGTTTGCTAGGCGGATTGGTTGGCCTGGTTGTGGCCTATCTGATGTGCTTTGGCATTTCCAAAGCGTTCCCATCATTCCCCATTCAGTTTTCGCTCGGACTGGTGATGGTCAGCATGATGGTCTCGGTCATGACCGGTCTTATTTCCGGATTTGCTCCGGCGTGGTCAGCTTCCCGCCTCGATCCGGTCACCGCGCTTCGGTATGAATAAAGAAGCGAGGGCAATCCGCTGAAGATGAATTTCCGCGACATCATCGCCATGGCGCTCTCCTCGCTCGGCGCGAACAAACTGCGTTCTGCATTGACCATGACCGGAATCACGATCGGTGTTTTTCTGTGATCTCGGTCATGACTGCGATCGGTGCCCTTCAGAATTCAATCGAGAGCGGAATCAGTTTTCTTGGATCGAATATTTTCCAGTTCGCGAAGTATCCGGTCAACGTGAGTGCCGGCGGCAGTGCCCAGAAGAAATACGAGAACCGGCACAACATTACTTACCAGCAAGCGCTAACGATACGCAGAACTGATGGAGGGCAGGGCTCGCGAGGTTTGCCTCAAGACTTTCGGACACGATTTCAAAGGTCAGGCGGTTTATAACGGCGTTAAGACAACACCGAGTCTAACGGTTGCGGGCTCGAACCAGAGTTTTCTCACCGCCAACGCCTATACCCTTGGCTACGGGCGCAACATTAGCGAGGAAGATGTCAAATTTTCACGCCGCGTCCTGGTCGTCGGAAAACTGATCGAGAAACGTTTGTTCCCACACGAATCGCCGATCGGGAAAGTGATCCGGCTGAGTGGCCACACTTATACAATCATAGGTGTCCTGGCAGAAAAGGGCACATCCTTTGGTCAAAGCCAGGATGACATCTGCATCATGCCTATTACACGCTTCTTCGAGGATTACGGCGAAGCGAAACGAACGGTCAACATCGCGACGCAATCGTTTTCGCAGGAAACGTACAATCGAACGCTGGACAAAGGAATTGGCGCGATGCGGATGGCGCGGGGGCTTCGGGCCAATCAGGAAAACGATTTCGAGATTTACTCGAATGATTCGCTCAAGAGCGCGTTTACGTCAGTGTGGCCGGCGTTGTTCGGATCGGCGCCTTTGTCATTAGTTTTATCGCGCTCGTTGCAGCTGGCATCGGGATCATGAACATCATGCTGGTCAGCGTGACCGAGCGGACCAAAGAAATCGGCATTCGCAAATCGATCGGCGCTCGCAGCCGCGACATTCTTCGGCAATTCCTGACGGAAGCGGTGTTCATTTCGGAAGCGGGCGGGATCATTGGGATCATACTTGGAGTCGTGGGTGGGGATCTGCTGGCCATGTGGCTTCAAGGCCGATCTGATCTTTCCCGTTTGGATGGGCTTTAGCCGGATTGATTGTTTGCTCCGGCATTGGCATCGGGTTCGGGTTTTATCCGGCCTATCGGGCGGCCAGGCTGGATCCGATCGAAGCCCTTCGTTTCGAATAGGTTGCGACCCATTCGCGGGGCATGCAAAATGCCCTTTGACGTGCGCTGAATGGGCTACCTAGTTCCGATCCCAGCGTGTTATACTCGGTCCTGTCGTGCCTGCATCCCATGAATCTTCCGCCGGGACAGCGCCTAATATTCTTCTAATCGAGGAGTATGATGCGCTGGCTGCGGCAATTACATCCGCACTGAAAAAGTTTGCGCCGGATCACCGTATTCGCGCGGTGGCGTCACTTTCTGAGGCGGAAACGGTCGCCGCCACGACATCGCCGCAGCTTTTTATCATTGATTTCGATCCGCCCCATCCACAACGCGGTGGAGTTTCTTGGGCGAATGGCCGCGAGCTTTCCGGAGGCACGGGTGCTCTTCATTGCATCCGGAATTTCGAATGAGTTTCGCTCCGAACGCTTCGGGCCTAACGGAGTCCAGTTTGTCAAGAAACCATTCGATCTGGTGGAATTTGGAGCTGCTGTTCAAGCGCTGCTTGGGCCGTGGACTGACGCTTTGTCGGGTGATTCTCGTGGAACGTTGCGCGATCTGAATGCGCGGGATCTTGTTCCGATTGAGTGCTGCAGCACGGCAACAACAGTCCTGAAGCTCAAGTCAGAATCCGGACAGGAAGGCGAAGTGCATTTCCTCGACGGACAGATATGTCACGCGAGCACCGGAGACGCGGATGGGCCGGAAGCATTGCAAGCGATTGTCGGATGGCGAAAGACCCAAGCCAAAGAAGCAGAGCGTTCGGCGAATTCGCCACGAACAATTCTGGAGCCATGGGATTACGTTTTTCTTCAGGCGTTGCGCAAGTCAAGGAAAGCGGCTCCCCCAACGCCGATTCTGCCCGTTGCCGCACCGCGTGTTGCGGAAACAAAACAACCAGCGAAACCGGTCAGAGACGGCAAGAAAATTGTCATCATCGATGACACTGAAATGCTTTTGATTTTCGTCGAGGATGTCTTAGCCACGGCAGATTCGACCCTCCAGATTTCAACCGCTTCGAGCGGCGAGGAGGGCGTGAGATGTGTGGGGAAAATTCTTCCCGACCTTGTTTTGCTCGATTACAGCATTCCGGATCTGCGCGGGGACGAAGTCTGTGGACGACTCCTGGCGAATAAAGCGACAGCGAAAATTCCGGTAGTCATTATGTCGGGCCATGTGCGCTGAAATGTTGGCGACGGAGGAACGCTACGAGAACGTCGTGGCGACAATCGCGAAACCGTTCATGTCTGGTGAATTGATCGAACTTGTGACCAAGATCTTAGCGGAAGGGGCGTCTCGACCGGCGCGACCAAAGAAAACAGTCAGCTCTCCTTCACTAACGGTCACGGTGCCTCCGAAGCCGAAATCAAATTCGGGACCAACCGTCGCCGCGCCAAAACCGGTCACACCGGTTAAACCGGACGGCCCACAAGGCCGTGGCTACAACGCGCCTTCCCCTGCTCCACCTCAGAGTGCGCCAAAGGAAAAGCCGGTACAAACCGTCGCCGCGCCAAAACCGGTCATCCCAGTAAAACCGGACGGCCCAGCAAGGCCGTGGCAGTACAGCGCGCCGAAGCAGGTGGTCCAGCCGCCGCCCACGGTCGAACCCGAACCCCCGAAACAGGAGCCAATTCAAATCGTCGTGCCCGAAACGGTGCAAGCACCTTTGACACGAGATCTTCGTCCGGCCGAGCTGGCTCTTTTTGATTCTCCTGCCGGTTCTCCTGCGCCTCGATGGGTTCGCCCGACTGAAACCAACGGTGTGATTACCCTCGGAATTGGAATGGAAGTGGTATCGGTTCAGTTCACTTCGCGTTTCCAAGTCGATACGATATGTGCGAGACCGTCGCCTTCGACTGTTTCATTGGTTAAGCCAGCGCGTGCTCCCGGCGTTGAAGATCGCCTGGGAAGTGGGTTCGAGCTGGGAGCCGTTCAGCTCGATACGGATGGTCGAATCAAGACGCATCCGCGTCCTGCCGATGCGACGCCCTGCGGATTCGTCCGCGGCCGGAATGGTTTCGATATCAATGATGTTGCCCTGGTGAACGGCCGGGCCTTTGTTCAACTGACAGCTGGAATGACCGTGCCGATGATTATGCAGGTCACCGCGTCGGTAAAGGTCAGCGAAGTGGAATTGTCCGAGCGTTTCGAAGTGGCTCAGTTGGTTTTGGTCCCCAACGGTATTCGAGTCAAAGCAATGCTCGATCCGCAATCACATGGCGCGATTGGTGCCGATTTCGATATCGCAAGAATCGCTCTTGATAGGTCAGGTCGGATAACGGAGTTCGTCTTCCATCTGATCGCCGGCGCGCCATCGCCTGTAACTTAGGTTAGCGGGGTAAGATAAAAGAGTTGTCATCCTGAGGCCGGCGAGCACGCGAAGGACCTCTAGTTGCGAGATTAACACTCAACGGACGTAAGGCAACAATGAATTCCGTGTTTTCTACTTGCGCAAGCCTGTCACCGCTTTCGCGTTAGATGAAGCGCCTACTCCGATCGGTCGATTGCTCTTAGTTGGGTGACCCAATTTGCAACTAGGGGTCCCTCGCCGTCTTCGCGGGCTCGGAATGACACGTATTAATTCATTGCGAAACCAGAATAATCCTAACCGAGTCCCACCGCGCGGAACGTTCGTCCACATGGCGTAAATGAACGTCTAGCGAACAAAGCGCGTCGATCTCCGCTTCCGAAAGACGCGCGGTGATCTCCGGCTCGCGTTTCGCATTATCCCCGAATGAATCCGATCCTTTCCACGTTCGCATCGCGGCGCGCTGCACCGCTTCGTAGGCGTCTTTCCGTTCCGCCCCGGCCCGCGTCAGCGCAAGCAGGACCGACTGGCTGAAATACAGCCCTTTGCTCAGCTCAAGATTCTGTTGCATTCGCTCCGGGATAAACCTGCAGGCCTTCCACCAGATCCCGCAGCTTGACGAGCATGTAATCGAGCAGGGTGCAGGAATCGGGCAGAATGATCCGCTCGGCGCTGGAATGGCTGATGTCGCGTTCGTGCCAGAGCGCGACATTTTCCAGCGCCACCACTGCATTCCCGCGAAGGACACGCGCCAGGCCGCTCAAACGTTCCCCGGTGATCGGATTCCGTTTGTGCGGCATGGCTGAACTCCCTTTTTGCCCCTCGCGCAAAGAATTCCTCCACCTCGAGAACTTCGGTCCGCTGGAGGTGACGAAACTCAGTGGCCCAGCGATCGATGCTCGACGCGATCAGCGCGAGCGTCGTGCAAAACTCCGCGTGGCGATCGCGCTGGATGATTTGGGTGGAGATATTCGCGGCCTTCAGCCCGAGCTTTTCGCAAACAGCGCGCTCGATCGCCGGATCCAGATGCGCGTGCGTGCCCGACCGCTCCGCTCAGCTTCCCGACGCGGATGCGTTCCTTCGTTTGCGCCAGTCGTTCCTCCGCCCGCCCGAATTCGTCGAACATCAGCGCCAGCTTCAGTCCGAACGTGATCGGCTCGGCGTGAATGCCGTGGCTGCGCCCAATCATCGGCGTCATTTTGAATCGGCGCGCCTGCGCGGCGACCGTCGCCCGCAGAGTCGGCCAAATCTTTCGCCAGAATTTCAGCACGCCTCGGTCAGTTGGACGGCCAGGGTCGTGTCGAGAATATCGGACGAAGTCAGCCCCTGGTGCATCCAGCGGGCGGCTGGCCCGACCGAAGAGGCGACGTTCTCAAGAAAAGCGATGACGTCGTGGTTCGTGCGTTTTTCGATCTCGGCTATCTCCGGGATGGAAAACCGCGCGCGCTTCCGAATCTCGACTGCGTCGGCCTTCGGAATCTGGCCGCAGCTCGGCCATCGCCTCACACGCCAGCGTTTCGATCTCCAGCCAGATTTCGAACTTGCGCTTGTCCGACCAAAGTTCGCGCATCTGCGGCCGGGAATATCGATCGATCACCGGAGGAAGATAAAAGCGGCGCGCGAAAACGGAAAGCGTTTTGTACACAAAAAAGCGCCGCTTCGGCGGACCAACCGCTGAGACGACGCTGAAAGCTTTTGAAAGCGTTTAGGAGATCGCTGTTAGCAAACCTGGGCGCGGGTGAAACGGCCGTTGTTTTCAATGCGCACCTGGCCACTGCCCAGAAGGTCGGCCACTGCTGCCACGGTTTCTTTGGTGTTTTTCGTGCAAGAGCTCACGGCGAGAATGAGGTCGCCCAGGAGAGAGTCTCTGACGGGGCTTGAGGATTTGATTGGTCTTTTTCATAGAGGTTGTCGCCTCAAAATGGAGCAATATGGGTGCCAAGCAGCCGCAACCAGGGCGATTTACCTAGGAGACGTCCTGGCAATTTGGCGTGCCGAGCGGGCAATGAGCCGGACAAACGTGTTACAGTAGTGTTCAATTTTTAGAACACTCATGCGTGCACTCCGACTCATTACCGCTATTACTACGCTCGACAGCCACCGCGACTTCGGTGCCGTCAGCTTCATCCCCACGAAATAGAGCACGCAAACCAGCAGCACCGCCCCGACAATCGGGAACGATTCGGACTTCGTTGCCTTGATGATCGCATCAGCGTCCTGCAAGTTGCTCGGGCGTCAGTTTGGCGCCCACTCGCCCGCCCAAGCCAGGCCAAGACGCTGCACCAGACGCCCGCGCCGACCAGCGTCAAGATGCTGAATTTCACAAAGCCCATCCGGATGATCCCAGCCGGGATGGAAATCAGATGGCGAATCACCGGCAGCAACCGCGCGAAGAAAATTCCCCCCGCTTCATACCGATGCATGAAGACCTCGGCCCGAGCAAATTTGTCCGGCGGAACCAGGAAATACTTTCCCCAGCGGAGCATCGCTGCGCGGCCAAGCCAACGGGCCACCCAATACATGATGGCGGATCCGAACCACGAGCCGAGCGTTCCCGCAATGACGACCCCAACGAGCGACATGCCGCGCTTGCTGATGCGTTGCCGCGACGATTGCCGCCGGCGGAATCACAACTTCGCTCGGAACTGGAAAGACGGTGCTTTCCAAGGCCATGAGCCAAAAGACCGCCGCATACCCGCCAGTTTGAACCCAGTGGAACCAGACTTCGATAAGATGATGCATGAGAAAGTATTAGATTTGGGATTTTGAAGTTTCGATTTCGGAATTAGCCTGAGCGATTCGGCTGCGCGCCGGTAGTTCAATCGGAAATGTCCAATCTGCAAACTTAATTTTTCTCATGTCGATTTATCGCCGCGCGTTCCATTACTATCGGCCTTTTCTTTGGCAAACCATCACGGGCCTGGTGCTATCGCTTTGCGGCATTGGGTTGAATCTCCTCAAACCCTGGCCGTTCAAGATCATCGTCGACGACGTCCTGCCGTCAGCGGCGAAAGGCGATTCGGTCAGCGCTCAACTGGTTCGTTATTTTGGCAACGCCAGCCCGCGACAATCATTCTCCTGCTCTGTCTGCTGATCGTGCTGTTCCACTTGATCGGGTCGATCGTCAACTCTCGTCACCAATGTGTTGTTCGTTAGAGTCGGCCTTTCGGCACTCCTCCGGTTGCGCACCGATCTCTATGCGTATCTCCAATCGTTGCCGCTCAAGTATCATGACGCTCGCCGCAGCAGCGACTCGAGTTTCCGGGTCGCGTATGATTCGCAGTCGATCCAGACGATTTACAACCGTGGCCTCACGAACATCTTCGGATCTGTCATGACATTGGTGAGCACCTTTGTCGTGATGGTGCGGATGGATTGGCAACTCGCGCTTCTTTCCCTGGCCGTCGCTCCCTTTCGTCGTCTGGACCATTCAGTACTACTCGAATCGCATTCGCCGCGAATCGACCACGATTCAGGAACGTGAGAGCGCCGTGCTCACCGTCGCTCAGGAAGGTCTAAGCTCCATCCGCATGGTCCACGCCTTCGGTCGCGAGCAATTCGAAGTCGACCAATTTCATCGGCAGGCCCGCGAAAGTCTGAAAGCGAACCTCAGACTCACGCGGACAACGATGGTCAGCTCTCTTCAGACCGGCACACTAATGGCGCTTGGCACTGCAGCGATGTATTACCTCGGCTCGCTTCATGTCCTCGAGAAGACACTGCTCGCTCGGCTCGCTGCTGGTCTTCTCCTGCGTACCTGACCATGCTCTACGGCCCGCTGGAATCGCTCACCTATACGGCGTGGGCGCTGGAAGGCGCCGCCGCCGGCGCCCAGAGGTGCTTCGAGGTGCTCGACCGCGAGGATGAAGTGAAAGATCTGCCCAACGCGCGAACACTCGCCACGACGAAGGGCGCCATCGCTTTCGACCAAATCTCCTTCGGGTACGATCCGAACCGCTTGATTCTCAAAGATGTCAACGCGCAGGTCGATCCGGCCAGACCGTCGCGTTTGTCGGCGGCACCGGTGCGGGAAAAAGCACGCTCCTGAGCTTGGTGCCAAGGTTCTACGACCCAACGGCCGGTCGTGTCCTGATCGACGGCGAAGACGTGCGGTCGTTCACCAAGAAATCACTGCGGCAACCAAATCAGCATCGTGCTCCAGGACACGCTTCTGTTTTCAACAACCGTTCGTGAGAACATCGCCTACGGCCGTCCCGGGGCGACCGAAGAGGAGATCATCGAAGCGGCGAAACGTGCGCAAGCCTATGAGTTCATCATGGCGATGCCGGACCAGTTCAAGAGCCAGGTCGGTGAGCGCGGCGGCCATCTCAGCGTTGGCCAACGTCAGCGCATCGGCATCGCCCGGGCATTTCTTGAAAAACGCGCCGATTCTTCTGCTGGACGAACCCACCTCCGCGCTCGACCCAACGACAGAAGCTGCAATCATGGAAACGATCAAGGAACTAATGAAAGGCCGGACCACATTCATCGTCACCCATCGTCTCGCCACCATTCATCGGAGTAAACCGGATTGTTGTGCTCGAGAATGGCCGGATCGTTGAGCAGGGGACGGGTCCAGATCTAATCGAAAAAGGCGGCGTTTACGCCAAACTCTATGCCTCCGGTAATTATCCTTCTCATGAGCACAATAAACGAGTCCAACGAAATCAGAATCAACGTCAAAAGCGAGACCGGGTGGAAGGCGATTGGTGGTAAGAACCGATTCCGCCGAACGTGATCTTCGGCGAAGGATTTTATTGCGAGACCGCGCAGATCTTCCGCTTTCTCCGCAACCCCGCGCCTCGGAGCGGTCGTGATCGGCAATCACGTTTCCTGTTACGCCGGATGCTCGTTTGCGCTCGGCAAAAATGGAACCTGTTCGATCGGTGATTTACCCTGGTCAATGGTGCGCTGATCATGGCGGAGGAGCGAATCGAGATCGGCTCGTATTGTCTGATCTCATGGAGTGTCGGGCATCGCGGATTCCGATTTTCATCCGCTTGAACCGGCCCAACGACGCATTGATGCGGAAGCGCTGGCCCCATTTTTCAAAGGACGCCCGCCGCGGCCGAAGATCAAAACAAGACCAGTCATCATCTCTGACAATGTTTGGATTGGAATGAATGCCACGATTCTCAAAGGGGTAACGATTGGGGAAAATTCGGTGGTAGCGGCCGGAGCGGTGGTGACGAAAAGCGTTCCAGCCAATGTCGTCGTGGCGGGTAACCCAGCCGTGCGTGATCAAGGAACGTCTAACGAGACGTTCGATCGAAGCGGGCTGGGCTCGTCGTCAATGAAACGAAAACGCCTCCTCGTCATGGGATTCATGGGCTCCTGCCCGATCGCAGGCGTGATCTGGCAGCACATCCATTACATCGTCGGTCTGCAACGACTTGGACACGAAGTATTCTACATCGAGGATTCCGCGCGACTTCCTTATAACCCAGCGACACTCGAGGTAAATAACGAATACGATTATGCCGCGCAGTTGCTTCAACGGTTATCGCAAGAATTCGATTTCAAGAATCGTTGGAGCTTTTGCGCTCGTTATTTGCCGGGAAACCCGACGGCGGGCCTTCCTCTGAAAAGGATTCGCCAACTTTATCGCGAAGCCGACGCGCATCCTGAACGTCTGCGGCACACAGGAGTTCAACGAGGATTTGCTCAAGAGCGATCGCATTTTATATGTCGAAAGCGATCCGGCAGTTGAACAGATCGAAGGTCGATCAAAAGGTCAAAGCGGTGACCAAATATCTCCGCCGTCACCACGCACTGTTTACCTTTGGAGAGAACGTCGGCACCGAAGATTTCCCGGTCCCCGCGCATCAATTCAAATGGTTTCCGACACGGCAGCCGATCGTAACGGATCTCTGGAAGACCAACTCGGCGTCCCCTACCCGCGGCCGTCTTCACCTCAGTGGCCAACTGGTCCACCAGTGGCTTGAAGGATATCGAATGGCGCGGAGAGAAATATCTTTGGAGCAAATCGCGTGAGTTTATTCGGTTCGTCGCGGCTCCGAAAAAATCCGGAGAACCATTCGAACTGGCGACCGACATCAAGGATGAGCCGACGCGGTCGAAGTTCATTCGCAATGGATGGCGTTTCTGCAGTCCGCAGCGAGATGAGTGCCGACTACTGGTTATACCGCGATTACATGCGGCGATCAAAAGGTGAATTTACCGTCGCGAAGGACCAATATGTCCGGCTCAATACTGGTTGGTTCAGCGATCGGAGCGGATGTTATCTGGCAGCGGGTCGGCCGGTCATAACTCAGGAGACCGGGTTCACCCGGATTTTCGGGCAGACAGGACGGCTTATTTGCCTTTGAATCGTTAGGCGAAATCGCGGAGGCCGTAAAAGAAATCAATGCCGATTATCGCCGGCATTCCCGCGGCGCGCACGCGGTCGCCTGCGAATTTTTCGAAGCGGAAAAGGTATTGCAGTTCGTTGCCGATGTAGAGCGCGGAAGCGCGGGCGGGAGAGCTTTGTGACGTTGCGAGCGCGAGGTATAAGTAGGCGCTGTTAATGCGCAAGCCTGTAAGCGTCTTTCGCGTAATTCAGGCGGCTACTCCAAAATGCCGTCACCGTTATGCGTAACGCAATTGCAACTGGGGGTCCCTCGCGGGCTAGCGTCGGGATGACACGCATTTTTCTCTGTGCCCCTTGAACCGCCAAACATGGGCGCTACGAGAAGCGCCACTAATGCTACTCGGTCGGTTTCGGTAACGACGACCAGACCGTAACGTGCGTGACCTTCTCGTCGATCGCGCGTCGGGCTTCGAACGTCACTTTCTGCGTCGGATCGGATCGGCTGCTGATGTCGAGAACCATGGTCAGATTGCCATTGCTCGCTATGTCATTATTAAAATGATTCAGCGGCTTATCCACAATCGCCGCTTCCCACGCCGCGAGAAGTTCGCGCGGCCCAAGCTGTGATGTCCCCGTCTGCATAAAGCGAACTTCGTCTTCCACGACTTTCTTGCGCGGTTCGCCGGCAGCTTTGAAATCGGAAGCTATCGGCGGCATCCATTCCGGAAATTTCGCCGGGCTTGGATCGGCCATCTGTTTTTCGAGGCGCGCTTTCAATTCCGCTTTTTCCTTGGCTGCGTCTTCCTCGGTCTTGGCCGTGGTGTCGTCAGACTTCTTTTTCAGGTCGGTCAGCTTCGAGGGATCAGAGATCTGGATATCTTTTCCGAGTTCCTGAACTTCTCTCAGCGCTTCATCAAAATCAGGTGCCTTAAGGGGATCCTCTTCCTTGTCCTGCGCTCGGACGATTCCAACAAACAGTGAGCCCGTCGCAAAGAGACAGAGCCAAAGGCGAATTCTCGATTTCATATTTAACCTTAGAACTCTGAAAGAATCTGGGCAATCGGAATCACCAATGCAGCTTCGTGCAGAATTGTCTTGTTCAGCTTGCATTTCCTTCGGTATCGTCAGGACTACGTTCGCAGCGCATCAACTACTTATGAAGCGATTTATTTGTGTCGGCTTCGTGCTCGTTCTTCTAAACGTCTCCACGGGAAGAGCTCAAAGTCCGCGGGCGGACATTTCCTGGTTGGCCGGCGGTCACCTTTCACCCGTTTCTTCGGCGGCCTATTCGCCGGATGGAACCCTGCTCGCTTCCAGCGGTTATTTTGGTGACACGCTCAAACTTTGGCGTGCGTCGGATGGGACAATGATCCGGACATTCGCAAACACCAAAGCGCCAAACCAATTCATCTTTGGTCCAATGAAACCGGTGACGTTTCTTCCCGATAGCAAAACCATCATCGCAATTGGTGAAGGCGCGACCATTGGTGTCTGGAACGTGGCCGACGGCAAACTCCTCCGATTGATCAATGTGTCGGGGAGCGATCTGGCTCTGAGTAAAGACGGAACATTGATCGCGGTTGCAGCGGGTGGGATGATTAAGCTCGTTAGATTTAGCGACGGCGTGGTGGTTCGTTCCATTCCGTGGCCGAGTGACCTTGTCCAAGCCGTTGCGTTTTCGCCTGACGGCAATGTCGTTGTTGGTGGCGACCGGGTTGGGATGCTGCGAACGTTCCGAGTTGCAGATGGCGCGTCGCTTCTCACGATTACCGCGCATGGCTCCACGGTCAGTGCCGTCCGTTATTCGCCGGATGGTTCACGAATCGCAACGGCAAGTGCTGACGCGATGATCAAGCTTTGGAACAGCACAAATGGCGATCCAGCCGGCACGCTCGTTGGTCACACAGATTTTGTTACTTCACTTGCCTTTACGGCTAATGGACTCCTGCTCGCGTCCGGTTCATTCGATCACACCGCACGTGTCTGGACCACTTCAACGGGCAACCTTGTTGAAACATTGAACCAGCCGACGGACGTCAATTCGGTGAACTTTAATCCTGCGACCGGCAAGCTGGCAGTCGTGTGCGACAACGATTTGCGCGAATGGGATGTTCCTTCCCAAACACTTGTTCGTAGTCTCACCCGCGCAGGGAATCAGATCTCCGGCACAGCCTTCACCCCGGATAGCACAAAGATGGTGAGTTGTAGCTATGACGGAAAAGTTTCTGTTCATGATGTCGCATCCGGAGCACTGCTGCGGCAGATGGTACCTGGAGGAAATGCTTTCACGGTCGCGACGAGCGCCGACACGGTGGCAGTTGGCATCAATGTCCCCAATGTGGTTAACCTTTACCGGTTAGGCGATGGCGCGTTCCTCCGAACAATCACGCCGACCGGTTCGATGCCTTACTCTTATTCGGCCGCATTCTCGCCCGACGGTGCGACGCTGGCGACCGGCCATTTTAATAACACGGTTCAACTTTGGAATGTGGCGGACGGTTCTTCGATACGCGTTCTGAATGGCGTATCGGGCGCAATCAACAGTGTCGCTTACACACCGAATGGCGCATTCATCGTAGCGGCCTCGGCAGGCGGTCACGTCCACATTTGGACCGCGGCGGGAGCCCCAGTCAGAACGTTGGGCCCAGTTGGGCAAGAGCTCAACGCTGTTGCGATCTCAGCCGATAACCAGTTTGTCTTGGCCGGCGGTCAAAGCGGTCTCCTCCAATTGTGGCAAATGGATACAGGCGCGCTGGTTTACGGATTCTCAAGCGGCGGACGCGTTAGCCAGGTTCGTTTCGTCCCTAGTGGATTCGCGTTTTACGCTGCGCGAACGGAAGGATCGCTAAATAGCAACGGCACAGTTCGCGTTTACCGTGCTTCTGATCACGCGCTGCTCGAAACGTACACGCTCGAGACGGGAGGGTTCGGGAACAACCCCACCGGTCCGTTGACAGTGGACGTTTCACCTGATGGAAAGCGCCTCACCTACGGGCGCGATGATGCGACCGTGGTGATGGCTTACAACACGCTGATTGCCGCACCACTCTCGGCCACGTTGTTCATGGGCCAGCTGGTCACCGGCACATTTCAGAATCTGGTCCTGGCTGATGGTGCAAGTCTTGTGGCTCGCCCGGGACAAAACGGTGATCGCCAATCCGCGCCCGTTCAGCTCGATATCACCGGGCATTCGCCACTGCTGAGTCCCACTCGACTTTCATTTCAGATGGTGAGCTCAGCCAACGTAAGTGGACTTCAACAGGAAATCTGGATGTTGAACGCGCAGACCGGGACCTTTGAACAACTTGATACGCGGCCAGCAACCACCACCGAACAGACTGTTCGAATTGAACTTGGTCCCAACTTCGCGCGTTTTATCGATCCGTCCGGCAATTTCGTGGCGCGTACAAAATGGTTCTCGGTTTCGCCGAACAATTCGCGCTCATGGCAGATCAGCGTTGATCAGGCTGTTTGGTCTGCCGGTTTGTAATCTTCTGGGCGACCGTCTGTTTCCTTCTCGATCGTTAGTTTGCTGGTCCGTGTTGCCGGAAACAACTGAGCCGCCGCGAGAAGTGCGATTGCGGCAAGAATGATTAAACGCGCTTACACTTCTTCGTCCGCATTTTCCTGCACGTTGTCAGGATTATCGAAGAACGGTGAATCGTAATTCGGTAGATAATCTTTGAACAACCCGAAGTAGATCTTATCGGCGGACTCGCGTTGTTCAGTCCTAACGTGCACACTAACTTGGGCGGCGCTACCATACGCGCCGCCTTCTAACGCTGCTGCTGGATTGATGTCGGCCACACCGTCATTGAACTCGGCTCGGTATTCGATCCCGATCGACTCAAATGCCTCCAACAACTTTTCTGCATCGGAGACGTGGTACGTTCCCATTAATTCGAAACCTTCTTCGGAATTATCGAGTGGCGCCACTCTTTGGATCGGAACCATGAAACATGCCATGGTCAGGCTCGCTTCTTGGTAGGGCGAGACGCGGACCCGCTCGCGAATGCTTTCGGAGCTCGCTCGCGAACGCTTTCGGAGTCCAGCCGCAACGAATCTATCTTGCAGCCCGTTGTGACGTCCGAGCGTCGCCGCTGGTTGGTGAGGCCACTTCGACAAGCCCCTGTCATCATGACTCGTTAGTGAGGGCGAAGGTCAAAATTCACTGTCCTCAGCCCCCAGATCGTGTATGGTGCGCGGGTTCAGACGTCGTGATGACCATATCAACCGCCGCCAAGCGTTTTTGCCTCATTTTGGTTAAGCCGTCACATTATGACGACGACGGCTATGTGATTCAGTGGTTTCGCTCGACTATTCCATCCAACTCCCTCGCTGCGGTTTACGGCCTCGCCATTGATTGTGCGAAACGCCACGTGTTAGGCGAAGACGTCGCGATTGAGATTCATCCGTTCGATGAAACTAATACGCGGATTAATCCCCGGCGACTTGCCCGGATGATCGAGGAAGCCGGCGCCGGGATGGTGATGATGATTGGGGTGCAATCGAATCAATTCCCCCACGCTCTTGATCTGGCCGCCCCGCTTCGGGGCCGAGGTATCCCTGTCGCTATCGGCGGGTTTCATGTCTCTGGAACAATGAGCATGCTTGGCGGGAAAGATCCGGACATCGACCGTGCCAAGGCAATGGGCATCTCGCTTTTTGCCGGCGAAGCCGAAGGACGTCTCGAACAAGTCATCAAGGAAGCCTATGCCGGCACCCTACAGCCTCTCTATAATTTCATGGCGGACCTTCCCGGAATCGAAGGAATGCCGATTCCGCTGATTACTTCCGTTCGCGCCCAGCGGACCGCAGGCCATGTAACCAGTTTCGACGCGGGCCGTGGTTGTCCATTCCAATGTTCGTTCTGCACGATCATCAATGTGCAGGGACGGAAATCACGGCGCCGGACTCCCGATGACGTCGAAAAGATCATTCGCGAAAACGTCGCCCAAGGCTTGCGCAGCTTTTTCATTACCGACGACAACTTCGCCCGGAACAAGGATTGGGAAATAATTCTCGACCGGATCATTCACCTGCGCGAAATCGAGAAACTCAGAGTCGGATTCCTCATTCAGGTCGATACGCTTTGTCACAAGCTGCCAAACTTTATCGAAAAATGCGCGCGCGCCGGGGTGCGTCGCGTTTTCATTGGGCTCGAAAATATTAATCCGGAAAGTTTGGCCGGTGCGCACAAGCGGCAGAACAAGATCACTGAATATCGCAAGATGCTTCTGGCGTGGAAGGAAGCGCGAGTCATCACTTATTGCGGTTACATCACCGGTTTTCCAAACGACACTCCGGAATCGATCAAACGGGACGTCGAAATCGTAAAGAAAGAATTGCCGCTCGATATTTTGGAATTCTTTTTCCTGACGCCGCTGCCGGGATCAGAGGATCACCAGAAGCTCGTCAAAGCTGGAGTGCCGGTCGATCCGGATTTAAACAAGTACGACCTCAATCATGTATGTGCGCCACATCCAAAGATGACGCGGGCTGATTGGGAGCGGGCGTATCACACGGCTTGGGAGACGTATTACACCATGGAACACATGGAGACAGTGTTACGTCGGTTGATCGCGAAGAAGGGACCGGCCAGCAATGCCATTGTCCTGATCACATGGTTCATGAGCGCGATTCATTTGGAAAAGGTGCATCCACTTGAGAGCGGCGTGTTTCGGTTGAAGTTCCGCAAGGATCGCCGGCCAGGGTTGCCGATCGAATCGATCTTTACGTTTTATCCGAAGTATTGGGTAGAATCGGTCATTAAACTGGCGAAAGTGGGCTCGTTGTATTTCCGGTTACGCGGCGTTTACAAGCGGATCAAGAAAGACAAGAAGCGTTTCAAGTATACCGATCTGGCGCTGACGCCGGTGACCGATCATGATGTAGACGACCTCGAGATGTTTAACTCGCCAGAAGCCGCTGCGTTCGTTGCGCAGGAACAACGACGACAGCATGCGCGCGAAAGCGTGGCTTCATAGGTCTTATAGGTCCCATACGACCTCTGAGATGATCAGACTTCGCGACTAATCCGGTGGCCCAATCCTTGAGCTACCGCGGAATCTTAATGGTCTGCCGAATGCTACCGGATTTGATTTATCGAGCTTCTGTTTCATCTTCTCGACTTCTGATGAGGCGTTTCCTTTTATTTGTTGTCCCCCTGGTCTACTTGATTGGCGAAAATACCTACGCTCAGCAGCGGACTGTCCAACCTCCTCCCGGGGAGACACCGGCAGCTTCCCAACCACAGGCCGCGGCCCCAATTCCCGTTCCAATCCAGCCCGCTCCCGCTACTGCACGCCTGAACGGGAAAATCCAGAAAAGCCTGGTCCGCATCACCGCGACCGAAGTCGAACCAGATTATCGCGCGCCTTGGAACTCAGGGGCCATCCAGCGTGGGATTGGCGCGGGATTCGTCATTGAAGGCAATCGGATCATGACCAACGCGCACGTGGTCAGCAACAGCCGTTATCTGACCGTTGAACGCGATGGTGATCCAAACAAGTATCCCGCGACGGTTCTTTTCGTTGCCCACGATTCCGATCTCGCCCTGCTGAAGGTTGCGTCCCAAGATTTTTTCAAGAACATGACGCCGCTCACTTTCGGCGGAATTCCTGAACTCGAATCGGTTGTTTCGGCTTACGGTTACCCGCTCGGAGGCGAGCGCATGTCAGTGACAACTGGCATTGTTTCGCGGATTGATTTTCAGCTCTACACGCATTCGTCGATTGACCAGCACCTCGCGATTCAGATCAGCGCACAGATTAATCCAGGCAACAGCGGTGGGCCAGTGATGCAAAATGCGAAAGTCGTCGGTGTAGCGTTCCAGGGATACAGCGGCGATGTGGCGCAGGGCGTTGCCTACATGATTCCGACTCCGGTGATCCACCGGTTCCTCAATGACATCAAGGACAATCATTACGACAAGTATGCCGATCTCGGCATTACCTTCAGCAAATTGCAGAATCCAGCTCAACGTCGTTTCCTCGGTATCAAGGATGAAGATCGCGGCGTGCTTGTCGGCACAGTTACTTCGGCTGGACCGTCCGCCAACAATCTACAATCGGGCGATGTCTTGATCTCAATCGATGATCACCCGATCGCCAGTGATGGAACCGTGGAGCTTGAGGGCGACCGGGTCGAAATGCCGGAAGTGGTAGAACGTAAATTCAAAGGCGACAAAGTGAAGCTCGATATCCTGCGAGATAAGAAACCGATGACGGTTAGCATCGAGCTCGGATCCGTCTGGCCTTACAGTTTTCTGGCTCACGCTTATGATGTGCGGCCGCGTTACGTTGTTTATGGCGGCCTTTTGTTTCAGCCGCTTACTCTCGATCTGATGGAGGCCTATCAACCAACCGATATCCGGATCCGACATTACTTTGATTATTTCGTCACAGAAAATATTTATCTCGAACACCCAGAGGTGATCGTGCTCACCAACATCCTGCCCGATCCAACCAACTCTTTTCTCGCTCCGTACAAGTCGAGCATTGTAGACGAAATCAACGACAAGAAAATCCGGACCCTAAAGGATTTGGCCAAGGCGTTTGCGGAAAACGCTGATCGATTTGTTGTGCGCATGATAGGAGAAGGACCGCCTTTGGTTCTTGATCCAAAGGAAGTCGAGTCTGCGAGGGAACGAATCAAGACACGTTACAACGTCGTGTCCGAACAAAATTTGGACGAACAACCGGCGAAACGAATGCCAACTGATCAAGGGGAACCCTAAATCTGATGCGAGTTTCGATCTTTAGTCTCAGCATTGTTGCAACCCTGCTCCTGCCAGTTGTTGGCCAGGCGGCCGCGCCCAAGAAGATGGCTCCTCCTTCGCCCGAGACCGCAGTGGCAAAGCCGAAAGAACTGTCGTTGGTGCGAGTGAACGTCACAGGTCAGGCGTATGATTATGTACGGCCCTGGCAGAAACGGGCACCGTTCCAGAAGCGAGCGCTTGGCGCAGTCCTGCCGCAAGGGCGCGTCCTGGTAACAGCTGATCTGGTCGCGAACCAAAATTACGTTGAATTGGAGCGCGCGGAGACCGGGGAAAAGACGGCGGCCGTGGTGGTGGTCGCGGATTACGAAGCGAACCTGGCCTTACTCGAACCGACTGATAAGAAATTCCTGAGCGGGCTTACCCCGCTTCAACTGGCGCTTGATACGGTCGTTGGCGATCGGTTGTCCGCATGGCAACTCGAGTCTACCGGCGCGTTAGTTGGGACCGAAGGTCTGGTTACCACGATTCAAATGACACGGTATCCGGTCGATCTCGGCCAATTTCTTACCTACCGGATTAGTATCTCGATGCAGTACCGCGATAACAGTTACACCGTGCCGTTGGTCAAGAATAACAAGTTGGCTGGATTGCTTCTTCGTTTTGATCCGAGAACACAGGTGCTTGATGCAATCGCGGCCCCGATCATCCAGCATTTCCTGAAAGACGCTGAAAAGAATCCATATCCCGGGTTTCCCTCCGCTGGTTTTGGATTTTTCCCAACGCGCGACCCGCAGTTGCGAACGTTTGCGGGCCAAACCGGCAAGCCACTCGGTGTATTTGTCACGAGTGTTGAACCTGATATGCCAGCCGCGAAAGCTGGACTTCAGGTGGGCGACCTCGTGGTAGGGATGGCCGGGTTCGAGATCGATCAAAACGGGAACTACGTCGACCCGCTTTATGGGAAGATTGAGTTTACCAATCTGATCACGGCGCGCGCCTATGCCGGTGACAGCATGCCGATACAGATCCAGAGGGAGGGCAAGACTATGCCGTTAACTCTTGTCCTAGAGCATCGCAACGTAAACGACTTTGTCATTCCCCCATATACCATGGATCGCGCCCCGCTCTATTATGTGTTAGGTGGCCTGATCTTCCAGGAATTGAGCCGACAATATCTCCGAGAATGGGGTGGAAATTGGCAGAAAGACGCGCCCCAACGTTTCGTTTACAAGGATCGATTCCAATCCGAGCTCTACCCTGAAGGAAACCGGCGCGTAGTTATTTTGACTCAGGTTCTTCCGGCCAACGCCACCATCGGTTACGATGAGGTCGGTTACGTAACCGTGACGAAGGTCAATGGCAAAGAAATCAAATCGCTCGCGGATTTGGCGGCGGCAGTTAAACAGCCCATAGACGGTTTCTATAAGATCGAGATCGAAGAAGATCCGAAGCAGATCGAGCTCGACGCCTCGGAAGTGGCCGCGGAAACGGAAGATCTCAAGGCGAACTACGGCTTGCCCTCATTGCAGAGGCTTGAGTAGCTTTACCCTCTCTGCCGAGGGACAAAACGAAGCGCGTCATCCTGAGGCTGGCGCAGCCCGCCGAAGGACCTCCCAGTTGCAAATAGCGTCACGCACCAAACGCCGTTGCGACGCTATGGAGTAAACGCGTGGCTTAGCGCGAAAGCGGTGGCAGGCTTGCGCAAAAGGCAGGCGTCTACTTCAGATTGCCCGCAGCCAATTGCCTGGTGGCGCAATTTGCAACTGGGAGGTCCCTCGCCGTCTTCGCGGGCTCGGGATGACACGCATGTTTCAGTGCGGTTCTGCATTTTCACCCCTTTGCGACCTTTGTGCCCTTTGTGTGATGCACTGCTCGGTCTCGCTAGCCGTTCGTGGCCATCATCTCCCGCAAGATCGGCTCTAACGCCCGATACCAAATCGCGTATCCTGTCGGGCTGAGGTGCAGTTGGTCCGGCATTGTCTCCACCGGAATTTGGCCGTCGCCATCGAGGAAATCAGCGCCGATATCGACGTAACGCACGGTATCTCCCTTGCCTAACTGCTGAATTCTTTGGTTAACCTCGACCACCATGTTTCGCTTTTCGCTTCCGCGTTCGTCCCGTGGAAAAATCCCGAACAACACCACCTTACTCTTGGGAAGACGTGCCTGAACAATTCCGACGATCTTGCTAATCGCAGCTGCGGTCCATTCCGGTTTATCGTCCGAATGATAAAAAAGATTGTTCGTGCCGATTAGAATAACGACCACTTTAGGCGCGATACTGTCGAGTTCGCCATGTTCAATGCGCCAGATGAGGTGTTCGGTGCAATCGCCGCCTATACCGAAGCTCGCCGGTTTGTAAGGAAATAGTTTGAGCCAACTCTCCTGGCCCACGACTGGAAACAACTCGGTGAGTGAATCGCCTAGAAACAGCACATCAATATTTCCCTGTTTTGCTCGTTCCAGGAACTCCTCGTGGCGCTCCGGATTTTTGACCACGCCCGTAGCCGGGTCTTCTGCTCGTCGTGTATTAATATGAAGGTTCTGTTTGAATTGCGTGGCGTTTCTTCCGTTCCCCTTAAACACGAAGAGGCCGGCGATGGTTAGGAAAATAGCAATGCCAATTCCAAACACCACCGTCATCTTTCGGGTTGATCCGACCATCGTCATGTCATTGCCATGGTAGCGCAGGTTTTCAGTCTGGTACTGGTTAGTGTATCGATATCTCGCTGAAAATAGGCCAGCGTTTTAACGCTGGATACCACGCTCATATTGTCATTGAGTCCGGCCGCTGCCGGACGACAGAAGCGCCATCGACAAGCATCGGGTCTGTCGTCCCTCAAGGGACTCATGCCTTCTCATCATCGAACCCCAGCGGTAAAACGCTGGGCTATTTTCAGAAGGGAATGCTCACGCCAAACAGGTGCGTTGCGAGTGACTGAACGCGCCTTACGTCCCTGCCCCTTCGTCTCCAGAATGCCCTTCCGGCGTCGCTGAACGAGGTGGACGTGGATGGGCCAGGAACTTCGCGACTTCTTCCATGTAACTCTGAAACGGATTTCCCATGACCAGAAAATCGCGACTATCACACGCGATCGAGTCCCAGTTAATCACATACGGTTGATCGCTTTTCTGAAACCACGCGACGGCTTGGGCGCGTCCGGCCGCGCGCGTGCTGGTGGGCGGTTGATGGCTCGCTTCCGCACGCCGCACGCTGTTGTTCCATTCACCAATTCGTTTGGCCGGGCTAACGCTGAAGAAGAGGCCTTTCTCCGGATCAATGTTGTGATACTCGAGGTCGAGGCTCTGCAGCCATGGATCGTCCCAGGTCAATCCCTCCGATTCCATGAAGGTTTCGAGCAACCATTTTTTTGTGATCCAATCAACGCCACCGATCAATGATTCTGGTTTATTGCCGAGCGCTTCAAGAGTGAAACTCCAGCTATCGAGCAGCCAATCAGTTTCTTCGTTAGCGCCACCAAGATGTTTGTGGGCCAATTCACAGAATTGCCATTGAATATCGAGGGCGCCGATCGTCTTGCCGTTCTCAAGACGAACGATCCATTCGCCTGTCGAATCGCGAGAGATGTCCCGCGTGCTTTGAACGGCGTCGCTCAGGCTCAGGTTCTTTGGCAGCTGCCCGTCCTCGAGCAAAGAGAGCACACAAGCGGTTGTTCCGATCTTTAGCGCAGTCGCGAATGGACTCATGTTTGAATCGCCAATGAGCAAATGCAGGCGCCGATATTTGCGATAATCCGCCAGGGGCTCATCGCGTGCGTTGATAATGGCGCGATTGAATTGCACCCACTGATAGATGTCGTTCACAATGTGATCGGCGCGTTGGCTCAATTGAAAATCCACCTGTGCTTCTGGTTGTGGCAGTTGAAAATCAAACGCCAGCGGATTGGCCTGTCCGACGCGCCCCGCTCCAGTGAAAATCTGACGTGTAGCGAGAAAGGCGAGCAACGTCCCAAGAACCGGTGGAGTGAATTGCGCCTCGCGTTTCATCAGATAATTCTCGTGACACCCAAAAGTCGCACCGGTGTTGTGATCGATATTGTTCTTGATGAACGAAACGCGTCCGGCAGCACCGAGTGATTCGAGAGCGAATTGTAACAACTGATCGCCCGCAAGATCGTAGGTAACGACGTCGCGTAAGTGGAGACATTCGGGCGACGCGTACTCGATGTGTCCCATGTCGAGATAAAGCCGGCCGCCATTGAGGAGAAAGCCGCCGTTACCAGGCGGTTCTTCGTAATCGCGATAATGCAGATCGATGGCGCCTACTTCCGCTTTTCGGAATAGGTAATTTTTTACCCGGACGGGCCATGCGTCGCTATAGCCGCGACCTTCCTCAGCGCGGACGAGGCAACCGTATTCCGTTTCAATTCCAGCGATCCGATCCATATGTCAATCTGACATCAGCGAGTGCCCCTGTTGATTGAACTTCATCCATTCACCGAATTGCTCAAACGAGATTCCGAGATTTCACTTGAGACGCGTCCCTCCAAAGCAGACGCTGAACCGCTTATGGGAGAATTTGGCGTGCGAAGTCCGACCGCAAAAGTGGGCGGGTTGGTTTATTTCGGCCGGATGCTGGACAAAATTCGTGTGCACGCGTTGGGCGATCTTCCGGCGGAATATCAGCCAAATCTTGGAAAAGGTTTCGACAAGAGTTGTCTCGAGTTTCTCGATATCGGATATCCTGCGTTGGTCGAGCGAGTGAAGGAAGGCGGCAGTGACGATGAGATTCTCGAGTGGTGTTTTGCAAAGGGCCGCAGACCGACGCCGAATGACATTGCGGTCTGGAACGAATACATGCGCAAACGGGCTTGGAACGACGAACTCTCCGAGATTCTCGTGCGTCGCAAGAAGGAGTCAGGGTTTTCTGATCGAACCGATATTCAGACGATGTTTCAATACATCGACGCGGATGAAGGGCGGGCGTAGTCGGCTCCAGATTTGAACTCCGAAAGTCTTCGCGAGCAGGCAGGAGGCGCAGAGGAGCGCAGAGAGGTCTTGATGTAGTGGCGCTTCTGTGAAGCGCCTGAGATGGACGCGGCCGGCAAACCGAGCGCTGAAATCAGGAGCGAAGCCAACTCCCCGGGCACTTCGCAGAAGCGCCCCTACAATTTCGCCGATTGGAAATCGGCCGTCCTTTGCGTTCTCTCGCTACGGCGAGTCTGCGACCTGTTGAAATTGCCTAACGCCACTAGCGTTCCTGTACCGCATTATTCGGCGGTGGCGGCGGTTGCGTCCGGTAATTGATAAACTCCCAGACCCCGACCAGCGTGATCAAGACTAATACAATCGCCAGAATTTTCCGGGCAAGACTCGGCCCGGGTCTGTTGTCGCCGTCGGGTTCAGCCGGCATCGGATTGGAATCTACTCCGCCAATGTATCGATTCGCTCCGCCAGATTGAAATCCAGCTCGGTTAAACCGCCCTTGCTGTGGGTGGAAAGAAGCAAGCGCACCTTGTTGTAACGAATATCAATATCGGGATGATGCTCCTCGTCTTCGGCCACTTCAGCGACGCCGTTGACGAAATCGATCGATTCCGAGAAGTCATCGAATTCGAAGGTGCGTTCAATGTGCTTCTTTTCCAGCTCCCATTCGGGAACCTTTTTTAGGCGTGCTTTCGCCTCATCCGCTTTCAGCAAGTCAGCCATAACGGGGAACGAGTAACATCCCAAAATCGTTTTGCAACGGAGAATCGTGCGGCTTTTCTCGATTCTCTCTGTTCCGGTCAGCCAGATCGTAAAATGGCTACTCGCAGGCTGTTGCTGGCAGACGTCTCGCCTGCTCCCTCCTTAATCCTGCTCTTTCACTTGCTCTTGCTCTCTTGGGTGGGCACTGAAACGGGCTCCAGCAGCGGTGAATATTGCGCATCGAGCGACGCCCAATTGGATGTTCGATGTTGAATGTTGAGCGTTGGATGTTCCGAGGTTTCGCGCCGTATCCCGGGTCGCCCGCCGCCCTTTATTCCTGCTCTTTCACTTGCTCTTGCTCTGTTGGGTGGGCATTGAGACGAGTTCCAGCAACGGATCATATTGCGCGTCGAGCCATACCCGATTGGACGTTCGATGTTCGATGTTGAGCGTCGGATGTTCCGAGATTTCACACCGCGTCCAAGATCTGACGCCGCTCCAGTAAGTGTTAACGGGCTCCAATAACGCTTGCGCGCTTCACAGAACCTACGCCCCCCGCTAGAGCAAGAGCAAGTGAAAGAGCAGGATTAAAGGATGGGAATCTCGAGAATCCGCTTTAGGTTCCGGACGGAATCGAACACCTCGACCGCACAGGCCCGGGCCTCCTTCGAGAATCGAGGCCAGTCGCCCAGCACCTCGTTCGCTGCGGCTGCCGCTTCGTCCAGCCCCTTAACAAACCTGAACCCGTTTGCTCCCGGCAAATATTTGCCTGCGCCGGTGTCTTCCGTTATCACCGGCCGCCCGAGCGCAAGAAAAGTCGCGGCCCGATCACTCACCCACCCTGTCCGCCAAGCCACGTCCACGCCTTTGATCGCGGTGAATTCGCCTGTCGTATCCGCCACATATCTCAAGTATGCGCGCGGTGTCCGTGCGACCCGATGAGGAGAAACCACCTGCCAACCGCGTTTATGCAATCTCTCAATCTCCGGATCATCGGCATTCAGATTCATTGCCAGTTCAAACCGGGCTTGCGGCACTCGACTAGGCAGATCGAGATACGGTTCAAACGCGAACTTCTTCGATAAATCCGGAAACTCACCGTTCACCTCGACGCCACCGCTCCAATACCATTGACCAATCGTGGTGAACTTCGCCGACTTCGTGCGCGGCTGCGGCGTAATGAATTCCGTATCGACCAACGGAAAGAAAGTCCGCCATTTCAATGGTGATTTCGGGAGCCGGCAATCGTTTCCGTATGCGTTGAGACCGATTGTGCAGAACTCATGATGAAACGATTGACCCATCTCCATCTTGGTCATCCAATAAAAAACTTCACTCGGATCGAGGTCGCACAAGATCCGGCGCTCGAACTCCAACAGGAACGGCGGATGAACCGAGTAAGCCAGGTTGAGCAGAGTATTTGGGCCGGCCAAACGTCGGAGCAGTTCGCGTCGTGACATTCCCAGACAACGCATGTCGGCGAGATCATGCGTGTCGCTTGGGATTTTTGACGGAGCAAACAGAAATTCTTTTCCAAACCATAATCGCGCAACCGTCTTCGAAAGGTGTCGATCTGCCGCGTTTGGGCGCCTTTATCATCGGTTGCCGGAAGGATTTCGAGCCAGACCGCATCGAGTCCTAGTCGGCGCAGCCCAAGCATCCATTGCAGAGGAACCGAGAAGACGCCTCCACCCTCCGGGTATTTCGCTGTAAACCCGGATCCGACGAAGACAGTCATCAAGAAGGACGATTACGCGGATCGGCACAGAAGTCAGCAGAGATTTGAACGGAAGGACGGATTAGACAGAATGAACTGCCGAAACATTCAAAGCGGGCGAGGCAGAATTTACAGAATGCTTAATCAGCTCACTCTAATCTTGGTTGTAGCGGCGACTTCTGCAAGCGCCCGGAAGCGATCAACTATTGGCCATCGAACCGATCGACTTTCCCATGCGGGGCCTCGCCTCAGCAGTCACTAGCTATCCCTAAAACTCTCGCCGATTTGACTGACCCCGCAATATCCACTAATTAGCAACCTCTCTCAGCACCCGTAGCTCAATTGGATAGAGCATCTGACTACGGATCAGAAGGTTTGAAGTTCGAGTCTTCACGGGTGCGCCATGTTTTTGGTAACTCAAAACAGCTTTTGAGCTACGTGAATCTCAATTCGCTAGTTCAGTTCGTAGACCTCAACAAGGGCGACGCCCGTAGTACCGTTCACGCTATTGACAATAGCGGTGTAATTGCCAGGCGTAAGGTTGCGCACAATCGCCGATTCCAAATCGTTTGAGGGCGGAATCGTCGTACCGATGATTTCCCCTTCCTGGTCGGTGCGCCAATTATCATTGTATGCGACGAGGGTGCCATCGTTATCATGCAATTCCAGCGTGGGGTCCCCCAAAGTTCCGGTAACCGGAAGCGATGGACCGATGGCACGTACTATTACCCTGAGCGGGTTCTGCCCAACGGCAATCAATCCACCGATCAAGACGTTATCGCCCGTTTGAACCAAGCCACGCGTTGATATGTTCGCTAGCCGTGAATCCGCGGTCTGGTCCAGATCATACGCTTCCACCACTCCAATGCCGGTTCCGCCGCTTACCCCACGAACGATTGCTGTGTAAGCCGAGGTATTTGCGGGCAGCGTCGCCACGATCGCCGATTCCGAGTCGTTGCTCGGAGGAATAGTTGTCGCGATAATTTCCGACTCTTGATCGCTTCGCCAGTTGTCATTGGACGCGATCAGGCCGCCAGCGGAGTCTCGCAATTCCAGTGTGGGGTCCCCCAAAGTTCCGGTTACCGGAAGCGAAGGTCCAATGGCCCGAACGATAATCCTTTTAGGTTGGGTGCCGGTGATAATGAACCCGCCAATCAGAACGCCTTCGCCCGTTTCAACGCGCAAGCGCGTCGAAATGTTACCCAAAGTTCCAGGTGTGCCTGTGGTTGCTTGAGATTCAAAGGCGCCAATGTCGCTTCCGTCGCCACCCGTAATGCTAGCGGTACCAACCGGGCGGGTGAAGCCACGTTGATCGGCGACTGAACCGCTCGAGTTGCCTTTGTTTATCGCCGAACTGCCGGAGAGCAGTGCGTGTGTCTGGGTCGAGCCGCCGTTGTCCTGCAGTGGGCCGAGGAGCGGATCAACGTTGAGCTGATTCCCCTCAATGGCGCCATCGATCGAGACCCCGCTAGTGTTGCCGATCAAGTTATAGCCCATAGAGTAGACCAAACCAGAACCATCGGGGCCGATCGCAGCAGTGTTCCTGGCAATAATCGTGTTCCGGAGGGTAACCCGTCGAGAGAGCTCGCTGCGAAAACCACCACCTTCTCCCGCCGAGTTACCAGAAACGGTGCTGTCGCTGAGATTCACGGCGACGCTGAAGGTGATACCGCCGCCACTCATGGCCGAGTTGCCAGAGATCGTGCTGTTTTGGATAGTCGCCCCACGACTACCAACGACGTAAATACCGCCACCGGTACCGTTGCCGGCCGAGTTGCCCGAGATAGTGCTGTTGATGATGGTGATTCTTCCACCACCAAAAATACCTCCGCCACCCATGACGCCCGACGTCGTGTTTCCGGAGATCGTGGTATTCGTAATTGTCAGCGTGCCTCCCGGATCGCCTCCATTGTTGAAAATTGCGCCCCCACCGTCGCTTTCTGAGGAGCTACCCGAGATTACGCAAGCGGTGATTGTTAGGGTTCCACCGTTAAGAATGGCGCCGCCATTGCCGTTGTCCGAAGAAACGCTTCCATTGAGAATAGTTAGGCCGACGATATTAACCACCAGATTAGAGTCCCAAACGCTGAAGATGCGGAAATTCGGCGTGCCTTTTGCCGCGCTGCGCTGCACCGTTAACAGATTCGGCCCAGGGCCGCTGATCCTCAGATTTTTGTTTATCAACAAGTCGCCGCTTGTCAGCTCGATCGTTGCGAGGCCGGTAGCGAAGTTGATTGTATCGCCGGATGCTGCCGTTTGGATCGCTTGGCGGAGAGTGCAGTCCGCGCCCGGACAACTTCCACCGGAATCAGCCGCACTGTTTACGGTCAAGGTCCCGGCTTCAGCCGACGCCACCAAAAGCAGGGTCGAGATGATTCCACCGAGCAACCTTTGATAGCGACAAAGTGATTTTTTCATAAATCCGTGATCTTCCCCATGTCAATTCAAGCGTTAGTCCTTAGTTTCGTCGGTTGTATGCCCTTTCGAGGGGAAGAGCAATACCTTCTCCGGCCTGGCCGTTTCATCACGAAAACCCCCTGCGTTTTCGATCGCGCCTCACTGCGCCTTTCCTAATCAAAGAGATAGTTAGGCTGGCATGGAAGCGATGCCATTCCGACCGGATCGCGCGCCACAGGAATACGATCGAGGTGACGAAAAAGAATGCCACGGTCACATCTCGAAGTCGTCGAAGGAAGATTGGCCAGAGCGGGTGTCCGTTGAAGTCCCAGGTCCCTAAGAGGAAGGCGTTATCGCATTCGAAGGCATAGACCGCATAAATATATCCCCCTGCCAGTAACGTGGCACTCATCAGGAAAGTCGGGCCGACCATGAACCAAAAGGGAATAGACCAGGCGAAATACTGGAATGACCAATTGTTGGTGAATCCGTAAACTATGGCGAACGAGGCGGCGACAGTCGTACCGACAGCCACGGCGCTTTGCATTCCTCGCCGCATCCAGGCAAATGCGATAAGCGGAACCAGCACGATCAATCGGTTGTGGTCATTCGCCCAGCCGAATAGTGCCGACTGCCAATTGACTGGAATGATTGGCAGGAACTGAAGGAAGTTCAACCATCCCCAGATTCGTATTCCCCCAGAGGTAAAAACAGGAAATCCCTGGTAACCAAACACTCTAGTATAGACGATCCCCGGGTCGGGGATCAGGACAGGAATATACGTCAGGACACCTACGAGAAGCGCCATCGCGCCAAAGATGAAACGTCCTTTCCAGTGCTTGAAAGCGAAAGTGAGTGCAGGGGCCACGAGGAGGCCTGGCAGTTTGATCCAAAAGCTGACTCCGAGGGCCACCCCAGCCAGAACGGGCTGATCCTCCGAGATTCCTACGACGCAGAGCAGAAGGACAAAAGCGATCAGTGAATCCGTATTGCCGTGATAGGCTGAGAGGATTATCGCGAGAGGATGCGTCGCATATAGGCCGATGACAACCCATCGGTAAATGGTCCTTCTGAAAATGTGGCCAAGGAGGAATGCGCACCCGACGTCCACCAGAGCGATTGGCGCGCGGAAGAGGGCGGCGAAGGGCGCACCCGTCAGTTGACTGAGTCGCAGTATTCCACTGGCTACCCAGCATGCTAACGGGGGATGATTCAGATATTCCGAGGACTGGTACTGGCCTATCAAACCGTTGTCCAGGATGCCCTGGGCATGCGATTTCCAGATTTCGACGTCGACTGTTCCTTCCGTAAAGAACACGAAGAACGCGCGCAGCAGAATACCTGCGCCCACTGCCACCCACAGCCACATCCCGGGGCGTTGCAGAAATTCGAGGTTGCCCTCGAGTTTGAGGATCCGCGTTAAGCCCCGGCTTTCAACCGCATCTCGTTGCAGTGCCGGGCATCGCCGTTTTTGTCCGGCGAGTTCTTGGTGATTTTCCCAGAGCTATCTCCTGCCCTCAATCTGCAGCCAGCGGGCGTTTCGGTCCGGGGTTCTACTCTCGTTGATAAACAAAAGCCCCTCCGTCATTCGCGACCTTAATTAGATTCCTTGCGGAGCGATCACAAGCCAAATCAACAGCCTCACCTTCAGTGCGGAAGATGAAATTGGAGAAGCTCTCGATAGTCTACGGCCCATAGGGCCGTGGCAAGGATCTGGCGCGGCAACAGGGCCGTGGCTACAACGGTCAAGGAGGAGGGTTCGTCGTACAAAATTTAACAAAAATCTGCGCGAATCTGCAGATACCCGACGGCCCAGCGGGCCGTGGCTACAACGGATCAGCAATAAGGTAGCATCCTGGGTGCGGTTACCTTACCATCCCAACGCCAATGCATCGATCTCCGATTGAGAGTACGCCAAGTCCAGTCGGGTTACCGGTTTCGGTTGATCTGTTGCAGAAAGCCGATCGATTTGTATTTGCGCCGCTCTGTTTTGTTCTGACCCTGCTGCGACGAGGACCTGCCTGAGGCCGATTCGTCCAAAGCTCCGCAACCTCGTTCGTTGCTTTTTATTAAACTGGCGGAACAGGGATCGACTGTGCTGGCAACACGCGCTGTTCGACGGGCAACGGAGTGGCTGGGACGTGACAACGTTTATTTTCTTGTCTTTGAGGAGAACCGTTTCGTTCTGGATGTGATGGACCTTGTCCCCTATCGGAATGTGTTCACTGTGCCGACGACCTCGCTGCGCTCCATGGTGATCGGAACATTGAATGCCTTGCGCCAAATTCGCCGCCAACGAATCGACCTGGCCATCGACCTTGAGTTTTTTGCGAGATTTTCCGCGGCACTGACTTGGCTAAGCGGTGCACGCTGGCGCGTTGGCATGCACGCTTATCATGGCGAAGGTCCCTATCGCGGAGACTTGTTCACACATCGCGTTCTGTATAACCCGCACATTCCGCGAGTGCGATGTTTTTCACTTTGGTGGAGGCGTCAACGAGGCCTGCCGCAGGACTGCCAACACTGGACTTCATCAGGTACTCGAATGCCTGAACCCGGGGAAATGTTCCTCGCTGCTCCGGAAGAAAAAGCACGGGTAAAGGGTTTACTACAGCAGAAAACCGGGGCTGGTGAGGACGCGAAATTCATCCTACTGAATCCAAATGCCAGTGATCTGCTTCCACTCAGGCGCTGGCCACCGGAGCATTACACTACCCTGGCCAAAAACTTCTTAAGCAGCTGCCTGAAGTGTATGTGGTGTTCACCGGCCTCAAAGGTGAAGCGATTGCACTTGATAGGTTGGTCGAGGCGGTGGATTCGTCGCGTTGTTTTTCATTGGCGGGAATGACAACCCTGCGCGAATTGCTCGTTCTCTACAACCTCAGTGAGGTGTTGGTAACTAATGACAGCGGGCCTGCGCATTTCGCCGTTTTAACATCGGTGGATGTAGTAACCCTGTTCGGTCCTGAAACACCCGCTTTGTTCGCTGCTTCAACTCCTCGAAACACCGTGATTTTTATGGACCTTGCCTGCAGCCCATGTGTAAGCGCTCTGAACAATCGACAGAGTGTTTGCACAGACAACCAATGCATGAAGCAGATTCCGGTTGAGCGCGTATTTGAGGCAACGCTTACGGCTTACAATCGACGAGTTGCGCCCATGCTCCGAATTGCAACGGACGGATGAGTAAGTGGCCCAAGGTGCTCCCGCCGCTGGATGCAGAACATCAGCGGATTAACGATGACTTCATGCGCTATTGGCACGAAGTATTCGCTAATAAGCTGGGCTTTGCGGATCGTTGGAATCACCGATATGTGGTCAGGCACTCGCCGAAGGAATTTACACGAACGCTCGAGATTGGCGCGGGTCTCGGCGAGCACCTTGCCTGGGAGAAGCTAAGCCCGGAACAGGAATCTGAATACGTCGCAATCGAGTTGCGGGAAAACATGGCCAAGGAAATGCGGGCACGTTTTCCCCGCATTAACGTTATTCTGACAGACGTTCAGCTGGGTCTTGATTTTCCGGACAATCATTTCGATCGCGTGGTTGCAGTGCATGTTCTCGAGCACCTGCCAAATCTGCCGGCGGCAATCCGAGAAATGTATCGGATCTCTACGCCAGATGCCACGGTAAGCGTTGTTATCCCATGTGAAGGCAGCGTTGCTACCACCATCGCAAGACGCTTGTCGGCGCAACGTTTATACGAGAAACGCTACCACCAGCCATACCATCTCTTTATTCGACGCGAGCACCTCAATCTGCCTGACGAGATCGTGGAGGAGTTGACACCGTTTTTTGAAATCAGGCATCGCTCGTTCTTTCCAGTGCCGCTGCCGATTCAATGGTGCAACCTTTTTATTGGCATGACACTGCGCCCGCGCAAATGAAGAAATGGCATGATTGGTTGCCAGCTGCTGAGTGGACTGTCGGTGTCATCCTCACGATCATTGCCGTCATACTCCAAATTCATTGGTTAGGTCACGCCGGCGCGCTTTGGCGAGATGAAGTCGGAACAGTCCAGTTCGCGTTGATGTCGGGTCCGAGCGAAATATGGACCAATCTTGCTTACGATAACTTTCCGCCGGTTTTGCTTGGACCGCTTCGTGTCTGGATTGCCGATATTCGGTCGATCCGACGATGCATTGCGTTGGTTCGGATTCACCATCGGCCTTCTGTCACTTACTACGTTTTGGACAGCGGCAAGGCTGTTCAAAGTGCGAGCGCCATTACTTGCTCTGGCATTGGTTGGGCTCAGTCCGCTTGCCATCTACACAATCAATTCTATTCGACCGTATGGGTTGGGAATTTGTTTGATCTGCCTGCTGACCGGTTGCTTTTGGTGGACTAGTTAACAGCCGGTCGATCGCAGTTGCCGCATTAACTGCCGGAGTAGCTGCTTTGAGCGTTCAGAGCCTCTACCAGAACGTTGTTTTTCTCTTTGCAGTCATGTGCGCTGGTCTCGTGGTGGCAATTCATGCGCGAGACTACCGGTCCCTGTGGGTCCTAGCTATTACAGCGGGGTTACCAGTTCTTTCGCTTGTGGTTCATCTCCCCCACCTCCTCGCCGGGCGAGAGTGGGGTGTGGTAGCCCAATTGGAAGTTCCTTTAAGCTACCTATTTGGAGTGGCCGGCCGTGCGTTGGCTGAATCCGGAGTGGTTGCGTTGGTCGGTCTGCTCGCTGCATTGGTGTTGCTGCCTGGCTGCGTTATTTACCTCTGGGTCCGCAAGACCCCTGTGCCGCCGAAACTGTTGTTCGGCGTCATCAGTAGCCTGGTGGGTGTTGGTGGCTACATGTTGTTCGTTTGGCAATCCAAGCTGCCTTCTCAGCCATGGTACTATGTCATCGTAATTGCCTTTACGGCTTTGTGCATCGATGCGGCGTCTTCTTATTCGATCGTTACGCGATGGTCGAGAGTGACTCTCGCTATGTTGATGGCGATTACTTCAGTATCGTCTGCCTGGACCAACACCCAGATTCGGCGGACCAACATCGACCATATTGCTCAGATAGTTCGCACGTCCGGAAGCAAAGGGGACTTGGTCATTGTGTATCCTTGGTACTGCGGCATTACCTGGAGTTACTATCTTGATGGCGCCGTGGATTGGATAGCAATCCCGCCTGTCAGTGATTTCCGCATCCATCGCTACGACTTATTAAAGGAGCAAATGGTGCGTGGAGATCAGGAGAGAGGTAGTTAGGCCGGTTATAGAGAAAATTCAACGCACGTTAGAGGCGGGCAATCGTGTCTGGGTGGTGGGCACACTTCCAATAGCTCCGCCGGGAACAACCGTACCTGTCCTCCCCCAGGCACCACTGGGTCAAGTAGGATGGTTGGGAGGCGCCTACGAAGAGGTTTGGGGAATGCAGGTTACCCAGTTTCTGGTGACACACTCATTGCGGGTTGGACAAAGTTGCGGTCGAAAGCAACCAGCCGGTGAGCTCGTTTGAAAATCTTCCCCTGATCGTGATAGATGGTTGGAAGGAGTGATGTAGATTTAGAAGCAGTTCAGGATGTGGCTCCTGGTAACTTACCAGCTGAACTGAGAGAGGCTGTGGTTAGAACCACGGCAGACAGATTGTTGCTAGTCAACAACATTGAAATTGTCGAACCAACTTCAAGTGCGGTGTTTCTAGGCGTGCGTGGTCCAGCGAGCCGGCGAATTGCGGTAGGGATCGGCTGGGAAACCGGCATACGGAGTGCTTTTGAGCCAGACCTTATGCAACGCTGCGCTTCCACCCGACTGTTCGAATCCCAGTTTTCATTATTACTGCCATATGCGCAGTGCTGAGCTCCGGCTGTTCACGGACTGAGGTTCACGTCGGCGGACAATCGTTCCGCAGGATCCGGAGCCGATAACAGTCAATTCCGGTCCCGCCGCGCCGCGGCAGCCAACCGCAGCGGAACGGATCGTTGAAATCGACAAGCTTCTTGCGCAGCCCGTCACCGGGAGCGCCTGTCGATCGACGGGTGCAGTTACGCGCGGAACGGGCCGCGTTAGTTGCATCGGCCAGGTGCCGTACCACTACCAATCGCAATCGCGACAATCAAAATCACTCTGTTCATCCGGAGGTGCCTTCCTCCAACGTAACGACGCGTAACTCGAACGGGAATGTCGTCAACTACGCAACCAATGACGGGCCTACTCAACACACGGTGGTCGCACCCAATTCGCAGGACCGCAATTTATCATTCCTTGAGCAACTGACCCCGACGGAAAGGGAGCGTTATTACCGAGAACTGCGGATTCAAAACGGCTATACGGATCGTGTTCGGGTCGACGTGCGCCATCGTTGATTCCGCCGTTCCCAGCCAGCCGATTGCAAATCGGCCCAACCCCTCGGTTTCCTCTGTTACCTCCTGTTCGAGATTCTGCGGCCTTCTGTTCAGTGTTCTTATTTGGTGCGGAGAATCTTTTGGACCTCAGAGGTAGTTCCATCCTTGTAAGTCACCTGTACATTCGCAAATTCGGAATTGGCCGGGACCGTTAGATAAACCAACTCATCCCCCACCTCATACATCTTGTCACTGGGCTTGAACTTGAACGTCTGATCGAGTTTATCGTTATTAATCGAGTACCGGATTTCTTTGATGATCGGTCGATAGGAAAGCAACTGGGTGAAATAAAGCAGCACTTTGCCGTCGTAATCGCGGAACATCAGCCACGATCCTTTGGTCATGTTGAGCGCCATTTTACCTTGCGCCATCTGTTCATCGGACGTGGAAAACTTCAGAGTGTACGGTCCGTTCGTTTTTTCGTTTTTATCCACGTATTTCACCTCGACCGAGTGGTCACCCGCCGCCAGATTTGGCAAGGGAACGTAGGTCTGCACCATGGGTAACCCGGTCTGCGTGTTCTTCATCGGCAGATGACCGGTCGATTGGAAATCGCCTTTCCCATCCAGCTTGAAGAAGAGCTCTTTCGCCTTGTAATCCGTCAGGCTGAAAATGATTGCCCATCCGCTGTTGGAAAATTGTGCGGTCAGCGTAACCGGATTCTCCAGGACCTTGTCCGGTGTGCTGGTCAGTTTCGCCCAACGCGCATCGGCTTCCCCTACCCATTTCTGTGCCTCTTTCTTGTCGAGAAAATATTTCTCGAATTTCCCGGCTGCATTGGCCGCGCGAAATTTCTCGAGCCACTCCTTTTCGGCGCGCTGATCGGCCAGGGTCTGATCACCCTTGCGCGATTCGGAATATTCCTGGCTGATCAACCACGGGAGCGGACCGAAATCGGGATGACTAGCGGCCAGGGTTTGCAGTTTGTTCACGCGCGTTTCGCCATCGTCGAGCAATGCGATAGCCGTTTGATATGAAACAGTCTGCGGGGTGAGCCTGCCGAAATATTGCATCGCTTCGAGTGCGCCGGCTTTGCCTTCAGCCGATTTCAGCATGGCGATATAACTTAACCACGGATCGAGCGCTTCCAGATTCGAGCCGAGATATTCGGTGTATTCCTTCCGTGCGGCCGAGAAATTTCCACCCAACTCGTGGACCCGGGCATTATGATAATGTTCCTCGGGGGTCTTTGCGTTCGTGATGAGCCCACCGCTTGAGGAGAGTGATTCGAAGCGTTGCGCGATTTTGTCGAGCGAGACTTTGGCTTCGCCCTGACCGCGGACGAGCCAGACGACCATGCCCGCGATGAGAACGAGCAACGCTGCGATACCCCATGCCCAGCGTTTTGCGCCACGTCGGAGCTGGGTTAGATCATCGCGTAATTTCAGGACGCCGGCTTCCAGTGCTTCGCGGCTCCTGAGTGGATGAAAGAGGTGGGTGTCGACTTTCAGCACGTTTCGATAGGCCGCTTGGAGCTGACGCAGTTCGTCCGGCTCTGGATCGTGAGCGTCGATCGGGAAACTTTCGTCCATGAAAAGGTACCAGACTTTTTTTCCGCGTTTCCTGGCGTAAAGCGCTTCGTATTGCGTGTAACTGACGCGACCGAACTCGGTGTCGGCGGTCGGTGGTTCAGCGCCGTAACATTGGCCCACGAGTTGGACGACGCCTTTGCATTGGTCGATCTGCTGTCGCAGCATTTGGCGCAGGTCGCCGCCTTCGGTCCCAAAGATGTCCTGCCAGACCGGTTCGTAACCAAGGAAAGTGAGAGTGTTAGCAACGAGTTGTCGGGCGCTGCGAAGTTCTTTGCTGACGGAAGAGATGAAAATCGTTGGCCGCGGTGACATAGGCGAACGAGAGCTAGCAGCTTTGATAATGGCGTTGAAGAAAAATCGGGGGAACAGGAGGACAGAATTGGCCATGAGAGAAGTTTGAACAGGAGGTGGCAGAGGAAACAGAGGGAAGGCTGAGCGGCTTTGCCGGTCAGCTTGAGGTATTTTCTCAAGGAGGCGATGAAATCGCACGATGCTGTTCGTCGTCGGCGATTCTCAAAGCGCCCTAGATGTTAGTTACTTCGCTCCGCCTCAAGCGGCGATCTGTCAGTCACGTCTATACCAAGGCGCTTCGCAGTATGCTTCTTCACCGTCGATAGGTCGGCGGTTCGGCGACCGCCGCGACTGGTCTAAGTTTCGATGGTAAGCACCCGACGGCCACAAGGCCGTGGCTACAACACTAGATTTCCGTGTTTAATCAGTGTTAATCCGTGGCTACGAACGTCTCGGACGTAATGTGTTGACGTCTGAAAAGCGCAACTTCATTCTTTTCAGTTCCTATGCCGGAGGGGGCCGTTGTTACTCACGAGGAAGACCTGAAGTTTGCGCAAAGCGTCCTGAGCGCGAACAGCTCTGCTGCTTCCGAACTGCGTAGTCGTTACCACGGTCGCATGGTCTCAATCCTTTGTGGCCGCGGCGCTAACCAAACCGAAGCCGAAGATCTGGTGGCCGATATTTGGTCGGATTGTTTCCAGGCGCCTGAAGGCCGCCTAACCCTGCTCGGAAAATATCAGGGGCGTTGCGCCTTGGAATCGTGGCTCATTACCGTTGCCACAAATCGATTGGTCGACTTGAAGCGACGTCAAACGTTTCGCGTCGATGTCCCCGCTTCCGAAGGAACATCCGGCGAAGACTTTTTTGATCGACGTCCGCAGCCCGAGGCGACCGTCGCCGAGGAGTCTCTCTTGAAGCTTTTGCGCAGCGCGATTCGCGCGGCGTTTTCGAAAGGCGACGCTGAATCGGTCCTGATGTTGAAACTAGTGCATGTGCATCAGCTCACACAGCGCGAGATTGCCCGGATGTGGGGCTGGCACGAATCGAAGGTCAGCCGTGCCCTTGAAGTGGCCCGCCAAAACATTGGACGCGAGATCATGGCTGAAATGAAACGGATGGATCCATGGCTCGACCTGCGGTGGGACGACTTTCTCGAACTCTGTGCCGGATCAGCAGACGGACTTTTTTACTCAAGATAATTCGCAAGATGGACAAATTCAGCAGTCTAAGAAACGGAGAGCGAAAGAAGGATGTGGCCGCCCCTGCTCTGTTGGCGCCGCCCGTTTGCCGGTTCGCTCGACCGGAGTATGAAGCGCCGTGTTTTCCCTGCAACGAAATCAATTCTAAGTAAATCCGCGTACATTTGTGACTGATAACTTCCAACTTCTATTCCAGCTCCTGGAAGCTGACCGTCTCGAGGTCACAGGTCGCACTGCGTCCACGATCTCGCCTGAGCTCAGCAAGAAGATTGCGAAGTTTGCCGCCGGCCAATGCACCGAAGCCGAGCGCGAAGAAATGAAAGCGCTTCTCGGCGAAAACCCTGATTTAATTCCAGTGCTGGCCCACGAAGCCAAAGCCTTGAGACCACCAGAAAAATGAATACGACCTCTCGCGCCAACTTTCTGCCGGAACAACGGTTTCTGCCGTTGCGCCCGGCGTTACAGGAGCATCTGACTAAAGTGGGCAACGCAATCACGCCCGAAAATTTTCTCAGCATTTGTGACGAGATGATGTTGAAGGTCCTGCGAGACACATTCGATCGGATTAACGCCGACGAAGGCAGCATTTGGTTACTCGACCCGGAGAAGAAAACCCTGGTCGCTACATATAATAATGGGCCGAACTCAGAAAAGATTGTCGGGTTCCGTCACCCGTTAAGTGAAGGGATCATCAGTCTTGTTGTCGCGAGCGAGAACACTTTTGTCGAGAACCAGGTTTACAAGAACAAGAGTCACAGCGCCACGCTCAGCAAAAGACTGGGGCGCACGACCTACGCAATGATCGCGGTGCCTCTTTATTTTCTTAATCAAGTCCGAGGAGTTCTCTCCTGCGTTCAACTTTTCGATGTCCTGGTCGAAGAGGGGCAAGCCGCGCCGGCGGGAAGAACTCCGCCTGGATTTAGCCCGGGCGATCTCAACGCCGTCCAGACCGCCGCAGCCGTGATCAGGGATCTGATCGATTATCGCATGCTCGGGATCGCTGTAGGATGGAATCGGCATTGAGCTCCGACTCCAGCCCATTTCCTTTGGACCAGGCTCGGCAAGCCCTGGCCGACGGAACCGGTGAAGGCGTACGCATTGCAGTAATCGATTCGGGAATTGAGATCGATCACCCAGATCTCGTCGGAATAAGTTTGAAAGACGATCTGCACGTCGTTGACGGCGGAGTGCAGATAGAAGTGAAGCAAGGTGACGGGACAGATATTTACGGACACGGCACCGCCGTTGCCGGTGTGATTCGTCGCCTCGCGCCCGGAGCCGAGATCGGCAGTATCCGCGTGCTCGGTGAAAATCTCGGATCGCGCACGGTGATAATTCGCGAAGGCGTGCGGCAGGCGATCGATCGCGGTTATCAGATTTTGAATTGCAGCTTTGGTTGCGGATTAAGCGAACACATTTTCCAATACAAAGAATGGATCGACGAAGCGTACCTAAAAGGAATCCACGTCGTTGCCGCCTGTAACAATTACGATTTCACTACACCGGAATGGCCCGGGTATTTTCCGAGCGTGATCACAGTCAACATGGCCCGGACGGATGACGATCACAGTTTCTTCTATAAACCGGGGCACCTGGTTGAATTCGCCGCTCGCGGCGTTGAGGTGAAATTGCCGTGGAATCATCGTTCGAACAAGGAAGTTACCGGCAGCAGTTTCGCGGCGCCGATTATGGCCAGCCTGCTGGCACGGTTAATTTCGAAAATGCCGGGCCTACTCCCATTGGAAGCCAAATCGATCTTGCATCGGTTAGCCATGCCATGGCGACCTGATGTGACTGCTCCCAACGTTGCGTCGACATCATCTGTTGGCGCGCCCGCCCCCGCCCCACGCATGGGACGGCCGCCCCCGAAATAAAATAGAAAACAAGACAATGGTTTCATCGCGGCATCTACCGATTTCAATTCTTGTTGGGCCATCTGCGCGAAAGTTGTTACGCGACTTTGCGGCAACAAATCCCGCGAACGGGTTTGCCGTGCTGACAGATCCGGAAGTCGGATCAGACCAGGAATTCGCTGGGAGCAAGACCGTCGTGCGCCCGTTGCCGACATCGGATGATGACGGGCGTGATCTGCACCAGGTCCGCGATGAAATTATTGCTCTAGCTGGTAAAGACGATTTCCATCATCTCTTTATCGAATGCGATTCAAGAACGCATCCGATTGCGTTCGCATCGCTTTTTCTTCCCGGCGGCGACAACGGCAATCTCGCCAAAGTCGCGGGGCTCCATTCGATCATCACCGCGATCGATTCAAAGACGCTTATTGAATCCATCTTGGATGGAAACAACGGCAACGGCGTTTTCTCATCCTGCATTCTGGCGGACCAAATTGAATGCTCGGACTTCGTTTTCTTGGATGCGGACGATAACGAAGAGGATCTGGCGCACGCTATCGTAAAGACACTGAATCCGCGAGCGAACCTGAATGGAAGCGCATGGAAAGATCTGCAGGCGCCAACGACATTTGATTTCGAAGCGACGTTCACCGGAGCGGGTTGGCGTAGGCTGATGGATATGGATCCCGGGACTCGGCGCGGTGATTGCGAGGTCATTTCGTTCATGTATCAAGCTCGGCGGCCGTTTCATCCCGAGAAATTTTGGAACTTGTTGCAGAAACGGTTCATAGATGTGTTTCGCGCAAAAGGCTTTTTCTGGTTGGCGACCCGGATGGAGGTGGTCGGTGGATTAAACATCGCGGGTGCAGAGTGTCATTTTTCGCCGGCGGGCGGATGGTGGGCCGCGCATCTTGAGCACGGCCACGCCGGATCGGAAGAGATTCCGGATCGACTGAAAAAAGAATGGGTCGAACCGTTTGGTGATCGGCGTCAGGCTATTGCGTTCATGGGCATTGGGATTGATCCCGATGAACTGAGGACGCAGCTCGACGCTTGTTTGTTAACGGAATCGGAAATGGCGGAAGGCGTCGAGCAATGGGCGGAACTACCGGACCCATTCCCCGATTGGTCACCGCATTCTCACGATCATGATTGCGGAGATCACGAGTGTGGCTGCGATCATTAGAGGCTCTGGGCGTCCCCCCATAGGACCCATGAGACCTATAGGTCCTATGGGGGCGAACGTGACGGTCACTTTTAGATAGTCACGACGCCGGACCCACCAGGGCCGTGGCTACAGCAAAAATTACTGGTCACCGGATCGACCATCGAGTATCTGCATGGCGTCGCCGCGAGATGTCTGAAGCCAAGAATGCCCCGAGTGCAGCCGTTGCGCTCCATGACCTCTGGAACCGCCAGGCTGAATGGTTGCCGGATCAAAACGCAACGCGTGATTTTGTCCGGCGCGCACTTTCCTCCGGCGAATTCCTGATGGCATACGACGCTGCGCGCGACGCGGTCGAGCAGTTCCATCCTGACGACATCTGGCTCAAACAACGCGTGGCGCTTGCCCTTGCTCAGATGGGTTCGTCCACCCGTGCCCAGGCCGTTCTCCTGCCGCTGGTAGAGAAAGGTCCGCCCAATCGCGAAACTCTCAGCATCCTAGGCCGGACCTACAAAGACCAATGGTGCGCGACCCCAGGCAACGAACAGTACCTCCGGCAATCTTTTGACTGTTACAACCGCGCATTCGAAATTGAACCGCCTGATTTCTATCCGGGGATCAACGCTGCAACCGTTGCTTTCCTTTTGCGCGAACCCGAGAAAGCGAAGGCGTTGGCCAAACGAGTCCTTGAGATTTGTCAGGCGCAACCGGAGGACTACTGGCGAAACGCGACAATTGCCGAGACGCTTGTCATCCTGGGAGATCTCGATCAAGCGAAACAAGCGTATCGCGATGCGGTCAACGCTGCCGGCAACAATCTTCACGCGCTTTCTTCCACCCGAAAACAGGCGCGCGTTTTGTCGCGTCATCTTCAGGGACGCCCGGATCTTTTCGATGAATGTTTCCCTATCCCCAAGTTGGTCATCTTTTCCGGGCACATGATCGATGCACCGGACCGGCGAATTCCTCGGTTTCCGCTGGAGAAAGAAAACGAGATCCGCGATCTGCTGGTGAAACAACTCGATACCATGAATGCGGGGATCGGCTTTTCGAGCGCGGCCTGCGGTTCAGACATTCTCTTCCTTGAAGCGATGCTTTCGCGTGGCGGCACTGTTCACATTGTGCTCCCCTGGCCTGCCGACGAGTTTGTCAAAACAAGCGTCGATCTCGATGGCAAAGGAACATGGAACAAGCGCTTCGAAAACGTGATCTCGCGCGCGGCGTCGGTCCGGGTTCTTGGTCAGCTTTACATGCCAGGCAGCGCTGTCGGGTTCGAATATTGCAACCTAACGGTAAACGGCCTTGCCCGATTGTTCGCGCGATCACTTGATCTTGCCGTCGCGCCCTTGGCCGTTTGGGACGGATTCGTCGGTGGAGCGGGCGGCACTGGTTCGTTTGTTCGGTATTGGCGGAGCCAACGAACCCCGGTCAAAATTATTCCGATCGCAACGCAGAGCCCGTCGATGCTGGTGGATCCTCAGACATCCGAGACCGAGGTCACCGGCGACAGCGATGATTTTGAAATGTGGGTGCGCGCCGCAGGCCGACAGGAAATCAAAGCGATCATGTTCGCGGACGTTGTCGGCTACAGCAAGATTCCGGAGACGGCGATTCCGAAATATGTCGCGCAATTTAATCAACGCGTTTCCAAGTTGATTGCTGGTAGTTCGTCCTCTCCTATCAATGTAAACACGTGGGGCGACGGGTTGTTTTTTGTCTTCAGCAGCGCGGAGGACGCGGGCCGGTTTGGGTTGGATCTGCGTGACCTGGTGGTGAAGACCGATTGGATCGAGCTCGGGCTTCCGACGCAGTTATCGATTCGGATCGCGGTCCATGCTGGACCGGTTTATGTGAATTTCGATCCGGTCGTTCGGCAAATGACTTTTACCGGCGCACATGTTAGTCGCGCCGCGCGGATCGAGCCGATCACCCACGAAGGAGAAGTGTTCGCGAGTGAAGAGTTCGCAGCGTTGGCTGCGTCGGATCAATCGAAAGGGTTTACCTGTGATTTGGTCGGAACGACTGCGCTGGCGAAGAGCTACGGATTATTTCGGGTTTATAGTTTGGAAAGGATAGCGGAGTAGCAGCACGCGATTTCGGATTGCCGTTGTAGCCACGGCCCTGCGGGCCGTCCGGTATCGGCTTCGTTACTGGTAAATCTTCGCGCACCTTCGGCGAAACATAGTTTCGAAGACAAGTGCGTTCCAAAACTGAGTGTGGGAACGAGGAAAAACTCCTTCCGTGTTTCATCCGTGTTAGTCCGTGGCCACATCCGGGTGTCGCTGCCGATACCCGACGGCCCACAGAGCCGTGGCTACGACACCCGCCGCCGCACTTACCCGACGGCCCACAGGGCCGTGGCTACAACGAGCCGCCGCACTTACCCGACGGCCCACGGGCCGTGGCTACAACACCCGCCGCCGCAATCCGAAATTCCCGATTCGTGGCTACAGCGTCGAACCGCTGCAAAACCCCAATTCCCATCCGTCTTAGGGGCGTATGATTGATTCATCCATTTTGGGGTTGGAAGAATCCGCCGTGGCGGAGGAAGAATTGCCCTCCCTACCGATCTGGACTTTCACCTTGGGAGTGCTCGCCCTCCTAACGCTTGGCCTAACGTCAGTCCCAGCGATTATTTGTGGACATCGCGCCCTGAAGAAAGCCGCTGAGTTCTCATTGGCACGGTCGGTAACCGTTACCGGACTTGTTATCGCATATGTTGGCGCGGCGATTCTCTGCGCCTGGATCATGACGGCGATCGGGCTGGTCGTGGAACGATAATTTGGACTGCGGTGGCAAGCGCAGCGTACCGACACCGATAACTATTGGATGATGCGTTTAACGCTTGTGCGAACAGCTTCCTATGACTATCGACGCTGGCCGGCGGCGGAGCGCCGGCCGCACTCCACAACGCCAAGCGAATATGTGGTGGCTAATAACTCGGCCATCGTCTTCGGAGTGACCGGCGATGGCTCGTCGCTATTAAACCGAGCTCCTGCAGTCCGGAGCCCCCGGTACAACGGCTATTTCGCCTTATCTCGGCAGAAATGTCGCAAACGACATTTGCTTTGAAGCGCCCGCTAGAACCGCTAGAAGTTGCGGGCGATGAACGAATGGCTCCTGATTGCGGTTACCGGCTTTGGTATCGCCTTCTTTCATGCGGCGATCCCGACGCATTGGCTCCCATTCGTCATTACCGCACGCGCGCAACGCTGGGATCGAAACAAAGCCATTGGCGTAACCACACTGGCTGGGACAGGTCATGTTCTTTTTACCGCGCTGCTTGGTCTCCTGATCGCATGGTTCGGAATTGAAGTTCACCAACGAATCGGTTCCTGGTTTCCCTGGATTGCCGGCGGCGCCTTATTTTTCTTTGGCCTTTTCTACGTTTACCGACAGCTGACCGGAGCCGGTCACGGGCATAGTCACATGTTTGGCGGACATTCGCACCATGGAGCGACTCCGCATCTGCATACGCACGCGCGCACATCCGATTCCACATTGCCGGGACCACACGGCGGCAGAATGATCAATATGGGAAGTGGCGAAATCGAGCTCGCCATTTCAACTGAACAAAACGAGGCCCGGTTTCGGCTGTATCCAGTGAATTCGGATTCGCATTCACACGGTGACGGGATAACGCTGGATACGATCAGTCAGACGCGTCAATTGACACATTTCACATTTCAGCCCGGCGACGGTTGCCTGGTCTCGATTCAGAAAATCACTGAGCCTCGTCCGTTCACCGCAGTCCTTCGTTTGACTCACGGAGATCATGTCCACGCTTTTGAAACGCGGTTTCCAGAACCCGGCGAGACCGATTCAGTAGGTGAAACCGTGGATATCGTAACATCACGCGCGCGCATTCCGGATCGGGTGGCAATCACCAGCCTTCTCGCTCTGCTTACATTTTCGCCGTGCGAAAGTTTTCTACCGATCTATGTATCTGGTGTTCGATATGGTTGGATCGGTTTTTTCCTGCTTACGGCAATTCTATCCTTGGCAACGGTTGCTGGGATGGTGATGTTCACCTGGCTGGCCTTGAGCAAGTTGGAGAAACTCAATCTTCGTTTCCTTGAGCGCTACGAAAGCGGAATCATTGGTGGGTTGCTCTGCAGTCTTGGCGTGTTGATTGTATTAATAGAGAAATGAGCTGTCACCCCGTGACGACAAGCCAGAGGAAATCGAGCGCCACTGAATGCGGGCATGACCATGATCACGTTCACGGGCATTCACATTTGCCGGGTCGATTTGGAATAGCGTTCGCGATCGGAACGGCATTGAACCTCGGGTTCGTAATTGTCGAAGTGATTTACGGCGTCTTTGCGGATTCGCTCGCGTTAATTGCGGATGCCGGCCACAACATGAGTGATGTGTTGGGATTGCTCCTGGCCTGGGGCGCAACAATCCTGGCTCGCCGACCGCCGACTGAGCGTCGCACCTATGGATACCGGAGTTCGTCGATCCTGGCGGCATTATTCAATGCGATCCTGCTTTTGATCGCTGTTGGCGGAATTACTTGGGAAGCGGTTCGACGATTCGCCGCCCCTGCCCCGGTGACCGGCCAAATCGTGATCTGGGTTGCGGTAGGTGGAATCTGTATCAATGGAGCGACCGCGCTGATGTTCATGTCGGGCCGGAAACATGACATCAATATTCGCGGAGCCTTTATGCATATGCTGGCAGATGCGTTTGTTTCGCTCGGCGTTGTTGTTTCGGGAATTGTGATTGTGATGACCGGTTGGCTGTGGGTTGATCCGGTGATCAGCCTCGTGATTGCTGGAGTGATAACGTGGGGCACCTGGGGATTGCTTCGCGATTCAATTAACCTCGCGCTTCATGCCGTGCCCCACGGGATCGAGATGGCGGAAGTTAAACGTTATCTGGCCAGTCTTCCACACGTGACCGAAGTACACGATCTTCATGTCTGGCCGATGAGCACAACTGAAACTGCGCTGACCGCGCATTTAGTGCGGGATGTTAATGAATGTGATTGCGAATTGTTGGAGCAAGCCTGTCTTTATTTGCATCGGGAATTTGAAATTCAGCACGCGACGATACAATTCGAGACGATCGATCATCAGTGTCATCTCGCGCCGGAAGAGAAAGTGTGAGGGGTCTGCCTGCTGCTTCGCTCAACCAAGCCTCACACAAAGGACACAAAGGGACACAAAGGGGAGGCATTGAACTGTTGTAGTGGCGACTTCTGCGAAGCGCCTTGAGTATCGGACTGACGGCAGAAATTGGCCGCTCAAGAGCAGAAATCGAAGCCAACTCTCTAAGGCGCTTCGCAGAAGCGCCGCTACAACTGCGTCCACTCCCAACGGCCCACAGGGCCGTGGCTACAAGGCGCGCCGCTTTGCATCCGTCCCTCTTGGTACTTAATGTGTGAGGGCCTGATTGCGGGTAGCTGCTCTATCCCGGAGACATTTCCTCAAAACTGCTCATCGCCTTGAACACTTCATAGCGCTCAGCGATTTCTTTCATCGTCAATGTTCGCAGCCGTTCCATGCTGAAAGCTTCCACGTTGAAACTGGCGAGAACGCTTCCGTAAATGACGGCTCGGCGGAGATCAGCAAACGTCGGCACCGTGCCTCGCGAAGCCAAATAACCCGCCATCCCGCCGGCAAACGTGTCCCCCGCTCCGGTTGGATCGTGGATATCTTCGAGTGGATAGGCTCCACAACTGAAGAATTCGTTCTCACCGAAAAGCAACGCACCGTGTTCGCCTTTCTTGATCGCAACGTATTTCGGACCGGTCTTGCGAATCTTGCGCCCCGCTTTGATCAGGCTGGTTTCCTTGGTTAGTTCCCTTGCTTCGCTGTCGTTAAGAATGAGCAAATCGACGCGTGGCAACAGCGCGTCGAGATCCGGGCGCGTTGTGTGGATCCACAAATCCATTGTGTCCGCGACGATAAAACGCGGTCGCTTCATTTGATCGAGCACATGCGATTGCAACGCTGGTGCGATGTTAGCCAACAAAACAAAATCGGTTTCTTGATAGGCGGCCGGCAGATCAGGGCGAAACTGCTCGAACACATTGAGTGCGACCGAACGCGTTTCTCGTGTGTTCATGTCCCAGGCGTATTCGCCTGACCAACGAAAAGTTTTCCCGGCGACCTGCTGAACACCTTGCACGTCAATCTGACGCGACTTCCAGAACTCAATTTCTGATACCGGAAAATCGTCGCCTACAATTCCGACCAGCCTGACCGGGACAAAGAAACTGGCGCCGAGAGCGGCATAAGAAGCCGAACCTCCAAGGAGATCGGCATGTTCTTCCACCGGTGTCTTGACCGTGTCGAGTGCAATCGAACCAACAACAATAACAGGCATGTGATTTTAGGTTTTGGATTTTGTCAGAAGCTTCCGGGCGGACCGGGCATACGATGCAATGTCTTTGGCCTGAAGCAATCCCGAGACAATAACAACGCGTTGCGCCCCGGCGACAATTACTTCGGGTAAATTATCCAGCTTGATTCCGCCAATACAAAATATCGGAATTCGCACTGCCTGATGCACTTTTCCGATCTGATCGAGCCCGATCGGGAGGTAATCCGGTTTGGTTGGTGTCGCGAAGAGTGGCCCAAACCCGATGTAATCGGCTCCTTCGTCGAACGCACGAATCGCCTGGTCAAAGCTATGCGTTGATTTTCCGACCATGCAACTGGGCCCGACGATGTCGCGAACCAGAGCGATCGCGGGATCATCCTGGCCGACATGAACGCCTTCTGCGCCGATTTCCCGGGCAACCTCCGCATGATCATTGATAACGAGCGGCACATTGCGTTTCACTGTGATTTCATGGAGCTCACGAGCGAGCGCAGTGATTTCGGCAAGCGATTGCGTCTTTGCCCTTAGCTGGATCAGATCGACGCCGCCATCGATCATTTCACGCGCCACGTCTGGGACCTGGCGACTCGTGACGTAACCGAGGTCTACGATTCCATAAAGCCGACAACGGCTGAGTTCGGCGGCGGTCAAGAGAGCGCTATTCGTGCAACCGCGTCCGAGTTGGTTTCAACTCGAAATTATCCTCATTCATAAGGCGCTCGACAAAGCCAGTGTCGTAAGTCCCATTTCGAAAATCGGCGTGTCGCATGATGGCACTGTGGAACGGCACGGTCGTCTTGATTCCGGTGATGTAATACTCGTCGAGCGCGCGGCGCATTCGGGCGATGGCGGACTGACGTGTCGCGCCGACGGTGATCAGCTTAGCGATCATTGAATCATAATACGGCGGAACCACGTAACCAGTGTAAGCGTGTGAATCGATTCGCACACCGCGTCCCCCGGGCGCGTAGTAGAATGCGATCCGGCCGGGCGACGGCTGAAAGTTCCGTTCCGGATCTTCGGCGTTAATCCGGCACTGAATGGCGTGTAGCCGGGCGGTGGCATTGGCTACGTGCGGCGAAAGTTTTTCACCGGCTGCGATCAGGATTTGTTCCTTCACCAGATCGCACCCGTAAACCTCCTCGGTAATGGTGTGCTCGACCTGGATCCGCGTGTTCATCTCGATGAAATAATAATGCCCTTTGTTATCCACCAGGAACTCCATCGTCCCGGCGTTTTGGTATCCGACGGATTTGGCCAGTTTGACGGCAGCGCTTCCCATTTTTTTGCGCAGACTCGGCGAGATCAACGGTGAAGGGCATTCCTCGATTACCTTTTGGTTGCGCCGTTGAATCGAACAATCGCGCTCGCCAAGATGAACGGTGTGTCCGTGCTGATCGGCAATGATTTGGAATTCAATGTGGTGCGGATTGATGATCAGCTTCTCGATATAGACGTCGCCATTGCCGAATGCTTTCTCAGCTTCTGTGCGTGCCGCATGGAACGCCGGGCCAAGGCTTGCTTCGTTATGGGCAGTCCGCATTCCTCGACCGCCGCCGCCGGCGACCGCTTTAATCATAACTGGATAGCCTATTTTCCTGGCTACCTTTTGCGCATCTGCTTCCGTCTCAACAATTCCGTCGCTACCTGGAGTGACCGCGACACCGGCTTTGCGCGCGAAGGCGCGGGCGGAGTTCTTATCTCCCATGGCGTGCATTGCACTCGCAGGTGGCCCAATGAACTTGATATTACAGCTTTCGCAGACCTCGGCGAAGTGCGCATTCTCGGCCAGAAAACCGTAGCCTGGGTGAATTGCATCGACGTCACCGACTTCCGCCGCACTAACGATCCGATCAATCTTGAGATAACTTTCTGCGCTCGGCGGTGCTCCAATGCAGATGGCTTCATCCGCCAGTTGGACATGTAGTGAATCGACATCCGCTTCCGAGTAAACAGCCAGGGTCCGAATCCCGAGTTCCTTGCATGCGCGAATAACGCGCAAGGCAATCTCTCCGCGATTTGCGATCAGAATCTTTTCAAACATCACGGTGAAGCACGCATCGAGTTGGTTGCCAGCAGACGCTGGCGATAGATAAACTAGCGGACCCGGAAAAGGACCTGACCGAACTGAACCGGTTTGCCGTTTTCGGCCACGATTTCGACAATCGAGCCTCGGGTTTCCGCCTTGATCTCGTTCATCACTTTCATCGCTTCAATGATACACACGACGGTTTCTTCCGTGACGTCCTTCCCGATTTCAACAAACGAGGGGGATTCGGGAGAGCCGGCGCGATAGAATGTCCCGACCATTGGCGAAACGATATCCCGCAGGGTGGCATCGCTTTTTTCTGACTCTGGTTCAGCGACCGGGGCGGCTGCTGCGGGCGCGGGGGCCGCGTTCGCGGCGGCGGCCAGCGGGGCTATGAATGGCGTCGTAGCAGGAACGACAATGGCCGGCTGGTCTTCCCCGCGTTTTTGTAATTTGATTTTGAACCCATCTTTCTCCATCTCGAAGACCGACAGGTCGTTCTTCTTCATGAGATCGATCAGGGCTTTGATATCCTTTAATTCCAAGGTGTCTCCGTGGTCGAGGCTGGGCGTTTAGGTAAAGCGGTTTTTTGCCTTAGGTCAAGCAAACGAATTTCCGGGGAGAACATCGCGCGTTACCTCGGACCTCACACCCGCCTTCGCCAAGGCCCCGGCGTGGCAGGCTCGACCTCCCCGTCGAACGCCGGACTCTATGGCGCATTGTTTGCGCGATGTTCCTCCTCTCCCCACCGCGTGGGGAGAGGACTGAGGTGAGGGGGCGCCGCGCTTCGCTTAAGATAGAGCAAGGCTATACAGACCCTCACCCTACCCTCTCCCTTGAGAAGGCAGAGGCGAGTCCTCACACCAAGCGACCGTGCTCGCTCTTTCAATGGTCACTCCAACTCTGTGAATGCGGTCCAATACTAAACATTTATTCCCGCGGTGCAGGCCCCATCGTTTAACAAAGCTCCGGTCTTCTGTGTTTAATTCGCCTGCCGCGCCGCAGCCTTGGCGAAGGCGGGTGTCAATCCGTGGCCAGAATCCCATTTGTGTGAGGAACTAGCGCGCCGCCATCGAATCAGACGCAATCTTTCCATCCCGCATTTCAACCCGGCGGGATGCGGTTCGCGCCACTTCATCACTGTGAGTTACGACAATTAGCGTGGTTAGCTCTTCCCGTGCGATTTTCTCCAGTAATTGCATAACCGTTGAGGCCGAGTGCGAATCGAGGTTGCCGGTTGGTTCGTCTGCGATTAACAAACGCGGCCGATGAACCAACGCGCGCGCGATCGCTGTTCGTTGTTGTTCGCCCCCGCTTAATTGATGAACAAAATGTGTTGATCGTTCGGCCAACCCGACCCATTCAATTAATTCGGTAACACGTTGATTGATCTCCGTCACTGAAACACCGCGCAGAACCAAAGGCAGACTCACATTCTCAAAGACGTTCATGGTCGGCAGCAGATTGAAGAATTGAAAAACAAGCCCGATCTGATAACGCCGATATTCAGTAAGGGCCTTGTCATCTGCGCCGTGGACAGCAAGGCCATCCACCACGATCTCGCCTGAGGTTGGATATTCGAGCCCGGCTAGAAGGTGAATGAGCGTGCTTTTTCCACAGCCGCTTGGCCCCGTTATCGCCACAAATTCGTTCTGCCCGATCTCGAGCGACACCCCATCGAGCGCGTGCACCGCGCGTTCGCCCGTCTTATAATAACGCGTGACATTTCTAAGCGAGATCAAGGGACGTTTATCCGCCACGGAAGCCGCTCCTGCAAATGTGACCCACGATTTCTCGGTCGTGGCAGAAGAAGACGATTTCATCGTGGTCGAAAAGCCACCTTTCCTTCTGGTCCATCCAACAAAGCCATCCAGTGCGCGCACTCTTTGGGGAGAACTCAAACGACTCTTGGCCTACGAGATTGCCAATGGCGGACAGATTTCGATCGTGAATCGGCTCGACCGCGAAACGAGCGGCTTGGTTTTGGTCGCGAAAAATGCGAGCACGGCGCGGCGATTTGGTTTGTTGATGCAGGAAGGACGGATTGCCAAGGAATATCTCGCGGTGATCTGGGGGTGGCCGGAGTGGGAATCGATCTCGGTGGAAGCGCCTCTTGCGCGGCAGGGACTTCACGCGCCGTCAGCCATCTGGCTCAAACAGGCAATTCATCCTAAGGGCGCATTGGCTCGGACTGATTTCGTGGTGAACCAGAGATTTTCGCGCGCAACCAATGGCGAACGATTTACGATTGTTTGCGCGATTCCGTTGACAGGTCGGACCCATCAGATCCGGGTCCACCTGGCGTCGTTAGGGCACCCCATCGTCGGTGACAAGATTTATGGACCAGACGAAAAACTTTATCTTCGATTTATTGAAACTGGTTGGACCCCAGAGCTGGCCAAACAGCTCTTGTTACCACGGCATGCGTTACATTCCGCGGTGCTAGAAATTAAAGGGGGGCAGCGATGGGACAGTCCGCTGCCAAAGGATTTGGCGGCGTTTGTTACGGAAGGTTAGACAGAATGTACAGAATGGGATTAGGGGTACTCTTCTGAAAACCAATCCAGTTTAATCCTGTCCGTCTTCCCATTTTGTAAATTCTGTTAATTCCGTCTAATCATCTTGGGTCATTCTGTCGGCTCGTTGCATTTCCTTCCGGGGCTTCTATCGTACGCGGCTTCATGAAAATCAGACGGCTCCTCCAGGTTTTGGTTCTCTCTTGTGTTTGCCCCCTGTTCGCACGCGCGGGCGGTGACCGCGTAACGACGCACTTTGTCCCTGACAACCAGGACGCGCCAAGTTTTGAGATGTCAACGGAGACGGCTTACATGCTTGGCGTTATTGGCAATCCCAATAGCTATGAAATTGGCGCACAATTCCTTACGGCACGCTGGCGTTTCGGTCCGGTTTATCGCGAGGGATTCTTTCGCGGCTACAACCAGTTCTACGCGCTGGCCATGGTCGAACCAATCTTCCGTGGCCCAGAGAACCACTATTTCGGGGTCTCGGTGGGGTTACGCTACAATTTCCTGCATCCAGAAAGCCGGTTGATGCCGTACGTTTCCGGTGGAGTTGGCCTTGGTTGGATTGATAGCCACGCCGACATAGAGGGGGCGCAAGGGCAGGATTTTACTTTCAACATCTTGGCTGCCCTCGGCCTTTCCTACAAGATCAATGACCATTGGCAGGCATCAGGCGGCCTTGTCTATCAACACTTGTCCAACGGCGGGCAGACCGATCCCAACCCAAGCCTCAATCTGCTCGGACCGCAGATCGGCGTGACTTGGTCGTATTAAGCCCGTATTCAGATCCGATGCAGCCGGACGAAAATGTTTTAGTGGTCAAGCGTAGTCTGCTCGATGAGCTCGGCAGTTTTCACGGGCTCAATTTCGAGCCGGCCAAATATCTTAGGGCATTACTGGCTCGCGGGAACAATTTCTTTCTTTCACGCGCCTTAGCCGAAAATGATCCGACGCATAAGCAGATCATTCCGTATGCCATCATCGCGTATGGCGACACTGTGCTGCATTATGTTCGCGGGAAAAAAGCGGGCGAACAACGTTTAGTCGCGAAAGGGTCGATCGGGATTGGTGGCCATATGAACCAGGAAGACGAATCGCTTTTTAATTTCGCGATCGACGAAGCGGCCTATCGGGCCGGAGTTGAACGTGAGGTTAATGAAGAGATCAAGATTGAGTCTCCGTTTGAAGATCGGATCGTGGCGTTATTGAACGACGACACCACGGAAGTCGGTCAGGTTCATCTTGGGATCGTGCATGTCTTTCGGTTGAAAGAGCCGAAGGTCACAAAGCGCGAATCGATGATTACGAATTTGACTTTCATGAGCCGCGAGGAACTCCTGGCGCGCCGCGATAATCTGGAAACCTGGTCCCAGATTTGTGTTGATGCATTCGATAGGCTAATCGGTTGATAATCGAGCCACGGAAGATTTTTCGGCCACGGATTAACACGGATGCAACACGGAAGGGGAAGAGACTCCCGTGTGTCGAGACGTGTTGTAGTGGCGCTTCTGTGAAGCGCCCTGGTATAGGCGTGGCCATCACGATTCGCCGCTCAAGACCGATCGCAGTCAACTCTCTGGCGCTTCGCAGAAGCGCCCCTACAACTGCGTCGTTCGACGCTCGCTTTTCGCCTTACCGTTCCGTGTTTAATCCGTGTTAAATCCGCCTGCCACGCCGTAGGCCCAACGAAGGCGGGTGGCCAAGATCTGGGGCCACGCCGATAACAGACGGCCCGCAGGGCCGTGGCTACAGCGCTACCTATGCGTTCGCTTTGCTTTCGCCGCGGGGGTCGGGCTTGGTGTTGCGGTCATCTCCGGGGTCGGTCCGGGAGTTGGGGTCGGCGGCAGCGTCCAGTAGAGGGCAATCGTGTCGATTTGCCAGTAATTAACTGACCGCGAGATGCCGAGAGTCAATTCAGCCGTCGTGTTCGGATATTTCAGCTTCGCCTTAAACTCGCCGGCTGGATCGAAGAAATGGTTGGTGAACGTCGGTTGACCCTCAATTTCAATTGGCTCAGCCGGGACGCCCAAACCGCGCAGCTGTTCGAAAAGCCGATCTCGCGACGACCTAAGATATTGCTTTTGACCGTCCGGACTCAATTGAACATGGAGATATCGTTCGTTGTAATTTACCGCGATTTCCTTGGCGGCTTCCGCTGCAAAAATACGGATACTTTGCTCCGAACCACGTCGTGATGAAAAAAGCCACCAGACGATGCCAAGCAACAGCAACAGGACGATGATTAGCATAGCGAGGCCGCCCTCGCCTGCTATTCGTGCCCTACGAGACGGCTCCATCTAGAAACCGAATCCGGTTCCCTTGACCACGACTCCGTCTCGAATCAGCGCACCGTGTTTTTGTTTCCCGGTGTAAGCGCCGAAACTGTTGCGCGCCGCGACTTTGAACTCGACCAGGTAACCATAGAGCCGCTTGCCGTCAGCGCTTGGAAGATCAGCCGGGCGCGGGGTACTGGTAAATTCGATGACGGCACTTTCCGGATCGGCCAGCTTTGTTGCAAGCCAGCTCTTAATGATTTCCTGATACGCCTTGGGATATTCGCCGTAGACCTTCGAATCCGCCGTGATCTCGATCTCGGTCGTTTCCGCTATGATTAGCCCCGGACAAGCGAGCGCGAACAAAAGAAGTAACGCGATTGTTCTCACAGATTGAAGTTAGTGAATGCGGTAAAGGAAGTCGAGATATAATGGGAAAGCAACTAAGGGCCGATTCTCAGTTCCCACGCCGCAGCAGGTTCGCTTCGCCCCCAGCTCTTACGGCCGCTCATCAAGAGGAACAACCTTCTTACCTGCTGGCTCGCCGATGTATTCCGCTAAAGGCCGATAAAGTCGATTATCTTCCAGTTGCTCAAGTACCTGCGCGCACCACCCCGAACAACGTGCAATCGCAAAAACCGGGGTGAAAAAATCGGTCGGAATCCCAAGCGAATAATAAACTGTGGCGGAATAGAAATCGACATTCGCGTTCAGTTTCTTCTTTTCGTCCATCAATTGCGCAATGCGTTCGGACATCCGGATCCATTTCGGGTCACCCAGTTTTTCGCTTAGCTTGATCGCCATGGCTCGAAGATGCGGGGCGCGTGGGTCGAGCGTCTTATAAACACGGTGACCGATACCCATGATCTTTTTCTTTTGTGCAAGCTGAGCGTCAATGTAGGCGTCCACTTTATCTTCGCTGCCGATCTCTTCGAGCATCTTGATCACGCCTTCATTAGCACCGCCGTGCAACGGGCCTTTCAAAGTGCCAATGGCCGAGGTTATCGCAGAGTAAACATCAGAGAGCGTCGAGATCGTGACACGCGCACTGAAAGTAGATGCGTTCATTCCGTGATCGGCGTGCAAAATAAAGGCAACATCCAGCGTATCCGTCGCTTCTTTCGGCTGCGGTTCGCCAGTCATCAGATAGAGAAAATGCTCTGCTTCGGTCAGGTCATCACGGACGGGTGGTAGTGTTTTACCGCTTCGTGCCCGATGAAAATAAGCGGCGATCACTCCAATTTTGGCCGTGATTGAAAGACAACGATGCCGATTCATTTCTGGCGTTGCTTCTTTCTTCATGTCGGGATCGAAAAGGCCGAGCATTGAAATCGCCGTCCGCATCACGTCCATCGGTTCAGCGGAGTGCGGCGCGGACTTGACGAAATCGATCACCGCCTTGGGTAACTGGCGTTGCGTGCGCAGTTCTTTCATGAACTCTTCGAGCTCATGGCGATTTGGCAGTTTCTTATGCCAGAGGAGATAGATCACCTCCTTGAAGCTGACCTTGCCAATCAGTTCATTGATATCGTACCCGCAATAAACGAGTTGGCCTTTGTCGCCAATGACGTCGCTTAGTCGCGTCGTGTTTGCGACGATGCCTTCAAGTCCACGTGAAACTGCCATCAGCTGCCTTTGATCCTCCTAATTAGGGTGTCTGCCATTGTTGCTGGTGTTTCGGCTACAGCAATACCGGCGGCCTTAAGCGCCTCGATCTTTCCAATCGCCGTGCCTTTTCCGCCGGAAACAATTGCACCGGCGTGCCCCATCCGTCGCCCAGCCGGGGCCGTTGTTCCAGCGATAAATGCGGCCACTGGTTTTTTGCAATTCTCTTTGATCCAGGCAGCAGCTTCTTCTTCCGCGCTGCCTCCGATCTCACCGATCAAAATGATTGATTCCGTTTGTGGATCGTTATTGAAAAGTTTTACCGCATCGAGGTGGGACATGCCGTTAATCGGGTCGCCGCCAATTCCAATGCAGGTTGATTGGCCGTATCCGCGGGAAGTGAGTTGCCAGACGGCTTCATAGGTCAAGGTTCCAGAGCGCGAGATTACGCCGACAGCGCCCTCTTTGTGAATGTAGCCGGGCATGATCCCGATCTTGCACGCACCAGGCGTAATGATTCCGGGGCAGTTCGGTCCAATCAATCGGGTCGGTTTGCCGGCCATCTCTGCTTTTACCCGCATCATATCCATCACTGGAATTCCTTCGGTGATACAAATGACCAGTTCGACCCCAGCATCGACTGCTTCGAGAATTCCATCCGCAGCTCCGGCCGCTGGAACAAAAATGACGGATACATTGCAACCGGTCGCAGCCCGCGCCTCTGAGACCGTGTCGAATACGGGCACTTTGTTATCGAACTTCTGGCCACCTTTTCCAGGTGTAACGCCAGCAACCACGTTCGTTCCGTATTCCATGCATTGGCGCGTGTGGAATCCTCCGGTGTTCCCTGTAATCCCCTGCACCACCAACCGCGTGTTTTTATCGACCAGGACCGACATTGCCTAACCTGCTTTCCGTTTATGCACGACCAGCTTGTTGCCGTCAGGGTCGCGAAATTGTGCCATCCAGCAAACCGGTGTCTCCATTTTTTCCATGTCGAACTGCACGCCCCGCTTCTTCAGCGTCGCGATTGTCTCGTCAATATCATCGACTTCAAATGCGACGGTTGTTCCTTCACGCGATGGTTGCCATGCCGGGTGGCAACCGACGCCAATAGTTGTTGGCCCCAAGTCGTATTCAACCCAGGCTCCTTCCATCGCTGATGAGCTCGGCTTTAACTCGAGTGTTTCCTGATAAAATTTCCGGGCCCGTTCTGCATCGGACACGGCAATAGCAACGAACGCGACTTCTTTGATCATGGACATGGCTCCTTTTCGTTTTCCGGTTTCAATTTATGAATTATCAATTTGTTGCCGTCGGGATCTTGCACAACCGCCATGTGACAACATGGGGTCTCGAACGGGTCCGCCGCGAATGGCACCTGATTTTCCTTTAGCCGTTTGATTGCTGCTTCGAAATTTTCCACTTCGAGCGCGGCACCGGTGCCTTGATCGGATGGGCGCCAATGCTCACCGACGTTGGCAATTGCCAGGGTATCATCGCCGATGGCGTATTCGATCCATTGGCCTCCCATCATTTCTCCGGAGACTCTTAAGTCCAAGAATCCCTTCGTAAAACTTTCGCGCACGCACGACATCGGTAACAGGAGTGGCGACGAAACCGATGGCTGTTGCTTTCATTATTTCCTGGGGCTCGCCGCGGCCGCCGCAGCTGCGACTGCTTTTTGCGCGGCATCGGCCAAGTCATTGGCGGTGATCACGGCCAAGCCTGATTCGGCGATCAATTTCTTGCCCGCATCAACATTAGTTCCCTCCAGGCGGACGATCAGCGGAACAGAAAGTTTCAATGCCCGCGCTGCGCCAATAATTCCTTCGGCAATGACGTCGCACTTCATGATGCCGCCAAAGATATTAATCAGGATCGCTTTTACAGCGTCGTCCCGGACGAGGATCTTGAATGCTTCGGTAACCTGATCACCGGTCGCGCTTCCGCCGACATCGAGGAAGTTGGCCGGGTTACCGCCGTAGAATTTGATAATGTCCATCGTCGCCATGGCGAGACCAGCGCCGTTAACGAGACAAGCGATATTGCCGTCGAGCCCGATGTAATTCAGTCCGTGTTTTGAAGCCTCGACCTCGCGCGGATCTTCTTCCGAAATGTCACGCAACGCGACGATCTCTGGATGCCGGAAAAGCGCGTTATCATCAAAATTGAATTTCGCATCGAGCGCGAGCACCTCGCCCGACTGAGTTACGACGAGCGGGTTTACCTCGACCATCGAGCAATCGCAGCTGATGAAGGTTCGATACAGGCCATCGAACAATTTCGCCGCCGCCTTCAGTTGAGAGGAGTCGAAGCCGAGTTGTCGCGCGAGTTTGCGTCCCTGAAAAGGATGGAAGCCGGCAAGCGGATCAATCTTTTCCCGAAGGATCTTTTCGGGAGACTTCTCCGCAACGGCTTCGATTTCGACGCCCCCTTCCGGTACTGGCGACGATGATTGGCGCGGCGGTTGCCCGATCGAGCAAGACCGCGAAGTAGATTTCACGGGCGATCTTAACCGATTCCGTGACCAGAACCTTGTGCACGACTCGGCCCGCCGGTCCGGTCTGATGCGTAACCAAAGTTTGTCCGAGCATCTTGGAAGCGACTTCACGCACTTCGGCGGGCGATTTGCACAACTGAACACCGCCCTTGAACCCGTTGGTAAATGTCCCCTTCCCACGGCCTCCGGCATGGATTTGCGCTTTTACGACGAGATCACCGGTGCCGAGATCGACAGCGGCGCGTTCCGCCTCCTCCGGCGTGGAGGCCGCTATCCCGCGTGGCGTCGCGACGCCAAATTTCCGAAAAAGTTCCTGCGCCTGATATTCGTGGATGTTCATTAGACTGACAGGTGACCACTAAGGCTGTGAACAGCCTGACGGGCAATCGTTTTTCTTTTGATTTCTGAGGTTAGCATTGCGTCCCCTCGACGTCGAAGGACGCAGTTGTAGTGGCGCTTCTGTGAAGCGCCCCGGTAGGGACGTGACGGACAGATTGGCTCCGGGCTGCCAAACGCTCGGTTTGAAAGTGGCGGAGCGTATGTTCGCTAGCGTTGTGGAGTGCGGCGGTGCTCCGCCGCTTTCCGCCCTGATAGCAAGGAAGCTCGTCGCTCAGGTTAAGCGCACGCTAAACGTATACTTGCCCTAGGCTGACATTGAGGCCGCGCCTTCGGCGCTTAATGCACCACCGAAAAATGCTTTCAAAGGCCTGATCCCGGTGCAGAGTTCGCGTCGTGGATAATCGAGCAGAACTTGAACAGCTGTTGGAGCAACAAAGCGGCGAAGCTTTGCTCGAATCAACTGTCCAAAACATCACGACCTTCCTGCGCGACGGGAATCCTCTTTATATAGCAGCGATTGAGGAGCTGGCTCGCCGTCAGGAATGGGCTGAACTGAACGATCGTTTCTATAAGACTCTGGCTTTTGGAACTGGTGGACTCCGCGGCAGGACCATCGGCAAAATCGTGACCAGAGCTGAACGAGGCGACGCTGGCCCGAAAGAGCGCCCGCAATTCCCCTGCGTCGGAACGAACGCGATGAATTTCTTCAATGTCATTCGCGCCGCGAGCGGGCTGGCCGCGTATCTGCATGAATGGCGGGCCGAACAGAAGATTGCCGAGAAACCAAAGATCGTTATCGCGCATGATCCCCGTCATTTTTCGAAGGAGTTCACCGAGCTAACAGCGCAGACCGCAGCGGAAATGGGCTGTGACGCTTTTGTTTTTGAACAGGCGCGCTCGACCCCGGAATTATCGTTTGCGGTTCGGTATTTGCGGGCAAGCGCGGGCATCGTGATCACGGCGAGCCACAACCCACCCCACGATAACGGGTTCAAGGTTTACTTCGACGATGGCGCACAAGTGATTGAGCCGCATGCCAGCCGCATCATCGCGAACGTTAACCGGATTCAGAGCGAGACGTTACCGTCGAAACCGAAGCTGCCACCCGGATCGGTAACCGTTCTCGGCCGGGAGATCGACGATGCTTATATGGAAAGGCTCGACGCTTTGATTCTGGATAAGGCGCTCTGTCGAAAAGCCAAAAAAACGCTTCGGATTATCTTCACTCCGTTACACGGCACCGGCGGCGTAATTATTAAACCGATGTTGAAACGGCTCCGGTTCAATTTTCACGTCGTTAAAGAACAAGACCATCTTGATGGCGATTTTCCCACCGTCGATTCGCCGAACCCTGAAAACGCCTCTGCGTTTCGTTTGGGCATTGATTTGGCGGAGCGAGAGACTGCCAGTGTGGTCATTGGGACAGACCCGGATTGCGACCGCCTGGGTGTGGCCGTCCGGGGAGCCACCGGGCAGCTCGAGTTGCTAACTGGAAATCAGATCGGCTCGTTGCTGGCTTACTATCGAACGAAAAAACTTTTCGAACAAGGCGTGCTGAACGAGAAGAACGCGTCGCGCGCAGTAATCATAAAGACTTTTGTCACCACCAATCTGCAGAAGGCGATTGCGGAGCATTTTGGATTGCGATGTGTCGAGACGTTGACCGGTTTCAAATATATCGGGTCGAAACTCCGCAAATACGAGAGCGCCTTGCCAAAAGAGGTACAAGAGATCTATCGCGATTTACCCGAAACCGAAACACGGCGATTGCGGCTCGAGCACTCTTCGTACTACGTTTTCGGTGGAGAGGAAAGCTACGGCTATAGCGCGGGAGATTTTGTTCGGGATAAGGACGCTAACGGCGCCGCCATCATGTTTTGCGAAGTCGCGGCCTACGCAGAATCGCTCGGCATTTCGGTCGCCTCGTTATTGGATGCGATTTATTCAGAACTTGGTTACTTTAAGGAATTCACCGGCTCGCTCGTATTCGAAGGAGCGGAAGGCGCCCGAACAATTCAGAATTTGTTAGCGTCTTATGTAAGCAAACCGCCAGTCGAAATGCTCGGCGCGCAATTAATTCAAGTTAAGAACTTCGAGACCGACACTTACCGGGACATCGAAGGTGACGAAATTCCAAAGGAGAAAATGTTGGTCTTCGAATACGGCGATCACACCAAAGTCATAGTCCGCGGATCGGGAACAGAACCGAAGATTAAGTATTACATGTTCGCGGAGCGACGTCCGAAGGATGGAAAATTCAGCAAAATCGAATTGGCCTCCATCAAGGAGGAGGTCGATGCACACATGAACCGAGTTTGGGAATGGTGGCGCGAAAACGCTGCGACCCGGGCCAGTTCATAGGTATGTTTTCTGGCCACGGACGGACACGGATTAAACACGGACAAGAGATCAAGCGACGGAGCTCAAGGTGCAAAAAATCCGTGTTTAATCCGTGTTCATCCGTGGCCCATTGATTAAACCCTTTTCCACCGCGTGAACCCACTCGACAGCAGCAAGAAATATCGGAAGGTCTGGGCATGGGACGCGAAATTAATTTGGACGGAGGCGAAATTACCCTTCTCAAGAAGATCGGTCTTTCTGGGGCCCAAATGTTTGGCAAACTGCTAGTGGATAAAATGAGCGACGATGAAAAGACGCAATTTCTCGAGACGCTTGTTGGTTTGATCGACCAGGACTATGTCATTTCCAACAAAGTTAATATACGCAAGATGGAAGACGTGGAGCGCGCATTCTTCCGTGTCAATCCATCTCACGCCGTTGAACTGCGGGATGCGGTGAATCCAAGCCGGCGACGGGCGCGAGAGAGAACGAGTCGCCGCCGGCGAGACTGAAACCGGTGGGCTGGCTTAAAAGAATGGTCCGGCTGTGGCCGTGGCTGGCCGCAGTTCTGAGCGGCCTTCTTTATGCCGGCTGCTTTGCCCCATTCAATCAAGGGTGGGTTTGTTGGTTTGCACTAACTCCACTATTGACGGCGATCTGGTTTTCGGGAGCGAATTCAAAACGACGCTGGTTACGCAATTTGTTGCTGGGTTATGTCGCGGGCTTCGTCTTTTTCACCGTCGTTTTTTCATGGCTTGGATCTCTCGGCATCCTTTTCGACAACACTTTCCTTCGGGGTTTGTCGGCCATTCTTGCGATCTATCTTGGTCTTTATCTCGCCGTCTGGTCGTGGATAGCCGGATGGATTCGGCCTTCTGAATCTCAATCCGAAACGCCAGCTCAGGATTCAACCAGCAAATGGGATGAGATGCTGGCCCAGCGGCGCGAAATCAACAGAGCTAATCCCGCGTTCACCATGGCTCAAGTCATGGAACAATCTCCTTCTCGCGTTCGCGCTCGCTGCGGTTTGGGTCGCACTTGAATGGACGCGCGGTTGGCTCTTTGGCGGTTTCGGCTGGAATGGACTGGGTGTAGCGCTGCACACCAACTGGCCGATTATCCAAATTGCCGAATACACCGGGATCAGCGGTCTCTCGTTTCTCATTGCCTTTGCTAACGTGATCGGTGTCAGCACAGCGCGACGCTTGATTCTCGAGACGCGGTTCCATCGGATGCGACCGCATTATGATTTAACGCTGACCATGGCCGCGATCATTGGTCTTCTCGCGTTCGGCATGCACGCAATGCAATCTAGACCGGAAACCGAACGCGTCCGTGTAACGGCAGTGCAACCGAACATTTCGCAACGGGAAAAGTTCGATCCACAATTCACGCCGGCCATTTTAAGAAAGCTGGGGGAGATGAGTGAGGTAGCGGCGGAGGCAGACCCGGCACCACATTTGGTGGTGTGGCCAGAAAGCGCCCTCCCCGAGCCGTTCCCATCGATGAGTGATAGCGAACGTTATGTTGCCGCGTTCACCGTCGAAAAAAAAGTCGACCTGTTAGTCGGCGCGATCGAGTTGCAGGAACAAGCGGCTTACAATTCTGCGCTGCTTTTTTCCGGATCGAGTCAGGCAACGCAGATCTATCGCAAAATACATCTGGTGCCTTTTGGCGAGTACGTTCCGTTGCGCCACGCCTTTCCGCCATTCGGAGCGATTGCAGGGAAATGGGTCCCGGCTGATTTCGATTTCGGAAAGGATTACACCCTGTTTCAATTGTCAAAGGAAGGTGTGCAAGTTGCGCCATTGATTTGTTTTGAGGACACGATCGGCGATTTGACCCGTCGATTTGTGCTGAAAGGCGCAAATCTGCTGGTGGACATAACAAATGACGGCTGGTTCCTAAGTTCTGCTGGTTCGTCGCAGCATGTGGCTAATGCCCTGTTTCGATGCGTTGAGACGCGACGTCCAATGGTTCGCGCCGCAAACACCGGCGTAACCTGTTTCATTAATGAATTCGGCCGAATCACGGAGATCTTGCGGGACGAAACCGGCAGCACCTTTGGCGATGGTGTCCTGAGCGGAATTGCCGAGGTTCCAACCGAAAAAGAGCTGACATTTTATGTCCAGCATGGCGAACTATTCGCACACGGTTGCACCGGGATCGCGCTGCTGATTCTTGGTGGTCTAGCAGTGCGCAGTCGATTAAGGCACTAAATCACGATGGACACAAATTCACGCGAAGGGTAATCGGGTGGATCAACCAACCAATGGCGAGTTTGCCATCTACGTTCGGGGTTTGCGCAAGTCGTACGGAACATTCGAAGCGGTAAAAGGAATCGATTTCGAAGTGCGCCCGGGAGAGGTTTTCGGTTTGCTTGGGCCGAACGGGGCGGGAAAAACGACGACGATCGAAGTGCTGGAAGGTTTGCGACCGCGGTCGGCTGGTGAAGTGCGAGTATTACAACTGGATCCCGATAGGCAGAAACGTCAGTTAAAAGATCGAATTGGAGCGTGTCTGCAGGCGACTAATCTGCCGGACAAAATTACGGTGCGCGAAGCGCTCGATTTTTTTGGATCACTTTATTCACGGAAAGCGGACACGAACGTGTTGCTGCAACGTCTGCAATTGGAAGAAAAGAAAGACGCTGGGTACGCCACCTTGTCCGGCGGCCAGAAGCAGCGTTTGGCTTTGGCGCTCGCGTTGATCAATGATCCGCAGTTGCTTTTCCTGGATGAACCGACCACAGGCCTGGATCCGCAGGTTAGGCTGGAAATTCGCGATTTAATCCAGGAACTGCGGGCAGACAAACGCACCATCCTGCTGACAACGCATTACATTGAAGAGGCGGAACGACTGTGTGACCGGGTCGCGATCCTCGATGCCGGCAAGATCATCGCTCTCGGCACGCCACGTGAGCTGCAGGAACGAAGCGCGAATCAGTCCGCCATCGAAATAAAGCTTGGCCAACCATTGCGCGACCCCAATCTTCCGTCCTGGGCGGAGGCGGTTCGCAGCGTGCTGAGCGAGGATCGCCGGGAGATTATTGTCTATTCGCAGCGACCAGCTCGCACGCTGACGGAGATGGTGAAATGGATCGAAGCCGAAGGCCTCGAGCTCGAAGACGTGCACTTGAATCGGCCGACGCTCGAGGATGTTTTTATCGAGATAACCGGAAAGAAACTGCGCGATTAAATGAAAGCGTTCATCGCCTTCCTCAAGATCGATCTGAAGCTCGCGCGGCGAAACAGGGCCGTGCTCTTCTTCAATTATTTGTTCCCGCTGATGTTCTTCTTCGGGTTCGGTTTTATCTTTGGCCGGTTTGGCAGCGGAATCCTGCTGGTGTTGACCATGGTCACGACGATTGGAATTCTTGGAACCGGTTTTTTCGGCGCCGGCATGCGTGCCATTCAGGAACGGGAAGAAAACATCCTGCGTCGTTACAAGGTGACACCGATCACACCGGTTCCGCTCTTATGCGCTTCCATTGTCATGGGCGTCATTCTTTATATTCCGTCGGTCGCGGCCATGCTTTTCCTGTCGCATTCGATCTTCGGAATGCCTTACCCGAAGAATCTTTTGTCGTTCTTTGTCTTTGTCTGTTTGGGAGTGACCGCTTTCCGCTCGCTCGGATTGATCATCGCGGCGGTCGTTAACTCGTCGCAGGAAGGAAACATTCTTATTCAGATCATCTACATGCCAATGCTCTTTCTGAGCGGCGCCAGTTTTCCACTGTCGTTCATGCCTGATTGGCTGAAAATTGTGACTCAGTTTATTCCGGCTACCTATCTCGTGACCGGCATGGCTGGGATCCTTCAGCGTGGTGAATCTATCACCCAAAATTTCAAATCGGTCGCTGTGTTGGTCATTACAGCACTGGTTGCGCTCTTTATTGCAACGAAACTTTTTCGCTGGGAGAAGGAAGAGAAATTGCGTCCATCAGCAAAGCTTTGGGTGTTCGTTGCGCTTCTTCCGTTTTTTCTTCTTGGCGGTTACCAGGCATGGAGCCGGCAGGAACTAACAAAAGCGCGAATTCTGGATCGTGAGCGGGCGCGTGGGCATAACTGGCTTATTCAAAATGCGCGGATCTTTGTCGGCGACGGCAAGGTGATCGAATCGGGTGCCATCCTGATCACAAACGGCAAGATCGAGCAGATTTACGAAGGAACAGCGCCGGACGCAAAATCAGTTAACGCCGAAGCGGTGGAAGCTGCCGGAAAAACGGTGTTACCGGGTTTGATCGACGTGCATGTTCACCTTGGCGCGAGCGGTGGATTTCCGGAAGACCTCACCAAGTATGATGCAGCGGAAGGCTCAGCTCGCGCGCTAGAATCTTATTTGTACTGCGGTGTTACCGCTGTTCGAAGTGTCGGTGATCGTCTCGATGACATTTTGAAATTGCACGAAAAATTTGGGACCGGCGAAAAATTAGGTGCGGAATTATTTTTCTGCGGTCCCCTTTTCACCGCTGAAGGTGGACATGGGACAGAGTATGCGAAGTTCCTGCCGGAGGTGATGCAGCCAACATTTCAGGCGCAAGTTGTCCGAACGCCTAAAACGACAGCAGAAGCTCGCAAACAGGTGGATGATCTCGCAGCACAACGCGTCGATGCGATCAAAGGTGTGCTGGAATCGGGCGCACCCGAGCATCCATTCAACCGGATGGATATCGAGATCCTTCGAGCTGTGGTCGAGGAAGCTCATACGAAGAAGTTGCCGGTGGCAATTCATACCGGAAAAGCGGTCGACGTAAGTGACGCGGTCGCGCTATCGGCCGACTCGATTGAACACGGTTCCTTTGTTGATGAAATCCCGGACGGAGACCTTTGCTGAAATGAAAAGCAAAGGAATCGCTTACGATCCGACCTTGAGTGTGGCGGAAGGTTTCACCAGTTTTTCCAAGGGCGACAACGCATTGCTCAAGCGTTCGCTGGTTCAGCAAGTGACGCCGAAAGAGCTGATTACCGGAACCGAAAAGGCGTTGACGGGCGATCAATTCAAAGAACTGCGAGAGAGAATTGCTCGTTACCCCATCTCAATCGAAACCGGGAAAAACAATCTACTCCATGCCTGGCGGACCGGTCTGCCGCTGGTCGTTGGGTCTGATGCCGGGAATTATCTCGTTCTCCACGGACCGACGGTTCAGCGCGAGATTGAGCTTTGGGTCGCGGCCGGAATCCCGATCGAGGTTGCGTTACAGGCAGCGACGTTGAATGCCGCGAAATTGTTGCGAGCGGAATCGCGAATTGGAACGATTGCGCAAGGCAAGGAAGCGAGCTTGTTCATTGTTGATGGAAACCCACTGCAAGATGTTCGCGCGCTTTCGTCGGTTTCAGCGGTTTTCATGAAAGGGGAACGGGTTAGTAGGTCAGGGTTGTTCGAGAAGTAGCTGCGCCGGCACATAGGTCCTATGGGACCCATAGGACCTATGATATCGGCCAAACAGTTTTTCCGGCTTGGCGCCCTAATGGGTAACCTTCCCCCCGCAAAAAAAGGCGACCCGGATTTCTCCGGGCCGCCAAATCTATCAAATGATCGTGTGACTTCGGTTACGCTTTGGGGGATTTGGCGCAGACCTTGGCGCACTCGGCCTTAAGCATCGCATACTGGTCTTTCGACAGGATGCCTTGCGCCGATTTCATGAATTTGTCCATGCTCTCTTTGGTGCAGCCGTCTTTGTCAGCTTCGGCATGCAACGCGTCGAGCTTCGTCTTTTGCGCTTCAGTCAAATTCAGTTTGGCGTAGGTCTCGGACATGCACATTTTGGCTTGCCCTTTGCCGTGTGCGGCGCAGCAGCTCTTCTCTCCGGCCTGAAGAGTTGTGACCGCAAGGGCCGCCGTCGCGATCAAAGCTAGTGGTGTAAATTTGGTCATATTGGGATTGTAAGACAGAAAAATACGAATGTCGTTCAAAATTCAATCGGATCACGGATCGAGAACGGATTCCCAACGGTTAACGTGCTGGGCGCCGAAATCCCGGCGCAGAACCTGGTTGGCGGATGACTTGGTCGCGACCTGCCAGTTCAAGGCGGAATTGTGCAGATAATATCGATCAAACATCGGGCTCCCGGTCGAGACCGTGATAATTGCGCACGTCGCATGGCCACCTTCGGGCGGGAAAACGACTGCCAGCTTTCCCTTCCGTCCGGGCGTTTCGAATTGTCCCCCCTTGCTCCAGATGATACCGCTTGTTTCGGGAAAATAGCCTTCTTTCCCGGCTGGCATCGGCCGTTTCCCCTCCTCGCTCCGCAGCTTGATGTCCAACATTGGTGGCGTAACCACGAATCTAAAATCGAGTTGCTTAGTCTTGGCCAAATCTTTCAGAGCTTTGTTTGCGCGGACGGACTCCATGGCAAAATCAGCCACCAAGATATCGACGTCATCAAACCCGCAGGATTGAACGACCTGTGGTTGCTTGGCGCCAGGCGGCAGGGTAAGCGCGACCTTGAAGCTGCGTTCCGGGGCGGTGGAAGCCCGGACAAAACGGCTCAAGAGCCAATGGCTAGGAAGACGAACCCATTCACTTTCTGCGGCTGGCGCGTTGGTTGTTAAGCCACAAAGAAGGAATGCGATCAGGATCGAAAGGCGTGTGGATCTGTGTGTCATATACTGCGGTTAGGTGCAATTTGGCCCGCGAGTGTGCATTTTTTAGTTCCGGCGTCAATGCTGTTCGATTGGTAGGATGAAATTTGTTTGCTTAGGGCCCTCGTCGAACGAAGAGGCCACGGATGAACACGGATTGGGAAGTCTGAGCCACGGAGTTCCAGGTACAAAATCCGTGTTTAATCCGCCTGCCACGACGTAGCTTGGCGAAGGCGGGTGTCAGTCCGTGGCCAGAAAAGAGGCGTTACCTTGCCTTAAACGTCAGCTTATTGCCTTCAACATCTATTTTGATCGTTTGGCCTTCGTGGAATTTTCCTTCCAGGATTTTCATGCTCAGCGGATCAAGGATATCCTTCTGAACCGCACGCTTCAAAGGGCGCGCTCCGTAAACCGGATCGTATCCGTGTTCAGCGATCAGGGCTTTAGCTGCATCGGACAATTCCAGAGTAATCTTTTGATTCTCGAGCCGCCTGACGAGCCGTTTCAATTGGATTTCGACAATTTGCTTCAGCTCTTCCTCGCTGAGTCGATCAAAGATAATGATCTCATCGACCCGATTCAAAAACTCCGGCCTGAAATGTTGCCGGAGCGCATCCATCACCAGCCTGCTCCGATTCTCGGATGAAGATTCGTCCGTGATAAACTGCGATCCAATATTCGACGTCATTATGATGACGGCGTTTTTGAAATCGACGGTCCTCCCCTGCCCATCCGTGATTCGTCCGTCATCCAACACTTGCAGTAACACATTGAAAACATCCTGATGCGCCTTCTCGATTTCATCGAAGAGAACAACCGAATACGGCTTGCGTCGAACTGCCTCGCTCAGTTGGCCGCCCTCTTCGTAACCAACATAACCAGGAGGCGCACCAATCAGCCGGGCCACCGTGTGCTTCTCCATGTATTCGCTCATGTCGATTCGAATCATGGCGTTTTCGTCGTCGAACAGAAATTCGGCTAACGCGCGAGATAACTCCGTTTTTCCAACGCCGGTTGGTCCAAGGAAAATGAAAGAACCGATTGGCCGATTTTCATCCTGTAAACCGGCGCGGGCGCGTCGAACAGCATTGGAGACAGCAATGATCGCCTCTTTTTGGCCAATCACGCGCTGCATCAGGCGCTCTTCCATCTTGACCAGTTTTTCCCGCTCGCCTTCCTGCAACCGGGAGACTGGAATGTGGGTCCAACTCGAAACCACTTCCGCAATATCTTCCTCGGTCACTTCTTCGCGCAGGAGTCGATTTCCCCCTTCCCGGATTTTTTCTTCAATCGTCCGAAGCTTTTTCTCTAACTCAGGGATTCGTCCATATTGCAGTTCGCTGGCTTGCGCCAGTTCGCCGCGGCGCTGGGCCCGCTCGAGTTCGGTCCTGGCGTGATCGAGTTCTTCTTTCGACTTTCGCTGCTCGTCGATGATGCCCTTTTCCTTCTGCCACTCTGCTTTGAGCGCCCCGGACTTTTCCTTCAGTTCCGCGAGTTCTTTCTCCAATTTCTTGAGGCGATCTTTGCTGGCTGCGTCCTTTTCTTTCTTCAAAGCCTGACGCTCCATTTCGTGCTGCATGATTTCGCGCTCGATTACGTCGATCTCGGTTGGCATCGAATCGAGCTCGATCTTGAGACGAGAGGCGGCTTCGTCCACGAGGTCTACGGCTTTGTCGGGCAGAAATCGGTCGCTAATGTAGCGGTGAGACAGCACTGCTGCAGCAACCAACGCAGAATCCTGAATGCGAACACCGTGATGAACTTCGTAACGTTCCTTTAATCCACGCAAGATCGCGATCGTATCCTCGACTGTTGGCTCATCCACCTTGACTGGTTGAAAACGCCGCTCCAGGGCCGCGTCTTTCTCGATATACTTGCGATACTCATCGAGTGTCGTTGCCCCAATGGTGCGTAATTCGCCGCGAGCCAATTGTGGTTTCAGTAGGTTCGACGCATCGACCGAACCTTCAGCCGCGCCTGCTCCGACGATCGTGTGCAATTCGTCAATGAACAGAATGATCTGACCTTGTGAGTCGGTTACCTCCTTGAGGAACGCTTTCAGGCGATCCTCAAATTCTCCGCGGAACTTAGCGCCGGCGACCATGGCACCGATGTCCATGGCAATAAGCTTTTTTTGTTTCAGCGATTCGGGAACGTCGCCGCTGATGATACGGCGGGCCAATCCTTCTACGATTGCAGTTTTACCAACGCCTGGTTCACCAATTAACACCGGGTTGTTTTTGGTTCTGCGTGATAGCACCTGCATAACACGACGAATCTCGTTGTCGCGCCCGATGACTGGATCGATCTTGCCTCGACGCGCCATTTCGGTTAGGTCGCGCCCATATTTTTCAAGGGTCTGATATTTTCCTTCCGGGTTCTGATCAGTCACGCGTTGCGATCCGCGGACCTGTTGCAACGCCTGCATCATTCGGTCCCGGTTAATTCCGGCATCCTTGATGAGTTTCGCCGCGGCCGTCTTTGAATCGGTCAGGCCGAGAAGATAATGTTCCGCGCTGAGGAACTCGTCCTTTAGTTTGGCCATTTCTTTTTCGGCGGCATCGATCGTCGCTCGCAGATCGTTTCCGATCCGTTGATCGTAGGTGCCGCCCTGAATCTTCGGGCGTCGTTGGAGTTCCTGAATCAGCTGATCATGCAGCGTCGCTACATTCACTCCCATCTTCTCGAGCAACGGGCGCGTGATGCCATCGGTCTGATCGAGCAAGGCGAGCAGGAAATGTTCGTTGGTAATTTCCTGTTGATTGTATTGCGAGGCGAGATCCTGAGATGCTTGCAATGCCTCCTGCATCTTCTGGGTAAATTTGTCAGGGCGCATAATTTCAGATTAGTGTGTTTATCCTAACGTCGCGTTTCGATGCGGCTGGAGCAAGTGGACCTTGGATGTTTAGGGATCGGGGCAGATTCACAATTCACGCCCGGAAAGAAACATCCAACATTTAACATTCAAGATCGAACGACCAGAATCGCTCCACCGCGCCCTACCTACAACGCTTGCGGACTCGTCCCACCTTCCACTAGTCTCCCCCCGACATGGAAACCAATCGGTTGGAAGCTTTCAGCGATGGCGTGCTGGCTATCATCATCACGATCATGGTGCTGGAGTTAAAGGTTCCGCATGAGTCGAGCCTGGGCGCGTTGCGGACGTTGTTGCCAGTATTTCTCACCTACCTTCTCAGCTTTGTTTACGTTGGAATCTATTGGAACAACCATCATCACCTGCTCAAGACCGCGCGCAGTGTGACTGCTGGAATCATGTGGGCCAACCTGCATCTCCTATTCTGGCTCTCGCTTTTTCCTTTCGTGACTGGCTGGATGGGTGAAAATCATTTCACTGCCGTTCCGTCTGCCTGTTACGGAGCCGTTTTATTCATGGCCGCAGTGGCCTATTACATCCTGCAAAGCCTGATTGTTCGCCTTCACGGTGATCAGTCCAAGTTGGCTAAAGCCATCGGCATCGATACCAAAGGAAAGCTCTCACCGATTCTTTACGCAGTCGGCATAGGCGCATCGCTCTTTCGGCCATGGATCGGCGGGTGCATTTATGTCTGTGTTGCACTGATGTGGTTCATTCCGGATCGGCGCCTGGAAAAAACCATGAAGAAAGGCAGCTAAACGGAGCCTGAATAGTGATCGGTGATTGGTGAACGGTTATTAGGCTTCAGTTCAGCACTCACTTATCACCATTCACACGTCGCAGCAGGTGCGACGCCGTATTGGATGCAACTCCATTGCGAGACCGTAGCACCCCGCGTATGAGTCTTGTCCGATGAACGGGGAAGAGCTGTCATTTATTCAGCGGGCTTGGGCGGTCCTGAAACCAGGACCTTTTCGCCGTTACATCATTGGCTCAGCCATTTCCGATACTGGAACCTGGATGCAAACCATGGCGCTCGGCTGGGTCATGAGCTCGTTGACCAATAGTGCGGTCATGCTTCAAGTGGTCAATTTCGCCACGGGGATCCCGGCACTGCTACTAACTATAATCGGAGGCTCAGCCGCCGATCGTCATGATAAACGTAAGATCCTGATTGCGACCCAGGTTGTGCAGATCATAACCGCAATGGCGCTTGGCCTGCTTGTCCTGACCGGCCTTGTTCGGGATTGGCATGTCTACATGATCGCCGGAGTTCTTGGAATTTGTATCGCATTCGAGATGCCTGCCATCAGCGCGCTTGTCCCGGAGTTGGTGAAGAAGGATGAAATCGCAACGGCTATTGCGCTTGACCGATCTGTTTTTCACGGCGCACGCATGATTGGTCCGCAACTGGCGGGATTGTTTGTAGCGTGGTGGGGCGCGGCCTCCGCGTTTTTCTGCAACGCCTTCTCGTTTGTAGGGTTCATTATCGCGCTGGTATCGCTGCCAGCACGGGTGGAAGGCACTGCGGAAGAAGAAGAGCAACGGCGCAGTGGTTTCAAGGAAGGATGGGATTACGTCCGGTCGGATCGAACGATCCTAGCCATGATCGCAATGATCGCGCTTTCGACGGTTTTTGTCTTTCCAATTATTTCAGTGATGCTTCCGCTTTACGTTCGAAATGTTCTGCACCTGGGCGCTGACCGAATGGGAATGCTGATGGGAATCTCGGCCGTTGGCGCGTTGCTCGCTTCAATCGGACTACTGGGCGTGGCCCGCCATCTCCGCTTTAAGTTCATGACCGGCGCCGCAGTTCTGGCAGCAATCGCGCTTTTTGTTTTTGGGCGCTCAAACAGCTTTCTCTTGTCGGCCACCGGTCTTGGAGTCCTGGCGATTGGAATTTCATTTAACTGGGGCCTGGCCGGAACGATTGTGCAGGAACGATCACCCGGTCCGTTGCGGGGGCGTATTTCGGCCATCTTTGGTTTGGCTTTTTTTGGATTAATGCCGATCACCGGATTCCTTATCGCCGGGTTTTCGGACGCAATTGGCATGCGGACCACGATCGAAATTGCTGCCGTGTGCTACGGAGTTGGAGCGGTCGCACTCTTGACCATGGCTGGACGCACTGTCTGCGAACGAGCCAAGACCGCGGTAGCCGAGCCTGAAACCGCGACTCCGATCGCCTGAGTAACGGCGACGCGTCTCACCATGATCTCCTTCTCGACCTGTTGGAACTCCGGACGTCACACTGATGGCGCTGAGATGCTCCGAGAAATAAAAGATCTCGGATTCGATCGGATCGAGTTGGGTCACGGGATTCGGCTTTCTCTTCTGCCCGGTATTCAAAAGATGTTTGATGCAGGTGAAGTTCAATTCACCAGCCTCCACAATTTCTGTCCGCTTCCAGTCGAGATCACGCGCGCGTCACCGGATTGCTATAAATTTTCAGCGGCGCAACCCAGTGAACGCGAACGCGCGATCAAACAAACGCTGCAAACGATCGATTTTGCCGAGCGCCTCAATGCATCGTTCGTCGTTCTTCATTGCGGCAAAGTGGAAATGAACCCGATCACGGACGAACTGATCGATCTGGTCAATCGCGGCGAACTGCTTTCCCGCGAATACGTCCGCAAGAAGATCAAAGCAGTCCAGACGCGTGAGGCGGCCGCGCCGCATTTTCTTGGCCGGGTGATGGATTCTCTTCGTCGGATCGCCGACCATGCGGCTACAAGAAATGTTCGGCTCGGGGTGGAAGGCCGCCGCGGTTATGAAGAAATCCCATCGGAACGGGAGTTGCCGTTATTGCTTGATGAACTCAATTCGCCGCAGTTTGGCTATTGGCATGATATGGGCCATATCCAGATCAAGGAAAACCTCGGGTTCATTAATCATGAAGAATGGCTGCGAACAATCGGATCGCGCGCGCTCGGCTGCCACCTGCAGGATTGCATTTGGCCGGCTCAGGATCATCAACCGCCGTTCACTGGAATGGTCGATTTGGAGAAACTTGTTCCGCTGCTACCGTCAAACTGCTTATTTGTCTGGGAAATGAGCCCGCGCAAAACGGCTAACGAAATCCGGCAATCGTTGGCGACTTGGAAAGAACGATTTGCAGAATGAAGAATACTAGAAAAACAATTATTACCCTTGTTCAGCTGATCGTTACGGTCGCGGTTCTCTATTGGGTTTTTCATGACTCGGCCAAACGCCATCAGATGGCCGTCGCGATCTGGGGCGACGAAAGCAATCCACGCGTCAATTATCTTTGGATCCTGGCCGCCATGATTTCCTATGTCTTCGTTGAATTCACCGCGCTGGCACGTTGGCAAATTCTGCTCCGGGTTCAAAGGATCTATCTGTCGATTCCCCGAGTGACAGGACTGTTTTTCATCGGCCTTTTTTATAATCAATTTCTGCCAGGCGGCACCGGCGGCGACATCATTAAGACCTACCTACTCCTCAAGGAAGCGCCTACCAAGAAAATGGCGGCACTCCTGACCGTTATGTTTGATCGGCTCGTCGGCCTGATCGCGCTCATCGGGATTACCGCGGTGCTGATTGGTGTGCGCTACGATTTCCTTTCAAAAACACCGGAGACGCGTCAGCTGCTTCTTGGATTATTGGTCATTCTTGGAAGCGCAGTGGTCGGTCTCGTCACGACTTTCATCATCAGCGGATTTCATCTGGTTCATAAGCTGCCGCATAAGTTTCCGGGGCGCGAAAAACTGATTGAGCTTTCAGCGGCTTACCATCTGTACGCTCATCACTGGGTAGCGACGCTGGCGGCGTTTGGTGCATCGATCATTGCACACCTGGCGACGTTCATGACGTTCTATTGCGTGGCCAAAGCATTCACCAAGAGCTCCGGGGTTGGGATGATCGATTTTTATTCGATCATGCCAATCGAACGCACGGTTTCATCGCTCCCGATTAGCCTCGCCGGAATTGGCTGGCGCGAAAAAGTGCTTCAGGTTCTGCTGTCCCAACTCTGCGGGATCGAGGAAGGAGTGGCTGCGTTGATTGGATCGATGAGTTTTCTTATTATCCTGATCTGTTCAGCTCCGGGCGGTTTGGTTTACTTTCTCTATCGACCAAGCGGCGTAACGCAACGCGTTAAGCTAAGTGAAATGGAAGCCGAAGTGGCGACGGTAGAGCATGAAATCGGCGACAAAGAAGAATAAGAAAAAACGTCCGACCCGCTCAGCCAAATTGAGACGGCCCTTTGTTGCTGCGACTTTTGCCATGACGGTCGACGGCAAGATCACGACCCGGAGTTTTTCGCCGATCGATTTCACCTCTCGCGAGGACAAGTATCATCTGCTTCGGCAGAGATCGCTGGCCGACGCGGTCTTGATCGGCCACAGCACGTTGAAACAAGACAATGTGCGTCTCGGCGTGCCGTATGCGGAATTGCGAGAGGCGCGACTCAAACGCGGACAGCAGCCCTATCCGTTACGCGTGATTCTTTCCAATGAAGGCCGGATCGATCCCAAACTGAACATCTTCCAAACGGATTTCTCACCGATCATCATCTTTTCTACTGTCCGGATGCCGGCATCCGTTCAAAAGCGGTTACGCGAGAAAGCGACACTTCACTTGAGTGATGGAGCAAGGGTTGATCTCGGGTCAATGCTGGAGCAATTGCGACGCGAATACAACGTGCGATCGGTTGCGTGCGAAGGCGGCGCAACAATTTTCAGGGCACTGTTGGAAAGAGATTTGGTCGATCAACTGAACCTGACCATCACGCCTTACCTGTTCGGTGGCGCGAATGCACCGACTTTAACCGGATTGAACAAGGAGTTCCTCAAACATTGTGTCCGATGTTCGCTGGTGGAAATGCGAACGGCAGGTCACGAATGTTTTTTGACCTATCGAATTAAACGGCGTGCAAAAGCCCGAAGGGCTGCCGGAAATTAGCCGGCGGCGCAAGCCGCCGGTAATCTATTCCCAATCATCATCAGCCCCGGCAGGGGCGCCGTTCGACGATAGAGCTAAAAGCGTCTGCGGTTTCGAGTCTTCAACGGAACAATATGCCCTAATCTGGAGCGATACGCGCAGCCCCTGCCGGGGCTTAGCCATTCTGTTTCCCAACCCGGTGGCTCGCGCCACCGGCTAATTTCCGTGGACCCTCCGGGTCGGCAGAGTAAACCAGCGATCGATTGCCAATGCTGTGCCACAGTCTATCGTGATTCGGCGACCCCGTGGTTCGCCCGGGATGCATACAGGAAACTCCATCATCATGTGCGTGCCGAAAATGGCCGTGTTCGAAACCGCCGCTAACCTCCAGTTGTGGCCGGAAATTCTGCCGCATTACCGTTACATCCGTTATTTGGAACGAAGTCGTGACCGAAATTTGGTAATCATGGCAGCTAGGCGATCCGGTATCCCGATTTCATGGACGTCAGAACAGTTAATTGATCGAACCAAAGTCGAGGTGCATTTCCACCACTTAAAGGCATTCACCAAAGGAATGCGCGTGGTCTGGACCTTTAAAGAAACGCCGGCCGGCACACTGGTCGAAATCATTCACGACCTCAAGTTCCGGAACCGTGTGCTCGCACCACTGGCTGAACCAATCATCGGCAACTTCTTCATTCAACATATCGCCGGCCAGACCCTGCAATGTATGAAGGATCATTTGGAAAAAGCAGCGGCCTTTCATTCTTCTTCATGAGCAGACGACGTGCGGTCATCACTGGGATTGGTCCAATTACCTGCATCGGAATTGGGCGCGAAAATTTTTGGCGTGGTTTACGGGCTGAGCAAAGCGGTATCCGGCGTATTTCCAGTTTTGACACTTCAGAATTCAACGCCCATTGCGGCGGAGAAATAACGGATTGGGTTGCCGAAGATTACTTTCCACCGCATCGATTGAAGCGACTAGATCGTTATGCCCAATTTGCGGTGGCCTCGGCCAAAATGGCACTTGATGACGCCGGAGTCCTCTACTCACCCAAGACGCCGCAGGCCCGCGTCGGTGTTAGTTTTGGAACCGCGTTAGGTGGCGTTGCGAATGCGGAATATCAGCACACACATTATCTGAAAAAAGGAACGCGCGGCGTTAACCAGACGCTGGCCCTGCAAGTGTTCGGCGGCTCAGCGCACTCGAACATTGCGATTGAATTTGGGTTTCGCGGCGTTGGAACGACAAACTCAAACAGTTGCGCCAGCGGAACGATCGCCGTCGGTGAAGCTCTTCGTTATATTCGGGACGATTTTGCCGATGCGATTGTGGCAGGCGGTGCCGAAGCTCCGTTGAGTCCCCTCACCTTTGGTGCATTCGCGATCATCAAAACGATGAGTCAATGGGCAGGCGACCCGGCTCTTGCTTGTCGGCCGTTCGATTTAAAGCGAGACGGATTTGTCATGGGCGAAGGTGGAGCTTCGCTCATTATCGAAGAGCTTGAGCATGCCAAAAGACGGGGCGCGCAGATCTATGCCGAGGTGCTTGGATACAGTCTTAATAATGACGCCTACCATATGACGACGCCATTACCGAGTGGTGAGTCTTGCATCCAAGCCATGCGAGAAGCGTTGGACGACGCCGGCCTGACGCCAGACCAGATCGATTATATCAATGCGCACGCCAGTTCTACCCAGTTAAACGACAAGACCGAAACTGAGGCGATCAAACAGGTGTTTGGCGATCGCGCTTTAAGCATTCCGGTGAGCGGCACGAAGGCGTACACCGCGCATCCCCTCGGAGCCACCGGAGCAATGGAAGCGGCAATTTGCGCGCTCGCCCTGAAAGACAACTGGATTCCACCAACCTTAAATCGCACCGATCCGGATCCAGTCTGCGGTCTTGACGTAGTTCCAATACATGGCCGCGAAGCCAACTTGAATTATATTCTGAGCAATTCGTTTGGCTTCGGCGGAATTAACTCCTGCATAATCCTGGGCCGAGTGTCCTGAGCTTCGCCGCTTGCCCTTTGTCCGTGTTCAATCCGCCTGCCGCGCCGCAGCCTTGGCAAAGGCGGGTGTCTGTCCGTGGCGACAGCAGCCGAGCGTGTTCAGATTCGTTCGAGAGACGTTTGCCTTGGGCTCTTTAGCTTATTCGCCAACGTTCTCGATTTCGGCGCTATAAAGTGTTTCAGCGAGTTCGACGAAGCCACTCTCGAGTTCACCGTATCGCCCAACCAATCAGCTTTGATCTACTTCTGGCGGCAACAAATCAGGCCGTTGCTCTCGCGTTCTTTGGATTGCCTGTTCCTTACGCCAGGCCGCAATTGCACCGTGATTCCCCGAAAGCAAAATGTCCGGGACTTTCCAGCCACGAAATTCAGCGGGCCTGGTGTATTGTGGGCCTTCGAGTAAGCCCTCGCTGAAACTATCATCCGCCGCTGACTGTTCGTGACCGAGAACACCCGGTAACAGACGAACCACCGCGTCGGTCAGGACAACAGCGGCGATTGCACCATTGGTCAAAACATAATCACCTATCGAGACTTCGAGGTCGGCCAGGTGCTCGTGAACACGGTGATCGATTCCCTCGTAATGACCACAAACCACGATGAGATGCTGGCGCTCAGACAATTCGCTGGCCATGGTTTGAGTGAAACGGCGTCCTTGCGGCGTCATCAGAACAACATGACTCTCGCTCGTTCGTAGGGATTCTACCGCGGCAAAGATCGGTTCAGGCTTCATCACCATCCCTTGGCCGCCACCAAACGGTGCGTCATCAACCACATGATGCTTATCGGTTGTCCAATCGCGCAGATTGTGGATCCGGAGGTCCACTACTCCGCTTTCTTGCGCCCGCTTCATCATGCTCTCGGAAAGCGGTCCCCGACAGACCTCAGGAAAAAGCGTTAGGATGTCGATGAGCATGGGGAGGGTTAAAAGAGTTAAAGGGTTGAAGAGTTACAAATGTTACGCTTCAACCTTGTAACTCTTCAACTCTTCAACTCTTCAACCCTTTAACTCACTCCACGATCTCGAGCGTTGCCCGTTGCCCATGGCGCGCGGCTGAACTGGCCAGTAATGCGCGAATAGCCTGAATCGTTTGGCCGTTTCGGCCAATGATTCGGCCAACATCAGTTTGACGAAGTTGCAGCCGGAAAATGGTTGTCTTCCCGGAGGGAATCTCAGACAGCATCATTTCATCGGGAAATTCGACGAGCTGTCGAATGATGAACTCGAGAAATTCTTTCACAGTCCCGAAACTATCCACGATGAGCGATGTGCCGCAAGCGGAGAGGGATTATAGGTCTATGTGTCCCATAGGACCCATGCGGGATTAGCTATTAGAGGCAGTTTCCTCTGCTACAGCTTCGCCTTCAGGTGCAGCATCGCCTTCTGCTTCCACATCCACTTCAGGCGTCGCTGTCGCTCCCTGTTTGCGATTCCTTTTAATCAGACTACGGACTGTGTCTGAGGGTTGAGCTCCCCGAGAGATCCAATGATCGATCCGATCCAGCTTCAGCGTGCTGTTCTGACCTGGTTTCTTTGGGTCGTATGTCCCGATGATCTCGATAAACTTCCCATCACGAGGGCTTCGGCTATCCGCCACCACGACCTTGTAATAGGGGCGGTTCTTCGCGCCTTCTCTGCGTAATCTGATTGAAACTGCCATTTTTAATTAAGTTAAAGGTAAAGGTTAGGGAGCGATCAAGGATGCAAGCCCGACAGGACAACGCGCCTTTTAACGGCGCATCTTCTGCAAGTTCTGCATTTCCCTCAATGCCCTCTTCATTTTTCCGGCGCTCTTCATCATTTTTCGCATTTGATTGAAGCGCTGGAGCAGGTCGTTTACTTCTGTGACACTACTGCCGCTTCCGCGGGCGATGCGTTGACGCCGCCGTGCATTAAGGATGTCGGGCCGCGTTCTCTCCTCGAGCGTCATCGAAAGCACAATCGCTTCGGTCCGCTTGAGCTGCTTCTCGTCCACGGAGAGGCCCTGCATGTTACTCATCCCGGGGATCATGCCAAGGATATTCTCAAGGGGACCCATCTTTCTCATCATCTTGAACTGGGCAAGGAAATCGTTGAAATCGAACGAGGCCGTCCGGAGTTTGCGCTCCATCCGGGCCGCTTCCTCCTCGTCAATGGCTTCGGCGGCTTTCTCGACCAAACCGACGATATCGCCCATTCCAAGGATCCGACCAGCCAGTCGATCCGGTACAAACGCCTCAAACTGATCGAGTTTCTCGCCGACACCGGCAAATTTGATTGGGCGTTGGATCACCTCCCGCATGGAGAGGGCCGCCCCGCCCCGTGCATCGCCGTCAAGCTTGGTCAGCACAATTCCGGTAATTCCAAGCGCGTCGTGAAAATGGCGGGCAACACTGACTGCCTGTTGGCCGGTCGCCGCATCGGCCACCAAAAGGACCTCCTGCGGTTTCAGGAATTCCTTGAGCTCCCGAATCTCCTGAATCAGCACTTCATCAATCTCCTGCCTACCTGCGGTATCGAAAATCTGGACGTTGCCATTTTGTTGTTCCGCCCAGGCAAGACTGGCCGTGGCAGCACGACGCACATTCTTTTCCTGTGGATCCGGGGAATAAACTGGCACCTCAACCTGAGTTCCAAGCGTTGCCAACTGCTGAATGGCAGCGGGGCGGTGCAAGTCACATGCAATCAGCAATGGGGCGCGCCCCTGTTTTTTCAGGAAACGGGCGAGCTTGGCCGAGGACGTTGTTTTCCCGGCTCCGTTGAGGCCCACCATCAATATCCGGGCCGGTTTTTCCAGGTTTAACGGGGCCGCATCGCCGCCCAGCAATGCTGAGAGTTCATCGTGGAAAATCTTAACGATCTGTTGACCGGGGGTAACACTTCGAAGCACTTCTTCGCCGAGCGCTTTTTCTTTGATCCGCGCAATGAAACTCTTTGCTACCTGGAAATCGACATCGGCCTCGAGCAAAGCGAGTCGAACCTGCCGCATTGCGTCATTGATATTGGCTTCACTGATCGTTCCGTGGCCACGGAGATCTTTGAAAACGTCCTGAAGCTTTTCGCCGAGTTGCGAAAACATAATCAAAAAGTCACAGCGTTAAGGCTGCTTTGCTCACTTCTTTTTCGGAGCCGGAGTTGGCGTGCCGACTGGTATTGCAGACTGAGCAGGTTCGGGCGCAGGCGCAGGCGCAGTTCCCGCGCCGGTTTCATCGATCTTAAACGTCCAATGCGTTTCCACCTTCTTGCCTCCGGATTTCGCGCTGACAAATACGGTGCACGTCTTCTCTTTCAAACGTTGAGTAACCTGATAGGCCAGAGTGAAATTCTTCGCGTCATAGCTGGCTTGCACCTTGCCTAACCCGCTGATTCGCATCTCTGGCTCTGTGCCGGCATCAATCGCGCCGAGTGTCGAAATGTTAGCCCGAATCAACGGGAGCGCGGTCTTGATCGTTTCACCGTCGGCTGGGGAGGTTTGCAAATTCGACGCCGAAACTTCCGCGACGGAGGGGCCGCTGGCCGTTGTCGCTATGGCGGAGATGGCGCTTGCAAATGTCTTCGGCTTGTTTGCCTCAATCAGATAACGGCCAACCGAATTCAACGGTGTCCGGCTCGTGACCGGCTGTCCGTAAACGGTGAACATCGCCTCGTAGCCAGCTTTAATCGCCAACTCCTTAACGTGTTCGTTGTAGAAGCCGTACGGGACAGCGAAGCAGTTCACTTTCACCCCGAGTTTTTGCTCGATGATTTGTTTGGAACCAGCCAACTCGTTATCGAGCCACTTTTCGTATTCCTCCGGACTCAGTTTTTTCTTTGCAATTTTATCGTAGGGCCTGCGCAAATCCTGGTGTGTCGCCGAGTGCGCTTGAATATCAATTCCTTCATCCCGCATCTCCGCCAGCTGATCCCAGCTCATTGATTCGCCGCCGCTGAAGTGCCCCGGTCGGATTCCTTCGGTGTAAACAAACAGAGTCACTGGGTAATTGAATTTCTTCAGGATTGGCCAGGCGACTTCGTGCTGCGATTTCCAGCCATCATCGAAAGTCAGGATTGCGCTTCGCGGCGGAATCGCTTTTTCGCCGCGACGCCATGCGAGAAAATCCTGCATCGGAATCACGCTAATGTTCTTGTCTTTCAGCTCCTGCATCTGTGCCTCGAAGGCTTGCGGCGTGATTTCGGTATCGGGTCTTCGAACGGTATTGACGAAACGGTGGTAACCAAAAATCACAACTTGCGCGTTCTGATCGATCGGTTGTTTGACCGCTGGTGTGGCAGCGGATGCCGCCATCGGCGTTGGGGAAGTGCCAGCGGGAGTCGCCCCGGATGGCGTGCTACTATTGTTGGCGATAGCATTCTCTCGTTTGCAGGCCAGAAAAGTCATCGCAAGGAGCAGTGGGAAAACTGAAAATCTAGAAATCATAAAACCAGTAATGGCCTTTAATTTGGTGCGTGGAAAAAACAAGCGGTTTTTGGAATAGTGTATGCGTTTTGCGCCGGGTATCGTCGACGTCGGACAACGCAGTTGTAATGACGACTTCTGCGAAGTACCGAACCTCAGGAGTTTGCTTCGGCTCGGTAAATTTGCGGCGGTCGATCTGTCGTCCCCGGCTCACGTCCATTTCAGGGCGCTTCGCAGAAGCTGTCCATTGCCGGACAACCCGACAGAAACTTTTTGGCACGATGGTCGCTTTCGCTTATTGAGTGAAGATGCGCCGAATATTCCTTCGAGCCCTGATCCCAGCCGCCTGTGCTTTGCTGACCAGTTGCGGCACAACTTCTTACACCCAGGTCAAGGACACGTCGCGAACGTTCAACACCGTGGTAGTGGACGCCGGCCATGGCGGCAAAGACAACGGCGCTTTCCGGCGTTATGGCGGCGCCGAAAAGAGCGCCACCCTCGACGTCGCGCTTCGGCTCGAGCGCAAACTGCGCGCGTCACATTTCAATACCGTTCTGACCCGCTCAAACGATGTCTTTGTCGACCTGGATGAACGGGTTCGAATTTCCAATCGCCAATCGAACGCCATTTTCGTCAGCGTGCACTTCAATGACTCGGGCCGGCGCGGCATCCGCGGGTTCGAAACCTATTATCATTCACCGATGGCGCGTGATCTCGCCTATCGAATTCAACAGAACCTTCTCACTATCCCCGGTTCAACCAGTCGCGGGGTTAAGACCGCTAACTTTCGCGTCCTGCGAAATGCGGCCTATCCAGCGGTCCTGGTCGAGTGCGGTTTTTTAAGCAATCGCAATGAAGGAGCAGGCGCTCGAAACGCGGATCACCGGGACGAGCTGGCCGATAAGATTGCGGAAGCGATTGTGTCGTCACGTCGCGGCAGCGGGGTCTACAGTAGCGCAAGAACCGCCGCGCAGTAAAACACTCATAGGTCCTATAGGACACATAGGACCTATCAAAACTCGCGTCCTTTTGCTTCAGGTCCTACGGCCGCGAGAATGATGATCACAATAAAAACAACGCTTTCGACCAACGCCATGGTCATCGCGTAGTTTGCTTTCCCCTCTACCGTCCGGAAATGTTGCGCCAGATAAGCCTGTTGCTGAGCAGCAAATGCAGCAAGGCAGTTCCCTAGCTGATAGACTAATCCCGGAAATGTTCCCCGAATTCCAGGCGGCGAAAGTTCGTTGAGATGAACCGGAATAATTCCCCACGCACCCTGAACCATGAACTGCATCAGAAACCCGCCGAGGACGAGCAAAGCCGTAAATGGCGCATACATCCAGACCGGAATCAGCAACATTCCACACGTAGCCGCGATGATCATACAACGCCGTCGACCCCATGTCTGCGACAGCGCGCCTACTACCGTTCCCCCGCAAATTGCGCCGAATGCGTAAACCATCGTGATAGCCGATCTTTCCCCTACTCCGAACCCACGTTGTTCTTGCAAATACGTCGGATAAAGATCCTGCGTCCCGTGCGACATGTAGTTAAACGCGGTCATGAGCAAGACCGCATAAAAAAACAATCCGATATGGTTCCGGATTATTTCTTTCAGATTGAACGGCGCACGATTCGGGTCACGACGTTCCCGCTCCCAAACCGCTGATTCCGGAACCTGCGCCCGAATGTAAATGACCAACAGCGCCGGCAACGCTCCAACGACAAATAAACCGCGCCATCCAAACGATGGAAAGACCAGCCAATAAACCAGCGCGGCCAACAAGGATCCGAAGGCGTAGCCTTGTTGCAGAATCCCCGAAAACAAACCACGTGCGTGGGTCGGCAACGATTCCATGGCCAGCGAAGCTCCCAATCCCCATTCGCCGCCCATGCCAATTCCAAAAAGAGCGCGCAAGATTAGGAAGACGGCATAATTCGGTGCGAACGCGGTGAGCAACGCCATCAGCGAATAGAAGATGATGTCGATCATCAGTGGAATGCGTCGGCCGAATCGATCGCCGAGGAAGCCAAAAATGACGGCACCGAGCGGGCGAAACAGCAATGTAAGCGTTATCCCCCATGCGACCTCAGGAATGCCGCGACCGAAATCCTTTGAGATCGGGACGAGGACCAAGGTCAGAAGAAAAAAATCGAAAGCGTCCAGAGTCCAACCGAGAAAACAAGCCAGGAACGTGTTCCGTTGATCACGGGTAAGCGATTTGAAGGTTCGGATGGCTTCCATTAGGTGAAGGTAGCGGTCCGGCGCGAGAGTGGAAAGTCTGTTTTGGCCACGGCAAAACACGGATCAAACACGGATTTGGAGTCGAAGCACTCGGATGAACCTGCCCGCGATCACGCGATGAGCGCGAATGAACACTTCTCCAATCCGTGATTTCCGTGGCCCAGCTTTCCGTCCGCATTGACCCATTCGCGTTCATTCGCGTGATTCGCGGGCTCGACCCTTCCGGTTATCAACACATCTACGTATCATGATGCGTCAATTTGTTCCTTGCCACGCATGGAATCTGCAGTTTAGTTCCACCCCAACCCATGGCTACCGCCGCCCCATTGCACCCCATCGAAGCACTCATGCGCCAACGCATCGTCATACTCGATGGCGCCATGGGCACTATGGTTCAGCAATATCGAGCTCTCTGAATCCGATTATCGCGGCGAACGTTTCAAAGATTGGAAAGGCCGCGACCTCAAAGGCGGTATCGAGCTCCTTCTCCTAACCAAACCTTCGATCATCGAAGAAATACATCAGCGCTACCTCGAAGCTGACGCCGATATCATCGAAACGAATACATTCAGCGCGACCACCATCGGGTTACACGATTTCCTATTTACTGGCGAACCGCCTCATGGACGCAAGGATCCCGAGTTTTTCCAAACAGTGGTGGACGACTCCGATCTGCGCGCGTTCGCCCACGAGATCAATCTCGTCGCCGCGCGCATCGCACGTCAGGCTGCGGACAAAGTTGCGAACTCAACTGGTCGGCCTCGTTTCGTTGCTGGATCGCTCGGCCCGTTACCAGTAACCGCTTCGCTTTCACCGGATGTAAATGACCCGGGATTCCGCGCGGTAACATTCGATCAGATTCGACAGGCCTACCGCGATCAAGTGAGCGCGCTGCTCGAAGGCGGCGTCGACCTGCTAATCGTCGAAACAATTTTCGATACCCTGAACGCAAAAGCAGCCATCGCGGCTATCACAGACCTTTTTGATTCATCTGGCAAAACGGTTCCGCTGATCATTTCGGGAACGGTGACGGATCGTTCGGGGCGAATCCTGAGCGGTCAAACCGTGGAAGCTTTTCTCATTTCGATCGCGCATGCCCAACCAATGGTGGTCGGATTAAACTGCGCACTCGGACCCGGAGAGATGGAGCCGTACATTGAAGAATTGGCGCACAACTCCCCTTTCTACACCAGCGCCTATCCAAATGCCGGCTTGCCTGATCCGCTATCACCGACTGGTTTTCCTGAGACACCGGAGAGTCTCGCGCCGCAGCTCCAAAAATGGGCTCGGAACGGTTGGCTCAACATTGTGGGCGGATGTTGCGGAACGACGCCGGACCATATCCAGGCAATTGCGGATGCGGTGAGAGATTGTCCGCCACGTCCCTGTTGTAACGAGGTTTCCGGGCGCTTCACAGAAGCGCCCCTACAATTATCCGGACTTGAGCCGCTCAACATCACGTCAGAAATGGGTTTCGTCGTGGTCGGAGAGCGGACCAACATCACCGGCTCCCCACGTTTTTCGAAATTGATTCTGGCTGGCGACTTTGAAGCAGCTCTCGCCGTTGCGCGTCAACAGGTCCGTGGCGGCGCCAACATTCTCGACGTCAACATGGACGAAGGAATGATCGATTCCGAAGCGACCATGACGCGGTTTCTCAATTTGATTGGGAGCGAACCGGAAATTTCGCGTGTCCCGATCATGATCGACAGCTCGAAATGGAGCGTGATCGAAGCCGGATTGAAGTGCGTTCAGGGCAAATGCGTGGTGAATTCGATTAGCCTGAAAAATGGCGAAGAAGAATTTTTGCGGCAAGCCAGACTAATTCGGCAGTATGGCGCAGCTATGATCGTGATGGCGTTTGATGAAACCGGTCAGGCGGACTCCCTTCAGAGACGGATCGATGTTTGCGAGCGGGCCTACAAACTCCTGACTGAACGTGTCGGTATCTCGCCGAGCGAGATTATTTTCGATCCTAATGTTCTCACCGTCGCAACCGGCCTCGAAGAGCATCGAGCCTACGGAGTCGATTTCATTGAATCGGTGCGCTGGATCAAAGCGAATTTGACGGGCGCACGAACGAGCGGCGGACTAAGCAATGTTTCCTTTTCCTTTCGCGGAAACAATGGTGTCCGCGAGGCGATGCACGCCGCTTTCCTGTTCCATTCTATTCAGGCCGGACTCGACATGGCGATCGTCAACGCCGGTCAGCTCGCAGTTTACGAAGAGATCGAACCTGAACTGAAAACCCGGGTCGAAGACGTGCTGCTCAATCGTCGGGACGACGCAACCGAGAGGTTGGTTGAGTTCGCCGAAACAGTCCGGGCCACCGAGAAAGGTCCAGTCGAGGAAGAAGCGTGGCGCAACGGATCAGTCGAAGAACGGCTCTCGCATGCGCTCGTTAAAGGAATCGTTGATTTCATCGAAGCCGATACCGAGGAAGCGCGCTGCAAGAGCACCCGGCCACTCGACGTCATTGAAGGACCGCTCATGGCTGGGATGAGCGTGGTCGGTGATTTGTTTGGAGCCGGCAAAATGTTTCTGCCTCAAGTAGTCAAGAGCGCGCGGGTCATGAAAAAGGCGGTCGCTTATTTACTGCCGTTCATGGAAGCGGAAAAAGCGGCCGACGCAAAACCTCAGGCGCGGATCGTTATGGCGACCGTCAAAGGTGACGTCCACGACATTGGGAAGAACATCGTCGGCGTCGTCCTCCAATGTAATAATTATGAAGTGATTGACCTCGGAGTGATGGTGCCAGCCGCGAAGATTTTGGAAACCGCCCGGGAGAAAAAAGCAGATGTAATCGGGTTGAGCGGTCTGATTACACCGTCCCTTGATGAAATGGTCCACGTGGCGCAAGAGCTGGAGCGCGAAGGGTTCACCGTCCCGTTGTTGATCGGGGGCGCGACGACGAGTCGCGCACATACCGCCGTCAAAATTGCGCAGCACTATCGCTCCAGCACAATTCATGTGCACGATGCATCGCGCGCCGTCGGGGTCGTTAGCGCTTTGCTGAATGACGATGCAAAAGACGAATTCAACAAGAAAACCCGGGACGATTATGAGCGGCTGCGAGCCGTCCACGCCGCCAAGTCGACCGAGAAAAAATTGATTACATTGGCGGAAGCCCGGACAAATCGGACTCCGATCGATTGGAGCAGTTACGTCACAGCGAAGCCGGAGTTCCTCGGTTTGCGAGTTTACTCGAGTTCGGCTGAATCAGGCGCAGCAGCAAACCGCGTGAGACCGCCCGCAGGGCCGTGGCTACAGGTCACCCTGGATCAACTTATTTCATTCATCGATTGGTCGCCATTTTTTCACACCTGGGAATTGCGTGGTCGATATCCCGACATCTTCAACGACCCAACCGTCGGAAAACAGGCCAAAGAGCTGTTTGATGACGCGCAGAAATTGCTGGCCCGAATTCGCGACGAAAAACTGCTCACGGCGCGCGGCGTATTCGCCTTCTGGCCGGCAATGGCCACCGGCGATGACGTGGAACTCTTCGTTAACGAAGAACGCACCGAACAACTGGCGACGTTTCATTTTCTGCGGCAACAAATGAAAAAACCCGCCGGACAATACAATCATTGCCTGGCAGATTATGTCGGGCCGAAGGAATCCCACGATTATCTCGGCGGATTCGCTGTCACCGCGGGAATCGGCGCCGATGAGCTGGCCGACGCCTTCAAGGCGGACCACGATGATTACAACGCAATCATGGCCAAGGCCCTGGCTGATCGTCTGGCCGAGGCGTTCGCCGAATTTCTCCATCGCGAAGCTCGTGTTGCCTGGGGATTCGGAGGCGACGAACATCTTTCCACGGGCGATTTGATCCGGGAAAAATACAGAGGAATTCGGCCAGCAGCAGGATATCCGGCCGCACCGGATCATACAGAGAAAACCACCTTGTTCCGATTACTCGATGCCGAGAAAAACGCAGGGATCAAGCTTACGGAATCGTTTGCCATGCATCCCGGAGCGAGCGTGAGCGGCCTTTATTTTTCGCATCCCGAATCGAAATATTTCGGGGTAGGAAAAATCGGCGAGGACCAGGTGCTAGATTACGCCGACCGAAAAGGCGTAACTGTTGATTACGCGAAGAAGTGGTTAGGGCCTAACCTTGATTACTGATCGGATCCAGGGACGCCGGGCTCACTGTCGACGCTCGGGTCCTTGATCTGTGCGCCAAACAAGAGCAACGCGCCGGCCTGATCCGCTGAAACCGGATCGACCACACCCGCTTCATCTGGTTTCGGCCAGACGACATTCCAGGCGAGCCCGCACTTTTCCAAAAGCCAAATCAGGTAGCGCGTAAAATCAATTTCCCACCAACGCAAACCGTGGGCGGCGCAACGCGGTTTCGCGTGATGATTATTGTGGTAACCCTCGCCGAACGCAGCGAGTCCAACCCAGAAATTATTCTTGCTGTGGTCAGTGGTTTCAAAACTCCGATACCCGAGCGCGGGCATGTGGCAGATCGAGTTAACCGCCCAGGTGAAATTATAAACGACCAACATCGGGACATAAAGACACCAGAGCAGGCCAGCGCCGCCGAGTGTGAAATAGAGAAGCGCGGCCATGGCAAGATGCGGCAAAACGTAGAGGTAAGGCCGTTCCCAGAGGCGGCAGTACCAAATCTTGCGCACGTCAGCGGCATAACGCAGGGAACGATCGCGGAACCCGGGTGGCTTGCGAACCAGCCACATCATATGAGCGTAGGGAAATCCATGGAGCGGACTGTGAATGTCTTCGTCCGTGTCCGACTTCAAATGATGGTAACGATGGTCCCCTACCCACGTCACCGGGTCGCCACTCAGAGCGACCGCAGACCCAGTCGCCAAAATAAATTTCACCCATTCGGGCATTTCAAATCCGCGATGAGTCAGGTAGCGATGCAAATAAAGTGTCGTTCCGAATCCAGCCCAAGCATACATGAACAGCATGACCGGGAGATAGCTCCATTGAAATTCAGTCAGGAGTGCAACGAATCCGAGAACTTGCAGTCCGACCAAGATGATGAAGAGAAAAAGATTCAGTTTGTCGTGCTTGAACATGGGAAGGGGTCGGACGCAGCGCGCGTACCACGGAGCGAAGACCGAACACTGTCGCCCCGAATGCGGAAGTCCGCAAGCTCAAATCGCCGTAGAATCAGGAAGCCGACTGGCTTTCCAACTCGTGCGCATGATTCGGGCGGCGATAGAGACCTTGTTGCGATGCTCTAACGACACGATAACCGAGAGTCTGGATTTCGGTCCAACCGCGCGCCGCGTTGTGCCATTTCAGATCGCCGTTTTCGATCTTCTCACCAACACTCAGTTCCCGTGTGTTTTTCGGTATGAAAGTTGGTTGGCCGATGTCGTCCGGGTTTCGATCCATACGGAATTTGGAGGGTTTCTGAAGAAGATCGTAGCCGGAACTGTTCCAGATTGATCGGATTCCGATAAGGTATCGGGGCAGATTGCGCCGCGGATAACGGGTTGGCAGCGTGTACGGGAATCGAACCCGTCTTTATGCCTTGAGAGGGCACCGTCCTAGCCGATAGACGAACGCGCCGTGTTTCGGATCTGGGCAGGAGGGTAGCGGAAAAATCGGGGGCGAGCAAGCTCTGCTGCTTAAAGGGACGATCGTTAGGTAAAGTAGCGGCCATGGATACGACCGGATTGCGCATGCGACGCCGATACCCGACGGGCCACAGGCCCGTGGCTACAGCGGCCGATTGAAAATCGGTCCGTTGCAATTCCATCAATCATTACTCCACTACTCCACCGACGTCCCGTCCGCTAATGCTTCGGCTTCGGGGCAGGTGTCGGTTGCGGTCGGACTCGAGTCTGGGCGAGTCTAGCGATAGCCGCAGCTTTTTTCCCTTCGAGATAACCTTTCATCTCCGGTGTGGTAGCGAGGGCCTGCTGGCGAGAGAAAAGGAGGTTGTAATAAGCTCGGAGCAACACTCGTCTCTCTTGGTCTGTCTTTGCTTTATCGGCGGCGTCCTTCGCTGCGACTACATCCGGAGCTTGGACCGTTCGATTTTGGAGTTGTCGCCATTCCAAATGGAGACGCTGTTCCTGGGTCGCTTGCGCTAGGGGAGATTGTTGGAAGGCGGCGTCGAGCTCTGATAACGGCGCGGTCTTCGCGCGCGACAACGCTTTCTGTGCGGCGGAGGTAGAGCCGCCTAGTTCGGGGACTAAGTTTGGTGGTTCGACAGTTAATGGGATTTCCGGGATATTTAGTTGTGGTCGACTGCTGGCAGGCGAAGCGCTGGGGCTGGGAGTTGGTGTTGCGCTTGTTTCAGCCGGCGCTGGCAAAGGCGGTTCCTGGGCAAGGATGAGATCCGTTTTGGACGAAGGCGAAGAAACCGATCAGCCAAAGAAATCTTGACTGGTGAGTGAAGCGTCGTCCCATTTCTTTTTTCTTTAATCCTGCTCTTTCACTTGCTCATGCTCTCGGGAGTAAGCGTCGATTTCCTAATCGAGCAAGAGCAAGTGAAAGAGCAGGAGGAAGGGGAATTGATCAAATATCGGGGTGACAGGATTCGAACCTGCGACCTCCTGGTCCCAAACCAGGCGCTCTACCAAGCTAAGCTACACCCCGCATTCGATGCGGGTGACTTAGCACGCTCTGAGCCTTGTTGCATGTAGAATCTGACGCCCTTCCGCACTTGTGTCTCTCTCCTCGCCTTTCACCATTCAGCTCTACAACACTCCATTACTCCACTACTCCGCCGCCCCATCCCCTCGCCTTTCTTAATTCTGTTAATTCTGCGTTCTGTCCCGCTTCATCGGCTCGCCGCGCATGGGAACGAATCAAAACGCCGCGCAATCCAATATAAACCACCACCGCCGCCGGTAACGCGAGGAAGAGCGATCCGACTAAGACCGGATGACCAACTTTGAAAAAGGTCGTCCACTCCATCAAATCGATCCAGGAGACCGAGCGGACTGCCGATTGTTCGTATGGCTCTCGATGCAACGCCCACAATCCCATCCGGTATTCCCAGAGAGCGATCGCCGGCCAAAACGGAAGTATCAGATCGTGCAACGTCACTGCGATGAACGCCGCGATCTTATTTCCTTTCAGCAGCCAAGCGAAAGTCAGTCGACAGCAACGTTTTCAGTCCGAACAGAGGGGTGAACCCAAAAAACATTCCGACCGCCGATCCAAGCGCGATCGCATGCGGCGTGTCGGGCAAGGTCATCAGCGTGAGATGATGGTCCTGACAGCCAGCGTTTCAGCCGCTGCCAGGAACCAACACGCTTGTTACCAGTCGCAGGAGCGTCGTTTTCGCTGGGGACCCGATCGAGTCGATGCGGCATTCCTCAGAATAACTCTGATTGCCGGGGAATGTCGGTAATGATTTGGCCAAGAGCTTTTCTTAAGCGCGAGGCAGCGTGCGGCGCGTAATCCAGTGCGTTATTATTGAAAACGACATGAACTTTCTTGGCTTTGCCGCCAGCTCGTTCGCTCGTTCCGCTACTTCGTCGATTTCTGAATCGGAGTAATCATAATTGAACCGCGTCGCCACAGTCTTGCCGGTGGTGTAAGCGCGAGCGTTCCGTCCGTGTAACCGAAGATAAGTCAGCTCGGGATTTGTCACTTCATTCAGCTCGGAAGGCATAATGGTGAAATGACTGGCCTCCGGTGCATCGACCAGCACCATGGCGACCGAATGCTGCTGGAGGAACTCGGTGGTTTCAGTGAGATTTTGCGGGTCGACCCAATTACGATTTCTGAGTTCGACCGCGACGCGATAGTTGCGAAGCGCGCGTAATAAAGGATCAAGCTCGCTTAATTTGTGCATCTTAGGCGAAAACCCGGGCGACAGTTGCAGCAGCAACGATCCGAGTTTTCCTGCGGCTTGAAGCACGTCGATCGGGCGCCGGATTTCTTCGATCATCGATGCCTCAATCTCCGGCGTCAGTTTCACTCTCCCCTTTGAATCCACCTGCGCTTCTTCCTGGAGCGTTGGCGGCAGCATCTTCCGATCAGTCGAATGCCGGGAGAGCAGCTGATGGAGCTTCACATTAAAGATGAATCCGGGCGGAGTCTGTTCGCACCAACGTCCGGCCATCCGCGTATCCGGAACGGAATAGAACGTCGAGTTCACCTCGACCATCTCGAAATGTTGCGAGTACCAAGCGAGTCGATCCCCTGCTGCCATTTTTCTCGGATACCAATGCTGGACAAATCCCGGATCCGACCAGCTCGCGGTCCCGACGAGGATTCGTGGCGTCGCCATTTCTTGCCGATTGTACATGTTCCGGTTTCATCATGCGAACCAACAGGATCTTCCCTGCGAATGACGCGAATGAGCAGCAGTAGGTTTGGACGCGCTCACACAAGCCAACAGGAAGATTTGAACAGGAGGACGCAAAGGAACGCAGAGAGGTAGGAATATTCGGCCGATTTCAATCGGCTCACTTTCTTGGTAGGGCGAGGCGCTGCCGAGCGGCGAGTGATGGGCCGCAACGAATTCAAGATTGACCCGTTGTACCCCAAATCGCCACTGCAAGAACGGGATTATCCTGCCCGCGAATGACGCGAATAAAGGCGAGTGGACCGGAGAGGTTCCGATTCTTAATTCTCATTCGCGTCATTCGCAGGCACCGCTTCGAGCGCTTAGATATTATATTCGCAGAAATTGCTGTTGCGTTCACATCTCCGCACCGCATAATAAGAACTCAAGACGCGGGGTGGAGCAGCCTGGTAGCTCGTCAGGCTCATAACCTGAAGGCCGCGGGTTCAAATCCCGCCCCCGCAACCACCCTCCCCGGTGCCTCTTGCACCTGCACTTCGACTTTCTCAACAGCGCTTCAAGGATCGCGGTCCGGGCGAGCCTAAGCTCTCGGAAACGGCCTTGCCAGCGAATCGACGCGAATTGGACGCGAATGGGCGAGAACAAAAATGATTCTCTCTCTTATGCGCGTCAATCCGCAGCAATACCGTTGGATTGCGCGCTCGACAGCTCACCGTTCCGGCCAGGTTCTCAGTCGACATGTCGTAGTAGATATTGTGACCGGGTTGCTGCTCGGTGCGGCTGCGGGCATCGCGTATCACATTTGGGTCGGCTAAGCCCCTAACAAACTTCACAAAATACTTGAATGAATTTTCGACGGTGCATTTAATCGAACAATCATGCAACCTCATGCTGTCGTTGACCTGCGTTCCTTTTAGGCGCGGCATGATCACACTGCTGTTGCTTCCTGGAATGGATGGAACGGGTAACTTGTTTGAGCCCTTCGCCGACGTGCTCGGTTCGGAGTTCACAGTGAAGATCCTGCGTTATCCAACGAGTGAGCCACTGGGATACGTAGAACTTGAAGCCATCGCTCTCGCCGCAGTTCCCGTAGAAGGGCCATTCGTTATCCTTGGCGAATCCTTTTCAGGACCCATCGCAATATCCCTGGCGGCTTCATGCTCATCGCAACTCAAGGCCATCATCTTATGTTGTTCCTTTGTTCGTAATCCCCGCCCCCTCTTCGCAGTTCTGCGTCCCCTGCTCAAATTGCTTCCGATTGGCGCGGCTCCCGTCGGCCTATTGAGCTATCTTTCTTCTCGGCTCCTTCACACTCCCGCCTTGCGTTCGGCCCTTGCGCAGGCCGCGCGCACGTGGCCCCTTCCACAATTCGCGCAAGGATTCAGGCGGTGCTTTCGGTCGATACATCAAGCAAGCTCGAAGCGCTCAGCGTTCCAGTGCTCTACTTACGCGGTACGCGCGATCGAGTCGTTCCGCGAGCTGCGTCTGAGCTTATCTTGCGGTTAAATCCACGAGTTAGGGAAGTCCAGCTGGAGGCCCCACACTTGTTGCTTCAAGCAGTTCCGTTAGAAGCCATGCGAGTAGTCAGCGAATTCGTGCGCGAAGCAGATAATTCCGCCTAACCCTTCCATCGCCGGACTTCTAATGTTACGTGTTAGGTCAGATCGATGGGTTAGAAACCGTGTGCCTTGAGAAACTGGTGAACATCTTTATGATCGGCTGCCAGATCTACGGGTGTATTTCCGTAGCGGTCTAGAAGATTCAAAGCACCCAGCTGAACGAGACAACGAACGGCATCAAGCTTTCCTAGCATTGCGGCGTAGTGCAGCGGAGTGTTTTCATCTTCTCCCGCTTTGTTGATGTTCGCGCCATTTTCTACGAGCACTCGGATGGCCTCGACGTCTCCCCACTTTGCCACGAGGTGCAGCGCTGTTTCGCCTCCGAAGCGTTCAGTGTGCACTGAGTCTACCGGACTGTCGAATGACTCACCGGCAGATCGATTTACCGCATCGAAAACTTGAGCGAGCGTTTTCACGTCATCTTCTCCTCTGGCAGAGCAGACCTGCCGAGGCAAACGATGGCCATGCGCTATTAAAGCTTGTCATCGCATACCAACCTGTTCTTTACTCGCACGGAGGTAAGTAAATTATGGCAAATTTTCCACCGCAAAACCCTACGGGTAAACCAAATAATCTAAAACAGCTGAAAGACTTACTGAAAAACAAGTCCGGATTTGCTGAGTGGTTTTTTGGCCAAGTTGTTCTTGCTAATGAGGGTAACCTGAAAGCTATTGCTACCGTCGAGTGGTACTTTGCCGCCATTGAACCGTGAGTTGTCGAGCCTTGGCGTGCAAAAAAGCGGACAGCAGTATTCTCTCAGGCATTGCACCGATTCAAGTTTGCTAATCGCCGTCATAGCTCAAGACCTGGCCTGATAAGTCAACATCGCGAAGAGTCTTGGAACAGTTAAGGGTTGCTAAATAGAGGCACTCCTTTTGATTGTCGTGACGACGGTGCTGACGTGCAGCAGCCTGGTCGGATTCTACTTCTTAAGGGTGTTCCTGATGGCGGGTGCCTCTAGTGCACCGCTCGGCACAAGGCTCCGTATTCGGTACGCTTTCTTGTGCTTTTGGCTTTCGCGATCTCCTTCGGCTCGGGCTGGCTTCTAAGTTTCACGCTTTCACGTGTCTGATGGCCGATACGATCAGGCTGAAGCAAGTGTAATCAGGGCCATTGCCACCTCGACCAACGCTGGAGGCAGCATCGTCAAGTGCAGATGTCGGAGATGGAGATTCGCAAATTCTTGATCGCAACAAGGCTCTCCAATCGCATCGATTTCAATCGGCTGAGCAATACCTTTCAATTTGATCCAGACTGTTTTTTGAAGTCTCAGCCTCGTTCGAAGCTTGTTGTCAAAAACGAAAATCAGCTCGTCCGGTTCTTCCCGTTGATTTCGAAGCACGCGCAAGCTTGCAATCGGAAACTGTCCATCAGGCAGGATGAAAACGCCTGGGTCATCAATACAGATTGGCTGGAGCTCGCTGGGCATAGTAGCGCGCACTGTGCGCACGGAGTAAATCCCCGGCAAGAGCAGTAACATAACATTTTTGTCATGCTACAGCGCCCGTACGCGATGACGCTGCCGGCCGATGGCTGATAGGGTGTTGCTGATTGGAAATGCGGATTGGTGTTCACCTATAGCATCAGGTCTTCTTCATGATCCGGCCTCGCGTTCTAGCCGTCCGTTACTAGCTCTGACCCTGATAAGCCTTTCTCGGGTACGCAGCGCCGATTTTGCTTCACCTGCTCTTGGTTATGCCCTTACGATCCTGCCCCGAAAGGAAACGTTTCGAAAAATGCGCGACCCGATAATCCCAAGAATGCATCACCGTTTTTTTGCCAACCAACTGAGGATTGTAGTGGCGTGTTGCCTTTTATCGGGCAGCATCCAACTCCACGGCCAAAGCACAGCTGTTTCATCGGTTGCCCCACCATCGACCGTGTACGATTTTGATCCGTTAGGCGCCAAGCCTGATCTCGGTGACCCGGAGCCATTGATCGATTGGTTGCCAATCTGGGGAAAGGCCGCGAAAGAAAAGGGGTTCGATCTGCCATTACCGTTGGGCGTCGGTTTAACCTACACTTATATCCACCAGAACATGGTGGTCTCTGACGTCAAGATTGAGGGACACCCGATTAACCTAAACATTCGCGACGCCGAAACCGCCACCTCCACTGGAGTCCTCCGGCTCGACACCTGGATTTTTCCTTTCCTAAATGTTTACGGTTTGGTCGGCGAGACGTCCGGCGTAACAAAACCGGCCATCGTTCTGTCAGATGGCGAAGTGTTAAAGTCGGAGGTCGAATACAGCAGATTCAGTTACGGTGCGGGCATGACCCTGGCCGGAGGCTGGAAAGCATTTTTCTTAACGCTCGATGCGAACTATACCACCGGCGACATCGTCTCGACGCAAAAAGGGAAAGTCGGCGATGATCCAATTCAATCGTTAACCTTCGCCCCTCGCCTGGGAATGCTGATGAGTTCCGGCAAGTATGGGACCGGCTCGCTCTGGATCGGCGGAATGTGCCTGGTCGCCACCTCAGAAATCCGGGATTCGATTGACCTGCGCAATCGTCCGCGACTTGCCAATCTGATCGGTCAAGATGCCTTGGAATTCTCGGTCCGGGTCAAGCCAGAGGATCAGTGGAACCTTTTAATTGGTGGAAACTGGGAAATCAACAAGCGTTGGTCGGTTACCGCCGAAGTGGGCGGGATCATGGATCGCTTCCATGCGATCGGGGCAGTGATGTACCGGTTTTGATCTCCGATCTCCCCTTTAATCCTGCTCTTTCACTTACTCTTGCTCTCTCTGGGAAGCGACATCGCTATGTAGAGCAAGAGCAAGTGAAAGAGCATGATCAAAGGATGGTGTCTTCACGGCTTCCATTCCTTAAATGCGACATGCGCGCCGTTCGATTTCTCAGAACCGTATTTCTCTAACTGCTCCGCGAGCCATTCAAACCACTCTGCCATGGTGGGAATATTCTTCTCCCTTCGCTGCTGCTCAATGTATGGTCGGAGCCGCTTCCACGAGGCTCGGATGATGCCGCCTACCAGTAGATCAAGCGTACCGAGTGGAACAATTCGCTGGTAGACCAGATTTCCAAGGTATTCGTCCTGAACCATGAGTGTATTTGCCAGGCGCTTGAGCTCAGGCGAGTTCGCCACCAGCTCCGGCTTTGCGTCTACCGGAAGTTCAAGGATTCCGTAGGCAGCCTCGATGTGATCGGGGCTAACGGCAAGGCCGAGGACGTCGCGCGCACCCTTGTCTGCCCGCGCCTAGCGTGCCCTCCGGACCTCCATAACCCCAAAAATCACCCCGCCAATGACCGTCACTAAAGTAGCAATCTGGAGGATAATCCCGAGATCCAACGTCATCACAGTAGGGTTGTTTTTCGCCTAACCTAAGATTGTGCCGACAATTTCGAAGGATGGCCAGCGTATTAGCCTACCTCCGTCTTTGGTCCAAAACTTAAAGAGGGATAAGTTTATGTCGGCGCTGGTAGCGCAGGCGTCGCCCTTGGGAATTGGCTGAGCGTTTCGAGGAAGCGACACCGATCACAGGAGCAAGCCCGCGCGTCCCGGCTCAAGGGCCATGCGCAAGCCATTCAGACCGAGCACGTCGAATGGCTCCAGAGGTAGGATTTGAACCTACGACCAATCGGTTAACAGCCGACCGCTCTACCACTGAGCTACTCTGGATCGTCTCGCCCGTCGATTGACGGGCGGGATATATCTTGCCCACACCCCATTCTGGGGCAAGTGCTGTTTTAAAAGATCCCGAAGGCTTCGGAGCGGGCCGACTATTGGCCTGCTCTTCCGAACCCTATCCGCCGGTTGACGGATGGGTCGCCAGCGTCTCGCCCTGCCAGCAAGTGAGGCCCCGACTGTTGTCGGGCCTGATTATTTTAGCAACGTACCCGGGTCCGAGCCGGACTGGCGGCATTACGCTCCACCTTAGGCTGCAACTCGTTCGTGGAGATCTTGCTCCTAATGTTGATTGATTCTTGGCAAAGGCCCCCACCCCAAAAAAAATTGCACCGGCAGCGCGCCCTACCTCTTGATTCGAACGCGCCACCGGGCAAAACAAACTCAAATTTGTTATTAGTTAGACTTTCTAACTTAGTTATACGGAGACCAGAAAGTGTTGTCGGTCACGTCGGAGAGCGCAGTTTTGCTGCTCGACGGAACGCTGGGAGAGAATCGACCCGCTGGTTGCCGTAGGTGGCGCCCAGGATGTCTTTACCGGTGGTGTAAAGGTTCGTGCCGGCTTTGAGATACTTCGTCCAATCGGAAACGTTAACCGTGTTCCCGGACGATTTGTTGTTCTCGATCGCATACATGTCGACGGCGCCATCAATCAATCGCAGGTCATTGATGATGCGACTGGCTTGAGAACGTTTACGTGCCCGGAGAAACCCGGGGACGGCGATCGACGCCAACAAAGCGATGATGGCGACCACGATCATGATTTCAACCAGAGTGAAGCCCCGACGATTTTGCGAATGTAGAATTTTCATAATTGCGGTGGCTTCTAGAGCAGCCACAAGACCTAGACCGCGGGACAAAGCCCAGTTTCCTTTTGTAGTGGAAACCAGTACAGAGGGAGGGCTGATGGCTTGCGGGCGGAGGGCTGATGGCTTGCGGGCGGATTGCTGATTGCAGGAAGGCCGCCGGACGGCGGGTCCTGGCCCGTTCGTGTGCATTTGTGGCTATTCGCCCGCCGCGCCGTAGTCCCGATATCGCGAGACGAAGGAGGGTGGTTAATGCCTTTAAAGAATTCTTTTGGCACTACCACTAATGGGCACCCGCCTTCGCCAAGGCTACGGCGCGGCAGGACAATTGACACGAATCGGATGCGCGTCCGGCCTACCCGGTTATAGCGTGGTGTTCCTGCACCCAGCTGGTGGCTCTGGCCCGTAATTGCCCCGCATTCTGCAGACCGAGCTTTTCTTTTATGCGGGCCCGGTACGTTTCAACGGTGGCGGAACCGACTCGCAACTTGATCGAAATCTCACGAGTAGTTAGACCTTCGCCGATCGCTTCAAACACCGCGAGCTCTCGATCAGTTAAACGTTCGATCGGATTCTGCGACCCATTTTCGAGTTAACCAACACCTTGCTGACAAACCGGTTCATGAATTGAGGGTCGAGATAGATCTCACCGGCAAGCACCTGACGAATTGCGGTCATGACTTTAGCCGACGCTTCTACCTTGGTAATGTAACCGTTCGCGCCGGCCCGCATCGCTCGTTCGGCGTAAAGCGACTCGGCGTGCATGGAGAGCATTAGGACTGGGACTTTCACTTCGCGCGCCCGGAGATCTTTCAACAGCTCGAGTCCGCTTGCACCTTTGAGCGTGATATCGATGATGGCGAGCGAAGGCTGATGACGATTGATCGCTTCGAAACCACCGATCGCATTGTCCGCTTCCGCGCAAACCGCCATATCCAATTGTTTGTTAATCAGATGCGCTAACTGCTCACGGAACATCGGATGATCTTCCACTAACACGACTCGCGCTGGTGGTTGCGTTTGTGGTCGCGTTTTCACGTTCGCTTGCGGGTCACGCGGCATGTTGCCTCCATTCTTCTCGTGGTAATGGAATCTCGCAGGAAACAATCGTCCCGCCTGCTTTGGCTTCGGTCATGTTCAATTCGCCGCCACTTAATCGAGCTCGATATTGCATCAGCCCGACGCCCATGCCCTTCCCGTCGTTTGTCGTGGTAGCCTTTGAAATTCCGATGCCGTTATCGGTGATTCGAAGAATCATTTGTCGGCCGTCTTCGATGAAGGAAACGAGGAACTTCGTGGCCTTGCCGTGCTTGGTCGCGTTGTTGATTGCTTCTTGAGCAATCCGATAGAGGTGGACTGCGGCTGAATTATCATGCACGACCGGGTTGCCAACGATTTCGTAAACGCATTGGATACCGAGCAATCGCGTGACAGATGCAGTCAGTTCATCTAAGGCAGAAGAGAGACCTGCCTCGTCCATTTGAACCGGGACAAGACCGCGCGCCAGGTTTCGCGTCTCGCCCACAACTTCTCGCAATGATGCGGCTAATTCGTCCGCCACTTTTGCTTCAGCACTGAGACCTTGTTCTTCGAGATCATCTTTCAATGATGCGGCGCCACAACTCAATGCTGCCAGGCTTTGACAGATGCCGTCGTGCAAGTCCTGGCCGATGCGTTCCTGTTCGCGCTCGCTGATTCCGATGATTTCGAGCTCAAGCCGATGAGTGTATTCGAGCAACGCAATACGCGAAGCGCTCGCATCCCGTTGATGTTTCACCGCGGACGTTCCGATCGAGGTAATAATGAAAAAATTGAAACGGACAAAGACTTCCCAACATTCCATCCAGCTTTTCAGATAAGGATGGCCGGCGTGCACATCCGCCCACCACCAGGTCAGCGCGGCAATCAATGACATCAGGAATCCTGATTGCCGGCCGCAATGCCAGGCCACAACGAAAACGGGGACGCAATAGAGAATCGAAAGACTGACTTCCTAGCCGGTGGTGTAATCCGAAACGCAATGGGCACCAAAAGGCGAATGCGATCGAAAACGTCCAACTGGTCGAAAGCTGCTTAGGAGCGGTGGGGCGATTCATTTAGAACATCCGAAAGAAAAGGGCCGTTCTTCGGCCATTCTTCCAAAGCAAATCCTCGGCCAGCGACATAGGACGATGGCTGATGGCAAATTGCTGATAGCCGAATCGCTCCAAGACTTCGCCAGGCCTTCGACCGTCCGTAGTAAATCCGGGTAATCCTGTTAATCCTGTGAATCTGTCTGAGGGTCGGCGGGACTTCAAAGCTCGTCACATGGCATCGGGGGCGCTACCTTCCCCGCGTGCGCCAACTCGCCATACATCGATGAGTCTTTTCGGACCAGTTCCGCAGCCGCTGTTGGATGAAACGACGACGCCAGTGGTTCGGCGCGCACTTCAACGTGCCCGGATCGTGGGAAATTTCGCTACGGTCCAAGCTCTGGTGCAACTGGTCGGATTTGCCAGCGGCATCTTGATCGTCCGGCGATTTAACCAGAGCGAATACGCCGTACTTCACCATCTCGAACACAATGCAGGGGACGATCAACGTGCTTGCCGACATGGGGATCAGCATCGGCCTCCTCTCAATCGGCGGACGGGTCTGGCAAGACCGCAACCGATTCGGACAGCTCCTGACCACTGCTCGGAAGTTCCGACGCCGACTCGGACTGATCGCTATCGTTGCTGTTACTCCGGTGATGTATTGGTTGCTGTCCGAAACGGTGCCTCGATCCCTTACGCGACGATATTGGTTACGGCGATACTGTTAGGACTGCTCGTTCAGTTTTCGATCGGGGTGATAACGGTTGTACCTCGATTGCGTTCTGATATTTCGCTGATCCAGAGAATCGACCTCACCGGCGCAATAGGCCGGCTCATCATCCTGGTCCGCGCGTTCCTTTTTCTAAATGCCGGCGTTGCGGTCACAGTCAGCTCGATCGCGTTTCTCATCCAGTACGCAATGCTCCGAAAGTATGCGCCAGCGTGATCGATTTCAGCGCGCCGGAAAACACCGAGGACCGGGTTGCGATAAGCGGCTTCATCCGAAACCAGGCTGCAATGCGGTCTTCTTTGGTCTGCAGGGACAGATCACGGTTTTCCTAATCAGCGTTTTCGGCAGCCGAGCAACTTCGGTCGCTGAAGTCGGCGCCCTCGGGCGTCTCGCGATGATCTTCGCGGTGATGGGCCAACTGTTGACCAACGTCTTCGTGCCGGCTTTCGCACGTTGCCAGAATCGCAAAACTCCGGGTCCAATACTTCGCTATCGTCGGGGCGGTGGCTGGATGTTGCGCGGTTGCTGATTGCGGCCTGGTTTTTCCGAACCAATTTCTCTTCGTCCTCGGGAACAAATACTCGCATCTTCAACAGGAACTCCCATTGATGATCGGCGGAACGTTCATGGCGTGCTGACCGGTGCGGTATGGTCGCTAAACGCATCGAAAGCGTGGATCGCAGGTGCATGGCTCTATATTCCGCTTACCTTCGCGACACAAATGGCACTGATTCCTTACACCGATTTCTCCAACGTCCGGCAGGTCTTGATCTTCAATCTGGTTGCGGCGTGCCGAATTTGTTGTTGAACGCGGTGCTTGGGTACCGGGGGTTCGCTCATTTAAGGCGGCTGCGTAGGGCGGTGTCAGTCTTGGGACCGCGGTGGCAAGCAGAGCGCGACACCGCTTGGGGCCGGTGCCTGGCTGCTCACGACGGAATGAGCTAGTGAACGCTAGCTGAATCGCTGCTGCAGGATCGTGGGTTATTGGCTGGCGCAAAGGGTTTCCTTTGGGTTAATCGTTGCCGTTGATAGAATTTCACACCATCCCAAAGCGGCGTCGACGCTTCGCTTTGCCGCCGCAGTCCAAAACCTTCCTAGACGCGGACCAAACCTTGGCACAGACTTTCCTCGTACGCCAACGGCTAGCTCCGCTCCGCAATAATTGATGCAGAATGGCCGCACTCTTTAAATGAGCAACACGGCACCTTCCATCACCCCGAGAACGACAACAACTCACGCGGAATCGGTTCAACCACCCGAACAACGAAATCGGTCTGTTCCATCGTTGATCTCTGCGCATACGCGATTCACCCGGAAAACCTTGCGTTGGTTTGCAGCCCAAGCGTGTCACTTATGCCGAGCTCGAATCGCGCGCGAATCAGTTGGCCAATTATCTGAAAACGAGAGAAATTGGTCGCGAAGACTTGATCGCAATCTGCCTGGAGCGATCTCCAGAATTCGTAATCACCGCTCTTGCCATTCTGAAATGTGGCGCGGGCTATCTGCCGATGGATTTGGTGCATCCCGCCGAACGCTTGCGTTACATGATCAGCGACGGCGGAGTGCGTCTCCTTCTGACAGAGACAAAGTTTGTTGATCGCTGGGAGGGCGTGCCGGTCGAGATCGTCGCGCTCGATGCGGAAAGAGAAACAATCCAATCCCAATCTTCCGACGCTCCGTTGCCTCAATCCAGCACGAATAATCTGGCTTACGTGATCTATACCTCTGGTTCTACCGGCCAACCGAAAGGGGTTGAAATAGCGCACGAAAGTTTGTCCAACCTTGTTTCGTGGCACGTTGAAACCTTCAGACTTGATTCCTCATCCCGGACGACTTTCCAAGCGAGCGTTGGTTTTGATGCCGCGGTGTGGGAAATCTGGCCAACGCTGACCGCCGGCGCTGCTCTCTATTTTCCAGATGAACAAACCCGTCTCGCGCCTGAAAAACTGCGTGACTGGCTCGTTCAACAGCAGATTACCGTTAGTTTTGTTCCGACCGTCGTTGCCGAGGAGTTGATCGCATTGCCTTGGCCGAACGAAACAGCATTACGCTTTCTGCTAACTGGCGCGGACACGCTCCATCGGTATCCATCGCCCGGGCTTCCGTTTGTGCTGGTGAACAATTATGGGCCTACCGAATGCACGGTCGTGGCGACGTCCGGAATTGTGCCGGCGGGCGAGAATAACGGGCGAACACCGTCGATCGGGCTCCCGATTTTCCAGGTGCACGTACATATATTAGATGAGAACGGGTGCGAAGTGCCGGACGGCCTGACAGGTGAGCTATATGTGGGGGGCGCGGGCCTGGCTCGCGGTTACCGCAACCGAAAGGATCTGACGGAGGAACGGTTTGTGACTGGACTTTGCGTGGACGACCACAGCCGGTTGTATCGGACGGGTGATCTGGCCTGTCGTCTTCCGAATGGCGAGATCGTCTTCGTAGGACGGATTGACGATCAAATTAAAATCCGCGGTTATCGGATTGAACCAGAAAAATCAATGCCGTGCTCAAGGATCACCCATTGGTAAAGGCAAGCGCGGTGATTGCACGAGAAGATCGGCCGGGTGAAAAAAGACTGGTGGCATATGTCGTGCCCGTGGCCGAATCAGAAAGGAACGAGCAACAACTGCGAGAGGCTATTCGGCGGACGTTACCAGATTACATGGAGCCGGCGGCATTTGTTTGGGTCGATTCAATTCCACTAACAACCAATGGCAAATTGAACCGGGTAGCGTTACCGGCTCCGCGAATGGAGCCGTGTCCCAACGAGTCGGGATTTGTCGCTCCGCGCACTCAGGTAGAAGAAACGCTTGCT
>CAVVVQ010000003.1:0-23746 GCA_963751725.1 uncultured Verrucomicrobiae bacterium
ACCCTCCCCGGTGCCTACTTGCGCCTGCACTTCGACTTTCTCAACAGCGCTTCAAGGATCGCGGTCCGGGCGAGCCTAAGCTCTCGGAAACGGCCTTGCCAGCGAATCGACGCGAGTTGGACGCGAATGGGCGAGAACAAAAATGATTCTCTCTCTTATGCGCGTCAATCCGCAGCAATACCGTTGGATTGCGCGCTCGACAGCTCACCGTTCCGGCCAGGTTCTCGGTCGACATGTCGTGGTAGATGTTGTGACCGGGTTGCTGCTCGGTGCGGCTGCGGGCAGCGCGTATCACGTTTGGGTCGGCTAAGCCCCTAACAAACTTCACAAAATACTTGAATGAATTTTCGACGGTGCATTTAATCGAACAATCATGCAACCTCATGCTGTCGTTGACCTGCGTTCCTTTTAGGCGCGGCATGATCACACTGCTGTTACTTCCTGGAATGGATGGAACGGGTGACTTGTTCGAGCCCTTCGCCGCCGCGCTCGGTTCGGAGTTCACAGTGAAGGTCGTGCGTTATCCGGCGAGTGAGCCACTGGGATACGTTGAACTTGAAGCCTTCGCTCGCGACCGCAGCTTCCCGGCAGAAGGGCCTTTCGTTATCCTTGGCGAATCCTTCTCAGGACCCATCGCAATATCGCTGGCGGCTTCATGCTCATCGCGACTCAAGGCCGTCATCTTGTGTTGCTCCTTTGTTCGTAATCCCCGCCCCCTCTTCGCAGCCTCTGCGTCCCCTGCTCAAATTGCTTCCGATTGGCGCGGCTCCCGTCGGCCTATTGAGCTATCTTTCTTCTCGGCTCCTTCATCGACTCCCGCCCTGCGTTCGGCCCTCGCGCAGGCCGTCAGCGCGCGTGGCCCCTGCCACAATTCGCGCGAGGATTCAGGCGGTGCTTTCGGTCGATGCATCAAGCAAGCTCGAAGCGGCTCCGCGTTCCGGTGCTCTACTTGCGCGGCGCGCGCGATCGAGTCGTTCCGCGAGCTGCGTCTGAGCTTATCTTGCGGTTGAATCCACGGGTTAGGGAAGTCCAGCTTGGAGGCCCCACACTTGTTGCTGCAAGCGGTTCCGTTAGAAGCCATGCGAGTAGTCAGCGAATTCGTGCGCGAGGCAGATACATTCCGCCTAACCCTTCCATCGCCGGACTTCTAATGTTACGTGTTAGGTCAGATCGATTGGTTAGAAACCATGTGCCGTGAGAAACTGGTGAACGTCTTCATGATCGGCTGCCAGATCTGCTGGCGTATTTCCGTAGCGGTCTTTAAGATTCAAAGCACCCAGCTCAACCAGACAGCGAACGGCATCAAGCTTGCCTAACATTGCGGCGTAATGCAGCGGAGTATTCTTATCTTCTCCCGCTTTGTTGATGTTCGCGCCATTTTCTACGAGCACTCGGATGGCTTCAACGTCTCCCCACTTTGCGACGAGGTGCAGCACTGTTTCGCCTCCGACGCGTTCAGTGTGCACTGAGTCTACCTGACTGTCGAACGACTCACCGGCCGATCGATTTACCGCATCGAAAACTTGAGCGAGCGTTCTCACGTCACATCTCCTCTTGCAGAGCAGACCTGCCGACGAAAACGATGGCCATGCGCTATTAAAAGCTTGTCATCGCATACCAAGCTGTTCTTTACTCGCACGGAGGTAAGTAAATTATGGCAGATTTCCCACCGCAACACCGCGGGTAAACCACACAATATGAAAGAGTTGAAAAAAATGACTGAAAAATAAGGACGGATTTGCCGAGTGGTTTTTTGGTCAAGTTGTTCTTGCTAATGAGGGTGACCCGAAAGCTATCGCTACCGTCGAGTCGTAATTTGTTCCCGATGAAACGTGAGCTGTCGAGCCTTGGCCTGCCAAGAAGCGGACAGCAGTATTCTTTCAGGCATTGCACCGACTCAAGTTTGCTGATGGCCGTCATAACCCAAGACCTGGCACAATAATCAGCGTTGCGGAGAGTCTGGAACAGTTAAGGGATGCCAGTTTCGGATTGTTGCCCGCCCCTAAGACTCTGCGCACTAAACTAACGGGCTTCCTGCCTGCCACCATCTGTCGAGGTGGAGTTGAGGAACGGTCTAACGATACCGAGCACCGCTGGCAGGAGCGGGCGCAGATTCCTTCGGCTCGGGCTGGCTTCTAAGCTCCACGTTCTCACCTGTCCGATGGCCAATACAATCAGGCTTAGGCCATTGTCATCATGGCAATTGCTACCTCGACCAACGCTGGAGGCAGCATGGTCAAGTGCAGATGCCGGAGATGAAGGTTAGCAAATTCTTGATCGCAACACGGCTCTCCGATGGCATCGATTTCAATCGGCTGAGGGTTCCCCTTCAATTTGATCCACACCGTTTTCTGAAGTCTCAGCCTCGTTCGAAGCTTGTTGTCAAAAACGAAAATCAGCTCGTCCGGTTCTCCCCGTTGATTTCGGAGTACGCGCAAGCTTGCAATTGGAAACGGCCCATCAGGCAGGATGAAAACGCCTGGGTTATCAATACAGATTGGCGGGAGCTCGCTGGGCATATTAGCGCGCACTGTGGGCGCGGAGTAAATCCCCGGCAAGGGCAGGAACATAACATTTTTGTCATTCTCCTGAGCGCGTTCGCGATGACGCTGGCCAATGGTTGATAGCGCACTGCTGATTGCGAATCAGATTGGTGTTCGCCTGTAGCTTGAGGGCTTCTTCATGCTGGTTGCTACGCCAGATCTTCGCGAAGCCGAGGAAGCTGGTTGGGAAACAACGACCACAAGAATGATGAGCTACTGCGATCCAAGGTCGTAGACTTCAACCAATCCAACGCCGGTAAACGGGTGGCCAGCTATTAGTGGCGATTCCGCCTCGCGTTCTACCCGTCCGTCAGTAGCTCTGACCCTTCATAAGCGTTTCGGGGTAACGCAGCGCAGATTTTGCTTCACCTGTGCTTGGTTATGCACTTACGATCCTGCCCCGAAAGGAAACGTCTCGAACTGCGCACCCCGCTCGTCCAAAGTGCAGCACCGTTTTTTTACCCACCAACTGAGGATTATTGTGGTGTGTTGCCTTTTATCGGGCAGCACCCGCCTCTACGGCCAAAGCACAGCGGTTTCATCGGTGGCCCCACCATCGACGATTTACGATTTCGATCCGTTAGGCGCCAAACCTGATCTCGGTGACCCCCAGCCATTGATCGATTGGTTGCCAATCTGGGGAAAGGCCGCCAAAGAAAAGGGATTCGATCTGCCATTACCGTTGGGCGTCGGTTTAACCTACACTTATATCCACCAGAACATGGTGGTCTCTGACGTCAAGATTGAGGGACATCCGATTAACCTAAACATTCGCGACGCCGAAACGGCCACCTCCACTGGAGTCCTCCGCCTCGATACCTGGATTTTTCCTTTCCTGAATGTTTACGGTTTAGTCGGCGAAACGTCCGGCGTAACAAAGCCGGCCATCGTTCTGTCCGATGGCGAAGTATTAAAGTCGGAGGTCGAATACAGCAGATTCAGTTATGGTGCGGGCATGACCCTGGCCGGAGGCTGGAAAGCGTTTTTCTTAACGCTCGATGCGAACTACACCACCGGCGACATCGTCTCGACGCAGAAAGGGAAGGTCGGCGATGATCCAATTCAATCGTTAACCTTCACCCCTCGCCTGGGGATGCTCATGAGTTCCGGCAAGTTTGGGACCGGCTCACTCTGGATTGGCGGAATGTGCCTGGTCGCCACCTCAGAAATCCGGGATTCGATTGACCTGCGCAATCGTCCGCGACTTGCCAATCTGATCGGTCAAGATGCCTTGGAATTCTCGGTCCGGGTTAAGCCGGAGGATCAGTGGAACCTTTTAATTGGTGGAAACTGGGAAATCAACAAGCGTTGGTCGCTCACCGCCGAAGTGGGCGGAATCATGGATCGTTTCCATGCGATCGGGGCAGTGATGTACCGGTTTTAAACTCCGATTTTCTCCTTAACCCTGCTCTTTCACTTACTCTTGCTCTACACAGCCGACGTCGCTTTTCAGGGAGAGCAAGAGCAAGTGAAAAAGCAGGATTAAAGGATGGAGGACATCTGGAAGGGATTCGAATCGTCAAAACTAAAAATCCCCATCCAGCGCCGTTCGTTTATTATCCACCAAGGGCCGTATGTCTCCAGTTGGTCGGCGGCAGGACTCACTGCGGGACCATTCTGCCAGTCGTCTTTGGAAGGCTGCTCCATCACTGTTGCGCAATGTCACCCTGGTCGGACTTGCGTGGCAAAACGCTCGGAAAATGCCGATGTCAGTGGATCGAATAAGTCAGCAAATCCACTGTCCCGGGGCCTCTCGTTCCTGATGTCAACGATTCGCAAGCAAGAGGCAAAATGGCAGAGACATTCGGCCTCAACCATCAATGCTCTTTGCCTGGCAATTGTGTCGGCCGATCCGACCAAGCATCAGCTTCGCGACTACGAGATTTCTAGGATTCTGTTTGGCGTAACTGATTGATGGTAGCCAACCGCAACACCGAGGTCGTTGTCCGCACCGATATGTGCCCGCCCTATCGCGCGAAACTCACCCCGGTCCGGACCCAGATTACCCTAAAAATCACCTCGCCATTGAATCCGTACACCAAAGTAACCCATCTGGAGGCCCCCTCGCCCCCCTGCAACTCCACAGAAACACGTATCAGCCCTCCCCACCACCCATAAGATCAAGCTGAGAGCTACCGCTACTCCGACATTACAGGGCTGTTAGGCTTTTGCCGTGACGATGCCGTTAATGAGAATTACGGTGTTTGAATCAGGACCCGGGCCAGATAATAGTTATCCCTTCGTCGTTGTAGTTGAGAATTCCCCAGACGGATAGGTTTATGTCGTCGTGGTAGCGCAGGCGTCGCCCGTGCGAATTAGGCTTTTCCTCAAGCCAGGAAAACCACCCCTACACTCCCCCCTCCCCCCCCCCTCGTTACGGGAAGCGATCAAAACCCACCACTAACACTCCCCCCCTCTCCCCTTCGATCACAGGATCAAGCCCCATGGCTGGGGGCTCAGAGGTCATGAGCAGTCCATTGCGGACCGAGCGCGTCGAATGGCTCCAGAGGTAGGATTTGAACCTACGACCAATCGGTTAACAGCCGACCGCTCTACCACTGAGCTACTCTGGATCGTCAACGTCCGTCGAATGACGGAAGCGGGATATATCGTTGCTCACACCCCATTCTGGGGCAAGTGCTGTTTTAAAGGATCCCGAAGACTTCCGAGCGGGCCGATATTGTCCTGCTCGTCCAAACCTATCCGCCGGTTGACGGCTGGGCCGCCAGCGTCTCGCCCCACGAGTAAGGTGAGGCCCCGACTGTTGTCGGGCCTGATTATTTTAGCAACGTGCCCGGGTCCGAGCCGGACTGGCGGCGTTCCGTTCCACCTTAGGCCGCGACTCGTTCGCGGAGAGCTCTATTTGATTGATTCTTCGCAAAGGCCCCCACCCCAAAAATATGCACCGGCAGCGCGCCCTACCTCTTGATTCGAACGCGCCACCGGGCAAAAACAAACTCAAATTGTTATTAGTTAGACTTTTCTAACTTAGTTATACGGAGACCAGAAAGTGTTGTCGGTCACGTCGGAGAGCGCAGCTTTGCTGCTCGACGGAACGCTTGGGAGAGAATCGACCCGCTGGTTGCCGTAGGTGGCGCCCAGGATGTCTTTACCGGTGGTGTAAAGGTTCGTGCCGGCTTTGAGATACTTCGTCCAATCGGAAACGTTAACCGTGTTCCCGGACGATTTGTTGTTCTCGATCGCATACATGTCGACTGCGCCATCAATCAATCGCAGGTCATTGATGATGCGACTGGCTTGAGAACGTTTACGTGCTCGGAGAAACCCGGGAACGGCGATCGACGCCAACAAAGCGATGATGGCGACCACGATCATAATTTCAACGAGAGTGAAGCCCCGACGATTTTGCGAATGTAGAATTTTCATAATTGCGGGTGGCTTCTAGAGCAGCCACAAGACCTAGACCGCGGGACAAAGCCCAGTTTCCTTTTGTAGTGGAAACCAGTACAAGGGAGGGCTGAGGCCAGCGGACAGACTCACGGATTGAACACGGATTCTTAATTAACGGGAGGGCCGCCGGACGTCGAGTCCTGGCCACGTTAACGTGTGCATCTGTGGCTATTCGCCCGCCGCGCCGAGTCCCGATATCACAGTCGAAGGAGGGTGTTTGATCCGTGTTAAAGAATCCGTTGGCCTACCAATAATGGGCATACGACGCCTTCGAAGGCCGAGGCGCGACAGGCAATTTACGCGTAATCGACCCTCCCGTCAACTTAGTCTACCCGGTAATGGCGTGGTGTTCCTGCACCCAGCTGGTGGCTTTGGCCCGTAATTGCCCGGCATTCTGCAGTCCGAGCTTTTCTTTTATCCGGGCCCGATACGTTTCAACAGTGGCGGAACCGACCCGCAATTTGATCGAGATCTCACGAGTAGTTAGACCTTCGCCGATCCCTTCAAACACCGCGAGCTCGCGATCAGTTAAGCGTTCGATCGGATTCTGCGACCCATTCTTCGGGTTAACCAAAACCTTGCTGACAAACCGGTTCATGAATTGCTGGTCGAGATAAATGTCGCCGGCGAGCACCTGACGAATTGCGGTCATCACTTTAGCCGACGCTTCTACTTTGGTGATATAGCCATTCGCGCCGGCGCGCATCGCTCGTTCGGCGTAAAGCGACTCGGCATGCATGGAGAGCATCAGGACTGGAACTTTCACTTCGCGCGCCCGAAGATCTTTCAACAGCTCCAGTCCGCTTGAACCTTTGAGCGTGATATCGATGATGGCGAGCGAGGGCTGATGACGATTGATCGCTTCGAACCCATCGATCGCATTGTCTGCTTCCGCGCAAACCGCCATATCCGATTGTTTGTTAATCAGATGGGCCAATTGCTCACGGAACATCGGATGATCTTCCACTAACACGACTCGCGCTGGCGCTTGCGTTTGTGGTCGCGTTTTCACGTTCGCTTGCGGGTCACGCGGCATGTTGCCTCCATTCTTCTCGCGGTAATGGAATTTCGCAGGAAACAATCGTCCCGCCTGCTGTTGGCTTCGGTCATGCTCAATTCGCCGCCACTTAATCGAGCTCGATATTGCATCAGCCCCACGCCCATCCCCTTCCCGTCGTTTGTCGTCGTGGCCTTTGAAATTCCGATGCCGTTATCGGTGATTTGAAGAATCAGTTTTCTGCCGTCTTCGATGACGGAAACGAGGATCTTCGTGGCCTTGCCGTGTTTGGTCGCGTTGTTGATTGCTTCCTGAGCGATTCGATAAAGATGCATTGCGACAGAATTATCATGCACGACCGGGTTACCAACGATTTCGTAGACGCACCGGATACCAAGCAATCGCGTGACGGATGCAGTCAGTTCATCCAACGCAGAAGAAAGACCGGCCTCGTCCATTTGAACCGGGACGAGACCGCGCGCCAGGTTTCGCGTCTCGCCTACAACTTCTCGCAGCAATCCAGCCAATTCGTCCGCCACTTTTGCTTCGGCAGCAAGACCTTGTTCTTCGAGATCGCCTTTCAATGATGCGGCACTGCAACTCAATGCGGCCAGGCTTTGACAGATGCCGTCGTGCAAATCCTGGCCGATGCGTTCCTGCTCGCGCTCACTGATTCCGATGATTTCCAGTTCAAGACGTTGAGTGTATTCGAGCAACGCAATGCGCGATGCGCTCGCATCCCGCTGATGTTTGACCGCGGAAGTCCCGATGGCGGTGATAATGAAAAAACTGCAACGGACAAAGACTTCCCAACTTTCCATCCAGCTTTTCAGATAAGGATGGCCGGCGTGCACATCTGCCCACCACCAGGTCAACGCGGCAATCAGTGACATCAGAATTCCTGATTGGCGGCCGCAACGCCAGGCCACAATGAAAACGGGAACGCAATAGAGAATCGAAAGACTGACTTCCCAGCCGGTGGTGTAATCCAGAAATGCAATGGGCACCAAAACGCGAATGCGATCGCAAACGTCCAACTGGTCGAAAGCTGCTTAAGAGCGGTGGGCGATTCATTTAGAACATCCGCAAGAAAAGGCCGTTCTTTCGGCGATTCTTGCCAAAGCAAATCCTCGGCCAGCAGTATAGGCCGATGGCTGATGGCCAATTGCTGATGGCCAGCAGGTCAATCGACCATCCGTAAGATCTGCCCGCTCGCGACCGCTTTCGGAGCCAGTCTCTCTAAGCCGGCAATTCTGTTAATTCTGTTAATCCTGTCTGATTAATCAGCGATTCAAAGCTCGTCACATGGCATCGGGGACGCTACCTTCCCCGCGTGCGCCAACTCGCCATACATCGATGAGTCTTTTCGGCCCAATCCCGCGGCCGCTTTTGGATGAAGCGACAACGCCAGTGATTCGGCGCGCACTTCAGCGTGCCCGGATCGTGGGAAACTTCGCTTCGGTCCAGGCTCTGGTGCAATTGGTCGGATTTGCCAGCGGCATCCTGATCGTTCGCTGGCTTAACCAGAGCGAATACGCCTATTTCACCATCTCGAACACAATGCAGGGGACGATCAACGTGCTTGCCGACATGGGGATCAGCATCGGCCTCCTCTCAATCGGCGGACGGGTCTGGCAGGATCGCTACCGATTCGGACAGCTCCTGACCACGGCTCAGAATTTCCGACGCAGGCTCGGACTGATCGCCATCGTTGCTGTTACTCCGGTGATGTATTGGTTGCTGACGCGAAACGGTGCCTCAATCCCTTATGCGACGATTTTGGTCACGGCGATTCTGTTCGGACTGCTCGTTCAATTTTCGCTCGGGGTAATGACGGTGGTGCCTCGATTGCGCTCTGACATTGCGCTGATCCAGAGAATTGATCTCACCGGCGCCCTGGGCCGCCTCGTTATGCTGGTCGTCTGCGCATTTCTTTTTCTCAATGCCGGCGTTGCAGTTGCCGTCAGTTCAATGGCATTTCTGATTCAGTACGTAATGCTTCGAAAATACTGCGCCAGCGTTATCGATTTCAATGCGCCGGAAAATGCAGAGGACCGGGTTGCGATTAATGGTTTCATCCGGAACCAGGCCGCTAATGCGGTCTTCTTTGTTTTGCAGGGTCAGATCACGGTTTTTCTGATCAGCGTTTTTGGCAGCCAAGCCAACTTCGGTTGCGGAGGTCGGCGCCTTGGGACGTCTGGCCATGATCTTCGCGGTCATGGGGCAAGTGTTGATGAATATTTTCGTCCCGGCTTTCGCGCGTTGCCAGAACATAGCAAAGCTGCGGTTCCAATATTTCGCTATCGTGGGCGGCGGTGGCTGGATGTTGCGCGGTTGTGTTGACTGCGGCCTGGTTTTTCCCGAATGAATTTCTGTTCGTCCTCGGAAACAAATACTCGCATCTGCAGCACGAGCTTTTGTTGATGATCGGTGGAACGGTCATGAAGGTTCTCACTGGCGCGCTCTGGTCGATGAACGCTTCCAAAGCGTGGATCGCAGGAGCCTGGCTTTATATTCCGCTTACCTTGGCAACGCAGATGGCGCTGATTCCGTACACGGATTTTTCTAATGTTAGGCAGGTGTTGATTTTCAATCTGATTGCGGCGGTGCCGAATTTGTTGTTGAACGCGGTGCTTGGGTACCGGGGGTTTCGGTCATTTAAGGCGGCTGAGTAGCGGCGACTCGTGGTTTGAGGAATGAGCGAGTTTAGGACGCAACGATTTCCGGAACCACGATGAAAAATGCGTGTCATCCCGAGGCCGGCGCTAGCGCGCAGAGGGACCCCTCAATTGAAATTTACGTTACGCAAACAACGGTGAACGCCATTTTGGAGTAGCCGCCTGATCTGACGCGAAAGCGGTTAAGGCTTGCGCATTAGGATAGCGCCTACTCCATATCGGTCGCTCTTCCCTCACTTATGTGACACAATTTGCAACGAGGGGTCCCTCGCCGTCTTCGCGGGCTCGGGATGACACCCATTCTTAGTTTACTAAGCGCTACTTCGCTACACAGATACACAGTCGCTGCGCCTCGGACTCCAATTACTGTTCCCAAGCTCCGCAGGTGGAAAGCTCCGCTACGGCAGGCCTACAACATCCCCTAGACGCGGACCAAACCTTGGCACAGACTTTGCACGTACGCGCAACGGCTAGCTCCGCTCCGCAATAATTGATGCAGAATGGCCGCACTCTTTCAATGAGCAACACGGCACCATCCATCACCCAGAGAACGACAACAACTCGCGCGGAATCGGTTCAACCACCCGAACCACCAGATCGTTCCGTTCCCTCGTTGATCTCCGCGCAGGCCGCCATTCACCCGCAAAACCTCGCGCTGGTCCGCGAGCACGAGCGTGTCACTTATGCCGAGCTCGAATCGCGCGCGAATCAGTTGGCCAATTATCTGAAAGCAAGAGGAATTGGTCGCGAAGACTTGATCGCAATCTGCCTGGAGCGATCTCCCGAATTCGTAATCACCGCCCTTGCCATTCTGAAATGTGGCGCGGCCTATCTGCCGATGGATTTAGTGCATCCCGCCGAACGCTTGCGTTACATGATCAGCGACGGCGGAGTGCGTCTTCTTCTGACAGAGACAAAGTTTGTTGATCGCTGGGAGGGCGTGCCGGTCGAGATCATCGCGCTCGATGCGGAAAGAGAAACAATCCAATCCCAATCTTCCAACGCTCCGTTGGCTCAATCCAGCACGAATGATCTGGCTTACGTGATCTATACCTCCGGTTCTACCGGCAAACCAAAAGGGGTTGAAATCGCGCACGAAAGTTTGTCCAACCTTGTTTCGTGGCACGTTGAAACCTTCAGACTTGATTCATCGTCCCGGACGACTTTCCAAGCGAGCGTTGGTTTCGATGCGGCGGTCTGGGAAATCTGGCCAACGCTGACCGCCGGCGCTGCTCTCTATTTTCCAGATGAACAAACCCGTCTTGCGCCTGAAAAACTGCGTGACTGGCTCGTTCAACAGCAGATTACCGTAAGTTTTGTTCCGACCGTCGTTGCCGAGGAGTTGATCGCATTGCCTTGGCCGAACGAAACAGCATTACGCTTTCTGCTAACTGGCGCGGACACGCTCCATCGGTATCCGTCGCCCGGGCTTCCGTTTGTGCTGGTGAACAATTATGGGCCTACCGAATGCACGGTCGTGGCGACGTCCGGAATTGTGCCGGCGGGCGAGAATAACGGGCGAACACCGTCGATCGGGCTCCCGATTTTTCAGGTGCGCGTACATATATTAGATGAGAACGGGTGCGAAGTGCCGGACGGCCTGACAGGTGAGATATATGTGGGGGGCGCGGGCCTGGCTCGCGGTTACCGCAACCGAAAGGATCTGACGGAGGAACGGTTTGTGACTGGACTTTGCGTGGACGACCCCAGCCGGTTGTATCGGACGGGAGATCTGGCCTGTCGTCTTCCGAATGGCGAGATCGCGTTCGTAGGACGGATTGACGATCAAATGAAAATTCGCGGTTACCGGATTGAACCGGCAGAAATCAATGCGGTGCTCAAGGATCACCCGTTGGTAAAGGCAAGCGCGGTGATTGCACGAGAGGATCGGCCGGGTGAAAAGAAGACTGGTGGCCTATGTCGTGCCCGTGGCCGAATCAGAAAGGAACGAGCAACAACTGCGGGAAGCAATTCGGCGGGCGTTACCCGATTACATGGAGCCGGCGGCATTTGTTTGGGTCGATTCAATTCCACTAACAACCAATGGAAAATTGAACCGGGTAGCGTTACCGGCTCCGCAAATGGATCCGTGTCCAAACGAGTCGGGATTTGTCGCTCCGCGCACTCAGGTGGAAGAAACGCTTGCTGGAATTATTGCAAAGGTCCTGAAACTCGAGCGCATCGGGCTTCACGATGATTTCTTTCATCTCGGCGCACATTCACTTCTTGGCGCACAGATCGTGGCCCAGGTTCGTAATGCTTTCGGAGCCGAACTAAAGTTGCTCGATGTCTTTGATGCTCCAACGGTTGCCACACTCGCTCAGCGGATCGAAGATACGCTCGTGACGCAACTGAATGCCATGAGCGAAGCCGATGTTGATGCAGCGCTGGCGGCGTTCGATCGAACGGCCGCGGATGGGCCAGACCGCCGGTAATGGCATCACCTGACGCAAGGCTCAGCCTCGTTCGCCTGCTCGAGCCGCAAGTCTTGGCCGATCCATATCCGCTCTATCGAACATTGCGCACGGAAGATCCGGTCCATTGGGACCGGTTCCTTCACACTTGGGTGGTGACACGTTATGACGACGTCCAGAGTGTCCTTCATTCTTTCTCGGCTGATCGCACACCGACTCCGGAACAACTCACCGCGATGGGACTCTCCGCGCTGAATCCCATCGCAAAGGTCATGGTGAAACAGATGCTGTTCATGGATGCGCCGGCGCATACCCGGCTGCGCGGACTCGCTTCCGCCGCCTTTACCCCGCAGCGCGTGCGCACTCTGCGCAGCCACATCCAGGAAATTGCTGATGATTTGATCGATCGCGTCCTACCGAAGGGAGAAATGGATGTCATTGCGGATTTCGCTGCGCCGATGCCGGCCATTGTTACCGCCGAAATGCTTGGAGTCCCAGTGGAGGATCACGTCAAACTGAAGAATTGGTCGGCTGATTTCGCGGAGATGCTCGGCAATTTTCAGCATAATCCCGACAGAACCCCGCGCGTCCTCGAGAGCACGAACAACCTGACCACCTATTTTCAGAAAGCGATCGCCAGACCCGCGAACATCCGCGCGAAGGATTGATTCATTCCTTTCTGACCGCGGAAATCGATGGAGATCGCCTGACCGACGAAGAGATCGTCGCCAATTGCATCGTCACGATGGTCGGCGGTCAGGAAACAACAACCAATCTGATCGGTAACGGCCTTCTCACTTTGATGCGGAATCCGGAGCAGCTGCAACGGCTGCGCGACAATCCAGATCTCATTCCCTCGGCGGTGGAAGAACTGCTCCGATATGAAAGTCCGAGTCAGCATACGGGACGAATCGCGCGAACGACGTGCAAATCGGAGATAAACAAATCCGCAAGGGACAGGCCGTCATGGCAATCATGGCCGCAGCCAATCGTGATCCCGAAAGATTCCCGGATCCCGATGAGCTCATCCTCGATCGAGCGGACAACAAGCATGTGGCTTTTGGCTGGTCGAGTCACTTTTGTTTCGGCGCGCCGCTGGCCCGGATGGAGGGTCAGATTGCTTTTGAAACAATCCTGCGCCGTCTGACAGGGCTTGGAGCTTCGTCCCGGCCCGCTCACTTGGCGCAACAACTCAGGGTTGCGTGGATTAAACGCATTGCCAATAAGCTTCGAACGTGCGTAAAAGAAATCTTCCTGCCACGGATGGACACGGATCAAACACGGACAAGGATCAAGCGGCAAAACTCGACCTCCACGATCCGTGTTTAATCCGTGTTAATCCGTGGCCCAAAGATGCAACCTGACGTAAAAGGAACGACAGAACTTTCAGAATCGCGGCGCGCTTTGTTAGAGCGGTATCTGCGCGGAGCAAGGACCGCGACTGAATCGAAACCGGCCACGATTCCGAAACGAAATCGAAACCGACCCGGCTCCCCTTTCCTTCAGTCAGCAACAGATTTGGGTGCACTCGCAACTGGCGGGAAGCGCCTTGATTTATAATGAGCCGGTCACGATTCGCCACCATGGTGAACTGAATGTTCCCGCACTCGAACGAAGCCTGAGAGAAATTATCCGTCGGCACGAAGCATGGCGAACGACCTTTGAATGGAAAGGCGAACACGCTGTCCAGGTTGTTCAACCCCCGCCGAAGCGGATCGAGATTCCATCGATCGATTTGCGCGATCTTCCGAATCCGGAGCGCGAAGATGAAGCGAAACGGATTGCAACTCAGGATGCGCGTCTGCCCTTCGACCTTTCCCGCGGCCCAATGTATCGCCTCCGCCTTGTCCGAATGGGCGATGCCGATAACCGGCTCTACCTGACGCTGCATCACATCATTTTTGACGGCATGTCGCTCTACCGCGTTTTGCTTCCGGAGCTCCAGAAGTTGTATGCCGCCTTCGCGAAAAATGAATCCGCGCTCCTACCCGATTTGCCGATTCAATATTCTGATTATGCGGCCTGGCAACGATCGGCGATTAAAGAAATCACTGAACGTGACCTGCCATATTGGTCGAAAATCTGCCGGGACCTGCCCGCACTCGATCTTCCCCTCGATAGGCCCCGTCCGTCCACTCAAACCTACGCCGGCGCAACGGAATCGCTTCACGTCTCAACCGAGACGAGCGCGACCCTGAAAGCAATCGCGGAACAACAGGGTGCAACCCCGTTTATGATGATGGTGGCGACGTTCATGGCGCTGTTGCACAGCTACAGTGGACAAGAGGAAATCGTCATTGGCGGAGTGAGCAGCGGCCGGCACCACAGCGAAACAATGGGATTGCTTGGCTGCTTCCTAAACACGATCCCGATTCGGTGCGCGTTTTCGAAAGACAATTCCTTTACCGATCTGTTGGGCCATGTCCGAACTGCGACTCTCAGTGCTTTGTCACACGATCAAGTTCCATTTGAATTGCTGGTGCAAAACTTTGCGCAGGGCCGCGACCCGAGCCGGGCACCGCTGGTGCAGGCATTGGTTGTGGTTGAACCGCCGCTCGAACCTCTCGGAAGCGAGTGGGAATTCAGTTACATGGATGTCACACTGGCACGTCGAAGTTTGATCTGGAGCTCGGACTGGATGATCGCCCTGAAGGATTGACCGGTCGTTTCATTTACAACTCGGATTTGTTCGATCATTCCACGATCGTTCAGTTGAAAGGGCGTTGGCTGCAGCTCCTGGATCGTGTCGCAGCTGATCCAAAGCAGCGGTTAAGCGATCTCGTTAAATCCGTATCGGCCCTAACGGAACAACCGCAATCGTACCCACTTCCGGAATGGAACGCGACGGCAACAGATTATCCTCGTGACAAAACTGTTGCCCAAGTTTTCGAAGATCAGGTGACAAAACAGCCATCAGCTACAGCGTTGATTTTCGGAAGTGACCAGTTGAGCTATTCGGAGCTGAATCGGAGAGCCAATCAGTTGGCGAATCGGCTTCGGAAACTCGGTGTTACTCGGGACATGCCTATCGGTATTTGCATGGAACGATCACTTGAGATGGTGACGACGTTGCTCGCGATCCTAAAAGCGGGCGGCGCTTATGTGCCTCTGGATCCCGATTACCCCGCCGCGCGACTCGCGCTGATAATTAAACAGACTGCGATGCCTTTGATCGTGACCAAAAGTCATTTGGCTAATCGCTTCGTTACCACAAACGGCCCGCGAGTCGTTTCTCTCGATACCGAGAAAATTAATGACGAATCCGACGCAAACTCACCTAACCAAAGTCATCCGGAAGATCTCGCCTATGTGATGTACACCTCCGGATCAACTGGCACTCCCAAAGGGGTCGCGATTCCAAACCGTGCTGTGGTCCGCTTGGTCAAGAGCACTGATTATGTTGCATTTTCGCCTGACGAGACATTTCTCCAACTGGCCCCATTATCCTTCGATGCTTCAACCTTCGAAATTTGGGGACCGCTGCTCAACGGCGGCAAACTCGTGATCATGTCACCTACCCCGCCATCTTTGGAAGATATCGGGAAAGCGATCCGGCAGCATAAAGTAACAACGCTTTGGCTCACCGCGGGTTTGTTCAACGCCATAGTCGATGAACGAATTGATGACCTCCGTCCATTGCGCCAGCTCCTGGCCGGGGGTGATGTTCTTTCTGTCACACACGTTAAGAAAGCGGTGCAAACGCTGAAACAGACGCGGCTGATCAATGGTTACGGTCCGACTGAGAGCACTACCTTTGCCTGTTGTCACACGATCGATCCACTGGCTTCCCTTGAAAGCGCAATTCCAATCGGAAAGCCGATTGCAAACACAACGGCGTACATTCTCGACTCAGCACTGCATCCAGTCCCGATTGGAGTAACCGGAGAACTCTTTATCGGCGGCGATGGCCTTGCCCGAGGTTATTGGCATAACGATAGTTTGACCGGCGAAAAATTTGTTTCGGACCCGTTTAGCACAAATCCGGGGGCACGACTTTATCGGACCGGCGATATGGCGCGTTGGCGCAACGATGGGGTGATCGAATTTCTTGGACGCGCCGATAACCAGATCAAATTGCGCGGGTTTCGGATTGAACCGGGTGAAATCGAGTTCGCATTGAAACAACAACAAGGGGTGCTCGATGCGGCCGTGATCATGCGGGAAGATGTGCCCGGCAATCGGCGTCTGGTTGGTTACGTCGTTTGTGAAGAGGAAGCGTCTCGGCAATTCAACGAAGAAAATATTCTCGCCGCGCTCCGGAAATCGCTTCCCGATTACATGGCGCCTTCGGCGATTCTGAATTTGCCGGCGATGCCGCGAACCCAAAATGGGAAACTCGATCGCGATGCGCTTCCCGCTCCGGAATCGTCCCCTGCCCGATCTGAGCGCCAGTTTGTGTCGCCGAAAACCAAGCTCGAGAATCAGCTGGCCGCGCTTTGGGCGACTGTTCTCGGAATCGATTGTGTCAGCGTGACCGATAATTTCTTTGACCTCGGCGGCCACTCCCTTTCTGGCCTTCGTTTGATCAACCGACTACGTGAAACCATTGGAAAATCCGTCCCGTTGACCGCGATTTTTGAGGCTCCGACGGTGCGGCAAATGGCCGAACTACTGGAAAAGCAATCCTCGGGAGAGCGATCTGCTTCGCCGGCATCACGTGATTTGCAGCCTGTTATCCCAGTCAATCGTGAATCGCGCCGGAGACAGCGGCGTTCTTGAGTGGCGGGGGTCTTGGGCCATAGGTCATATAGGCCTCATAGGTCCCATGAAGGGAAAAACGCGCGCAGCTCGGCCCCAAAGCGCCGTTGATCCTTTCTTTTGCCGGCGTACTCCAAAGACAGTTTCTGTTGCATCGACGGTGCATCCAAGTAAACGCTGAGGTTTCCATGAACCGCATGGACCCTGCCGCGATTCCAACATCAACACCGAGAGCTACCGACACAAGTGTCGAGCAAAGCGGTGAGCGCGAAAGCGTTTTCGCTTTTCCGGCGACGTCTGCGCAGCGGCGTTTCTGGTTGCTGGATCAATTGTTTCCCAGTGGAAATCCGGCATTAGCCATGCCGATTGGCCTTCACTGGCAGGGGCTGCTTTCTATCACCGCGCTGCAGGAGGCGCTCAATCAGCTCGTCGCTCGACACGAAGCCCTTCGCACGACGTTTGAACCGGATCGTCGACAACTCCAACAGCTGATCGCCCCGCGGGCACACTCGAACTTTCGACCATAGGGGTGACGTTCTCTGCTGAATCGGGTGTGGAAGAAACCGGCGCGCGTTTGATGCGGGCGGAAGCGGAAGAGCCATTCGATTTGCGAACCGGACCGTTGATCCGGGCCAAACTGGCATCATTTGGACCTAACGCATCATTTACTTCTCCTGACCATTCATCACATCGTTTCTGACGGCTGGAGCAACGGGATTCTGATTCGTGATCTATGCACATTCTATACTGCCCAGTCCGAAGGTAACGCTCCGCGCCTTCCCGAATTACCTGTTCAATTTGCTGATTATGCCGATTGGCAGGCAGCGCGTTTGGCGGCAAATGATTTCGCTGCGCAACGTGCCTATTGGCACCAGGAACTTTCCGGAAGTTCTTCCAGGCTCGAGCTCCCATTGGACCGTCCGAAACGAGGAGCCCCATCAGCCTCCAGTGAGACTCGGTCGCGCATCCTTCCAGCAGAACTCGCCCTCGCGGCAAAGTCACTAGGCGCGGCGCAGGGCGCGAGTCCGTTTATGGTTTTCATCGCCATATTTCAGGTTTTACTGCATCGCTATACTAATCAGGCCGATTTTCTGATCACAACACCGGGCGCAAACCGGGACCGCCCCGAATTTGAATCGGTTGTTGGCCCTTTTGCCAATCCCCTGCTCCTCCGTGCTAATTTGCGAGGTGACCCGGATTTTCGTGAACTTCTCGGACGCGCCCGGACGGTCACGCTTGAAGCGTTCTCGAATCAGGACATCCCGTTTGAAACGCTCCTCGATGAATTTCAAGCGGGACAACTTCCGGTCAATTTTCATTACGACACCCAATGGCCGCGGTCGTTAGACTTGCCCCAGGACGTCACAATCGAAGTCTTATCTCCGATTAGCGCTGGAACCGTTTACGAATTGAGCGCAACGGTTTTGGAAGAACAAAGCGGGCTGCGTCTTGAACTGGAATATAAACCGTCACTTTTTGACTCCGACACAATCGAACGAATGCTTGATCATTATGAGATTTTGCTAAAAAACCTTCTGGCTGATCCGACACAGCCGGTTTCAAACATTCCGTTTCTCACGCCTGACGAAGAGCAGCGTTTCGCATCAAGGAAAATCCAGCCGATTTCTGAGCTCCCTCCTCCTGCTGGAAGCGAAGCCAGCACAACTAGTGAGCCGGTCAGGCCTTATCTCGGGTTGCAACTGCAGTTGATTGCGATCTGGGAGGATGTTCTCGGTGTTCGTGGCATCGGTATTCGTGATAATTTCTTCGACCTCGGCGGCAATTCACTTCTCGCGATTCGCATGTTGCAACGAGCCGAAGCCGCGTTCGGCAAGGTGATACAGCCAGCGGCATTGTTTCGGCACCCAACGATCGAACATCTTGCGGGCGAAATGGCGCGAGAAGAAATCGATGAGTCGCCCAGTATTCTCCGCGTCAACGATGCCGGGTCACGCACGCCGTTTTTTTATCTCCATGGCGATCTCTCCGGCGGCGGGTTTTACAGCATGAAGCTTTCGCGAGCGCTCGGTCCGGATCAGCCATTCTATGTAATGCCGCCGCAGGATATTCGAACGTTACCCGCCGCGCCGACTATTGAGGAAATGGCAGCGGCGCATTTGCAGGCGTTGCGCGCAGTTCGTCCAAAGGGGCCTTATGTCATTGGCGGTTTTTGTATCGGTGGGCTGGTCGCATTCGAACTGGCGCGACAGATCAAGACCAGTGGTGACACGGTGGAAATGCTATTGATCATCGACTCTGCGCCGGAAAGCAGAATGCTGCGGATGCTACGGCGTCTTGCTTCAAGGATGGGCTCACTTTGTCATTGGGATGATCACGAAAAGGTTCGGCGCTTTGGTCGTTGGGCCATCTGGCACACCCGCCTGGCTCAAGCGACCAGCCGCGAGAGCGCGGGACAGGCGCCACGTTCGTTTTCGCAACGATGCGGCGCGGTATTCGATGTGTTACGCAATCGCTTGTCGTTTAAGAAGAAAACGCCCGCCCCGGTTGAGTCCGGTAGTTCCAATCAGATTGAGCGCGATCTGCCTTCAGCGTTTCAATGGGCGTCCGCGGTTTATCGACCTAAACCATATGACGGTCCGGTCGCGCTTCTTCTTTCTGAAGACGTGATCGGTGAAGAAAGTAATCCGTCACGGGAATGGCAGGAATTTGCGCCAAAGACAACAATCGTAGCCCTGCCGGGAAGCCATCTCGAATGCATCACCGAGCATGTCGAGACGCTGGCGAAAGAGATCCAGGATTGTCTGCACTCGCTGTGAAGCATCCGCGTTTGATCGAGTCAATTGATTCACCGGTTCCAGCCGCGCGAATCTGGACCGCGCAAATTGAAACGCTGACGGACGCTGAAGTGAAACAGTTAGGCCAACATCTTGACGCGAGGGAGCATGCACGGGCAGCGCGGTTCCATTTCGAACGCGACCGGAACAATTTCATCGCTGTTCGCGGTCTGTTGCGCCAACTCCTGGCACATAATCTGGATGCGGATCCGTCAAGTCTGATTTTCGATTACGGCGCACATGGCAAACCTGCGCTCGCGCCGTCTTTTTTGATTAAATCAGATATCCGATTCAGCGTATCGCACTCGTCCGGTTGGGCAATGTTTGCATTGTCTGAGGGTCGCGAAGTTGGGATCGATCTCGAAAGCGCGAACCGACTCAAACCGACTGGCGACAGGCCCGTAGCTACGGCCAGCGGCGACAACTTGGACCAGCTCGCCAGGCGAATTCTTTCAACACGCGAACTCGCCGCGTGGCAATCCATGACCGATTCTGGGGCGCGGCTTCTCGCGTTCCTTCGCGCGTGGACCCGGAAAGAAGCATACGCGAAAGGGACGGGCCGCGGGCTTGGAGAAGGATTAGATCATATTGAAGTAGCGCTTGATGCCGCTTCGCCGGAACCATCGTGCACCATCTCTTCAGACAACGGCAACCGAACCTGGATCGTAAATGATTTATCGGCGCCGGAAGGATTCGCTGCCGCGCTGGCGATTGAAACAAAACGCGCATTGGAGTCAACTAGGAACTTGTCAACGCGAGCCACGGACTAACACGGATTCATCATGTTAGTGATTGTAAAATGACGTGAAGCCGAGAGGGAAGAATCCGATGGGCGCGCAGCGCCACGGATTGGGAAAGAGGTTTGTTCGTCGTGTTTAATGCCGTGTCACATCATCCGTGGCCGAAAAAACTGAGAATCCGATGGGCGCCACGCCCACGTCGCTTGCGACTACCCCAACTCCGCGTCATCGTATTTCATGCACAAGGATCTGCCCCCTGGCCCGTTTGATTTCGCCGAACGATCGGTTCGTTATCTGGTCGGGTTCTGGTTATTGACCGGATTTATCCTTAGCATTCTTGTTACGCACTGGAATGATCGTCTGGCGAGCGGACGCGAATGTTCCGCACGCCGGCCCAAACCAGGAAGCGCTCGAAGAAGCCACAGCCGCTCAACGTGCTGCTCGTGGAAAAACGCCGCCACCGGATCCGCCCGCCCCGGTCCGATACTGAGGTTCATTAGACCCGGAGGGTCATCGGAAATTAGCCGGTGGCGCAAGCCACCGGGTATTACACAGCATGTCATTAGCCCCAGCAGGGGCGTCGCTCAACGACGTAAAATGCAGTGGCGAACAACGTGAGGCGCAGCCCCTTCCGGGGCTAAAATGTGCCGGATGGAAGGTAACCGGTGGCTTGCGCCAACCGGCTAATTTCCGTCAGCCCTTCAGGCTTCTTTGTGGCCTTTGTGTGAGGCTGTTAGTGCGCGGGAGTTTCCTTGCCGGCCAACACTGCCTGGATCCAACCAACGCGCGGCGAAATCCGCGACGCATAAAATCCGGATGGGACAGGCTTATCACCTGCCACCAGAGTTCCATTGGATCGATAAAATCCGCGTTGATCAAACAAAGCGGCAGAGAAAGGACCGCCACCATCCGGTCCGGAAACAAATGTGTCCACATCTGAGTTGATGCCGGCAAGTTTCCACACGCCCTGGTCGTTCAGAAAAACGCCGCCTCCTGAATCGCCGCTCGAAACATGTGCTTCCTGCGGCAGGCCCGGCTGATTAAACAAAACAAAAAGCAAACGGGCCGTAACGCTCGTCACTTCGTTTTCACCCCAGCGCTGAACGTGATCAGACGTTCCGTATTCCCAGCCTCGCAACTCGCCGTTCACCATCTTTGCTGCTCCGCGTTGTGTCCCTCGTCCCATTACGACGAGATGTTTTCCGATCTCGTCACCTCGGCTATAGAGCGGCGCGAACTCGTCGAGTTTCCCTGTCACTTCAAAAATTTGCAAATCGCTTTGTAAATCAGGAAGCCCATTTACCACCGGAAAACTGGTGCCGTGAAAAACGAACGCGTCCGATACCTTGCCGATGTGTTTGGCTGTGATGAAATGATGCGGCCCGATCGCAGTTCCAAGAAACGCACCGAACATCCCTTCAAATTGCCAGCCGCTTCCGGCCAGCTCGCCAGTCGGCGCAGTTGTGTTTGCGGTCGGATCACCTGAACGAAGCAGAATCACCGCGCTCGCTCCCGCCACGAACAAAAGTCCCCCAACAAGGACGAGCAGCCGAGTTATTCGTGAAGCGGACAACACAAAATGGATGCGACGAGTCATTATGTTCAATGAAGCACGCCATCTGCCGGCGCCGGCCTATTTCATTTCGCAATTTTGAGCAGGAACGCAAACGACGTTGTTGTTTTCCTTCTTCCGGATACCGTCCAACTCGATGAAAGCTTCACTCCTCCGGATATTACTCATTTTACAGGCGGCACAACTCTGTGCTGTTGCCGGTAACCATGTGGTTAACCTTTCGCATTACGACCTGATGAACGTCGATTTCGAGCAGATGAAACGGGAAGGAATCGTCGGAGTTATTCATGAAGCGAGCTATCCGCGTTTCGAACGCGATTCTTATTATGGACGGCGACAAACCGCGGCGACCCGGGCCGGTTTGCTTTGGGGCGCTTATCACTTTGGCGACGCAACCGATCCGATTCGGCAGGCAGAACATTTCTTGAACACCGTCTCGTCGAATGCGCGCGGCCCAGCAATCCATCCAAACGGGGTGTTGCTTGTGCTCGATTTCGAAAAGAACGGGCACTATCCAGGTGGAACGATGCGAGTGGACCAAGCGGTCACCTTTGTCGAACGGGTTCGGCAACGAACCGGCGTTTACCCGGGTCTCTACGGAAGCGAATATCGACTTCGACAGGTGTTACATGCGCCAAAGGTCAGCGCTGACCAGCGAGATACACTGTCCAGATGCTGGCTTTGGATTGCCAATTATCATCGCGAACCGACAAGTACCGCGCCGTGGGGACATTGGACGATGTGGCAATACACCGGCGACGGCGTTTGCGATCTTCCGCGTTCGACGCATCCCAAAGGTGTCGCCAACATCAAGAAAGCGGAGCGCAATATGTTTCGCGGTAGCTCCGCCGCCTTGGAAGAGTTTTGGCAACAGCATTCCTGGCAAATAACGGAATAAGGTTACGTCCGCAGATTTCGCAGATTACGCAGATTATTGAGCTTTGTTTCCCCGCAGCAATTTCTTGGAAACAATCTGCGAAATCTGCGGATAGCCAATTTGGGGGGTGAATTAGTGGCGGGTGCTACGTTTTTCTTCTTCGCTTCGGCTGCTGCAGCGAGGTTCGTATCTACTTCGGCTGCTTCTATAGGATGGATCTTGTGATAGTAGGTATTCGATTTCGACAGGTCCTCTTTGCGCATCAACAACGCGTCGAAACGTTCACGTCTGCTTAGCTCGAAATCCTTGTCCATCTTGATCGCTTCAAACGGACAAACCTCGACGCAAATCTGGCAGCTCATGCAAACCGAGATATCAATGTCGAACACCGCCGGATAAAACTGGGGTTTCCCCATGTAATCCGGTTTCTTGTCTTCACTCTTGGTTATGTAGATGCATTGAGGCGGACATTCCTTTTCGCAAATCTTGCAGGCCACACAACGCAACCCCGCGTGCGCCTCGTCGCCGTCGTAAACCAAGAACGGAAAGTTTCGGTAATTCTCCGGCAACGGGATTCGTTCTTCCGGGTATTGAACCTTAATCAACCGGTCTTTCTCGAAATAACTTCCGACAAAGTTCCGGAGTGTTACCGCCATTCCGTTAAGAACACCAAGGCCGATCATAGGAGGTTAAAGAGTTAAAGAGTTAAAGAGTTAAAGAGTTAAAGGAGTTGAAGAAGTTGAAGAGTTGAAGCGTTGAAGCGTTGAAGCGTTGAAGCGTTGAAGCGTTGAAGCGTTGAAGCGTTGAAGAATGTAACAATTCAATGTTGTAACCCTTCAACCTTTTTAACCCATTTCACCGATCCACTTCGCCCATCACAATATCAACGCTCCCGAGAATGACCATCACATCTGCCACCGTGTGACCGAGGCAGAGATCCTCTAATATCGTCAGGTTGATGAAACTCGGTGGACGCACCCGTTACCGATACGGATTCGCGCTACCATCGCTGATTAAATA
>CAVVVQ010000004.1:0-28000 GCA_963751725.1 uncultured Verrucomicrobiae bacterium
GCCGGACCCTGCGCGTTTCCGCTTACTCATTGGACTTCGCGCCGTTGTCCGGCCAAGGGACACTCTTCGAACTGAAGATCGCGCGAACGAACAAGGGATCAGAAGAAGATTCCCGTTTGGAATGGGATCCCGCGTCGGATGGCTTCTATTTCGTTGATGCTGATCTCAACGTGCGCGCTCCTGCGTCGCGCTAACGGCCTCACAAAAAGGTCACAAAGGAACACAAAGGGGATTTGAACAGGAGGTAGCGGAGGAACCGGAGGGACTCTTCAGGCCGATTTAAAATCGGCAGGTGGAACGTGACCCCCTTTCGGAGTCGAGCCGCAACGATTCACATTACGGTTTCTTTTTACCACCGACCGCGCAGCCAATTCCGCATGCGCGACATCGTCTTCGCGAGCGGGCAGAATGAGGAAAGCTTCCATGAAGATTTTTACCACTAATGGACGCGAAATACATCGAAGGGAAAACACCAAACGTTAAAGCGTTAATTCCACGCTTGTAACGCTTCAACCCTTCAACGGTTGTAACGCTTCCCTCTCTTTGGTAGGGCGAGACGCGGCCTGCTGGCGAAGAGTTTCGGAGCCCGCTCGCGAAAACTTTCGGAGCCCGCTCGCGAAAACTTTCGGAGTCGAGCGAACCGCCCTGAGCCCGTCGAAGGGCCGCAACGAACTCACGTTGTAGCTCCTTGTCACTACCGACTCCGCAGCCAAACCAGCTTTACAGACCCAATCTTCGCGAACGAGTTCCGAAAGTCTACGCGAGCGCGCAGAATCAACAGAATCGAAGAAAGCTTCGGATAATTTTTTACCACTAATGAACGCGAATGCACACGGTAAGGGAAAACACTAAGCGCTCCATCTTGCGAGCTGTTATTTTCCTGTCGCTGCAAATGCCGCGTCGGAATTTGCAGCGGAGATTTGGGCTGACAACGGGCTGTCGTTGAATTCGTTGCACAGAGCGAGGACGAGGACGAGAACGCTTCACGCTCCAACTCTTCACTGCTTCAACCATTCAACTCTTCAACCCTTCAACCCTTCAACCCTTCAACTCTTCAACTCTTCAACCCTTCAACCTTTCAACTCTTCAACTCTTCACCAGTTCCCCCTTGACTCCGGCCTCGCCGCCTGATCAACAATATTTTATGAGTTCGAAGGTAGACAGGAGTCGGTCAAGGCCATCACATGTCTCGCATTTTCGACATAACCCATCTGTTTCGCTCAAACAGTAATCGGGAGGACCGCGCATGAGAAAAATATCCATCTTCCGCTCTGCCTTTTTTCGTCCACCGGTTTTGATCGCTCTTCTTCTGATCGGCCTGATCCTGGCCACACTTGCCTTCAACGCCTTCACCGGTCCTTCCGCCAAAGCACAGGGACCGGCCCTGGATCAACCAGACCAGGGCAACCTTCCCATAAAAGTGTCGATCACCGATCGAACCCTGGCCGAACGCCTGAAAGGCTCGGGTGCGCGCCTCGTAGGCGACTACGACAGCTACCTGCTGTTTGACGTGAACGACGCAATTGCACGCAGCCTAACCAACACGGATGCCGCGCAGGTTGTTGATGAGAACAACCTGGTTCTCCTCAATGCGGGGGCGATCGACACCACCGCCGCACAGGCGCAGCGCTCCGGAGCACCGCCAGCGCGCGGCAAGCAGATGCATCTCGTCCAGTTCGCCGGTCCGATCCGTCCCGAATGGTACCAAGGCGCTGCTGCCACGGGCGCTCGCATCGTCACCTACATTCCGAACAATGCCTATCTGGTTTATGGCACGCCGACATTGCAGGCAGTGCAGCAGCTGGCCTCCAACCTGGCAATCGCCCAGTGGGATGGCGAGTACACCGCCGCCTACCGCGTCGACCCAACGATTCGCCAATCCGGCAATGCGGACCAAACGACCGGAGAAACTCAGTCCGAATCTCTCGGCCAAGGGCAACGAACAGTTCACCATCCAAATGGTCGAGGATCGGCGGAGAACCTGACCACGCTGGCGCTGATCGACCAGTACAAGCTCGAACCGATCATCAAGCAGGACAGCATGCTCGGTTATTTCAACGTGCGGGTCGCTCTGCCGAAAGATGTGGTCATCAATCAGATCGCCGAGCGCGGCGACGTGGTTTCAATCCAGCAGTGGATCACGCCGAAGAAACGCGACGAGCGGCAGGACATCACTGACCGGCAACGTCACCGGGAACCCGGCTGTGCCGACCCCCATGGATTATCTGGCTACCTGGCGGAAAAGGTTTTACGCGTCACGACGGCCTCGAGTTTCGCCGTCAACCTATCAGACAGCGGCATCGACAACGCCACCACGACGCCGAATCATTTTGCGCTATATCGAGTCGGCGACCCAACGTCCCGCCAACAGCCGCATCATCTACAACCGCTTGCAAGGCACGCCGAATACCGGCAGCACCTTGCAAGGTTGTGACGGTCACGGCAACGAAAATTCGCACATCATCGGCGGTTACGTGCCGACAGGAACGGTTGGCGGCGTGAATTTCGGCGCGGCTCCGCACGCCGATGCCTCGGTTTTCGCTGGGACTTGGGCGTTGCGCCGTTCGTCAAGATCGGTTCGTCGGTCATCTTCGATCCCGATACCTTCACTTCGCCGACTTACCAAAACCTCGAATCGCAGGCCTATCGCGATGGCGCGCGCATCAGCAGCAACAGTTGGGGCAGCACTCGATAACGCCTACACGGTCGACGCGCAGCAATACGACGCGCTGGTACGCGATGCGCAGCCGGATACCGGATGTGTGGCTCCGAACTGTATCTCGACGGCCGGCAATCAGGAATACGTGATCGTCTTCGCCGCCGGCAACGATGGCTCGGGTGCGAACACCGTCGGTGAACCCGGTACGGCAAAGAACGTCATCACGGTCGGCGCCGCGGAGAACGTCAATCCCTTTGGCGGCGCGGACGGCTGCGGCATCGATGATACCGGCGCGAACAACGCCAACGACATCATCAGCTTCTCGAGCCGCGGTCCGACGTCGGACGGACGCAAGAAACCGGACATCATGGCCCCGGGCACGCACGTGTCAGCGGGCGTCGCGCAGGCAAGCATCGCCAGCCCGACCGGCAGCGGCACCGGCGCGCAACTGGCTTGCTTCGACGGCAGCGGCGTCTGCGGCGGAACGGGAGGCAGCAACTTCTTTCCCGCCGGACAGCAGTGGTACACGGCGTCTTCGGGCACCAGCCATTCGACGCCGGCAATCGCCGGCGTCGCGGCGCTGATCCGGCAGCACTTCATCAATCAGGCAGTCGCCGTCGCCCAGCCCGGCGATGACCAAGGGGCTGATGATGAACTCGGCCCGCTACATGACCGGCGTCGGCGCGAATGACACGCTGCCTTCGAACAATCAGGGCATGGGCGAAGTCAGCCTCAACAACTTACTTCGATATCTTTGCCACGGCGCACTCTTTCCACGATCAGGTGCCGGCCGAAACTTTCACCGCCTCGGGCCAGCAGCGCATCATCACCGGCACGGTGAGCGATATCGCCAAGCCGTTCCGCGTCACGCTGGCCTGGACCGATACTCCTGGTCCAACTTCGGGCAACGCTTTCGTAAACAATCTCGATCTCGAAGTGACGGTCGGCGGCAATACCTACAAGGGCAACGTCTTCAGCGGCGCCTTCTCGGCCACCGGCGGTGTCGCGGACACGCGGAACAATGTCGAGAGCGTGTTCATACCCGCGGGCGTGACCGGTTCGTTCGTGATCAAGGTCAAGGCCACGAACATCGCTGGTGACGGCGTGCCGAATAACGCTCAGCCGCTCGATCAGGACTTTGCTCTGGTTGCTTACAACGTCACCGAGGCGCCGCTTCCGGTAATCAGCGGCGGCGCGACCGCCATCACCGCCGAGAGCTGTGCGCCGGCCAACAACGCGATCGATCCGGGTGAGACGGTGACGGTGAATTTTGATCTCTCCAACGTTGGCACCGCCAACACTACTAATCTCGTGGCCACTTTGCAGGCGACCGGCGGCGTCACGTCGCCCAGCGGACCGCAGAACTACGGCGCGCTGGTGGCGAACGGTCCGGCGGTAACGCGACCGTTCACTTTCACAGCGGGCACGACCTGCGGCCAGACGATCACGGCCACGTTCCAATTGCAGGACGGCGCGACAGATCTCGGCAACGTGACCTTCACGTTCCTGACCGGCGCCCTCGGCGCCCCGGTAACAGCTACCTATTCAACGGGCAACATCGCCGTGCCGATTCCCGATGTGTCCACGGTAGACATTCCGATCAATATCACCGACACGGGTGTGATCACCGACGTCAACGTCAAGGTTCGCGCGAACCATACCTTCGACGGCGACCTGGTGTTCGAACTCGTCGGACCCGACGGCACCACCGTCCCGCTCGCCGCAAACCGCGGCGGCAGCGGTGCGAACTACGGCACGGGCGCCAACGATTGTTCGGGCACGCATACGGTCTTCGACGATTCGGCGGCCACAGCTATCGGCGCCGGCACGGCTCCTTTCGCCGGCACCTTCAGACCTGAATCGCCGCTCTCGGCTTTCAACGGCAAGGCCATCACCGGCACAGTGGAAATTGCGAGCGACCGACACTGCGGCAGTGGACACTGGCACTGTCTTCTGCGTCCAACTGGAGATCACGCGGCAGCGCTTTGTTTGCTGCGGTGTCGCCGGTACCCCGCAAATCGTGTCGGGCGGTACGCGCTACCGATCACGGCGGAAAGCGTTAGTCCCCGCCAACAATGCTCCTGACCCGGACGAGACAGTTACGGTCAACTTTCCCGTTCTCAACACTGGTGATGGCAACACGACCAATCTCGTAGGCCACCTTGCAAGAACTCCGGCGGCGTCAACTCCGGTGCCGACTGCCCCACAAAATTACGGCGTCGTAGTCGGCGGCGGGCCCGACCGTCTCGCGCCCGTTCACGTTCGTCGCCAGCGGGACCTGCGGCAATAACATCACCGCGACGTTTGCATCTGCAGGACGGCGCGCTGAATCTCGGCACGATCGACCTATACGTTACGCTCGGCACGGTCATTCGCAGTCGCAGACATTCTCGAATCCGGCGGCGATCACGATTCCGGCGTCGGGAACCGGCGCGACCACCGGGCGCACCGGCTACTCCTTACTCCGTCCAATATCACGTCGTCTCCGGCGCACCAACCACGATCTCAAAGCTGACTTTGATCGATAATCAACTTCAATCACACGTTCCCGGACGACGTAGACATCCTGCTCGTCTCGCCTACCGGGCGTAAGATGATCATCATGTCCGACGCGGGCAGCTCGACGGTCGCGACGAACCTGAACATCACACTCGACGACGATGCCGCCTCGCGGTTGCCTGATGGGACCGGTATCGCTTCGGGCACGTTCAAGCCGTCCAACTACGGCACAGTGCAGGATCCGTTCCCCGCGCCTGCCCCAGCCGGTCCCTATCTAACACCGCAGACGGGTGGCACCGACACACTGACTTCCGCCTTTACCGGCGCGGCTGGCGGTAACCCCAACGGCACCTGGAGCCTTTACGTCGTCGATGATGCCTCCGTTGATGTTGGCAATATTAATGGCGGCTGGAGCATCACCCTAACGACTCTCACACCAGTCTGCTCGTCGCCGCCGACACCCACTCCCACTCCCTCTCCTACTCCTTCCCCAACCCCTCCCCCAACTCCAACTCCAACGGCCACGCCCGTTCTCACCCCGACGGCTACTCCATGCTCGTTCACGGAAAATTTCGACCGCGTAGTACCTCCGGACTTCCCTGCGGATTGGATCGCAACTAATGCAACTGGACCGACCCCGCTCTGGGTCACGTCCACCACGAGCCCCGACACGTCACCAAGCGATGCTTTTATCGACGATCCCTCCATTGTCAGCGATAAACGTCTCGATAGCCCAAGTATCCTTATCACCTCGCCCACATCTCAGATCACTTTCCGCCACGCCTATGCCTTGGAAGGCGGCGGCGCCGATTACTACGATGGCGGTGTCCTTGAAGTTTCTTCGCCAAACATTAACTCAGGAAACTTTACCGATATCACCAACGCAGCGGTCGGCGGCAGTTTTGTTACCGGGGGTTACAACGGAATAATCAGCACCGCGTTTTCAAATCCGATCGCCGGGCGCCCCGCCTGGAGTCAGACGTCATCCGGTTTTCCCGCTTACATCACGACGGTTGCCAACCTCGGCCCAAATTTGGTTGGGCAAACCATCAAGATCCGTTTCCGAATGTGTTCGGACGTCAGCGTCGCCGCAACCGGCTGGCGTGTTGACACAATTTCTATCACTGGAGTCGCGTGTACACCGTGCGGAGGTACTTGGTCCGTGGAGGCCAGCCGCCCTTTATCCGACTCCACTCTACGCGCCAGCAGCAGGCACAGACGGCACGTTTGTTTATTCCGCTGGAGGATTTGTTTCAGGACCCACCAATTCGTTCTATCGCTATGACCCAGGTGCAGATGCTTGGACGCCTCTTCCTTCGATGCCTGCTAGTCTGTACGATGCGCGCGCCGTTTACGCTGCGAACACTAACTCGTTTTACGTTTTCGGCGGATGGACAGGGACGAACGCACTAGACACCGTCTATCGATACAACATTTCCACCAACGCATGGAGTAGCGTCACGGCTATGCCGTCTGCTCGCTTTTTCCCTAACGTGGCCTACTATGCTGCCTCGGGTAAGATTTATGTTATCGGCGGTTTCGACGCCGCCAATAACGAGCAGAATCAAACGTGGGAGTTCGATCCCGTTACCAACACTTGGAATACAACGCGAGCAAATATTCCGGCAACAATGGGCGGAAGCGGAGCCAACATTTCCGGGCAGTTTATTTATCTGGCAGGCAGCTGGGGTGGCGGAAGCGGATCAACTCTCCATTACCGTTACGATATCGTGGCTAATACCTGGACACCAATGGCACCCGTCCCGGTGGCGATCTATCTCCCGGCCGCCGGCACGATCAACACTAAGAATTATCTGATTGGCGGTGGGAATCCGAGCCGTCCGGTAAATCACCGTCGACCGCAGCTCGCCCCGGGAACCCACCCACTCCCGACAGTGCCTATACCAGTACGTAATATATATGACATCCCCACCAACAGTTGGACCGCGGGCCCTAACACAGACACGGCGCATTCGTTTACCTCCGGCACGGCCATCGGTAATCGCCTGATCGTCATCGGCGGCGGAAACGGTCTCGCCCCGGGAACGAGCCTGGTCGAAACGAATATTCTCGGATCCTGCTCTTGCCCAAGTTCCCGAGTTCTCATCGTGACTGCCGACAGCGCTACGCCCACCAGTTTCCCAGCCGCGCTGGCCGCCGAACCGAACATTGCCTCCATTACTTTGTTCGACGCACGTACTGCCACTCCGACCCTGGCACAGATGCAGCAATTCGAGGTCGTGGTCGCATGGAGCAATAGCGGCTGGGCCGACCCAATCACGCTCGGTAACAATCTCGGAAGTTATATCGCCGGGGGCGGTATCGTCGTCGCCTTTAACTTCGATTGGTTCGGCGGTTCCCAAACCATTGGAGGAACATGGTTGACCACTTACACGCCGTTCAATAGCCCGGCCACGCAGAATTTCGCCAACGGCACATTCGGCACCTGCACGGCGAGCCAGTTTTGCAATGGCGTAACGACTATGAACGCCTTCTTCCGGGAGACAGTCACCCTGGCTCCGGGCGCGACTCTGGCCGGAACATGGAACGATGGCAGCCCGATGATCGCTCACAAAGGTCACGCGGTCGGAGTGTCCGCTTATGTTGGCGACGGCCCGACTAACTACAGCGGCCATTACAGCCGGATAGTTTCCAACGCGGCTTCGTGGTTCTTGCAACCGTGCACGGCAAGCGTTTCAGGCACTGTTTCCCAATGCGCCAGTCCGACGCCGTCCGCCCTCGCTGGAGCTACTCTGACCGCAACGGGCACTACCGGAACGTCAACCGTGACTAACGGCAGCGGCGGTTACCTCCTCAATCTCACGTCCGGCGGAAATTATACTATCACCCCAACCAAAGCCGCCCGGCCACCAGCCTCCGCCGGGGTCAACACTGCCGACGTGGTTGCCGTCCAAAGACATCTCCTGAGCATTTCGCTCCTGACCGGATGCCGATTTACCGCGGGCGACTGCGCGGCTCCTCCCGGGATCAACACCACGGACGTTATCGCTATTCAGCGGTTTTTGCTCGGCCTATCGACCGGTCTCGGCAATGTGGGACAGTATAGCTTTACCCCGGCCAACCGGGTTTACTCACCGCTCTCCAATCAGTCAGGCCAGAATTATGATGTCGTCGTGTTTGGCGATGTCTCTCCGGCCTTTGCCAACCCGCGCCCGGCCGGCGATCCGTCGTCCGATGCCAGTTCTATCCCGGCGGATACCCAGGTCCTGCTTCCGGACGTTCAAACGAATCAGTCGACCCGTAGCTTTGTTGCACCGATCACTGCCACCGCCATCAACGGTGCCAATAAATTCGTTGGCTTCCAAGGCGACATCACCTTCGACGAACGGTTGGTCGCTTTCGATACTGAACCGGTCCAGAAAGCGGGCCTAACCGCAAAAACTGGAATGTAACCGGGAACGTTCTCGATGGTACCGGCCCGATCCGGACCCTGCGCATTTCCGCTTACTCATTGGATTTCGCGCCGTTATCTGGATCGGCACACTCTTCGAGTTGAAGATGAACAGAGTTACCAAAGGTTCGGGAGATTCCCGTCTTGAATGGGACCCGACGTCTGAAGGGTTCTTCTTCATCGATGCGGATCTCAACATCCGTCCGGCTGCGACGCGCTAACGGCCTCACACAAAGGAACATAAAGGTTCAAAAAGAGGATTTGAACAGGAGGCGCAGAGAAACGCAGAGCTAACAGAGGATTGAACAGGAGGTAACAGAAGAAACAGAGGGTTTCTTCGGGCCGATTGAAAATCGGCGGTGGAACGTGAAAACGCCAGTCCGGCTCGGACCCGGGCACGTTGCTAAAACCTCACTTCTTGGCAGGGTGGAATTTTCTCGGCCACGGATTAACACGGATTAAACACGGAAGATTTCGATCCAAATCCTTAAAGTAAATTTATCAGACGCCACTTCTCGGTAGGGCGCCGGCGCCTCTCATGCCCATCTCTCGGAAGATTGGCCCGCGAATCACGCGAATGAAACGCGAATAAGCACGCTTTTCAAAACCTCCTTTTCCGTTCGCGTTAATTAGCGTGATTCGCGGGCACACCCAGCTCTGCCGGGGGCGAGGAGCGTCCGCCACGGATTAAACACGGAATTGGGCGAGAGGAGTTTTTACCACTAATGGACGCGAATGCACACGAATCGGAATAACACAAAGCGCTCTCGCCAACGCATTAGCATCTCCCCCATCTCAGACTCCCATCACTCCACCGCTCCGTCACTCCACCGCTCCGTCACTCCATCGCTCCATCGCTCCACCCACTTCCCGCTTGACTACCCCCTCTCCGCCTGAGCACAATATTGTTAGTCCGAAGGTAGACAGAAGCCGGCTGAGGCCATCACATGTCTCGCATTTTCGACATAACCCATCTGTTCGCTCAAACAGCAATCGGGAGAACCGCATATGAAAAAACATCCATCCTCCCGTCTGCTTTCTTTCGTTCGCCGGTTTTGATTACCCTCTCACATCTCCCATGAAGAATCCCATCGTCCTCCTTTTATTATCCTCCTCTTTCGTTCTCGGCCCTCTTGGAGTTCACGCTGCTCCCACTACCACCCCACTAGTGGTGACCAATGGCGACGATGATGGAGCGGGTTCTCTTCGAGCGGCAATTCGCGATGCCACGCCAAGCTCGACCATTCATATCACATTCACAGGAGACATTGGACTAACGAGCTCCGAACTCCTGATCGACAAGGATCTGACTATTACCGGACCGGGGTCAGCCGTCTGCTCGATTTGGGTCAATCCTCCAGATTTTTTGATGGGATTCAGGATAATTGAAGTAAGCGCCAACAGCACGGTCAGGCTTTCCGGCCTGACCCTGACTCACGGCTACCCCCACGATGCCCCGGGCGGCGCCATCCTGAACAATGGAACCTTAACTTTAGACGAGGTCCGAATCACCAATAGCGGTCCGATCGGTTCGGGTTTCCCAGTTATGAACACCGTTCATGGCGGCGGTTGCGCAAATTCGTCCGGGGCCACTCTTACAGCCACCAATTGCTCGTTTACCGGAAACACCTGCAACGGCAACGGTGGAGCCATACTAAACAGCGGGAACCTTACCCTAACGAGTTGCACGCTCTCGGGTAACAGGGCTGGCTACGGCGGCGGCCTCTATTCCGGAGGAAACCTTACCATGACGAATTGCACCGTGACTGGCAATTCGGCCGTTTCAACCGGGCCTCACGGACTCCAGGGAGGTTATGGAGGCGGCCTTCTTACTGGCTCAGCCCAGATCACTTCGAGCACCATTGCAAGAAATCAATGCGTCTGGCACGGCGGCGGATTGAGTGCCGGCGGCACGGTGAACATGGTTAGTTCAATTCTGGCTAAGAACACATCGGACACCAATCCACAGGACGGAGACATTCAAGGCGTGGTCCAATCGCAAGGATTTAATCTGATTGGAATTTCCAATGGGAACAATGGCTTTGGATCCAGCGATTTGATGGGAACACCGGATGCGCCGCTCGAGCCACAACTCGGCCAACTGCAAGATCACGGGGGCCCGACGCTCACCATGGCGCTGTTCTCTAATAGTCCCGCGATCGATAACGGCCTGAACGCAGGCTCAGCCACAACCGACCAGCGAGGGATGCCGCGGATCCGTGAACAATCCAGTGTCACAAACTCCAGTGGCGGCGATGGAACCGATATCGGCGCTTTTGAACTCGACACCAGTTTGGCGACCGTTGGAAACATCTCCACCCGTATCAACATCGGCACCGGCGATAATGCGATGATTGGCGGCTTCATCATTACCGGTTCGCAGCCGAAGACGGTGGTGGTTCGTGGAATCGGACCTTCCCTCGGGTTTTTAGGAACGCTCGCTGATCCGGTCATCGACGTTTATGCCGGCTCCAACGGCACGCCGGTCGCAACTAACGATAATTGGAATGACGCCGACACCCGGCAACAGATTATCGATAGCGGCCTGGCTCCAACTAACGACTTGGAGTGCGCCCTCTATGGAATCATTAACCCGGGCCCGTACACCGTCGTTGTTCACGGCAACAATGACGCTACCGGGATTGGCTTGTTTGAAGTGTACGATATCGATGCAACCGAAGATGCCAAGTTGGCCAACATATCGACCCGCGGTTTTGTCGATACCGGCAACAGCGTAATGATCGGCGGCGCCATTATCATCGGAAACACTCCGACCAGGGTCCTTTTTCGCGCGATCGGCCCTAGCCTGGCGAATTTCGGTGTAGCCAATCCCCTATCGGATCCAATGCTCGAGCTTCATGATAGTAATGGCGTCTTATTGGCAACTAACGACAACTGGCGCAGCGATCAAGAACCTGAAATTGCAGCAACACTTCCGCCTTCCGATGACCTCGAAAGCGCCATGATCCGCACCGTTACTCCTGGTCAGTACACCGCCATCGTTAGCGGCGCCGGCGGTTCGACCGGCGTAGCCTTGGTCGAAGCCTATCACTTGGGACCGTAGGCTAATCGCGCACGGGAAGCGTTAAAGCGTGAAGCGTGAAGCGGCGTTTATCGGAAGTGTAAGTTAAAGTGCAAGTGCAAGAAGGCGCCGATTCTAAAATAACGGGGTTCCGATACCAAGGAGCGGCGGTTGCCGAACCGCCGACTAAACCGAAGGCCCGACATCTGTCGGGCCTCACTTCGTTAGTAGGGCGACGCCCTTGCCATGCGATACCTATCAGAAGATCGGCCCGCGAATTGCGCGAATGAAAGGCGAAGCAGGCTTTTCAAATCTTCCTTGTCATTTGCGATAATTAGCGTGATTCGCGGGCCCTCCATCACTCCACCGCTTGTAACCCTTCAACTCTTCAACGCTTCAACTCCCAACCCGAGAGAAAGCTTGACTTCTCTCGCGCGAAGGCTCAAAAAAAGTCCAAGACGTTGTCGTATAAAGCCTGCGAGCTTTGGGCGTTTGCAGGGCAAATCCACCGCCTAGCCCCAATGATGAGATGATTCAACGCAGCAAGGAACAATATCAAACAACGTCAGAATAGGTCCGCCCGCGCTTCGACTCTCCAAATCATTCTGGCGATCGCACTGTTGTTTATGTCTGCGATCCTGCTGGCCTCAAGCTTCAAGGCCGCCCCGGGAAACCAGCCCGACCCCGACGCCCTCGCGCCGATTCCGCAGAATCCAGATCAACCTAACGACACGTGCGCCTGGTCGGCCGGCCCGGTCTATCCGATTACAGTGTATGATAACGGAGTGGCGACAGTGGGTTCCGTTCTCTACAGTTTCGGTGGGGTTAGCCATAACGTCACCGTCGCCGACGCTTATAAATTCGATGGCGCCACCTGGACGGCGATCGCGTCTTTACCAGAGGCGTTGCAGGCGCCCGCGGTCGTTTCCGACGGAACATTTGCTTACATCATGGGTGGTCGCAATGATACCGGAACACTGCGCAACACCCTCTATCGCTACAATCCGGCTAGTAATACCTACACCACACTCGCAACTTCGAGCATCGGGGCCCGGAATAGCGCGGGAGTTTTTCTCAATGGAAAGCTCTACAAGATCGGCGGTTACCTTTTTGCGAGCGCGACCAACTCAGTCGAGATCTATACGATTTCCACCAACTCCTGGTCGACCGCGGCGAGCTATCCGTTAGGTCTGGGCTCGCTCTCAGCCTTCGCCCAAGGCGGTTTCGTTTATGGAGCGGGCGGTGCCGATTATGACTTCAACGCATCGGCTAAGACCTATCGTTACTCCCCTGGCTCGAACTCCTGGTCCGATGCGGGCATCGCCGATCTGCCAGCAACGCGATGGGCCGCGGCCACCGCGTTTTATAACAACGGGGCGGTCCTCGCGGGCGGATATGTCGGTCCTGCTTCAATGTCGGTGACTACTTGGAACTCGGCCACGGACACGTGGTCTGATCTGCCGGATCTGGATGAGACACGCGTCATGGCAGGCGCCGCGGTCCGAGCCGGCAAGTTCACTGTCATCGGTGGATTTACGACCTTCGGCGAATCGAACGCTCAACAGATACTCAGTTGTCCCACACCGACTTTCAGCGTCACTACGGTGGACGATCATGACGACGGCGTTTGCAACGGAGCCGATTGCACTTTGCGCGAAGCGATCATCGCCGCCAACGCCCGCACTGGCGATGACCTCATTCTGATTAACTTCACGCCCGGCCTAACTGGAATAATGCAGCTTACCGCGGCCCTTCCGATTCTTAGCAACAACATCACGTTGCAAGGACCTGGCGCGAATCTCCTGACCGTGCGCCGCAACACCGGTGGAAACTACCGCGTCTTTACCGTCAACTTCGGCGTTGTTGTAAATCTTCGAGACCTAACGATTTCTAATGGCAACGTTGTCGCCGGCACAGGCGGCGGAGTAGATAACAGCGGCACCTTAACCATCGCTAACGCCGCCCTAACGGGAAATCTGGCCCAAAACGGCGGCGCCATCTTCAACACCGCGCAATTGACCATCACCAGCAGCACCCTCTCCGGCAACAGCGTCAGCAGCCCTTCTCTCGCGGGCAGCGGCGGCGGCATTTTCAACAGTGGCGGCACCGTCAGCATCACCAACAGCACCTTCTCCGGCAACACTGCCATCGGCCCCGGAGGCAACAGCGATAGCGGTGGCGGGATGATCACCAATGTGGGCACGGTCAGTCTCACCAACACGACCTTCTCCGGCAATTCGGGAGATATAGGCGGCGGATTTCGCAACGTGAACGGCGGTGTCGTCCATTCGCGAAACACGATTCTCGCGCTCAACACATCTCCAAGCGGCCCTGATATCAATGGCGTTTTCGTCTCTGATGGTCATAACCTGATCGGCATCGGAACCGGCGGCACTGGATTTACCAATGGAGTGAACGGCGATCAGGTCGGTGTGGCTGACCCCAAACTTGGCCCGCTTTCGAACAACGGCGGACCGACTAACACCATTGCGTTGCTCCTCACCAGTCCCGCAATCAACACCGGCGACGATACCCTCGCGCCTCCATCCGATCAACGCGGCTTTTCTCGCGTCGGAGTAAGCGACGTCGGCGCATTTGAGTTTGGCGGCGTGCCGACACCTACTCCAACACCTACGCCGACACCAACTCCGAGCCCGACGCCAGCCCCAACACCATCACCAATCCCAACACCAACGCCTCCGTGCCAGAGCCCCATTACGGTCTTCAGCGAGAACTTCGACGGTGTGACCGCGCCCACCCTGCCTAACGGCTGGATAACCTCAAACGCGGTCAGCCCCGATGCGGTATTGTGGAGCACCTCCAACTCCGGAATCCCTTTACCAGTTGCCGATTCCGCACCAAACGCTGCGTTCGTCAATGACCCGACTCAGGTGAGCGACAAACGGCTCGACTCACCGGTCATCGCGATCCCGAACCTAGCCGCGCGGTTGACCTTCAGGCACAACTACGCGCTGGAGAATTCCCTTGATGGCGGCGTGCTCGAGATTAGCATCGGCGGTGGCGCATTCACCGATATCATTTCCGCCGGCGGCACCTTCGTAACGGGCGGCTACACGCTAGGCATTTCGATGTTATTTGGCAACCCCATCGGGGGACGCATGGCCTGGACTGGCACATCTTCTGGTTTTGTTGCAACTACGGTGAACCTGCCCGCGGCCACCGCCGCCCAGAACATTGTATTGCGGTGGCGAATGGCCAGTGATAACAGCCTTGCGTTACAGGGCTGGCGCATTGACGGTGTCGTCGTCACCGCTTGTCCGTTCGGTTCCCCAACGCCCACACCGTCGCCGATCCAAACACCAACGCCCCCGTGCCAGAGCCCCATTACGGTCTTTAGCGAGAACTTCGACGGCGTGACCGCGCCCACTCTGCCTAACGGCTGGATAACCTCAAACGCGGTCAACCCAGATGCGATATTGTGGAGCACCTCCAACTCCGGAATCCCCTTACCGATTGCCGATTCCGCACCAAACGCTGCGTTCGTCAATGACTCGACTCAGGTAAGCGACAAACGGCTCGACTCACCGGCCATTGCGATCCCGAACCTAGCCGCGCGGTTGACCTTCAGGAACAACTACTCGCTGGAGGATTCCTCTGATGGCGGCGTGCTCGAGATTAGCATCGGCGGTGGCGCATTCACCGATATCATTTCCGCTGGCGGCACCTTCATCACGGGCGGCTACACTTCAGCCATTTCGATGCAGTTTGGCAGCCCCATCGGGGGACGCATGGCCTGGACTGGCACATCTGCTGGTTTTATTGTAACGACGGTGGACCTGCCTGCTGGCCACCGCCGCCCAGAACATTGTATTGCGGTGGCGAATGGCCAGTGATAACAGCCTTGCGTTACAGGGCTGGCGCATCGACGGAGTTGTCGTCACCGCTTGTCCGTTCCCTACCCCAACGCCCACACCGTCACCGACACCACCTCTACCGTTGGTGACGATCAGTCAGGTTTACGGAGGCGGCGGCAACACTAGCGCGCCCCTACTGAATGATTTCGTTGAAATTTTCAATCGCGGCAGCACGAACGTGGACCTAACCGGTTGGTCGGTGCAATACGCTTCCGCGGCCGGCGTCACCTGGGCCGTGACACCGCTTTGCCCGACCGGACCTTGCACGCTTGTTCCCGGACGATACTTCCTGGTTAAAGAAGCATCTGGCGGCGCAGTCGGTGCAGCTCTGCCTCCGCCTGATGTGACCGGCACGATCAATCTCGCTGGCACCGCCGGCAAAGTAGCGCTGCTCAGCAATACCACACAGCTAACTGGCAGCGGGTGCCGCCCTAACCCGGCCTCGTTGATTTCGTTGGCTACGGAACGACGGCCAATTGTTTTGAAGGCGCCAGCTTTGCTCCTGCGCCTAGCAACACCACAGCTGATTTTCGCGCGGGCGGCGGCTGCATCGACACGGACAATAACGCCGCTAATTTTTCCACCGGCGCACCGGCTCCGCGCAACATCAGTTCACCAATAAACCTCTGTCCGACGCCGACCCCAAGCCCAACTCCGATCCCGGTCAATCTATCTGGCACGATCGCTTACTGCTCAAACCCGGTCCCCGGTCCGATTTCAAATGTGACACTGACCCTTACTGGAACGAGCTCCGGGTCCACCACCTCCAACGGATCTGGCAACTATACCTTTAGCGCGCTTGCTTCCGGCGGAAGTTATACCGTAACGCCGAGCAAAGCACCCCTAACCACTGCCACTAACATTAACACGGTGGACGTGGTCGCTACTCAACGCCATTTCCTCAACTTCGCCCTTATCCCTCCCGGGTGCCGGTTGGCTGCTGCGGACACAAACGGGGACGCATCGGTTAACACGGTTGATGTCATTACCATTCAGCGCTTCTTTCTTGGCCTAACTAGTGGGCTTGCTAATGTCGGAAAATACCAGTTCACTCCCCCCAATCGCGCCTATTCGCCGCTAACCAGTTCACAGATAAATCAGAATTACGATGCGCTGGTCTTCGGCGACGTCGCGAGCCCCTTTATGCACTGAGGGGGAAGGTTGAAGCGGGGAAGCCACGGATTAACACGGATTAAACACGGAATCGGGAGAGAAGATTTTTTACCACTAATGGACGCGAATGCACACGAATGGGAAAAGACACTAAGCGACGCAAATACCGGACGGCCCACAGGGCCGTGGCTACAACAACTCTTCAACGCTTGTAACGCTTCAACACTTCAACTCTTGAACTCTTCAATCCAACACCGGTTCGCGCTAATGATGGCTCTGCTCTTCGCCATCGGAATGGTCGAGGGACGCGCACAATCCCCGCTCGACGGTTTCAACCCGAACGCCATCGACGTAGTTCGGGTAGTCGTCGCCCAGCCCGACGGCAAGATTCTGCTCGGCGGCGATTTCACCACGCTCACGCCTAACGGCGGATTGCCTGTCACCCGCAACTTCATTGCCCGGATGAACCCGGACGGCACGCTCGACACCGCCTTCAATCCGAACGCGAGCGCCGTTGTCCAGTCAATCGCGCTACAGGCGGACGGTAAGATTCTGGTTGGCGGCAATTTCACGACGATTGGCGGACAAACCCGTAACCGCATCGCTCGTCTCGATGCTGTCACCGGCTTAGCCGACTCGTTCAACCCGAACTCAACTGATCAGGTTCTGGCAATCACGTTGCAATCGGACGGCAAGATCCTGGCCGCAGGTTTTTTCAACGGCGCCAACAGCATCGGGGGAGCGACACGCAACTTCATCGCCCGGCTCGATCCCATCACTGGCCTGGCGGATTCATTCGACCCGAACGCGAGCGCCATTGTCCGGGCTATCGCGCTCCAGACGGATGACAGAATTGTTGCGGGCGGCGATTTCATCACTCTCTCGCCTAACGGTGGCTCAGCCGTCACGCGTAACCGCATCGCCCGGCTGAACGCGGACGGCACACTGGACGCCGGCTTTAACCCCAACGCCAGCGCTCGCGTCCAATCACTCGCCATTCAACCGGACGGCAAAATCCTGGCGGGCGGCAATTTCGCGACGATTGGCGGGCAAACGCGTAACCGCATCGCTCGGTTGAATGCCATCACTGGATTGGCCGATTCGTTCGATCCGAACGGAGACAATACCGTCTTTGCCATTGTCGTGCAGCCAGACGGCAAGATTTTGGCGAGCGGCAATTTTTTTACCATCGGCGGACAGCTGCGTACTAACATCGCTCGGCTCGATCCAAGCACGGGCCTGGCAGATGCGTTCGACCCGAACACGAACGGCCTTGTCTCATCAATCGCGGTGCAGGCCGACGGGAAGATTGTGGCCGGCGGATTTTTTACTACGCTCGCGCCTAACGGCGGAGCGTCGGTGTCGCGCAACCACATCGCACGCCTGCAACCAACTGGCCAGCTTGACCAGACGCTTAATAATCTTAACAACACCGGCATTTATGTTGCTGCCACTGCCGTTCAGCTGGACGGCAAGATTATCATCGGCGGCAGATTTGATCACGTGTTAGGTGTAGCGCGCAACAATATTGCCCGATTGAACGTCGACGGCACGCTCGATCCAACCTTCAACCCGAATGCGAACGGTCGTGTCATCGCCATCGCGCTGCAGCCGGACGGCAAGATTTTGGTAGGCGGCGAGTTCTCCGGACCGAACGCCATCGGCGGAGATTTCCGTAGTTACATCGCCCGGCTAGATTCCACCACCGGCATACCTGATGACTTCGCCCCGGAAGCGAACCAAACTGTCAATTCAATCGTGGTCCAGCCGGACGGCAAGATTTTGGTAGGCGGATTTTTCAGCGGATTCAATAGCATCGGCGGACAGGCCCGCAACGGCATCGCCCGGGTTGAACCCGAATTCGGACAGGCCGACTCGTTTAACCCGGCCGCGAGCGGACCTATTTACTCAATCTCGCTACAGCTGGACGGCAAGGTCTTAGCCGCTGGCGGTTACACAATGATTGGTGGACAATCACGCAATTCCATCGCCCGGCTCGATCCCACAACTGGCCTGGCGGATTCGTTCGACCCCAACTCGAACAGTTACGTCGAGTCAATCGCGATACAGGCGGACGGCGGGATTTTGGTAAGCGGCAATTTCACAACGATCGGCGGACAACCGCGTAGTGGGATGGCCCGGCTGAATCCCACGACCGGCTTAGCTGATTCGTTCAACCCGAATCCGAACGGGGCGGTCGTTTCAATCGCGATCCAGTCGGATGGAAAGATTTTAGTGGGGGGTGATTTCTTCGGTCCGAACAGCATCGGCGGACAGGCGCGCAACCGCATCGCACGACTCGATCCAACCACTGGCTTGGCTGATTCATTCAACCCGGACGTGAACAATCCGGTCTATTCAGTCCTGGTTCAGTCGGACGGCAAGATCCTAGCGAGCGGGATTTTCACAACTATCGGGGGACTGCCGCGTAGCATGGTCGGTCGTTTGAGCAACGACACCGCGGCGCTGCAAAAGCTTGCCGTAACACAAAACACTGTTACCTGGACACGCGGCGGCTCAAGTTCAACTCTAACGCGCGTTACTTTTGAGTATTCTACCGACAACGTGAATTACACTTTATTGGGTAACGGGACGATGGCCGGTAACGACTGGGCCCTAACCGGGTTAAACCTCGCAACCTTGCAGAACATCTATATCCGCGCGCGCGGTTATTATCGCGGGGGCTTTCAAAACAGCTCGGAGAGCATAACGGAATCCGTACGGAACGCGTTTCTTTCGCCGACACCGACACCCACCCGAGCCGACGCCAACCCCGCCTCCTCTGAGCAACATCTCCGGCACGATTTCGTACTGCTCAAATCCGGTCCCTGGTCCGGTAGCAAACGTGACGCTCACCCTCACCGGGACGAGCTCAGGTTCAACATCGTCTGATGGTTCCGGTAACTACACCTTTAGCGCACTTACTTCGGGTGGAAGTTATACCGTCACGCCGAGCAAGGCCCCCCTAACGATCGCCGCCAACATTAACACGGTCGATGTGGTTGCTGTTCAACGCCATTTCCTCAACTTCGCCCTTATCCCGCCGGGGTGCCGGTTGGCGGCGGCGGACACAAACGGGGACGCATCGGTTAACACTGTTGATGTTATTACCATTCAACGATTCTTCCTCGGCCTAACCAGCGGCCTTGCTAATGTCGGAAAATACCAGTTCACGCCGTTGAATCGCGCCTATTCGCCGCTAACCAGCTCACAGATCAATCAGAATTACGATGCACTGGTGTTCGGTGACGTCGCGAGCCCGTTTGTGCACTAGGAGAAGGTTAAAGGGTTGAAGAGTTAAAGCGTTACAAGCGTGAAAGCGTCTTCGTTCTCGTCCTCGTCCTCGTCCTCGTTCTCGTTCTCGGCTGCAGCGTTAAAGCGTTCGCGCGCTGGCTGCCGTTCCTTGGGCGATTGCAAATCGCTGTTCCTACCAAATAAATGAGCCCCGACAGTCGTCGGGGCTTTGTTATTAGCAACGTGCCCGAGTCCGAGCCGGACTGGCGTTTTCACGCTCCACCCAGTGCTTCAACGCTACAACGCTACAACGCGGCAGACGAGCACGAGCACGAGGACGAGGCTCTTCCACGCTTCACGCTCCAACGCTCCAACTTTTGTAACCCTTCAACCCTTTAACTCTTCAACTTCCCCCTTGACATCGCTAGGCATTTTTTGGCAAAACCAGCGTCGACAGTGCAGACCAAAAAGGGGGTCTTCGGCCGGGGGCTGAGGCTACGCTGAGACCAACACTCTCAACGTAACGCCATTCATTCATAGCCAGCCCACCAATTAAAGCCGAAAAAACAGGACCAATACGGGCGTCGTATGCCGACTCAAAACAATGAATAACTTCCACCTCTTCTCTCATCTCGCTTCCCGGTTTGCTTTAGTTTTCATCGGAGCGTTCGCCTTCACACAAACAATCAACGCCGCGGAAACTCAACCCGCACCGATCCCGTTTAACCAGTTAGGCGCGAAAGCGACCGCGGATTATCACGGCGACGCCATCGGAATTAACAAGATCGACGGAGGCGCCCGGTTGCATACCGGGTTTCAGAAATTGTCCGGCACCGTTACATCGAACGGTCTCCGCATCATCTCCACCGAGAACAAAGGTGGAGAACTTCACTTGAACGCGAGCGCCATCGGAAAAACGAAACTAGCGAGCCGCGGAAAAGTCGTTGTCGGAGACAAGGTCATCAGCTTCAATCGTCCCGGCCTAACAGAAGAATACTCCGTGAGCGTGGATGGCGTCCGGCAGGATTTCATCGTTCTCGAACGCCCGGCAGGCGCGAAAGAGTTGAGTGTTACGTTAGACCTAACCGGCGCAAAAGCGGAGACTGCTACTTACGGTGCGCGGCTCACCATTAATCGAGGCGGAAGGCATCTTGCCTATAGTCGACTACGCGTCGTTGATGCGACCGGGCGCGAGTTGCCGGCCAGCATGGAAGTAATTACGAGCCGGCGACTGGCTGTGCACGTCGCTGATAGGACGCCGCCTATCCCGTCCGGATCGATCCCACCTTTAGCGATGCAAATTGGGTTAGCTTGAACTCCGGCATTCCAGGGGCAAACGATAGGGTCAGGGCCACGGCCGTGGACGGCAGTGGCAACCTTTACATCGGCGGCGACTTCACCTTTGTCGGCACTGTGGCTGCCAACCGGATCGCCAAATGGAATGGCAGCTCCTGGTCAGCGCTCGGCACAGGCACGAACGGCACTGTTAACGCGCTGGCGGTGAGCGGCACTACGATTTTCGCTGGGGGAGCTTTCACCACTGCGGGAGGGACATCGGCCAACCGCATTGCCCAGTGGAATGGGAGCGCCTGGTCCGCTCTCGCTCAAGGAATGGATCCAAGCGGTAGGACTCCTCCCGGGAACGGCCAGGTTTACGCCTTGGCAGTCATTGGGACGACCCTTTACGCCGGTGGCGAATTCACCACCGCAGGTGCAGTGACAGCCAACCGAATCGCGCAATGGAATGGAAGCGCCTGGTCCGCGCTTTCGAATGGAGTTACCACCAGCTCTCCTGGCAACCCTTGCGGCGTGTATGCATTGGCGGTAGACGGGACCGACCTCTTCGTAGGAGGAGTGTTCGACCAAGTTACTGGTGTATCAAACGGCCAAGCCAACAACATCGTCAGATGGAACGCCGGCTTCTTTTCTGTTGGCGGCGGCACACTCAAATGTACGCCAGCTTGCTCAGCAATCGGCGGCGGAGTTTACGCACTGACGGTGAGCAACGGCGACCTTTACGCCGGCGGCAAGTTCAACAGTGCCGGCGCGGTTACTGCCAACGGCATCGCGAAGTGGAACGGCACTTGGTCGGCGCTCGGCTCGGGGATTGACGTCACCGGGTTCTTCAACGTTACGGCGCTGGCGGGGAGTGGCACAACCATCTACGTCGGCGGAACCTTTGCCGGGGCTGGTGGAGTCGCAAACACCAAGAACATCGCGAAGTTCATCCCCAGTGGGGGCGGGACTTGGTCCGCCATGGGCACGGGGACGAATGCCCCCGTCTTCGCCCTGACACTGACCGGTACGAGCTTATACGCCGGCGGTGATTTTGCGGCAACGGCAGCGACCCCGGCGGATCGGATCGCCAAATGGAATACGAGCACCTCCACTTGGTCCGCCCTCGGCGCAGGAATTAATAGTGAGGTCTATGCGCTAGCCCTGAATGGAACGGATCTTTACGCCGGGGGAAGTTTCATCACTGCGGGCGCAAGCAACACTGTCGTTAACCGCATCGCCAAGTGGAACGGAAGTGTCTGGTCGGCGTTAGGGACGGGAATGGACGGGACCGTTCGCGCCTTGATGATTAATGGTCCCCTTAACGATCTGTACGCAGGCGGAGAGTTCCTCAACGCAAGCGGCGTTTTAGTTAATTGTGTAGCGAAATGGAACGGCAGCGCCTGGTCAGCTCTCGGCTCAGGAGTGGACGGCTCATCGTCGGGTTTCCCGCCTGAACCGCCACAGTCTTTTCCTCCCGTCGTTTATGCGCTGGCCGCGAACGGGGCTCAGATCTACGTTGGGGGAGCGTTCGTTCACGCCGGCGGTAACCTGGCCATTAACATGGCGCGGTGGAATGGCAGCGGGTGGTTTAGTTTAGCGGGAATCCCAGTAACGTCCTCTAATGGTGATAACACGGTCCGTGCCCTCGCCGTTATTGGCACTGGCCTCTTTGTCGGAGGAGGTTTCGAGTGGATCGAGGATGGCAGCGCGGTGCCGTTTACAAGCCACATCGCAAGGTGGAGCGGGAGCAGTTGGTCCGCCCTTGACGACGGAACCGACGGCACGGTCAACGCACTGGCCGTAAGCGGCACTGACCTATATGTCGGCGGCGCCTTTGCCTCAGCCATCGGAGTGGCAAACACAAGCCGCGTCGCTAAATGGAACGGTAGCTCCTGGTCGGCGCTCGGATCGGGGATGAACGGCGACGTCAACGCGTTGTCAATAGGCGGCACCGACGTCTTCGCCGGCGGCGCCTTCACCCAGAGCGGGGCAACGACGGTTAACCGCGTTGCGCAATGGAGCAGCGGCGTTTGGTTGCCTCTCGGCTCGGGAATGGACGGTACCGTTAGGGCGCTGGCGGCAGGTTCCGGCTTTGTGTTTGTCGGAGGAGACTTCACCAATGCGGGCACGACAGTATCGCCTTTTGTCGCCCTCGCGTCGAACACGCCGACGCCAACCCCAACACCATCGCCGACCCCAACGCCGACCCCAACTCCAACTCCAACGCCAACCCCAAGCGCAACGCCGACGCCATCTCCAACGCCGACGCCATCTCCAACGCCGACACCGACCCCGACGCCGACTCCAACTCCAACAGCGAGCTCAACCCCAACCCCAACCCAAACACCGACGCCGACACCGACACCAACGCCAACCCCGTGCGGCGGCACCGCGTTCGCAGAGAGCTTTGATGGGGTAACAGCCCCGGCTCTGCCTTCTAACTGGGTCGCAGCCAATGCCGCTGGCCCGGCGCCACTTTGGGTCACCTCAATCACAACTCCTCATACTGCGCCTAACGCCGCATTCATAGACGACCCGCCAGTGGTCAGTGACAAACGTCTCGACACACCCAACCTCACCGTTAACTCCGCTTCGGCCCAAGTGACCTTCCGCAATAACTACAACCTTGAAGCGGGTGGTGGTGGCGCTTTCTTTGACGGCGGCGTCCTGGAAGTTTCTTCGCCTAACATCAATGCCGGCGCTTTCACCGATATTACCAATGCCGCTGTCGGAGGCAGTTTTGTCACTGGCGGCTATAACGCGACCATTAGTTCGGTCAACGGCAGTCCAATTTCAGGACGGATGGCATGGAGCGGTAATTCGGCGGGATACATCACTACGGTAGCGAACCTGGGTCCGAACGTGAACGGACAAACGATCAAGCTGCGCTTCCGGATGGCATCTGACAGCAGCGTGACCGGAACCGGATGGCGTATCGATACGATCACGACCTTCTGTGTGGCGCCAGGACCAACACCAACGCCGACCGCAACCCCAACGCCGACACCAACTCCAACTCCAGGCGCAACTCCAACACCAACGGCAACCCCGAACACACCGCCAACCATCACTCCCGTGAACACCGGGCGCCAGCAAGGCTCCGCCGCTGTTAACTCGACTATTGCCACGGTCAATGATGCGCAAACCCTGCCGGGAGATCTAATCGTCACTGCTATTGGTGTTCCTGCTGGCCTAACCATTTCCAATATCGTTAACACCAATGGCACCGTCACAGCCGACATCGCCGTGGCCTGTTCTGTCGCACCCGGCAGTCAATCCATTCAACTGCAAGTCAGCGACGGTTCGCTCACCGCAAACGGAAGTCTTTCCGTTGGCATCTCCCCTAATACCGCGCCGACTTTGACCTACAACAATCCTTCGTCAATAGCTCTCGGCGGGTCCACCACCGTTAACCCTGCGACCGCTTCCGATAACGGCTCGATTACCAACTTCGCCCTGTTGTCACAAGGCACCTACACCGGAACCATCTCGGTCAATTCTGGCAACGGTGCCGTCTCGATCAGTAACGCCGCGCCCACTGGCTCGCACACAATCACCGTTCGAGCGACGGACAACTGCGGCGTGACCACCGACGCGAGCTTCTCACTACCAATCTTCAATCCGACGGTGGTTGATTCGCTCGATCTCAATATTCCAATCGGCGCCGGTACCGCCGTCAACGCGACGGTTGTGCAGCCTGATGGCAAGATCATTATCGCCGGCACCTTCACCTCCGTCCTCGGGGTGACGCGTAACAACATCGCGCGAATCAATACCGACGGAACGCTCGACACCTTTGATCCGAACGCAAGCAACCAAGTCCTTAGCGTCGCAGTGCAAGCAGATGGAAAGATCTTGATAGGCGGAAGTTTCACAACGCTCCAACCCAATGGCGCGCCCTCGTCCACCAGTAAACTCCGAATGGCCCGGCTCAACTCTGATGGCACAATCGATAGCAGTTTCGACCCACGACCTAACGCTACCGTCAATTGCATTGCGCTGCAGCCCGATGGCCTGATCCTGGTCGGAGGCATCTTCCTTAACTTCAACCCCAATGGCTCGGGAACAGTCAGCCGTAACCGGCTCGCGCGCCTCAACTCCGCTGGCCTAGTCGACGCCACCTTTAATATAAATGTCGGCGCCGAAGTGCGGAGCGTAGCTCTGCAGGAGGACGGAAAGATATTGATCGGCGGCTCGTTCACCACGGTCGGCGCCTCTACCCGCAACCGAATTGCGAGGCTCCTGGCCAACAGCACGGTTGACTCGGGCTATGACCCGAATGCGAACGGGACCGTCGAGACCGTTGTGGTGCAGCCGGATGGGAAAACGCTGCTTGGAGGAGCGTTCATCACGCTCCAGCCTAACAGCACGCCCTCGCCCACCACACGGAACAGGATCGCGCGGCTTAATAGCGACGGAACAATCGACACCGGTTTTGATCCGAATGCCAATAGCACGGTCAACTGCATAACGATGCAGTCGGATGGAAGAATGTTGCTCGGAGGTGCCTTCACCACTATCGGTGTCACAACGCGCAACCGCATCGCGCGAATCAACTCTGCCGGCTCGCTCGATACTGGATTCGATCCCAATGCCAATGGGATAATCCTTGGCGTGACCTTACAGCCGGACGGAAAGATCCTGATCGGCGGCAACTTCACTACGCTCACACCTAACGGCACGCCCCCGGCCATCACACGCCAATTTTTCGCCCGGCTCAATAATGACTTCGCGACGCAAAGCCTAACCGCACCAAGCACGGCGCAAGTGCTCTGGAGCCGGGGCGGCAGCGCCCCGGACGTCTCGGGCGTGACTTTTGAGAACAGCACTAACGGCGGCGGCAGCTGGAATTCGCTTGGCAACGGCACCCGGGTTGGCGCGACATCGAACTGGCAACTGACCGGGCTTTCTCTTCCCACCACCGGCCACCTTCGGGCGCGTGGCCGCGACTGCGAATGCCTATCACAATGGCAGTTCCAATCTGATCGAGCAGGTGTCCCCTTACACGGTGACTCCGACTCCAACACCAACACCGACGCCAACTCCAACGCCAACGCCAACGCCGACGCCAACTCCGACGCCAACACCGACACCGACGCCGACTCCGACACCGACTCCAACTCCGACACCCACTCCAACTCCAACACCGACTCCAACTCCGACGCCAACTCCAACGCCAACTCCAACGCCGACACCGACACCGACTCCAACTCCGACCCCGACGCCAACTCCAACGCCAACACCAACTCCGACGCCAACACCAACACCAACTCCAACTCCAACGCCAACACCGGATCCAACTCCAACTCCAGGACTAGCGAGTATCTCCGGAAGTGCGTTCCTTTGCGCCGCGGCTACGCCGGTTCCGACCCCTAACATTGCCCTATCGAATGTAACGATGACATTGACCGGAACCTCAGGCGGCTCGACTTCGACCGATGGAACTGGGTTCTACCAGTTCGGTGGTCTTGCATTTAACGGCAACTACACCATCACGCCAAGCAAGGCGCGTCGAGCGGTAGGATCGCCGGGTATCAATACCGTTGACGTCGTGGCCGAACAAAACCACGCGCTCAATCGCGTCCTCCTAACTGGATGCCGTTTGGCTGCGGGTGAAGCCGCGGGTCCAGCGGGTATTAACACGGTGGACGTCCTAGCGATCCAGGCCTTCGCACTTGGCCGAACGATTCCTGCGCAGATCGGTAACGTCGGAACGCATGTCTTCTCGCCGGCAAGCCGCGCCGTCACGCTCTCTGGCTCGCAGACTAACCAGAACTTCGACACCATCATCCTCGGTGACGTTGCCAATCCAATTGCGTCTCCGCCGCCACGTCCAGGTGGTCCGGCCCCGGACGCGCCAGAAGTCGGACCAGTTGCATTAGTGAAATTGCCGGACATCGCGAGTGCTCGTTCGACAAAGAACCTCAACGCAGCGGTGACCACGACATTCATCGATGCATCGAGTAATCTGGTCGGGTTCCAGGCCGACTTCATCTTCGACGAACGAGCGATTACTTTTGATCCAAATCAGCCAGTCCAACCGGCTGGTCTGACTGCTCGAAATTGGAATGTGAGCGGAAACATTCTTTCCGGCAAAGGACCGATTCGCACGTTGCGCATCTCAGCGTTCTCCGAAGATTTCGCGCCGTTATCAGGCAAGGGAACGCTCTTTGAATTGCGGGTGAGCAACGTCAGTTCGGACGTCAAAGCGAGTCAGACGAATCCGTCGGTGTCGCCGGATGATTTCTACTTCATCGATGCGGATCTTCATGTCACGAAGCCGGGCTACGCCAGGCCGGGTAGCGTCGGGCGTTAGAGCGTCCTTGCCCTCATCCTCGTTCTCGTTCTCTCGTCCTGGTCTCGTCCTCGTCCTCGTCCTCGTGTTGGAGCCTTGGGCGTTGAAGCGTGACGCGGCGTTTATCAGAAAGTGTAAGTTAAAGTTAAAGTGCAAGTGCAAGTAAGGCGCCGATTCTAAATCGGCGGTGGAACGTGACCCCCGGGCACGTTGTTAAAATAATTAGGTCCGGCAGCTGCCGGACCTCACTTCTTTGGTAGGAACAGCGATTTGCAATCGCCCAAGGAACGGCGCTTTGAAATCGCCGCTCTAAATCATAGTCCCGACAGATGTCGGGGCTCACTTTTCTTTGGACGGCAACGAATAGTATTGACCTTCGCCCGCTTAGTAGGCCGCCCGTAATCTCGAGTGAATGACGTTACGCTCGTTTCAGGGAAGTGAGCGATTGAAATCGCTGTGATTTAGATCGGCGATTTCAAAGCGCCGCTCCTTGGCGATTTTAAATCACTGCTTGATGAACGCAGAGCGCTACTGATGGAACACACCTGGGCACGTTGTTAAAGACCAAAGCTCCATCCATCACTCCATCACTCCAACGCTGCGTCCCTCAAAA
>CAVVVQ010000005.1:0-26971 GCA_963751725.1 uncultured Verrucomicrobiae bacterium
AAAACACTGGAACCAGCGTTGTAGCCACGGCCCTGCGGACGATCGGTGTGGGCGTAGTCTATCCCTACCAGAATCAACGGCTCAGTGGGCCAAGGAGGGGCGGTCGCCGAACCGCCTACCTATCGACGTCGTTGTTTGCGAGAACATAAAAACGGCCATGGAATAAGCGCGGATCTACCAATCTGAAAATGAGCGTTTCGTGCCTCCATTAGAGGCCAGTCCGATATCGAACGGCCCACAGGGCCGTGGCTACAACTTGGGCGATTAAAAAATCGGCTGTGGAAAAGCGTCAAACGCTCTCGTCTTTGAAGTGACGTTTGCCTTTAACTGCTTTTGCGTATTCGTCCTTGCTCAGAATATTTTCATCGAGCTGCATATCGGTTCGGCAAAACGAACCAAACCATGCTTCGATCCGTTCTTTACTCTGCATCACTTCTTCCGTGATGTAATTGGCGTCGAGATTGATGCAGATCGCGCCGACAATTCCGAACTCCTTGCGGTTGATTGGAATGGTGGTGCACTTGAATTTCCGTCCACCAATATTCAGTTCGTAATTCAGCTTATCCTCATGAAGAAGCTGGCGCTTTTTCAAGTCGATCAACAAGATTCGTCGTCCCATCCCGCAGATGGCGCCCCGTCACATTGTTCTCAAGCGAAATCAATGAATGCGATGGATCGGCCAGGTTATGAAGCAGGATCTCCATCCCGGTATTTGGAAATGATTTCCCAATGAGCCGCACAATCCGAACATAGTTTTCGAGATATTCATTAGTGTCGTCCGCGATCTTCTTGCCGTCGTATTTCTCGAAGAGCTTTGTGTAAACCTTTTGTTCGGCCGGCTCCAGCTGATTGCGGACGTTGTTTTGTTCCCCGATGAAAATTAGTTGCCGGGCCGCGGTGTAATCGTTGTTCTTCAGAAAATAATGCATCCCAAGCCGGAAATCCTTGAGATTGAATTCCGGCAGGTTGTCACGATTGATGGTGAACGGATAAAAATCGTACTCCTCCAGGTTCCGTCCGAAACGGTGGCGTTCCTTGTATTTCCCCCAGACAAATCCAGCGCCGAGGAGGATGCCGGATGCGATAACGGACGCAATAACGTTAACGGTGATGTCGGTGCCGGTGATCATTGGGTTCTTGGGATGGCGAAACCTTACATATTACAATCGCCCGGCAATGTTCTGGAGGCTGATATTTTCCGCCAAGCAACCCGCGATGATTTCTTGCAGCCTCAGGTCCGCCGTAGCGTGAACCGGTTATTTGCGGTCTCCCACAGCCGCAGTCGGACCAGTTGGCCGCCGATACGTGAATCTACACGCGGCCAAAGCGCCTGGACTATGTTCTCACCAGTAGAAGGTTTATCCCGGAATTCTTCCACCTCAATATCGAGGTGCTTGTCTTGCCAGGGCTGAATCGCCTCCATAAGCGCTTTCTGAAATTCGCTAAGATTTACAAGTGTCCCGCTGCTTCCGTTTAAGGGTCCGCTCACGGTAGCTTCAGTCAGATAACGATGTCCGTGACCAAGAAGATTATTACATTTGCCGTAAAGCGCGGCGTTTTCCTCCGCAAGCAATAGGTGACTGTGCAATCGATGGGCAGCGCTAAACGGCTGTTGCAGTCCGAGGAAGTAATGATCGCCTATCCAATACTCGGCGAAAAAGTCCGGAGTTTCGTGCAATCGCGCGCGGTGAATGGGCAAGACCTTGGTCACCTGGCTATGAATGTATTGGGCGAGGCATTCCGTGGTGATGGCGCGCCCATATAACCCCGGTACCTCTTGATTCAAGTTTTTGTGATCGAGTTCACCCCGCAACGAGTTCAAACAATGTTGTATCTGGACGGTACTTCGGGAATTCGGGTTGGCCCGGTTGACTGCGAAAAGTCAGCCGAGTCCGGTAATTGTGTCCGTGACCAAAAGGGGAAGCGGCCACACCGAACAGCCCCTCGTTTTCTTCCTGGGTCAGTCGCGGCGACATTGTCTGGCGCGCAGCTGAAAACTCAAACCAGTAGTTCGATTCGAAAACTCCCGTCTCAAAAAATGTCGCGCTGCGTTCCTCTGATTCCGTCAGATGACACGCCACCAACTTCGCATTGGCAGCTCGGAAAAGAGGCGCCGTATCATTGAATAATTGGCGAGCGATATTCTCCGCCGTTGGAACCAGAGATCGAAAGGCTTCGTTATCCTCGTTCAAGAACTTGTGGTCGAAGCCATCTCGCAAGACTCGTCCGACGCGCTCCTTGATTTCGCTGATGTTCATCAGCATTCCCGTCGTTGGATCGACCTTACCGGCAAAAACGAAATAAGCGATGTAATTGCGTCCAGTACCATAGGGCGCCATTGCCTCAGGACCAAAGGCCGTAGCGTTGGCGTCTTCGCTCCAAGCGCTAACATAGAGCCGCCGTGAGGCTGAAAATTCGAGCCGTTTGCTAACGGTCAGAAGCATGACGCTAAGAATCGTCAGGCCAACAAGGCGAGGAATTCGGAACGGGTGCGCGCGTCTTCCTTAAACGAACCAAGAAGACACGATGTTTTCATGACGGAGTTTTGCTTTTCCACGCCACGCATCATCATGCAGAGATGTTTTGCTTCGATCACAACCGCAACACCGCTTGGATGCAACACCTTCATTAAGGCATCGGCCACCTGAAGGGTTAGATGTTCCTGGACCTGCAACCGTCGGGCAAACACATCCACAATTCGTGCCACCTTGGAAAGCCCTATCACTTTTCCATTTGGAATGTAGGCAACATGCGCCTTGCCGATGAACGGAAGAAGATGGTGCTCGCACATTGAATAAAGTTCGATGTCTTTCACCAAAACAATTTCACTCGCGTCCGAATCAAAAATCGCATCGTTGACAACCTCATCAAGGTCCTGGCGATAACCGTTGGTTAGAAACTCAAAAGCGCGGGCGGCGCGATTCGGTGTTTTCAGCAAACCCTGACGTTGCGGATCCTCGCCAACTGCTACCAACAGATCAAGGAATGATCGCTCCATCCCAGCGAGCTTAGCCGCTCCGCATCGAGGGAGATTTCGTATCCGGCGTTCCGCGGCTTCCATTTCGGTTTCGTGGTTTTGCAGGGCCATTTTCGAAGATAGCCCACCACGAGGGCCTGTAAACATGCCCTTGGTTTTTGGAGTGCGGCGCTCCGCCGCTGTCTGGCGTCGGAGACAGCAGCACTCAATCCCGAAGGGATTTTGTCCTCCAGCCCAGGGTTGCACCGATCCCGCGGTGCTACCCTGGGTTCACTATGCAGAACGATTCAACCCCAACAGGGTTGCGCCGATCGGCGCGTCCACTTGGCTTACCTAGCGACTCTCGGACACAACCCCGTTGGGGTTTCACATCCTTACCTCTTGTCCCAGGGTTGCTCATTCTGGCAACCCTGGGCTGGAGGACGAAATCCTTTCGGGATTTTGTTGGCGGAGGATTCGCGCCCGATTCCAAAGCGGCGGAGAGGGCCGCACTCCAAAAAATTACTCCAGCGCGTAGGCCTCGACCACCCCAATGCCGGTTGTGTTGTTCAGGCCGCTAACGATCGCAGTGTAACTTCCCGGGACGAGCGTCTGAACGATGGCTGATTCGAGATCGTTAGTCGGTTGGATACCTGTTCCGATGATTTCCGCTTCCTGGGTTGTGCGCCAGTTATCATTCGACGCCAGGAGCGTCCCGCTTCCATCACGCAACTCGAGCGTTGGGTCCCCTAACCTGCCGGTCAGATTTAGTGAAGGGCCAATCGCGCGCACAATCATGCGACGGGATTGTTGGCCCGTCAGAATCAGTCCACCAATCAAGACGTTGTTTCCAGTCTGAACAAAACCGCGGGTCGAAATGTTGGCGAGCTGCGAATCGGACCCTGCCTCAAGATCATACGCTTCAACCAAGTCGATACCGGTCGCCTCGCCTGCTCCGCGGACAATTGCGGTGTATGCGCCAGGAGAGACGGTGGTCAAAATCGCTGACTCCAAGTCGCTGGTAGGCGCGATTGCGCTCTCCGTAATCTCTTGCGCGTTAGGCGCGTCGCGCCAGTTGTCATTCGCAGCCATCAATTGTCCCGCGCTGTCATAAAGCTCGAGACGCGGATCGCTTAACGCACCGCCAATCGAAAGCGATGGCCCAATCGCGCGGAGAATCATTCGTTTCGAAGCGGTTCCCGTGACAATGAATCCGCCGATAAGCGCGTTCTCGCCTGATTCCACTTTAAGGCGGGTCGAAATGTTAGCGAAGACCGCTTTGGTGTTGACGATAAAAACATCGGTCAGATCCGTCGCACCGAATCCCTGTTGCCCGCCACCGCCGGGAAGAAAGATTCTGTTACCGATCACCGACGCCCAAATGCCATGGCGCGGTGCGGGCATGGGAGGCAGGCTTCGCCATGTATTCGTTGTCGGATTATAAACTTCGACTTCGCTGTGCAGAGCCGGGAGTTCGCCACCGAAAACATAAAGCTCGCCGTTAACGACTGCCGTGCCGATTCCCGAGCGCCCGGTCGGCATTGGCGCGCGTGAAGTCAAGCTAAGCGTCGCGGGATCATAAACCTCGAGCGCGGTGGGTGCCTGTGCGCTATCGCGTCCGCCGACGACATAGAGTTTTCCATCGATCACACCGCCGCCGCAATGATTTCGCGAGACATTCATCGAAGCCAACAGAGTCCAGGTATTGGCGGCAGGGTCATAAACTTCGAGGGCCGTTCCCAATCCACCGCCCGCGACATAGATCTTATCGTTAATCACGCCGACTGCTGCCGTGCCGGAGTGACTGACGTTCAGAGACGCGACCTGGGTCCATGAGTCGTTAATCGGATCATAAACGTAAGTTGCATTCGAAAGACCGGCGAACGAATAGAGCTTTCCGGCCGCAACGGCTGCACTGTTGTGGTTGTTCGTCCGCGGGAGAGGATGTGCCGTGGTCCAGGTGTTCGTGGCTGGGTTATAAACAAAGACCGAATCGGTTGAGACGCCTTTCGCATCGTAGCCAGCCATGACGTAGATCTTTCCGTTCAACACGGCAGTGGCGAGCTCCTGGCGTTCCGCTGGCATGGGCGCAAGATCCTGCCACGTGCCGCCTGCGTTAGTGCTGGTGGCAAGTGCGAACAAGTTGAAAATGGAGAGGACGACTGAGAACGTCTTCATTGGATTGCGACCTCAGGGTGATAAATCTGATTCGCACCTGCAACTTCAAACGGCTTTGCCGCCTTTTCAATCCAACACCTGTGCAGTGTGAAACCGAGATAAGGTCACGCGTTGTTATCTCTCTGCCCCGGACTGCAAGACGCTCGGTTTAATAGCGGCGGAGCACCGCCGCACTCCCACGACGTGGCCGACTTATCAGCTGCAATATTCGCTTTCGTTGTGGAGTGCGGCGGTGTTCCGCCGCTTTCCGTGGGATACCCCCACCCTATCTTTGAGGCCCCGCCTCTAGCGTTAACACCTCAGCGCTAATCCAACCAACTCAACGGATAATTCGGATCATCGAGCGCGAGTGATTCCTCGGTGAGATCGAGCGTGTGCGCGGTATCAAACATGACCGCCAATTCTTCGGTCCTCAGCGCGTCTTTGCTCGCCATGATCGTGCCCGGGTGCGGGCCATGCGGGATCCCGCGCGGATGCAGGGTGATCGATCCGCTTTCGATCCCGCGACGCGATCCGAAATTTCCGCGCACATAGAACAATACTTCATCGGCTTCGACATTGTCGTGCACCCACGGGATTTTGACTGCTTCCGGGTGGGTATCGAGAAGACGAGGAGCGAAGGTGCAAATCACATAACCGCGTACTTCAAATGTTTGATGTATGGGCGGCGGTTGATGGACTGTTCCGGTGATCGGCTCGAAATCCTGTGCGTTAAAGGTGAACGGATAAAGGTATCCGTCCCAACCGACGACATCGAAAGGATGATGCGCCATGGTCACCCGGGTGAATCGCGAACCATCTTTTACCAAAATATCGACATCTTCCTCCTTATCGATCGCGATAATCTCGGTGGGGCCATGCAAATCCCGCTCCGAATATGGCGCGCCCATTTTGATCTGACCTTCATGATTCAAGTAGCGCTGTGGAATCCGGACCGGCCCAACCGATTCAAGGACCAGGTAATCTTCTTCCTCGACTTTGTCCGGGACGAGTCGATAGGTGATGCCACGTGGGATAACGATGTAATCTTCGGCGCGATACGGCAGTTTCCCGAAAACAGTCTCAACTACCCCACCCCCTTTAAAAACGAAGATAGTCTCATCGGCTCCGCCATTCTTATAATATTGGAAGCGATCGTAAGTCGTGGCCGGCCGCGCTCGATAGGCAATCATGTCCTGATTGAACAGCATCGGGATACGGCTGGTGTAAAGATCGCCCCGGCGCGGAATATCCGCGGTCTTGAGATGATGATGCCGCAGCGGGCTGTCGGTCACTTTCTTCGGGGCCCAATGTTTGATTAGCTCAACGTTACGGACACGCGTTGGCGGGCGGAGGTGATACATGATCGAAAAGGCCTCATCGAACCCCTCCGTGGTGAAGACGTGTTCGTAGGCGATTCCTTCGTTCTTGTAACTCGGTCCGGAGCCATTGCGATGGAACCAGATGTGATGCTTCTTCGGCATCTGACCGAGCTTCTGATAATAAGGCATGGTAAAATTTCCTTTGTTACAGATTTCCCCGCGCGTCCTGCTCGCTCTCCAACGCTTCAAAGAACGCCTTGAAATTGCCTTTCCCGAAACTCTTCGCGCCTTTGCGCTGAATGATTTCAAAAAAGAGCGTCGGCCGATCTTCCACGGGTTTGGTAAAGATTTGGAGCAGATAACCTTCGTTATCGCGATCAACCAGAATGCCGAGGCGCTTTAGCGGCTCGAGATCTTCGTCGATATGGCCGACCCGGTCCGGCAACGTGTCGTAGTAGGTCGTTGGGATATTCAGAAATTCGAGGCCGCGCTTCTGCAGTTCGGTCACGGTCTTGACGATGTCGTCCGTGGCGATGGCCACGTGTTGGACGCCTTCGCCGTTGTAGAATTCGAGATATTCTTCGACCTGCGATTTCTTTTTGCCTTCGGCGGGTTCGTTGATCGGGAATTTGACGAACCCATTTCCATTGCTCATCACCTTGCTCATCAAGGCGGAGTATTCGGTCGAGATATCTTTGTCATCGAAGGTGAGGATGTTGCGGAAACCCATCACATCCTCGTAAAACTTGACCCAGGGATTCATCTGATTCCAACCGACGTTGCCGACGCAATGATCGACATAGAGCAAGCCAGTATCGGTTGGTCGATAGGTTGAATCCCATTTGCGGAAACCCGGCATGAAAACGCCGCGATAATTTTCTCGTTCGATGAAGAGATGAACCGTGTCGCCGTAGGTGTGGATGCCGCTCATGACGACTTCGCCGTTGTCATCCTTCAGCGTCATCGGTTCCATGATAGCTTTTGCCGCCACGCTTGGTGGTTTCTTCCCAGGCGGAGGTCGCGTCTGCACTTGCAAGGCGATGACCTTCACGCCGTCGCCATGCTTATAGACATGATCAGCGATCGGGTTGTTCGGCCGGATCGGCGTCGTCAGAACAAAGGTGAGCTTGTTCTGGCGAAGGACGTAGCTCGCACGTTCTTTGTCCCGGTTTCCGGTCCGGAATAGGCCAGGCTTTGAAAGCCAAAGACCGTCTTGTAGTAATGCGCGGCCTGCTTGGCGTTCCCCACATAAAATTCCACGTAATCCGTCCCCTGAAGCGGAAGAAAATCGACTTCAGCGGAGGACCCGGCTTTCGGAGCGGCGATGGTTGTTTCCATGGTGATATAGCGGTTTGTCGGAGAAGCCAGTCTAGCCCAGCGGGAGCAGGCTTTCAATCGATTGGTAAGCGGTGTCATCCCGACGCTCCCGAAGCGGAGGCGGGACTCCCAGTTGCAATTGTGTCACTCGAAGGCATTGAGCGGCCATTCTGCAGTAGACGCTCTCCGATTGCGCAAGCCTAGACCGCTTCCGCGTTACGTGACGCCGCTACTCCATATCGGGCACCTGCACTTAAATGTGTGACCGAATTTGCGTTGAGCGGTCCCTCGCCGTCTTCGCGGGCTCGGGATGACGCGCATTCTTCGAGCGCAATTGAGCGCGGTCCACGCGCTCGTCAGCTACAACGCCTCGCTGAATGATCTCCCAGACACGCCGAACATGTTCTTCGGTCGTCAGCATATTCCCCAACCCGAGACGCATCACGGTTCGGCCCCTTCAATTTCGTCTGGGTCAAATAGGCGTTGCCGGATGCGTTGATCTTCGCGACGATCTCGCTGTTCCTTTGATCCGCGGCTTTGTCATCCGGATTCTTGAGACGGAAACAGACGACGCCCATCATGACCGGCGCTGAAATTTCGAACCGCGGATCCTCCTCGATCCAACGCGCAAAAAGCTGAGCCAGCCGCACGTGTTCGCGGATGCGCGCGGCCATTCCTTCGCGGCCAAACGCGCGCCAGACCACCCATGCTTTGAGCGCGCGAAAACGGCGGCCGAGCTGAACGCCATAATCCATATAGTTGATCTCGGCGCCGGCCGGATCGCGCAGGTGCAACTGCTCGGGAGTAAGGGTGAAGACACGGCGCAAACGATCGACGTCACGCACATAAAGCGCGCTGAAATCGAGCGGAACAAAAAGCATTTTGTGCGGATTGATCACGAGCGAATCCGCCTCTGCCCAGCCGTCGGTTACCCATTTGTGTTCGGGCAGAAGAGCGAGGCCGCCGCCGTAGGCTGCATCGATATGCAGCCACATTTGATACTCGGCGCAGACCGCCGCAATTTCCCGGACCGGATCGACGCTGGCGGTGGAGGTCGTGCCGACCGTCGCGACGACCGCCAAAGGTTTGAATCCGTGCCGGAGATCGGCCGCCACCGTTTCGCGCAAAGCGGCCATATTCATCCGAAATTCAGAATCACTCGCGATTCGTCGGACATTGTGTTCCCCCAGCCCGAGCGCGATGGCCGCTTTCTCGACCGAGCTGTGCGCCTGATCCGAAGTGTAGATGCGGAAGATCGGCAACTCGGACCGGCCCGGAGAGCCCGAGAGTGCGAACCGAAGTGCTGGCTTCTTCGCGCGCGACCGCGAGCGCGTGCATGGTCGAGACCGAAGCGGTGTCGTAAACCACGCCGGTGAATTCGTCCGGCAATCCGAGCCATTGCCGCAGCCAATCGAGCACGAGAGTTTCCAGCTCGGTCGCAGCCGGTGAGGTTCGCCAGGTCATGGCGTTGACGTTCAACGCCGCGGTGATCATTTCGGCCAGAATGCCGGGGCTCGTCGTCGTGCAACCGAAGTAGCTCATGAACTGCGGATGCGCCCAGTGCGCGACTCCGGGAACAATGACCCGCTCGATGTCGGCGAAGATTTCATCGAACGCGACGCCGGTCTCCGGCGGCGCTGCATTCTAATTGCGCGAGGACTGCGCCTGGCTTGGCAGTTCGGCGCAATCGGGCGCTCCGCGATATTTTCGCGATAATCGGCAATCCAATCGGCGATTTCGTGAAGATGTTTGCGAAAAACATCCGCCGGGATGTCGCCGAGTTCAGAGGCGGGGTTGTTCACGGTTCTTCATCATCTCCTTCGTAGCGGCGTCTCGACCGTCGTCCTCGGCGTATTCAGTCCTACCGAGAATCAAATGCGACGGTCGAGGTCGCCGCTAGAGAAAACTAGAAGGCAAAGCCAAAACTGAAGTGGAACGCGCCGGTGTCTTCGTCCTCGTGCCGGTCTGGATTATAGCCGTAGTCGAGCCGGATCGGGCCGATCGGAAGTTTGTAGCGCAATCCCAAACCAACCGCGTAGCGCATGTCATCGAAACTCGCCGTCACGCCATCAAAGAGATCATCGAGCCCGGGCAGAAGATTGCCGGCGTCAACAAACGCGGCGCCCTGCAATTCGCCGTAAATCGGGAAAGTGTATTCCACATTGAAGACGGTGAAGAATTCGCCGCCAATCGGATCGCCATTGTCATGCGGCCCGAGATCCCGCTCGGCGAAACTGCGCACGGTGGTGCTGCCGCCATTGAAGAATCTTTCGTCGATCGGAATGTCCGCGACCGCCATTTGAGCCATCCAGACTGTCGAATAATGCCGGCCCGCGCCCCGAGCGCGAGCAATGTGCGGCGATCCGGCTTGCCCCGGCTTCGGCACGCGGGCCGATCGGCTGGAAATAGGTGAGCCGCGCGGTGCTCCGGATGAAATCGATCTGGCTCCCGATCGCACTCGAGGCAAAATCGATCGTATTATCGAAGACCAGACCGCGGCTCGGGTTCACTTTGCTGTCGCGCAGATCGAGCGATTGGGTCAAACCAATCGAGCTGACGAAATACGATGTGCGCCCGAGAAATTCCGGATCGATTGCGGCGCTGGTGACCTCGACATGGCGTTCGTTCAGGACGAGCCCAACCTCATATTGTTTCGAAATCTTTCTGGTCAAATCGAAGCGAAGGCCCGCTTCGAATTTCGTGTAGCCATCGTAATCAAAAGTGAGCGCGGCCAGCTTGGCCTTGAAACCAAAGTCCGTATCGAAAAAATAGGGATCTTCCCAAAGAATTTCACCTTTGTAGCCGCGCTCGTTCCATTCGGCCGAAGTCGTGAGCGGCCGGCCATATCCGAAAAGATCTCGGTCACGAAAACTCGCGCCCACGATCGCGCCCGTATACGAGCCGTAGCCGAGGGAGAAACCGAACTCCTTGCTTTTCGCTTCCTCGGCGGTGATGTCGAGCCGCAGCGCGTCGCCGCCGATCGGCGTCGGTTTGATCTGAAGGACGTTGAACAGGCCGGACCGCATCAGTTCGCGGAATTTTTCGTCGACCAGATCGGGGCTGTAGGTTTTGCCGCTGAATTTGCTGAACCGGCGGGAAAGATAGCTCGGTCGCAGCCGATCGAGACCCTTCACCGTCACGCCATCGAAATGATAAAGCCGCCCGGGCGTAATCGTCACCAGCACCGGCACCTTGCCATTGCGCGACGCGGGTGGATCGCCGATCGCGTCCACCTTCACTTCGTAATAGCCGCGCGCCCGGTAGTAGGCCTGCAACCGGCGCGGGATATCCGCAACGCGAGCTGTCGGTGTAAGGCTGCTCGACCAGGTCGAGCATTTGGCCGCGCAAAGCCTCGGGTCCGTAGATGGTTTGGCCCGGCAAAAGTCAGTTCACCAAAGAAATATTGCCGTCCCTCGGTGATCGGGATCGTCGCATCGACCTGCGAGCCATCATCGGCGTAGTGATAATCGGGCGGATCGATTTTTGCGTCGAGAAAGCCTTGTGAAACATAAAGGCGATGAACGAGTTCCGCGCCTTCTTCCACATCAGACGAAACAAATGGAAGGTTCGTCTGAAGCTTCGAATAACGTTCCCGCGTCGGTCCGACCGCGTAGTCGAAGAGGACTTCAGCGGGCTGACTTCTGTTGCCGACAAAGTTAACCAGGCCCAGCGTGACCAGCGGACCTTCTTTGATATCGAGCCGCAAACGATCACCCGATTCGATGGTGTAACGCACACTCACCTTGGCGTAGCCATGTTTGCGATAGAACAGCTCGAGAAAAAACGCCGCATCATCTCCCCGCGCCGCCGTTAATCCAAATTCGTCGATCGTCGCGATCTGTTCCTTCAAGCTGGGAACGCAGCGTTTTCTCGTCAAAAGCCGCCTGGCCGCGGAACTCGATCACGCTGGTATCGTTGCGCCTTCTTCTCCTGCTGCTTGGCGACGGCGCGTTCTGCGCCCGATCCTTTTCCTCCGGCCGCGGGACCTGCACCGCGGTTTGAGCGGAGGCGGTGGCGATGAATGCGAAAAGGCAGAGCGTGGCGGCAAGGCGGGCGATTCTGGCACTGCGAGTGGCAAGCGCAGCGCGCCTGTCACGCCGAAGCTTGGCGAAGGCGGAACACGCGTTGAGTGCCAGCGTGGACTCTGGGCATCACGCCGAACCTGCAGTCCCGAGTTGCCGGCCAGAAGCGCCGTCGTCGCTTCGTTCTGCCGAGCGCACTCCAATGTAGAAACACGCGGCTCATCTCATTTGAATCGAATCAGATACTTCACCATGCCGCGAAAATCTCCGCCGACAGCCAAATCGCCGACGACGCACAAACTTGTCATTCACTTTGAAACGCGCGGTTGCCGTTTGCTGTCCGGTGCGAGGATCGACATTGCCGATATCCACCTGCAATCGATCAAAGCTGGAATTGCTCTTGGTTGTCTGGCCCTTTCTTGAAGATCTTTTGGTAAAGCTGCTGGACCAGGAGCATGGCGGCGCGACCGGCGAGGACATTGTTGTTTCCGGTCAGTTCTCCCCGCGTCACACCGGTGGCAAGCAATGAGATGATTTCTTCCTGAGGCAAAGGCGGTTCGCTGCTGAAAATCGCTTCCGGTGAAAGCGACGTGCCATAAACGTAAACATGGACGGTGTAATCACGGATGAGCGAGTGCCTTGCAGGTCGATCTTCGGATTGAACGAGTCGCTCGGATCGAAATAAAGAAATCCCTGAGCGATTTCCATTCGGCTGAAAGGCAGGGTCGCTTCCACGTTTTCAGCCGAACCAAACCCTGCAAAGCGGGCCGCAATCCGGTGCCGGTCAGATGCAGGTCCACGATGGCCCCGCCGTTCGCCAGATTTCCGCGAATGAGAAACGGATCCTTGGTCTTGACCTTGACGTCGAATTTCCAATCGCGAAGCGGCGGATCGGTGATGGAAAAATCGGGCCGATCGGAAGGCGGCTGCGGCGCGGGACGCCCCGGCAGACCAATCGGAATCAGATCGATATTTTTTAGAAACTGACTGTTCGTCAGGGCGACGTTGCCCGTCACGGTCGCGCTCGACCAGAGGCCAGTCACTTTCAGATCGGCATCGGCTCGCGCGGTGAGCGAATCGTTCCGAGCGACCAGGATGCTTTGCGCCTTGAGCTGAAAATCGAGATTCGGTTGGGTCAGCTTCGGAAAGGTGACGCGGCCGGTGATGGTGAACGGTCCGCCAGCCAGATCGCCATTGAAGCGCTCGAAGTTAAGCACATCGCCGTCGAATGTCAGGCGCGAATGAAACCCGCTCAGGGACGGCAGCGTTGGGTTGCTAAAGCGCGCCATGTTGATCGTGATGTCGCCAGAGCCGCTCAGAGACCGGTTTTGCAACGGTTCCGTTGACATTGGCATCCAGCGTCAGGTCGCCATCGAGTTGAGTGATGCCCGGAATGAATTGCCGCAGGAAATTCACCGGAGCTGCGCGGCAATTGCACCTTCGCATTCAGCGGCGTCGCTTCATCGAATTTTCTCTCGGCAATGATCTTCGGAACATCGAAGGGAAGGTTCGCCGTAATCTGGACCGGTTGGATTTTGGCTTGCTGCAATTTGCCGTTGAGAGCGAGCTGATTGTTTTGCAGTTCCGCGACCAGATCGAAGGACGCCGGTTCGAGTTTCGGGTAATCCGAGCTGCGAAGATCGCTCATCTGCACATCGAGCCGCCCGCGCAATTGCGCGAGCGTGCCTTGAGCATCGAGCTTCACATTGATCAACCCGGTCGCGCGTGGCGGCGTCCCGAGGTCTTCGAAAAGCCTTTTCAGATCGAGGTTCTCGGACTGAAAATTCGCCAGCACTTTTCCATCCGAAGGAATCACGGCTTGCGTCGTTCCGATGTTTTTCCAGACAAACGGCAACGACACATAACCGGAAGCGTACTTGGCCTGGCCCTGATCGATCTGGATTTTCGAGATCTCCAGCGTCGAACCTTTCGCGGTAAGGATCGCCTGAAAATTCATTTTGTCGCTCTCCAGGAAGATGATCGGGACATCGAGACCTTCGGGCGTATAGTTCGCATCGATATTTGCCTGGAGCGCCCGCAGATCGGCGTAGCGCCCTTTCTCGAGCTTCAATTTCAATTTTCCGGAATTCTTGAAATCGATAGCCTGGCCACTGCCTTCCCAGTCGATCAGGAGCGAGCCGGCCATTTCATTGGTATTGCCAACGACAGCCAGCAGCGGCTTCAGACGGGCGAGGTCCGCAATATTGGCGTGCAGTTTGCCGTTGTAAGTGAAAGGTCGTTCGAGCGAGACGAGTCCATGCCCACCAATGGAGTCGTGCTCGTTCAGAGCTAACGGTGAGATCGTTCAGATAAGCTTTATTTTCCCAGATCGAAATCTGTCCGCTCACTGTTGATATGGTTAGGTCGCGACTGGTCAGGTTTGAGCCGTAGACAGACATTTGCCCCTGCGCTTTCCCCTGAAGCAGCACCAGCTCTCCCCAAGCCTGAAGCGGGCCAGTTAACTTATTGGGATCATCCACGGACCAGTAGTCGGCCAGGTTTGGCGCATTGACCGAGACAATGCACCTGACCGGTTGCATCCGGAACGCGGATGGATCATCAGGCAGTTGGTATTCGCCCGTTATGGTGACGCTGTTTTGATTTCGCAGCGCAACCACATGCTCAAGTTTAACCGATGCGTTGTTGCTGCGCAGATCCGCCTCAACCGAATCAATGGCGTAATCTTTGAAATGCAGATCGGTTAGTCTGAGTTGCGTTTGGGTTTGGAGATCGGCGTAGTAATGCTGCTTGGCATCGAGTGGTGGCATTTTTCGCGAGGCCAGGATGTTGCCGTCTATTTGCGCGATCGTTCCGCCGTCAAAACCGATTGGCCCACCGGTAATCTTTGTTTGGAGATGAAGGGTCGCGTCGTTGATTTCGGCGCGGCCTTCCAGATTGACCGAGCCGCTCAAATGTTGATCAAAGCCTGCGGTCATCGCATTCAGATCCGGCAACTGACCTGAAAAAGTGAAAGTCGCTGGCGTTTGTCCAAGCAACCGGGTTTCGGCCGGCAATTCCGCTCTTCCGGAGAGGCTAATCTTGTTGGACCCTTGAACGAGTTCGGCCGAATTGACCATCGCTACGCCATCGTGTGCAGTCACGTTCACAATACAGCGTTCAAAGGCGAGACGAGAAAAGCGTAGGCCGCCGATGTCCCCTTCCAGTTTCGCGTCCCAGGTTCGCGGCGAATCGATTGCGCCACTTGATTCAATCGTCAGGCGCTGGACATCGCCGCCGGGACCTTCAGCGGATTGACTGACATACCCTTTCAACTTGTCGAGTGAAAGATGTTCGGCGACTAGGCGGATCTTAGTTTCAAGCGAATGCGCGGTTTCACTCAGTGCGACAGAACCCGCCACCGTTCCGCCAGCAACGGTCGCGTCGATCACAAGCTCAAGTGATTTCGAACGAAGCTTCGATGCGTCAATTGCAAGCAGCCGGAATTGGTTCTCCTCGTCGAGAACGAGGTTACCGAGAACGAGATTTTTGTTGGTGTAGGATGTGCGGGCAGAAATGTTCTTCCATGCCGACGTGCCCGGCAGTTGCAACGTCCCGATACGAAACTCTCCCGGATTCTTAGGATCAAGGTTCAGATCAAGATGTTCGACTGTGAGATCCTGACCATTATCACCAGATCGAACGCGCAGATTGATATCTGACATCCGAAGCCGTTCCGGAAAAACAGGGAACAAGCGAGTGCGTTTCTTCGGCTCTTTCGGCTTCGGCCGTTCGCTGGCTGGATTTAGGACGATGCGGGCGGTTCGGACCTCGGCATCTTTTAGGGCCTCAGTTATTCCCTGTCGCCAGAGATCCCAAAGGCTGTAATCAGCCCTGATATAATCGACATCGAGTCGATTCGACTATGCTCGGACCGGTCGGGACGACGTGCAGATTACGAATAACGAGGCCGGTGAAAATTGTCCCTTCGAGGACGCAATCGACTTTGAGGTTCTTTTCGGCCGCGAACCGGTTGGCAATGGTCCGGCCAAGACGGAAGAGGATCGGGCGATGAAAGATCAGGCCAACAACGAGGATAACTAACAGGCCTCGTCTGATGAGCCGGAGCCATCGACGTCTAGGAACACGAGCGTTTTCGCCTTCATCCACGAGGGGGCTAATCTATTTTCCACCGTGGGAAAGAGCAAACGTGCGGAGGGACGTGCTCTGGAGGTCCAGTTTTGGGCGATGAAGGCTTTACAGGAGGGCGCAAAGGAACGCAGTTGTAGGGGCGCTTCTGCGAAGCGTCAGAGAGTTGAGTTCGCTCGGCCTTGAGCGGCGGATCTGTCGGACACGCCAAGTCAGGGCGGCTTCACAGAAGCGCCACCACAACGCACCTCGACACGCGAGGGTCACCTTGGCTTTTCGACCTTAAACACATACTGACCTCACGACCACGCCATAACGTTTCCTTGCGGAGGAACCAGCTAGCGCTGACCGTCTTGGCTCGAACCCATGAGCCCGGAAACGCTTTTCGCATATCTCAAAGGAACCTTGTCCGCAGAAGAACGAGAAAAGCTGGAAGCAAAGCTGGCAACGGATCCACAGTTACAGCGGGAGCTGGCGGTTGCGCGTGAAATGCATCTGAAATCACCCAACTCCCGGGAAGCATACGGACCCGTGGATGACGTAGATATCCCACACCAGAATAGCAAACTCGGTCAACGCGTTGCGACGGCTTTTGTATGTTTGGTTGTGCTTAATGTCCTGGTCGGTATCGCCTTTATCGTCGGGAGCAAGAAATCGCACAAATCCGACTCGATCCCGGAGAAAGAACTCGCGATTCGACAGCAGATTGCGGCATCACTTGAGAAAACAGCGGAGGCGGCAATTCCGGCTCCGAACATTGAGGTCTCCGAGGTTCGCATTCCTGCTTCTCCTAACGAATGGGGAACGATGGCTGAGAATGTTATCACCTTGGCCGGCCACGCTGGCGGAACCGCCACCAAAGCGCCTCCGGATGACACCGGAGTTACCGTCCTGGTCGAGCTGCAGGCTGACCGAGCGGACGAATTCCGGCAATCGTTAGCCCCATTGGCTCAGACAAATTTCTCCCCTGCCCCGAGGCCGAAGGAGAACAATTCCGCCGATAAGAAGGTGAATATTTACGTCCGGATTACTCAGGCCTCTCCGGCCCCAACTCCGTGAATCGTGGCGGTCCCGATGATCGCAATCACGTTTGCGCTGCCAGCGGAAAGCTCTGAATTCATAAGATCGCTCCAGCAACGAACAACTCCTGCCGGAGATGCCGCCTCCGGTATTCACGGAGAGGTTCACGGGAAATCGGTCGCGGTTTTTCACACTGGCGTCGGCGAAGAAAGTTGTCGCCACCGGATTGAACGAATCCTGTCCAAAGGACCATTTGATTACCTGATCAGTGCCGGATTCGCTGGCGGTCTCGGTCCAGAAATGGATGTCGGGGATATTTTGGTCGCAAACAATTTTTCTGACCCGGAATTGCGGAATCGTTATCCCAACAGAAACGGCGTCGTTCATGGAAAACTGATCACTGCAAAACGAGTGATTGATTCCATTGCGGAACGCGATGGTCTGCTGAAGGAAGGCGGTGCGTTAGCGGTGGATATGGAAACGGAATTCATCGCTGCGGCATGCGCGGCTAAACGCATTCCGATGCTGTCAGTGCGAGTTGTGAGTGATACACCATCAAAGCCGTTGCCGGCACCGGCAAACGTGTTGTTTGACATCGTGAAACAGAAAACGAATCTCGCGCGACTTAGTCTTTATCTGGCGACGCATCCGCAAAAAATCCGAGATCTGCTGGTTTTTCAACAACAGGTCGCGAAAGCTCGACGATCACTAACCAAATCTCTTGTTAACCTGATAGGTCCTATGTGATCTATAGGACCTACTGGTCAATTGGTTCAACGTGGACCAGCACATCCACAATCCGTGAATCGGTTTCCCGGATCGCGTCCTTAACTTTGTGAGCGATATCATGCCCGTCGCGCACGGAAATATTTCCGTCTACCCCGACATGGAGATCCACGTAGTAAGAAAACCCCATCTTGCGGACGAGACACTTCTCAACATTGACGACGCCTATAACCGAAGCGGCTGCTTGTTGAATATTGGGAACGATCTCACCGCGCGGAGCAGTATCGAGGACTTCGTGCAGAGCCGGAAAAAGGAGGCGAAAGCCGTTGGCGGCGATTATCAGGCAGGCAAAAAGCGCAGCCCATGCATCGGCGCTTTGCCAGTTTTCCCCACCGACCAGCGCGATTGAAATACCGATAAAGGCCGCGATGGAAGTAAGCGCATCGGTGCGATGGTGCCACGCGTCAGTTTGAATGGCCATGCTCTCCGCACTTTTCCCAACGCGGATCATGGAGCGATAAAGAAATTCTTTCACCACCACTACGACAACAAGAACAATCAAAGTGAACGGAGCCGGCGCGTGATGAGGTAGGAAGATTTCTCGAACACTTTGCACGGCCAACCCAACAGCGACCAAGAGGACCACCACCGCCACGATTCCTGCAGCCAACGGTTCGGCTTTGCCGTGTCCGTAAGGATGCGTCACGTCCGGGGGACGAGCGGCGAACTTCAGCCCGCCCCAAATCACTACCGACGCAAGAATATCGAGCACCGATTCCATTCCGTCCGCGACCAGGACGTACGAATTTCCTAGAAGCCCGGCTGTGACTTTGGCAGTCGCGAGCACTACGTTTACGATCAACCCAGCAAGGGCAATCCGCAGTCCGGATTGAATATTGCCGGCTGGATCATTCGATGTAGGATGGGTGGCGTGCGGCATCTATGAGTAAGAGTCTTAAAGCCGCAATCTATCAAACGCACGGAAATCCAGTGGAGGTTCTGGAAATCGTCGAGCAACCGTGGCCGAAACCGGGTCCGGGAGAAGTCGTTGTTCGAATGGTAGCGGCTCCGATTAATCCGGCTGATCTGAACTCGATTGAAGGGAAATATCCGATCCGTCCACCACTTCCGGCGACTCCAGGCATGGAAGGAGCAGGTCGCGTGGCCGAACTTGGGTCAGGTGTCCGCGACTTACAGGTTGGGACGCTGGTCATTCTGCCGCACGGACTAGGAACATGGCGGGAGGCTTGTCTGGTTCCTGCAGAAAAGTTGGTGCCAGTTCCCGATGGGATCGATCTCGACCAAGCAGCGATGTTAAAAGTGAACCCGGTCACAGCATGGCGAATGTTGCACGATTTTGTTTCGCTCAAACCGGGCGAATGGCTGATCCAAAATGCGGCAAACTCCGGCGCGGGGCGTGCCGTGATTCAGATTGCCAGGGAGTTGAAATACAAAACGGTAAACATTGTTCGACGCCCGGAGCTGGTCGAGGAACTTCAGGCAGAGGGCGCTGACGTTGTCGTGGTGGATGGTGATAATTTGCGGGACGAAGTAATCGAGCGAATCGGGAAAGCGCCGATCCGACTGGCACTGAACGCAGTTGGGGGTGAAAGCGCGATTCGCATGGCGAAGACAGTCGCTTCTGATGGAACGATTGTGACCTACGGAGCAATGAGTCTCCAGTCAATGTGTATCCCCAATGGCATGCTGATTTTTAAGAATCTGCGTTTTACCGGGTTCTGGGTAAACAAATGGTATGATGGCGCGGCAGCGAAAGAGCGGGCGGAAACATTTGATCCGCTTTTCAGGATGGCTCAACGCGGCCTGCTGCGAACCAAGGTCGAGAGGACATATTCGTTAGACGAAGCGCAAACGGCGATTGCGCATGCGGCAAAATCAAAGCGAAGCGGGAAAGTGCTGTTTCGGTTTCTCTGAAGATCCGAAATCCGAACCTCGAAATTCGAAACAATGATCGAATGACAAATCCTCAAATTATCGAAACGGATTTGTTTGAAGGTTTTCTCCCGTTTCGATTTTCGAATTTGTTTCGTCCTTCGAAATTCGAAATTCGGATTTCGGGTAACTACTCTTTCCCCTGCGGGGCTGGCTCAGCTTTCCGCTGACGTTTGACCAGGGTGATCTGTTTGATCCGCGCCGAATCGGACGGACTCCATGTCGCGACATCAGGGTCGTCCTTGAAAGCATTGTGAACGATACGGCGTTCGTATGAGTTCATTGGTTCCAGCTGAAGTGACCGCCCCGAAATGCGCACCCGTTCGGCTAGCGCCTTGACCCGTTGCACAATTTTGTCGTCCCGCATCGAGCGGTAATGTTCGCAATCCACCGTCACTTTCGGTGCCTCTCTGTCCTTTGATTGAATCAGACGATTGAGCAGAAATTGGAGCGCCTCCAGCGTTTCGCCATCATGCCCGATTAAGGTGTGACTTTCCTCCATATAAATCTGCAGGACGAGATTTCCTGCTTCGCCTTGTGCTTCATCGATTTGCACAACGAATCCGAGATAACCGAGTATGGTATCGAGTAGTTCCTTCGGCGTCATTATCGTCCTTTGCGAGGCTTCTTACTGGCCACTGCCACTTTCTCCAAGGTCGGCACTGGTTGCCGCTGATTCAGATAAAGCTGCAGGATAGTGAGAAGATTCTGGGCAGTGTAATACAAAGCCAAGGCTGCTGCAAAATTGTAGCAAAGCACAACAAAAACGACCGGCATGAAGTACATGACCTTCTGTTGTGTCGGGTCACCGGCCTTGGGCGTGAGGCGCATCATCCATAAACTGGTTAAGGCGGAAAGAATCGGGAGAAGATTTACCTTCCAACCAAGATAAGGAAGCATGGCAATTGTATCCGGTTGGGACAAGTCGGTGATCCAGAGGAATTTCGCGTGGCGGAGTTCGACTGCCTGTCGGAGCATGGTAAACAACCCGATGAAAACCGGGAACTGGATTAGCATCGGTAAACACCCCCCCACCGGATTGAGCCCGTATTCTTTGTAGAGCTTCATCACCTCCTGGTTCATCTTCGTTGGGTCATCTTTGTATTTTTCCCGGAGTGCCTGCATTTTCGGGCCGAGAAGAGACATCTTGCGGGCGGTCCGATTGGCCTTGTTCTGTAAGGGCCAGAGGATGAGCTTAATGATTGTGGTCAGAGCGAGGATGGCGGCGGCATAGTTTCCCAGCAGATGATTCAAACTGTTGAGCGCATTGAGCAATGCCTGGCAAACCAGTTTGAACATGCCGAACTCCATGATTTCAGCCTCGTTATGCGGGAGTTGCGCAAGCTGGTGGTATATCTTCGGTCCGGCGTAGATTTGAAATTGAGCAGTGCTGGTTTGTCCGGGTTGCAGTTCGAATTTGGGGAGCCGCATTGCTCCATCGATGCCATACATTTTCTTTGCGGCATCGATTTCAAAACGCCGCGACCAGACCGATTCCGCTTTCGCCGTTAACGGAGCGATTAGCGTGGCGAAGAATTGATTACTCACTGCGGCCCATTCTGCGCCCGCCACGTTCTCCTGGTAAAACGATTGCGGTGCCCGCGGGTTGATGCCAAGAAATCCGCCACCGCCGCCGAACCAGCCGACATCAACGTTTTTTGGGTGACCGTTCACGCACCAGATCAGGCGAGGTGTCATGTATTCCGCGGTATGCAGCGGAGCAGCTGATCCAAGGTAAACGAAGTAACCGTTATTGTTGTAGGGCTGCGCTCCGTCATTTCGGAAATCGACGTCCATCATAACAACAAAGTTGTCGGACTTCTCGGTCGCTACCGGTAAAGAAAAGCGTTTACGGATCGTGACGCCCTCAGCTGATTTATGCTCGAACTGAATGCTGCCATCTTCGCCACGAACGATAGTAAATTCGGGCAGGATGGGCGAATCCGGTCGATCACTGATTGCGCCGATAGGTGTGCGGTCACCCGAATTCAAAATCACCTTTTGATCGTTCTCGAGTGTGTGATTGAGCAGCACCGCTTCGCTAATACCGCCGCCACGATTCGTTAGTCGCACTTCAACGTCTGAGTTGCGAAGCGACTCCGTTTTTTCGGCAAACGGAGCGATAGAAGGACCAGGCGAAACGCTCGGAACAGCTTCAGCTGCTGGGGTGCTTCCGGGGCTGGGTGAAGCCGCGGTTGTTTGACCGTCAACCGGGGTCGCCGCAGCCGTAAGCTGAGGAACTGGCGGGTCGCGGCGCATATTTGTCCACGTAGACCTTCCACGCAATGAGCCCTACGACACAAAGTGAAATGGCAATCCATGCTTGTCGATCCATGCGCGTGTTCGGAAAGGTTATTCACAGGCAATCGGTGAGGCCGCGCCAGCCGCCTCACCATGGCAGCGCGGTGGCACTGGATCATTCCCCTGCCCGCCCCATGGATGACAACGACCAAGTCGCCGTAGCCCCAGCCATGTTCCACGAATTACGCCGTGGACGGTGACGGCCTCGAGGAGATAGGCCGAACAGGTCGGTTGAAAGCGGCAGCCCAAGCCTGGTCCCCCAAGGAAGGAAAGGACCGGCGAAATGAACAGCTGATAGCCGCGGATGAACAAACGCATGAGCAGGAGCATCAAGGCGCTAGAATAGAAGCGCGCTCCGCTAGGCGCAACAAATCATCTCTGAGTGCGGAATAGGGGGCCTCTGCTGAGGCGGGACGCGCGATTACAACCAACCAAAGCCCCTCAATCAAGCGTCCTTGTTCGATGCGAATCATGTTCCGCAATTTCCGGCGAACACGGTTTCTTACCGTAGAATTCCCAACCCGTTTCGAAACCACTATGCCGAGTCGGAATTGTGCCTTCTTGGCAACCGGAAGGCAACCAAGCGTAAGTAACCGACCATTGGTGGTTTTCCCGTCCGCCTTCACCTGGGCAAACTCCCTCGTCAGCGTGAGCCGACGCGTTCGTGGAAAGGTTAAACGGGTCGTCATCGGCAGTGCGGAATGTAAACGAACTCTGTACAGCAAAAGTCTTCCCGAAGGTATACCTGCGGGAAGACTTTCGGGAAAAAGCGAATTACGGATTCGGCGTCGCGGCCGCTGGCATCTCAAGCTCCTTCTTTTCAGTCGCTTCGGTTGTGACTTCCGTCTTTGTCGCTGCGGCGTCAGCCTTCGTTTCGGTCGTTTCTGTCTTCGAAGTGCTTAAAGAAGCATCGCCTTTAGCGCGGTTCTTCGGCCTTTCGCCTTGGAGAGCTGCATTAGCAGGGTTAGGGGTCTGCGAGACAGGCGTCACCACCTCGGTCTTTTGCTCACAGGCTCCGATAAGTGCAGCAAGTGCTAAGATACAAAATGATTTTTTCATAGTTTGGATTGGTGCGCCATATATAGGACCAAGGTTCGAATGGGACAAGGCGACTTTTCTATGCTTAGAACGGGGCCTCGTATTTCAGATTGTGAGCTTCCGCCACTGCCTGACAGGTCAGACGACCGTCACGAGTATTGATCCCGCCGGTGAGCGCCGGAACTTTCTTGCAGGCCCCTTCCAATCCGAGGTCGGCCAGCAATTCCACGTAGCGTGAAGTGATGTTGGTCAACGCCTGGGTGGAGGTGCGCGCATATGCTGCCGGCATGTTAGCGACACAATAATGCGTTACCCCTTCTTCCACATAGACTGGCTTCAAGTGCGTAGTCGCTCGGGAAGTTTCGACACAGCCTCCCTGGTCGATCGCTATATCAACCAGCACGCTGCCTGACTTCATCTTTTTCAACATCTCGCGGGTGATCAGTTTTGGCGCTTTAGCTCCGGGAACGAGAACCGCGCCAATCAACAGATCAGTCGTCGGCAGCAAGTCGTTTAAGTGAGCGGCATTGGAATGGAGGGTTGTCGCGTTTGGCATGGTTAGGTCAAGGAAACGCATTCGTTCTCCGTCGACTTCGAGAATGGTGACATCGGCACAGAGCCCAACGGCCATTCGGGCGGCATTAACGCCAGCGGTTCCGCCACCGAGCACAGTCACTCTACCTGGAAGCACACCTGGCACGCCGCCGAGGAGAACTCCATTTCCACCTTTGTGTTTGGCCAGAAAATACGCGCCCATCACAATCGACATTCGCCCCGCAATTTCGCTCATCGGCTCCAGCAACGGCAACTTGTTCCCGACTTGGATCGTTTCGTAGGCGACCCCGGTTACGCCGGACTTGAGCAGCGCTTCCGTCAGTTCTTTGCTCGCTGCCAGATGAAGGTAAGTAAATAGGATCTGCCCTTTTCGTAACAAGCTCCACTCAGCTTTGAGCGGCTCCTTCACTTTAACGATCATCTCTGCCTGACCGAAAAGGTCTTCGGCGTTGTCGACGATTTTTGCGCCAGCGGCGACATAGGCGTCGTCCGGATATCCAGAACCAACCCCGGCATTTTTCTGGACGAGAACGGTATGTTTTTTCCCGGTTAATACCTGCGCTGTGTATGGCAGCAGACCAACTCGGTTCTCCTGCTCCTTAATTTCTTTTGGGACACCAATGATCATATGTTGCGAAAGAGTGACTAGTGATAAGGGACTAGTGATAGGTGGAAGTCATCGCTGCTGCTAGCGGAATCTTCGCTTCAGCAAGCCACGAATCACCGAACACTGATTACTGTGGGTGTCTAGCTCCGAATCAAAGTGCGCGAAGGTTGATCGGCCTCCCCGAGGACGATGTTAAGGAAGTCCGTCCCGCGAAGCGGGACGCATTATTTTAACAACGTGCCCGAGAGTCACGTTCCACCTAGGAGATCGTCTAGTTCTAACCGTTAACGCGTACTGATTACTACGCGTATTGATTACTAGTTGAGGGAGGGATCGTCCGGCGCGGCTGCCAGCATCTTATACCATGGTCCGAGCCCCCGCATTATCTCGAACCAAAGCTGAGGTAATTTGTCTGGGCTGAGCGCTTCACGCGTTGGCTGCTGTCGAATCCATGCCTTTTGCTTCATCTCCGCCTCAAGCTGGCCGGCGCTCCATCCGGCATAGCCCACAAAGGCCCGAATCACGGAGGGATCACGCCCGGCAAGTTGATTTGCCTCTTGCATTCCCACGTTGTGATTGAGCTTAAGTTCTTCCCCGGACTCCCATTCGAACGCAGCAAACATTAACTGATTTTTTCCGACTGGCCCGCCAAGAAACACCGGCACATCAGCCAGCATTTCTGGGGGCGATTCTTGAACCAAATCTGAGACCTGCTTACCAAGAGGCCGATTAATGATCACACCTAGCGCCCCATCCATCGTGTCGTGAGCGGAAATGAAAAGAACCGCCCGACGAAAATTCGGATCCAACATGTTTGGATGCGCGACCAGTAACGAACCCGCCAAACAATCGTTGTTGGGAGTGGAATCCCCGGAATGGCGCATATCAAAGTTAAAGTAGAATCCGCCGAACGGATGTCTGCAAGATGAAATGGACTGCAGCAGGCGCCATGCTCATTTCAATCGACGGACCTGGCCGGCCTTAATTTCCATGACCGGTTCACTCATGTGGTTCTCGACCCATTGCATGGTTGTAGCCGTAACGAGCTTCTGCGCTTCGGTCGGCAACTATAACAACAAGCGCGTTGCGCCGCTCCGGATCAAGTTCGCCAAAAATATCGTCAATCAACAAGAAGCGGTGGCTCTCTCCTCCTCGATCTGGAAAACGCGGGACTGCGCAATCTTTAGAGAAAGCGCAACGGTTCGCTGCTGACCTTCGGATGCGTAATGAGGCCGTCGGTTTACCTTGAACCAGGATCTCGATGTCATCCCGATGTGGACCGACAATTGTCTGACGAAGGCGCAACTCCTCAGGTCGCGAATTAGCAAGGTCGGTCGCAAAATCAGTTGCTGTTTCCCGGCGCGAATCGGATTTCCAATCTGCTCCTGCGTCGCACTGATCTCGCGATGCGCCGCCGCCGGCAAACGGAGCGAGCCGCTCGACCAGTCGTCTCCGCATTGTCGGATAGCTTCGTGCCATTTTCGATTAGCGGCCCGTCATACGCAGCCAGTTCGCGCGGCCGCGGGTGTGGGAGACTTCAGCAGCGCGTTACGGGAACGAAGGGCGCGCTCTAAGCCCGCAGGGTTGGCCGATAAATCGGGTCAATTTGCAGCTGCCAGGAAATCCAGATATCGCCGACGAGGTTCGGAGCCACCACGAACGAGTTCAATATCCGTGTTGGCAAATGAAACGACCCGCGCAACACGAAGATACTCGTCCAGGGTCCGTTGCTCCGCTTGATCCAAGGTCACTTTCCGGCGGAGTGGGCTGAATCGAAAATCCGAGCTGATGAGGACCGCCGCGGCCGGAAACGGCAAACGACTTTTCGCCGAACCGCACAACATGGCCAAAGGCAGCCCCCCGCTGGGACTGCAGCCTGAAGAAGGACACAAGCGGCTTCCAAAATCGAGGTTTTCCCCTGCCCGTTTCGGCCAATGAAAAAATTGAATCCCGGAGGAGAGCTCGACCGTAAGGGACTGGAAGCAGCGGAAGTCCCTGAGCCGCAAATCGGTGAGCATTGAGAGGCTTGGTAAAAGCGGCCGCCAGGGGGTCATCACCCGGGAACGTCTGGATTCCCAAAAAACGCTTCGAGCCGGTCCGATTTTTCGGCGAGGCGACGGCGAGCCGACAAAGCGCTCAATTCCACAGAAAACAAACTATTGCATTCAACACCCCATGTCGCGTATGATCATAACAATTCTGTTTGCCATCCGGCGAAAGTTCGGCTATTAGGTCGGCAGTTTTTAAAAATGTTCTGGGGGGAACAGCCGCCCTTCATGTCCATCGGACATGGGGGGCGGTACCTTTTTTGGCCCATGTCTCCATGAATACCCGGCACCGGCTGAACGGAAACGAAGATTCTCCTGGCCGCTCGCGCTGACCCTCGTCTTCCTCATCGGTGCAACGGCGTTGACGATCATCTTTTTGCGGGTCGAAAGCTGGCCGGCTCGCACGGCCCGACAAGGCACGGCCGAGCTGGAACGCGTGGGCCGCGACGTTCGCGACGCCTTTGTGAACTTCGCGCACCTGCAACCGCGCGTCACGATTAACAGTCGCGTCTTCCTGGAAAAAACCACCGCTGTAGCGGAACTTTCGATTCTCTCACGACAAGTCGAAGTCGAGCACGAATTGCTCCACACCTGGGCCGGCGGCACCAAGCGAATCAAGCTGCACGGCGCCTTTACTGCAAAAGCCGGGTTCGACTTACAACAGGACGTGACCGTCGATATACGACCGGATGAAATCGTAGTGCGATTACCCCACGCTTCGATTCTTGGCGTGGAACAGAAGGAGATGGAAATCCTCTCCCTTGAAAATGGATTTTGGAATCGAATTTCGGCCACCGACCTGCAAAGCGAGCTTGCCACCCTCCCCGATCTCGCCCGATCCAAGGCGAAGGAAAGCGGGATCT
>CAVVVQ010000006.1:0-40101 GCA_963751725.1 uncultured Verrucomicrobiae bacterium
GCGAACGGGTGCACTCGATCTGGAATGCGCGGGGAACGATCGTTACGGTGGTGAACACCGGTTCGGCCATCAATCAGAATATTACTGTTTTTGCGCGGACGTTTTCCGGGGATCGCTGAGAAAACCCGCGCATGGGAATTATTAACACGTCGAGCTGATCCAAGGAGCGGCGGATGCCGATCCGCCGATTAAGCCATATGGCGGTTCACCGCCACACTTCGCTGGGCACGCGTAGAGAAGAGGTTTCGCTGGGAAAAGGAAACACGCTCCTTCTCAATATTATGCGGCGGCTGAAGCCGCCGTATCATTTGGTCGGCGGATCGGCATCCGCCGCTCCTTGGTATTGAATCGGGGCTGAAAGTTAACGTTATGTTTCAACTCAAATCCCCGCGCTACTCGGTGAAACAGAGTTTAGGAACGAGGAGTGCGGGTACTGACAAATCAAATCCGTCACATTAAGCTCGAACACCGTGCAACAGAACATGTCACGAATTTGCTTCCTGCAATCCGCAATCATGCGACGGTTATGGCTCATCGCGATCTGCCTATTATTCGCGATCCCAACCAACGCCCACGCTGGTTCATCCTGGACGCATTCTGATATTTTTTCTTTTGGCCAACGCGATCCGCAAGGCGGCCGAAATCCAGTGAACCCGCCTATCTTGGGAAAAGATGGTGCCCTGTACGGGACCACATCAATAGGGGGTGCCTTCGGCAAAGGGGTGATCTACCGCTTTCAACCGAGCGATTCTGCTTATCTCGTTCTTCACCATTTTATCGGAGGCTTAAATGGCGGGGTCCCGATCGGAAGCGCGTTCATCCAATTAGATGACGGACGCTTTTACGGTCTGGCCGTCAATCCGCGGTTGATTCTTTACTCCCTTGCGGCCGATGGAAGCGATTACCGGGTTCTCTTTACTTTCCCTCCGGGCGCGGAGGAAGGAGGTGGATTCACGGTTGAAAACTCACTCACGGCGGGACCGGATGGATTGATCTACGGCGTTTATCTTACCGGCGGGACGGGGGGCGATTTTCTGGGAACACTCTTCCGAATTGGCCGTGACGGTGCCGGCTATGAGGAACTGATCGACCTAACCAACGCTTCATCCCGAGTTTCGTTTGGCGCCAATGGTCAGCTTTTCGGAATGACGTTCGACAGTGTTTATCGAATGAATCCCGATGGAACCGACTTCCAAACGCTGACCACGTTTCCTCCCCCACCCTTTGGGACAGCTCAGGCGGAAGGCGGTTTCGTTCACGCGAGCGATGGTTTTCTCTACGGCTTGAGCGATCACGGCGGGACAAATGGGTTCGGAACCATCTTTCGGTTGCGTGAAGACGGGAGTCAATTTCAAGTGATTTTCGAGCCGACGATCGTTACCGAGGCTGGGCATTTTCGAGCGCCGCCATTCGAGAGTAATGATGGATTCATCTACGGCGCGGCCGGAGAAGATGGATTCGGAACACAAAGTTTTGTCTGGCGCATCCATAAGGACGGAACCGGTTGGCAGGTAATTCACCGAATGCTTTTCAATGGCCGTGGCACCACTGGTGTGGTCGAAGCGCCGGATGGTTTTCTGTATAGTCACACCACCGGTGGACCGGGTGGACAAGAATTGTTTCGGCTTGCCCGTGATGGCTCCTCTTTCACGCTGGTGCACGATTTTCCCGAGAGCGAGGGGTTTCCGGTTGCTCCGGTCGCACTCGTCCGTGGTGTCGATCAGCATCTCTACGGTTTAACTGACAAAGACGGAACCGGTGGCCGCGGAACACTTTTTCGAATCGAACCCGATGGCTCATCAATGACGGTCATGCACGACTTCGGAATGGGCCTCCCCGCGGAACAGGGGCTGACTCCAAGAGTTCTCACCGCTGGATCGGACGGAGCAATCTACGGGGTGGTCGGTCAGCAAGGCACCGCGGGCGCAGGTGTTTTTCGGTTTGTGCCGATGACACAGCAGTTCAACTGGATTCAAACGTTCGACAGCGGGATCATCGCGACGACCGCCAACCTTTTCGTGGGACAAGACGGATTGCTCTACGGTGCGATTGATACGGGAACAACCAAGGTCGAGCGAATCTTTCGTCTCACCACGCAGGGAACCGACTTCGCCATTCTGCGGACGTTGACCAGCACGGCTGCGACTTTCGTCGGCACATCTGCTTTGACTGAAGGACCGGGCGGGATTCTTTATGGAGTCACCACGCGGAACGGGGCGAGTGCCCTTCCGTTGCTCTTCCGACTAACAAAAGATGGGACAACCTTCAATGCGCTGCACGATGTCAATGTTGGGACAAATCCTTCCTCATTCCCGCCCCTGCGTTTGCTCGCGTCGCAAGACGGAAAGATCTACGGCCTAACTTCCAATGTCCTTTTCAAGTCGGAGGCTGATGGAACCGGCCTCCAAGCCCTCCACACTTTTTCAGGAACAACATTCAGCCAGGGGCTACTCGAAGTCGACGGCAGGATTTACGGTGCCCTTCCTTTCGGCGGTTCGACAACGCGCGGTGCAGTTTTCCGACTTGCTCCTGACGGAACGGAATATGAGGAGGTCGTGAGTTTTCCTAACGATCCATTGGGTGGTCAGGCACCAATTGGTTTTCTCGTTCCGTCCGATGGCGCTTTCTACGGGTTAACCCAGGCTGGCGGCAACGCGAATCGCGGCACGATATTTAAGGTGAGCTCGACGCAAGGGGGGACGCCAACTCCAACGCCGACGCCTTCATCAACATCAACCCCGACGCCAACTTCTTCACCGGCTCCGACACCGACATCGACGCCATCCGTTACGCCACCGCCTACTCCAACGATTGCGCCAACACCCACGACGACGCCGACGTCGACCCCAGTGATATCGCCGACACCGACGCCGTCTCCATCTCTAACTACGACACCAACTCCAACGATCCCACCAACCCCAACCGCAACCGCAACGCCAACGCCGTTGGCAACCGCAACTGCAAGTCCAACCCCGAGTTCACAGCAACTGTTGAATATCTCGACCCGCCTCCGAGTTGAGAACGGTGACAACGTCCTTATCGGTGGATTTATTATTACCGGAACATATTCAATGCGGGTGGTGGTTCGCGGGATAGGTCCATCTCTTGGGCCATTGGGCATTCCGGATTTCCTGGCTGATCCAACTCTCGAACTGCGCGATAGCACCGGTGCATTACTTATCGCCAATGACAATTGGCAGGATGATCCATCACAAGCGAGCGAACTTTCCTCCATTGGACTCGCACCAAACAACCCCAGTGAGTCCGCGTTAGTCTCGACGCTCCAGCCGGGGGCCTACACAGCAGTTGTCTCCGGCAAGAATGGCGGTACCGGAGTTGGTTTGGTGGAGATTTATAATACTTCGGGGCCGTCGCCGGATTCACAATTAGCCAACATCAGCACCCGTGGATTCGTTCAGACTGGCAACAACGTCATGATTGGCGGATTTATTTTCTATGGGATTAGCTCGGCCAGGTTTGCGATTCGAGGCGTAGGCCCTTCCTTGGTTCAGGTTGGGATTAATGATTTCCTGGCCGATCCGGCGCTGGAACTGCGCGACTCAAATGGGACGCCTCTCGTTTCTAACAATGATTGGCAGGATGATCCGACGCAGGCTGCGGAGCTTGTTAAGCATGGGCTCGCGTTACACGATATAAAAGAGTCAGGGATCGTCTTTGATCTTTTGCCGGGAGCGTTCACGGTGATCTTGAATGACAACGATGGCGGTATCGGAGTCGGGTTGGTCGAGATTTATCAGATAATGGAAGGAAAATAACTACAGGGGTCAGGGCTTGCCCGCGAATCACGCGAATGAGCGCGAATCGGAACTGAATCTTGTGTTAAACAGGATTAACGGGATTTACTGGATTAGGAGTTACGAAGGGTTTGGGTCTCCCGGCCGTTGCCTTTAATCCTGTAAAATCCTGTTAATCCTGTCCATTCGCGGCCAGCAACAAAAATCACTGGCTCGCTGCCAGTGTGATGGTAAAGACAAGGTCCGAGATGAAATTTGTATTCCTGTTGCTTGGCATTGCCGTTTTGCTGTCGAGTTGCGCTTCGACCGAGGACTCCTCTACCCCAGCGCCAAACCCCAAGGAGCAACGTCAAGACTACAAGAAACGTGAAGAATTCGCGAAATCGTTGCCGCCGCCGCGGTGATCCGTCTTCTGCTCTGTCTCTACTAAATTGCTGCCCGCGAATCACCCGAATGTTCGCGAACTGAGATCCGGCCGTTTCGTTCTGTTTTTGCCACGGACAGCCACGGATTAACACGGTCAAGAGTTAAAGCGAAGGACCTCGGCGTCCAAAATCCGTGTTTAATCCGTGTTCGTCCGTGGCTCCTTCCAATCGAGGCCGCCTCCAAATCACGCGAATTTACGCGAATCGACTGAGGAAAGTTATTTCATTCGCGCTTATTCGCGTCATTCGCGGGGGCAAACCCCAAGGGACGACGCCCCAAGAGAGCAAGAGCAAGTGAAAGAGCAGGATTAATGAATGAGTTACCGCGCAACGAGGGAGAGCCCCGAGCGCGCAACCTGATTGATCAGCGCTTCTTTTTCGAGGAGCAGCGTCCTTCCCGCTTCGATGGCGATGACGCGCAACTGCGCTTCGGCAGCGACGTTAATTGTCTCTTGCCCGATCACCGGCACATCAAAACGCATATCCTGATTCGGCTTCGATACCTTAACCATGATCGCGCTTTTTCCACCGAGAGCGCCGCCGCGTTTGATTGCCTCGTTAGTCCCCTCGAATCCTTCCACTGCAAGCACCGTCCCGTTTTTTACGATTACGGTTTGCCCGATATCGAGGCGACTAATTTCCCGGGCGATCTCGAAACCGTAAGCCACGTCTTCTTCCTCTCGGCGGCTCAATGGCTTCCCCGCGATGAGTCCATTCCCGGCAAGACAATCTTCAAGGAAAGTCGTCGCCGGAAGAAGTGTGATCTTCGACTTGGCCAATTCGTCAGCGATGGCGCCGAAGATGGATTCGGCGTTGCGCCGCTTTAATCGGGATAACAAGAGCAACGTTCGCCAGTCAGGCCGAAGGTCGAACAAATTTTTCGGCGCAATTTGTCCGGACATGATTGCGTTGGCGACACCGGCCGAATTGAAACAGGAGATCAGTTTCCCGAGTTGACCGACGCGCATCCAATGGATTTCGTCGACTTTGCGGGCGAGCCGTTGATCAGTTTCATCGTTGAACGCGGCGGCAACGATCCGTTTTACGCCGGCGCGCCGGGCGGAGTCGGCCAGGAGCTGTGGATAGGTACCGTTACCGGCGATGATCCCGAGTGTCTCTGGAGCTTGCACGTGGGAACGTAGTGTAATGGAATTCGGAGAATTCAAAACCGAAATCCAGCGAGACGAACACTTGAACAGGAGATCGCAGAGGGACGCAGAGGATTAGGGCGCCCAGGAAACTTTTGGGCATCGAGCTAATACTTGGGAAGTTAGGGTTTGTTCTTCGTTTGAACTCGCCCTTCCGAAAATAGCCCAGCGTTTTAACGCTGGGACTGAACGAAATCAGAAGCCTGAGTCCTTTCCAAGGACGACAGAAACGTTTCTGTCGATGGCGCTCCTGTCGTCCCTAACGGGACTCAATGACCTATATGAACGACCATACCCAGCGTTAAAACGCTGGGCTATTTTCAGGAAGCGCAAGCGTGATCCGCAGCCGCTCTACCGGCGACGGCGTTTGACGTGCAACTGCGCGAGCGCCTTTTGAAGCGACGCTTCCACTGCCGCAACTTCTTCTTTGCCGAGATCTTCTTTCATCGCTGCTCTTGCTCGCGCGACTGCGGCTTCGGCTGCGTTCTCATCAATCGCTGATGGCTCGATCGCCATGTCGGTTAGGACTGACACCGTATTACCCGTGATCTCAACGAAGCCTTCACCGATCGCCAGGAAAGTTTCCTGACCACCCTTGAGCACTCGCAATTCGCCAGGATTCAGCGCTGTGAGCAACGGAACGTGATTCGGATAAACACCAAATTCACCTTCTGTTCCCGGCAACGTGACCATCTCGACGTCCTCCGAGTAGGCCTTCGCTTCCGGCGTAACAATTTCGAGTCTCAAAGTCGCAGCCATGGATTCTGCAAAGCTCCTAGCTTTGCTCCTTAATCATATCGATTCCGCCCTTCATGTAGAAGTTCTGTTCAGGAACGTCATCATGTTTGCCGTCGAGGATTTCCTTGAACCCGCGAACGGTTTCGGCAACGGAAACGTATTCACCTTTGGTTCCGGTAAAGACTTCAGCGACGTGGAATGGTTGGCTGAGGAAACGCTGAATCTTCCGGGCGCGTAACACCGACAGCTTGTCTTCCGGGCTCAATTCATCCATGCCAAGAATCGCAATGATGTCCTGAAGATCGCGGTAACGCTGCAACACTTTCTGGACTCCACGAGCGACGGCGTAGTGGTCGTCGCCGACGATATCCGGCGCGAGGGACTTGGAGGTCGAAGAGAGTGGATCGACTGCCGGATAAATTCCGAGCTCAGCGATCGAACGTTCGAGCACGATGGTTGAATCAAGGTGCGCGAAAGTGTTGGCCGGGGCTGGATCCGTAAGGTCATCAGCGGGGACGTAAACGGCCTGGACCGAAGTGATCGAGCCTTTCTTAGTAGAAGTGATGCGTTCCTGAAGGTCGCCCATTTCGGCGGCTAGCGTCGGTTGATAACCGACGGCGGACGGGGTTCGGCCGAGCAAAGCGGATACTTCGGAGCCGGCCTGCGAGAAACGGAAGATGTTGTCGATGAACAACAAGACGTCCTGGTTTCGTTCATCACGGAAATACTCTGTCATCGCCAACGCCGATAGCGCGACCCGTAAACGCGCACCCGGAGGCTCGTTCATCTGACCGTAAACCAACGCGACCTTCGATTTGCTCAAGTCCTTTTGGTCGATAACGCCCGCTTCGCTCATTTCCTTGTAGAGATCGTTCCCTTCACGAGTCCGTTCCCCTACTCCGGCGAACACCGAAAAGCCGCCGTGCCCTTTGGCGATGTTATTGATCAATTCAAGAATGACGACCGTCTTGCCGACGCCGGCGCCACCGAAGCAGCCGACTTTGCCGCCCTTGGTGAATGGAGCGATGAGGTCGATAACTTTGATGCCGGTCTCGAGAATCGTTGATCCGGTATCCTGATCGGTCAGCTCCGGTGCTTTACGATGAATCGGATAACGTTTGGTGAAGGTGACTGGGCCACGGTCATCAACTGGATCACCGGTCACATTAAAAACGCGTCCGAGTGTTCCTTCGCCTACCGGGACCGTGATAGGGCCACCGGTGTCGTTGACGTTCATTCCACGCTTCAGACCTTCGGTTGAGGACATGGCAACTGTGCGGACCCAGTTCTCGCCAAGATGCTGCTGGACTTCGAGGGTTAGTTTGGTCGGGGTTCCGTTGACATCGTATTCCAGTTCCAATGCATTGTAGATACGCGGAAGTTCGCCCGTGTTCCTGAATTCGACGTCCACCACTGGACCAATGACCTGAATAATCTTTCCTTTGTTCATAAAGCTGTCTAATCGCCGAGCGCCATTTGCGCGGTCGAAATTTCGAGCAGTTCCGTTGTAATACTGGTCTGCCGCATTTTGTTGTATTCGAGGGTGAGATCCTTGATGAACTGGTTCGCGTTATCGGTGGCGTTTTTCATTGCCACCATTCGCGCGCTATGTTCGGAGGCGCGCGCATCGAGGACCATTTGGAAAACCTGATATTGGATGTAATAGGGCAGGATAACACCGAGCACATCATCTGAGTCCGGCTCGAAAGTGTATGTCGTTGTCGGCTCACCTCCCACGGGCTTCCCTTCGGCTTCAGCCGCGCCCTTCGGTAGATCGAAGTTAGAAATGGGAAGAAGCGTTCGGACCGTGGCCTTCTGATTGATCGTGTTGATGAAGTGGGTAAACAGGACCGACACCTTATCGACGTCACGATTCAAAAAACGTTCCATGCAAAACTGCGCGATCGGTTTCGTTTCGCGAAACGCGGGCGAATCCTTCAACTCAAATTCCGCGATTAAGTTCCGGCGGGAACGGGCGATGAACTGACGGGCTTTGCGACCAGCTGTAATATAGGTCGTCTTTTCTGAATCGAACGCGGCTGCTTCACGATTGAGATTGGTGTTCAACGCGCCGGCCAATCCTTTGTCGGTGCTGATGACAAGGACCAGCTCATTTTTCACTTCGCGAACGTTGAGGAGCGGGTGAAGCGTCGGATCAGTTCGTTGCTGCAACGACACGAGGACTCGGTTCATCAGGGTCGAGTAGGGTCGACCGGAAAGGGCTGCATTCTGCGCCTTGCGCATCTTCGAAGCAGCGACCATCTGCATCGCCTTCGTGATCTGCGACGTATTCTTGATCGACTTGATCCGGCGTCGTATGTCTCGCGCGTTAGCCATGTCGTTTGCCTAGGCCACGGATTTACACGGGTGGAACACGGACAGGGAAAGGTCTACAAATCCGTGTAATTCCGTGTTCATCTGTGGCTAAATTGATTTCTAAATTCTCAGGTTAAAAAGTGTTGGCCGTCTTGAATTCCTCGATTGCGGCCTTGAGTTCTTCTTCCAGTTCTTTGTCGATTGCCTTCTTTGAGACAATGGCGCCGAGCAGGCTTGCCTTTCGAGTGGTGAGATATTCCTGAAGCTTGGTCTGGAATTCTTTCACTTTATCAACGGGCACTGAATCGAGGTAACCGTTCTGCATTGCCCAAAGAATTGCGACCTGTTCCTCAACCAGGATCGGGTTGTATTGAAGCTGTTTGAAAAGCTCGACGATCCGGAGACCGCGATCGAGTCGGGCCTTGGTGGCGGCATCGAGATCAGAACCGAATTGCGCGAACGCAGCCAGTTCACGGAACTGCGCGAGGTCGAGTTTGATCTTACCAGCGACCTGTTTGATCGCCTTGATCTGCGCGGCTGAACCGACGCGGCTGACCGAAAGACCAACCGAAATGGCCGGACGAACGCCCTGATAGAAAAGGTCGGTCTCAAGATAGATCTGACCGTCCGTGATTGAAATAACGTTAGTCGGAATGTAAGCCGAAACGTCGCCGGCCTGGGTTTCGATAATTGGGAGCGCGGTTAACGAACCGCCACCCGCTTCTTCGGTCACGCGCGCGGCGCGTTCGAGCAAACGCGAATGGAGATAGAAAACGTCGCCGGGATAAGCTTCACGGCCGGATGGTCGCCGGAGAACGAGGGAAACCTGTCGGTAGGCAACGGCGTGCTTGGAAAGATCGTCATAGATGATCAGGGCATCCATCCCATTATCCATGAACCATTCACCCATGGCCGCACCGGCGAACGGAGCGAGATACTGGTTGGTCGCGGTATCGGAAGCAGGCGCGGAAATGATGGTCGTGTAAGGCATTGCCCCTTCCTTTTCGAGGACGGTCAAGGCACGAGCGACGTTTGAATTTTTCTGACCTATCGCAACGTAAATACAATAGAGCGGACGATGATCTTTCAGCCGGCCTTCTTCAGCGGCCTTGTTCAGGCGCGCCTGACTGATGATCGTGTCGATCGCGATGGTCGATTTTCCAGTGGCACGATCCCCGATGATTAGCTCACGCTGACCACGCCCAATTGGAATCATCGCGTCGATAGCCATGATACCGGTCTGGACCGGTTGACTCACGCTTTTGCGCTTAATGACCCCGGGCGCGATTTTCTCGAGTGGATAGGCCACATCCGATTTGATGGGGCCTTTGCCATCGAGCGGTTGGCCGAGAGTATTGACCACGCGGCCAAGAAGACCTTTGCCGACCGGCACCTGGAGCAGTTTCCCGGTGGTCCGGGCTTCGTCGCCTTCCATGACCAGGGTGGTGTCGCCGAGGAGAATGGCGCCTACTTCGGTTTCTTCGAGGTTCAAGGCGAGACCAAGGACGCCGCTCGAGAACTCAATCATTTCGTTCAACATCACGTCGCTTAAGCCTTCGATGCGGGCGACGCCGTCCCCGGTTTCGCGAACGATGCCCACATTACTCTTAGTCGTGGTGGTTTTGAGGCCGGCGATCTGTGTTTCGATTTCTTCGAGAATACTGCTCATAGGTTTGGTTAATTAAAGTTGTTGCTGAAGGCGATGCAGCCGGTTGCGGACGCTGCTGTCCCAGACGTCGCTGCCGACGCGGATTCGCATCCCACCTAACAAATCTCTGTTCACGACAAAGCGCGCTTCCAGGTCCATTCCGTATCTCCGTTTCAGGTTCGCGATAATGGCTTCGCCCGATCCCGGAACGAGTTCTGTTGCGGTTTCAATGGTGGCGGTGCGTTTCTCTGTTTCAAGACGCAAAAGCCGCAGATACGTTTCGAGCAATCGAACGTAGTTTCGCGGTTTCTTTTCGATCAAGGAAGTCACCAACCGGGCGATCCTGGCGCGGTCCAGTTCGCCATCGACAAAACTGGCCCGCAATAGCTCCTTCGCCGTTCGTCGTGTTTCCTTGCTGACCTTCATGGTGATCGATTAAGAGGCGACCTGCCGTGCTGCTTCTTCCTGCAAACGACGCTGATCGTCGCCGGTCAGGACTTTGCCGGTAACTTTCGCCGTGGTGTTGACCACCAGGCGTCCGAGTTCCCGTTTCAGTTCCGCCATGGTCCGCTCGTGCTCGATGGCACTGGCTTCCCTGGCTTTGGCCATGATTTGTTCGGCTGCGAGAACAGCTTCCTGCTGTTTCCGCTCGGCGATGTGCCCGCTGCTTTCGCGTGCTTCGTCGATCATCTTCTGCGCCTGGGCATTGGCCTGGGCAACAATCTCGGCGTGCCGCGCTTCAGCGTCTGCCAGTTGCTTCTTGATTTTCTCAGCGTTCAAGAGGCCTTCGGCGATTTGCTGACGGCGTTCTTCCAGGATTTTTTGGATTGGTCCGTAGGCGAATTTTTTCAGCAGCAACGCCACGATGACGAAGCTGATGACCTGGGAAAAGAACAGCCGAATGTTCCAGCCGAAAGTTTCGGCTGTGTCCTTAGCTGTATCTACCAGGCTGGCCGCGGCCAGGATATCAAGGTGCATTTAGTCTATCTCTGCGTTTGGTTCGACTTCGTTACTTAACGAGGAAGAGCGCGTAGAACACGATGGCTTCGGTCAACGCGATTGCGAGAATCGCCTGAACCAGAATCGGTGTGGCTGCGCCCGGATTACGACCAACAGCCGCGGTCGCTCCCAAACCAGTTAGACCGACGCCGATGCCGCAGCCCATGGCCGCGAGACCCACGTGGATGCTTCCGTTCATTTCTGCCAGTAATGGTAGTATCATAGTTTTATTTTGGTTGGTTTAGCGACCTCGTCATGAGATCGCGAAAATTATCAGTGTGCCTTCTCGTGGCCCTCGTGTGATGCGATCAACAGGGTAAAGATCGCAGTTAACAACATGAATACGAGCGCCTGGACGAATCCGACCAGCACTTCCAAAAAATAAAACGGAATCGGGATCAACCACCCCAGAACCGGCACAATCCGCGACATTGCTTCGAGCATGTTTTCGCCGGCAAACATGTTTCCAAAAAGTCGGAAACTGAGCGAGATGGGGCGGAAAAGAATCGAGATGATTTCGAGCCAGCCGACCAGGAAAAAGATCAAGACCATCAGAACCTTCAGGACGCCTTTGGTGTCACCCTTTGGACCAAAGATGTGCATGATGAATCCGCCAAACCCCGTCGCCTGAATTGCCCAGATAAACCAGAGGACAAAGAAAATCATCGACATGGCTGAGGTCATGTTGAGATCCGCGTTTCCGCCGCGAAGTAACGGTCGCGTCACCAGGAACTCACCGTTGGCCGATATAATGGCCCCATCCAATCGTGCCTACGCCGGGGAATAATCCAAACCAGTTAACGAACAGGATGAAAATGAAAATGGTGGCGAAGAACCAGAAGGTCTTTCGCACCAGCGTATGCCCAATGATGCTTTCGAGAAAGTCGTAGAGGCTTTCGCACCAGCCATTCCCAAAAATTTTGGGCTCCGGTCGGAACCGGTTTGACGTTTCGCATCGCGATTCGCGCAAAAATAATGATGGCCGCCGCCACCATCCAAGTCACGAACATGGAGTTGGTAACAACGAATTCGCCGATCCGGAAAAGCTCAGACGCGTACAAAGGAAGCGCCTCGTGCTCTTCGTGCCCAGCACCCTCTGCTTCCGCCCCGAAACATGCAGGCGACAGCGTGACGGCGAAAAGAAGTATCGCCAGAATCGGCAACAACGGTCCTATAGAGAAACGGCGCGGCATAGTAGTTGGCGTTGGGGGAAAAGCAGTCTGCTCGGTTTTCAGCAAGTGCGCTAGCCGGAAAGGCTACCGAACTCAACACGAACGGCGCTTACGTCGCGCATATGAAAGCGTGTTTTGCCGTAATGACAAGGAACTTTCCTGAAATTTGTCGGGATTTTCCCGTAACAACCAGCTTTTTACCCGCCAACGTGAGCGAACGGAGATTTGAACAGGAGGTCACAGAGGGAACAGAGGGGTGAATCGATTCTGGAGGAGCGCGAATTGTAGTGGCGCTTCTGCGAAGGGCCCTGGGAGTTGACTATCGGTCTGGCTTGAGCCCGCGAATCGGGCAACGTCGCTTCCCGGGCGCTTCGCAGAAGCGCCGCTACAACACGCCACGCCCCGATCCGCGGGTGCCCACCTGCGCTACGACGTTTTCGCCGCCGCCCGCTCGGGAAATTGTTCTCTGGACAACCGTCGGCGCAGACTGATGCACCTTCCTCTTCGCACCCGCGAGCGCAATCGCCTCGTCGTAGTGCGCCTCTAGCTGCCGAATCTGTTCGCGTTGCTCGAAATTCGCCGCAACCGATTCGCTCGCCAAGGCTCCCATTTCCCTGAAAGCCAGTGGCGCACGAACGATTTGCTTCATCGCGCAGGCCAAACCAACAAAATCCCGTTCGTCGACCAGATACCCGCATCGCCCGTGTTCAACCGCTTCTGGAATACCGCCATGCCGCGTCGCCAGGATTGCCAGACCAGTGGACATCGCTTCCAGAATCGAGTTCGGAATTCCTTCCTGGTTTTGATCGGGCGGCGTTTCGCTCGGATGCAGGAAAAAATGCGAGTTCGCGTACAAGCTCCAACAATTCAGGCTGCGAAAGAAATCCGCGGAAATGGACTTTGGAAACGATTCCAAGTTCTTCGGCCAGTTCTTCGAGATGCGACTGAAGCGGTCCCTTGCCAGCAATCACGAGCTCAGCGTTTGGAAATTCCTTCTGGAAAATCGCGAATGCGCAAAGCGAGGTCGCGACACCTTTCTTTGGGATGAGGCGGCAAGCCTGCATGAAACGCCAACGTCCATCGGTGGGCGCTTCACGTTGGATAAAGGGGAATTGCTTGAGCGGAACACCCGTTCGATTAATGCGCAGTCGTTCGACCGGGCAACCGAGTGTCAGAAGTCGATCGGCCAATGAACGTGACCGGGCCAGGACCAACGGGACCGCCTCAAAAAGATCACGCAATTTCGGACAGTAATCGCGGATATCTTCTTTCTTGGCGACGTCTGCTCCGTGAAAGGAAACAACACACGGCTTGTCCCACTGTTCGATGAACGGCAGAAGATGGACGCCGGTGTGCCCGAAATAAATATGCATCAGGTCGGCTCCGCGCCGCTCCAACAGTTTCGAAAGCATTTGATATTCGCCCCGATAAACGATCGGCGGGCGCCGTTTCACCCATTTCAACCAGCCGTGCCGGAGTGGATTGCTCGGCGGCTTCGGAATCAATTCGATATCGTTAAAAGGGAAACAGCTCGCTGTTTTGCAGCGCCTTGGTCATGACAAACGTTTCGTAGTCATGCAGAGACCGAGACCTGGCGATAGATGTGCAGCATCTCCGGCTTGAGAAAGGTCGTGCAGTAGCTGGCTACAACTCGTTTACCCATTAGAGGAAGGCGCGATTGTCTGTGACGGAATGCAGGTTGTCCACCTGTTATTCGGGTGTCGCAACCGGTCCGGTTTCCAACACCTCTGTTTTGTCCGGTTTTTCTGCAGTTTCGGCAAGCCAACGGTTTAAGGCTGTTAATAACTCAACCATACCTTCGGAGCGTTCTGCGGAAATTGCCAACACCTCCAGCTCCGGAAAACGCTGCCGCAAAGCTTCCAGATTTTCAGCTGCCTCCGGAAGATCCATCTTATTTGCGATGATATACCATGGCCGTTGCGATAGCCGAGAATCGTACAGGTCGATTTCGCGTCGCAAATTCTGAAGATCCTCTATCGGATGCCGGCCTTCGCTTCCCGCAATATCGAGCACGAAAAGTAAAATCCGGCACCGGGTGATGTGCCGGAGGAAATCGTGACCGAGACCAACGTTGCGATGCGCTCCTTCGATCAACCCGGAATATCGGCAACCGATGCGCGGCGATATCCATCGAAATCAATCACTCCAACCACCGGATGAAGCGTAGTAAATGGATAAGGCGCAACCTTGGGATGCGCCGCCGAGATTTTTCCAAGCAACGTGGATTTGCCAGCATTCGGATATCCAACTAACGCCGCGTCAGCCATGGTCCGAAGTTCGAGCATGATAATATCCGCGTCTCGCCTTCCTCGCCTTCGGTATATTGGATCGGCGCGCGATTTCGTGAACTCTTGAAATGCACATTTCCTTTTCCACCGCTTCCACCGAGACAAAGGACAAATTCCTCGCCATCGCGAGTGAGATCAGCGACTTGGATCCGCGGAGTTCGGATTGTTGTTCATTTGAGGCAGGCGCGGCCGCCTCGAGCTCATCGTATTCTCCGTCGTCGTTACGCTGAATTGGAGCCTCAATTTGATGCACCACGGTCCCGACCGGGACCTTGACGATTTTCGGTTTAGCAGAGCGGCCGTGTTTTTTCTTCCCCTGCCCGTGCGCGCCGCTTGGCGCTTTGACGATCGGTTCATGATAGAGGTTAGAGAGATTATCAGTATGGATATCTGCACGCAAAATCACATCGCCACCGCGGCCGCCGTCTCCGCCATCGGGTCCGCCGTGAGGCACGAATTTTTCGCGACGAAAACTGACACACCCGCGTCCGCCATCTCCGGCTTGGGCATAAACTCTGATCCGATCAACAAACATTAGGCGGGAATCTACCCCGTTTGGCGAGGTGCCCAAACCGCAATTGAGGGAAAGGCAGTTGAACAGGAGGACGCAGTGGACATCGGGGGTGCCGCGAATCACACGGATCTGCGCGAATGGGGTGTGGTCATGGCTTCGCCTTCTGCGTTGAGTCAATACCAAGGAGCGGCGGATGCCGATCCGCCGATATAGATATATGGCGGTTCTACCGTCACACTTTGGTGGGGACGCGCGGGACAGATTGCAGCGCGCGAAAGCAATCATTTTCCTTTTCCATATATGCCGCGGCTGAAGCCGCCGGATCGGTTAGTCGGCGGATCGGCATCGGCCGCTCCTTGGCATTAGTGCGACGCACAAGGAGTCTCTTGAGTTTTCGCGTTAATTCGCGGCATTCGCGGCATTCGCGGGCAATTCCTGATTCCTATCCCGCCACCAGCTTCTGGTAGAGCTTCTTCGTCTGTTCCGCGATCGAGGCCCAACTAAATTTTTCTTCCACCCGTTTTCGCCCGGCTCGCCCAAACTTGGCGCAAAGCTCTGGATCAGCGATGAGCCGATTGATTCGTTCGGCTAAGTCGCGCGAAAACTTATCCGGATCATGCGGTTCAAACGGGCTCTCATCCATCTGATCGATTGGAACCAAAAAGCCGGTCTCGCCATCGACCACGACTTCCGTAATGCCACCGACCGCAGTTGCTACTACCGCCGTCTCACAGGCCATCGCTTCCAGATTGATGATTCCAAACGGCTCATAAATTGAAGGACAACAAAAAACCGCTGCATGCGAATAGAGTTCCCGCACGGTTTCTTTGTCGACCATTTCGTTAATCCAAGTGATCCCCGATCGACGCGCTCTTGCGTTTTCGATCGCACTACGCACCTCCGCTTCGATCTCCGGTGTGTCCGGCGCGCCTGCGCAAAGCACGATTTGAAAGTCACGCGACATGTAATCGATCGCCCGGACCAAATGCACGATTCCTTTTTGTCGGGTGATCCGGCCCACGAAAAGAAGGAACGGTTTGTTAGGATCAATTCCGAATTGAGCCAACTTGGCGGAAGATTTTATCTTCTGATATTCATCGAGATCGATCCCATTATGAATCACGTGGATCCGGGCGGGATCGGCGGCAAACAAACGGGCGATGTCCTCCTTGGTCTGATGCGAGACGGCGATGATTGCATCCGCCATTTCGAGCGCTGTCTTTTCGACCCATAAGCTGAAATCGTAACCACCCCCGAGTTGTTCCCGTTTCCACGGCCGCAACGGCTCCAACGAATGGACCGTGACGACGAGCGGGATTCCGTAGTTCTTCCTCGCCAGGATTCCGCCGAAATGGCTGTACCAGGTATGGCAATGCACCAGGTCGGCATCGATGTTCTTGGAATTGAAATCGAGACAACGCCGAAGCGCCCCGAAAACGCTTTGCAGTTTCTTCGGGCAAGTAAACCCACTGGTATCCAGTTCGAACCCAGTGACGGTGAGATTTCCGCTTTGCGATCGTTGATCGCCAAAACAACGAACATCGACCTCCATCGATTTGGCCAGTTCACGCGAGAGATAATCAACGTGAACACCGGCCCCTCCGTAGACGTAGGGTGGGTATTCGTTAGTAAGAAAACAAACTTTCACAGGATTTCAGCAGCGGAAGCTGCAATGGAGTGTTGAAGCGTTGAACCAACATCGAACATCGAACATCGAACATCGAACATCGAACATCCAACATCCAACATCCAACATCGAACATCCAACATCGAACATCCAACATTTACTCCATTACTCCAACACTCCATTACTCCGCCGTCCCGGCCCCCGGGCCGCTGCCTAACTTTTCACCTTTAACAAGAGCACCGGAATCTCAACCGCGTGTCGAACCTTGTCCGCGGTGGCGCCATAAAGGATATCGCTGATGAACCGGTGGCCATGCGTTGTCATCGCAATTAGATCAACCTGTTTATCCCGGGCTAGCTTGATGATTTCATCCGACGGTTCGCCAAGGGCAAGGACGGTTTCGCAATCAAACCCTTCCTCCTGCAATTCCGTTCGACGCTTCTCAAGATAGGCGCGGTCATGTTTCATTTCATCGCTCTCGGCCAGTTTGAGCTGGTTGTAATTGCGAGCCGACCCATCCATCCGCCACATGCACAAGAAGCAGCCTCGCGCCCGTTAGCTGCGCCAGTGGCCGGATATGATCGAGGATCGTGTCATCAGCGTCGCTGTTCTCCAACGGTATGAGAATATGGTTATACACACTGAAGCTCCGTTCACTCCGGAATCCCAAGAGCACGATAGATTGTTCTGAGCAAGTGAGCCGGCATGAATGTATCCAAGAGTAATTTCACGTTCAGCACAATGATGATCAACGCGGTGATCCAGCCCAGAGTCCGAATCCAACGTGGATTAACGAACTCTCCCATCTTCGCTTTTTCACCGGTGAACCGCATCAACGGCCAGACCGCAAACCCTAGTTGCATACTGAGCACCACCTGACTGGCGACCAGAAGTTCCGTCGTCTTCCCCTCTCCCATGATTCCTATCACCAGGACAGCTGGAATGATCGCGATCCCACGGGTAATCAGCCGACGCAGCCACGGCGTAATCCGAAAATTGAGAAACCCTTCCATTACGATTTGCCCGGCCAACGTGCCCGTTAGAGTTGAGTTCTGTCCCGACGCGAGCAACGCGATCGCGAAAAGCCCGCTGGCCACGCTCACTCCTAACAATGGAGCTCAGCAGCTTGTAGGCGTCCTGAATTTCCGCCACATCACGGTGGCCGGACCAATGGAAAACCGCCGCGGAAACGATCAAAATGGATGCGTTGATAAAAAGCGCGAACATCAAGGCCGCGCTCGAATCAATCGTGGCGAACTTGATCGCTTCTCGTTTTCCTTCCGGCGTCTGCTCAAAATTGCGCGTCTGCACAATGGAAGAATGGAGGTAAAGATTGTGGGGCATAACGGTCGCACCCAAAATTCCAATGCTGACGTAGAGCATTTCCTGATTGATCACGACGTGAGGACCTGGGACGAATCCCATGGCAACGCCAATAAGGCTCGGCTTTGAGAAAATCAGTTCCAGCGCGAAACAGGTCCCAATCGTTACGATCAAGGTGATGACCAACGCCTCAAGGTAACGGAATCCTTTGTTTTGAAGATAAAGGACCGCCAGGACATCCAGCGCGGTGATGCAACAGCCCCAGACCAACGGAATTCCGAAGAGAAGTTGCAGGCCGATTGCGGACCCGACCACTTCGGCAAGGTCACACGCGGCAATAGCCAGCTCGCAAAGAACCCAAAGAAACCAAACGACCGGTTGCGAATAATGATCGCGACAGGCTTGGGCCAGGTCGCGCCCGCTCACAACTCCAAGTTTGATACAAAGATGTTGCAGCAGGATCGCCATGAGATTCGAAATCATGACGACGCGAAAGGAGCGAGTAACCGAAGCGCGCGCCACCCGCCAGGTCGGTCGCCCAGTTGCCCGGGTCCATGTACCCGACCGCAACCATGAACCCCGGTCCGGAAAACGCCATCAGCTTTCGCCAGAACGATGCGTTGGACGGGACCATTATGCTGCGATGCACCTCCGGAAGCGACACTTGGGTCGCGGCCCTGCGCCAACCCTCTTCAACCGCCGTCGATTCTAATGGATCGGATCGATTCATTTGTTAGAAGCGCATGCTGATTCCGCTGAAGGCTTTGATGTCTTCCGCCGAATCGGTCACACCGATATTACAGCCGCCATCGAGCTGTAGGTTATCAGTCACAAGATAGCTAAGGCCGAAATCAACCGCCCCCACCCAATCGGTGTCACGTTCGTTGCTGACGTTACTGAAGAACTCGCAGTATCCTCTTAGTTTTCCGAACGAGCGTGTGTCCGAAGGTAACGCTATTAATGAATTCGGCGTGGTGCCCTCCCCCGTCGCTGTCCCGATTGTAATCAAACTCCGTCATCGCTCCCATGTCCCAGCCCCACGGTAACTGGACCGCAACCGGAAAAATAACCCCGCCTTCCGTCCGGCCGTTGCGCAACCCGGACTTGGGCAACGGCCACTTTACAAAAGGCATCATCCCGAACGCGGTGGTGCCGCCATCGTCACCCCAAAAATTAATTTTCAACCGGCTCACTACATCTCCGAAACCGGAATTAGTTTCACTGGTTCGGCCGATACGATCGTTGTTCGTTGAATGGAGATAGGTATCGAGCAGCAACTGAAAATCGACTGAATTCAGCAGGCCGACTTTCAGATTAACCGGGGCAACACTCCAATCCTCTAGCCGAAGATCCATTCCATTGGAGTGATCGCAATCGCGCAAATAAGTGAAAAAATCCATTTCGAATTGGAAATGGCCGGCATCAACCGTGTATGGGCTCTCGGTCTGATCCGGTCGATCCGTCGTTAGTTCACGGAGGAGATCTTTCGGGGTCGGATTAAAGAGGGAATACTTCGATTTATCCGGTCTTGGACTGGACGCAGCGCTGGATTCGTTTTGGGCGAGCGCTTTTTGAGAAAAGAGAAAAGCAAATGCGACCAGAACAGAAATCGTAACTAACGGCCGATTCATTTTTGTAGCTTGGCCTGAATAATGTTCTCTTGACTTATCGATGTAGCCGACAATACATTTCAAGCTCCGATGGTCAATGCCAAAGTTTTCCCCGTGAAATCGGATGCCGCCCGGCAAGCCCGTAATTTTTCCCATACCCGCAACGTCCATTCCCGCGAGATTATCCAGGATTACGTCGAAGCCATTGCCAGGTTGATCGAGGAAACCGGCGAAGCCCGGGTGGTCGATTTAGCCAAACGCCTTGGCGTGACCCACGTGACCGTTAATCGCACCGTCGGGCGCCTTCAAAAAACGGGCCACGTTCGGTCCGCACCGTATCGAGCGATTTTTCTAACTGACAAAGGCCGGCAGTTGGCCGCGGCCTGTAAAGCTCGGCATGAAACGGTGGTGGCGTTTCTTCGCTTTCTCGGCATTCCCGATCGGGTGGCCGAGATGGATGCGGAAGGAATCGAGCATCACGTTAGTCCGCAGACGTTAACTGCGTTCCGGTCCGCGCTCCGGAACGGGCGGCGATCCAAGCGGGCGGCGGAGTCTGTCCGAAAAGCGCGTTCGCTAATTCTACCGTCGGGTAGCCCGCGATTCCGTGAATGTAGGACGTTGGACGTTTCTTTTAACGAAAGTCGAAACCGCCCCTACCCCCAGAATGCGCAATTTAAATCGCGTTTCCTTTACAGGGCTATCAGCTTTTCGCCCCTCCTTAAACCTGCTCTTTCACTTGCTCTTGCTCTTCAGTGGGAGCGGCGCTCACAGAGCGAGCAAGAGCAAGTGAAAGAGCAGGATTAAAGGATCAGAAAGGCGCGCACACTAAAGTGCAAGGATGGGGCGGATGAGGTTTGCCCTACCCAATTCGCTCGAAAGGCTTTCAATTTCCCCGGCTCGACAATGAATGGTCAAACTGATCGGACGACAGCAGACAGTGCAATCCTCCACCAGCGTCTGTTCGCTCTGTGACGTGTCGATCAGCAACGGAAATGATTCTCCGCAGTGCGGACAAACAATTTCAGCCTCGCGTAGCAGTTCCATGTTGAAGAAGTTAAAGAAGTTAAAGGAGTTGAAGAGTTGAAGAGTTGAAGAGTTGAAGAGTTGAAGAGTTGAAGAGTTGAAGAGTTGAAGCGTTAAAGAGTTGAAGCGTTAAACGAACATCCAACACTTCCCCCATTACTCCATCACTCCATCACTCCATCACTCCATCACTCCATCACTCCATCACTCCGCCGGCATTGCCGGCTCATTGATCTTACGGAAATGCAATTGCCCAACGCGGCGGCCATCGGTCTGCGAGATGGTGACGAGATAATTCTCAATCCGGACCTGTTCGTCTTGCTTCGGCAAATGCCCTAACAGATGGGTGACATAACCTCCGATCGTGCTCACATCGGCGCTCTCCAATTCCAAACCAGCCAAGTCCCGAAGCTCGTACAGCCCGACCGCTCCCTCGACCGTAAACTCGTTCTCATTAATCTGACGGAACTCCGCCTTCTCGGTATCGAATTCGTCCTGAATATCGCCGACAATTTCTTCGAGCACGTTTTCCAGGGTTACCATTCCGACCGTGCCACCATATTCATCCACCACGATAGCCAGGTGCATATGCCTAGTCAGAAACAGATTCAGTAACTTCTCCAGGGACATCATTTCCGGGACCGGAATCAGATCGCGTCGGATACGAAGGAGATCTGGTTGAGGATCGCGCATGAGCGGGATCAATTCCTTGATATGAATCAGACCGATGGTGTCATCAAGGTGGGCTCGGCAAAGCGGAAAACGGGTATGACGCGATTCGATAGCTTTCTTCACGTTATTCTCGAACGTGTCTTCCACGTCGAGGAAGACCACTTCGCCACGCGGGGTCATGATATCGCGCACGACTCGTTGCCGGAGATCGAGCGCGTTAACCAACAAGGAGCGACCGAGGGCAGAGACTTCATCGGCTTTTTCGCTTTGATCGAGGATCAGACGCAATTCTTCTTCGCTGTGTAAAATCTCACCTTCCGCAATCGGATCGATCCGGAGCAGATATTTGAGCACCCAATTGGATGAAGCGTTCAGGAACCAGATGGCAGGTCGAAAGAGGAGGTAAAAAAAGCGCAGCGGCGGACTAACCACCAGCGCAGTGGCCACGGCTGTTCGAATCGCGAGGATCTTAGGCGCCTGTTCGCCTAACACAATGTGAAGGAACGTGATAGCGACAAAGGCAATGACGAACGAGGTCGCGCGAATCACCGAAACCGATTCAATCGACATTAAGGCAAAGAATGGCTGAAGCATTCGCGCCAGGAACGGTTCGCCTAGCCACCCAAGACCAAGGCTGGCTAGCGTAATCCCAAGCTGGCAAGCTGATAGATAGGCATCCAGATTTCCGGTCACCTGTTGAGCAACGCTGGCCCGCCGATTCCCTTCACCTTCTAATGCTTCCAATTGGCTGCCGCGCACTTTGACCAATGCAAATTCGGCTGCAACAAAAAAGCCATTGAGCGCCACCAATCCAAGGATTGCCCCCAACTTGGACAGAATAAGAGCGGGTGAATCCCACTGCTCGACAACCGCATCGGCCAGCGGACCAATGGCGACGAATGAAAAAAACAGAGATTTCATGGAACGGATGCAAGCCCTGCATCCGGAACCCTTGGAAATCCTACCAGCTCGACTTGGTCACCCCGGGAATCAATCCCTGGGAAGCGAGCTCGCGAAACGTCAAACGCGAAATCTTGAATCGGCGAATAAAGGCGCGCCGGCGGCCGCTGACTTCGCAACGGTTAACCACGCGCGTTGGGCTTGCGTCCCGAGGTAGTTGAGACAGCCCTTGATAGTCTTTTTTCGCCTTCAGCTCAGCCCGCAGCGCCGCGTATTTTTTTACGGTCGCGCGTTTGCGCTCGTTGCGATTGATCCATGAGGTTTTCGCCATAAAGGAAGCGCGGAAGGTAGCAGTGGCCAAATCAAATGCAACCCGTTTTCGGCGAACCGGCCTTACCGGGTATGTTTACAGCGTCTGAGCCCAGAGCGCGAACGGTGGAACGGTCTCCCGAGGACTGCTAAAGGAGCGCGGGGAGGTGCCGGCGCATTGTTTTCCAGCTGATCAGATACCTTACCGGCTGGCTGGCGGGTCAATTTGCCCTGCTCGCGCGTTCCCTGGTTTCCAGCTGTTTAGGTCTGTGTCGATGAAAATGAACCCATCGGGCCCTTGGGCCCAAGTCAGCGGGGTTGACCGAGTTACTTTGGTCGCAGCCTGCAATCTCAGCTCGAAAAGCGCCCCGGCCCCGGACAACGGCACGAAGTCATTGGAATATGCCGATATTCTTAATGTGCGAATAGGTCCCGGCCCGGAAAGGACATTGCCCGAGACGTTCCAATTTCCGGCGGTAAGCCCTGCCTTTCGGACCGGCATCGTTTCAAATTGAAGAACCCTCTCATCGAAAGTGAAGTCCCCTTGAAACCCGACGAGGTTTCGGCTCGGATCGATCTGCGACACGGTTACCGGGAGACCGCCATTCTTGGAAGAATTGAGGCTCACCTTAGGCAGAGCGATCGTCACAGTCTCAGCAACCGAGTTTGAATTGGTTGCTTCATCTGCACCGGATGGCGATTCCCCTTCCGGACGCTCAGCAAATTGAGGAGCAACATCACCGAAGACGAGGGCCTGATAGTTTTGACTGGACTGGTTACCGAGAAGGGCGGGGTAAGTTCGATTAGCCGGGGTGAACTGATATTGACCGACGTTAGCAATTCCGCTGGTTAGGCCGAGAAAGAACCGTTGAATCGCAGCCACGTCCACGGTGTTAACCATCCCATCTGCGTTGACATCTGCCGCAGTTAGATGGCACCCGGTCAGAAGCGAGAATTGGAGGAAATGCCGCTGCGTCGCGACCACATCTGTCGTATTGATCCCTCCGGAACCGCCTTGAGACCCTGGCAGCCGCGCGGGTTTGGTTGGAGTCACGATATACGTCCCGCCCGTGGTCAGAGACGACAATTGATAGTTACCGCTGCTATCGGATTGGGTCGAGCCGGATCCTGTCCCGCTCACAGTTAAGGTAACGTTAGGCACGGGATCAATAATCGGATTCGAACAATAAGCGATGTTCCCAGCGATACTCACGGTCAAAGCCGGTGTCGGAGTGGCGCTAGGAGTCGGCGTTGGCGTAACGATCGGCGTTGGCGTTGGAGTTGGCGAACCAGTCAAGACACAAGCCTGATTATCGCTCACCGTAAACACTCCCGTGTAAGAGAGGCTCTCCGGCATCTGATCGTAAAGCGCAGCCCCGACAACGGCGTCTTGTGGAACGCCGCAGACAAATCCACTTATCACATCTCCTGGAGCGAGCCCAAGATCGCTGGCTTTGACCACAATGATTACCTTGTCGTACGGCGCCGCATAGCTGCTGCTCGCTTCTGCGGGCACTTCCGTCCCGGCGGTAACAAACCGACCATCGATTGTTCCGCTCGAGCCTGCCGCTGGAGTGTACGATTCAAAAGTCGGAGTCGCGCCATTCCAGACCATGCGCACAGCTTTGTAGGTGGAAGCGGTCCCATTGACAAAGCGCATCGAAACATACCAGAACGAGTGCAACGGCTGCACCGGCAGACCCGGATCGGTGTTTATGGTAAAGACGAGCTTCGGCACAGCATCATTGGCGTGAGGCTGCGCGATTTGGAATGAATGCAAATCCGTTCCCGGTCCGCCGATGGTGTCACCAGACGAATCGGTTAGCTTGGTTACGCCCGGTACTAAACAAGACGTTTCGAGTGGCGGCGTCGGGGTCACGACTAAATCCACTTCGTTGCTCAATGTTCCGGTCCCCTGGGCGTTGACCGCTTTCACGACGTAATAATAGTGAGGCACGGCCGGACTTGCGGTGTGATCAACATAGACCGGGTGCGCGTTCACCGTTTGATCAAGGAGTGTTTCCGTTCCCGGTGCTGTTCCGCGCCAGATTTGGTAACTGGTTATGTTAGCACCGCCGTTGTCCGGAACCTTCCAGCTTAAGTAAGAGGCACCTTCATCACGTCGGCCGGAGAGACAGGCCGCTTTGGGCAACGTCGGTTCGGTAAGATCAAACGCCGCCAGCAATCCTTTGCCTCCAAACTGACGGGCCACGCGCATATTGGCCGTATAAGAATTATGCGTCGGATCACCGACACAACTTCCGACGCAGCCGTCGCTGAAGCCAAAGAGGACGCGTCCTTTGTCGTCCATGGTGACTTCATTAAAATCAAGCAGGTTACGATTCTGATTTCCGCCGCCGCCCTGCCAAATTCCGGCTCGACCCTGAACGGGATCGTTAGGTGTGGCATTGACCACATTCCAAGTCACGCCACGATCATAGGTCGTAGCGATAAAGAGATACCAATAGCCGGGGAAATCGGCTCCCTCGTAATTGCCAGGGATATCGGTGCCAAGAAACCCGATCGCTGCACGATTGTCGTCTCCGGCGATCGCCTCGGGGAAAACGGCGTTCTTAATTCCATGCGAAGTCCCAAGGTCAACTTCGTTCGTCCAGGTTGCGCCATGATCGGTCGAACGCTGCACTCTAATATGTCCTTCTGTGCCGGCGCCATTGCTGGCGACGTAAGAGAAATAAATCGTGTTATTCGCGCCGACAGCGATCGACGGATCGCTACCATGCGGCTGGGTCATGGTGTTAGGAATGATCCGTTCCGTCCAAGTAATGCCACCATCTGTGCTGACGGTCATTCCGGCGCTTCCCTGAGCAATCACGGACCGGAAGATAAACGGTTCCATCCGGGCCTACTTTGACGTGACCGTGAATTCCGCTACACGGATCACCGAGGTTGCCGGTATAGGGGAAAGTGCTCGGGCCGTAACTGTCTCCCAAGGTGTCACTGCGCTGGCAGGCCGCAGCTCCGACAGGAAAAGTTTGAGCACAATAATAAACAGCTTGCCCCTGATTCAGCGGAGTAATTAAACCGCTCAATGAAGCTGGGTAAGGTCCGGAACCGATGGTCTCGTGGTCACTGGCCGCGTTTGGCGGGGAGGCGCTCAGTGGATTCCAGAGATCACCATCATTATCGGTAAAGGCATAGACACCGTTAGTCCCGGCAGTTGAATTTGAGGCAAAGGTGCGTCCAGTTTTGCGATCGGTCCACAGAATCGGATCCAGACCGGTGTCGGCAAAGGTCGAGGATTTATCTTCCCAAAAGGCTTCGCAGCATTCGGGTTTGCTTGGAATCAAGCGTTCTGGCGTGGTTAGGCGCCAGATCGGTCCTGAATTCATGGTTAGGATTCGACCGGTATGTGGATTGAAACCAATATTGAATTCGCCATTGCCCACTTCCGCAGAAGTTCCAAGCGGCGCTTCAAAGACTTGGTAACGCGGAAGACCAGGTATCGTTGGATCAGGTCCACCGAAGCCAGGGAGTCCCCCACCCGATCCGGATCCTTGGAGGAGCTCAATCCGGACATGGATGGTTTCGGCAGTTGGAATATAAGGAACGATTTTAAAGGTGTATTGCGTTGTTCCCTCGACTAACGGGATGATGCTGGCGATCTCCGGGTTCGCGCCGCTGGCAGCCTGGTAACTGGCAGGTTGCGAACCGCTCAGATTCCCGACTACACCATTATAAATATAGAGATCGTAATCGGCGTTACCGGTTCCGGTGTCTGTCCAGTACATGGTGGCCTTGATTGAGGCATTGGGATGCAGGGTCAGGTAACCAGGGGGCAAGGTGACGGTCAGTCCGTAGCTGTCACAAGGAAACTGATCGTTACACCGTGGGCCGACGTCCAATTGGCCCGCGCCGGCTGGAGTCTGATTTGGAATAAAGAATGGCCCGGCATCATAGGTCAAAGTAGTGGCTGAGTCGGTCAACGTGCCGCTGGCTGGAGTTGCGGCAAATGCTAACCAGGTCATGCAGATGCCCATTCCACAAAGCAGGAACGAGAGGAAGAGGCGTGGATTATAGTAACCGGATTTCGATAGCGAAGCTTTTCGCATAAACTTTCTCCTTTGCGTTAATCTGAATTTTTGTTTGGCTCGACAACATGAGTTGGTCTAACCGGTATTCGGACTTGGGCGGAGAAGCTGGATGTAAACATTGCGAAGATGTAATCCTCGCCACGTCCAATCCAGGATAACGACAACAGGCCCCGTTCTTTTCCGTTAGCCGGAGACGCCGCAATTTCAGTACAGGAGAAATCTTGTTGCGTGACTTCAGGGGGCGCGGAAACTGGGCTCCGCTAGCAAAATCGCAACCCACCACTGAATGTGTGACTTCCTATTTTCGCTTAGAATTCGAATGCCGTTATTCTTTAGCGCGTATTTAATTTTAGGAAGCGCCACACTTTTTGGAGCTATCCCGGAAGCCAGTCCGAAGCCGCGCTCAGGGAAGCTCGAGAAAGCAGAATGCCGATGTCTGTTCACTTCTGTCGAACAAGGAGATTGAAACGATTCAAGGTGTATCCGTTACAAGCAGAATGCCGAGCCGAAAATCGGATAAAGGCCTTGATGTTTCACAGTGTTACTTCCTGCTCCGCAATTCGGATCAATCGATCGTGTTAACGATAATGCGTCGAGGCAGCGGCAAGGGTGCTCGCAGCTCCAGGCAAATGTGGGAAGAAACGTTCCATCGTGACAAAGAGGAAAAGGTGATCGCGAGAAGGAGAAAGGCTGATCGCGAGAAAGAAGGGGAAGAAAAAGAAATCCCCTCCCCGGAACCGATTCACGGAGTAGGCGACGAAGCGTTTTGGATACCTCAGCGTTTCGGTGGCATCCTGCATGTCCTCAAGGGAAACGTCTATTTTACGATCAGCACCGGTGGTTCTGGCGATCAAGCGGCAAAGATCCAGAAATCCAAAATGCTTGCCGCTATTGTGCTCAAGAGGCTGTAAGCTCCTTTCTTGAGCGTCGTGCAAATATCGAGCGTCCGGCCATCTTTCAATCGTCCCGCGATACGATTACGCTTGTAGTCCTGATGAACAAAACCTCCATCCCGAGCCAAGGCTTATCGCCAAACTCCGAAGCGTGGCTCCGTGCGGTGAATCGCGCGATGCTGGATTCCGCTCTCGATTGCATCATCACCATGGATGCGGATGGTCGCATTCTGGAGTTTAATCCTGCGGCCGAGCGAGTGTTCGGTTATACGCGAACAGAGGCGATCGGACGCGAACTGGCCGAGTTAATCATCCCCCCTTCATTGCGACAGCGCCATCTGGAAGGCTTGGCGCGTTATTTGAAGACCGGCGATGGTCCGGTCCTCGGTCGCCGCCTCGAAGTGAATGCTCTTCGCTCGGATGGCTCGGAAATCCTGGTCGAATTGGCAATCACCGCATTTCATGTCGAGGAAAGGCCAGTTTTCACTGCCTATCTCCGTGATATCACCGGACAAAAAAAGGGTGAAGACGCCAACCGCCGTCTGGCTGCGATCATTGAATCTTCCTCGGATGCAATCATCAGTAAGAACCTCGACAGTATTATCCAAAGTTGGAATAAGGCGGCGGAAACGCTCTTTGGTTATGAACCGGAAGAAGTAATCGGAAAGCCGGTCACGATTCTAATTCCAGCCGACCGGCAAAGCGAAGAGCTGGAAATTCTTCAGAGAATCCGCCGCGGGGAACGCGTCGAACATTATGAGACCGTTCGACAACGCAAAGATGGCTCCCTTTTAAACATTTCCCTAACGGTCTCCCCGATTCGCGATGAGAGCGGCACAGTTATCGGCGCCTCCAAAATAGCACGCGACATTACGGAACGGATTCGCGGCGAAAAACGGCGGGACGCCCAATACGCGGTCGCCAATCTCCTGGCCGCTTCGTCTGCGTTGGATGAAGTTGGTTCGGCTGTTATCGAAGCGATCGCAACTAGCGGCAGCTGGGTTGCCGGTTCGATCTGGCTCTGTGAACACAATTGCGAAAGTCTGCGTTGCGCGACGACCTGGCATGCCGGTGGAGAGGAGCTGGAGACGTTTCAGCAAGCAACGATCAATACTCCGTTATCTAACGCCGTTGGTTTGCCCGGTCGTGTCATAATCTCGACGAAACCAACGTGGATCAGTGACGTGACCGCGGACGATAATTTTCCGCGAGCCGATGTCGCGCGAAAAGCGGGGCTACATGGCGCGTTTGCTTTTCCGTTGCGAGCGAGAGGCAAAATCGCTGGGGTCCTTGAATTGTTCAGCCAGAAGGCGGCCCATCCAGATGAAGACCTGATCCAGATGGTCGAAGCTCTGGGCAATCAGATTGGGCTTTTCATTCATCGCCAGCAAATCGACGAAGAGTTGCAGAAACAAAAGGAAGAAGCCGAATCGGCGAATGCAGCCAAAGACAGATTTCTGGCCACACTCAGCCACGAACTGCGCACACCGTTAACGCCGGTTCTAATTTGGGCAGGCGGAATGATCCGCGAACCAGGATTAGCGCCCGACTCGAAGAAGGATTGCGCATGGTCTGTCGCAACGTCGAATTGGAAGCGCGCTTGATTGATGACTTGCTTGATTTGACCCGGATAACACGCGGCAAATTTCAAATGCAACTTGTCCGAGCGGATTTACATGAACTTTTGCGCCAGGCGATCGACATTGTCCGCGAAGATATTTCGGCTCGTCATCTGCATCTCTCGGTTGAGTTGAATGCAAGTAGCTATTTCGCCACGGTGGATTCATCCCGGCTGCAGCAGGTTTTCTGGAACCTGCTCAAGAACGCCTCAAAGTTTTCTCCCCAAGGCGGGACAATCACAGTTCGAACCACCAATCCTGAACCGAAAAAGCTAATCATCGAAATTAGCGACACCGGTATTGGAATAGAACCGGAGAATCTGGACAAAGTGTTTGATGCGTTTGTTCAGGTCGGCCCCGGCCGTGAAGGGCTTGGACTTGGTCTGGCCATCAGCAGAGCAGTTGTGGAAATGCACGACGGCGTCATCCGCGCATCTAGTGAAGGCAAAGACAAAGGTGCGACTTTTCTGATTGAATTGGCGACAGTCGATTGATTACTGCATAGGCCAGCGAAGCCACCGCCACGGCGGACATTAACATGAGAAAGAATGCAGGTCGTTTCCTGGTTCCGTTCTTTGCCACGGCCAGCGCGATCGCGTTTATCGGCCAGATCCATTGGCGGCCCGCTCCATTCGCATTGTTGGCGGAAATCAGAACAGACGCTCCGGCCCGACTCGAGTTGCACTACAATCGAGGATACGGAATGCGGCAGGAAGGCGTTTCCACGAAACTGCTGGAGCCAGCCAGCGACTTTGTTAGGACCAGGTTTCTGATCGAAGCAAACACAGCGCAGAACCTTCGGTTAATTAATTTCGGAAACGGGCAATCTCTCCAACTACGGTCCTTAACCTTGAAACCATTGTTCGGGGCGGAACGAAGGCTAACGCTCAATGAAGTGATTTCCGTCACCCCTGGAACTTCGATGAGTGAAAACACCGACTACATTCAGGTTCAGTCGACAGGCACCGAACCACTTGTTCTGCATCTCGACGGTGAATCGCGACATACAGCCTCAGGCGCTGCACGTCTCATGCAATGGCCGTTTGTCATCGCGATGTGCCTCACCGCAATTGGTCTTGTCATCTTCCTTCGACCAGCGCCCAGTCTGGGAAACACCGAGCCCCACCTAACGTCCGGGCTAAACCATCCAGCGCGACTCCGTTTCGTCATTATCGGGTCGCTGATTCTTACCTACATCGGAGCAAGTCTCTTGAACCTCAATGGCAGCTCGACGGCAGTTTGGCGCGAGTACGCCGATCAAAAATTGCCGGACGCTGGGGTTATCCTTGGTCAACCACAAAGTGTGCGTTCGGACGAATGGATGCTGCAAACGCCATGGATCTTTTCTCAAAGCCAGCGTGATCCGCCATTCAGTTCGAGCAATCCAAATATCGGGAGCGATGTCACTCCTCTCCTAACCAACCTGCCCGTCCGCCATTGGTCCACCATCTTTCGCCCACAGATGTGGCCATTTTTTCTATTTGAGACCGAACGCGCGTTCGCTTTCTACTGGAACCTCAAGACATTCTCGTTGCTCCTCGGAGCGATACTTTTCTTTGGACTACTGACAAACAAAAGAACCTTCCTTGATTTAGCAGGCGCCGTTTTCCTGACTTTCTCGCCGTTTGTTCAATGGTGGCTGAGCACACCGGCTTGCCTGCCGGAAATGTTGGCCATGTTTTTTTTCGGGATGTGGCTTGGAGTGATCATTTATCGAGGGCGCACTTGGTGGCAGATCGCTGCAAGCGCCGTGTGTCTGGTTGTCGCAATCGAAAACTTTATCTTCTGCTGTTATCCCCGTTTTCAGGTGCCCCTGATCTATTTCGCCGCAACCTTGCTCGTAGGTGGATTGATTGTATCCAAGCGAGCGAGTGAGTTTCGAACGCTTCGCTTCACTTGTATCGGTTTTGTAATCGGTTCGGTTTTCCTTCTCACCTGGCTTTGGTGGCGTGATGTCGCGGAAATCCTTCGGGTCACATCGAATCTTTCTTATCCCGGGCAAATTCGTTATCATGGCGGCGACTTTGCCTGGACCCGTCTGCTGGGACCGTCCTTGGAGTTCTCAATGACAAGTGATCGCTATCCGGAAACTCTGGCGAACGCCTGCGAGGCATCCGGGTTCTTTTTCATTGCGCCTTTGTTGGCCTTGCCCGTGGTGCGTGACTTGATCCGTGGACGTGTCGATTGGCTTCTTTTGGTTCCGTTAATCGTTATCGGCTTCGTCCTCGTCTACATGTTGGTCGGTGTGCCAATCTGGGTCGCTAATCTCTCCGGATGGGCGTTGGTTTATTCCGGGCGAGCAAATCTTCTCCTCGGAGTTGCCTCCGTTGTGTTGTTAGTCAGATACCTGACCCGGGGAAACAGCGAGGCCTCGACCTTTTTGACTCGATTTCTCATACTCGTCGGATCCCTCATTCTTCTCATTCCCATTCTTAAGGTGACCAATGTTCGTCTCGGACATTTTGAAACATCGAGCACGATTGCCGGCGCAGCACTTCTGATCGGGTTAGTCACAGTCTGCCTTTGGGTGCGGTCCGTTGCCGCAAGCTGCATTCTCCTCTTGGTCCCTCAGTTTTATGCTTGCGCACTCATTAATCCAGTCAGCCGTGGCCTACCCGGCATCACCAGAAGCGACTTGTTGCATTGGGTTTCGGATGTGCACGAACGAACACCGGATGGGAAGTGGCTGGTCTTGGGAACAACAGTGCGAGCCCTGGTGCTGCCAGACTTTATCAAGGCCTGCGGCGCAGATGTTCTCGGTGGCACACGCTGTAACCCCGATTATTCGATGTTGCAGATTCTGGATCCGACCCAAAAATACCGGCAAGTCTATGACCGTTACGCTTGGATCCACTTCCAGCGAGGCGATGTCGCCAGCCCTGTTTTCGTAGCTGGATCTGGTCTTACCTACGAAATCACCATCCCACTTTCCGAAACGCTTCTGGACGATCTGCAGGTCACACACGTCCTCGAGGTTGACGCTCCTCCTGATCAAGAAATTCCCTCCGGGTTTCACCCGGTCGGCACCTTCAAGCAATGCCGCCTTTTGGAGAGAAATTAGAAAATTTGTAGCACCGGCCAGATCAGGTTAGCTACTATTCGTTACCGGAGAGGATGGTGCGATTCCTGGCCAAGGCATTCCGGCGCGAATGTCGCCCAGACAAATTTGGCGGGATCAATCAACATAAGACCTCTACTGCTTCGTCATTCGCCGGAAGAGCCAGATACCGATGATCAAAAAAAGCACGTTCGGCAGCCAGACCAAGTATTCCGGATGCAGCTTGGCGTGGGACCGCAGCGTGTCCGCGATGATGATGAACAGAAAATAAAAAACGCCAATAGCCAGGCTGGCGGCGAATCCAAATGAAGTTTCGCGACGATGCGTTGTAATCCCCATCGGGACCCCAACCAAAGCAAAGACCAGACAAGCCATTGGAAATGAGAACCGCTTGCTAATCTCCGTTCGGCTCGAGCTCCGCATTTTCGGATCCTCGTTGTCTAATTGTTCCATCAATTGTTCCAGTGATAACATCGATCGACCGCGCCGTTTTTCTTTCTCATACAATTCTTCGAGACTGATCGGCAAGGTGCCTTCGACCACGCTGATTCCATCTCGGATTCGTCTGAGATCCTGCGGATCATTTTCATCCCGCTGTTGGTAGCGCGCGCCGAAGAGATGCATCAACACCCGTTTGTTAGCCAAATCAGCTTCGAGCGTTCCGGTCTTGGCAAAGGTCACTTTCATCGGCAGATATTGCTCGTTCGTTTCAAAGACGATGATGTTCTCAAGCTTGTTGCCGTCCTTCTTGCCGACATAAATTCTTCGCCCTGGAAATTGATCAATCACCTGGTCGCTTCCAAACAGGGCCATTGGATTTCTGGTCGCCAGATTAAAGACTGTGCTCCGCATTTCCTCCTGAGCGGCCGGCGCGACTTGGACATTGAGCCAGAGCGAAACAATCGTGCAGAGGACCGCAATAATGACCAGAGGACTGCAAATTCTGGCGACGCTCACACCGTTGGAACGGAGCGCGATCAATTCGTTATCCGCCGACAGCCTGCCGAAAACCAAGAGGACAGCGGTCAGCAACCCCCATGGAATGGTAAATATGAGCGAGAACGGAAGGACATAGGCGATGAATCCAACGACGTATTCGACCGGCAGATCGTGATTAACCAGGAGGGGCAGAAGTTTGCGGAAAATGTTGCCCAGAACCAGAACGAAACTCAGAACGAGAATAGCAAAGAGAAGACTGACGATCAGCTGGCGGCCGATATAGCGATCAACGAGTTTCACGGGAAGGTTAGAAAGGTTAAAGGGTTAAAAGAGTTACAAGGGGCTAGGATCACACGAGGTTAAAGCCACATGGGTCTTATAGGTCACATAGGACATATTTACTTTTAACCTTTTAACTTCTTTAACCTTTTTAAAAGCATCGGCCACGACCTTACCTGCGCGACTGCTGGTTGCCAATGGCGCTCGGATTCTGGATTGCGGCGGCCTCCGCCGGATTGAACACGGATAGCTTCGCAACACGAGTTCCGCCGCTGGAAATATCCCAATCCGTGTTATTCCGAAAGTCGGCCGTGCGCCGCCGCAAGCCAAAAACCCTTAACACTTAACCCTCAACCCTTCATAGTTGCTCCGATGCGGCGTGGATTAATTGCTGCAATCTCTCTTTTTGTGCCTCTCGATTGAAGTGAGCAACGCCGCGACCCGCGAACTGGATCGATCTCGTCAATGCCTGGTCGTCCTGACCGACCATTGGAAGTCCACCGCAGGTGCGCTCCGGGCATTCGAGCGAGATGACCCAAAACATCAATGGCGTGAATACGGATCGAAGATACCGGTTGTTCTCGGCAAAAACGGACTAGGACGCGGACTTGGTTTCGTAACCCTGAACCTTCCCAATGCACCAGAGAAACGGGAAGGCGACAACCGCGCGCCGGCCGGTTTGTTTCGGCTTACATCCGCCTTCGGGTATGCACCGGCCGGTTCCGCCAAATGGATCAAGCTCCCTTATCTGCCATTAACAAAACAGATCGAAGGAATCGATGATCCGAAATCGCGTTATTACACCCAGCTGGTTAACCGATCCAAGGTGGACAAAATAGATTGGAAAAGTTCGGAGCAAATGCGGCGTAGCGATGTTCTCTATAAATGGGGAATCGTGGTCCAACATAACCCGTCCGCAATTCCCGGAGCTGGGTCCTGCATTTTTATTCATGTCTGGAAGAGCGCTTCCTCGACCACAGTCGGTTGCACGGCCATGCCGGAGGTGGATCTGGTGAGATTGCTTAGGTGGCTGGATCCGGCGAAGCAGCCGATTTTGGTCCAGTTGCCGCGGGCCGATTATCTGCCAGTGCGTGCGCGGTATGGTTTGCCGGACGATTCCTGACCAGCCTCGAATGGGACACATAGGACTCATGTGACCGATAGGACCTATTACCCAATTATTTCCTTCGCACGGAACTTTGCTACCTTCACTTTCACATGAGCAGCGAAATGTATGATGTGGCTATTATCGGGGGCGGGCCAGCTGGAAGCACGGCCGCGACTTTGCTCGCTCGCGCTGGCCGGCGAGTAATCGTCTTGGAGCGAGAAAAGTTTCCTCGTTTTCATATCGGCGAATCACTTCTCCCGTTCAGCATGCAGGCTTTTGATCGTCTCGGTGTTCGGGAAAAATTGGATCGAGCTTTCATGCCGAAATACGGCGGCGAAATCGTCGCTGCCTGCGGGACGACCGGGGTGAAATTTTATTTTAAGGACGGCTTTCAATCAACTCGCGAACGCGCCTATCAAGTTACACGATCTGAGTTCGACAAACTTCTTCTCGATCATTCGCGCGAGAACGGCGCCGAAGTACGCGAAGAAACAGAAGTTAACAAGATCGATTTTCTTTCGGACCGCGTTCGCCTCGAGATTTCATCCCCCCAACACTCCAGCACTCCATCACTCCCCCACTCCAATCTGCTGGAAGCGCGTTACCTGCTCGATTGCAGTGGACGCCAAACCATTCTTGGAAATCTCTTCCAACTGAAAAAGACCTACGATCATCTCCAGAAATTTTCCGTGTTCGCGCATTACGAAAACGTCGATCGCGCTGAAGGGATCGATGGAACATTGATCCGGATGGTACGCGGGCTCGATCGCTGGTTTTGGATGATCCCGCTAACTCCGACCCGGATGAGCATCGGTGTGGTGATGGATACGACTACTTTTCGCGCGATGAAGCTTCCGCCTGAACAAGCACTCGAAACCTGCATCAACGAGCAACCGATGATTCTTGAACGCATGACGCGAGCGGAACGTGTTTCGCCTGTTTATTCAGCGGGCGATTATTCGTATCGCAACGCCGATTTGTTTGGTGATCGCTGGTTAATGGCGGGCGACGCGGCTGGCTTCATTGATCCAGTTTTCAGCAGCGGCGTTTTCCTGGCCATCATGTCTGCCGAAAAAGCAGCGGACACGATCGAGGCAGTCTTGAGAGACGAATCGGTCAAGCCGCGCCTCTTTCAGGAATACGCCCAGCGAGTTAACCGGGTGATGGATATGTATCTCACCTTCGTCAGTTCCTGGTACGGCGGAAAGGAATTCATCGAGGTTTTCTTGAATCCCGGGGCGGCTCCGCAGATCGCAGCCGCGGTGGTTTCGGTGCTCGCTGGCAATGAAGGAACAAGTTGGCCTATCAAATGGCGGATGTGGCTTTTCTATTTCTTTGTGCGCGCCCAACGGTTCATCAGTTTCTCGCCGCGATTGTCCCTGATTCCGAAGAAACCGGATCGAGTCAATTCAATGCAGGCGTTGGAACCGGTTTCGTAATTAAGGCTATTGCTGCGGACTTCGCTTGCGTTTTGGAGTGCGGCGGTGCTCCGCCGCTTTCCGACGTGAGTGGCGAGAACCGGTTTGCACGGGTTAGCACGCGCGCGGAGCTAGGCTTCCGGATCAGCACCTACCACGTCGGTTTGAAAGCGGCGGAGCACCGCCGCACTCCAAAACGCAAGCAAACAACGATTCGGAATATCCTCTACGGCACTAACGGCAGACGCGGCACCAGTATGTGGCAACGAATAAAACTGGACGTAACCAATCCCGGTTCCGCCAGCGTTACCCTGGACTAAAGTAGTGTAGGTTCCGGGTAACAAGCTGACAAAGATTGCGCTCTCGAGATCATTGGAAGGAGCAAGTCCAGTTGCAATGATCAGCGCCTCCTGTTTCGGGTCTTCCCGCCAATCATCGTTATCGACCACCGGATCACCATTTGAATCCCGCAATTGAATCGTCGGATCGGCCAATGGGGCCGGTAATCCCTGCGGCAGTTAACGACGGCCCCAGTGCGCGAATCAACATGTCGCCCCCGTTTTCAACTTGAATTCCGCTCGCCAGAATTCCGTTGCCCGTTAAAACCTGGGCGCGAGTGCCAATGGCGCTGATTGAACCCGGATCGCTTCCGGATAAATCATGCAGATCATTTACTCCAAACCCGGTGGCGTTGTTTACCCCGCGAAGCACCACTGTGTACGAGCCGGCGGGAATTGTCTCCACCATCGCCGCTTCCAGGTCGTTAGTCGGGGCAAAACCGGTTGCGATAATTTCTGCTTCCTGGTCGGAACGCCAGTTATCATTTGATCTAATTAGGATAGAACTGCCGCGCAACTCGAGGGCCGGATCTGCAAGGGGCGTTGGCGTGGGAAGTGAAGGCCCAAGTCCCCGCACAATGATGCGTCGGGCGCCCGGACCCGTAACGAGTGCTGCATTCATCGAAATGTTATCGCCGGTTCCGACGTTTGTGCTCGAAGAATAAACAGAAAACGCAACCGGGCTCTTTTCCGGAGTCGGCGTTGGCGTTTCGGTTGGAGCCGGGGTCGGAGTTTCAGTCGGCTTAGGTGTTGGGGTCGGTGTTTCCTTAGGGGTTGGGCTCGGCTCCGGTGTTGGCGTTGGACTCGCTTCGGGCGTGGCGGTAGGAGTTGGAGTCGGCGGAGGCACCAACTCGTAAACCTCAACCAATCCAACACCTAACGCCGTCGTTTACTCCCCTAACAATCGCAGTGTAAGCATCGGGAGTGAGCGATCGAACAATGGCGGACTCAAGGTCATTCGTTGGCGGAATCCCGGTTGCTTCGATTTCCGCCTCTTGGGTATCTCGCCAGTTGTCATTGGTTGCGACAGGGAAGCCATTGCTGTTGACCAATTCCAGCGTCGGATCGGCCAATACGTCCGGAACACCAAATTTCCCTAACGAAGGACCAATCGCACGAATCAAGATTTGAACGTTCAAGTTTCCATGACCGAGGATGAATCCACCGATCATGACATTGTTTCCCGTATCAACGAAGCCGCGCGTGCTAATGTTGGCCAATCGCGCGTCGTTAGTTGAATCCAGGTCGTAGGCTTCAACCACGCCAACTCCGATTCCATCGTCGAGTCCGTGCATCACCGCGGTGTAAGCTCCCGGAGGCAGCGTTGCCAGAATGGCTGACTCGAAGTTATTCGTCGGAGGGATACCGGTAGCGATGATCTCTGCCTCCTGGGTATCACGCCAGTTGTCGTTAATAATGGTATCGAACTCGGGCCATGCAGCTCAAGAACCGGGTCAACGATGGCATCAGGAATTATTCCGCCCAACGACGGACCGATCGCGCGCAGCAGAACGCGTCGAGGAGCGGTCCCACCGACGATGAATCCGCCGATTAACGACTTGTCAGCAGTCAGAATTCGTAGGCGAGTCGAGATATTAATCAGGCTTCCTCGCCCAGGTGGTGGCGCGGGTTCCTGCAATTCGAATGCGCCAATATCAATACGGCCGCCGAAGACTCGATCGAATCCGGTCCCACGTTGATCGTAAAATGGCGGCGGAGTAAAGGCGGGATCGCCGCCATTAACGGCCGCACTATTGACCGGTAAGGCATGCGTTTGGATGACACCGCCATTGAATTGCAGCAGCCCAAGCTTCGGATCGGTGTAAGTCTGGTCCCCCGGCGCGCTGAAAAAACCGCCCCCGTCATCGCTGATTATGTTGTAACCACTCGATGTAACCTGGCCTTGAACGTTGAAGACGTTTTCTGCGGCACCGTTGACGATACTATCCAGAATGGTGTTCTTGATCGTTAGTATCGCGATGGGGCCGGACCCATCGGGTTTACGCGCTCCTTTTGATCGAAGCTGATTTGTTCCAATCGTATTATAAACACTGCCGCCGTGTTGCGTGACGAAGTTTTTAGCAATCGTGCTGGTTGTGATGTCCAGCCGGGCGTTTCCTGATTGGCCATCATTAAGAATCGCGCCTCCATTTTCAGCACGGTTTTGGCTTAACGTGCTATTACTTACGGTCGCCCGGGTGTTACCAGAGTTCTGCTGCCCATAATTAAGAATACCGCCGCCTTGATGCGTTGCGTTATTAAAAGCGATCAAGCTATCGTTGATGACCAGATCAGCGTTACCAGTGGAAAAACCGTTGTTCAAAATCCCGGCGCCGTTTTGGGCCGTATTTGTTTCGACAGTGGATTGAATTAAAACGAGCGAGGCCGCATGCGACTCGCCTGATCCATCGTTGTAGATCGCGCCGCCGTCGCCCGTTGCCATGTTGCCGTCAACATTGCTCGCGTTGATTGTTAGTTGAGCAGCGCCGGAGTTGACGGCGGTACTGAAAATTCCTCCACCGCTGCCTGCCGAGTTAACGTCTACCTGGCAGTTTTCGATCGTCACGATCGAGCCGTCATTGTAAATGCCGCCGCCACTTTGATTGGGCGGAGAACCTTGGGCGAGCCCGTTCGTGATCATCAGCCAATACATCGTTACGGTATGGCCCGGTGTGATATGAAAAATCCGGAACGCTGGCGTGCCGGCATCAGTGCTTCGTTTGACTATTATTGGGGAAGTCGGCGGGCCGCTGATGGTGACATTCGCGCCGATCAGAAGTTCACCGCTGGTTAGGGTAATCGTTTGTCCATTGAGCGCTGGAGCGAACTGAATGGTGGTGCCGTCGATAGCGGCGCCAAGAACGTCGCGCAACGAACCGGGACCGTTATCGGCAGAAGACGTGACAGTTACGCTTCCAGCTTGAACAGGTAGAACGGCAAAGGAGAAAAGACAGAAAACCAGAGTGATCAGTTTGGATCTCATGAATGATAAGCGGTATCGCCAAGTCTCGCATAAATCTGACGATTTTCCTAGGCGATCGCCGCGGTGGGCGGAGCAATGGAGCGATGGAGCGATGGAGCGATGGAGTGATGGAGCTGATGGAGCGATGGAGTATCGCGATGGAGTAATGGAATGTTGGACTGTTGAGGCGTTGGACGGTTGAAGGGTTGGACGGTTGGAGTGTTGGAGGGTTGGAGGGTTGGAGGGTTGAAGGGTTGAGGGTTGAAGGGTTGAAAGGAATTGGAAGCAGGTCTGCGTCTCGCCCTACCAAGAAATGAGGCTCCGACAGTTGTCGGGGCCTTTGTTTTAGCCGGCGATTGAAAAATCGCCGTTCCCAGCCAGCCGATTGAAAATCGGCCCATGCCGCCCGTCCATCTCCTATCACTCCACCACTCCATTACTCCACCACTCCATCGCCGAAGCTTCTTTAATGGACGGATTCAGACTCACCAGTAACCTCCAGTCCTTCCGTTTTGCTTTTCAGATCGCGCGTCCGCTGAGAGGCTGGCTACCGACTTCCTTATTATATATGACCGGTCGAATTCCCAAGAGATTCCTGACAATTGTTTCCCTTCTACTCCTTATCAGCCTGACCAGTTGCCAGACGATACGACATCAGTTCCTTGGTCCTTCGAAGGATTGGCAAGCCCGCAATGGTCAGCTGCTTTACCGCGGAAAAAGAACCACCTTGATCGGCGAAGTGCTGGTCCGATTTTCCAAAAATGGTGACCTCGAATTGACCTTTACCAAAGGACCTGGGTTCATTCTCTTGGAACTGCGGCAGGATGCGAACTTCGCCAGTGTAAAGGGGCCGCTCGCCCGCGGCGCATGGTCTGGACCGAACAATAATGCGCCAGCAATACGTGGCGCTGTATGTCGTCTTTTGCTTGGCTCAGTTGCGTATTGCT
>CAVVVQ010000007.1:0-76641 GCA_963751725.1 uncultured Verrucomicrobiae bacterium
GGCCGTCGGCGTGTACGACAAGATCCATTACGGTGGGCCCGACTGGATAATCGCTGGATCTCAGTCGGCGCCCGCCCGGTTTATTTCTTCAACGACCGCTTTAGCACGGCGCTCGAAGCTGGGGTTGATTGGGTAAAGAGCGATCCGCTAGGCAAGGACGGCCACCTCTGGAAAGTGACCTTCGCGCCTATCCAGATTTCGCTCGGACAAAAGTTCTTCAGCCGGCCGCAACTGCGCGCCTATGTGACGTATGCCGGTTGGAGTACGAATTCAAAGGGTCAGTCGGCGGGATTCCGTATGAGAACGACACACAAGGCCTGTCCTACGGGATCCAGGCCGAAGCCTGGTGGTAAATAATTATGCCTGACGAATTAATTCTTCGCGCCCCTTTGTCCGGGGTTGTCTATCCACTCGAACGGGTGCCCGACCCGGTCTTCGCGCAAAAATTGACGGGGGATGGACTTTCGATCGATCCTGTCGACGCAACGCTGCGCGCGCCGTGCGCCGGCGAAGTCGTCTACATCCATCCCGCGTCGCATGCCCTGACTCTGGCGGGCCGGCAGCGTGGAAGTGCTGATGCACATTGGAATTGATACGGTGGCGTTGAAAGGCGCCGGTTTTACCCCGCGAGTAAAGGCCGGTGACAGGGTCGACGCCGGAGCGCCGCTCATTGAGTTTGACATCGATAAGCTCGCCACCACCGCTAAAAGCGTGCTGACAGAAGTTATCATCAGTAATGGGGACGCGGCCCGCATCGTCCGGCGCGCTTCCGGGAAAGTAAAAGCAGACGATGATGTGTTGCTAGTCGTCAGTCTTGTCGACGGCGCGGCCAAATCGGAAATAGCGCGAGAAGGCGCTGTGATAACGTCGCCGGCGATTCTGCTGCCTAACAAAACTGGCCTGCATGTCCGGCCCGCGGCGGTTCTGGCCAATGTGGCGAAGAGCTTCAAGAGCGAGATCACAGTGAAAAAGGGTGAGCGCTCAGCGAACGCCCGCAGTGTTACTTCGCTGATGGCTTTGGAAGTTCTGGGCGGCGACAAGATTGTGCTGGTCGCCAAAGGCCCGGACGCAAAGGAAGCGATCGAGAAGCTAAGCCAGCTGGTCGCCGCCGGCCTAGGCGACGGGTCATCCCGCCGCACCTGCTCCAGCCCGACCACGATTTCGCCGATTTCTCAGCCGGCGCCGCGTCCACGCAGTGATGATCCCAATCTTTTGTTAGGCGTGGCTGCTTCTTCCGGGCTCGCGGTTGGTCAAAGCCTATCCAACTGAAGCGGGCGGAGATCATGGTCGAGGAGGAAGGCGGCGGCGTGCGCTACGAACAGGACTGTCTAACCGGCGCGATCGCACGCGCGCGGGGTGAGCTCGAGGCCTTGCGCGCGTCCCTCCACGCAAAAGTTGATCCGGCAAAAGCCGCGATTTTCGCCGCGCACATGGAATTGCTCGATGATCCGGACTTTCTCGACATCGCAAATTCGGCAATCGCCAAGGGCAAGAGCGCGGCCTTTGCCTGGAAGAAAGCTGCTGACCTGCATGCGGAGCGTCTCGCCGGGTTGCGCAACGAGCTTCTCGCGCAACGCGCTAACGACGTGCGCGACGTCGGCCAGCGCGTTCTTCTGCATTTGACCGGCATCACACAACCGCCACCTGCGTATCCGAAGCGCTCGGTCCTGATCGCGGAAGACCTGACCGCTTCCGACGCCGCCAGCATGGAACCAGGAACGGTCGTTGGCTTCGCTACTCTGCGGGGCGGCGCGACTTCGCATGTTGCGATTCTTGCCCGTTCGCTAGGCATTCCGGCCGTCGCCGGAATCGAACCTCGTGCGCTCGAAATTCCAAACGGCACGCCGGTCATTCTCGATGGTGCAAAGGGCTCCCTTCGTCTGTCACCGGAAGCCGACCGAGATCGCGCGGATCACTGAGTGCCAGGCACGTCTCGCCGCGCAACGCGAGCAAGACATGGCGCATGCGCTCGAACCCGCGATGACCAAGGACGGTCATCGCGTTTCCGTCTTTGCGAACATCGACGGATTGAAGCAAGCGCAGCAGGTCGAATCGTTGGGGGGAGAAGGTGTGGGCCTGCTGCGCTCCGAGTTTCTCTTTATGGATCGCGCCAGCGCGCCGAGCGAAGACGAGCAGGCGCAATGCTACGCCGCAATTGGAAGTCGATCGGCCCCGAGCGGCCGGTGGTGATTCGCACCCTGGATGTGGGCGGCGACAAGCCACTGCCTTACCTGCCTATTCCGCGCGAGGACAATCCGTTTCTCGGCGAGCGCGGCATTCGGGTGGGGCTCGACCGACCGGAAGTTTTGCGCACGCAACTGCGCGCGATCCTGCGCGCTTCTTCGGCCGGAAAGGTGGCGCTGATGTTCCCGATGATCGCAATCCTGCAGGAGTTGCGCGACGCGAAGGCCATGCTGGCGGAAGAAGCGAAGGCGCTGGGCGTCGAACCGATCATGTGCGGCATCATGGTGGAATTGCCGTCCGTCCCGATGATGATGGACGCCTACGCGCAGGAAGCGGACTTCTTCTCCATCGGGACTAACGACCTGACGCAATACACACTTGGCATGGACCGCGGCCATCCGAAGCTTGCGCCGAAAGTCGATGCCCTGAATCCTGCCGTTCTGCGGATGATCGCCCGCACTATCGACGGCGCCCACGCTCACCGCCGCCTGGTTGGAATTTGCGGTGGCGTTGCTGGCGATCCGCAGGCGGTGCCGATTCTCGTGGGTCTCGGTGTGGACGAGCTGAGCGTGAGTCTGCCTGCGATACCAACTGTGAAAGCACAAATTCGGCGAGTAAGCCTGACGAGTTGTCGTGAGTTGGCGCAACGCGCCTTGGCCTGCTGGACGGTCGAGGAAGTCCGCGCGCTGGAACCAGAATACGGAGACTAAAATGAGCTTCAAAAACGCTTTCTCTTCACTGCAAAAAATCGGCAAATGCATGATGCTGCCGGTATCGGTGTTGCCGGTCGCGGGCATTCTACTTGGCGTCGGCAGCGCAAATTTCTCCTGGCTGCCGCCGATCGTCTCGCAAGTCATGGCGCAATCCGGCGGCGCGATCTTCAGCAATCTGCCATTGCTGTTCGCGATTGGTGTCGCCATTGGCCTGACGGAAAATGACGGTGTCGCCGCGCTCGCCGGGGCGGTCGGCTGGTTCGTCTTTCTCGCCGCGATCGGAGTGTGCGCGAAGGCGCGCGGGATCGAAACGACACCGATTATGGGAATCCCGTCGATCGATACGGGCGTATTCGGGGGCATCATTGTCGGGTTGATCGCAGCGCGGGCGTTCAATCGCTTCTATAAGATACAGCTGCCGTCGTATCTGGGGTTCTTCGCCGGCAAACGCTCGGTGCCGATCATCACTGCGGCTGAAGTCATCATCGTCGGCGCGCTGCTGAGTTTTATTTGGCCGCCGATCGGCAACGGGATCAAAACCTTTTCGAACTGGGCTGCGCACGGACAACCGGCGCTCGCCTTCACGATCTACGGCGTCGTCGAGCGCTCGCTGATTCCATTCGGGCTGCATCACGTCTGGAACGTGCCGTTCTTTTTCCAGGCGGGCGATTACCTCGACCCGACTACCGGCAAAGAAATTCACGGAGAGATCACGCGCTTCATCGCGGGTGACCCGACGGCGGGAAACATGACCGGCGGTTATCTCTTCAAAATGTGGGGACTGCCTGCCGCGGCGATTGCGATTTGGCGCGCCGCGCGTCCGGAAAACCGGGCGAAAGTCGGCGGCATCATGTTGTCGGCAGCGCTGACCTCGTTCGTGACCGGCATCACCGAACCGATCGAGTTCTCATTTCTTTTTCTCGCGCCTGTTCTTTACGGCGTGCACGCGCTGCTCGCCGGGGCGGCTTACTTCCTTTGTATCGCGCTTGGGATCAAACATGGTTTCACCTTCTCGCACGGCCTGATCGATTATGTTGTGTTGTTCCCGAAATCGCACAACGCGCTGTGGCTCTTCGTCATCGGCCCGGTCTGGGCCTTGATCTATTACGGGGTCTTCAGCTTCGCGATTCGGAAATGGAATCTCGCCACGCCGGGCCGCGAAGTGGAGGACGAAGCGACGCGCGCGGCACGCAGTGCCGAGCGGTGACAGCTTTGCCTTGCAACTCGTGCGTGCCTTCGGCGGCCGCAGCAACATCGCGAGCCTCGATGCCTGCATCACGCGACTCCGCGTGAAACTGCACGACGTGACGAAGGCGAATCCCGACAAGCTCAAGGCACTCGGCGCGGCGGGCGTGGTGGTCGTCGGCGATGGCGTGCAGGCGATCTTCGGCACGCAAAGCGAGAACCTCAAAACCGAGATGCAGGAATATCTCAAGACCGCCGGACCCGAGGCCGATGAGGTGGAAGCACCTTCGCCGGTCCAGGCGCCGCCCGCCGCGGGCGTAGTCTCGAAGCTGCGCGATCCCGACGCGGCGCGCAAAGTCGCCGTGTGGATCGCCGCGCTCGGCGGCGCGCGCAATATCGATCGCGTCGATGATTGCGCCGCGACGCGGCTGCGCGTCGTCGTGCACGACATGGTCGGCGTGGACGAAAACGGCTTAACGAGTGGCGGCATCGACGCAGTCGTCGGCTGCCTAACAACACGATGCATCTTCTCGTCGGCCTCAATGCCGATCAATACGCCGCCGAAATGCGCGGCCAACTCGCGCTCCCACTTGCGGCCTAACAAATGAACATCATGAAAACAGTTGTCTTTGATACCAAACCTTACGACCGCGAATCGCTCGAGCCTGCCGCCAATGGCGAAATCGAGTGGAGCTTTCAGCCGTTTCGCCTGGACGCGGAAACAGCCGACGCGGCACGAGGCGCCAGGGCGGTCTGCATCTTTGTTAACGATAAGGCCGATCGGCCGGCGCTGGAAGTCTTGCGCTCGTTAGGCGTGAAGCACATCGCCTTGCGTTGCGCAGGATTCAATGGCGTCGATATCCCCGCGGCTACCCAGCTCGGCCTCTCCGTGACTCGGGTGCCGGATTATTCGCCCTACGCGGTGGCTGAGCACGCTGTTGCGTTGCTCCTCGCGATTAACCGCAAGATTCCGCGGGCGAACAATCGCGTCCACAATCTGAACTTCTCGCTCACCGCTCTCGTCGGCTTTGATCTGCATGGGAAGACGGCGGGGATTATTGGCACGGGCAAGATCGGCCGGGTAGCGGCGGAAATCCTGCGAGGTTTTGGGATGAAGGTGCTGGCCTACGACCCGTATCCTTCTCCGGACTGGGCCAAAAGCCGCGGTGTCGAGTATACCGATCTGAACACGTTGGCGAGCGAGTCCGCAGTTGTTTCGCTGCACGCGCCATTGACTCCGGAAACGCACCACATCATTCGCCGCGAGACGCTTGCGCTCATGCGACCAGGCGTGATTCTGATCAATGTCAGTCGCGGTGGCCTGATCGATACCAAGGCGCTGATTGGAGCGCTAAAGTTGGGCAAAATCGGTGGCGTGGGTCTCGACGTCTATGAAGAAGAGGGAGGCATTTTTTTCGAAGATCTTTCCTGCAAGATCCTGCAGGATGACGATCTGGCCCGGCTGCTGACCTTTCGGAATGTTCTGATCACGGCCCATCAGGCCTTCCTAACTCAGGAAGCGCTGGCCGAGATCGCGCGCGTGACGGTGGCGAATCTTACCGCTTTCGCACAGGGCAAACCTTTTCTTCCTGGCACTCAACTAAAACAAGAATTCACAACGGAGCCCTTACCAAAATGTGCGTGACGAAGATAACAGAGGTTAAAGCTCGCGAGGTCATCGATTCGCGCGGCAATCCAACGGTCGAAGCGGAAGTGACGCTCGCGGGCGGCGCGATGGGACGCGCGATCGTTCCAAGCGGCGCCAGCACCGGCGAACACGAAGCCTGGGAATTGCGCGACGGCGACAAGAAGCGCTTCGGCGGCAAAGGCGTTCGCAAGGCGGTCGCGAACGTGAACGAGACGATCGCGAAGGAACTCGAACGGTTTCGACGCGCTCGATCAGGCCGGAATCGATCGCGCGATGATCGAGCTCGATGGCACGCCGAACAAATCCAAGCTCGGCGCGAACGCGATTCTCGCTGTCTCGCTCGCGAATGCGCACGCCGCGGCCGCGCAGCTCGGCTCGCCGCTTTTCAAGTATCTCGGGGGCCCGAATGCGCGCGTGTTGCCGGTGCCGATGATGAACATCATCAACGGCGGCGCGCACTCGGATGCGCCGATCGATTTCCAGGAGTTCATGATCATGCCGATAGGGCTGCCGAGTTTCTCAGAGGCACTGCGCGCGGGCTGCGAAATCTTTCACGCTCTCAAATCGGTTTTGAAGAAGCGCGGCCTCTCGACGGCGGTTGGTGACGAAGGTGGTTTCGCGCCGAATCTGAAGAGCGCGGAGGACGCGTTGCAAACCATCGGTCAGGCGGTCGAGCAGGCCGGCTACAAATTCGGCGAGCAAGTCTTCATCGCGCTCGATGTCGCGGCGTCGGAGTTCTACGAGGCGAAAGAGAAGCGTTATGTCTTCAAGAAATCCGACGGCTCGCGACGGACCGCCGAGGAAATGGTCGCCTATCTTGACGAGCTGGCGTGCAAATTCCCGATTGTATCGATCGAAGATGGCTGCGCGGAAAATGATTGGGACGGCTGGAAGAAGTTAACCAAGGCGTTGAGCTCGAAGGTGCAGCTCGTCGGCGACGATTTGTTAGTCACGAACGTGAAGTTCCTGCGCAAGGCGATCGACAGCGGAGTCGCCAACTCGATTCTGGTGAAGGTCAACCAGATCGGTTCGCTGACCGAGACACTCAACGCGATCGAGCTTGCCCGCGAAAACGCCTACAGCGCGGTGATCAGCCATCGCTCGGGCGAGACCGAGGACACGACCATCGCCGATATCGCCGTGGCGACGAATGCCGGTCAGATCAAGACCGGCTCTCTCAGCCGCACCGATCGCATCGCGAAATACAATCAGCTTCTTCGCATTGAAGAGATGCTCGGCGACGACGCGATCTTCGGCCGCAAAGTCGCTGAAGCTGGCCAAGACGCGCACTCCAACCGTGCTGCGAGCTAATGCATGCCTAACGAGGAGTAACCGATCCATGACAAAACTATCGTTAACTCAAATCAATCTGAAAGGTAAACGCGTTCTGGTGCGGGTGGACTTCAACGTTCCGCTCGAAGAACGCGATGGAAAACAGGTGGTCACGGATGACACGCGCATTCGCGAGACTTTGCCAACCATCAACTATCTGCGTGAGCATGGCGCGAAAGTCATGCTCATGTCGCATCTCGGCCGGCCAAAGGGCAAGCCGGTGGAGAAGTATTCGCTGCGTCCCGTCGCCGCGCGGCTGGAGGAGTTGATCGGCCAGCCGGTCGCTTTCGCGAGTGATTGCGTCGGTAAACCAGCGGAAGAGATCGGCGCAAACCTGCGCGACGGTGGAGTGGCGTTGCTCGAGAACGTCCGATTTCACGCCGAGGAAGAGAAGAACGATCGCGGTGTTCGCCCAGGCGCTGGCGAAGCTCGGCGATGTTTATGTGAACGATGCCTTCGGCAGCGCACATCGCGCGCATGCTTCGACTGAAGGTGTCGCGCGAGCTGATGCCGGTCGCGGTCGCGGGATTTCTCATGCAGAAAGAACTGCGCTATCTCGCGCAGGAATTGGAGAAGCCGGCGCGGCCGTTCGTGGTCGTGCTCGGCGGCGCGAAGGTTTCGGACAAGATCATGGTGATCGATCGGCTGCTCGAGAAAGCAGACACGATCCTGATCGGCGGCGCGATGGCTTACACCTTCGAGCTCGCGAAAGGCAGCTCGGTCGGTAAGTCGCTTTCCGAGCCGGACAAAGTCGAGATTGCGCGCGCCGCGTTAAACAAAGCGCAAAAGCTCGGAGTTAAATTTCTGCTTCCGGTGGACAGCTACATCGTCGAGCAGATCGATTTCGAGAAGCGCACCGTTTCGCAGCGGTAAGTTCACTCCGCCTGACGAACCCATTCCGGAAGGCTGGATGGGCGTCGATATCGGGCCGGAAACGATCAAGCTGTTCAGCGCCGAGATCGCAAAGGCGCGCACGATCTTCTGGAACGGACCGATGGGCGTGTTCGAAATCAAGGATTGCGCCAAAGGCACTTTCGCCATCGCGGAAGCAATCGCGGCAAACTCGAACGCTGTCAGCATCATTGGCGGCGGCGACTCAGTGAAAGCGGTCAAGAAAGCGCACGTCGCGGACAAGATCACATTCATCTCCACCGGCGGCGGCGCGAGCCTGGAGTTACTCGAAGGCAAGGAGCTACCCGGTGTAGCTGCGCTTTCCGATGCTTCCGCCGCGAAAGCTGCCTAACAAAACTAACGAAAGGAAACATATGCCAGTTGCAGACTTCAAAACCTATTGCGCGATCCTGGATCGCGCGCGTGACGGACACTACGCGCTCCCGGCGGTCAACGTCACCTCACTCACGACCGCGAATGCCGTCCTGCGCGGCCTCGCCGAAAGCAAGGCGGACGGAATCATTCAGATCTCGACCGGCGGGGCAGCGTTCGCTTCGGGAAGCGCAGTGAAGGACATGCCGCTCGGCGCAATCTCAATCGCCGAGCACGTGCATCGCGTGGCCGATCGTTATCCGATCTACGTCGCGTTGAGCACGGACCATTGCGTGAAGGACAAGCTCGATAAGTTTGTCCTTCCGCTGGTTCAGGAAACGGAGAAGCGCCGCGCCGCGGGTAAGCCGAATCTTTTCACCGCGCACATGTTCGACGGGAGCACGCTGCCGTTGAAGGAGAACCTCGACATCGCGGCGGGTTTGCTCGAGCGCTTCGCGAAGAACGATCTCGTCCTCGAGATCGAAGTCGGCGCGGTCGGCGGCGAAGAAGACGACGTCAAAGGCGAGAAAGGCGCGAAGCTTTACACCACGCCGGAAGATACGCTCGCGGTCGCGCGCAAGCTCAACCCGATTGGCGGCCGTTACGTTCTCGCCGCGACCTTCGGCAACGTGCACGGCGTTTACAAACCGGGCACGGTGAAGTTACAGCCGAAGATCCTGAAGGAATGCCAGGACGCGGTCGTGAAAGAATTCGGCGAGAAGGCGCGCTTCTACTTCGTCTTCCATGGCGGCTCGGGCTCGACGCAGGAAGAGATCCATGAAGCGATCGATTACGGCGTAATCAAGATGAATGTCGATACCGACATGCAATATGCCTTCACCCGTCCGATCGCCGATCACATGTTCAAGAACTACGACGGCGTCTTGAAGGTGGAAGGCGAAGTCGGACGCAAGAAAGACTACGACCCGCGCACTTATCTCGGCCTCGCGGAAACAGCCATGGCTGCGCGCGTGAAACAAGCCGTGACCGATTTGCGCGGTAACGGCAAGACCATGTTCAAGCAATGACCGCAGCGGTTCTGCCCGCGAATAAGACGAAGGTCGTCGCGACCATCGGTCCGGCTTCCGATAGTCCGGAGATGCTCCGGCGATTAATTCGCGCCGGGCTGAATGTGGCGCGGCTGAACTTTTCGCACGGCGATTTTTCCCATCACGCTGAAATCATTAGGCGGATTCGCGCCGCCGCGGATGAGATAGGACGGCGCGTCGCGATCATGGCCGATCTGCCCGGACCAAAGATGCGGTTGGGCAAGATCGATCCCGAGCCGATTCAACTTTCGCCGGGCGATCATTTCAGCCTGACGAGCGAAGACATCGTCGGCAACGCGCAGCGCGTCTCGATGACTTTCGCCGATTTGCCGCGCGTGGTGAAACCGGGCAATCGCCTTTACCTCAACGATGGTCTTGTCCAGCTCGTGGTCGATCGCGTTTCCGGCAACGATGTCGAGTGCACGGTCGCAGTCGGTGGCGAGCTGCGTTCGCGCAAAGGACTTAATCTTCCCGGCATCAATCTCGGCATCAGCGCGTTCACGAAACGCGACCGCGCGTGTCTCGAGTTCGCGCTCGGCGAAGGAGTGGACGCCGTCAGTCAGTCATTCATCGAGAGCGCGGCCGATGTGAACGCCGTTCGCAGTGCGGCGGAAAAGCTCGGACATCATCCGTTCATCATCGCGAAAATCGAGCGCGCCGATGCCCTCGAGCACTACGACGAAATTCTCGCCGCGAGTGACGGCATCATGGTCGCGCGCGGCGATCTCGGCGTGGAAGTGCCGATCGAATCGATCGCGACTTTACAAAAGCAGCTCATCGCAAAAGCAAACCTAGCCGGCAAGCCAGTCATCACCGCGACGCAGATGCTCGAGTCGATGGCAAATAGCCGTTTGCCGACGCGCGCGGAAGCGACTGATGTGGCCAACGCCATTCTCGACGGCACCGATTGTGTCATGCTCTCAGCCGAGTCGGCAATGGGCAAGTATCCGGAAGAAGCCGTTGCGATGCTGGCGAAGATCGCGGCGTTCACGGAAACACATCGACCGTCTACGACGCTGAGCGTCCGGCGCGAGCTGGCGCAACTCGCGCCCGCGCCAAGCACTGACGCAGACCGGATGACATCGGTCATCGAACGAGCGCTGGAAACGGTCCCGTGTGATCTCGTGCTCGTGCCGACACGCAGCGGTGCGACAGCGCGCCTGGTCTCGCGTTTGAAGCCGCGCGGTTTGGCTCGATTGCGCCAAGCCCGGATCACGCCGTCTGCCAGGGACTCGCCTTTTCCTACGGCGTGTATGCGGTGGAAAACGCGAACGAAGATTCCGACTGGCGCGATTTCGTCGAACGCTGGTTGCGCGACGAACCATGTCACGGCCACAGCGCGTCTTACTCATCGCCGGACCTTCGCCGCGAAATCCGCGGGCCAATCACCGCATCGAGCTGATGCGATTGGACGATGCGGATCCGTAGGATCGCAAGAAGTGCTTCACCATTGGCAAGGAATGCGCCGCAAAATAATTGGAATGCGGCGATCATTTCCGAGTGAAAAGCCAATGAGCCGTAAACCAGTAATGTTACTGATTCGCGACGGCTGGGGAATCAATCCCGGCGGACGTGTAGCTGCGATAGCCAATGGTGACGCGACGCTACTCGCCCGTACTCCTTTCCACGACGAACTCTATAAGAGGTATCCCCGCGCTCGACTCAGTGCCAGCGGGCTGGATGTTGGTCTGCCCGCAGGCCAGATGGGTAACTCCGAAGTCGGCCATATGAATCTCGGCGCGGGCCGGATCGTTTACCAGGAGCTAACCCGAATTAATAAAGCGATTGCTGACGGAAGGATTCCCCAGAACAAAGTGCTTCAGGAGACTTTCGCCAAAGCCCGTGGTTCGCGTCTGCATTTTCTCGGGCTGATTTCGGATGGCGGCGTGCACAGCCACTATGCCCATCTTGTCGCGCTGGCGAATGCAGCAAGAGACGCCGGCGTTAACGACATAATGGTGCACGCCTTCACCGATGGTCGAGATACTTCGCCTACCGGTGGCGCGAACTTTCTAGCTAGGCTGCACGATCAGCTTCAGAGCAGCGGCGCACGCATTGTTACTGTCGTCGGTCGTTATTATTCGATGGATCGGGACAGACGCTGGGATCGCACTAAGCTTGCGTGGGATGCCATCGTTTTCGGTCAGGGGAATATTTGCGACGAATCGCTCTCTGCCGCTATCACTCAGGGATACACACAAGACAAAACCGACGAGTTTCTCCAGCCCCTGATCTTTGCCGAGCCCAATGAACAACGTGTTCGTGACGGCGACGTCGTCTTCTTCTTCAACTTCCGAGCCGACCGCGCGCGGCAGTTATCGCAAGCTTTCATCTTTCCCGATTTCAAGGTACTTCGATCGCCGGGTTCAACCAAAAGTGCACTATGTGACGATGACCGAATACGATGAGACCTATGGCGTGCCTTACGCCTTCGGCCCGACAACCTTTTCTAACATTCTCAGCGAAGTGGCCAGCCGCGCGGGTAAAAAGCAACTCCGGATTGCCGAGACCGAGAAGTATCCACACGTCACCTACTTCTTCAATGCGGGAGTTGAAACGCCCTTTCCCGGAGAAGACCGCACCATCATTCCATCGCCGAAAGTCGCTACATATGACTTGAAACCGGAGATGAGCGCCTTCGAGTTAACGGAAACAGTCTTGGCGCGGATGGCTGATTACGACCTCATCATCCTGAACTTCGCCAATCCAGATATGGTAGGTCACACGGGAGTAGTGAAAGCAGGCATCAAGGCAGTAGAAACAGTCGATGTTTGCTGCAGTCGTATTATTCCAAAGTTGCTGTCGCTGGGTGGAAAAGCTCTTATCACAGCCGACCACGGTAACTGCGAGTGTATGCGGAACCCAGATGGCTCCCCAAACACTGCGCACACCACTAACCTGGTTGACTTCATTTACGCAGCCGACGATAGCGGCAGCTTCAGAGTTAACGACGGCGTCCTCGCGGATGTCGCTCCGACGCTCCTTTTTCTTCTGGGTCTTGAGAAGCCAGGCGAAATGTCAGGCCAGAATCTGCTTGATGGCGTGAATCCAGCGTCTTCGCCCTGATCTTCTGCTCGAATGCGCTCGCACTCGCTACGCCAATGTGACCGATCAAGGCTGGCGCGGATTTTCCCCTCACCCCAAGTCTTTGTGAAATCGAGCCGACAAGAATCGTGAAATAGAAGTGTCACACAACACGATGCAAAAAAAATAAACTGCTAGAACATGGACAAACTATCTCGCAATACTCCATGGCGCTTCGGAACGCTACGATATGCAAGCTACAAAGTAGGCGGGGGTATCCTGGGCGCTCGACTTGACCGAGTCCGGGATTATTTCGGCTCATCGCCCAAACGGTTTTTCCTGATCGTTTCGCCACCTATCCTAACAGGGACAACGGGCACATCGGCCCGACGGCTTCTCTTGTTCGACAACCATCCTGAGAGTTTGCGGCTGGTGTCAGAACTGGAGGATCAGTTTCAGGTCGAGGAGAGTTTCTCCAACCCGTGGGAGAAATGCAGATGGATTTTCTGCGCCTTGGTTTTAATTGTAGTCCTGTTAGCAGCGATGCTCATCCCGCTATGGGCCTAACTATGAAATCTTCACGCATAATGATCCAATTCAAATCGTCGCAAGACTCGCGTTTAGAGACTTAAGCGTTCACCACAGTAGCAACAAAATGACAATGAAACTTACACGAATTGCCGCCTTCTTAATGCTCCTTGGACTTCTGCCTGCCTCAGAAGTGGCATATGCGGAGCCCCCTTACGTACTGGTCAGTAGCACGTCTGACCCGGCCGTGTTTGCCTTTCAAAGCAGACTACGACAAGCCGGGTACTATAATGGGCCTCTGACAGGGATCCTCGACCTTCCTACGGCCGCGTCGATCGCGCGTTTTCAGGCAACACACGGGCTACTTGGAACAGGCGGGATCGATCAGCCAACCGCTCAGGCGCTGGGCATCCATCTATCCCCGGGCACTATGGGGCCGGCAATGCGATAAAGGGATCTATGTCTATATTAGAGGGCCTCAAGCGGGGTTGTGACTTTTCTCAGGCCTGGGGACTTCTGTTGGCGAGGCAATATCCGTTCCTCGCATCTCCTCCATCATGGTGGAACCTGGTCAATAGAGCGGATCCTCTGCGCGGGTAGTGATACTGCGAAATAAGCGAATTAACCTTGATGCGCTGAGCCTAATTCGCTTAATTCGCCGATTCCGCTGAGGAAAACCATCCACCCTCTGGCCAGCAAAATGGGCGCAAATAGCTTCCTTCTGCGTTGCGCGCAAGGCTCGCCAAGATAACTCGGGAAAACCATCACATATTAGGATTTCGAGACCCGTCCAATCCCTCAATAGCGTGCAAGAATCCTCTTCAAACCCGAGCGCAACGGTGTGCAAGAATTCGTTCAATGAAATCGCATTCCTTGGATCGAAACCCTGACGTGCTTTCCGCCATACTTCCGACTGCCGAGCATATTCGAAGTAACAACATGCTTTCGCCTGATGGGCAGGCGTCTCGCCGTGTAAATAGTCTTTGATCGCCTCGGGTTCCTGAAGCGTCCATTGTGTTTTCAAGTGAAAGATCCGTGCGGGTATAGAAAGATCCGTGCGGGTATATCTAGACGGTGAATCGCCTGTGCAAATAGCTGCCCGGCCTAGGTAGGCGGCTACCGTCTTCCTTTGGAAAAAAGGGATTCCTTAAAATCCATTTTCCATTTCTTATCAGCCATCTCATTCACGCTGTTGCTGCAAATTGAATCACATTAGCCTGCGTGGCGACAACCGGCGCAAAGCTTACGCGCTGCGCTTGGGCGAGGCTGTGTTCGCGTCGCAGGTGACCGTAAGTTTTCATCGCCAAGGCGCCGCCATCCTTATGTCCTAGCCAGCGAGAGACGGTTGGAATGTCGACACCAGATTCGATACAGATCGTTGCGAACAGATGGCGAAGATCATGATGGGTGATGCGCTTGATACCGAGTTTCCGGCACGCGGCGTCGATCGCTTTTTGAGCTTCATTAACTCGAAAGACTTTGGCGGTTAGCCGCTCATCTGGAACGTTCAGCACGCATCCGTTCAAAGAGCGCGCTTGCGTCAGGGATCATTGGCACTCGTCGGACAGTCCAATTTTTTGTCCCGGTCTCAGGATCGACAGCGCACGACAATTTCGCCTGCTTGGAAACGCAAATCACGCCACTCAATTTCGGCAGCTTCAGATTTCCGGCAACCAGTAAAGGCCAAGCCCGCAGAGCAGATCGGCGCAATCACGCGAACACCATGCCCCAGCCTTGGCTACTGTCGCGACGAGCTGCAAGAACTCCTCCCGGCTGGGTAATGTAAGTTCCTTTGCGCGTACCGGAATGCGTTCCAAGTGGCCAGCCGGGATTGCCATAAATCACACCTGCCTGGCTCGCGACGGTGAAAACATGTTTAAGTCCGGCAATAGTATTGTTGTATCGTGATGGTGATGCGCCTTTGCGGAACCTCCGCGCCCACGGTGCAATCCGTTTTCGTGATTCGCCGCACTTCCCGATCGGCAAGGTCCGGCCAGCTTTTGAGCAATGCTACGAACACCTGCTTCCAATAATGCCGGGTGCTCGGTTTTGATCGTCACGTCATCGGCTTGATTCTGCTGATGGATTTTGAGTGCCTCGGCGAACGTCATTTTTGCCGTGGCTTCGTTTGCTCCGGCGACCCGCTTCTCGCGATGCTCGCGCAGAAATTCCGCGAGCCTCGCTTTTGCGACCGAGAAGTGCGAAGTGCGCAGGCTTTTCCAAATTTCTTTGTTGTTCGCCGAAGGTCCGGGCATAATAGCGACCGGATTTATGGCGCACCAAGTTTTGTTGACTGGTTTTTTCCCACGTTTTAGCGGGTTGCTGCGGTTTCATTAGAGGTTTTCATGACCGTAGAAAATGACGTAAAAATAGCACAAAGGTTTTGCAGCGTCGTAATTACCTATGAAAACGGGCCTATAGCTCAGCGGTTAGAGCAGGGGACTCATAATCCCTTGGTCCCAGGTTCGAATCCTGGTGGGCCCACCAATATTCGAGATTTCGGATGCGCGATTTCGGAAAGAGAAGAGCGGGAATCGGAAGCGCAAGATTCAATCACGATCTTCGTACAATTCTTGCTGTAATTCCTCCGCCGCTGATGACCAAGCGCGGCGTCGTTGCCAGATAGTTGATGTGCAGGACTTCTGCGCCAAACGGAGTCTGGCAAGAGTTTTCGGTCGAAATTTCCGCTGAAAAAGAATGATTTCACTCCTAATCAATTGACAGGGCCATCGAGCATTACCATAATGCGACGTGCTGAAGAAATTCATCCCGCAAAAGCCCATGTCGTCGATCGGAGAAGGATCGTTAAGCGCGGGCACTGAGGAGAAACGGCTCGCTCAGCGCGAAGAACCAAGGACACCACCACCACCAACAATCGATCCAAAAAAATATATGGCTGAACATTCTGGCAAAGACATTCTTTCGAGCGACGTCGAGATCAAAGGCTCGATCAAATTTCAAAAGGAATTGCTCATCGACGGCAAAGTCGAAGGTGAAATCAATTCCGACGGCGTGCTGACCATCGGTGAGAACGCGGACATCCGCGGCGAGATCAAGACGAAATCGATTACCGTTTACGGCAAAGTCCAGGGCAACATCACCGTGGGCGAGCGTTGCGAACTGAAATCGCGTTGCACTCTTCAGGGCGACCTGAAGGCGGCGCGGCTCGTCATTGAAGAAGGCGCCACCTTTATCGGCAAGTCCGAGGTGACCAGCGGCGGCCGCGAGCAAGAGTGCGACTCCGACGAGACCGGAAATTGTCCGGAATGACGAGTCGGCGACGCCTCCGGCCAAGGCGGCTTTCGGCGCCCGCGGCTAAGCAGCCACCTTTTCGCGACCGCGAACCCGTGGCCAAGCCGTCGCCTGCTAAAGTCAGTGTGGATTGTCCGCACTGTGGCTTTAAGCAGATGGAGTATGCCGCGGCGAAGAGCACGATGTGCCGCCAATGCGGCTGCGCATTTCGTGCCTTCGGCTCCGAAGGTGCGAGTGCGGCTTCGGCCGCAAGGAGCGAAGCCGATATCGAATCGGTCGCGCGATCCGTCTCGATTTTCCGGAAGACTCGAGGGCTTCTGGAACAAGCATCACAGCTCGATCATCGAATGTTTTGATTGCAAGGCGCACGCAGGAAATCAGTTCCGCCGCGTCATCGACGATTTGCCCGAAGTGCAGCAAGCACATCGACCTGCGCGATTACAAGATCACCACGAGCTTCAGCCGCTCGATTCGAACGCACGGCCAAGTCCATCTGACCGCGAAAGGCGATCTCAGCAGCAGCAGCGTAACCTGCCGCTCCGCGTTGATCGAAGGTAAAATGCGCGGCAACGTGCATTGCCTCGGCACGGCCACGATCAATTTCGTCGGCAAGATTCCCGGACGGCTGACGGCGGAACATGTCTTGGTGGAGCGAAAATCGGATGGTGCAGTTTTTCCGGCGAGTCCGGGTCAAGAGCATCGAAATCCGCGGCCGCATGACCGGTGAAATCATCGCGGAAGGCGCGGTCGTGATTCATCGCAACGCGTTGCTCGATGGCAACGTCACTGCGAAATCGATTTCGGTGGAAAAGGGCGGGATCTTTTCCGGACAGCTGATCATCGGAAGTGCAGGGCTGACTCAAGCTGAGTTGCTGCCCGAGGCGAAGCCGGCGGTCGGCTGACGATGCAATCGCCAGAGGCGGCATCCTGCCGGCGAGTGGTCGTGCCCGAATCCTCTGCCCGCGACCTAGCCGGGCTCAATGCAAAAACTGCTTCCACGCAGTCCGTACGATCGACTGGGCGGCTACGTCCATCTGCCGCGATTGATCGACAAGGCCAGGCTTCATCGCAAGGGACTGCTCGACGGCTACAATTACAAAACCGTCGGGTTCGATAAACATCTTCTGGCCTTTCTGAAGCTTGAATCGGAGATGCGTTTGAAGAAGCGGCCAATCGGCTCGATGACGACGCCGCCATTCTTGATTGGGTCTCAAAGAACGGCGCAGCACATTCGCCGGATGAGATCGAGCATTGGAATGAGACGATGATTTCGCGCCGGCCCGACACCGCTGCAAAAAAGGCGCGCTTCCTGCATTTTCTTGAAGGAAGCCGGCGGCGAAGGTCGCAAGGATATTCGGACCTACTTCGATCTCATCGAATTCGACGAAGGGCGATTGAAATAGGCATTGTTTCAGCCACGGATAAACGCCTGTCGCCAAGCTATGGCGTGGCAGTCGGATTAACACGGACAAGGCGTTAACGGCGGATCAAGGTCGAAATCCGTGTCTCCATGGCCTCTGCAACGCGTCGATCTACTTCTGAACTTCGCGAAAATCTGATTCGCTTCTTCGAGCGTTTCCTTGCTGCCGATATCGAACCAGGTGCCACCGATCTGATGGGTTTTCACCGGCTTGCGAGGGTAGAGCCATTGGATGAATCGTCCCGGCTGGTCCGGATTATTTCCCGCGGCGAGATAGGTTGCGAAAAAGCGGGACGACTTCGCGTGAAAAATAGTAGAGCGCGATCCCGGTCAGCGTGCTTTTCGGTTCGGCTGGTTTCTCTTCGAACTGAGTGATGACGCCGGCGGAATCAAGCGTGATGCTGCTGTATTTCTTGATCGCTTCGAGATCGCCGACGTCATAGGTCGCCAGCATCGCTTCGGAGTTCTTGGCGGATTTCGCAAATCCACCAGCGGATCGCTAAAAAGATTGTCGCCTCGCGACGATGATCAAATCGCTCTTCGCCAGATTCCGTCTTCGCGCATCAGGGCAAGATTAATATCGCCGATGGCGCCGAGTTTATCCGAGTCATCGGTCGAACCGTCGTCGATGATCTTAAGTGCGAGCCCGGGTGCCGTTGGCGATAATCTCGGCCCAAGCTTGAAAATCCTTCACGAACTTGTGGTTCGTGACGACGTAAATGGTCTTCAGATCCGGGACGGGCGCGAGATTATCGAGCACCCATTCGATCATCGGTTTGCCCGCCACTTCGAGGAGCGGTTTCGCCTTTGCAGGGTGAGGGGATAAAGGCGGGTGGCGTAACCGGCAGCGAGAATCAGGGCGTTCATGATGGAGATGATTGCGGAGAGATTAGACGGAAAGGCGGCAGCCAGCCAGCGCTGATTTACGCTGGCACCGACTGGGAGCGGCGCTCGCCGCGTTGCGCGGTGCAACCGTTCCTGCAGCGCGGCAATTCGAGACGGATCGGTGATTTTTCCGCGGGTCGCGCGATCGGCCACATAAAACGTATCGATCGCCGCGCCTTTCTCGGTGCTGATCCGCGAAAGCGCGATCGAGACGCCGTTCCTCTCCAAAGGCCGAGAGCAATTCGTAAAGCAATCCGAGCCGATCCGGGGTTTGAATTTGAATCAGGGTGTAGGTGGGATGCGCCTTGTTTTCGACGGTCACACGAGTCGGAAAATCCATCTCGCCGCCGGCTGGCTCGCTTGACCATTTTCCGCTCGGGCGCGATCGAGGAGCGGCGCGAAATCGAAGTCCGGTCTCGGCCAGCGCATTGCGCAGGGTTGTTTCCACGAGGGCATGGTCGCGCTTGTCGGTCACCGCGCGAAATTTCGGTGTCGCACACGCGAAAAACATCCAGCACGACGTTGTCGCCGCGAGTGTAAATATCCGCGCTCAGGATATTGATTGGAACCACGGCGAACGATCCCGCGATTTTGGCCAGAAGATCCTGGCTATCCCAGGCGCAGAATGAAGCGATGCTGTGGCCTTGGTCGCGGAAATGCCTGCCAGGCGATCGCGGGGGCCAGGGGCGGTTCATCGCGCAAATAGAGGTTTTCCAGGAAATGGCGGAAAAGAGCCTCAGGTGCGAAACGATTTCGTCCGACCTCGAACGCGCGGAAATAATTGTCCGGCATGAACTCGAAATGCGCGTCCACTTCCTCCGCGTAATCGGGCCCGAGGTTTTCCGGTGACATGCTTTTGCAGAAGTTCGCGTTCGATTTTCGTTTGTTCGTAGAACGCTTCCTGATCGGAAAGATATTGCGAGGTCGCGTGATAGAGCTGCCAGACGAGGCATTCTTTCCAGTCCGACCATGCGTCTGCGCTGGTGCCCTGCCCATCGGCCAGCGTTAGCAGCATCAAGGCGTCGAGATTCTTTGTGTCTTTCACGATCCGGCGCAAACTCCACCGCGGTCTCGGGATCATCGAGATTCCGTTGCTGGGCCATGTTCGAAAGCGTGAGGTGATGGTCGACCAGAAGGATGAGCGAACGTCGTTGCGCCGACGAGAGTTGGAGCCGAAGCGCGGCGCGTTGCGCGAAAAGCGCGCTCGCCTCGGAATGCGGGCGCGCTCCAACCGCCCGGCCGGTGTCATGAAGAGAAGCGCCAGATAAAGGACGAAAGGTTCCTCGAGTTTCTCGAAGAGCTCGCGATAGGCTCGAAATTTTGGATCCTCCGTTTGCATGATCTGGTCGAGCTTGTCGATGCAGACCAGCGTGTGTTCGTCCGCGGTATAGCGATGGAAAAATTCATGCTGCACAAGGCAGGTGAGCTGCCCGAACTCCGGAACGTAGCGTCCGAGAAAATCGATCCGGTGCATCATCCGGAGGATGCGGCCCACTTCGCCCTTTTCGAGAAATGATGGCCATGAACATTTCCCGCGGAGCCTGTGCTTGGCGAAACTGCGCGAGTCACGACGACCCAGATTGCGGGTGAAGAGATCGCGAAGCTCGGGACTCAAGATCGAGCTGGCGCTCTTGAGCGAGCTGAAAGGCGCGCATCATCGCTTCCGGGATATTTCGCGAAATCGGCTTTGGCGTTGTGGAAAGAGCTGCCGGTTGCGAATGACGAAAATGATCGACTCGTTCCTCCGTACGTTTTTCAATCGCGGCAGGAAACCGAAGAGCGAACGGGTCGTGCTGAGGACGGCCACTGGCAAATTGCTCGGTGATCCGTTCGGTCACTCGAAAGATATTTCGAGTGTGCTCGTAGTAATCCTTCATCAACGCTTCGTTCCGCAGGTGCCTCCGCGTTTCTGTTGGTAACCGAGTCGCTGCGCGATCTGGTCCTGGACATTGAAATGCAAGAGTGTCGGTGGCGCGTCCGGTTGCGTAATGAAGATCGGTGCGGAGGCGGAGAAGAAAATCATAGGCTGCTTCGATGCGTTTGCGATCGGCCTCACTGAGCCAGTCTCTGCCGACCAGATGCGTGGTGGTCAGCGCGCCTTCCTTGAAGAAGGTCATCCAGAGAAGATTCTGGTAATCGCGCAAACCGCCACAGCCGTTCTTCAGGTTCGGTTCCTGCACATAAACGCTAGTCGCCAAACTTGGCATGGCGCGCAGCTTGATCCTGCATCCGAAGTTCGACGTATTCCCGTTCATGACCGCGCACACATTTTTCGCGAAACTGTTTGCGGAAATAGCGAAACAGATCGCGGATCGCCGGTTAGCTAACCGCGATTCGAGCATCGCGGTTTTTGTCAGCATGTCGGTGTTCGCCAGGTTGATGGCTTCAGAGACCGAACGGGTGGAATGGCCGACTTTGAATCCAATATCCCAGAGGAGATAGAGAATTTGTTCGATTACCTGTTCGGCGGACGGCGAGACGTTTGGATCTATCCTTGCTCGTGGAGGAACATGACGTCCACATCGCTAAAGGGATTGAGTTCGCCGCGACCGTAACCACCGAGCGCCACCACAGCGAGCGGAGTGGGGGAGCCTCCCTTTTCATGCTGCGCGGCATTCGTCGCGCCTGCAAAGATATGGCGCAGCACGATGTCGATCAGCCCAACCCGAAGCGCGCAAATCTCGCGGCCACCGCCTCCGGATTGATGATTCAGTCGAAGCCGGTGCTCCTCGATCTTTAGAAACTTCTTGTAAAGCGGAAGCGCATCGGCCGGGCGCCCTGTTCCCGGAGACGTCAGTTCATGTTCGGCATGCGCCAGGACTTTTTCAAGGTGACGGGACACAGAAGAGGGGTTAAGGAGGTTAAAGGGTTACATCGTTACATCGGGAACCGCTGTGGCTTGCTCGGCGATTCAACAGTCTGACAATCTAACGCTTCAACGAAGTAACGTTCCAACGCGATCACAGCTCGATCGCGTATCGCTTCATCTTATTGTAAAGCGTCGGTCGCTGGATGCCGAGAATCTGCGCGGCTTTTTTCTTGTTGCCGTGACATTGGGCGAGCGCCTGGATAATCGCATCGCGCTCCATATCATCGAGGCTCTGAACACCCTGATGATTGTTGGATTCGATTTGTTTCAAGGTGGGCGGCAACTGCACCTCCGTCGGAAGTTCCTTTACCGTTATCTTATTCTGGCGGGCCAATACGACCGCATATTCGATCGCGTTTTGAAGTTCACGCACGTTTCCCGGCCACGAGTAGTCGAGCAGTTTTTGAAATGCTTCGGGAGCAATCTCCGGTTCTGTTTTGTCGAGTTCTTTGGCGAATCGCTTGAGGAAACGTCGCGACCAGTGGCGGAATGTCTTCCTTCCGTCTCCCGCAACGGCGGAACCTCGATCTGGAAAGTATTTAGCCGATAGTAAAGATCAGCGCGTAACCGGTTTTCCGCCAGCGCGCTGGCGATCGGACGGTTGGTCGCCGCGACGACGCGAAAATCTGCTTTCAACGTCTTTGTGCTTCCGAGCGGCCGATATTCCCTCTCTTGCAACACGCGCAAGAAACGGGTTTGCAAATCGGCCGGCATTTCCGAAATCTCGTCCAGAAAGAGCGTGCTGTCCGTTGGCAGCGGCGATCATTCCTGCAAAATCATTCGTCGCGCCGGTGAATGCTCCTTTTACGTAGCCAAACAATTCGCCCTCGATCATGGCTTGCGGAAACGCAGCGCAATTCAGTTTTACCATCGGTTTGGTGCTGCGTCGGCTGCGGCTGTGGATCGCATTGGCGATGACTTCCTTGCCGACGCCGCTTTCGCCCGTGATTAAGACATTTGCTTCCGATGGCGCCATCGCTTCGATCAACTCCTGGATTTCTTGCATCGCCTTGCTCTTGATCACAGGAGCGAGACGCGTTTCGGCAATCTCAAGCCGTTTCTCGAGTTGCTGCGTTTTTTCGCGAAGCTGTTCCGTCTCGCGCAGGAGCGATTGCTTCTCCAACGCTTTCTCGATCAGGCTGAGCAATTCCTCCGGCGCATACGGCTTACTGATAAAATGGTAAGCCCCGCGTTTGATCGATTCGATAGCGTTGCTCAGGGAATCATGCGCGGTCAAAATGATGACCTGCGTTCCGGATGTTCCTCCTTGATTTGATCGAGCATCTGCAGGCCGTCTGCGTCCGGCAATTGAAGATCAAGGAGAACGACGGCAGTCGGTTTGGACTTTAATACTTTCAGTCCGTACGAGGCGGTCGCGGCCGTTTCGGTTTGATAACCGTGACGGCCCAGCAACGCCTCGAGGGTGAGCAGAATGGGGCGCTCATCGTCGATAATCAGAATGCGTCGGTTATCGCTAGCCATGGGGTGAAATGAGTACTTCTAATGTACTCCTATTCTGGGACAAGGGGGAATATTTACCTCTAAAGCGTGACAGACTGACGGAGCATAGCTGTCCTCCGTCCCTGAGCCCCGCTTATTTAGCCAGAGGGAATACCACTGTCGTAACCAGAGTTGATGCCGCAGAATCATAATGCGCACTGAGCTGGCCGCCGTGCGCCTCGATGATAGTGAATGCCCGGTGAAGTCCAAGACTATAATGGCCTTTCCTAATTGAAACGAACGGTTTACGACCCCAGCCCTCAGTCGATCCGCTAAACCCTTTCTTCGGTTCACGGATAAGAAGGAGAAGGCGGCCTTCTTGGATCTGGGCTTCGAACGAGATCGGATCGCCGGCCGGATCATGCCGAAACGCGTTGTCGAACAATTCAGTCAGTACAGGAAGCAAAGCCTGCGGATCGATCTCGAGTTTGGCATCCTTTACCTTGATGTCCCAGATGACTTTCGGACCCTCGACCGGGAAGGTCGTTTCCACTTTCTGCCGCAGATCCGTCAGGAAATCGTCTGTCGTATATGGCATCCGTGTCAGGCGTGGTTCGCTCAGCGATGAGGTAATCAGCTGCAGACTTGCGCTCGCTTCCGAAATCATCGCGCGCAACCGTTTGATCTCATCTTTCGCTTCTTTGGATTCCGTTATCTCGCCGAGGTAAGCGGACTGCAATTCCGCAGCGTTCAGATGGTTTCGAATATCGTGAATGAATTGCCGGAGAAATTGAACGACGTTAGCGAGCGGAATTTGCTGTTCCAATTGGCCTTTCGGGCCGTGAGAGTGGGCCATGGCGAAAGACCCTAGCTCAACCTGCGATTCGCGCCAGCGAGAGGCGGTAGGTGTCTCAGTTGGCTCGTAAGAATGTCTGGCGATTAATGTTGTCGCTGTCAGAAGCGTGAATCACAGGATCATTTGCCGCCAGGTGGCGAAGAATGTGAAAGACGTCCTCCGGGTCGGCATTCAGGGCCTTGGCAATGTCATCCGCGCTCGTCCCGGTCGCGGATAGACTTTCCTGAACACGTTTCTGAAGTTGAAGAATGCGGGTGGCCGCCTTTTTTCCGGATTCAACACCCGGTTGATGATAAGCGTTAATGTTCACCAGGCTGGCGTAGAATCCGACCGCCCGTTCGTAAAGGGCGATCAACGCACCAACATTAAACGCGTTTACCTTCTCGATCGAAAGAGTGATCGATTGCCGCTCCTTCTCGTAAAGAGCCGCTCGAGTTCCTCTCAGAAATCCTTGAAGATAATCGCCGCTACCGACGCCCGGTTCGACTTCGAACTTCGGCGAGTCCTGATCCTTTCGGACCTCGATAAATGTGACAAAAAAATTGGGGACTCCATCGCGCAGCTGTTGCACATAGGCGTGTTGATCAGTTGAACCTTTGTTACCGTAAACGGCGATTCCTTGATGCACGACATTTCCATCGAGGTCTTTTTCTTTACCTAACGATTCCATGACCAATTGCTGGAGATACTTGCTGAACAACATCAGCCGATCCTTGTAAGGAAGGATCACCATATCTTTTTCGCCCCGTCCGTTGCCGGCATGAAACCACATCAGGGCAAGCAACATCGAAGCGTTTTGTTCCGTCTTATCCGTTCGTGTCTTTGCATCCATGGCAGCGGCACCGGCCAGGAAATCATCAATTGGAAAGCCTTCGAGGGCCGCCGGAACCAGCCCGACAGCGCTCATAACCGAAGTGCGTCCGCCCACCCAATCGTGCATCGGGAAACGGGCCAGCCATTCATCCGCTTTGGCGTGCGAATCCAGCTCGCTGTTTACTCCGGTGACAGCTACCGCGTGCCGTCCGAAATCGAGGCCGGCGCGTTGATAACGCGCCGTAGTTTCCACCATCCCGTTGCGCGTTTCCTTTGTGCCCCCCGATTTTGAGATCACAACCGACAAGGTTTGAGAGAGCCGGTCGCCGATGCGTTGAAAGACCCGGTCGAACCCGTCAGGGTCGGTGTTGTCGAGAAAGTAGATATCGAGCGGATCGGTTGGAGTGCCGAGTGCGTCGGCGACAAATTGAGGTCCAAGGGCGGAACCGCCGATCCCGATCAACAGGACGTGTTGGAACTTCCCGCCTTTCTGCGGTGCAACTTTTCCCGAGTGCACGTCTGCGGCAAATTGTTTGATGTGCGCTTTGGTTTCGTCGATATCGGCGCGCAGTTCGGCGGTCGGCGCGAGCTGTGAATCCCGAAGCCAGTAGTGGCCGACCATCCGTTGTTCGTCCGGATTAGCAATTGCGCCGGCTTCCAATTCTCGCATCGCGGTAAAGGCCTTTTCCGTCTGTGGCTGCATTTTCGCGATGAAATCGTCGGCGAAACGGATTCGGCTGATGTCGATCGAGAAGCCTAGATCATCATAAGAAAGAAAGAACTTCTGAAACCGCGGCCAGAGAGAGGTTGAACTCATAATGTTCATATAACCGAAAATTTAGAAAAATTCTGCTCGATCTTCAGCGGCATTCCGGACACCTTTCCAGCGCCGAACGGAAGTTGAACCTCATTCGGGGCAACGGCAGCGAGGGCATACCAACAATGGGAGCAAATCAAGGATTCAAGCTCGGCAAAACTGCCGCGCGTCTAATGTTCGCGGGTTTCCTCTGTGCGTCGGGGATTCTCCTCGCGGTGAGCAGTTTCACCGGAGTTGGGTCGCGATTTAACGAGCGGGAAAATGGCGAGCGCGAGGAGAGAGAACGCTATGGTGTCGTCCCGACGAGCGAACTGGAAGAGCTCGATGATATGGAGCTCGATTGGCACAACCGATTGACCTATCCGACTGGCCGTTTTGATCCAGCATGGGTGAGGGAAGCTGCCGCGCAAGATGCGCGTATCGCGCGTGGTATGCCGGCGGGAACACAATTGCGGAATCCGGGTGACACGTCGCAAGGTCTCGACCCAAATGGTTTCACCGCGCTCGGGCCGCAGCCTTTGAAAATGAGTGGTTGTTCAGGTTGTTTTAGCTACGGCCTGACAGAAGGACGTGTGAACGACATCGCGGTGGATCCGACGACCACCACGAATGGCTCAATCGTCGCGTACCTTGGTAGCGTCGGCGGCGGTGTCTGGAAAACGACGAATTGTTGTAGTAGCACCACGACCTGGAGTCCCGTAACGGACGATCCAGCTCCTCGCCACCATCAGCATCAGCTCGGTGAGGCTTGATCCGAACAATCATAATACGATTTATGCGGGCACCGGTGATCTGAATTTTGGCTCCTTTTCGATGGGTAGTCAGGGCGTGCTCAAATCAACGGATGCCGGCGCAACATGGGCATTACTGGGAGCAAATGTTTTCACGCCTCCATTGCCTCTCCCGCCCGGGCAATTTCCCCAATACCAAGCCGTTGGGAAAGTTCGGGTCGACCCGCGCAACAGCAACAACGTCGTCGCCGGAACAAAGACGGGTTGTACTTCTCGTATGACGGTGGAACGAACTGGAGTGGGCCGTGCACGACGAACAGTTTTGCTACCATGCGTCAGGATGTAACAGGCCTGGCCTTGATTGATAACGGCAGCAGCACACGCGTTGTCGCGGCAATCGGTGCCCGTGGCTTCGCTACCACCGTCCAATCCAACCTCAATCAAAATGGTGCGAATGGAATCTACGCGGGAACATTGCCTGCCAGCGGATGTCCGGCAGATTTCGCTCCGATTAGCACGAACGCGAATGGTTGGGCCGGACTTAACCCCGCCAGTGGGACCGCCTATGGTGGTTCGGGAGTTGGAGATCAGTTAGGCCGAATCGATCTCGCCGTCGCGCCAAGCAATACGAACTACATTTATGCCCAGGTCCAGGCCATCGCTCCAAATTCAAACGGCGGTTGTGGAACTGCCGGATGCCAACTTGGCGCCTATCGAACCACTGATGGCGGCGCCACCTGGATGCAAATTCCGGGATCGCCCGGCAATTCGCTTGACAGATTGTCAAGGTGCTGCGGGGGATTATCCACAGAATTGGTACGACCAGGGGCTTGCGGTCGATCCGAACAATCCTGACCGCGTTTTCTTCGATACCTTTGAGATCTGGTTTTGGCAGAACGGAAACACGACATGGAATGACCTCACCTGCGGTTACGGCGCGAACCATGGTGTGCACGTTGATCAACATGCATTGGCGTTTGTTCCCGGTTCATCCAGCATCCTGCTCGCGGGCAACGATGGCGGAATTCATGGAACGATCAATGCCGACACGGCCAGCGCTACGGTTGATCCCACATGGTTCAACATGGATGGCGGCCTGAACACGATCGAGTTCTATTCAGGCGACATCAGCGGCAATTTCGCCAACTCGCCTTCGCCACAAGCTAATGGTGGCGCGCAAGACAACGGCGCCATGTCGGTTACGTTTTCCGGCACGCCGACTGGTCCGGTCCAATGGCAATCAGGGAAGGGGGGCGACGGATTTTACGCGTCGGATTGATCCCGTCGGAACCGGGACAAGTCTGCGTTTTTGGCAGGGGAACAACAGCGGTCACCTGAATCGTTGCGTTAACAATTGCACGTCGCCCGGTGCGAGCTGGAGCGATCGAACCGGCGGTTGGACCGGTGACACACAGTCGTTCGTTTTGCCGTTCGAGATTTTCAAGGGCGATCCGACTACGCCGGGGAACGAGTGCGGGCCGGCTGGCCCGACCACTGGTTGCGGTCACTTGATTGTTGGAACGGTTAGGGTTTGGGAGACAATCACCGGGTGCTGCCACTGCACCAACATGGTACGTGAACAGTCCGGCAAATCTGACCAAGCAAACGTTAGGTAACCGCTCTTTCATCAATCAACTGGCCATTGCGCAGGCGCTGCAATCGACCGTGATGGTTGGGACTAACGACGGCAATGTCCAGATCGGCTTCGGGCTTGGAACGGGATCCAATCAGTCCACCTGGGTAAATGTCACCGGCAGCAATGCAGTCCTTCCGAATCGGCCAATTCTTGATGTCGCCTTTGATCCAACGACAACGAGCGCGCCGATTGGTTATGCGGCGGTTGGCGGATTCAATGCGAACACACCGACAACACCCGGCCACGTTTTCCAGGTAACCTGCACAGAAGGTTGCGCCTCGTTCACCTGGAGCAGACAAAACCGGCAACCTTCCTGATATCCCGGTCGACTCAATCATCGCTAACCCAAGGTTCCCGCGAGCAGGTTTTCGCCGGAACTGATTGGGGACTCTATTATACGGACAACATCATGGCGGCGACCCCGATCTGGCTGCGGTTCGAAAATGGACCGCCGCACTCGATGATTTGGGACATGCAGTACGACCGTGGGTTTACCACGCTTTCGCTTTGGACTCGGAGCCGGGGCGCACATGTCTGGCCGTTGCCAGCCGCTCCGGGTGCAACACCGACTCCGACGCCTGGACCTACACCAACGCCAACCCCGAGTCCTACTCCAACTCCGTCGCCAACCCCTTCACCTGTGCCAAGCGCTACACCAACCGCGACGGCTGCGGCGAGCGCCACACCAACATCGACGCCGACGCCGATCAGCGGCTGCGCAGGCGATCAATCTTTCGACGCGCATGCGTGTTCAGGCCGGTGACAATGTCGGGTATCGGCGGTTTCATTATCACCGGAACGCGCGCCGAAACATGTTCTTCTGCGGGCGATCGGTCCATCGTTAGGCGCGGCAGGGGTTCCAGATGCACTAGCCGATCCGGTGTTGGAATTGCATGGAACCGGCGGCTTTGTGACGATCAACTGACGATAATTGGCGAGACGATCCGGCCCAGGAAGCGGCGATCATCGCCACGGGCATTCCGCCGACCAATGATCTCGAAGCAGCGATTGATGCGACCCTGGATCCGGGAGCGTATACCGCAGTTGTCCGAGGAAAGAACGAGACTGCCGGGTGTCGCGTTGGTCGAAGTTTATGATCTTGGCCTGGCGACCCAGGGAAACTGGCTGATATCAGCACGCGGGCCTTTGTCGAAACCGGTAACAACATTGTCATCGCCGGATTTATTCTGGGAGGCGGTGGTGGAAACGACCGGATCATCGTGCGCGGAATCGGTCCGAGCCTGACTGCGATCGGGATTGCCGATGCGCTGGCAGATCCGACATTGGAACTGCGCGACAGCAATGGAGCACTCCTGATTGGCGAACAACGATTGGCAGGATGATCCGGCGCAGGCGGCGCAAATCAGCGCCGCCGGCTTGCTCCGACCAATGAACTCGAGGCGGCCATCGTGGCCATGCCGTCGCCCGGTCTCTACACCGCGCTACTCGCGGGAGCGAACCAAGGCACTGGCGTTGGACTCGTTGAAGTGTACGACCTCGGCGGCCCGTAAGTCTTCCTACATGTGGGCGATCACATTGTCGCCAAACTCGGAGCACTTGATTTCGGTCGCACTGTCCATCAGGCGCGCGAAATCGTAGGTCACACGTTTGCTGGCGATCGCGCCGTTCAATCCTTTCAGAATCAGGTCCGCCACCTCGGTCCAACCCATGTAGCGGAACATCATCTCGCCGGAAAGAACCACAGAGCCTGGATTCACCTTGTCCAGGTTCGCGTATTTCGGCGCGGTGCCGTGGGTTGCTTCGAAGACGGCGTGGCCAGTGATGTAATTGATGTTTCCGCCAGGGGCGATCCCGATGCCGCCGACCTGTGCCGCCAGCGCGTCGCTCAAGTAATCGCCGTTCAGATTCAGCGTCGCAATGACATCGAAATCTTCCGGTCGCGTCAGCACCTGCTGAAGGGTGATGTCTGCGATCGCATCCTTGATGACAAGACCGGCGCCCGGTTTGCCCAGCCGGGATCTTGCACCATGGGCCGCCATCGATTTCTTCCGCGCCGAAATATTGTTTCGCAATCTCGTAACCCCAATCACGAAACGCGCCTTCGGTGAACTTCATGATGTTCCCTTTGTGCACCAGCGTCACGCTCTTCCGATTGAAGTTGATCGCGTAACTGATCGCGCTGTGAATCAGGCGAACGCTGCCCGCGCGGCTGACTGGTTTGATGCCGATCCCCACCAGAACGTCATCGCCTTCCGGCGCCCCGACTCTTTTCCAAAACTCTGCTGCTTTCTCCCTAGTGCCGAAGCGGATTTTGTCGAACTCCTTTGGAAATTCCTTTTGGAGAAAATCGAGAATTTTCTTCGATCCTTCGCTGCCCGCGGCGTACTCGATCCCGGCGTAAATGTCTTCCGTATTTTCGCGGAAGATCACCATGTTGACCTTCTCCGGATGTTTCACGGGTGAAGGAACGCCGGTAAAATATTGGACAGGACGCAGGCAAACGAACAGATCGAGCATCTGCCGCAGCGCCACGTTGAGCGAGCTGATTCCGCCGCCGACCGGCGTGGTCAGCGGTCCCTTAATGCCGACGAGATATTCACGAAACGCTTCGACCGTGTCGTCCGGCAGCCATTCATCAAATTTGTCTTTCGCGGCCTGTCCGGCGAAAACTTCGAACCATGAAACCTTCTTCTTTCCGCCGAACGCTTTCTCGACTGCGGCATCGAAAACGCGCACACTTGCTGCCCAGATATCCGGTCCGGTCCCGTCGCCACGAATAAATGGAATCACCGGGTGATCGGCTACATTCAGTTTTCCCTGAGAAGTCGAAATCTTGTCGCCCGCTGGCGGAGTAATGTTTTTGTACGGCATAGGGTTGGCACTGTAATGCCCGCGGCTCGAAGCGGCAAATCGAATCCGCCATCTCAAAGGTAAAGATCCGAAATGTCGGTTTGTTAAAAACCGCACTTGGCAACAGACCGGAAGTCACGTATCAAGTTGCGTGAGAAAAGAAATATTCGTTTGCGATCACTGCGGTGCGAGAAGACGGCTGGATAGCGCGCAACGTCATTGGTGCGAAGAATGCACCTCGACCGTCCGGTGGAGATGAGGCCCGCGCGGGACAAACGCCCGGCGGAAAGTGGTCCCCGCGCCCCAGACGGTAACGCCGGTCGCTAGACGAAGTCGCGTTGCGCTTCGGTTTGCCGACCAGGGTGCTGCCTGGATAGTCGGTGCGTCGACGCGACCCTGCTTCTAATCCGGATTATGGAATACGTAAAGCTTGGCGCGACCGGCTTGAAGGTGTCGCGGATTTGTCTTGGCACCATGACATATGGGTCGAGCAAATGGCGCGAGTGGGTGCTCGATGAAGAGGCCAGCCGGCCCCTGATTCAACAGGCGATGGAAGCCGGCATTAATTTTTTCGACACCGCCGACATGTATTCGTTAGGCGCAAGCGAAGAAGTGCTCGGCCGCGCCTTGAAGGATTTCGGCCCGGCCCGCGACAAAGTCGTCATCGCCACGAAAGTTTTTTATCCGATCGGCGAAGATCCGAATCAACGTGGACTTTCTCGCAAGCACATCATGCACGCGATCGATGACAGTCTGCGACGGCTTGGGAACAGATTACGTGGATCTCTACCAAATCCATCGGTTCGATCCGGAGACACCGATCGAGGAAACGCTTCAGGCGTTGGATGATCTGGTGCGCGCGGGGAAAGTGCTTTACCTTGGTGCTTCGTCGATGGCGGCCTGGCAATTCGCTACGATGCTTTACACGGCGGACGCGAATGGTTGGACGCGGTTCGTCACCATGCAGAACCATTACAATCTAATTTATCGAGAAGAGGAGCGGGAGATGATTCCGCTTTGCCTGGAAGAGAGGATTGGGGTGATCCCGTGGAGTCCGCTCGCACGCGGTCTCCTTGCCGGAAGCGCCGGCCAGCAACGCTCCGGGCCGAGACGGACATTTACCGAAAAGAAATCTACGGGGAACAGATCAGTGAGGCGGACCTGCGCGTTGTTGAGCGACTTGAATCGGTCGCGGCGGAAATGGGTGCCTCCTGCGCAGGTCGCGCTTGCCTGGCTGCTGCAAAAGCCGGGCGTGGTGGCGCCAATCGTCGGGGCGTCAAAGCCGCGGACATTTGAATGACGCGCTGGCGGCGCTCGATGTTCGATTGTCCGCGGAGACAATCAGCCGTCTCGAAGAGCTTTATGTGCCTCATGCCGTGGCTGGCATGGCGCGGTAGGAGCAGTCTTGTAGGGGCGGTTCTGCGAAGCGCCTGGCGGGCATGGCCTTAATCCCTGTAATAGCGCGCCAATTTGTGGCCCGCATCTACCTCGGGACGCTTCACCGAAGCACTGCTACAAGCGTAGGTAATTTTCCAATGTCGCGGGCACGGGAGTTGCATCATACCGGCAAATAATCTGCCTTGATCTCGTCGCATGGCTCGATCAACGCAGATGACTGAAAAAATCTATGAAACCATTCATCGCCTTGCTCTCTGCCTTCCTCCTCTGTTCCTGCGCCGACATGGTCGTCACAAGGACCCAAGTCGCCGGCTCATCCACAACCATCGCCTCGGGCGATTCAAAGGATTATTACGATTCGAAAAACGGCGTCCACATGGTGATCAATTGTGGCGTCGGCGCCGCCAATCCAAGAGCGATCTACATCCGTCCATTTTGTATCGATACCGCGGTTTTCACGGGCGACCAGACGCCTTCCGAAGGCGAAATGCCAATCCGCAAAGCGATGATCCCGCATGAATTCGCGACTGACCTGAAAGAGTCGCTGGAACGACTGGCCCCTGCCCGCATTCTCGAAGCAGACGAGACTCCTCGGACCGGATGGCTGATTGAAGGCGAATTCACCCGAATTGACGGTGGCAGCCCGGCCGGTCGGTTCTTCCTTGGAAGTTTTGGAGTCGGCCAATCCGCCCTGGCGCTGCACGTCAAGATCACAGACGTGGACCACGGCGTGACGGCTTATGAATTTGACATGGCTGGAGGAAGCCACGGCCAAGGCCACATGGTACGTTCCGCGCAAGCGGCCTCGGCCGCGCAGCCAACTTCGATCTGGCGAATGCCGCCGAGCGCATCTACTCGTGCTCGAGCCCAATGCGCTTCGCTACGGAGGCTCGGACAAGCGTCGTTCTCCGATAGTCCGCCTATTTTCATCGAAAAAGCCCAGCGCCAAAAACGCTGGGCTTTTTTGTTTCCGGAAATCATCGTCGCAGCCACGCGTCGCTATGTCTTGAGCGGCAAATCTGTCGGACACCCCATAAACAGTCTTGGTTGATTGCCGGTTGCCAACCAAGGACGGCGATTAAGGTGCAGCGATTTCACTTTTCCCGTGACTTCGTTTCGTCGTTTTTTCATCTCGTCTTTTCTTCGTTTCTCTGCCTGGTTGCTTTCTGTGACCTGCACGCTGCGCGCGCGTATGTGATCGTTGATTCGCAGACCGGTTTCGTCCTGGATGAACAAAAGTCTCGCGAGAAGCTTCAGGTTGGGAGCCTGACCAAAATTGCGACGGCGATGGTCGTGCTCGATTGGGCCGAAAAACACTCCGGCGACCTCAATCAGATGGCGACGATTCCACCCGAAGCCTTTGTCGGGACCGGGGAAAACCTGATTGGGTTCCAGCCGGGCGATACGATCACACTGCGCGATCTTCTTTACGCGGCGCTCGTCCAATCTGACAACATCGCGGCCTACACCCTGGCGAACCACGTCGGGATTGCCTTGCAATCGATTGTTCCGTCGAGTGGTTCCACGACACCGGTCGCGGTTTTCGTCGGCCAGATGAATGCTCTTGCCAAAGCCTTGCGAATGGAGCGAACGCATTTCGTGAATCCGCATGGCATTGACACGAAGGAACGCAGCCTTCCATACACAACCGCGGCGGATATCGCGCGCCTAACCCGTTATGCCGTTGACAAAGCCGGGTTCCGTTTCTACGTTTCGCAAAAGGAACGGCAGATCTCCTTCGACCGGGCCGGCAAGAAAACGGGCTACATGCTGCGGAACACAAATGAATTGCTCGGCCGCGATGGGGTCGATGGCGTGAAGACGGGGCGCACCGCTCGTGCAGGCGATTGCCTGATTCTTTCGGCCCAACGCGAATCCAAAGTTCTTCAGGAAGGTGGGAAAACGGCAGTTATTCCGCGTCAGCTGATTATCGTTATGCTCGGCAGCAGCGATCGATTTGGCGAAGGTGCCCAACTTCTGGCGCGCGGCTGGCAACTTCACGATCAATGGGTCGCCGGCGGGCGAATACTGGATCCAAAGAAAACCCTCTGATTTTCCACTCCCGAAATGACGAAGCCCCGTATCGGCGTTTTGACGAGCGGTGGTGATTGTCCCGGGTTGAATGCGGTCCTTCGCGGGGTTGTTCTCTCGGCGGACAAACTGGGCTGGGAGGTGATTGGATTTCTCGATGGATTTGAGGGGTTGCTGCCGCCGGCGCGGTTCACGGTCTTCGATCGCCATGAGATTGGGGGCATAATGCCGCGGGGCGGGACCATTATCGGGACGACGAATCGCGGTCATTTCGTCGTCAAGGTCGGGGCGGGCGATCGCGCTCCTATGCCAGATCAGGTGATCGCTGATGCTCGTGAAGTCCTTCGGGAATTGCGAGTCGATGCCCTGATCATTATTGGAGGCGATGGCTCGATGCTGACCGCGCTTCAGCTTCAGCAAGCAGGCATCAATTGCATCGGTGTTCCCAAAACAATCGACAACGATTTGGAGGCGACCGCGATGACTTTCGGTTTTGATTCAGCGGTGGCGTCGGTCATGGATGCGCTCGATCGATTGCACACAACGGCGACGAGTCACAAACGCGTCATGGTCCTTGAAGTCATGGGACGGCATGCTGGATGGATCGCGTTGCACGGAGGCCTCGCCGGCGGCGCGCACATCATTTTGATTCCTGAGATTCCGTTCGATTACGAGAAGATCGTTGCGGCGATAAATCTTCGCGCTGACCGGGGAAATCCTTCTGCGATCGTCGTCGTCGCCGAGGGGGCTTGCCCGAAGGACGGCACCGTCGTGGTTAATGTGAAACAGGAAGGTGAATATCGTCTCGGCGGAATCGGTGACGTTGTCGCGCGCGAGATCGCAGCGCGCACCGGGAAAGAAACTCGGTGCACCGTGCTCGGCCATCTGCAACGTGGCGGTGCGCCTACTGCGCTTCGATCGAATTCTTGGAACACGCTTTGGTGTTAAAGCCGTGCAATTGATCAAGGAAAAGCAATTCGGCTCAATGGTGAGTTATCAGAATTATCAGGTCAGCCATGTCCCGATAGCGGATGCGGTCAATCGTTTGAAACTTGTTCCGGTCGATGGCGAGCTGGTGGAAACGGCGCGAGCCGTTGAGATTTCATTCGGCGACTAGAGGGCAAAGGCTCTCGCCTCTGCCCTCGTCTCGCGCTCGTTTCTCACTTATTTTCTGTAATCAGACCAAAAAGTCCGTGTTCTTCATCAGCGATTCCAGCTGTGAAGTAAACGCCGTCCCCGAGGGGAAGGAGATCCCAAAGTCCGTCAAAAATAAGCGGCGTCCCATCTTCGCCGGTCAATGTTTCAATAAATGCACCGGTGGCCGGATCGTAGTTATTGATCTTCCCATCGCCGAAGTTTCCGACCCAAAGTTCGCCATCGACCAAGGCAAGCCCCCAAGGAGCATTAAGATTTCCCATTGAAACGACGCGCCGAATCAGATTCCCGCTGGTATCGAATACATTGACAAATCCAAAACCTGGCCCTGGAACTTCATCTTCTTTGTGTTGGTCCTGCTTTGCGTAGGTGACAAAGATCTGCCCATCGAGATTCTTGATGCCGAATGGAGCATAGCCGTTAGGCAAATTCGGATCGGCAAATCCATTCTGGTTCACCCGGTGAAATGTCTCATCATAGGTTTCCACGCGTCCGGAACGAAAATTCGTCGCGTAAAGGAAATTATGATCATTGGCAGTCCCAATCGCGACGCCTTTGTAAATGGCGCGATGATCGTGGCCGCCGCCGCCGTGATTATCGAGATCGTTACCGTTCGAACTGTTCAAGGCACCATCGTCTCCCATATGTGGATCGCCTGCTCCGTTATCCACGGCGAGTATAGTGTGGGTCAGATCGACCTGAGGATTCCATCCGGAAATCGATCCATCTTCGCTAACGAAAATGAATCGACTTGGTCCTGAGACGCCATTCTTGGTGACGACAAATAAGGTAGTGCTGTTAAACACTGTCCCGGTTGGATTTGCGGTGTCGTGATTATGCCGGCTCTTAGCGATTTCAACGACCAATGAGTTGGCAGTCCCGTCTTGGCCATAGAGCGTTGATGTGCCCGTGCCATTATTTGCCACCCAGATCGTTCCGTTAGCTGATGCAGTTAATCCCCACGGATTAACGAGGTTGAATCGGTATGTAAGGCGACTCCATGGATATCAGATTGCAGGTTTTGCCAACTGTAGGTTTCGGTTCCTGCATTCGCTAGTGCGGCTCCGCAAATGAACGCAAGGATTGCGAGCAGAGCTGTTTTCATTGAGTTCTGAGTTTTTTTCATAAGGTCCCTTTTCTTAGGTTTTGCTTTGGCTTATTCTTTATTGGATCGCTGATTGAACGAAATCTGAGCGTGCGAAGTTCCCCGGGTTTCCGTAACAGTTCTGTTACATGTGTCGGCAGCCCAAGAAAGGGGGCCGAGCCAACAACCGGCCACAAGTTGGCTCTGATTTTTTGAAATCGAGCGGTCGGACGCTAAGCGTTTGGGGGCCAGATTCTACGCTGCTGACGCATATTGGAAGTGGATTGCTACAGCATTCCTGATATGGTGTGGGTCACGTGAATCCGACGACAAACTCACCCGATTCTCCGAACGGCTCTAGTGCCGTTTCCACCACCACTTCGCCCACTTCCGACCGCGCTGATTTGCGCCCGGAAAATATCCAGGACGCCGTTATTCGGCTGGCCGGAAATTCGCAGGACGGCATCCAGAGCGCCGGGGCTTTCCTCGCCCGTCTGGCCGGTCGCAGCGCTCAAGATGTCATGACTTACATGACAATCCCTGCCACGATTTCGGGAGGTCCATCGATTTTCCAGGTCCGAATCGGTACAGGGGAAGTCCTCTCCGCCGGCGATGAAGCTGATTTCCTGGTCGCCTTTTATCAACATAGTTATCAGGACCACATCGGATTCCTGAAAGAGGGTGGCGTGCTGCTTTACGATTCGGACAATGTTGAGCCAAATCTCGACGACAAACGTTTTGTCTACGTCGGCGTCCCGATCACCGGATTAACCGTCGAAGCCCTCGGAGGTACGGCCAAGGATAAGGGCAAAAACATTTTCGTCCTCGGCCTGATTTCGAAGATCTTTAATCTCGACGTCGAAAAGTTGAAGACCCTGATTCGGGAAAAATTCAAAGGAAAAGACGAGAGCATCGTAAACACTGCGTTGATGGCTTTCCAGGCGGGTTACGGCTATCCCGTTGGCAATGTCCTAACGAAGCAGTATCGGTTTGAAGTGCACGTTCCCAAGGAGGGCGATCGCGCGCAAATCACCATGGATGGGAACCAGGCGCTCGCCTACGGTTTGATCGCGGCCGGCGTGCGTTACGGCGCTGGTTATCCCATTACGCCGTGGTCATCGGTCATGGAAATCTTGCGGGGCGAGCTCCCGAAATACGGAGGTATTTTCGTGCAGGCCGAGGACGAACTGGGCGCTGTTTCGCTCGCGCTGGGCTTTTCCTTTTCAGGAAATCTTGCCGTCACCGGTAGCGCCGGTCCCGGAATATCACTTAAGACCGAAGCCATTGGTTGGGCCTCAATGTCGGAGATGCCGCTCGTTATCATCAACGTGCAGCGAGGTGGGCCGAGCACCGGCTTGCCAACGAATGTTGAGCAAAGTGATCTGCACCAAGCCATCTACGGCAGTCACGGCGATAGCCCGCGTGTAGTCCTCGCCGCACAGACCGTTGAGGATTGCTTCTACATTGCCATCGAAGCGGCGCGGATCGCGCGCAAATACAGCACGCCCGTTTTCATTTTGAGCGACACCTCACTCGCAACCCGCATCGAAGCTTTCGACGAACCGGACCTGGCTAATTTGATGCTCGATCCGAAGCCCGATATGACCCCGCGTCAAACGTTCAAGCCGTATCCGATCGACCAGATCACACAACATGCAGTTCCCGGAACCCGGATCCTGGACGGGAAATATCCTTTGGTGGGTGGACTTGAGCACGACGAAATGGGGCACCCGACCGGCAGCCCGAAATTGCACATGGCGATGACGGCGAAGCGACGCAACAAACTGCGGAAGCTAGCCGAGGAGATTCCGGTCCCGGAAGTTTTTGGCGATCAGGAGGGCAATACGTTGATCGTTGGCTGGGGGTCGACCTACGGTCCGATCCACGATGCGGTCAAGATGGCGCGCGAACATGGCGAGAGCGCCGGCGCCCTGCATCTGCGCCATATCCATCCGTTGCCGAACGGTCTCGAGACGATATTTGCGAAGTTCAAACGAATCGTCGTGGTAGAGATGAATGATCAGGGTCTTTACGGATTCGGTCAGCTCGCCACCATTCTAAGGGCGCGTTACTGCGACCCGAAAATTCAAAGCGTAACCAAGACAGATGGACTTACCTACCGGGTGAAAGAAATTCTGCAGCGCGTTTTCGAAGGGCGCTCCTTTGCGGCCCGAACAATCCCACGAGAGGGAGCGCCGATTGTTCACACAGATACCTCACCCGAGAACGTCAAGACACTGCGGGAAGTTGTCCCGCAGGGTGTGGGCTAAAACCCTCGCCAAACGATTTGAGCAAAGGAAAAAGTGCAGGCCAAAAGGATTCGAAAAATATGAGTGAAACGACAGTCGCCGAACCACCAAGAGAGAAGTTAACGAAGAAAGCAATCACCGCCGATCACCCGACATGGTGTCCCGGTTGCGGCGATTTTGCCGTCCTTGCTTCCTTCTATAAGGTCCTCGAAAAACGCCAGGTCGATCACGAGAAGATCGTTACTCTGGCCGGGATCGGTTGTTCATCGCGCTTTCCTTATTTCGTCAACGGATACGGTGCGCACTACATTCACGGGCGTGCGGTCCCGCTTGCGTCCGGAATTAGTTTGGCCCGCCCTGACCTTCATGTCTTTTTGTTCGGCGGCGACGGTGACGGTTTCTCCATCGGTGGGAACCATCTCAATCATGGCGCGCGCAAGAACATCAACATGACCTATTTTATCATGGACAACTTCGTCTATGGCCTGACTAAAAAGCAGACATCGCCGACGTCGCCCATCGGTTTCAAATCCAAGACCGACCCGACCGGTGCGATCGATATGCCGGTCAACCCGATGAAACAATTAATCAGCTCCGGAGCTACCTTCATCGCGCGCACGCACGCGACCCAGGTTAATCACATGATCCAGATGATCGAACGCGCGATGGATCACCAGGGCTTCTCTGTCATCGAATGTCTCAGTGAATGTGTTGAATTTTATGCCGGTGCTTTCGACTCGGCCGTTCCACGCAAAGGCGGCACGTTCGAGCTGATCCAGGAAAAGAAATGGGACAACACTCCGGAAGACGAAGCTCGCCACGATGTCACCGACGAACTCGCAGCCTATAAGCTGGCTCAGGTCCCGTTCCCGGGTGTCTTTGGCGTCTTCTACCAAAGCGATCGTCCGACCAAGAATTCGCTGGAAAAGAAGTGGATCGACACCACCCGGGAGAAAACTTGGTAATCCAACCGATCAGGCGATTCTTCAAAAGACATTCGACCGGATGAAGTGATTCATCCCGCTTTGGCGAGTTCACGATCCGTGTAGTGGAGCTTTATGCATCGGAGTTTCTTGCTGCTCGCCGTAATACTTGCGGTGGTGGCTCCCTCGACGGCTTTCTGCCAACGATACGGCGTAATCGATGACCCCGACGGTTTCACTAATCTGCGCGCCGAACCTGATTCGAAGAGCACAATCGTCGCTGCGGTGAAGCGTGGTGAGGTTTTCGACGTTCGATGCCGCCAGCTCAGATTGGTTTAAGGTTTCGCTCACTTCAGGAAAGAAGGGATACATGCATTCGAGCCGGATCCGAATACATGCGACCATGGCGGATCTGGCTGACACAAAGCCAGCCGATGAAGTAATGATCGCCGCACGCCAGGAAGGATTCGACTATTATTCGGTCGCCCGAGCCGCGGCAAAGGGGGAAGCAACGGCAATGCAAAGGTATTTCGCTTTTGTCGGCGACGGCGCCGGTGCGGAAATACACTCAGAAGTTGTGGGGAGCAGTGATACACCTCTTGGGGGACGACAAGCTCGTTGCATTCCTGAAAAGACAGTCGCGTGATTACCGCGAAAAGGTTCTGGCTCTTCTTACTGAAGGCGAAACGCTCTATCCGTTTGATCCGAAGCAGTACTTAAAGCGGTGCTTTCCCAAAACGGCCGCGTTGTTGTTCCGCTAATTGAGGTTCCAGCTCGCGCTAGCTAGCGCATTGCGCCTGCCATTGTGTCCGTTGGCTTCAAGGCGATGGCAAAGGGTTCGAGCGGCATAGGGTTGTCGTGATCAAGGAACCTATGACAGAGCGTGAAAAACTCGCTGCGAGTAGTGGCGCGCCGGACTTGATGAAGGAATTCGCCGGTTGGTTCGACCCCGAGCCCAATAAAATTCATGTACTTTTTCATGCTGTTGATTTGGGATGACTCGCGGATGTCTGGAATGCTGACGGCGTCATAGAGCGCGTGGATATACTCGAGGACGTCGCGTCCGGTCGGGCAGAAAACGGGTGCTCCTCGGCGTTTCTCGCGAATCTGGCGAAATAGCCATGGATTACGTATCACTCCGCGCCCGATCATTAGGCCACGTGCGCCGGTCAACCTCAGAACTTGATCGGCTTTGTCGGGTGAATAAATATTGCCGTTTGCAAGCACTGGGCAGGACATTGCTGCGACGGCGCGTGCGATGAAATCGTAACGCGGTGCGCTGCGATACATTTCCTTTACCGTTCGTGCGTGAACGGTGAGCAGATCGAGCGAATGACGAGAGAAAATTGGGAGGAGCTCATCGTCAAAGAGACTGGCATCATCGAAACCGATCCGCGTCTTTACCGTGAATGGGATGGAAATCGCTTCACGCAATGCGCCCAGGATGCGATCGATTCGATCGGGATCGCGGAGTAAACCGCCGCCGGCGCACTTGCGATACACGATTGGGACGGGGCAACCGAGATTAAGATCGATCGCTGCGACAGGATGCTGTTGCAGCTCACGGGCGGTGCGCACCAGCGCAGGAATGTCGTTCCCGATCATTTGTGCGATGACAGGCCGCCCGGTTGGATTCTGAGTGATCGAAGCAAGGATTTGCCGATCGAGTCGCGAATCGGGCAACACCCTAAAGTATTCGGTGAAATACACGTCCGCGTTCCCATACGTGCTGATCAAGCGCATGAAACGCAGGTCAGTCACATCCTGCATCGGAGCCAGCGCGAGAATGGGATCGCTACTCCGAAACAGGTCCTGGAATTCCATTCGTGAGTCCACCTCCCTTGAGAATGGCTCAACTAAGTCGTTGCGTCATCTCCGTCTTGAAATGGAATCAAGAAGGAAGACTTGAGAAAACCGGCGCGGAAGCGGCCTTAGTTCGCCGCGGTAGCCTTCGCCAGGGCACGTCGATCCCAGTCCGCACGCAGCACTTTCATTTCAGCGCTCAAAATCGACAGGCGTGACGCAACCCCTTTGTATTTCTTGGTGGTCCCATTGACTGTTCGATTAACCGCGCCTTGGCCAACCAAACTCTGGAGCTTTTCGTAGGCCCGCAAGCGGAGCATCTCTTCCCCGCCGCTCGCGGCGTTTCGCGCACGAAGGTTTAACAGGAGAATTTCGAAGAGGGGCTTGAATTCGAACGAGGATTGGCAAGAAAGAACGGCCACTAATTCCTCGCTAATGTTATCAGGAATGCGACGCGAGAAGGAATTAGTTGGTCTTGACATCATTGACTATAACACAGATTCGGAAAATTGCTGACCTTGTTGATTAGAATTTTCGTTGCCGGGAGTTCAGCCAAGAATTCGCGCCGGACGTTTGAGATTAGGCGACTGCCAGATTCCGGAGTAGCATCGCGGCAAATGTTCGGATGGCATATTTCCTTAACCAGTTTCAAGGCCGTTGCAGGGGCTATTCTCCTGGTTTGTTTCGGTGCTTGCCATAAGTCGGCTATTTCCACGAATCCATTCGTGGCCTCCGGTTTGTTGAAGCCATGCAAACTATCGGGCATCGATGAGGAACTCCTCTGCGGCAAACTGACGGTATTTGAAAATCGGGAGCGACGCGCCGGACGAACGATTGATTTGAATGTGGTCGTCGTCCCGGCATTCGATCAGAAGAACAAGACTGAGCCGCTCTTTGAATTCGCTGGGGGCCCGGGCGCCGCTGTGACTGGAAGTGCGGTTTTTTATGCGGGCGAGGGGAAGGAATACCGACGTAAACACGACATCGTCCTGGTCGATCAACGTGGCACTGGAAAATCCAATCCGCTCTCGGCGAAACCCCAAAAGAAAGCGCCCCAGGATTTTCTTACCGAAATGTACCCGGTGGAATACGTAAAGAAGCTGCGCCAAACATTGGAGGAACGAGCCGACCTGACCCAATACACCACCTCTATCGCGATGGACGATCTCGATGACGTGCGGAACTGGCTCGGTTACCAACGCATCAATCTCTTCGGGTTATCCTATGGAACACGCGCTGCGCTTGTCTATATGCGCCAACATCCGGATCACGTGCATACCGCCACTATCATGGGTGTTGTGCCGACATACCTGCGAATGCCACTCTATCATTCCGAAGCCGCCGCGCGTGCGATGGATTTGTTGCTTAACGAATGTGAAACCGACTCGACTTGTCACAGCGCTTTTCCAGAGATCCGTGCCGATTGGCAGAATGTTTTGTCGAATCTCGGACGCGAACCAGCACGGGTTCAATATTCAGCAGACCCCACAGCGGCGCCCTTAACGGTCGAGATCAAGCGCGATATTTTCACTGAGCGAATCCGGACCTGGTTGTATGGGCGCGATAAAGCGAGACGTATTCCGTACATCATTCATCAGGCGGCACAGGGTGATTTCGTGCCGTTCCTCAAGGAGGCAATTGGGCCGTCCATTCCGGATTTTATCGCCGACGGAATGTATCTATCAGTCACCTGTGCAGAGGATGTTCCGTTTATCGATCAGGCGGAAGCATTCAGGATGAACGAAGGAAATCCGTTCGGGCATTATCGTGTGTTTCAACAAACGCGCGCCTGTAGTCTCTGGTCGCGGGCGAAAGTGCCTGATGGCTATCTCGATCCGGTTTCTTCGAATATCCCAGTTCTGATTTTTTCCGGTCAAATGGATCCGGTCACGCCACCGCAACGAGGAGAAGAAGTGGCAAGAACCTTACCGAACAGTCGTCACATCCTTGTGGCGCAAGCGGCTCATGGCATGGAAGGGTTGAGTAATCAGGATTGCGTTGACGGATTGATTCTTGAGTTCATGGACAAAGCTGATCCGAAAGCCCTCGATGCGACGTGCGTGGAGAAAATGGTTCCTCCGCCGTTCACAGTTAAGAGTACAGCCACGGATTAATCCGGGGCCAAAATGCCTTTACCGGGGGGCGGCGGCGAGCGGATACATCCATAATTACTATAACGCTCGAATCATAGAAGCTGGGACATAACTGGAGGTTTTTATGAATCTGGATCTAGCCCATGCGATCTTAATCGCCACGACACGGCAGCCTTACGGCTTCCTTAAGATCGCAAATCCCACACTGGAGCCCGAGGTGCGTGAAATGGCGGAAGCTGGGTTGATCAAAGCGACCTTAAGCGATGGCAACCCGGGGTCTTTCACCGCCGTAAACAGTGTTACCGAGGATGGTCTAAAATTTCTTCGCGTCTTTCGGCGTCACGATTTTGCAGAACCGCCCGAGGCAAAACCACTCAATCCCCGAGTTATCGTTCCGTTTGTCAGTGCGCGCATCGCCATGTTTTGAAACGCTCGGGCACGAGGTCAGTCCGTTTCATTCCGTGGGCCTTCCGATGAGGAACCCGTAGAACCTTCAACAAGGCGCATTCACCAGGCAATAACTTTCCGGTCTCGCCAGAATTTTCCCGTCTCCGTTTGTGGTGCATCGGTTGCGAGCCAGACGATTCCGTTCGCGCCTTCTTCAACCGAGCGACTCGCGCCCGGACCGCCCATATCCGTTCGGACCCATCCAGGACAAACGGAATTGACCGCGAATTTCGGCAACGCCGCCGCTAGCTGAGAGGTTACGCCGTTCAATGCCGTCTTGGATGTGCAATAACCGGGAGCCCAGCCGTCGGCGCCATCGGCCAACTGACCACCGCTGCTCGAAACATTTACAATCCGCGGAGCATCACTCTTTTTTAACAGGGGCAGGAGTGCCTGGGCGACCCATAAAGGTCCGAGTGTATTGGTGCGCAGTGTTTGCTCGAATGTTTCCTCGGAAATCTTCAGGATATCTTTGTCCTCATCCAAACAGATCCCGGCGTTGTTAATCAGGACGTCGAGATGCTTCGTCGCACTCAATAGTTGAGCTGCAGCGCGCTGGATGCTTTCGATCTTGGAAACATCGATCTCGACAAACACGACTTCGCCTTGGCCGCGAAGTTTTTCAGCAGCGGCGCGGCCCGCTTTGACGTCGCGCGCACCAAGGAATACGCGAAAACCTTTTTGGGTAAGCTGCCGAACGACTTCGAGTCCGATGCCTTTATTCGCTCCGGTGACGAATGCGATACGTTCTCTTTTTGTCATTCCAATCCATCAGACAGAAAACGGTGACCAGCAAATTGTAGGGGCGCTTCTGCGAAGCGCCTGGAAGATGGGCTCCGATATGTCTTGAGCGGTTAATCTGCCTGTCGCGTCAGTGACCAGGGCGCTTCGCAGAAGCGCCCCTACAACACGTTCCGACGCGCACGGGATAGCCTTCCACTGGCGTACCGCTAAAGGTCAGGTTAAGAGACAAAGATTTCGCGTAACCCGATGAACTCGTTTTTTCAGGAATTGAAACGACGCAATGTCTTCAAAATTGCGGTGTCGTATGCCGTCGTCGGATGGCTTCTGATTCAGGTGGCGACGCAGACGTTGCCGTTTTTCGAAATTCCGAATTGGGTCATCCGACTTGTGATCGTAATCGTAATTGTCGGCTTTCCGATCTCATTGATCGTCGCTTGGGCCTTTCAGTTGACCCCGCAAGGAATTAGACGGGACGAATTTGCGACGGCCGGCGCGCCAAGGCCTCAAGGCGGTCATACCTGGATTTACATCGTAATCGCCGGATGCTTTCTTTCCGTCGGATTGTTTTTCCTCGGTCGGTACACTGCATCGCGAACAACATCGGTTGAAGATGACTTTGGGAAGTCATTCGCCGCTTACCTTGGCAAATCAATCGCCGTGCTTCCCTTCGAGAATCGGAGCGAAGACAAAGCGAATGCCTATTTTGCCGATGGGATTCAGGATGAAATCCTTACGCGTCTGGCCAAGATCGGCGAACTGAAAGTCATCTCGCGGACGTCGACCATGCGTTACAAGAGTTCGCCTGAAAATTTATCGGAGATTGCACGACAACTGGGGGTGGAGCACGTCCTGGAAGGGAGCGTCCAAAAAGCCGGTGAGAATGTCCGGGTGACTGTGCAGTTGATCCGTGGAGCAACCGATACCCATGTCTGGGCTGAAACCTACGACCGGAAACTCGGAGACATTCTTGCAGTGGAAAGCGAGATTGCAGAGACGATCGCGGGCGCGCTTAAAGCCACGCTTACTCCGCACGAGCAAAAAGCAGTAGCCGCGAAACCGACGGATAACCCTGCCGCCTATGAGGAGTACTTGCGTGGTCTTGCCTTGTGGAACAAGGCAACTTCGTTGCCAGGTGATGCGGATGAAATTGTCCGACATTTTTCAAGCGCCGTTGAATTAGATCCGAAGTTCGCGCTCGGCTGGTCGTTTCTTTCGGTAGCGCACTCGAATTCATACGCTGAGCTGGATTCGACGGAATCTCGCGCGGCGAAAGCAAAGGAAGCGCTTGATAAGGCGTTAGGCCTAGATCCGGACCTGGGGGAAGCCCGCTTCGCCCAAGGAATGTATCGCTACAAAGTTGAACGTAACTACGATGGAGCGCTTGAAGCCTTCCAATTGGCGCGGGACCATTCCGCCAATCGTGCCATGGCTGTTGAATTCTCCGCCTATGTAAAACGGCGTCAGGGAAAATGGGATGACGTTCTATATCTGCACGGTCAATCCCTGTTGCTTGATCCGAGGAATCCAACCATTCTCGCGGAGGTCGCGCTTAGTTATCGGGCCTTACGCCGGTTCGCCGAGGCGCAGGCTTTGATCGATCGTGCGCGTGAGATCGAACCCGAGAACACCCAATTGATTTGTCAGAAAGCGGAAATGGCGTTCGCGGCCGGTGACTCGGATACAACCGGTCGTTTGCTGAAAGATGTCAAAGTCGATGGGGATGATCCGTTTGTGACAATGGTCTGCGTCCGGTACCGGGCGATGAAGCGTGAGTTTGCCGACGCGATTCGCGAATTGAAGAAGGTCATCGAAGCGCCAGGCGCCTTGCCTGATGATCTTAATTTGATCGCCGTAAACTATCGTGCGGAGCTTGCTATCCTCGAAAAATTGGCAGGGAACCCCGACGCAACGGCTATCTTGGAAAAGTCGAAGAAAGAACTGATCGCTGCTCGGGCCGAAAGTGGCGACATCAATTGGACGAACGGCATGCTGCTAATGGTCGCTGGCTTCCTTAAGGACAAGGCAACGGTTGATAGCATAGCCGAGCACGTCCAAGCGAAAATCAAGAGTGACGCAATGAGCGCGTCGCCGTTAAACGATGCAATTACTGTGGCGCGCGCGCACCTCGGTGAAACGGATGTCGCGTTAAAGAATCTGAAGCAACTCCTGCAGACCCCGGGCGAAAATTCAATTACACCGGCTCTGCTGCGAGCCGATCCGTTATGGGATCCGTTGCGAAACGATCCACGCTTCCGGGAATTGGCTGAAGAAAAGCGGTAGCTGAGCTGCGCTTCTGCGAAGCGCCCAAGGAATGAGCTTCGATCTGTTTTCAGCACCTCGATGCGTCAAACAATACCGCCGCGCGGGTGTCAATCAAAGCGCGACACACCGGAAACAGCCGGATGGCTCCGGCAGACGTCTCGTTGGATTACCCGGAGATCTACGTTTTCGCCGCCAGCTTCAACGCCGTCCGTTTGTTCCACTCGGCTCGCAATATCTTCATCTCCGCCTTCAGAACCGCCAGTTTTGGCGCAACACCACGATATTTCTTCACCACTCCAGGTGCACGATTAACGGCACCCTGAGTCACCAAACCCTGAAGTTTTTCATAGGCTCGGAGACGCAGCATTTCTTCGCCGCCGCTCGCAGCATTGCGGGCGCGCAGTTTGGTCAGGACAATTTCAAACAAGGGTTTGAACTCGAACCAACTCTTGGAAGAAAGCGCGGCGACCAGCTCTTCAGTAATGAGATCTGGGACGCGGCGTTTAAAAGAGGAAGTGGAGCGTTTAGACATCGGAGACAGTCGCACATTTTAGGAAAATTACCAGTCGCGGGCGCCTATTTCCGCCAATGCCGGAGAACACAATGTCCGGGAGCGGTATTGGCCCCGCCTCGTTTGGTATTCAGTAACTTCCTGTAATTCAAAGACTTAAGTGCAGCCTGAACCGCACTCTTCGATAGCCCCGTCGCTTCTGATAATCCCCGTAAACTCGCCGGAACCGGCCGCCACCGGTTTCGAGCCGCCTGGCCATACAGATACAAATAAACCAAATACGCCGCCGGCTGGCGGTCGTGACCGACTATGTCCCGTAACAGGACATCGATCACATAATCATCGATCGGAATGGTCTCGCGAAAACGGGGCATAAGGAAAGGCATTAACCACGAATATCTGGACACAAATTACACTGACACACTGACGACAAAGTAACGGGCCAACGACTCGCCGTGTCCAGCGTCCGGCGTGAAGGGGCGGGACGTAGTGGCGCTTCTGTGAAGCGCCCGGATATAGACATAGCTGGCAGATCGCCCGCTTAAGGCAGATCGACGTCAACTCTCTGGGCGCTTCGCAGAAACGCCACTACAACTGCGTCGTTCGACGCCGATGGAGGCATAGCCAAAAAACCCGTCCGCCTATCGCCGCCCCCCATACCGATAAACGGACACCACTTTCTGGCCTCACATCCCGGTCGCCTCTGGACGATAAGTGGCCGCGCGTTTTACCTTCGCCGCACCATGATTAAACAAATCAAATTCGTCAGTATCCCGGTGACCGACCAGAATCGGGCCCTTGATTTTTACACAGAGAAACTTGGGTTCACCATCATCACGGATCAACCGTTTGATGAGAAACAGCGCTGGATTGAGTTACGTGTGCCAAAAGCAGAAACTCGCGTCGTCTTATTTACAGCCGATGGCGACGAGAAACGGATCGGCTCGATGATGAACATGTCGTATCAGTGCGATGACATTCAGAAAACGTATGACGAACTCACCAAGCGTGGCGTGGAATTCGAAGGGCCACCAACGAAACAGCCTTGGGGGACATACGCGATGTTCAAGGACAGCGAGGGCAACCGATTTGTCGTTTCTGCGTAAGTAGCCGGGGCCGTTTCTAGGTTTGCGTTTATTCCCCGCCGCTAGGTGGGCGGTTCGGCAACCGCCCCTCCTTGGTATTGGATCCCGCCTCCAAGGAATCAAGCTGTTCGTAATTCTAACGACGAAAAAGCCCGCTGCCGGATCGACCGACAGCGGGCTTAAAATTTGCGGGTTAAGGATTGCGCTATTTTTTCCGGGTGTAAGCGATTTCCATCGTCTTAACTTCAGAACCGCCGCGATCTTCGTACCATTCAAAGATGTGATGGTCTTTGTCGGTGATCTTGATCACTTCCCTAACTTTTTGTTTCATTCCTGGGAGACCTTCGAATTCACTGCGATAAGTGAATGTCTTTGTTGCCGGATCGTAATCGCCTTCCGACATCATAATTCCCGTGCCCATATTGTCGCACCAGGTTCCGATGAATTTCTTTTTCACGTTATCATAGCCTTCCAGCCCCATGCCTTTGAAAGTTGTATCGTGTAATTTACCGTCCGGACCGGGCATTTGCATTTTGCCGGCGACATCCAAGACATAAAAGCGGCCATCCATGACTGCCTTTCTGGTGGCAACGCCCTTGGATTCATCGGCTTTGCTGGTGGGATCACCGTTCATCCACATCTTGACGGTGAAATTCCAAGTGCCAGCCAAATCGGCCAACAGTTTATGGTTCTCGCCCAATTTCGACAGCTCCATCATCTGAGCCATCATTTTCTGCATGTCTTCGGCGCTCGGTGCCGGTGCAGCTTTGGTTGCGTCGGTTTGGAGTGCGGTCGATGGGACGGCTTGCGCTATTGCCGGGTCGGTCTTGTCTTCGCTCTTCTGCGCGAAAAGCGGCGAGGCCATTGTCGCAGTGCCAAAAAGGACCAAAACTGGCAGCGCGGTCTTCAAGATTCGTTTTGTCATAGACTGCAATTCTTGGCATCCGCTTTAGCCAAGGTCAAGCCTTCAGGGAAGGAGAGACGCTGCCCCGCTCGCGAACGCTTTCGGAGTCGGAGCGCACGGGCTCGTCAAAATATGTCCTATGAGACTTATAGACTCATAGGACCTGCGATTTATTCCTCTCAGGGTCGTGCTTCGAGAATCAAATTGAATGGAGTCTCAGTTGCGCGACGGAAACGGGTGAACCCGCCCTTGGTCACCACATCTCGCAGACGCGCCTCGCCCGCTTGAGCCCCCAGACCGAGTCCAACCTCCTGTGAGAGCGAAGCCGGTGTACAAATCATCGTCGACGCCGAATAAAAAACGCGGCCTACCGGGTTCAGGTTGTCTTCGAGTGTATCGTTGGCGAACGGCTCGACGATCATCCACGTCCCATCTGGTTTCAGTGTGTTACGCACATGTTTGGAGGCGCCAACCGGGTCACCCATGTCATGCAGACAATCGAAAAACGCCACTACGTCGTAATCTTTTCCTGGGATACGCCTTGGACGAGGCCACCTGAAAAGTGGCGCGATCGCCAACGCCAGCTTTCTTTGCCGACTTGGTCGCCCACTCAATCGAAGGCGCGTGGTAATCGAATCCGATGAACTTCGAGTTCGGATACGCTTGTGCCATCAAGATGGTGGAGGCGCCAAAGCCACAACCGACATCTGCGACGGACGCGCCTTTCTTCAATTTTTCTTCCACACCTTCGAGCGATGGAATCCACTCCTTGACCAGATGCGCGGCGTAACCGGGTCGGAAGAAACGTTCAGTGCCCTCGAAAAGATTGCAGTTATGTTCGTGCCAACCAACACCCGTGCCACTCTTGAATGCTTCGCGTAACTTCGGCTCGTCAATAACGGTAGAAGCGATGATTTGATAGGCTCCAGGAATAAAGGCCGGGCTGTTATCTACTGCGAGCGCCAAGGCCTGTTCATCCGGCAGAGTGAATTTTCCGGTGGTTGCGTCCCAGCTGATATATCCGCCAGCCGCCTGAGCAGAGAGCCATTCGCGGATGTAACGTTCCGAGGTGCCAGTCTTTTTCGCTACTTCTTCAGAGGTCATTGGACCGGCGCCGGCCATTGCTTTGTACAAGCCTAGGCGATCCCCAAGGATGACCAGACTCGTGTTGATTGCCGCGCCCATGTCCGTGACGGCTTTTCCCATGAACGCGTTCAGTTTTGCTTCGTCGATGTTCAGTTTTGGTTCGATCATATATGCGTTGTCCCTTCTCGGGAAGCGTACCGTTAACCTAAATGAAGTCGAGCTGAAAAACCTCGCGGCTTTGGTGATTCCTACTCCCTTGATTCGCTATTGTTTCGGATTTCGAAATTCGGATTTCGAATTTTCCCTTACGGCAGCGCCAGGGTAATTTGCGCCACGAGAGTCGCTGGCCACAAACCGAAATACAAAACCATCGCCGCAAGGACAATCACGGAAAATTGCTGCGGGAAATCGAGTTTGATTGAAGCTCCCAAACTGGCGTTCGCCGGTTCAGTGACAAAGATCGCCTTCAAAACAGCCAGATAATAATAGAGCGAAATGAAACTGCCACCTAACGCCAGTGCAACGAGCCAAAGCAATCCTTGAGCGTCACTACCGCGTAGGGCCGCGCTGAACAGGTAAAATTTTCCAAAGAACCCAGCGAGCGGCGGTAATCCCGCCAGCGAAAGAAGGAAGACCGCCATGCTGGCTGCGAGCAGGGGAGACCGAGACCAGAGTCCCGCGAAATCAGCAAATTCGTCGCCACCGGAGTCGCGTTGGACCAGCATGACAACGGTGAATGCGCCGACCAGTGTGATCGCATAGATCGTTATGTAAAAGAGGGCCGCACCAAAGCCAAGACGCCCGCCGGCAATCAGACCAAGCAATGTATAACCGGCGTGCGCTACTGCTGAGTAGGCCAGCAATCGCCGCACACTGGATTGGGCGAGCGCCGCGAGGTTGCCAACAACAATCGAGAGCGCGGCCAACACCGCCAGAACTGGAGCCCACCCTACCGCCATCGCATGCCATGCTGCACTTCCTTTCAACGAACCAAACCCGACGAGCACGATCTTTCCCAGAACAACAAACGACGCAACCTTGGACCCCGAAGCAATGAACGCAGCGGAAGGAGAAGGCGCTGCCTGATACGTATCGGGCGCCCAGAGATGAAAGGGCGCGGCCGCGATCTTAAAAGCGAACCCGATCAGGGTCATGACAATTCCAGCCGTGAGCAATGGCGTCGCCGGCCCTCCCGACAGCTTGAGGCCGATTGCGGCCAATCCCGTCGAACCGGTCATCCCGTAAATGAGGCTTAGCCCGAAAAGAGTGAATGCGCTGGCGGTACTGCCGAACAGGAAATACTTGAGACCGGCTTCAGCAGAGCGCGGATCGGTCTTGTCAAACCCGGTCATAACGTAAAGCGACAACCCGGTGAGCTCGAGCCCGATAAAAATCATCAGCAACTCTTCACTCCCAACCAGCAACAGCAGGCCTACGGTGGCAAACAATAGCAGAGCGACATATTCGCCTCGATGCGGCGTAACCACATCCCGGGACAACACCACGGTAAAGAATGCCAGCATCAAACAGAGAACCTTAAACAATGAGTTCAGGGAGTTTGCGACCAACATTCCGTCAGCAAGATTGGCGCGTTCGGGCAGCATCATCGCCGCTGCGGCGGCAACGAGTAATCCTGCTGCGCCAATTGCCGAACAGGTGCTGCGCCCACGTCGGCGACCCAATCCAATCACAAGAACAATGAGCGCGGTGACAACCACCACAATTTCCGGCGCACCAAGGTAGAGAAGATCGGCGTAATCCATCGTTAGCTTCCCTTCAAAATACGCAACGCTTCAACCGCCGGGAGAATCCGATCCAGCACCATCTTCGGATAAAGGCCGACCGCTAACGTGGTTGCAATCAACAAAATGGCCCCGGCTTTTTCTGCGAATTGTGATCGGCTCAAGCGGCTCCGAGTGTTGCCGAGCGACTCGACTTCCTCGGACTTGATCGAGACTTGGCTCGACAAAAAACGTTCGCTTCAGTGCCCGCAACGTGAATGCAGCTACCAGCACCATTCCTGCGCCAGCAATCAAGACTGCAAATGGATACGATTTCCACACTCCAAGGAGAATGGTGATTTCAGCAGCAAAACCACTGAACCCTGGAATTCCCATCGACGCGGCCGACGCTATCACGAAACTGAACGCAGCGAAGGGTAGGGCACGACTCAGCGCCATGGCGGAAAGATCATCAAGATCGCGAGTATGCGTTCGTCGGTAAATCATTCGTCCCGCAATGGCGAAGAGGAGAGCGGCGATCACGCCGTGGGAAAACATCTGCAGAACCGCCCCGCCGATCCCGAGCGAATTGGCGGTCGCCAGACCCAGCAAAACGAAACCCATGTGGCTCACACTTGAATAGCCGATTACAAATTTGAGATCGCGTTGTCGCAAAGCTACGGCGGCGGCATAAACAACCCCGATCAGTCCGAGCACAAGAATCCAATACCGCCACATCTGGTAACCTTCCGGAAACAAATTCATCGCTACCCGCAACGCACCGTATCCGCCCAATTTCATCACGATCCCGGCCAGCAACATTGAACCCGCCGTGGGTGCAGCGACGTGACCAGTCGGCGCCCACGTGTGCAGCGGCCAAATGCCAGCCAGAATGGCGAACCCAAGGAAGAGAACGGGAAACGCCCATGCCTGAAATTCGTGGGGAAATTGAAAGCGAGCGAGTTGTTGGAGATCGAGCGCCAGAACAGCGCTTCCTCTGGAGGCGCTGACGTAGGTCGCGACGATACCGAGGAAAACCAGCGCGCCACCGAGAAACGAATAGAGCGTCAGTTTCATGGCGCCGTATTCCTTGTTAGTCGATCCCCAGATGGCGATCAGGAAATACTTCGGAATAATAACGAGTTCATAGAACACGAAGAGCAGAAAAAGATCGGCGCTAAGAAAAACGCCATAAGAACCGCCGACGACAAGGAGCAGCCAGAAGAAAAACTCGTTAGGACGATGATCAACGTCCCAGGAGAAAAGGACGGCGCTGACCGCAGTTAGTCCCGTCACTACCGCAAGAGTCAAGCTGATGCCATCCGCCGCCAGATGGAATTGCATTCCGAGTGGAGGCACCCATGGCACGCGGACGATCGTGGCAAATGCCCGGGTGTTTTCTGTTTGAAAGAAGGCCAGCAAACTCACCACACAACCGGCCGTGGTCGTAGCAAGCGCAATCCAGCGGCTGAAAAACCGCGGCATAAGGATCAGTCCGATCGCTCCAGCAAAGGTGATATAGATGGTCCAGGCGATCACGGTGCAAGTTGGGGCAACGATCGATAGAAGCTGGAGGTTGCCAGCAGGGAAATTGGAAAGGTCAGTAGAAGTCCCACTGCCGAGAAACGCCGCGCCCACAAGATTCATGGTCACCGCCATTACGACAATAAGACAGAGCGCCCACCACCGACCGCTTGAAAGTGTGCCAGCATGCCGCAGCGCGGCGATCGGCGAGGCAGGGCCGGTGGCAAGGACATGACCAAATAACGAATAGCGGACCGCAACATAGATTCCGGGCAGGACGAGCAGCACGAGACCTCCAATGACGCCGACGAGATAAATACAGGAAGCCAGAAAAAATACTGGCCCACGTTCAAGCATTGCGCCCAAGTCCCTCAATCGAGGCGCCTCTCCATCAATTATTCGTAAGGCCAAGTGAAGAAAACCGAGCAGCAACCCCGAAAAAAAGAGAAAGAAGGCAAGGTGCAGGATTAACCAGATTGCGAAGCCAAGGCCGTGAAGTGCTACCACGGCTATCTCAAGGGCAACCCATGACCCGAAGAGGACGAGAACTGACGCAATGAGTTCGCGTGGGTGCGCTTTGAACGTGTTCCAGCCAACTTGAAAATGCGAAGCAGCGGACTCGACCATATTGATAATCAGGCCAGGAGCCGCGCCATCTGGGCGACGGTTGCGTTAAAAATGTTGAAAGCGAACTGCGGCATTATGCCGAGCGTAAACATCAGAAGAGTAACGGGAATCACGATCAGTTTCTCCCGTGTCGCCAAGGTCGCCGAAGTTTTCGCAGCTCGGAGCGAGCGGGCCGCTGAAGAGTGATTGGATTGCGCGGAGAAAAACGATCGCGGTCACAAGCAACCCGAGCGTGGCGATCGCCGTTGGCCATGGGGCAAGCGGGAACGCTCCTTTGAAGATTAGGAATTCCCCAATGAACCCGTTCAGTCCCGGCAATCCTAACGATGAAAACATTGCCACGCTCATCCAGCCACAGAGCAGGGGGGTTCGTTGCATCAAGCCACCGAAATCGTTGATCCCACGAAGGCCGCGACGCGCTTCAAGCAGGCCAACAAAGTAGAACAAGGTCGCCGCGGTTATGCCGTGATTAAAGACCTGCATGAACACACCACTCAACGCCGCTTGCATGTCGATCGGTGATGAAATCACGCGGCTCCCAATAGCGAAGAGACCAAGCATGCAGTAACCCAGATGATTTATCGACAGATAAGCGACCATCCGTTTCAGGTCCGATTGTGCCCACGCGGCTAATGCGGAGAAGACGATCGAACAAACAGCCAGCGCCAGCAGCCATGGCCCGAGTATCTGGATCTCCCTCGGGAAAAGCGGCAGTAAAAGACGAACAAAACCGTAAACTCCCATCTTTGAAAGAACGCCCGTCAGCGTCATCGAAACACCTATCGGCGCGGTTTCGTATGCGTCAGGCAACCAGGTGTGAAACGGAAAGAGCGGGACCTTTACCGCAAGCCCCAGGAAAATCCCAGCGAACGCGAACCAGGCGACCTTACCAGTCAGTAGCCCGCCTTTCCCCATGCTGGCCAGGGTCGCGAAATCAAATGTTCCTTTGGCAAAATAAATTCCAAGAAACGCAGAGGAGCATCGCGACGCTCCCGAGAAATGTGTAGAGGAAGAACTTGGTCGCCGCGTAATCCCGGTTTTCGCCGCCCCAGATTTTGATCAACAGGAAAGCGGGGATCAGGCTCATCTCATAAAAGAGGAACCAGAGGATAAAATTCTGCGCAGTGAACGTTCCGTAGAGCGCGGATTGCGTAACAAGCATCAGGGCGCAGAAGCCGCGACCGGACGGTTGCGCGAAAAGCGAGAACGGAATGATTAGTGAAGTAAGGAGGACGAGAAGGAGGCTAAGACCGTCGACTCCAACGAGGTATTCGGCGCCGATGGCGGGAATCCAGACATGGCGTTCAACGAACTGAAGGCCGCTGGTTGTCCCATCGAAACCGCGCCACAAAGTAACTGCGGCGATCAGAGTAAACAGATTGAATCCAAGCGCGATGATGCGGGCATAACGATCCCTAACGATCGTGGCGCAGAGCGCCCCGGCCAGCGGAAGCAGAATGAGAGTGCTGATCAGGCCAGCCATGCGTAAAGAAGAAGCAACGCCAGCATGCCAATGCCGATGGCGCCCATATAGGTTTGAACCTGGCCGGTGTGGCGAGCTGCCAGTAGTCGTCCGATACCGCGGGTCGACGCAGCGCTGCGATCGGCAGTCGCATTGATTCCGTGTTCATCGAAGGCGGCACTGAGAATTCCGACAAGCCGTCCCAAGACCCCGACGATGCGGACTAAGCCATCCCAGAGGAAGCGGTCGGCCAGGTCGGCCACGATCGAGAACAATTTGGCCAGAGCGATAACCGTCTTGTCGTATAACTCGTCGATCCACATTTTGTTCTCGAGGAACCGGAAAAGACCGGGAGCTTTCTGGGCGAGGGGATCGGTCTGATCAACGTCACGATAAAAAAGGAACCCAAGCCATGACGCCTGCGGCAACCAGAATGAGCGAAGCAAACAGCATTGGTTGAATTAATTTGCCGATCACAGGATGCGCGATTTCGCCGGTCAGATAATCGTGCAGCCACGGCCAGGCGGGCGTTAGAATCACGCTGAGGACGATTGCGCAAACAGCCAGAATAACGAGCGGCAACGTCATAACCCCCGGGACTTTCATGCGCGTGAACATCAGTCGCGCGCGGTTTGCCAAAGAAGACGTAGATCATCTGGCGCGTCATGTAGAGTGCAGTCAGAATTACTCCCAACATCATGAGGTAATGCGGCACGGACGATCGGCTCCAATGCGAAGTCGCATGCAGGATTTCTTCTTTGCTCCATGCACCTGAAAAGAAGAGCGGAAACCCGCTCAGCGCCATCATACCGATTGCGTAGGTCATGAAAGTGACTGGCATCAAGTGCCGCAGGCCGCCCATTTTCCTAACGTCCTGTTCGTGATGACAACCGTGAATCACTGAACCGGCGCCCAGGAACAAGAGCGCTTTGAAAAAGCCGTGCATGAGCAAATGCGTTATTCCGGCAGCAACACCGCCAACGCCAAGCGAGACCATCATCAAACCGAGCTGCGAGACTGTCGAATAGGCCAGGATTCGCTTGATATCGAACTGTGCGATCGCAATGAGCGAAGCCATTATCGCGGTGATAACACCGATCCAGACGACGATCGTCAGCGAAGGCGTCACTCCATGAACCGCGCCTAATGAAAAGAGTGGGTAAACGCGCGCGACCAAGAAAACGCCGGCAGCAACCATCGTTGCCGCGTGAATCAACGCGCTGACTGGGGTCGGACCTTCCATCGCATCGGGCAACCAAACGTGCAGAGGGAATTGGCCCGATTTGCCGACCGCTCCTCCAAAGATCAGCAACGCGACGAAGGTCGCGCTCGAACCCGAGGCCAAGCAGACCGGCCGCTTCAAGGCATCCCTTCCCATCATCGTAGAAAAGAAGAGTGCCGCTTCCGTGGTAGAGCCAGAGGATTCCGATGAAAAAAGCTATGTCCCCGATCCGAGTCGTGATGAACGCTTTTTTGGCCGCGGCTGCCGCGCTTGGTTTATGAATCCAAAACCCGATCAACAGATAGGACGCGAGACCAACCAGCTCCCAGCAGATAAAGAGAAGCAACAGGCTATTGGCAATGACCACGCCAAGCATGGCCGCGGAAAAGAACGATAAATAAGCGAAGAAACGCGCGAAATTCTTGTCCTCCGCCATGTAACCAATGCTGAATACAAAAATCCAGAGCCCGACGAATGTGATCATCACCAGCATTGCCGCGGTCAGTGGATCAAGCACCCAACCGATGCGCAGCGCGTTCTCGCCAAAGCTGAACCACGTAAAATTGTGAGTCGCCCGCCAGCCTGCGCGTTCAAGCGTTTGGGCAAAGGCCACGATCGCCAGCACCAGACTGGCAACTTGACCAAGGATCGCGAGCGCCGAGCCCAATTTCCGGTGCGACCCGGCAAAAAAGATAATGGCGACCGACACCACGAGCGGGATCGCAGGAATCAACCAGAGATTGGCGACAATCCAGGAATTCATCAGCCTTTGAGGTGATCGAGTTTGTTAACGCTGGTCGTGCGGTAATGGCGGTAGACGGCGATGACCAGGGCTAACCCAATGGCAGCTTCAGCGGCTGCGATTGCGATGGAGAAAATAGCGACCATCACACCAGTCGGCGCGTGCGGCGCGGGAGCGAATCGCCAGAACGCGATAAAATTGATGTTCGCAGCAGCGAGCATCATCTCGATGCCGATCAGGACAAAGATCGCGTGCCGCCGGCTCAATGCCGCGAGCAAACCGATACTGAACAGGCAGCTCGAGACGATGAGGAAAAGTTGAAGCGTCGGCGTCATTGTTCCTTCTCCTGGACGACAAGAATGAGTCCGCCGATCAACGCCGCGGTCAGCAAGAGACCGATGCATTGCAGCGGCCAGATGTAATCAGTCATCAACGCTTGGCCGATTTGTTTCACAGTCAACGCTTCAGTAACCGGTGGCGCCGGTATCGAAACCGATGGCGTTTTCCAAATCGCCCAGGTCAATCCGCCGAAAACTGCAATCGCAATTAGAACACCAAAGAAGTTAAACCCTCCGCCTTTTTCATCCGGGTGCCGGGTCAGCAAAATGGTGAAAACAATCAGAACGGCAACCGCGCCGACATAAACAAATATTTGAACCAAACCGACGAATTCTGCGCCGAGCAGAAAGAACAACGCCGCGATCCCAACGAAAGCGATCACCAGACAAAACGCGGCATGAATAAGTTTCGGCAACGTGGCGGCGGCGAGCGCACCGGCCAAAGTGAAAATGACAATGATAACAAAGGCAGTCGTGCTCATTCTGCGAATCGATAGGTGCGCGGTGCCAGCTTTCTCTTGCTGTCGAGTAACCGCGAAAGACCAAGGTAAACAATCAAAATGACACCTAACGACCAAAGCCATCCGGCCAGGCCGTGCGCCTGATAATGCCAAACTGCCGCTGCGATAATACAGGTGAATGCCATCGGAAGCATGAACTTCCACGCCAACCCCATGACTTGATCCACCCGCATCCGGGGCAGCGTGCCACGCACCCAGATGAATACGAATAGAAGAACAGAGAGTTTGATGAAAAACCAAATGTAAGATGGAACAAATCCCAGAAAGCGCATCGGCGCGTGCCAACCGCCAAGAAACAGCGTCACAGCCAGGCCACTCACCGCGAACATCCCAAAGTACTCACCCAGGAAGAAGATCGCATATTTGAATCCGGAATATTCGGTCATGTGACCCGCAACGATTTCCGATTCGCCTTCCGGAACATCGAATGGCGTCCGATTTGATTCGACCAGGCCCGAAACAAAAAAGAGTAGGAACGCGGCAAATCCCCACGGCGTGAAAACAAACCAGCGCGGAACGATTCCTCCCAATACGTAACCTGATTGCGCTTCGACGATTGCATCGGCCGATAATGCGCCCACGATCATGATCACCGGCAACACCGTGATGAGAAGCGGAAGTTCGTAGCTGACCATCTGCGCAATCGCGCGCATCGCGCCGAGCATTGAAAACTTATTGTTACTGCCCCATCCAGCCATGAAGACGGCCAGCTCGGTGGTCGAGCCGACGGCAAAGAAAAAGAGAATCCCGCCGTCGATCGAAAACGGAGTCATATTGCGGCCGTACGGAATCACGCCGAGCGCAAGAATCGCTGCGGTCGCCACCATGATTGGTGCGATGAAATGAAGAAGTTTGTCCGCCCGAATCGGAACGATGTCTTCTTTAATTAAGAGCTTAATCCCGTCGGCTGCGGGTTGAAAGAGGCCAAGCGGTCCGACGCGGTTAGGACCATATCGGTTTTGGATTCGTCCAAGAATCTTTCGTTCAAGGACGGAGATAAGGGCGAAAAGGGTTAGAAACGCTGCCAGGAGCGCAGAAATATTGAGGAGGGCTGAAGCAATTTGGGTCAGCCAATCCGGCTGCATTGGGCAGCCATGAGAGGATCCGGTGCTTTGCGGTCACAAAAATCTGGTCAACAAACTCGCCGGTCATCCGCGTTGAAGGAAAGCGGTCTCTGGCGTGCAAATCAAGGCTGAAACATCAATCAAAGGAGGCTGAACTGTAGTGGCGCTTCTGTGAAGCGCCCTGATATGGACGTAAGCGACAGGACGGGCGGCTCAAGACCAATCGAAGTCAACCCCCTGGCGCTTCGCAGAAGCGCCACTACAACAGGGTCTGACACGCGCGCTTTGCTTCGACGCCGAACAAAAGCGGTGGAGCGCCACCGCAGTCCAATAGGCGAAATTGATCGTTGTAACGAATTAACTTTTCTAACACTTTAGCGGAACGACATGACGCCTGATCCATATCTGTTCATCGTTATTTTCGTTGGCGTCGCGATTACCTTTCCCCTAGCGCCGCTCGCGTTGGCGTGGTTGTGGCGGCACTTCTTTCAACCGCCAAAGCCTGGTCCAGCCAAGAATGCGACCTACGAATGTGGCGTGGAAGCGACGGGCGAAGCTCAGGTCCAATTCCAATCCCACTATTATCTCTACTGCATCATTTTTCTGGTCTTCGACGTAGAAGCAATTTTCCTGATCCCGTTTGCGGTTGCGTTTACCGGGCTTCCGTTCGGCGCGTTTGTTGCCATTCTCGTTTTCCTGCTTCTCTTATTGGAAGGATTGGTCTGGGCATGGAGCAAAGGGTGTTTAAGTTGGGAACGCTAGGGTCTCAGAATAAATCATGAGCGATATAGATCAGGGTCTTCGCAGCGAACTCCAAAAGCAGGGGATTTGGGTTACTTCGACTCAGGAACTCTACAACTGGGGCCGGCGCAACTCGATTTGGCCACTTCAATTCGGTCTCGCCTGTTGCGCTATCGAAATGATTGCCACCGCCGCTTCCCGCTATGATCTCGCACGGTTTGGGGGCGAAGTGTTCCGACCTTCCCCACGTCAGGCCGACCTGATGATCGTGGCCGGAACCGTGACCAAGAAAATGGCGCCGCAAATTGTACGCCTCTACAACCAAATGCCGGACCCGAAATACGTGATTTCGATGGGAGCATGCGCGATTTCCGGAGGCCCATTTAAGCAGGGCTACAACGTCCTAAAAGGGATCGATCGCTACATTCCAGTCGACGTCTACATTCCCGGTTGTCCGCCACGCCCCGAAGCACTTCTGCATGCTTTTATGGAATTGCAGAGAAAAATTGATGAGCAGCAATTGACTGGTAAGAACAAGGCGGACTTTTTGAAAAAAGAACAGCCAAGCGAGTTTCCCGTTCCCGCTTTTGGGGCGCACGATCTTGAGCCGCCGGCTAATCACGAACTCTTTCAACCAGCCAAGATGGAGCGGACCTGATGGAGACGATGCTCTCCCTTGAGGAGATAAAGGCGCGCGCTGAGCAGTTCGTCCCAGGAGCAAAGATTGACCTGATCTCCAATCCCGGCCCATCCCAGCAACATTCGCTTCTGGTGGACAATGCCCACGTTTTCGCGTTCGCCCAGTTTCTCCGGGACGAACTGCGCTTTGATTATTGTTCCAACGTCACCGGTGTTGATTGGCCGGATCGGACGGTGAAGAAGAAAGTGAAGGTGAAGAAGATGGTCGAGGGCGTGGAGAAAGAGGTAGACGAAACGCAGGAGGAGTTTTTCGCGGGTTACCTCGAAGCGGTCTACCACCTTTATTCGATCGGCCTCAAGTACGGGCCGGTCATTATCCGAATGCGAACGAGTAATCGCACCGACGGAGTTCATCTCCCGTCATTGACCGCTATCTGGCGAAGCGCCGAGTTCCAGGAACGTGAGATATACGATCTTTACGGAATTCAATTTGATGATCATCCCGATCTACGACGAATCCTGATGTGGGACGAGTTTCAGGATTATCCGATGCGCAAAGATTACCAGGAACCGGATGATTACGAATACGAACCAACTCCACACGATGAAGTGTTGGAGAAAGCGAAGCGGCATTATGCGCCGCGACCACAACTTGATGGCGCGGAAAAAATTGCTGCCACAGATGAACACGGATGAAACACGGACGAAAATCTAGGGTGAAGGTGGTTAGCGAATGAAAATCCGTGTGTATCCGTGTTCATCCGTGCCTTCTTTGATTCGTTGATATGATTTCAACCGGATTTCAGGAACTGGAAAAGCCCGTCGGCGGAATGAGTTCGCGATTCGAAGGCGAACTGATGGAAATATCGATGGGGCCGCAGCATCCGTCGACGCACGGCGTTTTCCGAATGAACGTCGCGCTCGATGGAGAAATCGTTCGGAAACTGAAACCGGTCTTTGGTTACCTTCATCGTAACCACGAGAAAATCGGCGAGAACACCAGTTATCTCGGCTCGATGCCTTATACCGATCGGCTCGATTACTTTTGTTCCATGACTAACAACTGGGCGTATGCGCTCAGCGTGGAAAAGCTGGCCGGCATCGAAGTGCCGGAACGGGCCGAGTATCTGCGAGTGATCCTGGCCGAACTAACGCGCCTGCAAAACCACGCTTCGTTACTCGGCTTTCTCCTGAGCGACATGGGAGCGTGGGGCACACCGTTGATGTATGCGTTCCGCGAACGCGAATCGGTTCTCGATTTGTTCGAGTCGCTTTCCGGTTCTCGAATGATGTGTGACTACATGCGCTTCGGCGGTTGCCGGGTCGACGCGAGCCCGGAATGGATTGAGGCGCCAAGAAACTGGTCGATCGGTTTCCCAAGTTTCTTGATGAATTCGAAAAGCTAATTGTCTCCAACGAAATTCTGATCGCGCGCACACAGAACGTTGGAGCGCTTTCGGCCGAGCTGGCGATAAGCGCCGGCATCACCGGACCAATGCTGCGTGCGTCCGGAGTGAACTACGATATTCGCAAAGTGGATGGATACGGGATTTATCCGCGTTTCAAATTCCGGGTGCCACTTGGTGATCACGGTGATTGCTACGACCGCCTGATGATGCGGGTGCTCGAAATGCGGGAGAGCCTTTCGATCTTGAAACAGGCTTTCGAACAGCTTCCGGCTGGCCCCATCATGAATCCGAAGGTAAAAGTGCGCGCGTTTAAGCCTCCGACCGGTGAAGCCTATGGCCGGATCGAAGGACCAAAGGGGGAGCTTGGTTTTTATTTAATCAGCGATGGCAGCGCGAATCCGTATCGGTACCGGGTGCGTCCACCGAGTTTCATCAACCTGACGATATTAGAGGATCTCTGCCTTGGTCACACTGTGGCAGATGTGATGGTCATTCTCGGGAGCGTTGATATCGTGATGGGCGAAGTAGATCGGTGAGTGCGTTAAGGGTCAAAGGGTTGAAGAGTTAAAAGGTTAAAAAGTTGAAGAGTTACAACATTGAATGATTACATTTCTTCAACGCTTCAACGCTTCAACGCTTCAACGCTTCAACGCTTCAACGCTTCCACTTCAGCTTCAACCTTAACTTGTAACTCTTTAACTTTTCCAACTCTTTAACTTCTTATGATCGGCCTTGGTGTTCTTAACGGAATGGCGGTAACACTCCGGAACTTTGTCGGAAGTTATTTCGAGAAGGACCGGTTGATTACTGTTCAATACCCGGAAGAACGAATCCCGTTACCGGAGAATTACCGAAACTTTCCGTTTTTGGTTTACGACGGCGACGAGGCGCACGCGGGGTTGCGTTGTGTGGCCTGCAAGATTTGCGAAAAGGAATGTCCGCCTCAATGCATTTACATAACCAAGAGTGAAGACAAGAAGCCGGATTACATGGGGAAACCGCAGTTTTATCCGGCGGTGTTCGATATCGATATCTCGGTTTGCATGAGCTGCCAGATTTGCGTCGAGGTTTGTCCGTTTGAAGCGATCAAGATGGACAAGGATTTCGAGCTAAGCCGACGTGAACGTTTCGATGCGTTGTTGATGCGCAAAGAGGACCTGTCGAAATCGAATATCTACTATCACAAGATCCATCCGATCGAAGCAGCCGAAGTAGATACGAACCTCGCTGCAGCAGCCGAAGCGAAGAAGAAAAAGCGTAGCACCCGCCACTAATTCACGCCCCCAAATTGGCTATCCGCAGATTTCGCAGATTAACGCAGATTGTTTCCAAGAAATTGCTGCGGGAAACAAGGCTCAATAATCTGCGTAATCTGCGAAATCTGCGGACGTAACCTTATTCCGTGATTTGCCAGGAATGCTGTTGCCAAAACTCTTCCAAGGCGGCGGAGCTACCGCGAAACATATTGCGCTCCGCTTTCTTGATGTTGGCGACACCTTTGGGATGCGTCGAACGCGGAAGATCGCAAACGCCGTCGCCGGTGTATTGCCACATCGTCCAATGTCCCCACGGCGCGGTGCTTGTCGGTTCGCGATGATAATTGGCAATCCAAAGCCAGCACCTGGACAGTGTATCTCGCTGGTCAGCGCTGACGTTTGGCGCATGTAACACCTGTCGAAGTCGATATTCGCTTCCGTAGAGACCCGGGTAAACGCCGGTTCGTTGCCGAACCCGTTCGACAAAGGTGACCGCTTGGTCCACCCGCATCGTTCCACCTGGATAGTGCCCGTTCTTTTCGAAATCGAGCACGAGCAACACGCCATTCGGATGGATTGCTGGGCCGCGCGCATTCGACGAGACAGTGTTCAGGAAATGTTCTGCCTGCCGAATCGGATCGGTTGCATCGGCAAAGTGATAGGCGCCCCAAAGCAAACCGGCCCGGGTCGCTGCGGTTTGTCGCCGTCCATAATAAGAATCGCGTTCGAAACGCGGATAGCTCGCTTCATGAATCACTCCGACGATCCCTTCCCGTTTCATCTGCTCGAAATCGACGTTCATCAGGTCGTAATGCGAAAGGTTAACCACATGGTTACCGGCAACAGCACAGAGTTGTGCCGCCTGTAAAATGAGGAATATCCGGAGGAGTGAAGCTTTCATCGAGTGGACGGTATCCGGAAGAAGGAAAACAACAACGTCGTTTGCGTTCCTGCTCAAAATCGCGAAATGAAATAGGCCGGCGCCGGCAGATGGCGTGCTTCATTGAACATAATGACTCGTCGCATCCATTTTGTGTTGTCCGCTCCACGAATAACTCGGTTGCTCGTCCTTGTTGGGGGACTTTTGTTCGCGGCCGGAGCGAGCGCGGTGATTCTGCTTCGTTCAGGTGATCCGACCGCAAACACGACTGCGCCGACTGGCGAGCTGGCCGGAAGCGGCTGGCAATTTGAAGGGATGTTCGGTGCGTTTCTTGGAACTGCGATCGGGCCGCATCATTTCATCACAGCCAAACACATCGGCAAAGTATCGGACGCGTTCGTTTTTCACGGCACCAATTTTCCGGTGGTAAATGGGTTTCCTGATTTACAAAGCGATTTGCAAATTTTTGAAGTAACAGGGAAACTCGACGAGTTCGCGCCGCTCTATAGCCGAAGTGACGAGATCGGAAAACATCTCGTCGTAATGGGACGAGGGACACAGCGCGGCGCGGCAAAGATGGTGAACGGCGAGTTGCGAGGTTGGGAATACGGAACGTCTGATCACGTTCAGCGCTGGGGTGAAAACGAAGTGACGAGCGTTACGGCCCGTTTGCTTTTTGTTTTGTTTAATCAGCCGGGTCTGCCGCAGGAAGCGCATGTTTCAAGCGGCGATTCAGGAGGCGGCGTTTTTCTGAACGACCAGGGCGTATGGAAACTTGCCGGCATCAACTCAGATGTGGACACATTTGTTTCCGGCCCGGATGGTGGCGGTCCTTTCTCTGCCGCTTTGTTTGATCAGCGCGGATTTTATCGATCCAATGGAACTCTGGTGGCAGGTGATAAGCCTGTCCCGTCCGGATTTTATGCGTCGCGCATTTCGCAGCGAGTTGGTTGGATTCAGGCAGTTCTGGCCGGCAAGGAAACTCCCGCGCACTAAGAAGCCTCACACAAAGGCCACAAAGGAACACAACGGGGGATCCGGAAATTAGCCGCGTTGGCGCATAGCGTTGTAGTGGCGCTTCGCGCGGCGCATTGTTGCCTCGAAGTGGGCTTGCGCCAACAATCTTCGCCACTGCATTGCAAGGCGTTGAGCGACGCCCACTGCTGACGGCTAATCACATCCTTCGCAAAACTCGTTGTGGACGAGGAGCCGAAGATAGCTCGCGCTGATTTGCCGGCAAGAATCCGATCCGAGTCTGCTAACCTTAGTATCGAACCGGGGCGGGCGGATCCGGTGGCGGCGTTTTTCCACGAGCCGCGCGTTGAGCGGCTGTGGCTTCTTCGAGCGCTTCCTGGTTTGGGCCGGCGTGCGGAACATTCGCGTCTGCCCGCCAGACAATCATGCTGGTCCTAACAAGAATGCTAAGAATAAATCCGGTCAATAACCAGAACCCGACCAGATACCGAACCGATCGTTCGGCGAAATCAAACGGGCCAGGGGGCAGATCCTTGTGCATGAAATACGATGACGTGTGGTTGGGGTAGTCGCAAGTGACGCGGGCTTTTGTTCTTGTTTCAGCGCACTCAAGAAGCGGTGTCATCCCGAGGCCGGCGAAGCGCGCCGAGGGACCTCTCAGTTGCAATTCAGGTCACGCAATCGATGTGAAAGCGGCCGATATGAAGTAGACGCTATCTCGTTGCGCAAGCCTGCGGCCGCTTCCGCGCCACGCCATGCGGCTACTTCAGATTGGGCGTTCACCGTCATTTGTGTAACGCAACTTGCAACTGAGGGGTCCCTCGCCGTTTCGCCGGCTCGGGATGACACGTTCCTAGTTGAAACTCAAAACAAGGCCTCAGCGTTTCGTTTCAATCGCCAGCGCGGCAGCGAATCCTTCCGGCGCCGATAAATCATTTACGATCCAGGTTCGGTTGCCGTTGTCTGAAGAGATGGTGCACGATGGTTCCGGAGAAGCGGCATCAAGCGCTACTTCAATGTGATCTAATCCTTCTCCAAGTCCGCGGCCCGTCCCTTTCGCGTATGCTTCTTTCCGGGTCCACGCGCGAAGGAACGCGAGAAGCCGCGCCCCAGAATCGGTCATGGATTGCCACGCGGCGAGTTCGCGTGTTGAAAGAATTCGCCTGGCGAGCTGGTCCAAGTTGTCGCCGCTCGCCGTAGCCACAGGCCTGTCGCCAGTCGGTTTGAGTCGGTTCGCGCTTTCGAGATCGATCCCAACTTCGCGACCCTCCGACAATGCAAACATTGCCCAACCGGATGAGTGCGATACGCTGAATCGGATATCTGACTTAATCAAAAAAGACGGCGCGAGCGCAGGTTTGCCATGTGCGCCGTAATCGAAAATCAGACTTGACGGATCCGCCTCCAGATTATGTGCCAGGAGTTGGCGCAACAGACCGCGAACAGCGATGAAATTGTTTCGGTCGCGTTCGAAATGGAACCGCGCTGCCCGTGCATGCTCCCTCGCGTCGAGATGTTGGCCTAACTGTTTCACTTCAGCTTCCGTCAGCGTTTCAATTTGCGCGGTCCAGATTCGCGCGGCCGGAACCGGTGAATCAGTTGACTCGATCAAACGCGGATGCTTCACAGCGAGTGCAGACAATCCTGGATCTCTTTCGCCAGCGTCTCGACATGCTCGGTGATGCATTCGAGATGGCTTCCCGGCAGGGCGACGATTGTTGTCTTTGGCGCAAATTCCTGCCATTCCCGTGACGGATTACTTTCTTCACCGATCACGTCTTCAGAAAGAAGAAGCGCGACCGGACCGTCATATGGTTTAGGTCGATAAACCGCGGACGCCCATTGAAACGCCGAAGGCAGATCGCGCTCAATCTGATTGGAACTACCGGACTCAACCGGAGCCGGCGTTTTCTTCTTAAACGACAAGCGATTGCGTAACACATCGAATACCGCGCCGCATCGTTGCGAAAACGAACGTGGCGCCTGTCCCGCGCTCTCGCGGCTGGTCGCTTGAGCCAGGCGGGTGTGCCAGATGGCCCAACGACCAAAGCGCCGAACCTTTTCGTGATCATCCCAATGACAAAGTGAGCCCATCCTTGAAGCAAGACTCCGTAGCATCCGCAGCATTCTGCTTTCCGGCGCAGAGTCGATGATCAATAGCATTTCCACCGTGTCACCACTGGTCTTGATCTGTCGCGCCAGTTCGAATGCGACCAGCCCACCGATACAAAAACCGCCAATGACATAAGGCCCCTTTGGACGAACTGCGCGCAACGCCTGCAAATGCGCCGCTGCCATTTCCTCAATGGTCGGCGCGGCGGGTAACGTTCGAATATCCTGTGGCGGCATTACATAGAATGGCTGATCCGGACCGAGCGCTCGCGAAAGCTTCATGCTGTAAAACCCGCCGCCGGAGAGATCGCCGTGGAGATAAAAAAACGGCGTGCGTGACCCGGCATCGTTGACGCGGAGAATACTGGGCGACTCATCGATTTCTTCTCGCGCCATTTCGCCCGCAAGATGTTCGATTGTTGGGCGCCGAAACAATGCTGCTGGCTGTATCACCTTGCCGAACGCAGCTTCTGCTCGCTGCAACATGCGAATCGCGAGAAGTGAATTGCCGCCGAGGTCGAAGAAATTATCACGAATACCGATGCCACGAACACCAAGAACATCCTCCCAGATCGCAATCAACTGGAGTTGTAACCCGAGATAAGGCCTGACCGGTTCACTAGTTGTGCTGGCTTCGCTTTCAGCAGGAGTAGGGACCTCAGAAATCGGCTCGCTTTTCCTTGATGCGAAACGCTGCTCTTCGTCAGGGGTGAGAAACGGGATGTTTGAAACCGGCTGTGTCGGATCAGCCAGAAGGGTTTTTAGTAAAATCTCATAATGACCAAGCATTCGTTCGATTGTGTCGGAGTCAAAAAGTGACGGTTTATATTCCAGTTCAAGACGTAGCCCGCTTTGTTCCTCCAAAACCGTTGCGCTCAATTCGTAAACGGTTCCCGCGCTAATCGGAGGTAGGACTTCGATTGTGACGTCCTGAGGCAAGTCTAACGACCGCGGCCATTGGGTGTCGTAATGAAAATTGACCGGAAGTTGTCCCGCCTGAAATTCATCGAGGAGCGTTTCAAACGGGATGTCCTGATTCGAGAACGCTTCAAGCGTCACCGTCCGGGCGCGTCCGAGAAGTTCACGAAAATCCGGGTCACCTCGCAAATTAGCACGGAGTAGCAGGGGATTGGCAAAAGGGCCAACAACGGATTCAAATTCGGGGCGGTCCCGGTTTGCGCCCGGTGTTGTGATCAGAAAATCGGCCTGATTAGTATAGCGATGCAGCAAAACCTGAAATATGGCGATGAAAACCATAAACGGACTCGCGCCCTGTGCTGCGCCTAGTGACTTTGCCGCGAGGGCGAGTTCTGCTGAAAGGGTGCGCGACCGAGTCTCACTGGAGACTGATGGGGCGCCTCGTTTCGGCCGGTCCAATGGAAGCTCGAGCCTGGAAGAACTTCCGGAAAGTTCCTGGTGCCAATAGGCCCGTTGCGCAGCGAAATCATTTGCCGCCAAACGCGCTGCCTGCCAGTCGGCATAATCAGCAAATTGAACAGGTAATTCCGGAAGGCGCGGAGCGTTACCTTCGGACTGGGCAGTGTAGAATGTGCATAGATCACGAATCAGAATCCCGTTGCTCCAGCCGTCAGAAACGATGTGATGAATGGTCAGGAGAAGTAAATGATGGTTAGGTCCAAATGATACCAGTTTGGCCCGGATCAACGGTCCAGTCCGCAAATCGAATGGTTCTTCCGCTTCCGCCCGCATCAAACGGGCGCCGGTTTCTTCCACACCCGATTCAGCAGAGAACGTCACCCCTATGGTCGAAAGTTCGAGTGTGCCCGCGGGGCCGATCAGCTGTTGGAGCTGTCGACGATCCGGTTCAAACGTCGTGCGAAGGGCTTCGTGTCGAGCGACGAGCTGATTGAGCGCCTCCTGCAGCGCGGTGATCGAAAGCGGCCCCTGCCAGTGAAGGCCGATCGGCATGGTTAAGGCCGGATTTCCACTGGGAAACAATTGATCCAGCAACCAGAAACGCCGCTGCGCAGACGTCGCCGGAAAAGCGAAAACGCTTTCGCGCTCACCGCTGTGCTCGACACTTGTGTCGGTAGCTCTCGGTGTTGATGTTGGAATCGCGGCAGGGTCCATGCGGTTCACGGAAACCTCAGCGTTTACTTGGATGCACCGTCGATGCAACAGAAACTGTCTTCGGAGTGCGCCGGCAAAAGGAAGGGTCAACGGCGCTTTGGGGCCGAGCTGCGCGCGTTATTCCATTCATGGGACCTATGAGGCCTATATGACCTGTGGCCCAAGACCCCCGCGCCTCAAGAACGCCGCTGTCTCCGGCGCGATTCACGATTGACTGGGACAACAGGCTGCAACTCACGTGATGCCGGCGAAGCAGATCGCTCTCCCGAGGATTGCTTTTCCAGCAGTTCGGCCATTTGCCGCACCGTCGGAGCCTCAAAAATCGCGGTCAACGGCACTGATTTTCCAATGGTTTCACGTAGTCGGTTGATCAAACGAAGGCCAGAAAGGGAGTGGCCGCCGAGGTCAAAGAAATTATCGGTCACGCTGACACAATCGATTCCAAGAACAGTCGCCCAAAGCGCGGCCAGCTGATTCTCGAGCGTGGTTTTCGGCGACACAAACTGGCGCTCAGATCGGGCAGGGGACGATTCCGGAGCGGGAAGCGCATCGCGATCGAGTTTCCCATTTTGGGTGCGCGGCATCGCCTGCAAATTCAGAATCACCGAAGGCGTCATGTAATCGGGAAGCGATTTCCGGAGCACGGCGAGAATATTTTCTTCGTTGAATTGCCGAGACGCTTCTTCTTCACAAACGACGTAACCAACCAGACGCCGATTGCCGGGCACATCTTCCCGCATGATCACGGCCGCATCGAGTACCCCATGTTGTTGTTTCAATGCGAACTCGATCTCACCCGGTTCGATCCGAAACCCGCGCAATTTAATCTGGTTATCGGAGCGTCCAAGAAATTCGATGATGCCATCGTTGCGCCAACGCGCCATATCGCCGGTCCGATAAAGTCGTGTCCCCGGATTTGCGTTAAACGGGTCCGAAACAAATTTTTCGCCGGTCAAACTATCGTTATGCCAATAACCTCGGGCAAGGCCATCGCCGCCGATAAAGAGTTCTCCGGTTACTCCAATCGGGACTGGATGCAGTGCTGAATCGAGAATGTACGCCGTTGTGTTTGCAATCGGTTCTCCGATTGGAATTGAGCTTTCAAGGGAAGCCAGTGGATCGATCGTGTGACAACAGGCAAAGGTAGTGCTCTCAGTCGGACCGTAACCATTGATCAGCCGTGTCTGTTTGAGCGTTTGCACCGCTTTCTTAACATGTGTGACAGAAAGAACATCACCCCCGGCCAGGAGCTGGCGCAATGGACGGAGATCATCAATTCGTTCATCGACTATGGCGTTGAACAAACCCGCGGTGAGCCAAAGCGTTGTTACTTTATGCTGCCGGATCGCTTTCCCGATATCTTCCAAAGATGGCGGGGTAGGCGACATGATCACGAGTTCGCCGCCGTTCAGCAGCGGTCCCCAAATTTCGAAGGTCGAAGCATCGAAGGATAATGGGGCCAGTTGGAGGAAGGTCTCATCGGGCGAAAAGGTGGCATAATTAGTGTTCTTGACCAAGCGGACCACAGCACGGTTTGGAATCGCGACCCCTTTTGGAGTGCCAGTTGATCCGGAGGTGTACATCACATAGGCGAGATCGTCCGGATGACTTTGGTTAGGTGAGTTTGCGTCGGATTCGTCGTTAATTTTCTCGGTATCGAGAGAAACGACTCGCGGGCCGTTTGTGGCAACGAAGCGATTAGCCAGATGACTTTTGGTCACGATCAAAGGCATCGCAGTCTGTTTAATTATCAGCGCGAGTCGCGCGTCGGGGTAATCGGGATCCAGAGGCACATAAGCACCGCCCGCTTTGAGGATCGCGAGCAACGTCGTCACCATCTCAAGTGATCGTTCCATGCCAATACCGATAGGCATGTCCCGTGTAACACCGAGTTTCTGAAGTCGATTCGCCAACTGATTGGCTCTCCGATTCAGCTCCGAATAGCTCACCTGGTCACTCCCGAAAATCAACGCTGCAGCTGATGGCTGCTTTGTCACCTGATCTTCGAAAACTTGGGCAACAGTTTTGTCACGAGGATAATCTGTTGCCGTCGCGTTCCATTCCGGAAGTGGGTACGATTGCGGTTGTTCCGTTAGGGCCGATACGGATTTAACGAGATCGCTTAACCGCTGCTTTGGATCAGCTGCGACACGATCAAGGAGCTGCAGCCAACGCCCTTTCAACTGAAGGATCGTGGAATGATCGAACAAATCCGAGTTGTAAATGAAACGACCGGTCAGTCCCTCAGGGCGATCATCCAGTCCAAGCTCCAGATCAAACTTCGACGTGCCAGTGTGAGCATCCATGTAACTGAATTCCCACTCGCTTCCGAGAGGTTCGAGCGGCGGTTCAACCACAACCAATGCCTGCACCAGCGGCGCCCGGCTCGGGTCGCGGCCCTGCGCAAAGTTTTGCACCAGCAATTCAAATGGAACTTGATCGTGTGACAAAGCACTGAGAGTGGCAGTTCGGACATGCCCCAACAGATCGATAAAGGAATTGTCTTTCGAAAACGCGCACCGAATAGGGATCGTGTTTAGGAAGCAGCCAAGCAATCCCATTGTTTCGCTGTGGTGCCGGCCGCTACTCACTCCGCCAATGACGATTTCCTCTTGTCCACTGTAGCTGTGCAACAGCGCCATGAACGTCGCCACCATCATCGTAAACGGGGTTGCACCCTGGTGTTCCGCGATTGTTTTCAGGGTCGCGCTCGTCTCGGTTGAGACGTGAAGCGATTCCGTTGCGCCGGCGTAGGTTTGAGTGGACGGACGGGGCCTATCGAGGGGAAGATCGAGTGCGGGCAGGTCCCGGCAGATTTTCGACCAAAATGGCAGATCACGTTCAGTGATTTCTTTAATCGCCGATCGTTGCCAGGCCGCATAATCAGAATATTGAATCGGCAAATCGGGCAGGAGCGCGGATTCATTATTCGCGTAGGCGGCATACAACTTCTGGAGCTCCGGAAGCAAAACGTGGTAAAGCGACATGCCGTCAAAAATGATGTGATGCAGCGTCAGATAGAGCCGGTGATCGGCATCGCCCATTCGGACAAGGCGGAGGCGATACATTGGGCCGCGGGCAAGGTCGAAGGGCAAACGCGCATCCTGAGTTGCAATCCGTTTCGACTCGTCTTCGCGCTCCGGATTCGGAGATCGCGCAAATCGATCGATGGAACCTCAATCCGCTTCGGCGGGGGTTGAACAACCTGGACAGCGTGTTCGCCTTTCCATTCAAAGGTCGTTCGCCATGCTTCGTGCCGACGGATAATTTCTCTCAGGCTTCGTTCGAGTGCGGGAACATTCAGTTCACCATGGTGGCGAATCGTGACCGGTTCATTATAAATCAAGGCGCTTCCCGCCAGTTGCGAGTGCACAAAAATCTGTTGCTGACTAAAGGAAAGGGGAGCCGGATCGGTTTCGTTTCGTTTCGGAATCGTGACCGGTTTCGATTCAGTCGCGGTCTTTGCTCCGCTCAGATACCGCTCTAACAAAGCGCGTCGGGATTCTGAAAGTTCTGTCGTTCCTTTTACGTCAGATGACATCGCTAGGTGGGCTAATTTGAGCGCCGCGTTTGAGGGCGTGTCTCATTGTTCGCCTCTCCCTTCTCAAGGGAGAGGGTAGGGTGAGGGTTCGAGAAACGAATAGGCCCCTCACCTCAGTCCTCTCCCCAAATGTGGGGAGAGGAAGTGATTCGCACAAATAATGCGCCACCTCGTTCCATATTCCGATGGTAAACTGATAGCTGACCTGCGGAGGATTCATCGCCGCAGAATGATTCGTTGAAAAGCCCAGCGGGCCGTGGCTACATGAACGGCCCACAAGGCCGTGGCTACAACGCTTGCACATCAAACGTTTCTTTTACGCTTATTCGAAACTTATTGGCAATGCGTTTAATCCACGCAACCCTGAGTTGTTGCGCCAAGTGAGGGGGCCGGGACGAAGCTTCAACCCCTGTCAGACGACGCAGGATTGTTCCAAAAGCAATTTGACCCTCCATTCGGGCTAACGGCGCGCCGAAACAGAAGTGGCTCGACCAACCGAAAGCAAGATGCTTGTTGTCCGCTCGATCAAGGATGAGTTCATCCGGGTCCGCGAATTTTTCGGGATCCCGATTGGCTGCGGCCATGATTGCCATGACGGCTTGGCCTTTGCGGATCTGTTTATCTCCCATCTGGACGTCAGTTCGTGCGATTCGTCCCGTATGCTGACTCGGGCTTTCATACCGGAGAAGTTCTTCTACGGCTGAAGGAAGCAAATCTGGATTCTCGCGCAGCACTTGCAGCTGTTCCGGGTTCCGCATCAAAGTGAGAAGGCCGTTACCGATTAGATTGGTTGTTGTTTCCTGACCGCCGACCATCGTGACGATGCAGTTGGCCACAATCTCTTCTTCGGTTAGGCGATCTCCATCAATTTCCGCGGTCAGAAACGAATGAATTAATCCTTCACGCGGATGTTCGCGGGTCTGAGCAATCGCTTTCTGAAAATAGGTGGTCAGGTTGTTCGTGCTTTCGAGGACGCGCGCCGTTCTGTCGGGATTATGCTGAAAATTGCCGAGCATCTCCGCGAAATCAGCCGACCAATCCTTCAGTTTGACGTGATCCTCCACCGGGACTCCAAGCATTCCCGCGGTAACAATAGCCGGCATCGGTGCAGCGAAATCGGCAATAACATCCATTTCTCCCTTCGGTAGGACGCGATCGATCAAGTCGTCAGCAATTTCCTGAATATGGCTGTGCAAAGTGCGCACACGCTGCGGGGTAAAGGCGGCCGAAGCGAGTCCGCGGAGCCGGGTATGCGCCGGTGCATCCATGAACAGCATCTGTTTCACCATGACTTTTGCGATGGGATTCAGCGCGGAGAGTCCCATGGCGGTGAGTTGTTCCGGAGTCGGTGTGCGATCAGCCGAGAAAGAATGAAGGACACTCTGGACGTCGTCGTACCTTGTCACCACCCAGGTGTGAAGGAAGCGGTCCCAATGAACCGGATCTTCCGTGCGCAATGTTCGATAGAGCGGATATGGATCGGCCAAAACTTGCGGCTCGAGCAGGCGAACGAGGCTGAGCCTTGCGTCAGGTGATGCCATTACCCGCGGTCTGGCCCATCCGCGGCCGTTCGATCGAACGCCGCCAGCGCTGCATCAACGTCGGCTTCGCTCATGGCATTCAATTGTGTCACGAGCGTATCTTCGATCCGCTGAGCGAGTGTGGCAACCGTTGGAGCATCAAAGACGTCGAGCAACTTTAGTTCGGCTCCGAAAGCATTTCGAACCTGGGCCACGATCTGTGCGCCGAGAAGTGAATGTGCGCCGAGATGAAAAAAATCATCGTGAAGCCCAATGCGCTCGAGTTTCAGGACCTTTGCGATAATTCCAGCAAGCGTTTCTTCTACCGGAGTCCGCGGAGCGACAAATCCCGACTCGTTTGGACACGGATCCGTTTGCGGAGCCGGTAACGCTACCCGGTTCAATTTGCCATTGGTTGTTAGTGGAATTGAATCGACCCAAACAAATGCCGCCGGCTCCATGTAATCCGGTAACGCTCGCCGAATAGCTTCTCGCAGTTGTTGCTCGTTCCTTTCTGATTCGGCCACGGGCACGACATATGCCACCAGTCTTTTTTCACCCGGCCGATCTTCTCGCGCAATCACTGCGCTTGCCTTTACCAACGGGTGATCCTTGAGCACCGCATTGATTTCTGCCGGTTCAATCCGGTAACCGCGGATTTTAATTTGATCGTCAATCCGTCCTACGAAGACGATCTCGCCATTCGGAAGACGACAGGCAAGATCTCCCGTCCGATACAACCGGCTGGGGTCGTCCACGCAAAGTCCAGTCACAAACCGTTCCTCCGTCAGATCCTTTCGGTTGCGGTAACCGCGAGCCAGGCCCGCGCCCCCCACATATAGCTCACCCGTCAGGCCGTCCGGCACTTCGCACCCGTTCTCATCTAATATATGTACGTGCACCTGAAAAATCGGGAGCCCGATCGAAGGTGTTCGCCCGTTATTCTCGCCTGCCGGCACAATTCCGGACGTCGCCACAACCGTGCATTCGGTAGGCCCATAGTTGTTCACCAACACAAACGGAAGCCCGGGCGATGGATACCGATGGAGCGTGTCCGCGCCAGTTAGCAGAAAGCGTAATGCTGTTTCGTTCGGCCAAGGCAATGCGATCAACTCCTCGGCAACGACGGTCGGAACAAAACTAACGGTAATCTGCTGTTGAACGAGCCAGTCACGCAGTTTTTCAGGCGCAAGACGGGTTTGTTCATCTGGAAAATAGAGAGCGGCGCCGGCGGTCAGCGTTGGCCAGATTTCCCACACCGCGGCATCAAAACCAACGCTCGCTTGGAAAGTCGTCCGGGATGAGGAATCAAGTCTGAAGGTTTCAACGTGCCACGAAACAAGGTTGGACAAACTTTCGTGCGCTATTTCAACTCCTTTCGGTTTGCCGGATAGAACCGAGGCGTAGATCACGTAAGCCAGATTATTCGTGCTGGATTGAGCCAACGGAGCGTCGGAAGATTGGGACTGGATTGTTTCTCTTTCCGCATCGAGCGCGACGATCTCGACCGGTACGCCTTCCCAGCGATCAACAAACTTTGTCTCTGTCAGAAGAAGACGCACTCCGCCGTCGCTGATCATGTAACGCAAGCGTTCGGCGGGATGCACCAAATCCATCGGCAGATAGCCCGCGCCACATTTCAGAATGGCAAGAGCGGTGATTACGAATTCTGGAGATCGCTCCAGGCAGATTGCGATCAAGTCTTCGCGACCAATTCCTCTTGTTTTCAGATAATTCGGCCAACTGATTCGCGCGCGATTCGAGCTCGGCAGAAGCCGGCACACGCGGCGTGCTCGCAAACCAGAGCGAGGTTTTGCGGATTAATGGCGGCCTGCGCAGAGATCAACGATGGAACAGACCGATTTGGTTGTTCGGGTGGTTGAACTGATTTCGCGTGAGTTGTTGTCGTTCTCTGGGTGATGGATGGTGCTGTGTTGCTCATTTAAAGAGTGCGGCCATTCTGCATCAATTAGTTGCGGAGCGGAGCTAGCCGTTGCGCGTACGTGCAAAGTCTGTGCCAAGGTT
>CAVVVQ010000008.1:0-18096 GCA_963751725.1 uncultured Verrucomicrobiae bacterium
CACGGATTAAACACGGATTTGTCCTTCGAGCTCCCCCGCTTGTCCTCCTGTCCGTGTTTAATCCGTGTCTATCCGTGGCAAAAAACAGAACGAAGCGGGCCGATCTAGCGTCATTGCACTATTTTTTACGTCCCCTGGTCCGCTGCATACCTGCGGCGCCAGACAAAATAAATCGGGATACCGGTCAAAACGAGAAGATACCCAATCCCGGACGTCGTCGGCGCGAGCCACGCCAAATCCGCGATCAATAGCCCGGCGATAACCATCGAAATGATCGGGATCATTGGATAACCCCACATGCGATACGGACGTTCGGCATTCGGCGTCTTCCGCCGAAGCACTATCACCGCGATCACCAACAGCAGATAAAAAACAAGATCGGCCGAGACGATATACTCAAGCAACTGTGTGTAAACATTCCCATAGCTCACCGCGCCCGTTTCCGGACTCCTAATCACTGTGCGCGGAAGCGTTAGGAACGACGCCCAGCACCCCTGCGCCACCAACGCAGCTGCTGGAACATTTCGCGCATTGATCGTTGCGATCCGCCGGAAAAACAGATTGTCGCAAGCCATTGCATAATACACCCGCGCTCCGGCCAGAATCAGGCCGTTGTTGCAACCAAAGGTAGAAATCATAATGGCGGCTGCCATCATCATACCGCCCGGCCGACCGAACACCGAATTCATTGCCGCCACCGCAACTCGATTTTGTGGCGCATGCTGAATTCCCTCGAACGTAAGTGTCGCGACATAGGCGAGATTCGCCAGAAGATAAAGGACCACGACCAGTCCACAGCCGGCGAATAGCGCCCTAACAAGGTTACGTCCAGGATCGCGAATCTCGCCCCCAATGAATGTCACATTCGTCCATGCGGTCTGCGCGAACAACGGACCAACCATTGCCTTTCCGAAAAGCAAGGCGAGCGCAAACCCACCAACGACGGTGAGCTCGGCCTGCGCTTCCTGCGGGTTCCAGCCGTTCCGCCACGAATCCCACCAGTCCGACGAAAGCGCCGCACATTCATTTTTCCAACCGAGTGAAAGCCCAATAATAATGAGCACCAGGAGAGCCGCCGTTTTCGCAAAGGTGAATGTGTTCTGAATGAACTTCCCGGTCTCAAGACCGCGTGTATTGCTCCAAGTGAGCAGAACAATCAGCGCGATGCCCACCAATTGTTCCGTCGAAAGACTGATGGCGTAACCACCGAAAACAATTGGAGAGAGGAGATAATGGTCGGGCCCAACCGCTGAGACAAAGACACCGGTGAATTTGGCAAAGGCAATGGCGACGGCCGCGATTGTGCCGGTCTGAATAACCAAGAAAAGTGTCCACCCAAAAAGAAACCCGACAGCCGGTCCGTAGGCTTGACGGAGAAAAACATAGACGCCACCTGCGCGCGGCATCATCGTCGCCAGCTCAGAACAACAAAGCGCGCCGGTTATAGTCAGGAGGCCGGCTACGGCCCAGACCAGAAGCAACCATCCGGGTGCGCCGATCAATCGAGCGGATTCAGCTGAAGTAATAAAAATGCCTGAGCCGATCATCGAGCCGACCACGATCATGGTGGCGTCGAGCGGACCGAGGCCGCGAACTAGTTTGTGATCAGCCTCTGATGACATGTGTCCGCAAAAAGAAATTCGAAAATCGAAATCCGAAACTAATCAGAATTTCGAATGGAACGATTGATAAACGCCTGATCATCCAAGCGGAGCCTGAATCTGAACTCCATTCCTCTCAAGAATCCCGCGCAGCGAGCGGGCGAATTGAACCGCGCCCGGGGAGTCGCCATGCACACAGATCGTTTCCCCCTGAACTTCTACGTCCTTTCCTTCCACTGAACGAACAAGTCCTTCACCCAACATTCGGATTACCCGCACAGCAGCTTCTTCCGGATCATATAATAAGGCGTCCGGACGAGTTCTGGGAACCAGCGATCCATCAGACAAATAATTCCGATCAGCGAAAATCTCGCGCACAACCCGAATATTCGCAGATCGTGCCGCTCGTTCGAGGGCACTGTTACCCGGAGCAAATAGGCATAACGAAACATCGGTCGCTGCCACCGCGCGCACGATTTCGTTTGCCAGCTTTTCATCGTGCACCGCCATGTTGTAAAGTGCTCCGTGCGCTTTGACATGATTAACACGCGCACCTACAGCCTTCGCCATCGCCCAAAACGCACCTAGTTGATAGGCCACGATCGTGAACGCTTCCCCTTCCGGAAGCTTGATTTCTCTGCGACCGAAGTTTTCGCGATCGGCAAAACTCGGATGCGCTCCTACAGCGACACCGTGCCCGCAGGCAGCGCGAATCGAATCGCGAACTGAGACCGGATCGCCCGCGTGAAATCCGCACGCGATGCTGGCGGAGGTAACCAGCACAAACAGCTCGTCGTCGTGGCCCGCGCCTTCTCCCATGTCAGCGTTGAGATCGATCTGTAACTTCATCTTAACCGTAGTCCGATCCCGATTCGGAACCGCGCAAAATCGGCTTCCCGTTCACGCAATAATTCCTGCGCTTCGGCCAAGGCCACTTCGTGAAACCGAATCTGTTCACCCGGCCAAAGCTGCGCGGCAATTGGTAAGTCCACTGTGATCACATGCGCAATCTTGGGGTAACCACCAATCGTTTGGCAATCACCGAGCAGGAGAATCGGATTGCCGTCCGGCGGAACCTGCAACGTCCCGGGCGCGACTGCTTCTGAAAGGAGGTCACCCGATTCTGTCCGGGTTAGATTTGCCCCTTCCAACCTCGCACCCATTCGATCCGAATCTGGCATCACGGCAAAAGGAGTCGAGACAAAGGCTTTTTGAGCGTCCGCGGTAAAGCTGGACCAATAGTGTCCTCGGATAATTCGGAGAAAGCGATTCTCCGGCGTGATGGTCGACCAAATACCTGGGGCCGACCAAGTCGTGATTTTTCGACGCACGAACTCCCGAGCAACATGTGCCGGCAACGCAGTCGACTTGCCTAGGGGAAGCCGGTCGCCATCGCTCAGCGTTCGACCTTCGTGGCCACCGAAATTACCCCGAAGATCAGTGGACCGACTGCCCAAGACCAATGGAACATCAATTCCACCGGAAATCGCCACCCACCCGCGCGACCCTGATTTAGGCGCAATTATTGTTAACGCTTCATCTTTCGAAATAAGGCCGACGTGACCCGAAGGCAGCATGTCGTTCCCGATCCGGACATCGAATTGACCGCCACACCAAGCGACCAATCGTTCATCTTCAAAACAAAGACGCAAACGTCCGAGTGTAACTTCAATTCCGGCAGCCGAGTCCTCATTGTTAACCAAGGCATTCGCAACTCGCAGTGCATGCCAATCCGATGCGCCGCCAACGGGGACCCCAAACCTTCGAGAGCCATTGCGCCCTAGGTCCTGCACAGATGACAGGAATCCAGCCGATTGAATTAATACATTCATTTCATCAGCGCGTTGAATTCTGCAGGTGAAATCTCGCGAAAAATCACATGATCTCCCATGCGAATACGGATGGGCGGATTGCGGTGCGCGTCGAACAGACGCAACGGAGTTCGCCCGATCAAGTTCCATCCCCCCGGCAACTTGGTCGGATAAATTCCTGTTTGTGCTCCGCCAATTCCAATCGAACCGGCTGGCACTTCTTTTCGTGGCGACGCGCGACGCGGGGTGGTTAGTTCTTGCGGCAATCCGCTTAAGAACGGAAATCCGGAAACAAATCCAATACAGGCTGCGCGATATTTCCCGCTCGCATGCCGCCGGATTACTTCCGTTTCCTCCAGACCCGAACTGTGAGCGACCTCAGCCAAATCGGGACCAAACTCGCCGCCATAACAAACCGGAATTTCAACAACCGAGGCTTCGATTTTTTTCACTTTCGTAAATGACAATCGGCCCAGGGCACTTTCGATGTTGGCCTTTAGAACTTCAAATGGAGACCGACCCGACGCGACAGGCTCAACTCGCGTCGGATCGTAAAAAACACCGATGGTCGTAAATGCCGGCGCCACCTCGATCACTCCGATAATGTCGATCTCCTCCAAGACACGCGTGGCCTCCAGTACCCGTGTCGAGCGACTGATTCTGGTTCGTCGCCAAATCTTCGACGACGTGAACAATCAAAGCCGAATCTCCGAGCGGTGTGATCTCCATTGGAGTCCAATGGTGCGCCTGGCGCGCGTCGCTGCTCAATATTTTTCGACACACTCCTGGGCATTTATGCAATCAGACGGCTCTTACACCCGATGCACCACGCTACCCTGCTTTTCCAAACGCTTTGAACTATGGGAGCCGGTAAGCCTCTACTAGAGCGACTCCTGTGGCCCCGGCTTTTCCGCTGACAATTGCTGTGTAGGCGCCAGGAGGCAGTGTTGCCATTATCGCCGATTCACGAGGGTCTGTCGGCGCCAGGCCGGTTGCACTAATCTGCGCAGCCTGCGTTTCCTGCCAATCGTCGTTATTGGTTGGGCTACCGTTGCTGTCATGTAACGACAGCATCGTATCCTGGAGGGCATCTGAAACACCTAACCCAGTAAGAGATGGCCCAATGGCTCGAACTAGAACAGGCACGGAGTCACTTCCTCCTCCCACGATAAGGCCGCCAATCAGGACGTTTTCGCCCGTCCCAATCCAGCTTCGCGTGGAAACGTTGGCCATTTTTGAGGTTGCTGCGGGGCCGAGATCATAGACTTCTACGAGGCCAACGCCGGACGAGGAATTTTTCCCGCGCACGACCGCGGTGTAGGAACCGGGAGTTAATGTCGCAAGGATTGCTGATTCGGAATTGAAAGTGGGCGCCAACTGAGTCGCTTCGATCTCGGCTTGTTGGGTCTGTCTCCAGTCATCATTGAGATCAACTGATCCATCAGGCCGATGGAGCTCCAGCATCGGATCCTGAAGCGCACCGGAAACACCCAAGCTGGATAAGGTTGGGCCCAAGGCGCGCACCAAGACCGTCTTTGACCCGGAGCCAGTAACAATGAAACCGGCTATCATCACGTTATCGCCCGTCTGGATGCGTCCCCGAGTGGAGATATTCTTCAACTCGGAATGGGGTAACGGACTTTGGAACACGACGTTCAGGTTAGAATCGAGTTCGGTGAAGATCGGACGCCCCGCCACTTGGGTGATCGCCTGAAGATTCTGGCCAACTGTGAGTAGACGCAGCGGCGTACCCGGCAATTGGGCGGAATCAGCCAGCCCATAGGTGCTGTTCCACGCCTGCACTTCTGAATTCGGGCCCGAAGCACGTAGGCTAAAGAGGGCTCCATTCAGCCAATCCGCATCCGAAATGTCATTGGAAAGCGCATTTTCCAGGACGAGAGTGATAGCGTTAAAGACGCGCCCGGATCCAACGACGACAACACTCCCATCGGGGGCGACACGGATCGGATGGATCCACCCTGCGCTGTCGTGATAGGGCGAATCCATTTCGGCACCGAGGACGCCTTCAAGGTCGAGGTTCTCCCATATTATATCGTTAGGTGAAGTGTCATCCCGGAAGAAATACATCTTTCGATTCGTCCCACTCCATATGTATTCCTGAGAATAATAATTCCAGTCCTGACTGCTGAGCAGTGTGCCATTCGGATCGAATACGTAATGCGTCGCCCAAGCCCCGCTGGCATCCATGGCAAAGACATATTCCCCTGCAGTAGCCAGACCTCCGGGCGACAGTGGAAGGTTGGCAAACGGTGCCTCTATCAGTGAAGCTCCCGGAAGGATTCGAGTAATCGAACCGCCCGGATAGGCGAGATACAGGGCATCGTTAACCGATGAGTAGTCAATTTCAGTAGGAGCATCGAGTAGCGGAATCGTCGGCAAATACCCTCGATCCGGGACCGACCATCGGAAAACACTGAAATTGCCGCGGCTAAGTAGATAGATTACGCCGTCTTCACCCATAACAATCTTCTCCGGTGTATAGGCAAGATTAGTGGGATCAATCGGTTCGCCAGGGGCGCCCGGGAGCAAAGCCGACAAGGGAGTCTGCACTTGAAACACTCCACGCGTGTCCCCCTGATAAAACGAGTAAACGTATTTTCCGGATACAAAGATGCGAAGAGGACTCCCAGCCAGGGTGTGGCGACCCGTTTCCAGGAAAGTATTAGAAAAACCAATCAAGCTGTTGTTCCGCAGGATCACCGAGCGGTCACCGGAGAAATCGAGGTCGGTCAAAGCCCCTGCATAACTATTCACATAGGTGAGGTCTGCCGCATTATAGATAATTCCCGAGTCATCAGCGACCTTCGAGTCGTTAGGGAAGACGAAGGTTCGCGTCGCGCCGGGATAATCGCCATGATACGGGCTGTCTGACTGCTCGCCCAAGAAACCACCCGGAATAGTGACTTGGATAATGTCGCTCGGACTGATGCCGAGGGAGCGTCCAAAGATCTTGTGCCTGGTCGGCGCAACGGACAGCCCTCCCATTCCGTAGAAGAAATTTTCTGAGTCGCGAATAGCACCTGTTGCCTTGGCAATACTGGTGAACTGGCTGCCCGAGGAATTGTTACTGTCGCAAAGAAAAAGATAATCGCCATCAATTACCGACGCGTCTATGTCGGTCACTGTATTGATCAGATGTGTTTCGCCCGAACCATCCAGCGCGAGACGCGCAGTTCTGCGACCGAAGCTGACGTAAATTCCGGTCTCGTCGACTGCAAAGGCCGTCGGGGTACCCGAGAGGGGGGCTCCCGGAAGCCAGGCATTCGTTTGCATATCGAATCGTTCAACGTGCGGCGACGAGCCTGGAAAGAGAAAGTAAACGATGCCGTTGGCGGCCTTGGCGTCGACCCACAAAGGCTGTCCGGGATTTGGAGGCGGCGTTGGCGTTACCGTGCCGCCGGGAGTAGCGGTTGGCGATGGTACAGGAGTTGGCGCTGGGGTAGGACTGGGAGTAGCTGTCGGCGTCGGGGCGGGAGTTGGTGTCGGCGGAGGGGTTGGTTCGGGGTCGGCCAGAAGAACATTATGAGTCGCGAGTTTGCCGGTCGTGTCCGCGGTATAAATTACCCCTCTGGTATAGGACACCATCCCGCCGGTTGGCAGAGTCGTTCGGAGCGAAAAGGATCCCTTATCAAAAACAAACGTGTTGGTCTCATTGGCTGCCATGATGACATCATTCAAAACGAGCGGCTGACCACTAAGCGTACCAGTGCCTGTATAAGTGCCGAGCAGACTCCCGGTCGCACACGAGTAAGCCTTCACTGCATTTCCGAGAATCGCGTACACCGCAGTGCCGTCATTCGCCGGAGTGCCAACGAAATTGCCAGTAACTCGCCAGAGAACACTTCGGGCAGTCAAATCGACCGCCACCAGGCTCGAATTACCGATAACAAAAGCGCGATTATTCATGATCGAAAGGACTCCCGCGCCATACCAACTCGAACCCGGGGTTCTGATATCACGTGTCCACAAGTCGGAGCCAGAACGCGGGTCGTTAGCTTTGAGAATCCCGCCCACGCAACTGTAGACTACACCTCCATAGTAGCTTGGCGTCCATTGATCCTCTTGTGGGAGCGAAAAGAAAAACCGCTGCGCTCCGGTTGCCAGGTCGAATCCATACATGCCGCCGTAGTATCCACCGTCAATCCAGACTCCATCGCCGAAAACTGTTGGAGCCTGGTAACGTTCCCATTGTGCCGCATGTGGCGCGGCCCAGAGGAGATTGCCGGTGGTCGCATTCAGAGAGTAGAGATAAGTGTCGTCGGAATGATCGCAGCGCTGGAACAAGAGGCGGCCTGAATCATACGTCGGCGGGTTCAGTGAGTATGCTTCGGGCATCGGGTAACGCCAGAGCTCGCTTCCATCCGTCGCACTCAGCGCAGCGGCGTAAGTCGTGGCGCCGAAATACGTATTCGTAGTTAGGTAAATCTTGTCCTCGAAGACCGCCACTTGGTTGATCGCCACCCCTAGCGTTTTGCTCCAACCCGCGACAATCGGGACGTTCCCGATCGCGGTGGGGTAGTACCCGGTATGGCTTGGCCCGTTCCCAAAAGTTTTCCAGGCACCGATCGTCGGATCAGCGGGATCCGCGGCGTCTGTTCGGAGGGTCGCACCGATAATTAAGGACGGAACGATAATGCAGTTCAGCAATACTTTGGATTTCATCATAGCCAGAATGGGAAAAGTTGCCGGAAAATGCCCGGTAAAAGCAAGCTTTTTGTTAGGGCCGGAGCCCCTGGAAAGATCATGCTAAAAAGCGGGCAATCCAGCAAAAGGGGACGCTTCATTTGAAATATCTCCCGGACAGGATAAGAGGATGGGAAACCGGATCGCCTTAGACCAAACCGCCCCACATGTCGGATCCACTTACCATTTCGCTGATCGTCCTCGTCATTAATCTGATTGGACTCCTCGCGGTTTATTCCCTAATGGCGGCAGCGATTATGCGAATGCACTGGCACCAACGCGGTTTGGTTGGTGTGCTCATGACAATCGTTTTAGCCCAAACAATCTGGATCGTTCCCGCCTTCACTGGCTTCCACTATTCCACGTCCGCTTACCCAGCGTCTTTTGTCATCTGTTTTGGCAACTCGATTGTTTCCGCATTTGCCGTGGTCATTTTTTGCCAGAAAGCACCGACACTCCCGCGACAACTGGAAGACTCCGCACGAATGGACGGCTGTGGAGGGTTGGGAATTTTCAGGTACGTCGTGCTTCCTCGAATCAAACGCGAACTCACCGTGATTGGTTTCCTGGTCGTGATGGCTACGGCGTTTCCGTTCCTAGCCGCCTTGATCAATCCCGCTGGCGACTCGCTCCTTGCCTTGTTTGAATCCCTTCCACAAGGACTCGGCATCCCTCCGTTTGGAATCATGATGTTTGCATCATTTGTTATGACGTTGCCGGTAATCGCAACTTTTATTCTGGCAAAGCAATACTTGGTCACTCCAGTTCCAGCCAAAGCTTCGATTGCTCCATCCATTTAATGACAACACGAGTTCTCATTTTCGTACTGGCCCTAGTTCTCCAAGCTAGCCTTTCGGCAGCCGAGTTGACGGTGCAAACCGCCGCGAGTTTGACTGACGCGATGAAAGAGATCGGCGCCACTTATGAAAAAACCAGCGGCGACAAAATTCACTTCAACTTTGGCGCGTCAAATTTTCTGGCACGCCAAATCGAAGAAGGCGCACCAGCTGACATGTTTTTCTCAGCTGACGAGGCAAAGATGGACGACTTGGAAAAGAAGGATCTCCTCCTCAAGGGGACGCGACGGAGTCTGCTTTCCAATCTGCTCGTTATCGTCGTTGCAACTGACGCAACGATGATCCCAACATCATTAGTCGATCTAACCAAACGCGATTACCAGAAGATCGCCATCGCGGAGCCACACACTGTTCCTGCAGGAATTTATGCCAGCGAATACCTGCAAAAGGCGGGATTTTGGGATGCGGTTAAGGGAAAGATCATCCCAACGGAGAACGTTCGAGCTGCGCTAGCGGCGGTTGAATCTGGAAATGTCGATGCGGGATTTGTTTACAAAACAGACGCGTTGATCTCGAAAAAGGTGAAGGTCGCAATTGAAATCCCCGCCGCAGACGGGCCGAAAATTTCCTACCCTGTCGCGGTGACGAAATCATCGAAAGAACCCGAAAGCGCTCGGAAATTCGGAGAATTTCTCGCAGGGGCAACCGCGCGCTCGATCTTCGAAAAGTTCGGATTCATCGTGACGAAGTAGCAATGGCGCCATGACCAGTGAAGCGTGGCACACTGTCTTCTTCACCCTGGAGGTCTCGGCACTTAGCACAATTATAATTCTGCCGTTGGGGATTCCGCTCGCGTGGTTGTTAGCACGGCGATCGTGGCCAGGAAAAGCAGCTGTCGAAACACTGGTTATGCTGCCATTGTTTGTTCCACCTGTCGCAACCGGTCTTCTCTTGCTCATGCTCTTTGGTCGACACGGCCCGATCGGTTCAATGCTCGAGCGAACCTTTGGTCTTGATGTGGTTTTCACCTGGCGGGCCGTAGTGCTGGCCTGCGCGGTGATGGCGTTTCCGCTGCTTGTCCGAACCGCTCAGAGCGCGTTTCAGGAAGTTAACCCGCGCCTGGAAGATATCGCGAGAACACTCGGGGCGAGCGATTGGCGGGTGTTCTTTACCATTACCGTGCCTTTGGCTTTCCGAGGTCTTGTCGCTGGCGCAATTCTCGCCTTCGCCCGGGCGATGGGCGAATTCGGAGCAACAGCGGTGGTCGCGGGAATGATTCCACGGCGGACCATGACCATTTCGCTCTCCATTTATCAGGAAATCCAACTTGGACACGATCGCGCCGCGATACCGCTTCTGTTTGTTTCGATCGCGATAGTTTTCGTCGCGGTTCTCGCCGGCCAGATCATCTCGACCCGAAAACGTTCGACATGAAACTTCGTCTTCACGAGATTCGTTTGCCGTTAGCCAGTTTCACCCTGGAAGCCGAGGTCACATTCGACCGACCAATCGTTGGAATGTTTGGCCCCTCCGGAGCAGGTAAGACATCGTTGCTGGATTTGATCGCCGGCCTTCGCCGGCCGGCCAAAGGAACAGTCGAGCTCGATGATCAATTACTCTTCGATGCGGGAACACGGTTAGACCTTCCGCCTCGCCTTCGCCACATCGGATATGTTCCGCAGGATCTCGCACTTTTCCCGCACCTGAACGTCCGCGAAAACCTTGTTTATGGATACAAACAGGGAAAGGCGACGTTAGCGAGCCTGGAACATGTTGCCGAAGTGATGGAGATCACTCACTTGTTCGCGCGCGACATCGCAACCCTTTCAGGTGGCGAACAGCAACGCGTTGCCTTTGCCCGCGCCATTCTTTCCGCGCCACGCTTGCTACTTTTGGATGAGCCAATGAGTAATCTCGACTCGCGGCTCAAGAAAAGGCTGATCCCGTTTCTGCTCCGGATTCGAGATGAATTTCTGATCCCGTTGATTTACGTCACCCATGACGGCGACGAACTGGCGGCGTTATGCGATGAAGTAGTGGTGATGGAGCGCGGAAAATTCGTCGCGCGCGGAAAACCTGCAGAGGTGGTGGGAGATCAGTTTTTAACCACTGATGGGTAAAGCAAATCCTACTGAGGTGGTAGCGCGTAGACCTCAACATTCGCGATCCCGGTAGATTCGCCGGCTCCGCGAACGATCGCTGTGTAAGCAGCATTATTACCGGGCAGAGTCGCGAGAATGGCCGATTCCAAATCATTCGTTGGTGGAATCGTTGTATCAATAATGGCCTGGCGATTAGGCGAATCGATCCAGTTATCGTTAGCTTCGATTACGCCACCATTTCCGTCGTGCAACTCAAGGGTCGGATCCTGAAGTTTTTCTGCAATGGAAAGCGACGGACCGATGGCACGGACCAAGACCCGTTGCATGGCCGGACCACCAACAATCGTTCCGGCGATCAAAACATTTTCGCCGGTCTGGACGAAACCGCGCGTCGAGATGTTGGCCAGTTTGGATATGAGAAAGCCCGATCGAGATCATACACTTCGACCACACCGACTCCGGTCGTGTCGTCCAGGCCCTTAAGGATCACGGTATAAGGAACGCTGCCGCTGCTGGACGGAAGGTGGTTAAGATAACAGACTCATTATGCGGAGGTAGGCGCGATGTGGTATCGACAATTTCCTGGCGATTGTAGTTGTCCGCCCAATTATCGTTGGTCGCAAGCAAGGCCCCGGCCCCATCATGTAATTCCAGCACCGGATCGCCTAACACATTGTCCAATTCCGATCAACGATGGGCCAATTGCCCGGATCATTACTCGCTTGGCAGAACCGCCGAGAGTGATGAAACCGCCGATCAAGACATTGTTTCCAGTGCCAACACTGAGCCGGGTCGAAATGTTGGCCAGCCGCGCCCCGGTAGGTGTGGACTCATAGAACGCAGCAAAAAAGTTAGCCTGACTTCTCCGGCCAGATAGTGTTCGCCGACGGCGCTGTATCCTGAACGTCGTTTATCGTCAAAATGTAACTTTGCTCTGACTCACGGCCCGAGGACGGTCAGGATCACTGTGTCGGGCTCGGGACCAACGTTGCGCCGCGGAAACGGTCACGCCTTGATTGATCAAATAGTTGGCTGCTGATCGCCGCTGTCGCCGGATCGACATGACTGTTGAACCTGACGACCAAATGACTCGTATCCTGATAGAGATAAACTGAAAGCACTTCAAATGGGCTTGCGATCCATTGTCGCAGGTTCGCCATCGGCGTTTTCGTGGATCATGTTCTTGGCCAGTGGCGGCATCTTTCGTGTCATCCAAGGCGTTGTCGCGCAGGTAAAGGCCTGATCCTTCGAGGTCGCGGAAGATGACAACATTGTTGACTAGATGCTTGAGTCCGCCAGTGGCGTGTAGAACCGGCCATCGTAAGCTGGGCCGAATCCGCCCGGCCGATGGCATTGCGAACAGTTTGAATCGATCCAGGAACGCATCCGGAGCTGGACCGGGCGTTGGTATTGGTGATCGAAACCGACTTGAGGGAAGTTCGGGATATCTGATTCGTTAGGGGCCGGATTGAGCAAACCAAGGTGCGCAAAGGTCCGAATTTGATTGTCCGTTCGCCCCGTCGACGGATAAGTGAAATCCCCGTTCATCTGATGGGTCTTCACTCCGAGAACGAAATTGGCGAAAGTGTTATGGCAAACGACACATTGACCGCGACTCGGATAACTCCATTTTTGAATCCGTGTCCCACCGGTGGCTGGTGACAATCGGAATGTCTTCGTCGAGCGCGCCGGGTAACAAATCGGCGTCAGTTGTTGTCCGGACGCCATTTGTAAGTAACGCCATAAACACCACCGCCTTGCTTGCGAACAAGCAACCGCGTTTCAAGCCGTTTCCGAGCGCCAGTCATTTCGTTTACCGTCAGCTCGAAATGCTTGACGAAAACCGTGCCATCGGGAAACGACCATTCACCGGTTGGAACAGAACTCGATCTGCTCGTCCGGTGTGTAGGGGGCGCCATCATTCGGGACTGCAAACCAGCGGTCCTTGTGAGCGCTATCTGACCAAAGTGGTGAATTGACATTGAAGGGAATAATCCCAGTGACCGGGGAGGAGCGTCGCGAGATTGGTGAAGGCGCCGGTCGCGGAAAGCACGGCCGGAAACGGCCCCGCACTGGTGGCCGGCATGACGTTATTCAGATAAGGACCGATCGGATCACGCGAATCCAACCCATAGTCCTGGGCCAGAGCCGAGATGGCCAGGCCCAAGATGATGCACGTGGCGAGCGCAATTTTCGAAGGGATTGCTGGAACCTGGCGTTTGATCAGTCTTTTCACTTTGGCGTTGTGCGGGGAAAATTCCGTGAAGGTCGGATATTACCATCCGGCGGTTTCACCGCAAATTGATTCAGTTGGCAGGATGATCTGGGATTGCGGAGTCCGGAAAGACGGTTGTAGCCACGGCCCTGCCTGCCACGCCGAAGCGAAGGAGGGTGGGCCGTCGAGTTTTGTTTGTAAGTCGGCCACGTCTTGGAGCGCGGCGGTGCTCCGCCGCTATCAAACCGAGCGTCTTGCGGTTCGGAGCCAAAAGGCAACAACCCTCGCCCCACCCTCTCCTTGAGAAGGGAGAGGTGGGACACGCGCCGATCCTACATCCCGACATGTTCAGATGCGAAGCCAATATCGGACGGCCCAAAGGGCCGTGGCTACAATGATTGCGTCTTCGTTTTCCGACAATCCGAAATCCGCAATCCGCAATTCCTACAGCGCTGTCTTCGCGGTCTCGATCTCCATCTCAATGTTTACCTCGTCACCAATCATCGACACTGATTCCACGGTCTTACTCCAAACCAAACCGAACTCACTTCGTTTGATTGGCCCAGCTGTAATTCGCCACCGCAAGGATCGATCTTTCGAAATCGATTCGGGAGAACTGGTCAGTGAAACCTGAAGTGTTACCGGCCGCGTCACACCATGCATCGTTAGGTCTCCTGTGATTTGCCCGGCATTTGCCCCAGTCTTCTTAACCTGCCGACTCTTGAATGTCATCTCCGGAAATTTCTGAACATTAAAAAACTCTTCGCTCCGCAAATGTTCATCGCGCTTAACGATCCCGGTATCAATGCTGGCAACTTGAATCGTGGCTATAACCGAGGATTCCTCCGGATGCTGACGGTCGATATCGAGTGTGCCGCTGAATTTGGTGAACTTGCCTTTCGCGCTCCCAAGAAGATGCTTAACCTTAAATGTAATCTTCGATTTGGTCGGATCGATCTTAAGTTGTTCACCTGCGATGACATTCGAATCCGCGGTCGCTACCGCTACTGCAATCGCAATTAGTAGACGCAAAGATTTCATGCAAAACGTTGCCTCAACCGAACTCTAACCCGCAAACCGGAGAAAGTAACGATCCCGTTACTTTGCTTCGGTCTGGGTTCGGAGACTGTTGCACAATTCCTCTCGGGATCGGGGTAATCGACCAAACAGATTCGCCAAAGCCAATGCCGGATCGCTTTTCAACATTCGATCGTCGTGCACCCCGGCAATTCGAGCCAGCTCCGTTTCGAAATGCAATATCGCACGCAGGTTTGGATCCTTTTCATTGAGATAGGCAAACGCGCGACGCAACAGGGCAAAAAGTTCCGGCTCATGGTGATCAGACTCAGTGCACAGCTCGATCAGTTCGACGAAGTAGGAAGCCGCTTGTGTTCGACGAATGTTTTCACGAATCCCAGCAAAAGGATTTTTCAACGCGACTTCGATGAGGGAATGCAGATCGGATTTACGGCTCCGGACAATCTGGATTTCCGCTTCGAAAAATAAATCCAACTTTCCGGCAAACGGGCTTTTCGGCCGCCGCGCGCCACGCGCGACAGTTTGAATACAGCCCAGCGACTCGGTGCACCAGGAAATGATCAGACTGGTGTCGCTGAGTTTTCGTTTTCGCAGAAGAATCGCTGTGGTGCTTTCCATGATGGGACTTGCACTTGCACTTTAACCCTGTGACGCTGGCTTCAATCCCACTTCTTGATCTTGGGCCAAAGGTCACCTAACGCCATGTTCGGTTCGCGACAGAGAAAGATTTCGAAATGTTCGTCACGCCGCGAATACGGATGATACGTTTGCCCAACCGATTCCACCTTGGCGAAATGTTCGCGATCGCCCCTTCCGTCGCTGCCAAGAACGATAACGCTTTCTCCAGTGTAATCACGCGGTCCCCAAAACCAGTAGTTTTGATGATTGCTGATCGCTTTCGGTAGGCCGTATTTCTTACCGAAAAAATCGATAGCCCCAGCCTGACCGTAACTGTTAGCAAAAATCGCGGTCACGGCTCGTTGTTCCGGTGGGAGAGCGTTGTAAACGCGAGCTACCTCTTCTGCCATTGCTTCCCATCCAAATTCATCGGCAAAATATTGCGGCAACGGACCGGTCGGCTGGTTCTCCACCTTGGGTGGCTCAAGTCCCAGTGTTTTTTGATAAATGCTGAAGCTTTCGGGCGAGAGGATCGGCGAAAAGATCGGCGCAAGCAGGCAACTGACGCACACCACCAGTCCAAGATAGACGCTGCGACTCCACCTGAGTTGTCGTTCTGTTACTTTTTCAAGACCAATCGCGCCTCCGGCCAAAAGCATTGGATAGGCCGGAACGAGATAATAGTTCTTTCCCTTGAGCACGATAAACGTGATCAGGAGCAACAGGTAAACCAAACCCAGGATACGGTACTCCCGTCCCTCCCGACCGAAAAAGAACCAAAGAAGTCCGCCTAACCAAAGGGGAAACAATACCGGATTCAAAATTATCGCCTGGTCCGCAATGAAAGCGAGCGGGCCGCGGACCACGTCCCGATTGCCGGAACGAATGTTGTGCATCAGTTCAACGAACGGAAAATCGTGACGAATCAGCCAGACCAGATTAGGAAGAAAGAGCAAGAGCGCGACACCAGCACCGAGCCAGATCCAACCATTGGCAAGAAAACGGCGTTGCGGCGTGAGAAGTAAAGCGATCAAGACCGCGCAACCAAAGAACCCGGCGCTGTATTTGGTTTCCATTCCGAGTCCAAGCAGAATGCCAAACCAGAGCCAGTACCGCGGGTCACGCCGATTGGTCGCGCGAACCACGCACCAGGCGCAACCGAGCCAGATGAGTGGCTCGAACGCGTTCATGGTTAGCCAGTGATGCATGATCAAAAACATCGGCACGGCGAAAACTGCAAGAGCAGCCAGCGACTGCGCGAAAGCGCGGCCACCCATTTCCCGGGCCAACTTTCCAGCCAGCCATACCGTCAGGCCACCGGCGACGGCGGGAAGCAATCGAAGACCAATCAGGGAATCGCCGAAAAGATGGCGGCCGATCCAGGTGATGACTGCGACCAATGGCGGTTGATCGACATAACCGAAAGCCAGGTGCTCGGAACAGGCGAGATAATAAAGTTCATCCCGAAAGATTCCGTACCGGCCTGCGATAAGGAGATGAAATAGGACCTTGGCCGCGGCCAGCAACCAAACAATGGCCGGTCCGGAGCGCGACACTCGCGGGGACGACGGCCCGAGACGGGTGAGATGAATCGTGGGTTCCAACATGAACGTTCAGCGGTTGGCACTTGTCCTAGAACCCGCCCCCCCGAGAAGCAAGAAGATCTACGTCAAATACTGTGTCGTCGGCGCGCCCGGTGCTGCAACCACGGGCCTGTAACTGGGGCGCATTCTTGATTACTGTTTCTTTTGCGCCAGCCGCTTAATCGCCACCTGTTTCCGCACGTGTTCCTTGATCGGGACAGCCGGGTCGCCCATCACTTTGCAGCCTTCCGGCACATCTCCGAAAACACTACTCCCACCCGCGATCTGAGCGTGGTTACCAATTTTCAAGTGACCGCCAATGCCACTCTGCCCTCCCACAGCTACGTAATCACCCAACTCGGTGGATCCGGCAACGCCAACCTGTGAAACGAAAAGGCAATGCTTTCCGATTTTTACGTTGTGTCCGATTTGCACGAGGTTGTCGATCTTGGTCCCCTCACCAATCACGGTTTCACCCAGCGCTGCTCGATCAATAGTCGTACAAGCACCGATCTCCACGTCGTCTTCGATCCGAACAATCCCAATCTGTGGAATCTTGTGATGTTTGCCATTGTGAAAAGTGAAGCCGTATCCATCCGAACCAATGATGGCGCCTGCATGAATGATGCAGCGACGACCAATCTGTGTCCCATCGTAAATGACCGCATTCGGGTAAATGATGGTGTCGTTGCCCACGGCAGATCCCGCTTCTATTGAAACGCCCTGAAAAATTGTAGAGCCGCTTCCGATAACGACGTCTTCCCCAATGGTAACGAAAGGACCGATAGCCACATTCGGACCAAGCTTCGCCGTTGCAGAAATCGAAGCCTGAGGCGACACCCCTTGCGGCATGGGACGTTTGCCGAACCATCGGTTCGTCACCCGCGCGAACTCGAGGTAAGGATGATCGACTCGAATCCAGCGCGCATCGTGTCCCTCAAGACTTCGCGCAACCAGGATCGCCCCCGCTTTCGTCACAGGCAGTTGCGCGCTGTATTTGGGATGACTGAGAAAGCTCAGCTGATCCGGGCGAGCGTTGGCCAAGGGTGCAACGGCGCTGATTTCGCGTTCACGGTCACCCGCGTAGCTACCACCCACAAAATCTACAATATCTCCCAGCGAAACGGTCGGCATGCCTCAGAGTTTATCGGATTGCCGAAAAGAATAAAGGAGGAGCACACTGTAGTCGCGCTTCTGGGAAGCGGTCCGTATTTAGCGTCAACCAAATCCCAACGGGATTTCGTCCTCCAGCCCAGGGTTGCCAGCATGAGCAACCCTGGGAACAAGCGGGCCAGGCATCAACCCCAACGGGGTTGTGCCCGAGCAATGGGACGCGTTGTTTCAACCTGAGAGCCGAGAAGGAAGCGAAATCGAGCATAGATCGACACAACCCCGTTGGGGTTGGATCGTTAGGGCGATATTACCCAGGGTAGGCCGCTGGAGCGGGCCAACCCTGGGCTGGAGGACTCAATCCCGTTGGGATTGCAGAACGTTGTAGCCTGCGCTGACCACGTAGACGAAGCTCCCCGATATGTGGCGTGACCGACAGCTTGGCCGCTCACGACCAGTCAAAGACCCCCCAGCGCTTCGCAGAAGCGCCACTACAACTCCACCGTCCGTCAATGAT
>CAVVVQ010000009.1:0-160209 GCA_963751725.1 uncultured Verrucomicrobiae bacterium
TTCGTCCGGTGCGCCGGATCGTGATGGCCAGGCGCGGCATTTCGAATCGCGTGCCGGAAGGCGGCAGGTAGCCGAGCCGGTTAAAAACGAAGCCGCCGATCGTGTCGATGCCTTCCGCCTCCAGCTCGAATCCGAGATGCTCGCTCAGGTCGTCGAGGCGGGCATTCCCGCTCACGAGGAAGCGGCCGTCCTCGAGCGGCTCGATGTAGAGATCGGCGTCTCCCAACGGCGCGGCGTCGCTCATGATTTCCTCGATGATATCGGAAAGGGTAATGATTCCTTCCGTGCCGCCGAACTCATCCACCACGATGGCGAGACCCTGTGGATGGGTGAGGAAACTGCGGAGCAGATCCATCGCTTTCATCGTTTCCGGCACGAAAGAGGGCGCGAGCAGCGTCTCGGTGTAATGCTCGCTGGGATCGAGGAGAAAGCGTTTCACATCGATGACGCCCGAGGATCTGGTCCGGGGTGTCCGCATAGACCGGGACGCGGCGATGCCGCCGTTGCTTTCAGTTGCGCGATCGCTTCTTCATTCGTCAGGTCGTCCGGCAGAGCGAAGGTATCCACCCGCGGCGTCATGCAATCCTTCGCGGTCTTGTCGCCCAGCTTGATGATCTCCTGGATCATTTCGCCTTCCGCTTCCTGCAGCGTGCCTTGCTCTTCCCCCATCTCGACCAGGGTCTCGAGTTCTTCGTCGCTCAAGGCGTGCGCGTTTTTGCAGATGACGCGGAGTGAGGCGATCGACCATGGCCGTGCTGACGCGTTCGAGCAGATGCCCGACCCGATCGAGCAGAGGCATCAGGGCTTTGAGGGTGAAGACGCCCAGCGCGGAAAGCCGGTAGGGAGCCGAGAGGGCGAGCAGTTTTGGGATCAGATCACAAAGCAAGACAACGATCGCGAAGATGACCGTGGCGGCGAGCCATTGGGGAACGCGCGCGGCGAGCGGCCCTTCCCAGATGAGAAGGAGACAGAGCACGACGAGCGGAATGTTGACGAGCGCATCCGCGAGCAGGAGAACGTTGAGGACGCGGCGCGGGTTGTCGCGGAAAACCTGGATGAATTGTTTCGAGCGATGGATGCTTTTCCTCGAGCCGGCGCAGTTGATGGGGCTTGAGGGAGAAGAGCGCGGTCTCGAGTCCGGAGAAAAGTGCCGACCAGAAGATCAGGATCGCGATGGAAAAAAGGAGAAGGGTAAGGGCCGCCAGCGTCATTTTTCGCTGCGGCGGCGGTCGTGCAACCGTTCGCCCTCCCGAAGACTGAAGCGTGCTCGTTTGCCCATCATCGCAGGCGCCCCCAAGTTAGGGCCTTCATGAGCAAAGGCGAGAGAATTTCCCAATTCGTGCAAGCGCTGGAAGGCGGCGGAGCCAAAACCGGCCGGCGGCGCCATCGCCGATCATCCGTATTACCGCGCATTTTTTCGCTGCTGGAACGAGCAGCGTTACTATGAGGCGCACGATGTTCTCGAGCAGGTTTGGCTGCAGAAGACGACCACGCCCGAGGATGCGCAATATTTCAAAGGCTTGATCCAGGCTGCCGGCGCTTTTGTGCATCTGCAAAAGCAATTCGAACATCCAACCCATCCGAAACACGGGCGCCGGCTGGCTCCGGCGGTGCGGTTGTTCCGGCTGGCGGAAAAGAATCTGGAGCCGTTGGGGCCGGAACGGCACGAGTTCGATCTGGTGAAGTTCCGGGAAATGCTCGGGCGATATGTGCGAGTGCAATCGTGGAGTCCGAGCACAAGATCAATCCGTGGTCGCCGAAGACCGCGCCGCAGCGTTGCGCTCCTGAAATAGGACGAATAGCGACCAGGTCTGAACCGATTCGGGCGCGCTCGTCCAGAGTCTTCGAGCGCGACGGTGACTCGCGATCACGCGGATGAAACGAATTGGTCAGGCGCGATGAGAACTAGCCGTCAGAGGCCGTTCCGCGATTCATCCGACTTACGTCAAATCTTGACGCGGCTCACGCGGATCGGCATTCTCCAGTGACGACGCTGTTCTCAATCCGTGTCAGTCCGCGTAATCCGCGGTTAGAACTTCGGTTCGTACGGCCGCTCTGCGTCATTCCTTGGCATTGGCGAGCAAGACGATAGGTTGATCGATGAGCCTACTTGACGACGAAGACATACTCGTCAGCAACTCAAACGAACCGGCTCGCCCGCGAGAAATCGCCGTATCTTCTTCAGCACGCGCATAACCCGGTCGATTGGTTTCCGTGGGGCGAGGAAGCGTTTGCCAAGGCCCGCCGCGAGAACAAGCCGATCTTTCTCTCCATCGGCTATTCGACCTGCCACTGGTGCCACGTCATGGCGCACGAGTCTTTCGAAAGCGCGGAGGTGGCGGCGATCATGAACCGCGAATTTGTGAACATCAAAGTCGATCGCGAGGAGCGGCCGGACGTCGATCGCGTTTACATGACATTCGTGCAGGCCACGACTGGCAGTGGCGGCTGGCCCATGAGCGTGTGGCTTACGCCGGAGCTGAAGCCATTCGTCGGCGGAACCTATTTTCCTCCGGAGGATCGATACGGACAGCCTGGGTTCAGCAAAGTGCTGGAGCGGATCGCCGCGGCGTGGAAACAGGATCACGAAAAGATCGCGGAGCAGGGGACGAAGATCATCGCGGCGCTGGCGCAGGCGAATCGAGCGGTGGAGAAGCGACGCGACTCGGCGCCGCGACCCTGGAGCGGCCTATCAGCAGATCGCGCGGAGCTACGACGCGCACGAAGGCGGTTTCGGTGTGGCGCCAAAATTTCCGCGGCCGGTAACGCTGAATTTTCTGTTCCGCGATTTATGCGCGGGCAGCCGCGAATCCGCCAGCGGCAAGCACGCGCTCGAGATGAATCTTTTCACGCTCCGCAAAATGGCGGCGGGCGGAATGCACGATCATCTGGGTGGCGGGTTTCATCGCTACTCGGTGGATGCGTTCTGGCACGTGCCGCATTTCGAAAAAATGCTCTATGATCAGGCGCAGCTGGCGGTCGCTTATCTCGAAGCGTTTCAAATCACCCGCGAGCCGCTTTTCGAAGAAGTCGCGCGCGACATTCTCGATTACGTCCGGCGCGACATGACTGCGAAGGAAGGCGGATTCTTCTCCGCCGAGGATGCCGACAGCATTCCTGTAGCGGCGGTCCGACCGCGACCGAATGACTGGACGAGCCGCGCTCAGCGCTGAATCGACGTCGAAGGGCGCGCTTTTATGTCTGGAGCAAGCAGGAGATCGATGCGGCGCTCGGATCGTCAGCGGACGTTTTCAACTATCATTACGGTGTTCGAGCCCGACGGCAATGTTCCTCCCGTCGCCGATCCTCACGCGCGAATTCACCGGGAAAAATATCTTGATCGAGCTGCAAACGGTTGCGGAAACCGCGAAGCATTTCAAAAAGGAGGAAGCGGAAGTGCGAGAGATCCTGGCAAGATCTCGCGCCACGCTTCTGCTTTCGCTTCGCGCGAAACGTCCGCGGCCGCACCTGGATGACAAGATCATCACGGCCTGGAACGGCTTGATGATTTCCGCTTTTGCGCGCGCGGCGCAGGTGCTGGACGATCCGGGTTATCTCGAACGCGGCGACGCGGGCGGCGACGTTTGTTCGCACGCAACTCTACGACGAATCGAAGAAAGGTTCTGGTGCGAAACTATCGGGAAGGCCGGAGCGAGGTGGAAGGGTTTTGCGGACGATTATGCGTTCGTCATTCAAGGGTTGCTCGATCTCTATGAAGCTTCCTTCGACGTGAGCTGGCTCCAGTTCGCGATCGAGTTGCAGGAAACGCAGGACCGGCTCTTTTTCGATGAAGAGCGCGGTGGTTATTTCAATGGCACGGGCAAGGATGCGAGCATCCTCCTGCGCATGAAGGAGAACAACGACAGCGCGGAACCGGCGGCGAGCTCCGTGGCGGCGTTGAATCTCCTGCGGCTGGCGCAGGTACCGAAACGAAGCAAGCTATTGGGAACGAGCCGAGAAAACCATCGATGCTTTCGGTCCGCAGATCAGTCATTTCCCAAGTGCCATGCCGCAGATGCTGGTGGCGCTCGATGTGAGTTTGAGCAGGCCGCGACAGATCGTGGTGGTTGGGGAAGGCACCATCCCTGAGACGAACCGGCTGTTACGCGAAGTATACCTGCATTTTGTGCCTAACAAAATTCTGTTGTTAGCTAACGGCGCGAGCCGGAAATATCTGGAAGAACGATTGGAAGCGGTTAGGGGAATGCAGCTGTTGGATGGAAAACCGGCTGTGTATGTGTGCCAGGATTTTGCCTGTCAGGCGCCGGTGACGACTCCGGAGGAGCTTAGGAAGTTGTTGAGTGCGAATTAATGCAATGGCGTGGGATCCGGCGGAAGTCGGCCTGTTTTGGATTGCGCCGGCAAAGCGAAGCGTCGACGACGCTTTGATGTGAAGGCGAAGGGGGAAAGTGAGGCGACGATTTACAGCTCGGCAAGTCTTGTGCGCCAGCTACCAACTTGTTTCCCCCTGGTGTATTCCATCGGTGGGCGATCGGCGTCTGGGATTGGCCAGTCCCGTTGCTCGCCTCTCCCTTCTCAAGGGAGAGGGTAGGGTGAGGGTTTGAAGGTGAACGTTGCTTCTAACAGCGATGGAACGACAACGCCTCTCACCTCAATCCTCTCCCCACATGTGGGGAGAGGAGGCCATCGCGCAACGAGACGTGAGGTTCCTGTATCCGATGGTAAAGAGGAACACCTCAAGAGCGGTGCTCAGCCTGCGCCAAGGCTGCGGCGCGACAGGCGCGTTGCGCTTGCCACCGCACTCCAAAAAGCACGCCTCAATATTTCCGATTAATTGAGCGCGAAAACCTCAACTAATGCCACTCCAATGGTACCGTCTTTGCCGCGCACTATCGCCGTATAACTCCCCGGGGTGAGTGTGCCCACGATCGCCGACTCAAAATCGTTGGTTGGTGGAATCGTTGTCGCGATGATCTCGGCTTCTTGCGAGCTGCGCCAATTATCATTCGAAGCAAACATGACTCCGTTTTGATCAAACAAATCCAAGGTGGGATCGGCCAGTTTCCCTTCCAATGGTAAGGAAGGGCCGATGGCCCGGATGATCACTCGCGCGCCATCTTGACCAGTGATGATGAAGCCACCGATCATGGCATTATTTTCCGTCTGCACCAACCCGCGTGTGCTGATGTTGGCTAGCTTCGATCCGGCCGATCGATCGAGATCGTAGGCCTCAACCAATGCGACCCCGGTAGTGTCACTTACTCCATGCACAATCGCGGTGTAGGCACCGGGATTCAGGTTCGTTAGGATAGCCGACTCCAAGTCATTGGTTGGGGGAATTGTCGTGTCGATGATTTCCTGGCGATTTGACGCATCCTGCCAATTGTTATTGGTAGCGAGGACCTGACCGTTCCCGCTGTAGAGCTCAAGGATTGGGTCCTGTAAGCGTTCGGCCAATGACAAGGAGGGACCGATCGCGCGAAGCAACACTTTCTTTTGTCCTGAACCAGTGATGATGAATCCGCCGATGAGCGCGTTATCGCCGTGTTCGACCCGAAGTCGGGTCGAAATATTTGCGAGCACGGTTGGCGGCACAGCGAGAAGTTCTGCTATGGCGAGATGAGCCGAGCTGTTTACCACGTTGAATTCTCCGCCAATCACGATCTCTCCTCCGTCTTGGATCGCGATCGCATTGATGTTGTTCGCTACTCCTTCGGTTCCGGTTTGGGTGAGCGGGAGCGAATTGTCGAAGCTGCCGTTGGTGTTGAGGCGGAAGACGCGGTTTGGAGGCAAGGTGGCGCTTCTTCCGCCGTAGTAACTGCCCGCGACCAGTTTTCCGTCCAACTGCAAAGCAAGTGCGCGAATCTCGCTGTCGTTGGTGCTATCCGGATTATCCGGAATGAAAGTGGCATCGACGCTGCCGTCGGAATTGATCCGCGCGATCCGGTTTCGCGCTGCGCCATTGTAATTGTAAAACTTGCCGCTGATTAGGACCTTTCCATCCGGTTGCAGGAGGAGCGCCCGGACCGTGTCGTCCGGTCCAGTTCCTGGATCGAACGTCAGGTCGAAAGTCCCATCGGCATTGAGCCGGGCAACGTGCGCGGGTCGGCCATCAGTCAGGAAGAAGGAACCGGTTATGACAATTCGTCCGTCTGGTTGGACTGCTAGTTGACCTGCATCGCCGTTAGGCAAGGGCGCGGAAAAGGTGCTATCGCGGCTGCCATCTGGATTGAGCCGTACCACTCCTGGAAAACCACTCAGGTCAAAACCGGTGACCAAGATCTTGTTGTCTGATTGAATCGCGATAGGCCCACCGAAAACATCTGTCGGTGGAGTGAAAGTGGTATCGAGAGTCCCATCGGGGTTAAGTCGCGCGAGCTTCTTCTCTTCAGTGGAACCAAGAAGCCGGAAGGATCCGCTAACCAGCGGTTTCCCGTCGGATTGGAGCGCGATGTAGTAGACAATCGAATCGTCAAAGGGCGACAGGAACGAGTTGTCGGTTGTGCCGTCCACGTTTAAGCGGCCGATCCCGCCCAGTCGTGTGCCATTGACTTTGGTCTGGGGCGGTGCGCCGTGCTGGGAACTTCCCATAAAGGAAGAGAATCCGACGAGCAACTTGCCGCCGGCTTGCCTAACAATGGTATTTACCTGAGCGTGTGTTCCCGGTCCGTTGGATTGGAATGACCCGTCGCGACTGCCGTTGGAGTTCAATTGCACCACACTCTCGGCCGGAGCGCCCGCCACGGTATCGTATTCGCCGCCCACCACCACTTTGCCGTTGGCCTTGAGCGCCACTGCGTAAACGAAACGTCTCGGGCCATTCATGCCCGGGGTGTCGAAGCTGGAGTCGAGCGTGCCGTCCGCGTTCAGGCGGGCGATGCGGCTGCGCGCGTTCGGACTGCTACTTTCGAACTGTCCGGCAACGACCACCTTGCCATCCGATTGCAGGGCGAGACTACGGCCGCCGGTATTAGAGCCAAGACTGTTTGCGCCAAACGTGTTTGAAAAGGTGGAGTCGCGGCTCCCATCGGCGTTCAGTCTGTAAGAACGGAAAAGGTGCAGAGCCGTCTGGGGTTAGATAGCCCGCGACAATCACCTTGCCGTCAGCTTGCAGGGCGAGTGCAGAGGGTCCGCTGAACTTGCTCAGGTTACTGGAATTTTGATCATTGTAGCTCAGATCAAGACTGCCGTCGGAGTTCAGTCGAGCGATGGCTGCCCTGGGCGTGAGGCCGACGTATTCGAAACTGCCGCCGATAATCACTTTGCCATCCGGTTGCACTGCGATCGTGTAAACGGCGCCAGCATTGACTCCCGCAGAAAAATTCGGACCGCCAAAAGGATTCGCCTCGGGCAGTCGGAAGGAGAAATCGAGACTGCCATCCGTGTTCAACCGAGCGATGGCGGTTATAGTGCCATTGTTTTCGTAGAGGAAAGCACCGCCGACGATTATCTTTCCGTCCGACTGGAGAGCGATTGCGCTCACTTGTGGCGTGGAAAAATTCAGGTCGAAGCCAGTGGCATCGAACGAGGGGTCGAGAGTCCCGTTCGTGTTTAAGCGGACGATCATTCGGCTGGCCGCTGAAATGCCATCTTTGAAGCCGCGAGATCCTTGAACGCCAACCAGAATTTTCCCGTCGGTTTGAACGGCGATCGCTTGAACCGATAGCCCGACACGGTTTATCGCGCCGAGGTTTGAGGGACTGTCGAAAACGTCCGTGAAGATGAGGCCGGGATCGAAGGTCGGGTCACAGGTGCCGTCAGCGTTTAATCGCGCGATGTTCCTGCGTGCATAACCACCGAAGGATTCGAAGTCGCCACCGACGATTGTCTTTCCGTCGGCTTGTGTCGCAACGGCATAGACAGGGCGTCCATAGGTTGTTGTCACAGTTGCTTTGAAGGTAGGATCGATATCGCCTGGCCCGGGTATTGGCGTCGGAGTCGGAGTTGGTGAAGTGGGCGATCCAATCGAGACATAGATAAGGACAGGGATGCGATTCACGTTTCCGTTGCTGTCCGTCACGGTCAGGGTGGCATAGTATTCACCCGGGAAGGCGTAGGTGTGCTGGAACACTGCGCCGGATCCAGTTGTGCCGTCGCCGAAATCCCACACCCAGCTTACGATTGTTCCGGTGACAGCGGTGGAGCCGGTCCCATCGAAAGTCGCGGTTAACGACCCCGGGCCGCCTTCGATCGTCACGGTCGCGACATCCAAAGGCGCGACACTTTCCGCATTAGCGACTTCCGGTGGCACATTCGCAAGCACTTCGTCAATTGATCCTTCACCCGCTTCCGTGTTCATTCGGTCGACCAGATCAACTCCGGCAGAATTGCCGATCATTCCCTCTCCATCAAACCGCAGGGCAGACCAGTCTTCTGCTCCGGTTAGAATCGTCATCGCACCATCGCAGTTAAGTTCTGCGGCAACTGTCCCGGGATTTATCAATCCATCGAGATTCCAATCGAGTGTGCCAGGCGGGAAAAAGTCGAGGTAGGTATTGTGTGGGGGGCATTTCCAGAAGGTCACGAAAGCGGGTTCCCCGATGCCCACACTCTCGTCTAACAAAGCCTCATTTAAGGGATTTAGTTGCCGGCGCGAATAATCCATCACGGCTTGATTGCCCGCCCATGGTATCAATCCGGTGAGCTGAAAGGTGTAATTCATGACGCTAAGGTAGTTAGGCTTGTTCAGCGTGGGTTCATTACCGCCGTGAAGCAGCCCGAGGTTGTGCCCGAGCTCGTGCATGAATGTGCCGGCCAACTGAATCGGTGTGCCGCCGCCGATTTGACCTAGCGCGACAAAAAAATCTCCCCCTGGAACCTCTCGCGACAGGCCACTCCTTTTGCGAGGGCCGTCGAAATTGTTAAGGAAAACGACATAATGAAAGACGGCGCGTCGCAGGGAGGGACCAAAGTAGTCGCTCTTCAGAACATCGAATGCGCTCCAGTCGTAATTGTCATTTGAATCGATTGTGCCGAGTGTCGCCTGAAAAGACCTCCACTTTAGCCTTTGAGAGCGGGCCCCAGGTGTGACCAGGATACATGATGCTCTCCGGTCCCAGATCCACGTGGAGACTGATCCCATTGCGTCCGTCGGGATTGGTGACTGGCGCTCGCTGGAACGCGTCTCTCACGAGACTCATTGTTCGGGCGTTAGGTTTGATGACCACATTCGGCCGCGTCGAGTCCATGCCCATCCAATCCGCGTGCACAAACACGTCTTTGTGCATCGGTTTAGCGCCCATCGCCGGCAGATTGATGAAGGTGCCTTGGTCGACAAGGTTGCCTGTGCCAACCACATTTCCGGCAGCGTTGACCGTGATGCCATACCGCTCCCACCGATCTGGAATCCCGTCGCCGTCGGAATCGAGCGTTTGATAAATGTAAGCCGCGCCCTTGGCTGAGCTATCACCGGGTGCGCCAGAGATGATGGTGTCTCCGCTAATTGCAAGACCCAGGCTGAAGGATTGGAACGCGGCGCCGTCAGTGGATTGTAATTGCTGTCCGGGCACCCACATCGCGCCATTCTTTTGGTAGATGTAGGCCTTTCCCTGGTTCTCTTTGCCGTCAATGTCCTTTAGATGAGCGCTGATCACCGCCGTATTGCCGCTGACCGCGACCTTGGTGCCGAACGCGTCCTGAGCAGCCGCATCATTGGGGATAAGTTGTTGTGGTGTTACCGACCATCCGGCACCACTTCGGGTAAAGATATATGCTGCTCCCTGGCCGCTGAGAGCACCGCGGTAGTCTGGCGCGCCAACGACCGCCGTGTCGCCGCTGAGACCAACAGAATAGCCGAAGAAGCCGCCTCCTTGGCTTGGCGCCATTAGCTTTTGTTGTTCCGACCACGATGTCCCACTTCGCCCGAAGACATAGGCGGCTCCTTTTTCCTCGGTCTGTGTGTTCCCGGCTAAGAACGCCCCGATTAGGCAGGTCTGACCGTTGACGGCGACTGAGAAACCAAAATGATCCAGCACCGCGCCATCACTCGCCAGGAGCCGTGCTTCCTTCATCCACGTGGTCTTGGGCCTAACAAAAACATAGGCAGCGCCTTTCTGTGTCGAGGTATCGCCTGAACCGACAATTGCGATATCGCCGCTGATCGCGACTGATTCACCGAACGAATCCATTTCGGCTCCATCGTCGGCCATTAATTTCTGTTTTGGGGTCCAGACTGTTCCGTTGCGGTCGAAAGTGTAGGCCACGCCTTGCTGCCCCGAATTTCCCACCGTGGCGGTGACCAGGCTTCCGACGATCACAGTATTGCCACTAATCCCGACCGAAGTGCCGAAGGCATGCACGTAGCGAAGATCGACCGGATCCAAACTAAACGCGGTTAGCTTCTGTTGTAGTGACCAACCGTTCCCGTTGCGCACGAAAACGTAGGCTTTTCCAAAACGCTGAGGCACGCCGACATTCTTGGTACGGGGCGCCCACGATTGCGGTTGACCCGCTGATCGCGACCGACATACCAAACTGGTCCTGAGTGACCGATTCACTGGAACTGAGTTTGATCTCCTGCTCAAGGGAAGGATCGATCGTTACAGGATAGACCGCGCTTCGCGTCGTCGACTTCAATGGAAATGCCGTGGGTGTTTACCCGCATCCGGGCTGGCTAATTCCCGTCCGGTCGCATCCCAGGCTTTGAGATGTCTTGTAAGTTGCAACGTGCCGGCCATCGCCATCTCTCAGGATGATTGCCTGGCCGTCGCCCCGCAGTTCGCCTTGAAGATCACCGGTTATTTCCAGTGCGATCAGCAAGTCGCCCTGTCCTTCATCCGTGTTCACGGAGCGATCACTTGGCGGGGCAGGGATGATGAAACCTTGCTCCAAACCTCCTGGCGTATTGATGTACCATTCGGTCAAGGCGGAGCGTTCTGGGAACGTGATTGAATGCTTGTCAATTTCAAGGCGGCTGCCTTGTGTTCGCATTTTACCGCTCGTGAGAGGCACGAGATTTGTACCTCGTCCGTAGGCACGAAGCTTCATCTTGATTTGCCAGTTTTGTTCCAGGGTGGATGAGACCAGCACTTCGTCCTTCCCGAAGCGTGCGGTTAGAGCCTGGGCAGGATTGAGAGCGACGTAACCGTTTTCCGTGCTCGATGATGTGGTCGCAAGCGGGTTGATTGCGTAATCAGCCTCTGCCACTGCGCGATGCAGCGACTCAAAGGTGCGTTCATCGGCGATTCTCGAATTGCTTCGCGCCGTTTCGGCGAAGATCATTAGCGCCACGAAAAACGGGATGCACCTGAAGGCGGGCAAACGGAGAACAGTCTCGGCGTTGGTTCTACTTTTCATAGGCGTGCGCGGGAGTTGAGTTATATCCGCGATAATTGCGAGCACGCCTTCGCAAGATCGCCCAAGACCGCCGAAATAGATTTCAGCGTAACCTATGGCGGACACGTTGTACTACAAGACAATACTTTGAAATGGTGCCCGGCGTTAGAACACAAGGACGGCGAACAGGTGCGTGATTTGAAAACACCGAATATGCAGCCGGCGACAGCAGGACGCCGTTCCTTGTGCGATTTCAAATCGCCTAGCTGCAAAGGATGATTAAATCGGCTTGTCGTGCGCAAATGTCCGTGTTTAATCCGTGGCTTCCGTCGCAGTTACATTCCTTCTACCAGGATCATGTTGGTCCGGGCAGTTTGCTGCCGCAGTTTACGTGGCTCGCGGTACTCTTCGCAATTGAGCCATTCCTTGGCGCGTTCCATGGAATCGAATTGGAGAACGACGAGTCGCTTCGGTTGCCAATCGCCTTCGATAACTTCGGTCGTGCCGCCGCGCACGATATATTTACCACCGCATTTCCGGATGCTTTCGGCGGCCAGTTTCTTGTATTCTTCGTAGCCTTTTGGTTCGAGGATTTCAATTTCAACAATTACGTAGGCGGGCATGGGAGTGGGAAGGAAGGGTTAGAAGGGTTAAAAGAGTGAAGAGTTGGAGCGTGGAGCGTTGAACAGTTTAGTGTTGTGAGTCGTTAGAATTGTCGTTGTGTTTTGCCGCTAGTGCAGGGATCCTTTTCCGGCGCCGCAGTCGAAGCCAGTTGTTCCAGGTTTTGCGCATGCTGTCGAACGGGGTGAGATAACATTGGTTCAGTTCGTTGCTCTTGATTAATTGAGCGAGAACACCTTTCACGGAAAGATCGTCCGTGTTCAAAATGGTGTAGGCGGTGCCGATTGCTTCGGCGTGATGCGCGTCGCTTGAAGCGGTCATGGGGAGGCCACGAGTCTGCGCGTAGTTGAACGCGTAACGATTGTAGCGACGCAATGTGGTGGCCGCGTTGAAGACTTCGATCGCGTCAATCGGCAATGTTTCGAGCACGGGGAAACGTATCCCGGCCCGAAATAAATCGTAGGGATGCGGCGGTATCGCCAGGCCGCCATGTTCGTGGATTGCTTCGCAAACGACGCGGGCCGGTTTTCCTTTCAACTTCGGGAGGGTGGTGCCGATGCAAAGGAGATGGCCGTCAGCGGTGGTGACTTCAACCCCGGGAACGACCAGGAAACCGTCCACGGGTAAGCCGTCTTCGCGCATCAATCCTTTCTCCCGGAGATAGGTGATTGCGTCACAGGTGTTGTGGTCGGTAATCGCGATGGCCTGGAGTCCTTTCCCGCGCGCGGCCGCAATGTTCTCCTCCGGACTCGACACGCCGTCGCCGGAAAAGAACGTATGCGTATGCAGGTCAATGTTGATCGGCATCGTCCGGAGGCTAATTTGGCCCGCTCGAAATGGAAAGCGCCGGTTTCAAGGAGTGGGCAATGGTCTGCGAAGCAATGGGTTGCGGGGAGCAGTGTGTAATCGTGCGGAAAGGCGGATTGGCCGAGGGGCGAGACGGATTCGCTTTTCGGCATTCCGAGTTCTTCCTATTTCCCACGTGGTTCCACGAACAAGTTGCCAGCGTTCGCGGGGCAGGTGCGAACGATTCCGGAGCAACGCGCTGGGGAAGTGGAGATTCGGTTTTGGTGTAAGCTGGTCGAGGCCAAGCTGATCCATACTTTGGAAGCGGCCGAAGCGTTGGAGTCATTTCACATTCTGGATTCATCGGTGGTGCGGGACCGTTTCCATTACGAATCGTCTGCCGGGGTGCATGTTGGTCTGGTTCGAGTTTTCCGGCTTCAACCGGCCTGGGTATTGGCTGATTCACCGCGTTACGGCGGTTGCCGGTCCTGGGTTACGTTACCGGCTGTTCCTTCTGAGATTCAGTTCGAGCCGGTTTTGAGTGATGAAGAGCATGAGCGGCGGGTGAAGGAGTTTCGGCAGGTATGTAAAGCGGCTTCCGAATAGGTCCTATGGGTCTCATAGGACTTACTGATTTGCTACCCGATTGCCTCGACCAGGTTCGGTTGCTCAGGCTCAGCTTCGCCTTCGCGATTGAATTGCATGTCGTAAAGCCGGCGATAATACCCGGATTTATCGAGCAACTCGGAATGGGTGCCGATCTCTTTGATGTGGCCCTGGTCCATCACCACGATTTGGTCGGCGGAAAGAATTGTTGAAAGCCGGTGTGCGATCGCGATCACGGTTCGCCCGGCCGGCAAGCGTTTCGAGCGCCTGCTGGATTTGTTTTTCCGATTCGGAATCGAGCGATGAGGTCGCTTCGTCGAGCAGGAGGATCGGCGCGTTTTTCAGGAGCGCGCGCGCGATGGCGAGGCGTTGCTGTTGGCCGCCGGAGAGCAGACAACCTTTGTCGCCGATGATTGTTTCGTAGCCTTGCGGCTGCGCCATGATGAAGTCGTGGGCGAACGCAGTGCGCGCCGCTTCATAAACCTCTTCCTTGGTCGCATCGAATCGGCCGAACTGAATGTTGCTGCAAAATGGTATCGTGAAACAGGAAGGTTTCCTGCGTGACGAGACCGATTTGTTCGCGCAGCGATTTCTGGGTCAGGCTGCGCAGATCCTGGCCATCGATGCGGACCGTGCCCGCGGTCGGATCATAGAGCCGCAGGATGAGGGACAGAATCGTGCTCTTGCCCGCGCCGCTCGCGCCGACGAGCGCATAGGTTTTGCCGGGCTCGATCGCGCAGATTCAAATCTGTCACGGCATTGGTCACACCGCTGGCGTAGCGGAACGTCACGTCATCGAACTCGATCAGCCCTTCGCAATGCCGGAATTCCTTCGCGTTGGGCGCGTCCTGCACGGTTGGCGCCAAATCCATGATCGCGAAACACTTCCGTCGTCGCCTGGATCGATTGCTGCATGATCACGTGCATCTTGCTCAAGGTCTTGATCGGCTCGTAGAGGAGAGCAATTCCGAGGTTGAGCGCGATAAAACGGGCCGCGCTCAGGTTGGCGAAATAGATGTAAAGCAGCGCCAAACCAATGCCAAACGCGGCGATAATTTCCACGATCGGGCCGATCGCCTCCATCGCCCGGATGATGCGCATCATGTTTTGGAATTGCAGCCTGTTGCTGCGACGAAACAAATTTTCCTGATGCTTCTCGCGCGCGAAGGATTTGACCACGCGGATTCCAGCAAAAGTTTCCTGCATCGTCACAACCATCTGCCCCAGATCTTCCTGCTGGTGCTGCATGGCTTTGCGGGCGCGTTTGCCGTAGTAAAGCGATCGGGAACAGGCAGCTCGGAAAAAGCACCATGGTCACGAGGGTGAATTTCCAATCCATGTAGAGCAAGACGGCCACACCGCTGACGATGGCGACCGGTTGCTTGAACAAATCGCTGCTGATGGTCGAGAGCGCGGCCTGCATGCCGCGCGTGTCGTTGGTAATGCGCGACATCAGGAAGCCGGAGTGCATCCGGTTAAAGAAATCCATCGAATGGTGCAGCATCTTGGTGAAGAGCTCGTCGCGAATATCGGTCAGGGCGCGGTTGCTCACCCAACTCATGTAGTAGGCATTGCCGTAGGAAAAGAGGCTCCGGACGGTCATGACTGCCGGGAATGGCGAGGCACAGCCAGATGATGGAGCTGTCCATTTTCGGGCCCGTGTTCAGCACGGCGGTGTTCGCGGCAAATTGCTGGGCCGTGGTGGGCGCGCCGCCCTGGAAGACGACACTGGTCACTCTGCGCGAGGACGAGCGGCATGAGCGAGCCGATCAGGCCGAAGGCGCCACCGCAGGCGATGCCCATGATGAAACGCCAGCGATAGGGCTTTACGTAGCAATAAAGCCGGCGGTAGGGACGCCAGCCGATGCGGATCGTCTGCCAGAACGAGGGCTTGGTTGGTGCGGCTTGCGATTCACTCATAGCGCGGGTGCCGCCGGAGCCGACAGCAGCGATTCCATAGCATCGATCACCGATTGCGTCGAGATTTGGTTCATCGGCACGGCTCGCTGTCTGGGGTCAAATTCGCTCACCGGGCCGCTCGAATTCACCCAGGAGAACGACGGCCGATTCGGAGCGGGGATGCCAGTGAAAGGGATTGGTCGGGCCAAACAAGACCACCTGCGGAGTGTCCCAGGCGGCCGCGAAGTGCATCGGCGCGGAATCGACCGTAATGAGCAGGCGGGCCTTGCGAACAAGCGCCGCGAGCGTGAGCAAATCGGTCTTCCCGGAAAGGTCGATTACGCTCCGAACGGCTCGAAGACTTGATGGTCGCGATTTGGGCTCGTTCCATCGGAGAGCGGCCTCCGGTGAGGACGCATTTCATCTGCCGTTCCCGCACGCAGTGATCGATCACCTGGGCCCAGCGATCCGTTTCCCAGAATTTTTCGGCCCGGGCCGAACCCGGGATGAAGAATCACGAATTCGTCCCCGGCCTGCGTCGCCTTCGAGGAGTTGTTCCGCTTTCTCGACGGTGGAGTCCGGCAAGTTCGAGGTGGATTGCGCGGGAGGCGTCGTGAATTCCCAGCGGTTTCAGCAGAGCGAGATGGTAATCAACGGTGTGCAAGAGGCGCACCGGAGATTCCACGAACTCGTTGTAGCTGCGGGCCCGAATCTTCGTGCGAAGGTTCGGGTGGTCCGAGGTGATGCGCTTTCGTCGCCTGCGAAAGCAGGGTCAAAAATGAGGAGCGATCGTTGCGGGTAAAATCGAGGCAATAATCAAATTTGCCCCACGCCAGCGCGATCCAATCGAGCGCATCGTCCGCTTTTCCCCTGACCACGAAAACTTTGTCGATTCCCGCGATGGCCGGGAGCAATCCCTCGACCGCGGGAGAAACCACCAGGGAGAGAGTCGCTTCGGGAAATCTTTCCCGCAGAGCCGCGATCGCAGGCGTCGTGAGAATCAGATCGCCGATTCGCTTCAGTTGAATGAGAAGAATGTTCACGACGGTAAAGAAAACTAACGTGCCGATACGTCGCAATCGCTCCAACGTCCAATCGTCCAACGTAGGGACAGAACCGACGCGAAGTCCGTCTGGAGTTGAGACGTTGAACGTTGAGCGTGGACGTTGGACGTTTCTGACGATCGAAGCTCATCACGCCCGGCCGCGATGAATCCCGATACCGGATCAGCCGCATCAGCGTGCCATTCCCATCGCGAGCTCGTAGGCGCCGAGCAGCCGCTCGCGAAAATGGTCCCAGGTGAAATTCTCGACGACGCGCCGGCGCGCGGCCACTCCCATGCGTTCGACCATTTCCGGGTGCCGATAAAGTTCCAGAATGGCCGACGCCAATTCGCCCACATTCCCCGGAGAGACAGAATTCCTTCCACGCCGTCGGTGACAACGTCGCCCGCTTCCCGGGTCGTGATTTGCGGAAGCCCGCAGGCCGCCGCCTCGTAGGTGACTTTCGCGCTCCCTTCGCATTGCGACGGGAAAACGTGGACCGTCCCCTGACTCAAGTAATTCTCCACATCGCGCACGAAGCCGACAATCTTGATGTTGTCCCGCCAGTATTTCTTCAGGTGCGGCTTGGCTTCATCATGCACAGAGCCCACCAGCCATAGCTCCGCGTCTTTGAGATCGAGCCGATGCCACGCCTCCAGAAGATGGTGAATACCCTTGCGCTCGATCAGGGCCCCGGAAAAAACCGCGCGAAAGATCGGCGGGCGCGACGCCCGGTTTGAACCGCTCGGTGTCGACTCCTCGTGGGGAGATAAAACAGTTTCTCCTCGGGAAACCCTTGGACGCGGAAAGTGTCCGCCGCTTTTTGGGAGAGGACAAAGAGCATGTCGGCGAGTTCGTATTCCTCCAGAAAACGTTCGCGAGTCTGGAGCAGGTTTTCTTTCCAACGCCGATGCCACGGAAGGATCCGCCGTCGCTGGCGGGGCAGGTGGACGATCGGCCAGCACTTTCCCGCGATCCCGATGCCAGGTGGGGATTTCCACGATCGAAGGAATGCCGAGCTTGCGCGTCACGCGGAGCGATTGCAGACAGTCGCCCGACCAACTGTGGAAAAGATCGTAACGTCCGGTGGCGAGCTGGCGCGACGGCGATCCAGTCGAGATACTTTTTCTTCGCGCCGTAATAATAAGGGCGATCGAGAAAGGAGATGAGACGGACTGGATGCCAGCGGAGCGATTGAATCAGGTCGCGCCGGGATCTCGTTCTGGCGATTGTCATAAGCGATCGGCGCGTCCGAGAAATCCTCCGCGATGCGAGGCGCGCAGCGTCTCGAAAGCGTCCGTATCCAGCCCCGAGCCTCCGATCCGGGCAAAGATCGAATAGAGCAAATGCCTGGGAAGGACGCCTGACCTGTGGGTCGCAGGGCGCGACGGCGAAGGGGCGTTTAGAGTTTCACCCACCATCGGCTAACAAGTATTGTGGTGATTGCAGGCAAGTAAAGTCTCGTTCCGTCATGACGTAAATGGGATCCAATAATCTTACCATAGGATTTGTCCGGCGCGGGTTTTCTTCCAGCGGCGGGGCCGAAGTCGTATTTGAAACGGCTCGCCGCCGGGGTGGTGGAGAAGGGTCATCAGGTCCGGCTTTACACTTCTGCCGATGGCCGCCGGACGAGTGGACATTCGGCCCGATCACCCGCCTCGAAGGGAGATCAGCGACTGCCTTTGCGGATGAAATGGAGAAGCTGGCGCCGTCGATTCCGGAGTGCGATGTGTTGATGAGTCTCGAACGCATCTGGCGATGTGATGTTTATCGCGCCGGCGACGGCGTGCATCGCGCGTGGCTGGAACGGCGCGCGGAAATTGGCGGGCCGTTCCAAAAGCTCAGCCGGATCTTGAATCGCAAGCATTCGGCCACGCTCGCGCTGGAGAAATCGCTTTTCGCGGAAGGCGGGGCTGGTCGCGTGATCGCGAACTCGCGAATGGTGCAGGACGAGATCGTGCGTTTCTATGGATTTCCGACGGAGAGAATCGATGTGGTTCACAACGGCGTGCCGGTCGATGCGTTTCGGCGTGGCGAGGAAAGCCGGGCGAGCAATGCGCGAGACGGCTTGGTTTGAAGAGCGAAGATATCGCCGTGCTCTTTGCCGGCTCCGGATGGGAACGAAAAGGGTTGCGCTTCGCGATCGAAGCGATCGAACGATGCGGGAAGCCGAAATGCGCTGCTGGTTGCGGGACGTGGCGACGAACGAAGATTTCGGATCGGTCGGGTTCGAGTTTCTCGATGTGGTTCGGAGACATGCCGGCGCTTTATGGGGCGGCGGATATTTTTTTGCTCCCGACCATTTACGATCCGTTTTCCAACGCCTGCCTCGAAGCGCTGGCCGCCGGGCTTCCGGTCGTGACCACGCGCGCGAACGGTTTCTCCGAGATCATCGAGAATGGCGTCCACGGAACTGTCATGGACGATCCACGAAACGTCGAGGCGATTTGCGAAGCGCTTCTGTTTTGGTCCGACACACGCCGGCGCGAACCAGCCCGAGTTGAAAATGTCGCGCTCGCCGCGCAATTCGACATTTCGGAACGAACGTCGAGCGGACGTTGGCAGATCCTGGCGGGAATGTCGAATCTCGAAAATCGAAATCCGAAAATGACGTTTGCAGCCGCGAAGGGCGACGGAGATTAGCCGGTCGGCGCAAGCCACCGGTTTCCTGACGCAGCAATATCATTAGCCCCGGTAGTGACGCCACTCAACGATGCGTCGATACGATCAATCGAAGTCTGAGTCGGAAATGGCGACGGCTATGGCAAACGGACAACGCTTAGGCGCAGCCCCGTCAGGGCTAGTGCCGTTCTTCCACCCGTAACCGGTGGCTTGCGCCACCGGCTAATCATCCGATGACCCTCCGGGTCATTGCGCTTTCAGCGCTAAATCGAAATCTATTTCGCGGCCAGCGCCGCATCCACGTCAGGGAAAATGACGAAAACCTGATCGAGCCGGGCGATTTCAAAAATCGGTCGCACATTCTCCTGCAAACCGGCCAGGACAAATTTCCCGCCGTAAGCCTCCACGTTCTGCATCCCTTCGATCAGGACGGCAAGCCCGGAACTATCGATGTAAGTGACGCGCGAAAGATCAACCACCAGCCGCGTCGGTTTTTGCTTCGATCATCGCGCTGAGGGACGCCGCGACCCGCGGCGAAACGTGGAGATCGATTTCGCCTTCGAGCGGCAGGACATTGGGAGCGTCGGTAGAGACATGGTGGTTAAGGTGAGACGAAGATGTCACTCTCCCGGTCCGCGTCAATCGATCACCAGCCCAGAGTCGCGATTACCTCGTCCACATCCGAAAGATCATCGAAGAGAAAATCGGGAGCGTATTCGGCCAATTGTTCCCGCGGCCACGAGCCCGTCGCGATCGCGATCGTGCGCGCGCCAAACGCTTTGCCGCAGGCGATATCGTGACCCGTGTCGCCGATGACGTCGACTTGCGCAGGCAGAGAATTCTTGTCCAGATCGCTCCTGCGCCCGAGTCAGGGCAAAAGCGCCGAGCTCGTTGCGATCGTGGTGATCATCCGCGAAAGCGCCGAAGGCGAAGAAATGCCACAGCTGATAATGCTCGAGTTTTAGCTGGGCTCCGCGCCGGAGATTGCCGGTCAGAAGTCCCAGGATGGTGTCCGATCGATGTTCGGCCCGCTGCAGCAACTCCAGAACTCCGGGCATGACCTGTCCCTGGCTTCGCGGCAGTTCGTGCGCCAGCAACTCGAGATAGAGATCGAGAAATGAGCGCATGTTTTCCTCGGTGATCGGCTCTCCATATTTCGTCGAGAATCTGATGCGCGATGCTGGAATCGGTTCGTCCCGCGATCTCCACGCCTTCCAGATCGCGCATTCCGCCGAATCGTTGCGCGGTTGCCAGCGCGATCGCCCGCTGTCCGGCCGCGCCCGTGCTGATCAGGGTGCCGTCGATATCCCAAAGGAGGAGACGTGGTTTTTTCATTGATGATTTCCGATGGGCAGATTGCAGAATTGAATGGCGTCTCTCCGAGCCGCTGCGGAGCGCTCACGCTAATCTGAAATTCGACAATCTGAAATCGGAAATTCCTTATCGCGGCCGAATCGCCCCGTCGCCGACAGGTTATCTTCATCTCGGCCATGCCATGACATTCTGGCGCGCCCAGGAACGCGCCCAGAATGCGCGGCGGAAAGCTCGATTCTCCGAATCGAAGATCTGGATCGCGACCGGTGCCGGCCGGAATTTCGCGACGCGATCGTCGAAGACCTTCGCTGGTTTGGATTGCGATGGGACGAAGGGCCGGATATTGGCGGTCCGTTTGCGCCCTACCTCCAAAGTGAACGGCGCGAAATCTATCTGGCGGTTTGGAAGAAATTGCGCGACGCGGCGTTGATTTATCCCTGCACTTGTTCGCGGCGGGATGTGCTTCAATCGGCCAACGCGCCGCACCATGAGAACGAAGAACCGGTTTATCCGGGAACGTGCCGGCCGGAGAGCGGAACGATCAGCGACCTCGATTCGCCGGCGGGGCATAACTGGCGTTTTCGCGTGCCGGACGGCGAAGCGTTGCAGTTCGTCGATCAGCGGCTTGGAACGCAGCGCGCGGTCGCCGGGGTGGATTTCGGCGATTTCATCGTCTGGCGAAAAGACGATGTGCCGGCCTATCAACTGGCGGTCGTGGCGGATGACGCGGCGATGCAGATTACGCGAAGTGGTGCGCGGCGCCGATTTGCTGCTTTCGACGTTTCGGCAGTTGCTGATTTATCGGGCCCTGGGTTTGAGCGCGCCGCAGTTCTATCACACCGAATTGATCACGGACGCGTCTGGCCAGCGGCTGGCGAAACGGCACGCGGCGCTGAGTTTGCGGGAATTGCGGAAGGCTGGCGCGGATCCGGAGGAGCTGCGGCGCCGCTACCGTTGTGAGCCGCGTCGCGAAGTCCCAAATTCGGGAGCCGCAATCCCTGGCACTCGCAATGCCAAATCACGTGTTCGGTAGAGCTTGCTCCGCTTACTTGGACTTGCTTGGGATTTGGACATTGAGCGTTCAGGCACGATTCACCGCAGCTCCGACAGGAGATCTTGGCTCCCGATTGACCCACGACTGGACGCGCCCGCATAGTGCGGCGCTTTATGTCGATCGAGCTGACCCGGAATTTCTGCATCATCGCGCATATCGATCACGGGAAGACCACGCTCTCGGATCGATTGCTCGACCGCACCGGCACAATTCACAGCGCGACAAGCAGGATCAGTTGCTCGATTCGATGGATCTCGAACGCGAGCGCGGGATCACGATCAAGGCGCACCCGGTCGCGATGCGTTACACCGCGCGGTCGGGAAAAAAATACCGGCTTAATCTGCTCGATACGCCGGGGCACGTCGATTTCGCGTATGAAGTTTCGCGATCACTGGCGGCCTGCGAAGGCGCGTTGCTCATCGTCGATGCCGCTCAGGGCGTCGAGGCGCAAACGGTCGCGAACGTGCATCTCGCGCACAAACAGGGCCTCACCATCATACCGGTCATCAACAAGATCGATTTGCCGAACGCCGACATTCCCGGCGGTGCACAAGCAGCTCGAGGAAATCCTGGCCATTCCCGCCGAGGAAGCGATCGACGCCAGCGCGAAAATGGGAATCGGCATCGAAGAGATTCTCGAGGCGATCGTCCACCGAATCCCGCCGCCCCCGAAACCGGCCGACGAAATCTTGCGCGGCCTCGTTTTCGATTGTGTCTTCGATATCTATCGCGGCGTCGTTGCTTACGTCCGGATTTTTTCCGGCAAGATCGAGGCGGGCCAGGGAATCAAGTTGATTAACAACGACGCGCGCTACGAGGTAAAGGAGGTCGGGGTCTTCACGCCGAAGATGTTCCCGCAGAAGAGGCTGAAGGCCGGCGACGTCGGTTATTTCATCGCGAACATCAAGAGCACGGCGGATATCAAGATCGGCGACACCGTGACCGATCTGCGCAATCCGGCCAAGGAACCGTTGCCCGGCTTCCAGGAAATCCATCCGATGGTTTTCAGCGGGATTTACCCGATCAACACCGGCGACTTCGAGCACTTGAAAACGGCGATTGGAAAATTGCGGCTGAACGATTCGGCTTTCGTTTATCAACCGGAAAGCTCCGTCGCGCTGGGTTTCGGATTCCGCTGCGGTTTTCTCGGCTTGTTGCACATGGAGATCATCCAGGAACGGCTCCGGCGCGAATACGACATGGATATCATCGCCACGTCTCCGAGCGTCATTTATGAAATCCTCACGACCCGCGGCGAAACGGTGCTGGTCGATAATCCGGCGCACCTGCCCGACCCGAGCGTGATCGACGAAATTCGCGAGCCGATCGTGAAAGCCTACGTGCTTTGTCCCGAACGAATACATCGGCGATCTGCTTCAACTCATCATGGAGAAGCGCGGTTTGATGGACCACACCGAGTCGCTCGACACGCGGCGGGTCATGCTTCATTGCGAACTGCCGCTCAACGAAATCCTGGTCGATTTCAACGACAAGATCAAGAGCATCACCCGCGGTTACGGTTCGATGGATTACGAGCATGCGGGCTATCGGGCCGCGAATCTGGTCAAGCTCGATCTGCTGGTCAATGGCGAGCCGGTCGATGCGTTTTCCATGATCGTGCATCGGGATCGGGCCGAGAGCCGCGGCCGGATGCTGGCCGGCGAAACTGAAGGAAGTCATCCCGCGGCAACTTTATCAGGTGGCGATCCAGGCGGCGATCGGCGGGAAAATCATCGCGCGCGAAAGTGTTTCCGCCTTGCGAAAAGACGTGACCGCGAAATGCTACGGCGGCGATATCACCCGAAAGCGAAAGTTGCTCGAGAAGCAGAAAGAGGGCAAGAAGCGCATGAAAAGCATCGGCAAGATCAACATTCCACAAGAGGCATTCATCAAGGTTCTGCGGGCGCAATAACTCGTTAGGTCACTATTTCCATGTTCACACCTCGCTATATCAAACACGGTCGTCTCCTCATTCGTCACGCGGAGAAATTGGTCCGCTATCGCAAGGACGTTCTGAGCGAAGCGACCGTCTCGAGTTCAAAACGCAGATCGAAAAGGTGCGCAAGGCGATGAAGGCTCGCGACGCAGGACGCGGTCAAAGCCGAGTCCGAACAGCTGCACAAGCTCTACATGCGGCACATGCCGACGCCGAAGGAAGCGGCCTGGCGGGAGAACATTGAAGTGATTTTGGTCGCGATCGTCGTGGCGGTCGGTGTCCGTTCCTATTTCCTGCAGCCATTCAAGATTCCGACCGGTTCGATGCAGCCAACCTTGAATGGAATCATCGGCCATCCGATGCCGCCGGATCAGCCGGCGCCGAACATTCTCCGCCAGATCGGAGAGTTCGTTGTCTTGGGACGTAACTACATCAACGTCGTTTCGGCCGAAGACGATCAGGTCACCCAGATCCTTCCGAAGAAGTTCGCTTTCTTTTTCACCTTTTCCCGGATCGTTTGTAAGCGGCAAAACTTTCTGGTCTATGCGCCGCCCGAACACTTCGTCAGGACTTCAAAGTTCTTCCCGGCAATCACTATGGCAAGGGAGAGATGATTGCGAAGGGAGCGGTCGATACCGGCGACCAGGTTTTCGTGGACAAGTTCACTTACAATTTCGTCAAACCGCATCGCGGCGACGTCTTTGTTTTTCGGACGGATAACATTCCGGGAATTCCGAGGCGATCCGGAAACGGGCGCGCCATTTTATATCAAGCGCTTGGCGGCATTCCGAACGATACCTTGCGGATCGATTCCGCCGCTTCTCTATGTGAATGACAAAGTGGCGGAAGGCTTCGGTTTCGCGCGGGTCATGTCAGCAAAGGATGGTTATCGTGGTTATGCGCCGGGGCGCGATTTATCTGTCCGATCCGAGCCAAGACTTACACGGTGCCGGAGCAGCATTTATTTCGCGATGGGGGACAACAGTTACAACAGCTACGACAGCCGCTGGTGGGGGCCTGTGCCGGAGGAAAACCTGGTCGGGCGCGGGTTGCTGGTTTATTGGCCGTTCAATCGGCACTGGGGACTGATCAGGTAGGCGATTGCGGAATGCGTAAGCCTGCTGGAGTAATGGATTGAGCTGGAGTCAATGAAGGGAGACGACTCCACGACTCCATTACTCGCAATACTCCATTACTCCAGCCGCTCTACAGTAGATCACATGGATTGGAACATCCCTCGCATCTATCCGCTGGTGGGACTGGTCGCCGGTTACGCCATCGTGATGTTCTTCAATCCGATCCGGCTCGTCGTTGCGGGACGGTTTCCGCTGCATCACGCGTTTCAAGCGAATCTGGCTGACGTTCACTTTGCTCGGCTTCGCCTATTCGGTCTTTCAATTCGCCACCTTCACTCCGCTGCAACCGCCCTCCGATCTCGATTTCAGCCAGGTCCTGGCACCCGGGAGCTGGGCATGGCCGGGCTTTCATCGAAATTTGGCGCGAAGTTCCATTGCCGGCGCTGGAAGGGGTCGCCGGGATTTTTGATAACGCGACGACCACCTATCCGTTATCGGTTCTGGCGGCCATCCTTCTGATCCTCAACTGGCGCGGACTTCATGGCGCCTTGTTTCGCGCGCTGCGAAAACGTTATCGATTCTGGGGCATATTCGATCTACTTCGTTTTGCTCCTGATCAGCGTTGTCGCGACTTTCTTGAAGCCGATCGCTTTTTGGCTGTTGCCGGAATGGGGCGGGACGATGCCGGCGGCCGGGTGGCTGCAAATTTCGGCCACGATCGATGCGGTGGCATTCATCTTCGAATATCTCTTCGGCGTTTACATTCAGGTTTACCTGATCACCGTTTGTCTGGCGTGGATCAAGGGTTTGAGCTTTCGGGAAGCGGACCTCTTTCGGTTCGCGATGCGACGTTTCAGCTACGTCCTGGAATGGGCCGGGATCGTCGTCATCGTGGGCACTTTGATTGTGCGCGTGCCGCTTGTTGCTGGCGTATTTCCGGAACGTTCCCGATGTCCTCGATTATCTGCCGCTCGAGCGTCTGGTCATGAGCGGATTGATCATTGCTTTTTGTTCGGTCCAGATTTCGCTGGTCCTGCATAACGAGACGTTGGGCGCGGCCTTTCGCGCGCATCGCGAGTTTATTCAGACGGAATTTCGTCCGCTTCGGTTGGTTTCTTGCTCATCGCGGCGTTGCATTTTTTCTTCCTGACGGCGACGCGACGCGATTGTTCGCGGCGCGATGGCTGATCGGGTGGTTGCAGTGATCGTGTGGAAAATGATTTACGTTTGCGCTCGAGGACTGATCACGGGCTGGCTGCTGGCTTCATGGGTTTGTTTGTTCCGCCAGTGCGAGACGAGCGCCGCGAATCAGGAAGCGTGGATACAGTATTAGAATCGAACAGATGAACGCCGCGAAAATCACCGGCGCGAGCAAATCGAATCTGGCTCTCGCTTTCGTTGCGCTTGGCCGGGAACGCCGGAGGACATCACGGTTTTCTACGCCTTTTGCCGGGTGATCGACGACATCGCCGATTCGACCGAACTTGAGCGTCGAGGAAAAAGCGCGCGAGTCTGACCGCGTGGCGACGTTGGCTCCGGGAAGCAGTCCCGGACGAATCGGAGATCGCGCCGGAAGTCCGCGCAATTGATGGCGAAGTATTCGCTTACGCCGGCGATGCTGGAGGAAATTATCGACGGCGTTGAAATGGATCTTGGAGACGTCCGATACGAGACATTTGAGGCGCTGCGGTTGTATTGTTATCGCGTGGCCAGCGCCGTCGGTCTGGTCAGCATTGAGATCTTCGGTTATCGCAATCCGGCCTGCCGCGAGTATGCCATCCAACTCGGACTGGCGCTGCAGATGACCAACATCATTCGCGATGTTGGGAAAGATCTGCGCAATGGACGAATTTATCTGCCGCAGCGAAGATCTTGGCCGATTCCGTTACTCCGAGGACGGATCTTCGTCAGCAGAAATACAACGACGCGTTCGTTCGCCTGATGGAATTTGAAGCGGCGCGAGCGGAGGAGTTCTTCGCGGAAGCGGCGAAGTTTTTGCCACCGGAGGATCGGCGCTCGATGGTGGCGGCGGAAATCATGGGTTCCGTCTATCGCGCCTTGCTGCAGCAGATGAAAGCGGACCGGTTCCGGGTTTTCGAAAAGGAATACCGATTGAATCGTTTGCAGAAGGCTGGGCACATTGTTAGGCGATTGTTTGGTTTACGTTGACTGCTAAGCCAGCGTCCCGCAACGCGGGACGCACTATCGACCCTTGGTCGCGGGAACGTTTGCGGTCGCGTTTCGCGTGAGCAATCGCCGAGTCATGCCAAAACAATGCGTCGTCAGCGATGTTTTCCTGAAAATAGCCCAGCGTTTTAACGCTGGGTACCACGCTCATTATTGTCATGAGTCCCGTGAGGGACGACAGAAGTGGCGTCGACAAGCATTGGGTCTGTCGTCCCTCAAGGGACTTATGGCGTCCTAATTATCAAATCCCAGCGCTAAAGCGCTGGGCTATTTTCGGAAGAGCAAGTCACGCTAAACAAATAGCGGGACGGTCGGGACAGCGTTCGTAGTCGGGGGGACGATGCACCTCCGACAATGAAGGGCGATGCGAATTTTGAATGGAAAACGGTAAACAGCCGTCTGATGTTTGCCATTCGAATTGGTTACATCACCCCAGTCTTAGGCTTATGAAATTGAAAAACCTCCCGATCATGGTGGCGCTGTTACTCAGTGCCATTCTTTTACCCTCGTGTGAAACAGCTACTGGCCAGGGGGCTGGGTTTGGAGCAGCGGCCGGGGCAATTATTGGTGGAGTAGCAACGGGCGACGTCAGCGGCGCGGCTACGGGAGCACTGATCGGAGCTACCACAGGTGCGATTGTCGGAGCAGCAATCGACGAAGATCGAGCAAACCGATATGGCGGACGCCCCCAAGCCGGTTTCCCCTACGGACATCACACGAATACTCCCGGCTACTATCAGAGCCCCTATCCACCGCATCAGGTCTATAATTTGCGCGGAATTCCCCACGGCGCGCTGGTAGATGACAGAGTAGGCGGCGGATATTTCCGGAAACCGTAATACACTCCCCGCTGTAGCCACCGGCCTGTGGCCGGTCTGATTGCAGTATTGCCACACTTGACGGCCCACAGGGCCGTGGCTACAACGCTGTGGCTTAAGAACTCTTTCTCAACGTATCCACCAGCTTCTGCGCTTCCTCTGTCATTTTCAACAGTTCCGGCCATTCGCGATGATAATTTTCGCCGGGCAATTTCCGAGTGGCATCGAAACCCATGTGCGATCCGACGTTCTGCTCAGTTGGCGCGTGATCAAGTGAATCGCTTGGGTTGCGAATGATGGTGGAATCCCGTTCAGGATCGGTATTCGCGCACAACCGGAAAAGCACTTCGCTGGTGTTGTGGACATCGCAATCTTCATCGACGACCACAATATATTTGCTGAACATCATCTGGCCCATGCCCCAAAGCCCGTGCATGACTTTGAAGGCCTGATATGGGTATTGCTTCCGGATACTAACGAACACCAGGTTATGAAAAACGCCCTCGGGCGGAAGTGTCATATCCACTAGCTCAGGGAAATTCATTTTGAAAACCGGCAAGAAAATCCGGACGCTCGCATCGCCGATATAAAAATCTTCCATTGGCGGTGGACCGACGATCGTGGTGGGATAAACCGCATCACGGCGGTGCGTAATCGCGGTTAAATGGAAGACCGGGTAATCCTCCACCGCGGTATAAAATCCGGTGTGATCGCCGAAGGGCCCTTCCGGTCGAAGCTCGCCCGGTTGCACGTAACCTTCGAGCACGAAATCGACGTCAGCCGGGACTTCGAGGTCGACTGTCTTGCACTTAACAAGTTCGACTGATTTCTTGCGCAGGAATCCGGCGAACAAGATTTCGTCGAGGCCATCGGGTAACGGCGCGGTTGCGGCAAAGGTGTAAGCGGGATCGCCGCCGAGACAAACGGCAACCGGCATTCGTTCGCCGCGTTCGTAGTACTGTTTGCCGTGACGCGCGCCAACCTTGTGCACTTGCCAGTGCATAGCTGTTGTTAGTTCATCGAAAACCTGCATCCGATAGCAGCCCACATTTCGCGCACCGGTTTCCGGGTCCCGCGTATGGACATTCGGCAAGGTGATGAAACGCCCGCCATCTTTCGGCCAGCATTTCAGGATCGGAAGATCTGTCAGGGTAACGGCCTCTGCGTTGGATGTTGAACGTTGGACGTTGGACGTTGGATGTTCTGCAAAGCGGTGAACTACCTCCTGGCACGCTCCATCCTTTACGTGCTTTGGCCGCGCATGCAGTAGGTTGATTCCCTGTTTGAGAAGGGTCCAGCCTTCACGGAGATCGGTTGGCGGTTTTGCTTTCAGGATAAGCTGAATCTCCTGGGCAAGGTCATCGACGTTGTTAACCTGCAACGCCATTGCCATGCGTTTGTGCGAACCCATGGTGTTGATCGCGACCGGAAACTGCGAGGGCCGACCATCGATCGTCGGATTTTCAAAGAGGAGCGCTTTGCCGCCTCCGGGCGACTTCATTTCGCGATTGGCCCACTCGGAAATGAGCAGGTCCGTTTCGACTGGGGCGGTGACGCGGATCAACTCATTTGCCTTATCCAACGCGCTAATGAATTGCCGAAAGGAAGCGTAGGCCATTTACGCAGTGTATCAGATTAGGGGGCTGTTGAAATGCTGGAATGAGCGGAGCGCAGCGCTGTGGTTACAGCTCGCGGGCGCGTTTCCGTGTAGCGATCTGCCTGTGGCCAGCTCGGGAGTAGTTGAGCGGTACCCTGCCGAACCGACGATAGGAAAAAAAGTGACCACGGAATACGGCCAGCCGAATGGCCTCCTTCGAACTTGCTGTGCGGCGTGGCAAGGAATAAAATTGGTTAGACTTCTGGGCACCAATAACAATTAAAGTAGTAGGAGGCTCTATGACTTATCTTCGATGGGTGCGACTTTGCACGTTCTCGTTGGGGCTGTTTTCTCTACCGGTAGCGCTGGTGGCAGACGTTTACACGGTGACAAACAGCGAAACTGCTGGTCCGGGATCACTTGCCCAGGCCGTTAACGATGCCAATTTGACTCCCGGGCCGCATCAAATTGTGTTTGCGATCCCCGGGCCCGGTGTTCACAAGATCGATCTGAGCGGCGACGGCGGTCTGGTGCTGCAGTCGTCGATTACGATCGACGGGTATACCCAACCCGGCGCGAGCGCGAACACGCTCAGCGTTGGAGATAACGCCGTCATTTTGATCCAACTCGATGGAGGTGGGCTTTACCGTTCAAAATCCTGGGCGCTGACAATTGCCGGCGATAGTTGTGTTGTGCGCGGTCTCTCGTTCACCGGATTCACTCACATCTCGTCGCAGAGCATTACAGGAGCGATTTTTCTTAGCAACGCCGTGCCGACTGTTAACAACCTTCGTGTCGAAGGGAACTTTATCGGCCTTTCTCCCGACGGCGTCACCCTCGGTGGCAACGACTTTGGGGTGCTTGTTGATTTCGGAAACTACAGCCAGGAAACCATGATTGGCGGCGACGCTCCGGCGGCGCGAAACATCATATCAGGAAATCTCAATGGAATCTCCAACCCGAACGACGCAACGATCGCGGGAAATTATGTCGGAACCGATGCCAGCGGCTTGAGGCAGGGCTATGGAAACGGTCTGGCCATTATGCTGGGAAACAATAACTTTGTTGGTACCGGGGACGCCTGGCGGGGGGAATGTTATCACCGGTAATATGACCGGAATTTGGTCTCGTGGCGGCAACAACATAATTCGCGGCAATCTCATTGGACCGAATGCCGACGGGAGTCCTTCATTTGGCAATGAGAATGCAATTGTTACGTCTCTGGGAACGGATGTCATCGGGGGGATGAACGCCGCCGACGGCAATGTGATAGCTTATAATTCCTTCGGTATTGACGTCGGTGGAATCGAGTACACAGGTGGAACCGCCAAGATCTTGTCGAACCTGTTTTATGGCAATCTAAACACTGAGATCCACCTGGGCGACGGAGCCGCCATCAATGATTTCCTCGATCAGGATCAGGGACCGAACAGCCTGCAGAATTTTCCGATCATCCTGTCCGTCGCGCGAAATCCTGGGGAAACGGTGGTTTCCGGTGGGCTAAACAGCACGCCATCCACGATTTTCACCCTTCAGTTCTTCGCCCAGATCTCAGACTCAAACCCAAGCGAAAGACTCCTGGGAATGCAAACCGTTACGACTAATAGCGCGGGGGATGCTCCATTTCAGGTCATGTTCCCCGTTACCACTTTGCCCGAGGAGTTCATTACGGCGACCGCCACCGATCCCGACGGGAATACGTCAGAATTTTTTCCTAGGAACGGCAGAGTCGATCTGGCGAATATTTCGACCCGCGGGAATATCACACCGGGGGAGAGCATACTGATCGGTGGATTTATTTTGAAGGCTGGCAGCGCACGACGGCTCTTCATTCGCGCATTGGGACCGTCACTGAGCGTCAATGGCGCGCTGGCCGATCCGCGCATCGAACTGCGATCGTCGAGCGGTGAATTCATCGCAGGCAACAACAACTGGCGCGACACTCAGGAGTCCGAGATCGCAGCTACGGGGCTGGCTCCGACGAATGAACAGGAGGCCGCCCTGATCGTTTACAACTTGGATACTTTCCCCGACGAGAATTATACCGTGCTGGTCAATGGCACGGACGGTGGTAGTGGCGTCGCCACTGTGGAAATTTATGCCTTGGATTCGGACGATAACGGATTAGCTCAGCAGTTTCTTAATATCTCCACCCGTGGTCAGGTTGGAACGGGCGACAATGCCCTAATCGGCGGGACGATCCTGCAGGGAGGTGCTGGCCAAAAATTGATCGTCCGTGCGATTGGACCCGACCTGGCGAACGCAGGCGTCAATGATTCGTTGCAGAACCCTATACTCGAATTGCGCGATTCGGACGGGAACATCCTGGCATCAAATGACGATTGGCGCAGCGATCAAGAGCAGGAAATCATTGCCACTGGTCTGGCGCCACAGGACGACCGTGATTCTGTTATCCTGACTTCGTTGTATCCAACTAGTTATACCGCGATCGTTCGTGGGAAAAACGACACAACTGGCGTAGCCCTGGTTGAGATTTACAAACTCGAATAGCCAGGCCAGAGATTCGGTAGTGGGTCGGCGGCTCGACCGGTCAGTTACCTTGGCGGCGTCAGAATCTGGAGCGACACAACGCGGCCACCAGTGAACGTGACGGTCTTGGCCGGATACGGAATGCTGGGCGTAATGTATGAGTAATAAAACGGATCAAAATAGGGATCGCCGATAATCGCAAAACGACGGCCGCCATACGCATGGAACGCAACCGGCCCGCCCCAATACCCACCGTAACCAAACGGGCCGTAGGGATACGGATAAGGGGAATGGACATAGTAATATTCGTTGTAAATCCACGTCTCAACCGAACGCCCTCGCGCAAAGCCAGTTCCTTTTTGGTCCGGTGTTCCCCATGCCAGCCAAACGCCATTGATCGGCATTCCATCACGAATCCGTCCTTCCCGGACCAGCGCTTGATCGCGCGCAGATAGCTGTTGGAATAAGTCTGGATGCTCCGCGATGCGTGTCTCGGTTGTTGAACAACCCGTGAAGACCAGTGCGCAAACTGCGACCACGACCGTTACAACCCGAAGAACGATTTGACCCTTCATACTAAACGATAAGGCTGCGCATTGTTGAGTCAATCTGTCCGCTGCCTTGATTGAACACCGTGACGGCGGTAACGTTGCAACCAGAATGGAGGACCGATTCGGCCATCGCATTTCCTATCTTCGCGTCTCGATTACGGATCGTTGTAATGAGCGTTGCGCGTACTGCATGCCGCAGGAACTGCAGGAATGGCTTCCGCGCGAAGAGGTTCTGACCTACGAAGAAACTATCCGGCTGATCCGGATTGCAACCGAGCTCGGCGTTTCAAAAATCCGTGTCACCGGTGGCGAACCGCTTACACGTCGGGACGTGCTTTCGTTTTTCAATCAGCTGGGTTCGATCCCAGGGCTGTCTGATCTCGGGTTGTCGACCAACGCGACGTTGCTCGACCGCAAAACAGCGTCCGGCCTGACTATGGCAGAATCGTTGCGCGCAACTGGCGTGCGGTCCGTTAATATTTCACTCGATACGCTCGATCCTGAGAGATATGCGCAAATCACTGGTCGCGATTTTTTATCTCAAGTTCTTTCCGGCATCGATGCCGCAATCAAAGCCGGGTACGAACAGATAAAACTGAATTGTGTTCTGATGCGGGGACGAAATGAAGATCAGTTCGTTCCGCTTATTGAATTCGCCGCGGATCGAAACCTCCTTCTCCGATTCATTGAACTGATGCCGGTCAGCACGAGCGAAGTTCTTAATGCCGACAATTTTCTTCCGGTAGCGGAAGCGCAACGTTCGCTTGAATCGGTTTATGGTCCGCTCATTCCAGAGCCCGGGTTTCGGACTAACGGGCCATCAAGCTATTACAAGATTGCCGGGCGCGACCAACGAATTGGGTTTATCGGCGCGATGAGCAACCTGCATTTCTGTGAAAGCTGCAACAAACTGCGACTAACGTGTGATGGGAAACTGCGGCCATGTCTCGGAAGCTATCTCGAGTTCGACATTTTGTCAGTCATGCGGGCGGGTGCGACCGACGCCGAACTAAAGCAGTTCTTCCTTGATGTGGTGGAACGCAAACCGGAGCAGCACGATTTCCGCAACAATTATCAGCCCGGGCGGATGATGGTAGCAATTGGTGGATGAAAACGAATCGGTTAACGCACCTGGCCGACGATGGAACGGCGAAGATGGTTGATGTTTCCGCGAAGGAGCAGAGCACGCGGGAAGCAATCGCCTCCGGGAAAATCGAGCTGTTGCCGGAAACGCTGGACCTCATTTCCAGTAACCAGATCGGGAAAGGCAATGTCTTTGCAACCGCTCGTATCGCTGGGATTCAAGCAGCCAAACAAACTTCGCAGTTGATTCCGCTCTGCCACAATCTTGGGCTTAGCCATGTTGAGATCGAGATCGGAACGATCGAGTCGGGGTTGGAAGTGAAATGCACCGCGCGCACGGTTGCGCAGACTGGAGTTGAGATGGAAGCGTTGACTGGCGTTGCGGTGGCGTTGCTTACGATTTATGACATGTGCAAAGCGGTCGAAAAAACGATGCGAATCACGGATATTCAGTTACTAAAAAAGACCAAGCGACCGTTGTAGCCACGGCCCTGTGGGCCGTCCGGTATCCGCCTCATGAAGCGACGGAGCAATGGAGAGATGGAGTGTTCGGTCTTTGGTCCTGCTCTTTCACTTGCACTTGCTCTTCCGGGAGCGTTGCATTGTGAGGTTTCTTCGATTTTGCGGACAGCACTGTGAAAGGAGTAATACAGAGCTGTGCAGAAGTACAAGAGCCGTGGAAGACGGTACGACAGGGAGTTTAAGCAGAGCGCGGTAGCACTGGTGAGAGAGGGACGCAAGATAGCCGATGTAGCGCGCGATCTCGGGGTCTCGGAGTGTTCGTTGAGCCGTTGGGTCGACGCCGGTGAAAAGGCTGCCGTACGTGAATCAAAGCAGAGCGCAACCGAGCGTGAGCTGCGTCAGTTGCGCCAGGAGAACGAATATCTGCGTGAGCAACGCGACATTTTAAAAAAAGCCTTGGGCATCTTATCGGCCGGGATGCCCAAAGACGTTTCGTCCTGATGAAAGCGCTCGCAAAAGAACATTCCATAAGAGCCTTGGCCAAGACGTTGGGAGTCTCCAAGAGCGGCTACTATGCTGATGGACAGAAGCTCCAGGGCCGCCGCCATCAGCAGAACCAGCAATTACTTCAACGAGTTGAGAAGCTTTTTGTTCAAAGTGAACGCTCCTACGGTAGCCCTCGACTTTGTAAGGCGCTGCGAGCGAGCGGATGGAATTGTGGGAAAAACCGCATCGCACGTCTGATGCGTCTTGCTGGGTTGCGAGCGCGACAAAAGAGAGCGTTTCGACCTCAGACCACTCTGAGTCAGCATTCTTTGGCTATCGCCCATAATTGGTTAGCCAAAGTACCTACTCCCGATCGACCCAATCAGATCTGGCAGAGCGATATCACTTATCTACCTACTACCCAGGGATGGCTCTATCTCGCTGTCACATTGGATGCCTGCAGTCGCAAAATTGTTGGCTGGGCTACCAGCAATAATTTGCATTCTACTTTGGTTACAGATGCTCTGGAGCGAGCCTGGCGTAACCGTCGCCCTGGTCCGGGGCTTCTCCACCATTCTGATCGAGGTATTCAGTATGCCAGTAAGCGTTTCCGTGAACTACTCCAATCCATCGGCGCCACTGCCAGCATGAGTAGAAAAGCCAATTGCTACGACAATGCGCTCGTGGAGAGCTTCTTTGCTACTCTCAAAATCGAGTGCTTTGGAAAACGCCAACCCACCTCCGCCGAGCAGACCCGTCTCCGGCTCTTTCATTACATCGAAAGCTTTTACAACCGACGTCGCCTTCATAGCGCTCTCGGTTTCCTATCCCCATTGCAATTTGAAAACCAATTCCTCTAAACTAAACAAACAACAACAAGTGCGGTCCACGTTTTCGAAGAAAGATCATTGGGGTGGATCGCCGTCGCCCGTAGAGAGCAAGTGAAAGAGCAGGATTAAGGTAGAATCAAGAAAATGGGAATTCCCGTTGGGATCATTACAATTTCGGATCGGGCTGCAGCCGGTGAATACGGCGACCTGGGCGGCCCTGCTTTGAAAGAGGCGGTGCAAAAGCTCGGGTGGCAAGTTTTGGCTGAAGCCATTGTGCCCGATGAGATATCGCGGATTCGCGAGACGCTTCGCTCATTTTCGGATCAAGGTTGCGGGTTGATCCTAACGACCGGTGGCACCGGAATCGCCGAGCGCGATGTCACACCGGAAGCTATTCGCGGTATGATGCGAGTCGAGTTGCCCGGGTTCGGTGAAGCGATGCGGATCGAATCAATGAAGATTACACCGAACGCCATTCTTTCCCGCAGCCTCGCTGCGGTCGTAGAACGTTCGCTCGTGATCGCGCTTCCAGGGAAACCATCGGGTGCAGTCGAATGTCTCGGGTTCGTGGCCGGGGCGATTCCGCATGCGGTTAAGCTCGCGCAGCGCGAGCCGACCTCATGCTAGGTTGAGAAATGGGGGTGCGGCGATTTCGTGCCCATTGAAAAATGCGTGTCATCCCGAGGCTGGCGAAGCGCGCCGAGGGACCCTAGTTGCAAATTAGGTCACACAACTGAGGTGACGGTGGCCGATATGGAGTTGACGCTGTCCTTTTGCGCAAGCCCGTAGCCGCTTTCGCGTTTGATCAGGCGGCTACTCCAAAATGGCCGTTTCCCGTTGTCTGTGTAACGTGATTTGCAACTGGGAGGTCCCTCGGCGTGCTTCGCCGGCCTCGGGATGACACGTTTTTTGACGCGCTCTTCCGTTAAATCGTCACGACCGTTACTTCCGGGCGGCAATTCCAGCGTATCGGGAGGAAAACCGTTCCGATTCCGGCATTCACGTAAAGCGGACCGCCCGGAGTATCGTAATGCCCAAGGTCATACGATCCGACACCATGCGGAACGATCAATGCGCCGATGAACGGCAAGCGGATCTGACCGCCATGCGAATGTCCGGAGAGAATCAGATCAAACCGGTGTTCGTGCAGCTGTCGCGCCATATCCGGGTAGTGCGATAACAGGACCCGTCGACTCGCCTGCGGAGGAGTAAAGGCATGAATGCCTTGCAACGCCATCCCAACTAATTCGAGATCTTGTTTGGGAAGCACAATTGATTGATCAACCAGCCAGGCGCCTCCAGTTGCAGCAAACGCCCGCTCAACGTCCGCAAACGAAATATGACTCCAGTAGTCGTGGTTCCCCGGCGAACCGTAGACTGGGACTTTGATTTGTTGAATGAACCGCAAAACTTCGTCGGCAAAGATCTTGTTCTCGACCAGGTCGCCCGTGAAACAAACAAAGTCCGGTGCGAGCTCGTTGATGGTGGTGACCACCTCGGTCGCGTAATCGGCGTCGCCTTTAAAATGAAAATCAGTGAAGTGAACAAATCGGCAATCGCCTCGGCCACGCGGGAGATTGAAATTGGTCACACGAAGCGAGGTTGGTTCAATGAACCGCGCGTCGGCTCCGAGCATGGCGGAAACTCCCAGCGTACTCAGGCGAAGGAATTGGCGGCGTGAAATCGGTCGCATCGTTTACAGGTTAGAAGCAGTAACCATTCTTACGAAAGGCTCTAGGGCCACGGATTGACACGGATTAAACACGGATGCAGAAGAGTGAGTTCTCAAATCCGTGTTAGTTCGTGTTTACAATTCTCACACAAACGTCACCAAGGTCACATAGAGATTATCTGATCAGTGGCTGTGGGCTTAGTGTTACGAGACGCGTCGTCCGATGTCCTCCTCTCTCCGCGTGCGGGGAGAGGATTGAGGTGAGGGGTTTGAGGTCCTTTTCGGTCATGGACAAACACGGATGCAAAACAAGCGCTTCTCAAGTCCGTGTTTATCCGTGTCAATCCGTGGCTCTTTCTGCGGGTATATTTCGTTGTGTTCTTTGCGTCCTTTGTGTGAGGCAGTAGGGAACGCAGCTTGCGCACTCAGTTAGGGATAAGTCAGTAACCGGAGGAATTGTTTGCCTTTGCCGGTCAGATGCGCGCTTTCACCCCGACCTGAAACATGCCCCCTGGTCATATACGAAGCTTCGGTTCCGGTTGGCTTCAGGTAGGAGAGCTCGGCTCCAGTAACACTCTTTTGACTGGCTTGAATTCTTAGTGGGACGCCCGCTCGGTTAAACGAAACTTCCCACGAAGGCGCGGTGCCACCGCCCTCTTGTCCACGCATCCAGGGATAAAACCTCAGCAGATCGAAGTGCGGCGAGTTTGGCAACACAACCCGGTAAAGCGTTTCTTCTTTCGCGAGAAATTCCGGGATCGTTAGGGAAGGCTGTTTCTGCAATGCGAGATAGAGCCGCGCGATATCGAGCCCCACCAGGTTAAGTCCGTTGTAGAGACCGTTTCGGTTTGGGTCAGTCTTGAACAGGCTGTCGTGCCACACTCCGAATTGTCCACTCATCATCAGATTCAATTCCAAATGCAAATGAGCGCGAACCCGATCGAGCCCGTCGCCGGTATGTCCCATCACACCGAGTTGATCGCGTTGTTGCACGGTCTGCCCGGGCTGCACCTGAACCGAGCTGAGATGCCCGTAGAGGCTATAGTAATCGCATCCGTCCCACGTATGCCTAACCACGATATATTTGCCGTAGTTGGAATATCCTGCAACCGCGTTGACAGTGAACGACTGTCCCGGCTGCAATGGCCCGGACCGGATCAGTCGGTTCGCCGCGCGCATCGCGTTCCATCGGTTTGATGTCAATGCCTTCATGGAGCCGGGTGAACACGACTCCACCCGGGGTCTCAATTGGGTCACGGACAAACCCATATTGACCGCCCTCCCATGGCGTTGTTTTTTCGCCTTTGAAATTGCGCTCAACGTACTGATAGAAATCGGCTCCGTCCCCGCGCAGGAGGGCATTGTTGTCCGTAGGCAGAGCAAGGTTCAACTCTGCGTAGCCAGATGCTAAAGTTCCGAGTAGGAAGGCGAGAATGAGCGCGAACTTTTTCAAAGCGTGAATTGCAGCGTTGTGTGAATGGTGATTGGTGATGGATCGGTGGATTGGTGAATAGTGTCGGGAAAGGAAATCCATTCACCTATCACCAATCACCATTCACACGTTGATTCAAGGAAAGCACGAAGCTTTTCAAAAGCGTTACCTGACTTCTCATCAAGGGGCAGTTAGAAATTTCTGTCGGATTTTCAGGTCGGGATATTGAGGGAAGACAACTTCAACGATGAAAACCTTGTTCGGCGTGAGATCGCGCGTTGCGATTGTCTCCGAATAAAAGATGTGTTCGCCAGGATTGATCAAGACTGTGCTCGGGGTCGGTTCAAAGGCGTGATTGTCTGACCACGAGGTCAAAACCGTGTCGGACGAAGTTTTCAAGAAGATCTCAATTCGTTGGTCCGTTGGGAAATCGAGCGCGACCGCTTTTTTCGAGACGTTGCTCAGGGTGACCTTGACCTCGAGTTGTCGGATCTCGGAAAGCTTGACTGGTTGTTGGGAGAGCTTCAGTTCAAGGAGCAGTCCTCGCAGTCGAGGATCTTTATAGCTTGGCACCGGGCTGGAGTGAAACGAATGGAGCATCCGGGTGAACCAACCGCCCCGTTTTTGGGGCGTAGGCTGGGGGGTAGGGTCCTCGGCTGCGACGGCACCGCCGGCGAGGAGGATCGAGAAGAAGATTGGTCCGAGGGAGGAGCGCCTCATGAACCGGTAATCACCAAGCGTGGCAAACGCTGTCAAGGGCTGTTGATTGCCGGGGCACTTTCTTTCTAGAGAGCGGTATTGGCAAATGGCGCTTAATGGAGTGATGGAGTAATCAGCCTTTAATCCTGCTCTTTCACTTGCACTTGCTCTTCCGGAAGCTGAGGTTTCTTCGATTTTGCGGACAGCACTGTGAAAGGAGTAATACAGAGCTGTGCAAAAGGACAAGAGCCGTGGAAGACGGTACGACAGGGAGTTTAAGCAGAGCGCGGTAGCACTGGTGAGAGAGGGACGCAAGATAGCCGATGTAGCGCGCGATCTCGGGGTCTCGGAGTGTTCGTTGAGCCGTTGGGTCGACGCCGGTGAAAAGGCTGCCGTGCGTGAATCAAAGCAGAGCGCAACCGAGCGTGAGCTGCGTCAGTTGCGCCAGGAGAACGAATATCTGCGCGAGCAACGCGACATTTTAAAAAAAGCCTTGGGCATCTTATCGGCCGGGATGCCCAAAGACGTTTCGTCCTGATGAAAGCGCTCGCAAGAGAACATTCCATAAGAGCCTTGGCCAAGACGTTGGGAGTCTCCAAGAGCGGCTACTATGCTGATGGACAGAAGCTCCGAGGGCCGCCGCCATCAGCAGAACCAGCAATTACTTCAACGAGTTGAGAAGCTTTTTGTTCGAAAGTGAACGCTCCTACGGTAGCCCTCGACTTTGTAAGGCGCTGCGAGCGAGCGGATGGATTTGTGGGAAAAATCGCATCGCTCGTCTGATGCGTCTTGCTGGGTTGCGAGCGCGGCAAAAGAGAGCGTTTCGACCTCAGACCACTCTGAGCCAGCATTCTTTGGCTATCGCCCGTAATTGGTTAGCCAAGGTGCCTGCTCCCGATCGACCCAATCAGATCTGGCAAAGCGATATCACTTATCTGCCTACTACCCAGGGATGGCTCTATCTCGCTGTCACATTGGATGCTTGCAGTCGCAAAGTTGTTGGCTGGGCTACCAGCAATAATTTGCATTCTACTTTGGTCACAGACGCTCTGGAGCGAGCTTGGCGTAACCGTCGCCCCGGTCCGGGACTTCTCCACCATTCTGATCGTGGTATTCAGTATGCCAGTAAGCGTTTCCGTGAACTACTCCAATCCATCGGGGCCACTGCCAGCATGAGTCGAAAAGCCAATTGCTACGACAATGCGCTCGCGGAGAGCTTCTTTGCTACTCTCAAAATCGAGTGCTTTGGAAAACGCCAACCCACCTCCGCAGAGCAGACCCGTCTTCGGCTCTTTCATTACATCGAAAGCTTTTACAACCGACGTCGCCTTCATAGCGCTCTCGGTTTCCTATCCCCGTTGCAATTTGAAAACCAATTCCTCTAAACTAAATAAACAACAACAAGTGCAGTCCACGTTTTCGAAGAAAGCGCGATGCCTTCGGACGAATCACCAACATCACCATTCAGCAGTGACAGTTCGGGCCCGGCTGCAATTGTTTCCAATAAGGAATGAAACTCGGAATCCAAACTCTATTCACCTATCACCAGTCACCAATCACACGTGGCTGCAGTTACGCAGTGAAAAACCAAACCGCTCTCGCAATCACGTTGTTGCTTTCGCTAGTGCCATTGCAGGCCGCAGACAACCTGGATGCGCAGATTCGTGCTCAGATTAAACCCTTCAAAGGCAAGGTCTCGATTTACGCCAAGAACTTGGATTCGGGCAAAACGTATTCGCTTAACGGCGACGAGCGTGTCCGGACTGCCAGTACCATCAAACTCGCGATCATGGTCGAAGCGTTTGCGCGGGTGGCAGAAGGGAAAGCGAAATGGACTGACGAAATCATTCTGTCCAAGGAGAAGAAACAGCCGGACGGCGGCGTCCTTCAGGAATTGGCCGACGACACACACTTGACGCTCCGTGATGTCGTTAACCTGATGATCGTCGTTAGTGATAATACCGGTGCGAATCTGGCGCTCGATTATCTCACGACCGATGCGGTGAACGATCGAATGGATTCATTTGGCTTGAAGAATACGCGGTCACTGCGAAAGATCGCCGGGGGCGGGGAAAGCAAAGTATACGGTGATCCAATCAACAAAGGGTTCGGGATCGGTGTAACCACTCCACACGAAATGGTTTCGCTAATGGAGAAGCTTGAAGGTGGCGAGATCGTTACCCCGGAAGCTTCCCGCGAAATGATCGCTTTGTTGAAACGACAACAATATCACCAGGGGATCGGACGATCTCTTCGAGGCGTCGAAATTGCGAGCAAGTTCGGATCGCTCGATGCGCTTCGCAGTGAGGTCGGCATTATCTACTCAAAGAAAGGCCGAATCGCCATGGCCATCACCTGCGATCAAATGCCTGAGGTCGATTGGACGGATGATAATCCCGCTTACCATTTGATGTCGCGAATTTCCAATTTGTTAATCGCAGGTTTGGGAAAGTGAGGAGCGTGAAATGCAGTGGAAGATGAATGGTGATACGGAACAGACTACATCATTCACACCTTGCTACTGATGGAGTATTGATATTCAAAACCCCGCTCCACTCATGAAACTCTTCTCTGATTACCATAGCCATCCGCAGGTGCACCGGTTGCAGCCGTTTACCCAGCAGCTTTTGCAGCCGTGGATTGATTCCGCGCGAAAACGCGGGTTGCGCGACATCGCATTCACCGATCACGATCGGTACCATCCAGGAGTCGATTTCGATGAGCTTGATCGGTTGCGTGAGAAAAATCCGGACATAAAGATTCGGGCAGGCATTGAGCTTGATAACGATCCGGAAACGTCCGCCGCGGGACGAAAATGGGTCGAGCAAAACCGCAAGAAACTCGATTTCGTTCTGGGCTCTGTCCATTATCTCGAGCGCGACGATCAGATGTTCGACAGCGTGCCGGCCGGCGCGGAACAGTTCGTTGGCCGTGACATCGATGAGGTCTACGCAGATTATTTCCGTCGTATTCGCGAGGTTGCGTCGAGTGGTTTGGTCGATTGTTTGTCACACCTTGATCTGGTCAAGATTCATGGGCACCGCCCGAGAGCGAAGATCGAAACGTTAATAGGCGAGACGCTTGACCTGATTGCGTCGCGGAACCTTTGTATTGAGCTGTCGACTGCTGGTTGGCGAAAACCGGTGAACGAGCTTTATCCGTCGGATGAAGTGATTCGTCTGGCCATGGCCAAGGGTATTCGATTTACCACAGCGTCGGATGCGCATTCGCCCGCGCAATTGGCCGAGAATTATGATCGGCTCGAAGAGAAGATGCAGCAGTTAGGCATTAATGAGGTTTGCGTTTTTGAAAAACATTGTGCGCAAGTGTGCCAGCTGTAGCGCAGGTTTCCAACCTGCTGTATCGCGGACTTCCAGTCTGCTACACGTCGGATTGCACCAATGCCCTGCAGATTGGAAATCTGCGACACAGCAGGTTGGAAACCTGCGCTACAATCCCAAACCCCCGAGCCCCATCCCGCCGGTGATCTTAGTCATTTCTGATTGAGCTAGCTCTTTTCCTTGCGCAATTGCTTGTTTCACACCGCTTAGAACCGCGTCCTCGAGAAATTCCACATCTTCTGGATCGACGATTTCCTTGTCGATCTTGATTGAGGTGACATCCCCTGCGCCATTCGCCACGACCGTGACTTTTCCACCGGCGCTTTGGACCTCGACTGTTTTCTCTTCCAGATCGGCCTGGGTCTTGGCCATCTGTTCCTGCATCTTCTGCGCCTGCTTCATCAACTTGTTTAGATTCATAGAAGTCAATTAATCGGTTTTAGTCTTAATCGTGCCTTTAAAAATTTCTAACGCGTCCTGGATCTGCGGATCGTTCTTGAAATCTTCCGGACGCGGTTTGCTCTGAGTCTGGGCGGGGCGATCTCCTTTGACGGGGAGATTTTGTTCAACGGTCGTTTTCACAGCCCAATCTTTCCCGGTAATTTCCTTTAGGAGCTCATCGAGGAACTTACGGTTCGCGGGTGTTCCGAAAATGTCCATCATTGCTTTCTGATCGGAAGCAAAACCGAGGACAAAATGCCGGCCTTGAATTCCGAGAACGTGAGCGGTAGCCGATGCGCTACGAAGAAAAGCTTTTTGCGGTGGAATTTGAGAGGTCAACTGCTGCCAGATTTTTTCCGGATCGGTCGTCTTCTCGGCTGACGGCTCGGATTGATTCTCGAGAGCGGTCCGCGGTAATCGGATTGTCGTCGTTACCGTTGGACACCGCTGGGAGTGGCCGCGGTTTTTCTTTGGTTTCGCTGACAGTCGATTTTGGTTCTACTGGGCGCTGTCGGGGGCGATCCGCGACCGCGGCAGCTACCTGGTTAGGCGGGATTGGTTTTCCATCGCGCAACGCTGCGAGGTTCTCGATCACTTCATTGAGAGTAACTTGGCCGAGAGTCTGGATCGCTTTGATCACCGCAACTTCGAAGTGCAGCCGTTTGTTGGGCGCCCATTTCATTCGTCCTTCGGCGATGGCAAATTGGTCGATTAACTCGAGCAGCCGATCGGTCTCGATCTTTGCGGCTTGTTCCTGAAGAGCCTTTTGCAGATCCGGATTCAGATCGTCGGCCAGCGCGTCTGGCTTTGCTTTGCAGACCAAAAGATCGCGCAGGTAAGAAATGAGATCGGACATTAATTTCATCATGTCCTTTCCCGCTTCGGCTTGGGCGTGCAGAAGTTCGAGCGCGTCGGCGGTTTGTTCGCGCAAAATTTTATCAGTGAAATCTGAAACGGTCTGTTCGCTGGTGAATCCGAATACATTCAGGACATCAGGCTCAGCGATTTTCTCTCCGCAGAACGCGACCAACTGATCGAGCATCGACTCCGCATCGCGCAATCCGCCGTCTGCCCCTTTTGCGATGGCGTGCGCGGCTGGAAGTTCGAGCGTGATCTTCTCCTGGTCGGCGATATAAAGCAGATGTTTCGCGATCAGGTTTGCCGGGATACGATGAAGATCGAAACGCTGACAGCGACTGAGGATGGTCGGCAATACTTTCTGCGGCTCGGTCGTCGCGAAAATAAATTTCACGTGCGGCGGCGGTTCCTCAAGTGTCTTGAGCAGGGCATTGAACGCCGCGGAAGTGAGCATGTGCACTTCGTCGATGATATAGATTTTGTATTTCCCCTTCGTCGGCGCGTAACGGACGTTGTCACGAAGTTCGCGGACCTGTTCGACGCCGTTGTTACTTGCTCCGTCGATCTCGAGCACGTCGAGGCTGTTGCCGCCCGCGATTTCTTTGCAGCTATCACAAACGCCGCACGGAGTAACGGTTGGGCCCTTAACGCAGTTGAGCGCTTTTGCGAGGATGCGCGCGGTCGAGGTTTTCCCAATGCCGCGGGGTCCGACAAAAAGGTAAGCGTGAGCGAGGCGGTTTTGATCGACAGCGTTCCGGAGTGTCCGGGTCACGTGGGCCTGGCCGACCAAATCGTCGAAGGTCTGCGGGCGATATTTGCGGGCAAAAACCTGATAACTCACAGGCGGACTGTAATGCGGCGATGGTCAGGGGAAAACAGAAAAGCTGTTTAGACAGAATTAGCAGAATGAACAAAATGGAAGAAGGAGGCGGCAGGTGTTCACGTCTGTTTTTCGCAGGCGGGAAGGATTGGGCCACGGATCAACACCCGCCTTCGAGGCTAAGGCGTGGCAGGCGGATGAAACACGGAAAAATGCGGGGGGATCGCTCTGAAATCCTGTCGCCACTTCTGCGACGCCGATACCAGACGGCCCACAGGGCCGTGGCTACAACCATCCGTGTTAATCCGTGGCCCAAAAAGCTTTTTAGCGTAGTGCGGTCTCCACTTTAGTGTGGCCTGAGCGTTGGACGTTCGATGTTGGACGTTGGATGTTCCGGCCTTCGCGATGAATGCTAATCCCGTCTTTAATCTGACTCGCCCTCACGTTTGTCCAGGTCTCAGCGACCTTCACGCGCGGGAACCGCAGGCGTCCCCTCCGCCCAGCCAAACGGTTCGAGCGCGCGCACTCGGAATTCCTTTCGCAGGTACACCCGGGGCCTTGGACGCGATCACGGACGTCCCCGGCGTCGAAGTTGGATACACGACGTTGATCAGCGGTGACGGAAAACTCGAAGTCGGCAAAGGTCCGGTTCGCACCGGTGTCACCGCCATTCTTCCTCGCGGAAAGAATTCAAAGAACGACCCGGTTTGCGCCGGTGTCTTCAGTCTCAATGGCAATGGCGAAATGACCGGGACAGCCTGGATAGAGGAGGGCGGTTTTCTGGAAGGACCGGTTGTCATCACCAACACTCACAGCGTCGGGGTCGCTCGCGATGCAGTTATTTCGTGGCGGGTAAAACAAGGAGACGCTGATGCAAGCGGTTACTGGTGGAGTCTACCGGTCGTGGCCGAGACATGGGATGGTTGGCTCAATGATGTAAACGGTTTCCATGTTAAGCCAGAGCACGTGGTCAGTGCCTTGGAATCAGCTCACGGCGGCGCGATTGAGGAGGGCAGCGTCGGTGGTGGGACCGGAATGATCTGCTACGAATTCAAAGGGGGAACCGGAACGGCGTCGCGCAAGGTCCAGACTAAGAACGCCGGATATGTTGTCGGCGCATTGGTGCAAGCGAATTGCGGGCGACGTTCGCAATTGATGATCGCTGGAATTCCAGTCGGTGAAGAAATTCCCGGCTCAGTTTACCCAAAAGAAACCGGCTCGATCATTATCGTCGTTGCGACGGACGCGCCGCTTTTGCCGCATCAACTAAAACGGATCGCGCGGCGGGCCAGTATGGGGTTGGCTCGAACTGGTGCGACTTCCGGGAACGGCTCGGGCGATCTTTTTCTCGCGTTCTCGACCGCGAATCCTGGAGCAGCGGGCGCCGATCAGCCGACCCGCACTGTCCAGATGATTCCGAACGACCGACTCGACCCATTTTTTAGCGCGACCGTAGAAGCGGTCGAGGAAGCAATTGTGAACGCGCTTGTTGCGAATCAGACCATGATCGGGCGCGACGATCATCGTGTTGAGGCGCTTCCGCATGATCGTGTGCAGGAGTTGTTACGAAAGTATGGGCGGTTACATTTGTAGTGGCGCTTGTGCGGAGCGGTATCTGTTTAGCGTCGAATCAAAGAGCGGGAGAGTGGATCAGCTCCGAAGGGTGACGTTGCGTCCTTCAACACAAAATTACGCGGGGGGCGACTACAAGTCGCCCTTCCTTGTGTGATTGAAAATCACCGTTTTGGAAATGAGCCCGATAGCTGTCGGGGCTTTAGTTTAGTGCAGCGATTTGAAATCGCCCAAGGAACGGCGCCTTGCAGTCGCCGACTTCCCTATTCGGTGATTTTCAAATCACCGCACTTTTCGACTCTCTCTAATGCTAAACACGTGAAACGCCTGAGTGAAACTGTTGGGATTTGTGCGACGCGCGATTCCCGCAAGCCAAACTCTATGAAGCGAGATTATCGTCGCATGGACTAATTCGCTGGATAAGATCGCACGGTCCAAAATGAAAGAAGCCCTTAAATGTTAAGATCCCTTGCCGGTATGATTGCTGGATGTGTTCTGTTCGCCGCCTTTTCGTTCGCCACTTTTGCGGGCGCCTATTTTGCATTCGGGACTGAACGTACTTTCAAGCCCGATAGTTACGAGGTTTCCATGCTTTGGCTGTTGCTTTCCGCGATCATCGGTCTGGCCGGCTCTGCATTGGCTGGATATGTCTGTGCTGCCATTTCCAAGAGTAAACGAACTTGTGAACTGCTCGCTGGGCTCCTCTTGATCGTGCTGGTGCTGTTCTCAATCCCGAAATTGCGAGATCCGACGTTTCACATTCGTGCCGGAGAAATCTCAATGACGGATGCGATGTGTCTGGCGCAAATGCCGACGTGGCTTTACCTGGCGTCACCGGTGTTAGGCGCGGTTGGAGTTCTGATTGGCGCGCGGAAAAGATTGCGCCGGCAAGACACATTAGGGTGATTTTTGTGTTGAAGATTTCGAGTTCGTGCTTAGCGCCCGTATCGGGTCATGTCGGTAATGCGCTTGTGAAATATCCGACACCGTGGATAAACGCAGTGGGTGTCCCGTTGCTCGCCTCTCCCTTCTCAAGGGAGAGGTTGGGTGAGGGTTAGGAGCTGATCGGGAGAGCGCCCTCGCCTCAGTCCTCTCCCCACGTGGGGAGAGGAGGCGTCGCGCAAACAATGCGACAAAGACCGTGCCCTACACTAAACATATTCATATTTGCGCCAGGCTGTCATTAAGGGTGCGCTTTCAGCGCGAAATGGATATTCTGTCCGCTACAATCTTTCCATGCCGAAACTCATCGCTTTCCTGCGCGCCATTAACGTCGGCGGTCGCAACGTGACCATGAAAGAACTGGTCCGCGTTTTTGAAGGCCTTGGTTTGAAAGAGGTCGAGACGTTTATTGCCAGCGGCAATGTCATCTTCAACGCGCCGTCAGGAAGCGTTCGCGCACTTGAAAAGAAAGTGGAAGCCAAGCTGGAGCAATCGCTCGGATACAAAGTGAACACCTTCATTCGAACAGCAGCTGAGGTTCAGGCCATCGCGCGCTACAAACCGTTTCGGACGTCGATACTCGCTTCTGCGCAAGCGCTGAATGTTGCATTTCTGAGTGAACCCCTGAATGGCGATGGGGTGAAATCACTGATGGCGTTGACCAGTGAGATTGACGCATTCCATGTTCACGGGCGCGAGGCTTATTGGTTATGCAGAAAAAAACAGAGCGACTCGAAATTCTCGAACACTCGTTTTGAAAAGTTAATCAACGGTTCAGCGACCTGGCGGAATATTAATACAATCGTCCGGCTTTCCTCTAAGTTCGACGTGGCAACGGCAGCGGAGTGTGAATAGTGAATGGTGAATGGAGTTGGGTTCCGAGGTTTTCCTTTTTAAGAGTGTCAACTGCGGCGAAAAGTGAATAGTGACTTGGAACGGTGATCAGAAAATACTATTCACCGATTACCTATCACCATTCACATAACGAAAAACAGAGGTGCCTCCGATTGAAAATTTTGGTCGTCGAAGATGATCCGCGCATTTCTGATGTGCTGGAATTCGCCTTGAAGGCCGACGGATACGATGTCCAAACGGCCCAGCGTGGACGCGACGCGATCGAACAGGCCCGTAAATCGCAACCTGATTTCATTGTCCTTGATGTTGGTCTTCCTGATATCGACGGGTTCGAGGTTTGCCGAACGATTCGTTCCTTCTCCGATGTGCCGGTGATTTTTTTAACGTCCCGCGCAGACGAGATTGATCGCGTCGTTGGTCTGGAGATTGGCGGCGACGACTACATGGTAAAGCCATTTAGCCCGCGGGAATTGCTGGCCCGGATCAAGGCGATCCGGCGTCGTCATCAAAAATCTAGCGGCTCGCCATCGAGCGGCCCGAAGAACGAGCTAAGATATGGGCCGATCACGGTGGATCCGGAGAAGTTTCGCATTGATTGCGACGGCCGCGAAATATCGCTGACAGCTCAAGAGTTCAAACTGCTGGAACTGTTCATCCGCCATCCGGGCCGAGTCTTTACCCGTGAGCAGGTCCTCGATCGGGCATGGGGAGACGGCGGGCTGGTCACGGATCGAACGATCGATGTTCATGTAAAAAGTTTGCGACGAAAGTTTGGTGACCTCGACTTTATCGAAACGGTTCGCGGCGTCGGTTATCGAGTGCGAGAACTTTGATGAGGCTTCCAGGTCCGCATAGCATTCATTGGAAGGTTTTCGTCTTTCACCTGGCGGTGCTAATTTTGCCGCTCGGATACATCGCCTGGAAAGTTCGTGGAAGCATCGAGACCAGCTATTTGCATTCGACCGAAGAGGGAATGATCGACACCGCTGCGGTGGTCACGGAACTTTATGCGCGGTTATACGGGCAGTATGGCGGCGACTCCGACAAAGCTGAGCGACGGAGTTAACCAATGTTTACGCCAATTTGAACGAGACCTACGAAATCAAAGCGCGTCTGTTTGATTTCACGCGAGCCGAAGTGGATACGCGCCTGCTCGTTTATGATCCGACCGGGCGGGTCATTTTCGATACGCTCGGCCTGGCGACTAACGAGGATTCCTCGAAGTGGACCGATGTCGCTCAAGCGTTGAGAGGAGATTACGGAGCGCGTTGGGAACTCGATCAAACGCACGAGCGCGTGAATATCTACAGCACGCTCCCGGTGTTTGTGGGAGACAAAATTGTCGGCGCGGTCAGTGTTTCTAAATCGACTAATCGGATTCGTAATTTCATATTGCGTTCGCTCGAGAACCTCCTTCTTCCCGGGTTGATCGCGTTGTTCCTCGCCACGGCGATGGCTTATCTCCTTTCGGCTTATATTACGCGGATCATCTGGGAATTGGCTTCGCAGGCGGAGCGCGTCGCAGCTGGCGAAACCAATGTTCGCCTGCAAACATGGACGCGAAGTGAGCTGGGTACTCTCGCGCGGGCAGTGGATCGAATGCGGGAAAAACTGGAAGGGAAAGCGTATGTCGAGGAAATGGCGACGAATCTTTCGCATGAACTTGAAGACGCCATTGGCTTCGATTCGTGGCTCCGCCGAATTGCTCGAGGGACCGGCGGGTAACGATCCTGCGGCGCGCGCGAAATTTCTGACGAACATTCAAAGCGAAGTCGAGCGGTTGAATCGGATTGTGACTGAGCTGTTGCGGTTGTCTCGCATCGAAACGCACAAGATTGATGATCAACCCAGCTCGATCGATGCGGCTGCTGTCTGCCGTGAAGTAAGCGAGATCTATCAGAATCGCGCGGCGGATTGTGCGGTCGCGTTCGAATCAAAGATTTCGTCCGACCCGCTTCCGGTCCGGATTGATCCGAGCGCAACTCAAGCAGCTGTTGACAAATCTATTGGATAACGCATTGCAATTTACCCAGTCTGGTCGGGGCGTTCAGCTCATAGCGGAGCGCGCAGAAAATTAGGTTAGAATTACGGTCAGCGACGAAGGAATCGGGATTGAGCCGGAATTGTTGCCCAAAGTGTTCGACCGCTTTTTTACGACCAGCAATCCTCGAACGGGAAATCGCGGAACTGGTCTTGGGTTAGCAATTGCGAAATCAATCGCTACGGCGAGTGGCGGGAATATTTCAGTCGAAAGCGAGCTGGGGCGCGGGAGCAAGTTTACGGTGTTCCCGTTAGGGTGAAGTGAATCGCGTAACAACCGATAAACCGGACCACAAACGTTGACGCCATCGCAAAGAAAAGCGTTGTCATCCCGAGGCCCGCGAAGCGCGCCGAGGGACCCTCAGTTGCAAATTGCGTTACACAAATGGGGCGCCTACCACCGATATGGAGTAGACGCCTTCCTTTTGCGCAAGCCTGCCACCGCTTTCGCGAAAGAGGACACGGCTACTCCATATCGGACCCTTTCACTGGATTGGGTGACGTAATTTGCAACTGGGCGGTTCCTCGGCGCGCTTACGCCGGCCTCGAATGACACGCATTTAGTGTCCCCTCGCTAGAAGGTAGCCGCAACTTCATCGAAGTTTCACGGACGCTTCATCAAGGCTTCACAATCGTGCGCCATGTTGAGGGCATGGCTAAATATGTTTTAGGTCAGATTGTCTGGCTCGTCTGCGCAGTAGTGGCGGTTGCGGCTGTTCCCCCCGAGCTAAACAATGCCAGTGTCACGCTCCCCTACGGAGAACTGAAGACTCTCTGGCAAGCGGCCCAAACTCAAATCGCTCCCCAGAAACGAAAACCGCCAGTTGAAGCAACTCTCCTCGCGGCCAGGTACCAGATCGCGCTTAAAGGAGATCAAGCCAGCGGTATTGTTGAATATGAAGCGCAAAGTTTTACCGACGACTGGACCGTTATTCCATTGCTCGGCGCGCAAACCCAAATTGATGAAGTTGAGCCGGCCGACGCGCAATTGATTGTCCGAGACGGCCGCTTCGCGCTGGCTACGAATCGGCTTGGTCGCCAAAAGCTTAAAGTTCGGTTCGCGGTCCGGCTCATCGGAACAACTGAAGGTTCGCATTTCCATCTCACCGGTTCAGTTGCTTCGATCAACACTCTCGCTGTTTCCGGAATTCCCGAAGGCCAAATGTTGCGGATTCCGGATGCAACCCAGCTCTCCTTTGAAAAGGACAAGGCAAGCTTTCGGTTGCCAGCTCAGGAACAATTAGATTTTGATCTTGTCCCGCAGAAGCCGGTTGCTCCGCCGGTAACGAGTCGATGGCAGCTAGCGACTCAGACTTTGATCCAATTTACCGATGGCAAGTTGAATTACTCCGGTCATCTGGCGGCCAACGCGGACAACGGCTCCGGGTTGACCATGGAGCTGCAATTCCCAGCCGGCGTCGCCGTTACCAAGTTGACCGGCCCCGATCTCGCGGATTGGCAGATGATCACCGCCGAAGATGGGAGCCGCCGAATCCAGGTCCGATGGCAGACTCGCGATATTCTCCGGCGCCTGATCGAAATCGAATATGACGTCGCGCAATCCGCCACCGCGCCTGAATGGAGCCTTGCCTCCCCTCAGTTGGTTAATGGTGAAACCACTCCGCCGCTTCATGTGATTATTCGGGAACCGGGGCTCGATCTCACTTCAGCTGATCAAACTCCAGTTCAACGTCAGTTGCCCCAATGGATCCTGAACGGAATCAACGGGAGAAACTACGCGGTCTTTATCGGCGACACACCGTTAACGGCGAAGTGGTTGCCAACAGTTGAATCCGCGCCGGCAATTATCGAGTCATCTATCGCGCGAATGCGGATTGTTCCAGACGGCGCCGCGCTGACCGAGGTCGAATACAAGATTCATCATGAGCGGGCCTTGAATTGGCGGATCGATCTTCCCGAAGGAAGCGAGCTCCTCAGCGCGAATGTCGACGGACAACCCGCCAGTCCGATCGATCGCGGCGCGCACCTGGTCGAGTTTGCCCTTCCCAGTGGAAAGACGGCAACGACCGTTACTTTCTCCTACACGTCCAGGAAGCCGGCATTCAAACCAGTCTCCGGCCAAATCGCGGTCGAACTTCCGCAAACCGATCTGCTCATTCATTCGATCGACTGGGAGCTGCGCATTCCAGTGGCTTACGAAATCGCCGCGTTCGAAGGGAATGTCGAGTCCGCCAGCGCTGGAAACGCCACGGATAACAGCATGCGGGTAGTGCAACTGCATAAGGAACTTTGTCGCAAGGAACGGCCGCACGCAGAATTTTTCTACCAAAAATCCCAACCTACCAACTAATGAACATGAGACTGATGCATATCGAAAAACTACTGGACCGCCTGATGGTCCGTCCACCGCGGCGTTACAACGAGGCTACCAGAGGCAACGTCAATACCAGACCCCGAAAGCTTTCGGGGTGGCTACAACGCCCTGGTCCCACCAGGAAACCAAAGATTCCGTAAAAGAAAGGCGGCTCGCTCATGACTCTGAAAAGGCTAACGGCAATTGGCGGTATTATTCTTTGCACCGGCATCGGCTGGTTTATTCTCGGGTCAAGCGTGGTCGTCCGGTCCGGCGCAACTCAGGCCCGAACCTGCCCGGAAGTAACCGGAGGTTGGGGACCTCCGATGATGCAACCCCATCCGGTCGTTTACTACAATTCAGCCGGCAGCACGAACGGCCGACGTGTGATCCAACCGTCGCAAAGTAACGCGGTGGTGTCGTTGCACTATGAACCGAAACGAAAAGGGCTGCTCTGGTATCGAACTTTCCTGGTCGATTTTCAGGGAGAATATGGCGTGGAAAATCCAACGCAGATTACCCAAACCATCTATGTCCGGTTTGAGTTTCCAGCCGCGGGCGCGAGTTACAGTGATTTTTCATTCGTGGTTAATGGCACGCCTTCAACCGAGAATAACAAAACGGCGCAAGGCATTACCGAGGCAATCACTCTTGCGCCGGGTGAAAAAGCAAAGTTTTCCGTGGCCTACAAATCTCGCGGCACGGATCGATGGGGTTATTCGTTTGGCGACACGACGCGTATTCGCAATTTTCGCCTCGCGATGAAAACTGATTTTTCTGAAATTGATTTTCCATCCGGGACAGGTTCGCCAACAGAACGGACTCGCACCTCAACCGGATGGGATTTGCTCTGGTCATATCCTGACGTCATCAATTCGCAACCGATTGCAATGGATATGCCGTCTGTTGCAAATCCGGGCCCAGTCGCGTCGCGAATGTCCTTCTTCGCGCCGGTATCGCTCCTTTTCTTCTTCGCGGTTCTGATTCTGGTTGGAATGGTGCGAGAGATAAAATTGCATCCGATGAACTATTTCTTTCTCGCGGCGGGTTGCTTTGCTTTTCAGCTTTTGTTCGCCTACCTGGTGGATTTGATCCCGATCTTCCTTGCCTTTTGTATCTCGGCGTTGGTTTCGTTGACACTTGTGTCCGGTTATCTTTTTGCCGTGACGGGACGCCAGTTTGCGCGGATTGCGGCACTCGCCCAATTCGCCTTCATGGTGCTGTTCAGTTACAGCTTTTTCTTCGAAGGATTAACCGGCCTGACGATTACGATTGGAGCAATCGTTACCCTGGCGCTGCTCATGATTGTGACGGCTCGAGTCAACTGGGAAGAGAAGTTTGATTCTTCAACATCACTTGCGGGACTGCCGCCGCCGCTGCCACGGACATGATCTAGGGCACCAAGGAGGGGCGGATGCCGATCCGCCCGCCTAATGACGATAAACTAAGGAAAGTGTGAAACGGCTAAGGGAATATCCCGAACGTTGTAGACGGCTAATGCCGCAATTTCCGGCTATCAGCTCCTTGGACGTCTGCTTTGATGCCGCACCAGACTCATTCTATCCGACGTCGATAGGCGGGCGGATCGGCATCCGCCCCTCCTTGGTCCGCTGTGTCGCTGACTCTACCGAGACGGACTCGCTATGGCGGCGTCGATACCCGACGGCCCACAGGGCCGTGGCTACAACGCTCCGCTACTTTACCGTGACCGGAACGGGAATGACGTAATGCCCGTCTTTCTCAGCGATAAAGCTTTCGCTGGAACTGGTCGAACTGCCGTTCTCGTCCTTTTGTTCCTTCGTGATCTTTAACTTCTTGATAGGCTTGAGCGGGAGCTTTGCTTTCGTTCCGTCCGGTCCGTCCATGATCTCCGCTGCTTTCTTCTGGTCGTCCGGAGTTAGATCGACCAATTCGATCTTTGTCACTTTGCTGGTCCCGGCTCCTTCGGTTTGCATCATCTTGTAAAATTCGAGCGCCATCGGGTTGGCGTCTTTGGTGTAGAGGAATGATTCCAGGGTGGCTTTGTCGCCTTTCTCGTAAGCCGCCTTGTATTTGTCGAGAAACGCCTTCTCCTCGGCGGCGCTGCCTGCTCGAACAGAAGTGGCGGTCATCGAGGCAATGAGAAGTGCGATGAGAAGAGGGATCTGTTTCATAATGAAAATGGGATATCGAGGCAGTGAGGTAATGACAAGCCCAATCAGTGTGAGCGTGAGTGGCGAATTGAAGCGTGAATGGTGAGGTGAGCGTAAGTGAAGCGTGAAATAACTAGTCACTATTCACTATCACCGATCACCATTCACACTCGCTGCCGGACAATCGTCTCTATTGACTGAGACTATAGATCTCAAACAGCGCTACGCCCGTCGCTCCACCAGATCCACTAACAACCGCTGTGTACGACCCTGGCGTTAGGGTAATGATCATGGCTGATTCGCGATCATCCGTTGGCGCAAACCCCGAGTCGGTCAGCTGTTGTTCCTGATCGTGACGCCAGTTGTCGTTCGCAAAAATTAGTGAGCCATCGCTATTACGCAGTTCCAGCGTAGGATCGGTTAACGCATCCGGAATTCCGACATTGGCGAGCGATGGTCCGATCGCACGGAGGACAAAGCGAGCTGGTTGATCACCGGCGACGATGAATCCTCCAATCATGACGCGGTCGGCAGTTTCAACCTTTCCGCGGGTGGAGAGGTTTGTCAGTTGTGAATTAGCTGGATCGAGGTCGTAGAATTCAAACAGAGCAACCCCGGTATTGTTATCCGCATCGTTCACCACCGCCGTGTAGGCGCCCGGCGCTAGAGATGAAACCAGCGCAGCTTCGCGATCATCCGCCGGCGCAAGACCGGTATCCTGAATCGTCTGACCCTGCTCCGAACGCCAGTTCAGATTCGAGCCGATAAGGCTGCCCGCGGAATCGTAAAGATGAAGCGATGGATGACTAATTGCGTCGCTGACTCCAAACGCAGTCAGCGACGGCCCAATCGCGCGCAGGATGATGTTCTTCGGATTCTCCCCTGCAATGATGAACCCGCCGATCATCACACCTTCGTTCGTTTGGACAAAGAGACGTGTCGACACGTTGGAGAGTCGTCCCGGCATCGTTGGCGACGTTTCTGGTGTCGCAGATCGGGAGCGGTGTTGGCAGCGGAATCGGTGTCGGACTTGGCGTGGGTGCCGGCGTGCCCGCAGGAGTCGGCGTTGGCGTTGCGGTTGGGATTGGCGTTGGCGTTGGCGGCGGTGCCTGGCAGAAGAGAAGTTTGTTAACCCGGAATGCGTCGTCGAGGACCGTGTCGCTTACGCTGGAAGCAACCACCAAGACGTTCCCAACGGTGCGAATCGTATTGAAAACTGCCCATCGAGATGAAGCCGTGCTGGTTGTATTATTGTCTTCGCGCGTTCCAAGGCTGGCCAGGAATGTGTCGTTTAGACTGTTGTGATTGGTGATCGGATTCGGCTTGGTGCCGATCCAGATCGAGACATTGCTGTGGCCGGCGCTGATGTTGTTGAGGAACGCCTGACTTGGGATTATCGGCGTTGAGAATTCGAACAGCATGTAATCCCTGCTGTCGCCGATATTATCTAATAGGTCTTGGTTGTTAGAACCGGTCCCCTCGGTGTTGTTAGTCACACCCATTCCTGTGCTCGCAATAGTTAGGAATGAAGCGCTCCATGTTGCGTTGCTCGATTTCCGACTGAACGCGCTCACTTTCGTGGTGACGCCGTTGATGCTGAATGAACGGATGTTTCCTGCGGTGCCTGATCGTGCTGTTTTACCTTTAAATGTAATAGTGCTCGCAACACAGGTTGGTGCCGGTGTTGCGGTTGGAGTTGGAGTCGGGGCGGCTGTTGCTGTTGGGGATGGTGTGGGGGTTGGTTGAGGAGTTGATGTTGGGGTTGGTGTGGCGGTTGGGTTTGGGGTTGATGTGGCGGTTGGGTTCGGGGTTGATGTGGCGGTTGGGTTCGGGGTTGATGTGGCGGTTGGGTTCGGGGTTGATGTGGCGGTTGGGTTCGGGGTTGATGTGGCAGTTGGGTTTGGGGTTGATGTTGGCGCAGGTGTTGATGAGGGGGTGCCGGTTGGAGTGGGGGACGGAGTTGAAGCTGGTGTTGAGGTTGGTGTTGGTGTTGGTGCTGGCGTTGAGGTTGGGGAAGGAGTGGGTGTTGAAGCGGGTGTTGGTGTTGGTGCGTGTGCGTCGGGGTTGGTGTGGGTGTGTGCGTTGGGGTTGGCGTGGGAGTTGGTGACGGAGTTGGCGTGGGCGAAGCCGTTGCGGTTGGCGTTGGCGACGGCGACGGAGTTGGTGAAGGAGTCGCGGTCGGTGTCGGAGTTGCGGTCGGTGTTGGAGACGACGCTAAGTATGCGATTTCTGACGAGTAAGGACTTTCAACGCCCGCGTTGCTGTATGCAGTGGCGGCAAAAAAATAGAGAGTTCCGGTCGGCAAATTGTTGATGGTGGCGCTGGTAGAGCTTCCAACGTCAATATCCTGGGTATATGTCTGCGAGGCGGTGCCGTAGTGTAACTTGTAGCCGACAACATTTGGCTCGGCACTCGGATCCCACATTAGAGTGACGGATGCGCTGTGAGCGGTGTGAGCGAACACGGCGGAGATGATGATGATAAGCGCGGCGATCCTGGTGAGAGAGCGGCGGTGGGGGCGTAGGATCAGCCTGCGGTTGAGACAAGCGGCGGGGTTACAGGTATTGTGGGTGATATGAAAATTATAGCAACACGCATACCGCTATTTCCGTTTATCGCGTCATTCGAATTCGTCCCGTCACCATCTTTCCCCGCTCTCGTCCCAACTCGATCACAGCATATCAGATGATCTGCCTGCAATACGGATGTGTGCGGACGTATTACATCGCCTGCACTTGCACTTGAACTTTAACCTTGCACTCAAGCGATGAGGACGCGGACGCGGTGTGACGCCATTCTTCCTGATTAGAACCTATCGGCAATCAATCAAAGTGTAAGTTAAGGGGAAAGTGCGAGTGCAAGTAAGAGAAGCGAAGCAATCGCAGCGACAAATCGCTGGCAACGCACCCGTTCCCTATTTATGAGATGATTCCTGGTATGGCCGTTTCCGCTTCTCTCCGCGCACTGCTTGATCGCTCGATTGATTACGCTGGGTTATTTCCACCGGCCAGCCTCGAGCTTGAGCCGGCCGTGACAAATCAAGCGCGATACGTTCGATCGACTGATAACTGGATGTTGAACGCGTTTGTGTTGCCGGTCGGGAAATTTGAAGCGGTAATACCGTTTCTTCCGCAATTCGATGCCTCATCGCCGCTGCGAGTTTCTGCGTTAGGACCAAAGACAGACGATGCGGCGGCATTTCGGGAATCGGTGCAGGCGATCAGCGAAACCATTCGTCGGTTCACGGCGCAGCATCGTGGTGTGGGATCGATCAATCAGCTCGAGATGTTTTTGCCTGAAGGCGTCGAGGTCGATCTACTTAAAGAGACAGCTTCGATCCTGGGAAGTTTGCCCGCGTTTTGGGAAGCTCCGATTGACCGGGCGGACTCGCGCAATCGCGTTACTTCAAGAGCTTAATTCGAATGCGGGATCCGCCTGCGTTTGGTTATAAATTGCGGACAGGTGGGGTAACGGCGGACGCGTTTCCAACATCGGAAGAGATTGCCGGCACACTTGTCACGGCGGCACAAGCTGCGGTACCGATCAAGTTCACGGCTGGTCTGCATCATCCGATTCGGCAACATCGCGACGAAGTGAAAACGAAGATGCACGGTTTTCTTAATGTGCTTGGCGCGGCGTTGCTGACAGCCGAACACGGATGGGACCGAGCGCAAGCGACGACGATGCTCGAAGATGAAGATCCTGACTCATTCACGTTCAACGATGAGTCTTTCGCCTGGCGCGAATGGAAAATTGATGTTTCGCGACTCAGGGAGCGTCGTCGATATGTGACGACATTCGGAAGCTGCAGTTTCGACGAACCGCGCGATGATTTGCGCGCGCTGAAGTTGCTCTAACCAAACCTTGTGGCAGGCGCGAATCTGTCTCACACAAAGGACACAAAGAAGAGTCATTCCCTTGTGCCCTTGGTGTGAGTATTTGAGGGCACTCATATATATTACGTGCACTTGCACTTTAACTTTCACTTACACCTCGGCTGATTGGTTTGGCACTGCGTTCGCGCCATTCATCGGTTGAGTGCAAGTTAAAGTTAAAGTCAGGTGCAAGTAGGAGCGGGAGAGGCCTTTGGTTGAGGGATTCGAAGACCTGTGCGATGGCTCTACGCCATGCCATCCGCGCTCAAGTCATTCATCGAAGTCGCAGCTGATTCCCATTTCCCGATCCAGAATCTTCCATTCGGGATTTTCAAACCCGCCAGTGGAAGCGCGCGGGCTGGAGTGGCGATCGGGGATCTGGTCCTTGATCTCCAAGTCCTGGAAGAGCTTGGGTATTTCCGTGGTTCCCGAGTTCAAGGATCGCCGTGGTGTTTTTTCTGAGGGAACGTTGAATTCCTTTTTTTCGCTCGGGCGCCCAGCTTGGAGCAAAGCTCGTTCGATAATCACAGACCTGCTTTCTGAAAGTAATCCGACCTTGCGCGATGACGCAGTGTTACGTGGCCAGGTATTTCACGCTCAGAAAGATGTAAGAATGCAGTTGCCTGCTGCGATCGGAGATTACACCGATTTTTATTCTTCCTACCATCACGCTCACAATGTCGGAACGATGTTGCGCGGGCCGGAGAACGCTTTGATGCCGAATTGGAAATGGTTGCCGGTTGCCTATCACGGTCGGGCCAGCTCTATCGGCGTCAGTGGCAGGGAGGTGAAACGTCCTCACGGACAAACCAAACCACCCGATGCAGCCGCCCCGATTTTTGGTCCGACCCGAAGCATGGATTACGAACTCGAGACGGCGTTTTTCATCGGGCCAGGAAACAAGTTAGGGGAACCAATTCCGATCGATCGCGCAGCGGAACACATCTTTGGTTTGGTTTTGATGAACGACTGGAGCGCGCGCGATGTGCAGGCGTGGGAGTATCAACCGTTAGGCCCATTTTTGGCCAAGAATTTTTGTACCAGCATTTCGCCGTGGGTGGTGATGTTGGAAGCGCTCGAACCATTTCGCAGACCATTGCCGCCGCAGGATCCAAAACCGTTGCCTTATTTGCAGGCGCAAAGCGATTTCACTTACGACATTCAATTGGAAGCGCGTTTGCAGACAGCGTCGATGACTTCTCCGCACACGATTACCCGGAGCAATTTTCAAAATTTGTATTGGAGCATTGCACAACAACTGGCGCATCACGCGGTTAACGGTTGCAATCTTCAGCCCGGAGACTTGTTAGCGAGCGGCACCATCAGCGGAGCTACCGAAGAATCGCGTGGTTGCATGTTGGAGTTGACCTGGCGTGGCGCGAATCCGTTGAAACTTCCGAATGGCGAAACGCGGAAATGGTTGGAGGACGGCGACACGCTGAGCATCACAGGCTGGGCGCAAGGGGATGGATACCGAATCGGTTTCGGTGAAGTGAGCGGACGGATTGTTCCCGCCTGAGTGTTCTCCTTTAATCCTGCTCTTTCACTTGCACTTGCTCTCTCTGTTGAGCGCTGAGGTTTCTTCGATGTTGCGGACAGCACTGTGAAAGGAGTAATACAGAGCTGTGCAGAAGTAGCAAGAGCCGTGGAAGACGGTACCACAGGGAGTTTAAGCAGAGCGCGGTAGCACTGGTGAGAGAGGGACGCAAGATAGCCGATGTAGCGCGCGATCTCGGGTCTCGGAGTGTTCGTTGAGCCGTTGGGTCGACGCCGGTGAAAAGGCTGCCGTACGTGAATCAAAGCAGAGCGCAACCGAGCGTGAGCTGCGTCAGTTGCGCCAGGAGAACGAATATCTGCGTGAGCAACGCGACATTTTAAAAAAAGCCTTGGGCATCTTATCGGCCGGGATGCCCAAAGACGTTTCGTCCTGATGAAAGCGCTCGCAAAAGAACATTCCATAAGAGCCTTGGCCAAGACGTTGGGAGTCTCCAAGAGCGGCTACTATGCTGATGGACAGAAGCTCCAGGGCCGCCGCCATCAGCAGAACCAGCAATTACTTCAACGAGTTGAGAAGCTTTTTGTTCAAAGTGAACGCTCCTACGGTAGCCCTCGACTTTGTAAGGCGCTGCGAGCGAGCGGATGGAATTGTGGGAAAAACCGCATCGCACGTCTGATGCGTCTTGCTGGGTTGCGAGCGCGACAAAAGAGAGCGTTTCGACCTCAGACCACTCTGAGTCAGCATTCTTTGGCTATCGCCCATAATTGGTTAGCCAAGGTACCTACTCCCGATCGACCGAATCAGATCTGGCAGAGCGATATCACTTATCTACCTACTACCCAGGGATGGCTCTACTAGCTGTCAGATTGGATGCCTGCAGTCGCAAAATTGTTGGCTGGGCTACCAGCAATAATTTGCATTCTACTTTGGTTACAGATGCTCTGGAGCGAGCCTGGCGTAACCGTCGCCCTGGTCCGGGCTTCTCCACCATTCTGATCGAGGTATTCAGTATGCCAGTAAGCGTTTCCGAGCGCGGCGGCTCTGGAACCGCCCCTCCTTGGTCCGCGATCCAGGCGAGCTCTGGCTCTTTCCTCAACTGTTGGTAGCTGATCGGCGCGCGTTTATCGAGCAAGTGCAAGTGAAAGAGCAGGATTAAAGATCAGAATGGATGATCTTGCTCCGACCGCTAACGATGACTACAACCGAGCCATGTCGCCGAACGGATTCAGCGCTGAATCGGGTAACAAGAACCGGAGCGTCATAGTCATAATTATTCTCGGCGCATGGTTCTGCGTCGCGTTGGTTGCCGGCTTGGCCGGCTGGTTTGAAAACGCGAGTGCGCCAGTCATAGCTGGAACTGTCTGGACCTTGACTGCTCTCGTGCTGTTCTGTTGCTGGAAGATTCCGCCATGCCGGAAATGGGTGTTAACGGTCGATCCTCGCTGGCTGGTGGCCCTGCATCTGACGCGATTTGTCGGGCTTTATTTTCTCTATCTCTCAAGGAAAGGGGAACTACCGGTCGGCTTCGCTCTGCCAGCCGGAGTTGGGGACGTTGCGGTTGCTTGCCTGGCCGTACTGATCTTGGCGTTGTCGAGTGCACGGAAATGGAAAATACTCGTTCTCTGGAACACGATTGGGTTACCGATATTTTGTTTGTCGTCATGAGCGCGCTTCGGTTTGGATTGAAAGACTGGGAATCGATGCATGCGTTGCGGGAGTTCCCGCTTTGTCTTCTCCCGACTTTTCTTGTTCCTCTGATCATAGCGTCACACGTTTTGATCTATTTCCGTGCTGCCCGCGGTGAGGGTTGAAGGTGGTGACTTCCTAACCCGCTTCTCCGTTTCCTCTGCGTCCTCCTGTTCAAATTCTCTGTTGACTCTTGTTAGCTCGCCGCGTCAGTTTCAGTATCTGAGCTCGTAATCCGCTCGAGACAAATTACCGACATGCGTTAGGCCACTCGGCATGATGATGTATCCGCGGAGTCGGTGGCTGTTGCGTTTTTCGACGAAGATTCCGCCATCGCGTTGGGCGCCCCGAGAAAAGGAACGTTGCACAACTTGTCGTGTAGCTTTGTAGTAATAGCCTTTGTCGTCTTCAGCTTCGAGAACATAGATGCCGGCTGGGAAATGGAGTGTGCCAACAGAATAATCTGAATGCAGATCGAGGTAGGGCGGGGTTGATGGCGCTTCAGCCGGACTCGTCACATGAAAATGCTGACCGCCCGTGCAGGAGGTCAGGACAAAAATAGCGGCGAACGCAGCAGGAATGAAGCGCATTCTTTGAGTGATTACCGCCAACCGTGCAAGACCCCGCCAATGATCGCGCCGCCTAACGTTCCGATGACCAGGATTGGGATATAGACCTTGGTGATGAGAGCGCTCGGCGCGCTCAAGAGAAATCCGAAGGTGAAACCAACTAGCCATCCCGGCCAAGGCAACTGAACGCAACCGATCGCTAAACCAATTCCAAAACGATTGATGAAGGCCGCCGTTAACGCGGTGGTCTTATCGGGAAATTCCATCGGCAACATTAACGCCACGGTGATCGCCCCGAAGATCAAGCCACTGATTAACGCTCCACTGAGATGTCCCATTCGCCGATTTCAACGGCTTGGATGGTGCCGCGTCAATTCAAATGAAAATACGGCGGCTTCGAGTTCTCCGAAAAGCATTAACCACGAATGAACACAAACTACACCGACCATTTCGCCAAGGCTACGGCAGCGGCATAGGTACAAAATTGGCATCACGATAGACAAATGCACACGAAAACAGAATGGCCTGCATCCCACCTTGCGCTCTAAGAAATTGCCCATGATGCTCAAGCCAAATGAAGTCCACAACCAGAAGGAATTTTATCAAGGTTTCTGCCGTTGCCGGAGGAGCGATCGGATTAGGTCTCCCGTCGATCTCGCGCGCTGAAGACAAACCAGCAAAACCGATGCGTATTCTAATTCTCGGTGGCACCGGATTCACCGGTCCGTTCCAGGTCCGTTACGCGTTGGAGCGTGGGCATAAGTGTCACCGTTTTCAATCGAGGCAAAACGCATCCCGGTGAATTACCGAAAGGAGTTGAACAACTGGTCGGCGATCGAAGCGGTCAACTCGATGCATTGAAGGACCGCAAATGGGACGTCGTGATTGATAATCCGACCTCGGTGCCAGTTTGGGTGCGTGATGTGGCGCAGGTCCTGAAGGGCAACGTCGATCGTTATGTCTTTATCTCCACGATTTCCGTTTACGCCGACACCAGCAAACCGGGCACAGTCGAAACCGCGCCGCTGGCCAAGTACACAGGCACCGATCCGATGAAGGAATCGCGTGAGAGCATCATTGCTTCGAAGTTTGCGCTTTATGGTCCGCTCAAGGCGCTTTCCGAGCAGGAGGCCGAAAAGTGGTTTCCAAAACAAACACTCATTATTAGACCGGGATTAATTGTTGGGCCGCGCGATGAAACCGATCGGTTCACCTATTGGCCGGTTCGAATCGATCGCGGCGGTGAAGTCCTCGCCCCGGGTGATCCGAGCGATCCCGTCCAGTTCATCGACGGTCGGGACCTGGCGGAATGGACGATTCGAATGGCCGAGAAACGCGAGACCGGAATTTACAATGCGACTGGCCCGGAAAAAACGCTCGGGATCGGAGCGATGCTGGACGGAATCAAGCAGGCTAACAAATCGAAAGCCGATTTCACTTGGGTGAATGCGGATTTTCTTGAGGAACAAAAGGTTGCGCCCTGGTCGGACATGCCGGTTTGGGTTCCACCGCGCGGGGAAGACGCAGGCATGGGGCGGATCAGTATTCAGCGCGCTTTATCGAAAGGTCTGACTTTTCGTCCGTTAGACGTGACCGCGCGCGATACCTTGGCCTGGTTCAAGTCTCAGCCAGCGGAGCGCCAGGCGAAGTTGAAAGCCGGCCTCACACCTGAACGCGAAGCAGAAGTGCTCGCTGCCTGGCATAAGAAAGGCGCGGAGAAGAAGTGATCGGTCAAGGGAGTGATGGAGTGATGAGATCGACTGTCGTAGCCGCACGATTGACCCTGGCGGGCCGTCCGTCGGTATTCGCCTCGTCGATATTGCCGCGATGGAGTATTGGAGTAATGGGTGGAGATGGAAAAGCTTTTCGCCAAAATCGTTGATGTAAAGCCGAATGAAATCCGCGCGCTCTGGCTTGGATTCGCTTTTCATTTTCTGATTCTGACCGGTTATTACATTACCAAACCGATCCGTGACACCATTGGCGCGAGCAGCAGCATGGAAGCGCTTCCGTGGATGTTCGCAGCGACACTTGGTGCGATGCTAGTTGCGAACGCCGCCTTCGCTGCAATCGTGGCGCGGATGTCGCGGCGAAAATTCATTCCGCTCGCCTACACATTTTTCATTGTCGTGTTCGTGCTCTTTTTCGTCGCGATGCGAAGCCGCCCGGCAGCGGAGCAAGTATGGATTGGTCGCGGTTTTTTTGTTTGGGTCAGCGTTTTCAATTTATTTAACACCGCCGTCTTCTGGGCGTTCATGACGGACCTGTTCACGGTTGAGCAAGGCAAACGCCTTTATGGCTTCATCGCCGTCGGCGGCACTCTCGGCGCGATCCTCGGTGCCTACATCACCAGGAATTACGTGCGAGACATTGGTCCGGCCTATCTTCTCATCGTCGCGGCCGCCATGTTCGCGGTCGCAGGGTTTTTGGTCCGCCTTTTTCCCAGCGGATTTTCAGAAGACGACAAAGGGGCGGCGAAGCCAGAAGAACGGATCGGTGGATCGATTTGGTCTGGTATTACGCATATTTGCCGTTCGCCCTATCTGATGGGGTTGGCCGCGACGATTATGCTCTACACCGATCACTTCGACATGGGCTTATTTTCAGCAGAGCGATCTCGACGCGCGCAGGCGCTTAAGACCAGTAACGAGCGGACGGAGTTTCTGGCCAACTCTCGAAATCTGGGTCAACAGCATCACCGTCCTCATTCAAATTTTCCTAACAGGTCGTTTACTTAAGTGGTTCGGAGTCGGGTTCACCCTCGTCGCGCTCCCGTTACTGAGCATGATCGGCTTCGCCGCCATGGGCGTCGCGGCCAGCCTGGCAATGTTGGCCGTCTTTCAAGTTGCTCGACGCGCTGCGGCCTACGCATTAATGCGCCCATCACGCGAGATTCTTTTCACGGTTTTAAAACGCGAAGACAAATACAAAGTGAAAAGCGTTACCGACACGCTTGGTTATCGTGCTGGTGACCAGTTAGGCGCGTGGTCTTATGGTGGCTTGCACGGACTCGGGCTCGATCTGAACATAATCAGCTGGGTTGCTGTTCCGGTGACGGCTGTTTGGTGCGTGTTGAGCATTTGGCTGGCGCGCCAACAACGCCTGTTAGCGGAAGGGCGGATTAAAATGTATTTGTTTCCCCGCGAATCACGCGAATGAACGCGAATGTTCTGAATGGAAAACGCCTCGGCACAGCAAGGGACAGACAGAATGAACAGAATGACAGAATATAGGAAAACTTTGGGAAGAGATTTTCTTATTCCCGCTGGTGCCAAAAAGATTTTGTAAATTCTGTTCATTCTGTCTAGAAATCCTCTCTCTATGAAATACGTCACCGGCATCGGCGGGATTTTCTTTAAGGCGAACGATCCGGAAAAATTGGGGGAATGGTATAAGAAACATTTGGGGTTGAATGTGGAAGCGTGGGGTGGGGTTTCGTTTCAGGAGAACAATCCGGCCAACGAAAACCCGAAACGGCAGTCGCACACGCTCTGGTCGCCCTTTGAAGCGAGCACTGAGTATTTTTCACCGAGCGAGAAATCGTTCATGATCAATTTCCGAGTAACGAACCTGGATGCGTTACTGGAAAAACTTCGGAGCGAAGGCGTGGAAGTCGATGATCGAGCGGAAAAATCGGAGTTCGGTTACTTCGGTTGGATAGTGGATCCGGAAGGAAACAAGATCGAGTTGTGGGAACCGCCGGAAGCGTAGGGATCGGAAGTCCGAAGCGTAATTGGGTGCCCGCGAATCACGCGAATCAGAAACTAACCGGCCACGGATTAACAGCCGCCTTCGCCAAGCCTACGTCGTGGCAGGCGGATTAAACACGGAAGGATTGGGATCCACTTTTCAGCCCCTCGTTCCCAAACTCTGTTTGGGAACGTAGATGCCTACGCAACTCTGTTGCTTCGCTATATGGCATGAGGCGTTTCGCGATTTCGGATCGACTACACAGCTCGATCGAGAAACAGAGTTTCGAGGACAAGTGCGTTCCCAAACAGAGTTTGGGAACGAGGAGCGAAAAGGTGACAAGCCCGTTTAGACGAGTCGGCTTAGGATACGCGGCGTTTCGTCGGTCCCGGCCTATTCGCGTTTCATTTGCGTGATTCGCGGGCGATAACCGCCGTTCGATAGGGCGTTTAGCGATAAATTGCGAAAAAGTCTTGCCCAACGAGAACTAAGAGAGCTTAATGAGCGGCGTTGAGCTTTCACTGCCTAGCGGCGATTCAACCGTGTGGCGGTGGTTTCTCCGCACGATAGAAAGATATTTAAATGAAACGCCTGGCATTTTTCACTGCGGCTTTCGCTCTCCTTCTCTACGCAAGCCCGTCCGTATCAGCTGCGAGCGAAACTCCGTTAGCCCCAACACCGACGCCTTGCTCCAGTCCCGGCGCTGTTTTTTCTGAGAACTTTGATGCCCTCACTCCGCCGGCGTTGCCCGGTGGATGGGTCGCAACGAACGCAATCGATCCGGACGCAATATTGTGGACAAGTTCGAACTCGGGTTCGCCGCTGCCACCGTCCGATTCGTTACCCAACTCAGCTGCAACGAACGATCCCGCGACGATTAGCGATAAACGACTGGAGTCACCCAGTCATCCCGATCTGGAATCCGTCTGCCCAATTGACCTTCCGGAACAACTTTAATCTGGAGACGACATTCGACGGCGGTGTGCTCGAGGTCAGCGTGAATGGTGGCGCGTTTGCTGACATCGTCACCGCGGGCGGGAGTTTCGTCACCGGAGGTTACACTGCGACGATCTCAACCGTTTTCAGCAGCCCGATCGGCGGGAGAACGGCGTGGAGCGGTAACTCAGGTGGCTTTATCACGACCACGGTTAATCTACCCGCGAGTGCAGCCGGTGGGATGATCAAGTTTCGCTGGCGCATGGCGAGTGACATCAGCGTGTCAGCTCAAGGTTGGCGCATCGATAACATGGTAATTTCGGATTGTCCTCAGCCAGTCACGGTCAGCCTGCCGAGTGATTCATTCAATACATCAGTTCCCAGCAGCACTGTCATTATCGAGCCGGTTGTGACGACCTTAATTCATCCGAGTCTTGGTTACACTGGCTTCCAAGCCGATTTCATTTTTGACTCGGCGGTCGTTAGTTTTTCGTCTCCATTTGCCCAGCCCGCTGGTCTCACAGGCACCAACTTTAACGTTAGTGCAAACATTCTTAATACCGGGCCTGGCACGGTAAAGACATTGCGTATATCAGCCTTCTCGCTCGATTTGACGCCGCTGAACGGTTCAGGTTTGCTCTTCAACCTGAGGATGCTGAGAGTGAGTGGCACCCCTGGTGCCACGAGCCCATTGATCTGGAGTCCGGCTCCTAATGATTTTGAATTCATCGACCAGGATTTCAACACGCATTCTCCCAATCAAAACAATGGCCTCATTACGATAACCGGGCTACCCTCGCCGACGCCGTCGCTCACGCCAAGCCCCACTGCGACACCCACCGCACCACCACCGACGCCATCGGCAACGCCGGGGCCGACCGGTAAAGGTTTCCCTGCCAACCGACAGCTTCAACACCTCCGTCCCCAGCTCGACCGTCATTATTGAGCCGGTCACGACGACACTGATTGTCCTGCCTCTAATTACATTGGCTTCCAAGCCGAGTTCACTTTTGACTCGGCGGTCGTTAGTTTTCGATCTCCCTGCGCCCAGGCCGCTGGACTCACCGGCACTAACTGGAACGTTTCGGCAAACATTCTCAATACGCGGACCAGGCACAATTAAGACTCTGGTCATCTCGGCCTTTTCACTTGATTTCACGCCGCTGAATCGGGTCCGGAACACTCTTCAACCTCCGGATGTTGAGAGTGAGTGGCACGCCCGGGGCGACCAGCCCTTTGACTTGGCGTCCATCTCCGAATGATTTTGAATTCATCGACGGGGATTTCGAAACGCATTCTCCCAATCAAAACAATGGCCTCATTACTATAACGGGAGCGCCCTCGCCGACGCCGTCGCTCACGCCGAGTCCGACTCCGACACCCACGCCGCCACCACCGACGCCATCGCCGACGCCAGGCCGCCGCCGGTAACGGTTAGCTTGCCTACGGACAGCTTCAACACGGCAGTTCCATCCAGCACGGTAATCATTGAGCCGGTCACAACGACACTGATCAGTCCTGTCCTCAATTACACCGGTTTCCAAGCCGATTTCACTTTTGATTCGGCGGTCGTTAGCTTTTCACCTCCGTTTGCCCAGGCGGCTGGACTCACCAGCACGAACTGGAACGTTTCGGCGAACATTGTGTCGGTCCCGGCGACCGGCATTAGGATTCTGCGCGATATCGGCTTTCTCGCTCGACTTCACGCCGCTTAATCGGGTCCGGGTTGCTCTTCAACCTGAGGATGGTCCGGGTGAGCAACACGCCGGGTAATACGAGCCCATTGATCTGGCGTCCTGCTCCGGATGACTTTGAATTCATCGACGGAGATTTGGAGACGCATGTAGCCTAACCAAAACAATGGCTTGATTACCATTACCGGACCGCCACCCACGCCATCGCCGACGCCACCGCCGATCAGTATATCCGGCTCTATCCGCTATTGCCCCAGTCCGAGTTCGGATCCAGTGCCGGGAGTAACGATGACGCTGATGGGCAGCGCGTTGGGTTCCACGGTCTCTGATGGTTCCGGCAACTACGCGTTTTCATCATTACCCGGAGGTGGAAGCTATGCTGTGATGCCGAGCAAGCCCGCGGTGGCGCCCGGTGCCTCGGGCATCAACAGCGTGGACGTGATCGCCGTCCAACGACACTTCCTTGCTATTCAGCCTCTTTCGGGATGCGCGTTGAAAGCTGCTGATGTTAATGGTGACAACGCGATCAATAACGTGGACGTAACTGCGATTCTCCGATTCTACCTGGGTTATCCGACCGGGATCGCCAATGTCGGAAAGTACCAGTTCGTGCCAGCGAGTCGGACTTATTCAAACGCAACGACTAATCAGACGGGCCAAGACTTTAACGTAATCGTGCTTGGCGATGTGGCTTCGCCGTTTGTCGAATAAATATACTTGCCCGCGAATCACGCGAATCTGAAACTAAGCCACGGATTAACACCCGCCTTCGCCAGCCTGCGTCGTGGCAGGCGGTACGAGCCCCCCTCGTTCCCAAACTCTGTTTGGGAACGCCGATGCCTACGCAACTCTGTTGCGCTGCTTGTGGAATCTGAATCTGATTGCCCGGAATCACGCTAATTAACGCGAATTAGGAAGAGATCATTTGGGCGGCCTCTCTCATTCGCTGCTTCATTCGCGGAATTCGTGGGCAGATCTTGCAAATTCGGATTTGTTTCGAATTTCGATATTCCCGCCTTCACCGAAGCTGCGGCGTGGCAGGCGAGCTTCGAGCCTTCCCCACATGGGGGTCTGGGCGGTGAGGGTTTCGAACCCCCGACCTACTGGGTGTAAACCAGCCGCTCTACCACTGAGCTAACCGCCCGGAGTGTGCAGACACTATGTTTGGTTCGGAATGACCGCAAGCGGGCATCGTTGGAATCACGTTTGCGTTGTAGGCTTCTGCGAAGCGCCTCCGACGCGGCGATGAGGCCGAACGCGTCTTTGAAGGGCCCGCGAATTGATCAGCTGTTAAATGACCATTACGAGGAATATCGCCATTGTGACCCTCGTGCAACCGGCGAAGTTACCAAAGGTAATCTGAAAGAGTGTAGTTAGCGCACTCGATAGGTAATTGTATTGCAAGTCTAGACGGGATTGTGATCGATAAGAATTGTTTTGCGCATACAAGGATAAGTGCCCTGAGTGGGTCATGGGCCTAACAAATTGTCAAGATATGTTGACTGACCCCTTCCCCCTTTCCCTTGAGCAGTTGAATTGCTAACTTCTGGTCTTCGGAGGAATCGCCTTTGGCTTTAGTGGGCGGTTTCAAACCGCCCCTCCTTGAGCAAGCACGAAATCGAGCGTGGTCTTGCCTGGCAAATCTTAAATCTTAAATGATTATCACTGGCAGGAAGCGCCAGTGATCGAGATGTCGTCAATCCGCCATCCGGGCGCAGCCACGGCACCGTCCGTCCCAAAATTCCAGCGGAAGATCACTGTCTGGCCAACCAGGTTCGGGCCCAGGTTGATCACCGTATCAATGAAACCACCCGAATCACCACCCCAAACCATTCGACCCGCCAGCGGATTCTGCCCGTCACCGGGGATTTCGCCATTGTAACACCCTGAGACGCAGGTCGCGCCCACGTGGGTGTCGGTAAAGTCGAGGAATTCGCCGTTACTGATATTCGGAGCGGAAATCTCTAGGACACCGCCATCCCAGAAGATTCCAGGACTGAATTCCGCATTGTAATAATTGCGAAAACTTAACAATCCGTTGGCCGATTGGATCGCCACACTCAGATCCAGCACCTTGTCGCTGACCCCATCCTGATCCGGAATAAACGCGGCGTTGGGCGCGCTATCGGGTGTTGTCGTCGATGTTACCCACAATACTCCATCTCCCACTATCGGATTGGATGCCACCCAACCCGCAGGCAGCGCCGGCGCGACCACTCCATCGAAGTTCTCCGTGCAAACCTCGGGGCCTGGTGTCGGCGTCGGTGTCGGCGTCGGGGTCGGTGTCGGCGTCGGGGTCGGTGTCGGCGTTGGCGAAGGCGAAGGCGTTGCGACGTCCGGGTTGTCATAGACTTCCACAAGTCCGTTACCGGTTTCGTTGTTCGCTCCGGCCAGTATCGCGGTGTACGCACCAGGCGCCAAGAGATCCGCGGTCGCGGCCTCCAGAGTGCTGCCCGGTGCCAGCCCGGCAGCATTGATGATCGTTGCCTGTGCAGGATCACTCTCCCAGTTATCGTTGGCTCGAACCACTGTCCCTTCGCTATCGCGCAACTGCAGAGTTGGATCGGCCAAACGCGGATCAAGCGCCTGTGGCAGGCTCGGCCCAATGCCGCGCACAACAATCAGGTTATTGGTGGTTCCACCTTCGACATTACCGGTACTTAGGATGAAGCCTGCGATGAGGACATCGTTACCCGTCTGAACGAAGGCGCGCGTGCTGATGTTACCCAACTTCGAGGCCGCTCCGGTCGTCAAGTCGTAGACTTCGATCAGACCCACGCCGGTTGTGTTTGCATTGCCTCTCAGGACCACGGTGTAGGAACCTGGGTCGAGGTCCCGCAAAATCGCTGACTCCAAGTCGTCGCCCGGCGGAATGAGTGTGGCTTCGATCTCAGCTTGTTGAGTATCTTTCCAGTTGTTGTTGATGACTTTGAGTCCACCCGCGCCGCGCAGTTCGAGCAAGGGATCGGGCAAGGCGTTAAGACCGGTCCCTAACGATGGTCCAATTCCGCGCAGCAAAATGTGTCTTGGGCCGGTGCCGGTAATGATGAACCCGCCAATGCCGACATTGTCGCCAGTCTGAACGCGCATACGTGTCGAGAGATTGATTGCCTGCGCTGGACTTGGCGTCGCAGTTGGCGATGGAGTGCCTGGAGGTGTCGGTGATGGTGTGCCTGTTGGTGATGGAGTTGGACCGCACCCTGTTATCACGACGTTGTCGATACGCCAGCCGGGCGCGGACACGGCTTCGTCCGTCGCAAAACGCCAGCGGAAAACCACTGTCTGGCCCACCAGATTCGGTCCCAGGTTGATCACCGTATCAATGAAACCGCCCGAATCACCACCCCAAACCATTCGACCCGCCAGCGGATTCGAACCGCCCTTGGGGATTTCGCCAGTGTAACACCCCGAGATGCAGGTCACGCCCACGTGGGTGTCGGTAAAGTCGAGGAATTCGCCGTTACTGATATTCGGAGCGGAAATCTCTAGGACACCGCCATCCCAGAAGATTCCAGGACTGAATTCCGCATCGTAATAATTGCGAAAACTTAACAATCCGTTGGCCGATTGGATCGCCACACTCAGATCCAGCACCTTGTCGCTGACCCCATCCTGATCGGGAATGAAGGCGTTGTTCGGCGCGCTATCGGGGCTCGTAGTCGAAGTTACCCACATGACTCCGTCTCCGGGAATCGGATTCGACGCAATCCAAGCGTTTGGCAACGCCGGTGCCGTTACCCCGTCAAAGTTCTCGATGCAGGTACACGACGGACAAGGCGTCGGAGTCGGTGTGGGCGTGCATTGCGGACACGGCGTAGGACTTGGTGTCGGCGTAGGAGTTGGTGTCGGAGATTGCGTTGGTGTCGGAGATTGCGTTGGCGTTGGCGTTGGTGTTGGCGTTGGTGTTGGTGTTGGCGTTGGTGTTGGTGTTGGCGTTGGTGTTGGTGTTGGCGTTGCGGTCGGTGTCGGACACGTTCCGCCCGGATTACAGACCGTTATCACCCCATTAGTTTGGATTGGGGCGTGCGATTTCAGATCGTCGTCAATGAAAACGAAGTGGTTGGGATCCGATTTCCACACCAGCAATGTCCCTGCCGGAGGCGTGGTGCTCACCCGAACCGTTATCAGGTTGTACAATGTTCCGAATCCCGAAAGGGGCGTCACGCCGTCGTTAACAAAGGCGGCGACGCGAAGAATTCTGATCGGGCCTGGCCCCGGGAGAATATTTGCCGCAACCGTCCATTCACTTCCGGTTAGTCCGGCAGCCGCGACAAAGGGGCTCGAAAACGTGCACACGGTTTCATCAAAGGTGAAATCTGCTTGGAAACCGATGTAACCCAAACCCGGATCGATATTCGAGGTCGTTACCGGAAGGAAAATTAGAGTCTCGATAGGAACGACAGGATCGAGGTTAGACACGGGGAGAGACACCGTGAGCGGGTCGGGAGGCGGTGTCGGTGTCGGCTCAGCCGCCTGTTCCTGTCGAGGCGCGGCGATGAAACTCGTGGCCAACAGGATCACGGAGAAACAGATCAGAATGATCCACACGCTGGTTTGCAACGCTGCGGCCCGAGCCCTGTTCACCGCGTTCATTTAAGATCCAAAATTTAAGATTTAGGATGTATCAGATCAAGGCTCGATTTCGTGCTTGCTCAAGCCGAATTTTCTCATCGGTATCTCGTTTTGGAACACTCACAAATGCGGCGGGATTTCTTAAATGCCCGCACGTGGCGGACGGAAATCACTGCACACGCCTCCTTATGATGCGATCCTTGCGCTATTACGGCAGATTCGTGAGGAGGCGGGTTTGACTCAAGAGCAGGTTGCAACGCGCCTGAAGCGCACCCGCACCTACGTGACTAAATGCGAACTGGGCGAGCGGCGAATTGACCTTCTTGAATGGCTCGAATTTTGTCGCGCTTGTCGGTGTGACCCGGCCTCGTTTCTTTCGCGGCTCAAGAGGAAGTAAGAGCGACGGATCATTCCTCTCGGCGAAATTGTTGAAGCGACCTTATCGGTTCACCAATAACGGTGGGAAGCTAAATATCGTAACTCGAAATAGCGATAGCGATCTGATACTCCATGTGATACTGCCGCACTTTTTAGAGATAGCGTAGGATAGTGTGGTTAAGTCGAGTCGGTAGGCTATTTTACCTGGCGTAGAGTGATCGGTGCTCAACGCGTGCAACTTACGAAAAACAGCCGAAACTCGGTGTAAACCAGCCGCTCTACCACTGAGCTAACCGCCCGAACTGGAAGGGCTATTATGGCCGGTTGAGACGTAACCGCAAGCAGTGAGAGATTGATGCTCGGATCGCCTTTCCTCTTGTTTGCCTGGGCGCGACGTGATATGCCCGAACGTGGTCTAACGGAAGAATCGCATGATCTCTCAACCCCCAATCGCGCGCATTGCTGCATTCAGCACATGTTGGCCGGCGACCAGAAGAATGCTCTTCTTTGTTCTCCTTCTGGTAAGCAGCATAGTTGGCGTCCGTGCGCAATCCGCGCTCGACGGTTTCGATCCAAACGCAAACGGCATTATTCGCATCGTCGTCGTCCAACCGGATGGCAAAATTCTTATCGGCGGCGATTTTACAACCGTTTCTCCTAACGGCGGAGCAGGGGTGATGCGTAACCACATTGCCCGACTCAACCCGGACGGTACGCTCGACACCGCTTTCGACCCGAACGCGGACGCTAGTGTCTGGTCAATCGCGCTGCAGGCGGATGGCAGGATTTTGGTGGGCGGCGTGTTCACAGGCATAGGTGGGCAGACGCGTAATCATATCGCCCGGCTCGATGCCACGGCCGGTTTGGCTGATTCATTCGATCCGAACGCAAGCGAATTTGTCGGTGCGATCACGGTAGCCGCTGACGGCAGAATTCTAGTGGGGGGACAGTTCACCAGCATAGGCGGACAGGTCCGCAACCGCGTGGCCCGGCTCGACGCCATAACCGGTCTGGCTGATTCGTTCAACCCAAACGTAATCGGTGGCGAAGTCGATTCGATAACATTGCAGGCGGACGGAAAGATTTTGGTGGGCGGCGATTTCACGGATATCGGCGGGCAGACACGCAGCGACATCGCCCGGCTCGATGCCACGACGGGATTGGCTGATTCGTTCAACCCGAACGCGAACGCTCAAGTCACGTCAATCGCGGTGCAGGCGGATGGCAAGATTGTGGCAGGGGGCGGTTTCAACAGCATCGGCGGCCAGACACGCAATCGCATTTGCCGGCTCGATCCAACGACCGGCTTGGCTGATTCGTTTAACCCGAACGCGAACGATGCTGTCCTTTCAATCGTGATACAGGTGGATGGCAAGATTCTGGTGGGTGGCTTTTTTACAACCATTGGCGGACAGAACCGTAACCGCATCGCCCGGCTCGATTCCACAACGGGCTTGGTAGATTTATTCAATCCGAACGCGAATAATATTGTCTCGACAATTGCAGTGCAACCGGACGGCAAGATTCTGGCCGGCGGCTTTTTTAACGGCGCGACCAGCATCGGCGGACAAGCACGTAATCACATCGCCCGGCTGGAAACCGACGGCAGGCTCGACCAGACGCTCAATCTCAACATCATCGTTGGGTCTCAGAATTCTGTTTACGCCACCGCTGTCCAGCCGGATGGCAAGATTCTGATCGGCGGGTCCTTTGACGCCGTGTTAGGTGTCGCGCGCAACAACATTGCTCGATTGAATACGGATGGCACACTGGACCTGGCCTTCAACCCGAACGCGAACACCATTGTCCTTTCCATCGCAGTCCAGGCGGATGGCAAGATTTTGGCAGGCGGCCTATTTACTACCGTTAGCGGACAGGCACGCAGTCACATCGCTCGCCTCGATGCCGCGACCGGAGTGGCCGATTCGTTCAACCCGAACGCGGATGCGTCGATCGATTGCATCGCCGTGCAGGCCGATGGAAAGATTCTGGTCGGCGGCCCCTTCAACAGTATCGGCGGGCAACCCCGCAACTACATCGCTCGGCTGAACGACACGACCGGGTTGGCGGATTCGTTCGACCCAAACGCGAATCATTATGTTTATTCTATCGGGGTGCAGTCGGACGGGAAGATTTTGGCGGGCGGTCGCTTCACGGGCATCGGCGGGCAGCCGCGCAATTACATCGCCCGACTCGACGGCACGACGGGATTGGCGGATTCGTTTAACCCGAATTCTAACGGCATTCTCGAGGCCATCGCGATCCAGGCGGACGGCAAGGTTCTAGTGGGCGGTTTTTTCACCACCGTCGGCGGACAACCGCGCAATCATTTTGCCAGGGTGCACACGGACGGCACGCTCGATGCCACCTTCAACCCGAACGCCGACAGTAATGTCGAATCAATCGCGGTGCAGGCGGACGGCAGGATTATTGTTGGCGGTTTTTTCACCAGCGTCGGTGGACAACTTCGAAATCGGATCGCCCGGCTCGACGGCGCGACCGGCTTGGCAGACTCGTTCAACCCAAATGCGGACGATCGGGTTTTTTCAATCGCGGTTCGAGAGGACGGCAAGATCCTAGCGGGCGGTCAGTTCACGACGATCGGCGGAACGTCTCGAACCCTTTTCGTTCGCCTCAGTAACGATACTGCCGCAAAGCAAAGCCTTGCCGTCATGCAAAACGCCGTTACTTGGACGCGTGGCGGCTCAAGCCCGCAATTCACCCGCGTAGCCTTTGAGAAATCAGCCAACAATTCTGACTACACTCCATTGGGCAACGGTACACCGTCCGGCAGCAACTGGACCCTGACAGGTTTGAACTTGTCGACCGGGCAGAACGTTTACCTCCGTGCTCGCGGCTCTCATCGCGGCGGCTACTCCAATGGCTCGGAGAGTGTGACAGAATCCGTGCGAATTGCTTTTTTGCCTGGGCCAACCCCAACGCCAAGCTAACACCAAGCCCAACGCCCAAACTGACTCCTACGCCACCGCCAACGCCGAGTCCGTCACCAACGCCGACACCAACCTCAACCCCAACTGCTACACCGACCCCGACGCCGACGGAATCGGGGCAGGTTATTATCATCCCCGATGCGCACGACTTCGGGTCAATCAATGTTGGTGCCAATTCGGATCCATTCTCTTTCTTTATCATGAACGTGCACGGAGTCGGTTCGTTTTCTTCATTGGAGGGACCGGATGCTGCGAGTTTTGCGATTGTACCGTCGCAGAATGCACCATTTCCTCAGCAGGTCCTGGTCAAATTCAATCCTGATTCGGCCGGTCCGAAGGTAGCGACACTAGTCGCACATCCCCAATGTGGAGGCTGTTTTCCTGGTGTAGCGACGTTGACTGGCACCGGTATTCCACCGCCCACAGCGACTCCCTCACCAACTCCGACGGCAAGCGCGACCCCAACTTCCACGCCACCGCCCACACCGACCGAAGCGCCGCCCGTGTGGATTGAACCCAAAGGACATAACTTTGGTTCGATCGGCGTTGGGGGAAACTCTGATCCGTTCGCATTTTATATTCACCTTCGGCCTAACGTGAACCTGGGATCCATCTATGTCGTTGGTCCGAATGCGACGAGTTTCACCTTCGATGATAACTCCACCACCGTTACATTCCACCCGACTAGCTCTGGATTAAAAACTGCAATATTGCAGGTGTATTCTGATTGTTCATGTGGCCCGGCTGAAGTCAGCCTATACGGGACTGGTGTTGCGCCGACTACGCCCACTCCAAGTCCAGCTCCTCCCCCTTCGGCAATCCTCGCGAATATTTCCACGCGATCGCGTGTTGGGACGCAGGGGAGTGTCCTAATTGGAGGGTTCATTATCACTGGAACAGCACCCAAAAAAATCATGGCTCGTGCGATTGGGCCTTCGCTCCCAATTAACGATGCAATCGCTGATCCATTCGTTGCTCTTTACGATTCCGTTTTTAACGTGGTCTGGTCTAACAATAATTGGAGAAGCGATCAGGAGGAGGAGATTATTTCTGGCGGAATACCACCGCCGAACGACCTTGACTCGGCGATTATGCAGATCCTACCCGCTAATGGCGCTGCTTACACGGCGGTTGTGGAAGCAGCAAACGGCACTGCCGGCGGCATAGGGTTGATCGAAATCTACGACCTGGATCACTCGGTCGACTCTGAGCTAGCTAATATTTCCACTCGCGGTTTCGTCGGAGCAGGAGACGATGTTATGATCGCAGGGACGATTGTGCTTGGCCCCAAGGCTCAACGGGTCTTGGTTCGGGCAATTGGGCCATCGTTACCGGTCGCGGATAACCTGACCGATCCGGCCCTGGAGCTGCGGGATAGCAATGGCCTGTTGATTCGAGCTAACGACAATTGGCGGAGTGATCAGGAACAAGAGATCATGGCGACTGGTATTCCGCCAACGAACGATTTGGAGTCCGCAATTATTGAAACCTTGCCGGCTGGCGGTGCGGCTTATACGGCGATCGTGCGTGGAGTGAACGACATGACAGGCGTTGCGTTAGTTGAGATTTACGCGCTAACGAACTGAGCGTGACGAGGTCCCGATTCGCTCGTCGCCAGTGATACTCGGTATGATACTGGCGAAGGTTTTAGACGTAAGCTCTGACCTCTCGGGCTACGGTACCATGAATTCCTATTGCTCCGGAGATACGCGAAGTGATAGAACTGGAGCGGCCTACAGGAAATGTCCGATGCCTTCTCGGGTTACAATTATAAAGAATGATGCGCCTGCCCTATGTCGAGAGGTTAGGAGCAAGTCTGGAGCAACCCACCTCGTTGCCTGCGCTTTTTGCTTCCTGATCGGAAACATCGCCGTTGCGTGTGCTCAATCCGTGTTTCCTCGACCTAAACGGTTCCGGTATTTGAGTCTGATCGTTGCTTTTGCCGCACTGGCTCCGAACGCCTTTATTTTTGCGCAATCGACTTCCGACGCTTCAATCCCATGCTGGGACACCGCCTTCTTTGAAAATTTTGACGGTGCGGTTGCACCGGCATTGCCAACTGGCTGGAGCACTTCATTTATCGCGGCCCAGGCCGACTGCTCGGGTGCCCGAAAGCGACAGGACGGCCTACGGACCTGGATATGCGCAGCCGGGACGAACTGGAAAACCGATTCGACTGCTCCTAGCACTGTCCCCAATGCAGCATTTCATGATGCCCCTGCGTGCGTTACGGATTCGAAATTGGATTCACCCCTTATTGCCGCCTGTTATCCTCAAATAATAGCGGATGGGAATTGGTTGTCATTCTGGCATCGCTTTGATCTCGAGAATGGATTTGATGGCGCCGTACTAGAAATCTCGGTCAACGGGGGACCGTTTGTCGATATCAGAACGGCCGGTGGCTCCTTTATTTCGGGACTCGGCTACAACGGAACAATCGCATCCGGCACTTCAAGTCCCATCGCAGGGCGAGCGGCGTGGACTGGAAACTCAAATGGTTACGTCAATACGACAGTCTGGCTTCCGTTCCTTTCTGAGCAAACGGTAGTCTTCCGCTTTCGACTGGCTACCGATTGCGCCAACGGCGGAACGGGATGGCGGATTGACAATATCTTTTTGGGCTGCCGCCACGATCATTGCCCGACCCCAGCGCCAACTGCCACGGCTACGCCGCCGCTGCCTACGCCAACCTCGACGCCAACTATTTCGCCAACTCCCACGCCATCACCGACTCCCACACCAACCCTAACGCCAATTCCGACGGTTCCGGTAACCATTTCACTGCCCATAGCTACAATTGACACAAGCATAACGAATTTCACTCAGCCGCTGACCGCATCAACCATCGATGCCGAGGATAACCTTACCGGCTTTGATGGCTGGTTCACCTTTGATTCAACCGTCATCACCTTCCAATCTCCTCCGGTGTCGAAAAGTGGTCTCACGTCCGGCGATTGGACTGTCTCTGCCAACGGCGTAATTGGTGCGCCCGGCCCAATCAAAACAATCCACATATTCGGTTATTCTAACGACTACAAGACGCCGCTTAGCGGAGCAGGAACCCTCTGCAATCTAAACATGAAAAGAGTGAGCGATACCCCGAATGCGATGAGTTCGCTCGTCTGGGTAACGCCAGAGTTTCTATTTTGGAATGTTTTTTACGGCGACCATCGACCAAGTAGCACGGTACCAGGCAGCATTACTATTGTTAGCTCTACCGGGCTGGTTTCGAGCAAGCAGCAACTTCGCGAATGGGCACCACCTTAGTTTGGACGTGTAGTTTCAGTAACGGTCGGACTACTGAGTCGATCTGAACGAATCTCTGTTTCAAAAATATCGATAGCGAGTTAGGATCACGTCCGGAGCAGTTCGAAGATTATCCTTGCCAACAAGCGACGCACTCCGCGACACTGACTTACGTACAAACGGCCGACCAGCCTCAATGAAGCTCTCCAATAGTTCCGTCCGCGTCCGGGCGTTCTCGATCACGCTGGTTCTGCTGGTTTGCACTGTCTCGGCGGTTACGGGCGCAATCCGCGCTCGACGGATTCGATCCAAACGCGAACGGCACAATTCGCGATATTGTCGTGCAACCGGACGGCAAGATTCTCCTTGGGGGCAGCTTTACCACCCTCTCGCCTAACGGCGGAGATACCGGTGACTCGAAACAACATTGCCCGTCTGAACCCGGACGGTACGCTCGATACCGCTTTCAACCCGAACGCCAACGGTGTTGTCTATGCGATCGCGGTGCAGCCGGATGGCAGGATTCTGGCAGGCGGCTTGTTCACAAATATCGGAGGGCAACCGCGCCTCCGTATCGCGCGGCTCGACGCCACGACTGGCCTGGCCGATTCCTTCGATCCAAACGCGAACAGTGAGATCTATTCAATTGTAGTCCAGTCGGACGGCAAGGTTTTAGTGGGCGGATTGTTTACAAACATCGGAGGAGCGATCGCGCAATTTTATCGCCCGACTCGACCCCACAACTGGCCTGGCTGATTCGTTCAACCCGAGCGCGACCAATAGTGTCACTTCGATTGCCGTGCAGGCTGACGGCAAAGTTCTGGCGGGTGGCGCTTTCAGCGGAGCGAACAGCATCGGCGGGGCGACGCGCAATTACATTGCGCGGCTCGATCCCACCACCGGCCTGGCTGATTCGTTTGATCCGAACGCAAACAGCGTTGTCTTTGCTGTCGCGATCCAGGCGGACGGCAGAATTCTGGCGGGCGGCAATTTCAGCGGAGCGAACAGTATCGGCGGAGCAGACGCGCAATTATATTGCCCGACTGGATCCCGCGACCGGCCTGGCTGATTCATTCGACCCTAACGCGAACGATGGTCTCTCGTCCATCGCAGTGCAGGCGGACGGTAAGATTCTGGTGGGCGGCCTGTTCAATGATCATGGCAGCGGAGTGATCAGCATTGGCGGAGCATCGCGCAACAATTTCGCCCGGCTGGATCCCACGACCGGCTTGGCAGACTCGTTCAATCCGAACACGAATAGTTTTGTCTATGCAATCGCGGTGCAGGCGGACGGAAAGGTTCTAACGGGCGGCGCTTTCACCACGCTCGCGCCGAACGGAGGAGCGCCCGTTACGCGCAATCGCATCGCTCGTCTGGAAAATGACGGCCGGCTCGATCGGACCCTCAATCTCAGCACGACCGGTGGCGTTAATACGGTTGAGGCCGTAGCGGTGCAGCCGGACGGCAAGACTCTCATCGGCGGCGGTTTTGTTAGCGTATTGGGTGTGGCGCGCAATCGAATCGCGCGTTTAAACACGGATGGTACGCTCGATACGGCCTTCAATCCGAATTCGAATAATGTTGTCTATTCGATCGCCGTCCAGGCGGATGGAAAAATTTTGGCCGGGGGCAATTTTACTAACATCGGCGGACAGGCTCGCAATTTCATCGCCCGGCTCGACCCGACCACTGGATTAGCTGATTCGTTCAGTCCAACTGCGAGTGCCCAAGTCTTTGTGATTGTGCTGCAATCGGACGGCAAGATTCTGGCGGGTGGCGGTTTCACGAGTATCGGCGGACAACCGCGCAATCGAATCGCCAGGCTTGATGCCACAACTGGCCTGGCCGATTCGTTCGACCCGAACGCAAACGATTGGGTTCTTTCAATTGTGGCTCCGGGGAACGGCAAGATTTTGGCGGGCGGTCTCTTCAACAGCATCGGAGGACAGACGCGCAATCGGATTGCCCGGCTGGACGCGACCAGCGGCCTTGCTGACTCGTTTGACCCAACCCCAAATAATTCTGTTCATGCAATTGTGCTTCAGGCGGACGGTAAGATCGTTGCGGGCGGCGATTTCACCAACATCGGCGGACAACCGCGTAACCACATCGCCCGACTCGATTCCACAACCGGATTGGCTGACTCGTTCGATCCAAATGCAAACGGCAGCGTCTATTCACTCGCAACCCAGGCGGACGGCAAGATTCTGGTTGGTGGGTTTTTTAGCGGCGGAATCGCAATTGGCCACCTGCCAAGCGCCATCGGTGGTCAGCCACGCCGTTGTCTGGCTCGGCTCGATCCAACGACCGGCTTGGCTGATTCGTTCAACCCGATCGTGAGCAACGTTGTCTATGCAATCAGTTTGCCGGTGGATGGTAAAATTTTGGCGGGTGGCGCTTTCTTTAATATCGGCGGACAGTCGCGAACCGCCTTCGCTCGTCTAAGTAACAAAACAGCTGCGTTCCAGAACCTGAATGTGGCCCAAACTGCGATTGTCTGGATGCGCGATGGCTCCAGTTCACAATTCAGAGATGTTACTTTTGAGTATTCAGTCGACGGCGTGTCCTACGTCCCGTTAGGCAACGGCACCGCGTCCGGAAGCAATTGGAGCCTGACTGGCTTGAACCTGCCGATTGGACAAAACATCCAGGTTCGTGCTCGAGGTTATGACGGCAACAGCATCACGGAATCAGTGCGAAATGCTTTCCTGATAGCATCCGGTGCGACGCCGACTCCTACGGCAACGCCTGTCCCAACGCCCTCTCCGACCCCAACAGCGACAGCCGCTCCAAGTGTATCGCCGACGGCAACGCCCGTCTGTTGGCCAACGATTACGCAGTCCACCAGCCAGGCGATCATTCCGGGCAACTCGATCTCGTGCAACGACGGAGTAGGCCACGCCAATAACAGTTACTGGAGAGCCTTTAACATGGCAGCCTTCGCCGATTCTAGCCGATATGACGTTACGTCTGTTTCGTTTGGGGTGGAGTCAGTCAATCAACCTCAATCCGTGACGGTGCGGTTGTATGCACAAACGGGCAGTCCATTCCCAGGAGGAACCCGCAGCCAAATTGCCACCACTTCGGTCAGCATGATCCCCGAACAGTCGGGCACTGTTGTGACCATACCTTTGACAGCGCTGGTTCCTGCCGGAACCATCGAGTTAGTGATGGAGCTTAATACCCCATTCGGGCTGTCGGACCCTAACCTGTTCTTTATCGGCTCCAATACCAGTCCGGAGACGGGTCCGACCTATTTCAGCTCGGGCGCGACCGGTTGCGGCGTACCGAACCCAATAACAATGGCCGCCCTCGGTTTTCCGGAAGTGCATGTGGTGTTCAATGTGAGCGGGAGTTGCAGCAGTGTTACCCCAACGCCAACCCCGAGTCCAGGTCCCGTGACCCACTTTTCGGTGGTCGTCCAAGGAGCTGTGACAGGAGGTATCCCTTTTAACTTCACCGTCACAGCCCTGGATCAATTCAATAACACGATACCGAGTTATGCCGGCACGATCCACTTTACCAGCACCGATCACTTCGCTTCGTTGCCTCCTAATGGCATGTTAACCAACGGAACAGGAACCTTCAGCGCCACGTTAGGCGAGATTTTCACAACCCAAACGATCACGGCTACTGATATCAGCAATCCTTCCATCACTGGCACGAGCAACGGTATTTTTATTGGCAAACAACAGCCTCCAACGCCAACTCCGACCCCGACGCCGGTGAGCATCTCCGGCAGCATTCTCTATTGCTCGAATCCAAGTCCTGGCCCAGTGCCAGGCGTGACTGTCACCAGGACTGGTACTTCCGGGGGCTCGATCCTCTCTGACGCCTCCGGTAACTACTCTTTTGCAGGTCTAACCTCTGGCGGAAGTTATACCGTGACGCCAAGCAAGACTGCCCGGGCGCCCGGCTCAGTGGGTATCAACACTGTTGATGTGGTCGCCATTCAACGCCATTTCCTTGTTCTTGGAACTCCGCTGTCGGGATGCCGGCTCACAGCTGCTGATGTCAATGGCAACGCCAGTGTCGATACGGTTGATGTCATTGCCGTCCAGCGATTCTTCCTCGCCCTCTCAACCGGGATCGCCAATGTTGGAACGTATAACTTCAGTCCCGCGAGCCGAAGCTATACGCCGCTGTTTAGCAATCAGGTGAGTCAAAATTTTGACACGCTGGTTTTTGGTGATGTGGTATCGCCGTTTGTAGAATAGATGAGCGGAGCACTGTTTAGGAAGGCTGGGGCCTACGCTACTCGGTCGCCTAATTCACGACTATAAGCTCCGACCTCTCGGACTACGATACCAAGAATTTTCTATTGCTCCGGAGGCACGCGAGGTGATAGAACTGGGAGCGGCCTACAGAAATGTCTTATGCTCTTCTCTGGGTCACAATCACCAGGAATGGAGTAGTCCTCCTCGTTGCCTGCGCTTTTCTCTCTACCTGATCGGCTACATCGGAGCGCAATCCGCGCTCGACGGTTTTGATCCAAATGCGAATGGCGAGGTTCGAGTTGTGACTATCCAGTCGGATGGCAAGATGCTCATCGGCGGTAATTTTGTCACCCTTTCGCCTAACGGAACTATTGCCGTTGCGCGAAATAGAATTGCGCGGATCAACGCGGACGGCACACTGGATTCTTCGTTCAATCCGGATGCAGACGACCAAGTAAATGCCATCGCGGTCGAGATCGATGGAAAAATCCTAGTTGGTGGTCAGTTCACTCGGATTGGTGGTTAGACGCGAAATGGCATTGCTCGTCTTGATCCGGTCACGGGCTTGGTCGATCCGGCCTTCGATCCGGGAAGCAATGGTGCGATAGTTCATGCGATTTTCCCTCAATCGGATGGAAAGATCCTGGTCGGTGGCCAATTCAATATGATGGGCGGTCAACCGCGTAATAATATCGCTCGACTCGATCCGGTGACTGGTCTGGCGGATGTTTTTGATCCGAACGCGAATGGAATCGTCTATTCGATCGTTCAGCAGGCTACGGGCAAGATTTTGGTGGCAGGAGCGTTCAGCGGACCGAACAGCATCGCCGGACAGCTGCGCAATCGGATCGCCCGTCTCGACCCGAATACCGGATTGGCCGATTCCTTCGACCCAAACGCTAACAAGAGTGTCTTATGTATCGCCATTCAGGCTGACAGCCACATTCTCGTTGGTGGGGATTTTAGCGGTGCCGGTAGTATCGGTGCCGCGGCGCGGAATCGCATCGCGCGATTAGATCGCAATACGGGACTGGCCGATTTATTTGATCCAAATGCAAATAACACTGTTCGGTCAATTGTGGTTCAGACAGACGGGAAGATTCTAGTCGGGGGCCGTTTTCAAGGAACGAACAGCATCGGTGGCCAATCTCGAGACTATCTCGCCAGGCTTGATCCAACCAACGGAAATGAAGATGCGTTCGATCCGAGGCCTAACGGAATCGTAAATTCATTGGCAACGGAATCGAATGGGAAGATTTTAGTGGGCGGCGTTTTTGGTCAGCTTAAGAATGGGGCGACGACGATAACTCGAAACAACTTCGCTCGTTTGGAAGTTAGTGGAGCGTTTGATCAATCGCTCGATTCCGATGTTCTCGGAACTCTGTTTGGGCAATGACAGATCAGCCATACGGCAAATTCCTAGTGGGCTTGGACTTTACAAGTATTGGCGGGGTGCTGCGGGATCAAATCGCACGTCTGAATGCTGACGGCACAGTCGATCTCGCGTTTAACGCTGGAACAATCTCCGCTTCTAGGCCTCGACGGTCCGAGAGTAATCACGCTGCAGCCGGATGGAAAAATCTTGGTCGGAGGTTCTTTCACAAGCATCAACGGTCTCGGACGCAGTAACATTGCTCGGCTTGATTCTGTCACTGGCCTCCCCGACTTGTTCAGCCCGAACGGAAACCTCACCGTCTACACGATCGCGGTGCAGGAGGACGGAAAAATCGTGGCGGGCGGCGTCTTTACCAACATTGGCGGCGTTGCGCGAAACATAATAGCCCGCCTCGACCCGGCGACTGGCTTGGCGGACTCGTTTAATCCCAGCGCCAATAATAATATTGCGGTGATTGCCTTGCAGAAAGATGGAAAGATTTTGGTGGGCGGAAGTTTCACCAGCATCGGTGGGATGTCTCGTAAAAATCTTGCGCGGCTTATTCCCATCTCCGGGTACTGCCGACTCGTGGAACCCGAGCCCGGACTTCATGGTGAGCGCGATGTTGGTGCAGCCGGACGGCAAAATTCTGGTGACGGGTGCCTTTCGCAACATTGGTGGTCAACCACGTGAAGGATTGGCTCGTCTCGATCCGGTCACCGGGCTGGCGGACTCGTTCACCCTTCGCCTGGCCCTGGCACGATTGGCCCGATGGCCTTGCAGGCGGACGGCAAGCTCTTGATCATTGAGCGAGAATTGCGTCGCGTGGATCCTGTTACTGGCTTGTTCGATTCGTTCAATGCAGGCCGAGGTTATAATGGTAGTGTCGAAGGACTTGCGATCGCTGCAGATGGAAAGATCCTGGTTGGCGGTTATTTCCAGGCAATTGGCGGATTTCGCCGTAAAATCTTGCGTGTTTGAGCAACGATACAGCCTCTCTCCAGGACTACTACGTGACACCAGAAAGCGTTACTTGGAGACTCAGGGGCGCAAATCGGGTTTGGCCCGAGTTAGCTTTGAGTATTCGACTGACAATGTGAACTATACCCCGCTGGGGGACGGAAGTTTTTCGGGAGCCAGTTGGAGCCTAACCGGTTTAAATCTTCCTCTTAATCAAAATATCTATGTTCGAACGCGGGGTAACTATAATGGCGGAGTTGGCAACGCCTCGGGGAGCGTAGTTGGGGCGGTCCGGAATGTCTTCTTCGGAAGTGCAGCAACACCAACACCGACGCCTGTCAGCTCGGTTACACCAATGCCGAGCCTCACTCCAACAGTTGCACCGACCCCAACGCCGATTCCGACCGCTACTCCTGCCCAGTTACCGGTTTGTGGATTGATTACCGATTTCGAGAATATTTCTTCATTGCCAACTGAAGGTTGGGTTTCGATTAACGATAGCACGGTCGTTGGGGGGACGGGGTGGTTTCAAGGAAATGCCGGAGTGTTTTCCGCGCAATCTGGAACTCCCACATCTTATATTGCTGCAAATTTTTATAACGAAGCCCGTCACGTACTGGTGAAATTTTGCCGGAGCGATCACAGCCTCCACTTCCGGTAGCTTCAGCGACGCCTGCCGGTACACCGACACCGACCGCAACACCGCCGATCACGATCAGCAACTGGCTGTTCGCCCCTTTTCGGCATTGAAACTCGTCGTGATAACGTTAACGACTACAATTATGCGTTTGGAGAACGGAGTTTCGGGAGGACAAGTGGTTGCAAACGCAGTTTGGGAACGAATCCGTTACAAGTCGGAGATTTCACGACGCTATTGCTCGACATTAATGCTGCCCAAACCGTTAGCGGTTATCCAAGTCTTTGGCACAGCAGCGTAACGGTGACCGGCGTTCCAATAGAAACTACGGGACGTTTGGCCCTTCGGTATTACGTGGTCAATGGTGGACCCAGCCTATCAAACGGTGATTATATCGGAATAGATGCACTGCGGTTTACCGGTACTGCCGTTTGTCCCACCCCGACGCCCGTCCAAGTGGTCAATGTATCTGGCACCGTTCATAGACTGCTTGAACCCGGTTCCTGGGCCAGTGTCAAATGTAACGCTCACGTTGACGGGCACAGTGTCCGGCACAACGCTCTCGAATGGTTTGGGCGATTATTCGTTTGCGAGTCTGGCTTCCAGCGGAAGCTATACCGTGACGCCGAACAAAGCCGGACTCGTGTCGGGCTCGGCTGCTCTCAACACGGTGGATGTAATCGCCGTTCAGCGCCACTTCCTCAACATTGTACCCATTCCTCCTGGGTGCCGTTTGATGGCCGCTGATGTCAATGGGGACACAACGATCACTACCGTTGACGTTATTGCCATCCAGCGATTCTTCCTCGCCCTCTCAACTGGGATCGCCAATGTTGGAAAATACCAGTTCAATCCTGCGAGTCGCAGCTATTCCATGATGGTGAATGATCAAATCGATCAGGATTACGACGCGCTTGTCTTCGGCGATGTGGTATCGCCTTTTGCAGAATAAGAATAATCTGCTCGGTATTCACGCTGGGCCAGCAGCACCTTCTATGACAGCCCATATATCTGTTTAGCGAAGTGTTTGATTTCAAACCGACAGGTGGCGTGCTTTGGAGTGCGGTGGCGAGACACCGCTTTTGGGGTGGGACTGGCCGCTCTTAAATCGAATTCGACGTAGCTAAATGATGATGGAAGTAAGAACACTCGATGTTTCACCTTAACCCATTCGTGTTGTTATTCGCGGGCAAAAAATCGCCGCGTAATTTCCGGCGAGGAGTTTCGACGAGAGCAGGTGCAGTCTGTGGGCACTGCCTAGCGATCCCTCAATTTCTCGAGCCGAATTCGGCATAACGGTCAGCGAAATGGGATTGCCAAAAACGATGATGGAACGTAGGCTGGGAGCATGAACCGACGAGCCCCTGTCGATGTGTTTGCATGTGAATCTCTCTTTGTTTGCTCATTGGTTAGGAAATCGGTTGCGAGCGGCGGTGGAAAACCGGATCCCATTTCCGATGCTGCTGATCTGTGCAGCGTTTGTATTTGCGCAGCCTTGCTTGGTCAATGCGACTGGCTTCGAGGGCACCGGCGACCTCGTAACCGCGAGTAGGTACCGCTACATTATTGTCCGATGGCAAGGTGCTCGTTGCGGGAGGAACAGACTCGGGCGCGCTGCCCGACAGCGAGCTTTACGATCCCGTAACCGCGACTTGGATGGCGACTGCGAATCTTCTCACCAACTCCCTCGGTGGTCATTCGGCGACACTACTGCCTAACGGCAAGGTGCTGGTTGCTGGCGGAGCGCAGTATGGTCTCTTCACGCTGACGAGCGCAGAGCTGTACGACCCTGCGACCGGCACTTGGACCGCCACCGGCAGTTTGACCGGGGGGCGCACTGGTCACACTGCAACGCTGCTCCCAAATGGCAAGGTATTGGTTGCCGGAGGCTTTGCCGTAGACATCGGGTACGGGGGATACTCGATCTCATCGGTGGATCTATATGATCCAGACACCGGAACATGGACATCCGCTGGTCAACTTTCCGCCCCACGCCATAGTCACACCGCGACATTATTGACGAACGGTAAGGTGCTTGTCACCGGAGGATACAATACCAATTTCGGGTACGGCCCGGGCCCTATCGATAGCGCTGACTTGTACGATCCGGACACCGGGACATCGACTCCGACCGGCAGCCTAACCACTGTGCGCTATGGTCACAGCGCAACGTTGCTGGACAGCGGGAAAGTTCTCGTGGCTGGGGGCGCAGGCCATGTTATTGGCACTGGCCTTGTTTATCCCACTAGCGCGGAACTTTACGATCCGGAAAGTGAAACCTGGACGCTAACCGGCGAACCTCGCGGTGCCCCGCGGCGCCCATACGGCTACATTGCTGACTGGCGGCAAGGTTCTTATCGCAGGGGGAGTAAACTCCAATGGTGTACTGATGAGCGCAGAACTTTATGATCCAGCCAGCGGGACTTGGGCGGCGACCGGCGACCTCCTCAGTGCTCGCGATGCTCACACGGCAACATTGCTGCAAAATGGGAAAATACTCATCGCGGGCGGTGCCAACAGCAATGCTCGTCTTCGAAGCGCGGAACTTTATACGGAAGGGCCCAAAGCACCCACGTTACTCAATATCTCGACGCGTTTGAATATCCAGGTGGGCGACAACGCGATGATCGGCGGGTTTATCATAACCGGAACAGCACCGAAGACAGTGATTGTTCGCGCTATTGGACCGTCGTTATCCATTCCTGGGGCGCTGGCCGATCCGTCCATCGACGTTTACGATGGGGCAGGCGTCCTTCGTGCAAGCAACAACAATTGGAATGACGCCACCAGCCGGCAACAGATTATTGATAGCGGTCTTGCCCCGACTAACGATTTAGAGTCGGCGCTCTGGGGCACCATCAATCCCGGCCCGTATACTGTTGTGGTAACAGGTCACAATGGCGGAACCGGCCTGGGTTTATTTGAAGTTTACGATCTTGACGATGCTGTTAGTGCGCGCCTGGCAAATGTTTCGACGCGCGGTCTGGTGCAAACCGGAGACAACGTTCTGATAGGTGGATTTATTTCGGGCGGGGGGAGCGAGGGAGGTACGACTTCCGTGTTAGTGCGCGCTCTTGGGCCTTCGATTTCTGGAGTGAGCCAATTGCTCGACCCAACATTGGAGTTACGCGACGGCAACGGAGCGCTAATTGATTTCAACGATAATTGGGCCGTGCGTTCTGATGGTAGCAGCCAGCGATCGGAAGTTGAAGCGACAACAATTCCACCAACAAACGAGTTGGAATCGGCCATCATTACGACGGTCGGCGCCGGAAGTTTTACGACTATCGTGCGCGGGAAAGACGGCGCCAGCGGGATCGGTTTGGTAGAAGTATACAGATTGCAGTAGTTAGGGGCTGCTCGCGTATTCGATTTTTATTTCCCGCGATCAGCTAATAAGCGCGAATATGATCAGATCCTCGTTCCCAAACTCTGTTTAGGAACGACAATGCTTACGCAACTCTGTTGCCCCGATTGGGGGCGCGAGAGTCCTCATGAATGCCGTGGCGACACACAGGTGCGTTGGGCTCCGGACTGCAACGACGCTCGATTTTAATAGCGGCGGAGCACCGCCGCACTCCAAGACGTGGCCGACTTATTAGACGCCACCATATTCGCTTGCGTTGTGGAGTGCGGCGGTGCTCCGCCGCTTTCCGCACGATAGCAAGGAAGCTGTCACGCAATGTTGAAAGCACGTTCAACAGACCGAAACAGCGTTTGGAAACGAGGAAAAACGAGATCATTTAGGTACTCCAACAGGCTGACTTTTCGGTCATCAAGCGATTCCGACTTGTTCGTGACAACGTTTCTCGGTAACAATAGTCCAGCGTCGGTTGCGCAGAATGTCCTCTCGACTCATAATCCGCGGCGTTTGTTGGTACATCGTACCAACGCGAAGAGTGCCTCAGCGGTCGGGCGCTGCACGGTATATGCGCTTGCGACTTGAAAAGGCGGTATGGCTTTTCGCCGTCGTCGCCTGCTTGCAACTAGGCAGAGCTGCTTCGGCGGAGCCAACGTCCACCCCACGCCACCACCGATTACGGTGTCGCTGCCGACTGGTAACGTCACCAATTCAGTTTCCACTGCCACAGTTATCCTTCTCCCGGTAACGACTACCAGTGTTGACCCGAGCCTGAACTACACTGGGTTTCAAGGTGATTTCAGTTTCGACGAAACGGTAATTACTTTTTCGGACCCGTTTGTCGAGGCAGCAGGGATGACCGCTAACAATTGGAACGTCACCGGAGACATTCTACCGGGACCGCCCGGAGATCAGGACTCTGCACGTATCTGGGTTTGTGACCGATGGAAATGCGCGTCTGAACGGATCTGGAACGCTCTTTAACCTGAGAATGCACAGAGTAAGCAGCCAGGCGGGTGCGAACACGGCGCTGAGCTGGGCGGCGGCCCCCAACAACTTTTCCTTCATCGACAACAAATTGGTTCACCACACGCCTAACCAAAACAATGGCTTGATTTCGATAATAGGTGGGACGTGCCCGCCGCCGTTTAGAGAAGGTTTCGAGGACATCACGACGTTGGTGCCGGGAGGGTGGTTCCTGCAGAACAACAGTCAGCCCGGGCCCGGGACAAATGGATGGTTCCAGGGCAATGATCGGTGTTCCCGGCCATTGGGTTCCTGGGGCTCGTATATCGCGACCAACTATAATAGCGGCACCGGGACATCCACTTTGAGCAACTGGTTGTTGACCCCGCCATTGACGGTTGAGAACGGAGTGGTGTTGACCTTTTGGACGCGGACGGTGAATACGCCATCGTTCCCGGATCGGTTGCAAGTGCGCCTGAGCACCAATGGGGCAAGCACCAATGTGGGAACATTGGCAACCGAGGTGGGGGACTTCAGTACGCTCTTACTCGACATCAATCCGACCTACGCACCGAACGGATACCCGACTGTCTGGACCCAGTTTATGGTCACGTTAAGCGGAATTGCGTCGCCGACCACTGGACGGTTGGCCTTGCGTTACTTTGTCGAGAACGGAGGGCCTAACGGAATTAACTCTGATTACATAGGAATTGAAACTTTAGAAATCGCTGGTCCCTGCCTGCCGTTACCAACACCTCTACCCGGCCCAACGCCCACGCCCGGGAACTTCGTCGAATGTACCCGAACTGGGCGCCGTTTGGATCGGAGGTGGTGGGGGCGGGTTCACACTCGATTCTGTTCGGAATCTCTAATGCCCCTTTTGTGCCTCCTGGAGCTTCCGTTTCCCTGTCCGACACAACCAACTTTTCTATCACCGAAAATACCTGTGGTTCGGGGGCGAGGCTCGGTCTGCTCTGTTGTCGTCAGATTTAATCCCGTCACGGCCGGGCCTAAGGTCGGCCACACTGATGCGGCGCATGGCAATTTGCTTTCCGGCAGTGCGACGCATTTGCAAGTCTCGACGGGGACGGGAAGGCCCTTGGACGCCACCCCGGCGCCGACGGCAAGTCAGCCCGACCCTACTCCCACCCAACCCTGCAAACCATCTCGAATGCGAAGCGACTGCGTTCGAAGTCAGTTCTCCGTTAACGGGGACAGCGGGCGTTCCGCTTAGCTACCAAGTCAGAGCCGTTTGCAACTCCGGCAATCCCGCCCCGCTTATCAAGGCAACGTGCATTTTACGAGTAGCGACGCCGCAGCCGAACTGCCTTCTGACAACTTCATTACCCAAGGGTTTGGCTCTTTCATGGCTACGCTTCACACGTAGGTAACTGGACGATCACCGCGACCTCCACCGGACAACCGATGATCACCGGGACGAGCTTTCCGATCACCATCATAGCACCATCCCCAACGCAGACACCATCTCCCACGCCAACACCTTGTTAGTTCGGCGGCATTCCACCGAATTGCGGGGCTCCGCCAACACCGCCACCGCCGACACCGAGTGTGACGCCAACGCCGACACCGTCTGGAATTGTTTTGGTTAGCCGACTTTCGGACGCGCGTGCCTTCGCGGCGATCAACGTTGAAGCAATAATCCACCGCCCCAAATACAAACTGATTTCTTGCCCGCTGGCCCTTAGCAATTCTGCAGCGGTGAGCGCGGAGTCCGGGGGGCTAGCGCCGATTGCACCAGTAACTCCTCGATTGTCGTCGATAACCAAATGGGAACCCTGCAAATTACAGGGAACGGAATGGCACAGGGAATGGGATCCTAATGGGTTCATACGGCTCAGCCTCAGCGAAGTTGATTGTTAGTAGCTTCACCCTGACGGATCGGAGCTACGCATATTCGTTGACTGGTCAATTATTGGCTGAACAGTTCAAGGGACTTGGCGAGAGTACTGGAACAGCGAAGCTTGCCGCGGGTGATGAGACAATATTTGAGGTGGTCGCAACGCATTCCCCTGCTGTGATCCTTTCGCAGACCGGAGTCCTTGAGCCCGGCGATTACACTCTCTCGGTTGAAATAAGTGGTGCCGGCGTTGGGGACAATAGCCCTCATGCGGGTGTTAGTAGAGGTAGTGCCGATTTCAATTTTGCGCTTGGCCCAGTGGGAGCATCAACACCTACGCCGACTCCGGCAACTTTACTTGGAAACATCTCGACGCGTTTGCGCGTCGAGACTGGCGACAATGCGCTAATTGGCGGATTCATTGTAACCGGGACGCAATCAAAGAAAGTGATTGTGCGTGCCATCGGGCCATCCTTACCGGTTTCCGGAGCTTTGATCGATCCCGTACTCGAGCTGCGCGATTCTTCAGGTGGATTGGTCCGGGCTAACGACAATTGGCGCAGTGATCAGGAACAGGAGATCATCTCGACGGGAATTCCGCCGGGTAACGATTTGGAGTCAGCCATAGTTGAGACCTTGCCGGCAAACGGGGCGGCTTACACCGCGGTTGTTCGTGGAGCGAATGATGTGACCGGTGTTGGATTGGTCGAGGTATATGATCTGGATCACACAGTTGATTCAAAGCTGGCCAACATCTCTACGCGCGGAATCGTGCAGACGGGTAACGATGTCATGATTGCGGGAACGATCGGTACTCGGTGAAACGTCGCAACGCGTTCTGGTGCGCGCGCTTGGTCCGTCATTGCCGGTGCCGGAGCTTTAAACGATCCAACGCTAGAGTTGCGCGATAGCAACGGCACAGTAATGCGAGCGAACGACAACTGGCGAAGTGATCAGGAAAAAGAAATCACTGCAACAGGCATTCCTCCAACGAATGATTTGGAATCAGCGCTGGTTGAAACGTTGTCTTCTAACGGCGCCGCCTATACCGCTATTGTCCGCGGCACGAATGAGACGACGGGTGTAGCGCTGGTTGAGGTTTACGGACTAACTAAATAAGCGACCCGGATGTTTGCCCGCGAATCGCGCGAATGAACGCGAATCAAGAGCGGATCTAATAGCCTCGTCTCCCAAACTCTGTTTGGGAACGCCAATGCCTACGCAACTCTGTTGCCCCGGTTGGCGGCTGAGACCCTTCGTGACTGTTTAGCGACCACGCAGGCCCGTTTGGAAACAGAGTTTGGGAACGAGGATGAAATCGCAACATTTGACGTCGTCTTCATTCGCGCCATCGCGGGCAGACCTCTTGCCGCGAAGATGCCTTAATACGCTAATCGAGCCACCATCAGGGCCTTGCGTTTCTGGAGGTTCTATCTAGGGGGAATAACACTTGACTTTTTTGTCCGTTCCTGCGCAAAAACGAGTGCTTCCGTAGAGTCCGGCCTGGCCTAGCGAGATGACAAAAGTGTAACCGGCAACTCTGATCCGCCGGAGGCGCAAGGGAGGAAATATGAATAGACGGAAGAAGAATTCAGCGTACGCATCGGCGCTCCAAATTACACTGGCGCTCGCGTTGTTAGCGACTTCGGCTGTTTTGTTTGCGTCGACTTTTAGAGCTTCGGCGCCAGCGGGGTCCGAGGTTTCAAGTGAACTTAAACCACAGCGATTATTTAATGTCCCTGCCCCGAGTCTGAACGCCCCAATCAAGCTGGCTCCAGAGACTGCACCATTTACCTTTAGTTACACCGGTAGCCTAACCACGGTCCGTATCGATCACACCACGACCTTGCTCTCAAATGGCCTGGTCTTGACAGCAGGTGGACAGACGGATAACGGATTTTTTGCTGCTGCCAGCGCTGAACTGTATAACCCGGCAACCGGGACCTGGTCTAACACTGGTAGTCTCATTACTGCCCGAGCGGGCCACACGGCAACCGGTACTGCCAAATGGCAAGATTCTTGTCGCAGGCGGATGGGGGACTAGCTTTAATCGACTTAGCAGTGCGGAATTGTATGATCCGTCGACGGGCACTTGGAGCCCAACCGGCGGCCTGGCGACGGCTCGCCAGTGGCACACGGCGACATTGTTGCCTAACGGTAAGGTGCTGGTGGCAGGAGGTTTCTTCGGTGGTTCGATTGCTTCAGCGGAACTGTACAATCCAGCTACGGGAACGTGGAGTTCTACCGGGAGCATGAGCGTGGCGCGTTCCAATTCCGCGGCGACGTTGTTGCCTAACGGAAAGGTGATGGTGGCGGGGGGATCGCCGGGAACGAATGCTTATAATGCCAGCGCGGAGCTGTATGACACGGCCAGCGGGAATTGGAATACGGCCGGGAGTATGCAGATCGGGCGCGTTCAACCCTCTGCTACGCTGCTCCCGAATGGTAAAGTATTGCTGGCAGGCGGAAGCACAACTGGAGGCATCTCCACCGCCAGCGCTGAGCTATACGATCCAGCCAGCAATAGTTGGAGCGCAACCGGCAGTTTCAGCACTTCTCGTTACCTACACAGTGCGGTGCTGCTGCCTAACGGGAAAGTGTTGATCGTTGGCGGGCGCCATTTCGTGAGTAACCCGCCGGGAGAAGACTTTCCGACGAGTGTCGAAGTTTACGATCCCACCACCGGGAACTGGAGTGCGACGGGCAGCCTTAACGAAGCGCGCTCCCAACATACGACGACACTCTTACCTAGCGGTAAAGTGCTGGTGGCGGCCGGGTATAATGTCGAGACCGGCCCCTTATCCAGCGCCGAACTGTATGAATCAGCCAGCGGAAGCTGGAGCGCGACCGGAAGTTCTAACGCCGCCCGTTATAATCATACGGCCACGTTGCTGCCGACCGGTGACGTTTTGGTGGCGGCGGGGATTGGGGTCGGCGGGTACATCAACAGTGCGGAGCTTTACCATCCCAGTAGCGGAACGTGGACCAATACGGGCAGCCTCAGCATCGAACGTCAGGGACACGCGGCGACAATGCTGTCGGACGGATTTGTGTTGGTGACGGGTGGACTTTCTAACAGCCTTCTGACGGCTCCAGTGAGAACAGAGCTGTATAATTACCTGAGCGGAACATGGAGTATCAGTGGAAATCTTAGTCATTTCCGGGCATTTCACACAGCAACGTTGCTGCCCACGGGAAAAGTCTTGGTCATAGGTGGATTTGGTTCCACTCAGACGGCAGAACTTTACGATCCATCGTCAGGGACCTCAAGTCTCACCGGTGCTCCCATAGGGGGGCGGTGGGTGCACACCGCGACGTTGCTGCCAAATGGCAAGGTCCTGGTAGTGGGTGGGCGAGAAAACCCAGGCACAGCCGAAGTTTACGACCCGATCTCGGGAACTTGGAGTTCAACCGCAAGCCCGAATTTTCAACGCGATGGACACACTGCGACGTTGTTGCCAACCGGTAAGGTCCTTGTTGCTGGGGGGATTAGTGATACCACGGCTGAACTGTACGATCCGGCGATTGGGACTTGGACCATCACTGGCAGCATGAATTCACAACACGATGTTCACGAAGCCGTCTTGTTGCCGAATGGCAATGTGCTGATCGCGGGCGGTGCTCTCGGCTCGGGCGCTGTGGTAGATACGGAATTATATGACACCGCGAGTGGGACCTGGAGCGTAACTGGTAACATGGCCAACGCGCGCTCTGCTTACAAGGCAACTTTGCTGACAAATGGGAGGGTATTGGCCACTGGAGGTTATAATGGAGACACCATCAACAGCGCGGAACTCTACGATACGGGGCTAAATTTCGTTAGGCCAGATTGGCAGCCGCAAGTCGCAACAGCAACGTTTGACGTAGGCGCGAACCTTGTCCTAACCGGCTCGCGCTTCCAAGGAATTTCTCAGGCGTCCGGCGGAAATGATCTAGATTCGTCGACCAATTACCCGGTGGTGCAACTACGCTCAATCGACAATAGCCAAGTATCGTTTCTTCCGGTTCAGCAGAACCCCGGCTGGTCTGATACCAGTTTCACTTCGATTCCGGTCAACAATTTTCCGCTGGGTCCAGCTTTGGTCACCGTCTTTACCAATGGGATTCCGAGCGACTCAAAATTTGTGTTGGTGCCTTCGCCGGAACCGACACCGCCACAGGTCGCGATCACGGTAACGTTGCCGACCAGTTTTTTAGATCCATCGGTGCCGAGTACGACCAATATCATCTTACCGGTAACGACCACTCAGATTGATCCGTTCCCGAACCCGGGTCCAAATCCGAATCCGAATCCTGGTGATCCCGGTTATGTTGGGTTCCAAGCTGACTTCACTTTCGATACCACCATCGTCACCTTCCAAGCGCCCTACGTTCAAGCGGCCGGCCTAACGGGAACGAGTTGGAATGTGTCAGCCAACGTCCTGAGCACCGGCCCTGGCACCCTCAAGACTGTCCGGGTTTCCGCTTTTTCGCTCGATTTCACACCACTGAGCGGAGCTGGTACATTGTATAATCTGATCTGTCGCCGAGTCAGCAATACCCCCGGAAATGCCACTCCATTGACTTGGAAACCGTACCCCGAGGATTTCGAGTTTATTGACAATGATTTGAACCCGGTCTCACCCCACCAGGTCAACGGGCTCATTACCATTAACGGGGAGGGAGCAACGCCGACACCAACGCCAATTCCACCAACACCGACACCGACTCCACCGGCATCAACGCCAACACCGGCGCCCACTGGGACCCCAGGGGGAATTAAGGTCACGCTACCGACCACGAATTTCGATAATTCAGTTCTGAGCACGACCAATGTCATTCTGCCCGTAATCACAACGCAGATCGATCCATTCCCGAACCCGGGTCCAAATCCAACGCCGAATCCGGGCGATCCAGGTTACATTGGTTTCCAGGCTGACTTCAGCTTCGATTCAACCATTGTCACCTTCCAGGCGCCCATTGTGCAAGCGGCCGGCCTAACCGCTACAAATTGGAACGTGTCCGCCGGTATCCTCGGGACAGGGCCGATCAAGATTCTCCGTGTCTCAGCTTTCTCGCTCGACTTCACCCCGTTGAGCGGATCGGGCACCTTGTACAACCTGATCCTTCGCAGGGTCAGCTCAACTCTAGGCCAAACTACTCCACTGACTTGGCAGCCTTCTCCGAATGATTTCGAATTGATTGATCAGGATCTGAATACTTTTTCACCGACCCAGAACAACGGACTCATTACTATAACGGGTCCGGGATCGCCTCCAACGCCAACGCCTCCCCTGGGTACGCCTAGCCCCACGCCATCGCCAATTCCGCCAACTCCGACTCCGACCGCGACCGCGACGCCGCCGGGTCCAACGCCAACGCCAGGCGCGATCAAGGTAACCTTGCCAACGGCGAGCTTCGATACCTCGATTCCGAGCACGACCAATATTATTCTGCCCGTAACTACGACGCAGATTGATCCGTTCCCGAACCCCGGTCCAAACCCAACGCCGAATCCGGGCGATCCGGGTTACATTGGATTCCAAGGTGATTTCATTTTTGATTCAACAGTCGTTACCTTCCAGGCGCCCTTTGTCCAACCGGCCGGCGTAACCGGTACAAATTGGAACGTGTCTGCCGGCATCATCGGGATTGGCCCGATTAAGGTTCTCCGAGTCTCCGCTTTCTCGCTCGACTTCACGCCGTTGAGCGGATCCGGCACATTCTACAATCTGATCTTCCGGCGAGTCGGTTCCACCGGCGGCACCAGTCTAACTTGGCAGCAGCCGCCGAATGATTTCGAATTAATTGATCAGGAGTTGAATACCTTTTCACCCGCACAAAATAACGGGTTGATCACAATAACGGGGCCAACTCCAACGCCGCCTCTCTTCACGCCGACCCCGACGCCAACGCCGACGGCCGGTCCTCCGACTCCGACCCCGTGCAGCGGAGGTATCTTCCTCGAGAACTTCGATGGTGTTGTCGCGCCCGCGTTGCCTGCTGGCTGGGTGGCATCTAATGCGACGAACCCTGATGGAATTTTCTGGGTTACGTCCACGACTACGGCGGATTCAGCGCCGAACGACGCCTTCGTTAACGACCCAAGCGTTGTGAGCGACAAACGTCTCGACACGCCGAACATCGCAATCACCAGCCCAGGGGCGCAGGTCAGCTTCCGTAATAACTATTCTCTCGAGCCGATTGGTGGCGGCGTGAACTACTTCGACGGCGCCGTCCTCGAAGTTTCGTCCCCGAATATCGCAGGTGGCGCATTCACAGACATTACCGATCCAGCAGTGGGCGGTAGCTTTGTAACCGGCGGGTATAACGGCACGATCAGCACTTCGTTTTCTAACCCGATTGGTGGACGAATGGCATGGGGCCAGAGCTCTGGTGGTTATATCAACACAGTGGCGAACCTTGGTCCAAATGTCTTCGGGCAATCGATCAGGCTCCGTTTCCGTATGGCCTCAGATACCAGCGTGGCGGGAACTGGCTGGAGAATTGACAATATCGTTGTGAGCGGTGCCTGTGGGACACCGGGCCCGACGCCAACATCACCACCAGGAACACCCACACCGACTCCCGCGCCGCCAACTCCAACACCGAACGTGTCGTGCCCGCCAACGATCACGCAATCCAGCACCCAAACAATCACGCCGAATAATTCGGCCGCGTGCTCACAGAGCGTCGGCGGCCCTCACACCGACAACAGCTTCTGGAGAGCGTTTAACATGGCGTCGTTCGTAGGTGCTGGTAACGGCTACACGATTTCGTCCGTCTCGTTTGGAATTGAAACTGCCGATGCGAGTGGAGCCGATCAGCCCATTACCGTGCGGCTCTATATACAGAACGGAATTCCGTTCCCCGGCATAACCCGGACGCAGATTGCCTCTGCGACTGTGAATGTCGTCGATCAACAATTGACCATTTTGACGGTTCCAATCACGGCGTTCGTTCCAGCCGGAACTGACCAGTTGGTCATGGAAGTCAATTCACCAGATGGGCGACCTGGCATGAACGTGTTCCGAATCGGTTCGAATACCGACCCGCAAACCGGGCTCAGTTATATTAGCGCGCCCGACTGCGGACTCAATACCCCAACGGACCTATCGACTATTGGGTTCCCGAACATGCATCTTCTGTTCAACGTCAATGGCAATTGCACTGGCACGCCGACACCGGGCCCCACTTCAACGGCGACTCCAACGCCAACCTCTGCGCCACCAACGCCAACACCAAACGGGTCGTGTCCACCAACGATCACGCAATCCAGCACCCAAACGATCACGCCTGGGTCTGTCGCGTGCACGCAGAGTGGAACAGGATTTCACACCGACAACAGTTACTGGAGAGCGTTCAACATGGCGACGTTCGTCGGCGCGACTAACAACTACAACATCACATCCGTCTCGTTTGGCATTGAAACCGCCAACGCGACGGCCGCCGATCAACAGATCATTGTGCGTCTCTACACCCAGAACGGGACACCGTTCCCAGGTGGAACCCGCACCCAGATCGCGACGGCAACAGTTAATGTGGCCGATCAGACCGCAACTGTGCCTGACGGTCCCGATTACCGCGACCGTTCCGGCTGGAACCGGCGAGTTGATCATGGAAGTGAATTCACCGGATGGACGGACTCTGATGAACATGTTCTCCATCGGATCGAACGCCGATCCGCAGAGCGGCATCAGCTACATTAGCGCGGTCGATTGTGGAATCACGACGCCGACAGACGTGTCCAACATCGGGTTCCCGAACATGCATCTTGTGTTCAACGTCAATGGCAGTTGCGGCGGAACGCCAACGCCTGGCCCCACTTCAACGGCGACTCCAACACCAACCTCGGCGCCGCCGACGCCTACATCTGCGCCGACTTCCACTCCTGCGTGTGCACCACTCTCACAAGGGTTCGAAGACATCTTCACATTAGTCCCTGCGGGATGGTTCATGAAAAACAATAGTCAGCCTGGGCCTGGGACATCTGCATGGTTCCAAGGAAACTCAGACGTGTTCCCTGCGCATTCTGGACCGACCACATCGTATATCGGAGCCAACTTTAATAACGGCACCAGCACATCAACGTTGAGTAACTGGTTACTCACTCCGACGTTGGTCCTTCAAAACGGAGTGGTGTTGTCGTTTTGGACTCGAACGGTGGACGCGGTTGCTTTCCCGGATCGACTGCAAGTGCGCATGAGTACCAACGGAGGTAGCACTGATGTTGGTGCGACAGCGACCAGTGTTGGCGATTTCACTACGCTGCTGCTCGATATCAATCCAACGTATTCAACGTCAGGGTACCCGAACGGTTGGACCCAGTTCAATGTAACACTGAGCGGTCTGGGTTCGCCGACAGCCGGCCGCCTGGCCTTCCGCTACTTTGTCGAGAACGGCGGACCAAGCGGAGTTAATTCGGACTACATAGGAATCGACACGGTCCAGATTACTGGAAGCTGTGGCGCCACGCCTACGCCTGGGCCGAGTTCGACCCCAGGCCCAACGCCAACTCCGGGGCAACCGACGCCAACGCCGACACCGGGAGGAGGACCCACACCAACTCCAGCTCCGAGCGGGACGCCTGCCCCCAGCTCTACTCCTTGCACAGGTATTTTCTCTGAGAACTTCGATGGAGTCATCGCTCCGGCCCTTCCAGCCGGTTGGATTGCTTCGAACCCCGATCCGGGCACCGGCGACGTTTGGGTTACCACCGTTGCCTCCTCCGACACTTTCCCTAACAATGCATTCGTGACGGATCAGGATGGAGTAAGCGATAAGGTGCTCGTGAGCCCGCCTATTACCGTCGGATCAACATCCGCGCAGATCTCCTTCCGCAACAATTTTAACACGAAATTCAGCGGTGGCGTGTATTGGGACGGCGGCGTCCTGGAAATTTCTTCACCTAACATCAATGGGGGGGCATTCACTGACGTCACAGCAGCAGCTGTGGGTGGTAGTTTTGTCACTGGCGGTTACACCGGTCAGATTAGCGGCGCTGCCAGCAATCCTCTGGCGGGTCGTTTCGCGTGGTCTGGTAATTCCAGCGGTTATATTAATACTGTAGTCAATCTGGGTCCGAATCTGAGTGGTCAAACCGTCAGGTTCCGTTTCCGGATGGGCACGGACGAAGCTGTCTCCGCGCCCGGGTGGCACGTTGACACAATCTCTGTCGCGAACGGGTGTCCAACGCCAACACCTGGGCCATCCGCAACGCCAGGACCGACAGCAACCCCAACGGGAACACCTGCTCCAACTGGAACACCCGGGCCAACGTCAACACCAACTCCGACGCCGCCTCCGACGGTGTGTACATTGCCCGTGGAAGGGATGGATGACATCACGAACCTGGTTGTCCCGAAAGGTTGGTTCATGCAGAACAATAGCGTTAACCCCGGTACCGGCTGGCTTCAGGGAAATACGGCAGTGTTTTCAGCTCAAGCCGGACCTAACAATTCATACATTGTCAGCAATTGGCAGAACTCAGTCGGCAACCTCGGAACGGAAACCCTCAGTAACTGGCTGTTAACCCCCCCTCTAACGCTGCAAAACGGCGGCCAGTTTAACTTCTGGACACGTACCGTGGACGCCCCAGCGTTCCCAGACCGTCTTCAAGTGCGCATGAGCATCAGCGGAACCAGCACCAACGTAGGCGCAACAGCCACTAGCGTGGGCGACTTCGCTACGCTGCTATTGGACATCAATCCAACGTACACGACTTCAGGTTACCCGACTGCTTGGACACAGTTCACCATCACACTGAGTGGCCTTGGCGCGCCAACAAGGGCCGTCTCGCTTTCCGCTATTTTGTAGAAAATGGCGGACCGCAAGGACTCAATTCGGATTATATAGGGATCGATTCCGTGCAATACGGATGTAACGGTGGATTCCCCACACCAACGCCAGGCCCAACCTCGACGCCTGCCCCAACCGGAACACCAACGCCAACGCCGGGAAGTGCGACCGACACCGACACCAACTCCAGGGCAACCGACACCAACGCCTGCGCCTAGCGGGACGCCTGCGCCGACATCGACTCCGGGTTCGACACCAACTCCAGCGCCTGGCGGAACCCCGACCCCAACATCGACGCCTGCTCCGACTTCGACACCAACTCCAACATCCGCACCGTCAACGCCGACGCCAACGCCGACGCCAACACCAACACCAACACCAACACCAACGCCGACACCAACGCGACACCGACACCAACACCAACACCGACACCAACACCGACCCCGACACCGACACCGACTGCGACTCCAACACCAACACCAACAGCGACACCAACTCCGACACCGACACCGACACCGACACCGACACCGACACCGACACCGACACCGACACCGACACCGACACCGACACCGACACCGACGCCGACACCGACACCGACGCCGACACCGACACCGACACCGACACCGACACGCGACACCGACACCGGCACCAACACCAACACCAACACCAACACCAGGCGTTGCACGCCAGGAACATTCGTGTTCCAGGGCAACACGCCTTGTCAGGAACAGCCGGTAACATCATGAACTTCACCCAGGGCGGTGTGTCCGTTAACGTGAGCGCGTTCAGCCGTAAGGATAGCGGCGGCACATGGAACACTGGTTACCTTGGCGCTTACGCTCAGGGCTTGGGGGTGACCGATGTGGGGGAGGGGAATGGCTCAACAACAGACACGTGGTCGATAACATCGGTGGCTACCATGATTACCTGATGTTCGAGTTCTCGAGCCCGATCATCGTTGACCAGGTTTACCTCAACTACGTTTACAACGGTGACAGTGACATGGCGATCTGGATCGGAACCAAGACCAATCCGTACACCACGCACAACACCTTGAGTGACTCGTTCCTGACCGGCCTCGGGTATCAGGAGAACAACGACACCACCCTAACCACATCGCGCTGGGCGAACGTGAATTCTTCGAACAGATCGGGCAACGTAATCGTGATAGCGGCGAGCGTGACGGACACCACGCCGGAGGATACATTCAAGCTGAACAAGCTGATCTTCGGATGCCCGGGGGCAACACCGACGCCGACGCCAACGCCGGCGCACACACCAACACCGACTCCAACCGCCACGCCGGCGCCAACCCCGACACCGGCGCCAACGTGCACGGCTGGAACCTTCGTCTTCGAAGGCAACACCTCGACCACAGGCACGATGGGTAATATCCGCACTTACATCGTGAACGGGACACCGTTAAGGTGAGCGGGTTCACCCGTGCGGACAGCAACGGCGCGTGGAGCACAGGTTACCTCGGTGTTTACAGCCATGGCTTAGGCGTAACTAACAACACTGAAGGCAACGGCGACAATGATCGTCACACCGTTGATAGCAACGGCGGCACACGAGACTACGTGTTATTCGAGTTCTCGCGCTCGGTTGTGATCGACAAAGCGTACCTGGATTACGTTACCGCTGACAGTGATATGTCGGCCTGGATCGGCAATCAGGCGAACCCGAGCAATCACAATACGTTAAGCGATTCGTTCCTGAGCAGCCTTGGCGCTCGCGAGGATAACGACACCGCGACCAACGGACAACCACGCTGGGCGGACATCAACTCGGCGGTAAGTCTGGCAACATCCTGGTTATCGCGGCCAGCGCGAGCGATACGACACCGGAGGATTCGTTTAAGATTCACAAGGTAGTGTTCGGGTGCTGCCCGACCATCACGGTGAATCCGTCATCGCTCTCGAACGGAAGAAGAATATTCGTACAGTCAGACAATGACGGCGAGCGGTAGCACGAGCCCGTATACATTTTCGAAGACGAGCGGCAGCCTGCCGAGCGGAGTCTCGCTCTCGTCTTCTGGCGTTCTGTCCGGAACTCCAACGGTCACCGGCACGTTCACCTTCACCGTAACAGCGACTTCGACTGCGACCGGTTGCACCGGTTCGAGATCCTACAGTTGGCTTATAACTAATTAGAGGAGGTTGACTTCTTGAAAATAGCCAGCGTTTAACGCTGGGCTTGTTTAGCGGGTTCAACATTGTGCGGACAGCTTCCTTACTGTTGCGCGGAAAGCGGCGGAGCACCGCCGCACTCCACAACGCAAGCGACAAATGGGGCTGGTACGTTGGCCACGTCTTGGAGTGCGGCGGCGCTCCGCCGCTATTAAACCGAGCGTCTCGCTAGCCGGACCCGAGAGCCAACATCGAGCCGTCTTATCTCAGTTCCACGCGAAACACCAGGGCGCTCCGTATGTGTTCAGCGTGGTGCTGCTTGCATACTGTGAAAAAGGGTGTCATCCCGAGCCCGCGAAGACGGCGAGGGACCTCCCTGTTGGAAATTGGGTTACTCAATTAAGAGCAACCGGCCGATTTGGAGTAGACTCCATCCCATTTGCGCAAGCCCGTCACCGCTTTCGCGAAGGTTTGACGCGTTTACTCCATATCGTCGCCGGCGCGTTGTTTGCGTGGCGCAATTTGCATCAGGGAGGTCCCTCGCCGTCTGCGCGGGCTCGGGATGACACGCTTTGCTGTGTTAACGCTAAAAAAGCGAACCGCTTCTGCGAAGCGCCCAAGGTGATGACTTCGCTTGATCTTAAACAGTCAATCTGCTGGTCATGTCGATAGGGGCGGCCTTGCAAATCCGCAGGGCCCACTAGCCATGGGCGAAATCAGTTAGGCAATCCCTCGGTGGGGACGCCCAGTTAGGCGACCTTGCCCGCTACAAATGATGCTTGCCAATATCGCGTCGATTTGATAAGCCGCCGTGGGCTTAGCGAACGGACGAAATCACCAAAATTGGTTACAAAATTGTCATGAAAGAGAACAATTCTTCGAACTCGGCGTTTCTGACGGCACGCATCGTAATATTTCTAGGGGCATTCGCATTGGTGCTTTTCCTCACCCTGATAGGGTACGCCCGACATCTCTCTCAGGGAGTGCCGAACGGATTGGAACAAGATCAATCCCTAACGCCTGAATTTTCACAAACAGACAGTCCAACGATTCAGGCGCAGGTCACTGCGATTGAGGCAATTCCACGTCAACCGGATGGGGCGGGAATGTTCGATTCGCCCATATCATCTGTCTCTCCGACTTCAGTTACGATCAATCCGCGCTCTCGTCGGGAGGCCGTTGTTCTTCCGCTTGACCCAACTCAAACGACAGCGACTCCGACGCCAGCTCGGGTCGTTTGCTTTGCTCGATACGTATTCGCAGGCGCTTTCTGTTCTTCTTACGAGCAGTCTACCGCGAACGTTCATGGGTGATGCGTTTACCAACAATACATTGCCTGGCGGGACAGCCTGGTTTCAAATCCGCTCAATCAAGATTCTTCCTCCGTTCGGGTGCGAATACAATCTCCTACAACAACGTCGTCTTCCGCATCAAATTCTGGAATAGCTACTCGGCAAGTGCTACGCCAGTATTCTCGAGTCCCGCTGGACTTGTAGAGATTCCTCTCGGCGCTCAAACCATTGCTGCCGACACCAATTATCCGATTGATGCAATATTGCCCGGTCCGGGCGTGATCCTGCTGGGCGGGTCCGGCACCCAATGGGGCTGGGCCCAAAATTTCTTGGGTGACACGGGCAGCGGCCTCGTTGCTAGTGATGATTTGGCTTCATTAGTCACAACCGGAGGAACTTATGCCGCCGGGCAGATTACGGCCGGTATTACGCCAAATTTCGCTTACTATCGTAACGCGAGCGGTCGTATGGACTTCAATTTCGATTCGAACGATTTACGATCGTTTGGTCAGGTCTCGCAAGGCGTTGAAATCGTCCTCCGTGGTGACCCGGGTTCAGGGCCAACGCCGACACCAGCCCCAGCGGCGATAACGATAACGCTGCCGACTGCTGTGTTCGACCCATCCGTTGCCAGCACGACGAATATCACTCTGCCGGTCACTACCACGCAAATGGATCCGGGCCCGAATCCGAGTCCGGGTGATCCAGGGTACATTGCTTTCCAAGGTGACTTCACCTTCGATTCGTCGGTCGTCACCTTTCAGTCACCAATCGTGCAACCAGCCGGCCTAACAGGCGCGAACTGGAACGTTTCCGGTAACATCATCAGCAGCGGCCCCGGCACCACCAAAATCCTGCGTGTCTCAGCTTTCTCGCTCGACTCCACGCCCTTGAGTGGATCGGGCACGTTGTATAATCTGATTTTCCGTCGAGTTAGCTCTATTTCGGGAAACACCAGTCCGCTAACGTGGCGGCCGATCCCGGATGACTTCGAGTTGATTGATCAGGAGTTGAATGCTTTTTCACCTTCGCAGAACAACGGGCTCATCACCATAACGGGAACGGGCCCAACCCCAACACCGCCTCTCTTTACGCCAACCCCAACGCCGCCTCTCTTCACGCCGACCCCGACACCACCCCCAACGGTCTGTAATCTGACCGAAGGCTTCGACGACGTCAGCAATCTCGTGGTGCCGAAATGTTATTACATTCAAAATAACAGCGATGTGTCTCTTAGCCTCGGTTGGTTCCAAGGGAACACCGCTGCGTTTAGTGCTCAAGCCGGACCGGTCAACTCATACATCGTCTCGAATTACCAAAACACCGTGGGCACCACTGGATCAGAGACAATTAGCACCTGGTTGCTGACGCCGCCGCTAACGTTGCAAACCGGTGGTCAGTTAACCTTCTGGACACGAACCGTTGATGTTCCGGCCTTCCCGGATCGCCTCGAGGTCCGCATGAGCACAAATGGGACAAGCACAAATGTCGGGACGGGCTCCGCTGACGGTCGGTGACTTCACGAGTTTGCTCCTTACCATCAATCCGACTCTCACGACCACTGGTTATCCAAATGTTTGGACCCAGTACGTCGTAACTTTGCCTTCCATGGGCCCGGTCACTGGCAGACTGGCGTTCCGCTACTTCGTCACGAATGGCGGTCCGAGTGGAGTCAACTCGGATTACATTGGCGTTGATACGGTCTCTTACAGTTGCGCTGGCGGAATACCAACGCCCGCGCCAACGCCAACTCCTACGGGAACGCCGACGGCAACTCCAATCGGAACGCCAGGCGTGATTAAGATAACGTTGCCGACCACAAACTTTAGCACTTCGGTTCCGACGACTGCGAATCTGCATTATAGGGGTAACGACAACACAGATTGATCCTTTCCCGAATCCGGGTCCAAATCCGAACCCGAATCCCAGCGATCCTGGTTACATTGCTTTCGAAGGGGACTTCACATTCGATTCGGCGGTTATTACTTTCCAGAGCCCATTCGTGGAGCCGGCCGGACTAACAAATAATAATTGGAATGTCTCTGGCAATATCCTTAACACTGGCCCTGGCACGATTAAGACCCTGCGCGTCTCAGCTTTCTCGCTCGACTTCACCCCGCTAAGCGGATCTGGCACGTTGTATAATCTGATATTTAATCGGGTCAGCAATACTCCGGGCAACACCAGTCCGTTAACGTGGCAGCCAGTTCCGAATGACTTCGAATTGATTGATCAGGACTTGAATATCTTTTCACCTGCGCAGAATAACGGGCTCATCACCATAACGGGAACGGGCCCAACCCCAACGCCGCCTACTCCGACCCCATCGCCAACAACGCCTCCTCCAACTCCAACCGGAACGCCGGGCGTGATCAAGGTAACCTTGCCCACCGCGAACTTCGATAATTCAGTTCCGAGCACGACCAATATTATTCTGCCAGTAACGACGACGCAGATTGATCCATTGCCGAACCCGGGTCCAAACCCAACGCCCAATCCGGGCGATCCAGGTTACATTGGTTTTCAGGCCGACTTCAGCTTCGATTCAACCATCGTCACCTTCCAGGCGCCCATGGTGCAACCGGCTGGACTAACGGCTACAAATTGGAACGTGTCTGCCGGTATTCTCGGGGCAGGTCCGATCAAGATTCTCCGTGTCTCAGCTTTCTCGCTCGACTTCACCCCGTTGAGCGGATCCGGCACATTGTACAACCTCATCTTCCGCAGGGTTGGCTCGATTTCTGGCAGCACCAGCCAACTAATTTGGCAGTCGCCCCCGAATGATTTCGAATTGATTGATCAGGATTTGAATACTTTTTCACCCGGACAGAACAACGGGCTCATCACCATAACTGGAACGGGCCCAACCCCAACGCCACCACTCGTTACGCCGAGCCCGACGCCATCGCCAACAACGCCCCCGCCAACACCAACACCAACACTGACGCCACCGACATCCACACCAACGCCCACACCGCCAACCCCAACGCCCGGCCCAATAAAGGTGACGTTGCCGACCGCTGGCTTTGATATTTCGGTTGCGAGCACGACCAATATCATCCTGCCCGTAACAACAACGCAGATTGATCCATTCCCGAACCCCGGTCCAAATCCAACGCCCAATCCGGGCGATCCAGGTTACGTTGGTTTCCAAGGCGATTTCAGATTCGATTCTGCGGTTGTCACCTTCCAATCGCCATTTGTGCAAGCTGCTGGCCTAACAGCCACAAACTGGAATGTTTCCGGTAACATTATCAACAGCGGCCCAGGCACGACCAAGGTCCTGCGCGTCTCGGCCTTTTCGCTCGACTTCACACCGTTGAGCGGCTCGGGCACACTGTTCAACCTGATCTTCCGTCGAGTCAGCTTTGTTCCGGGCAACACCAGCCAATTGAACTGGCAACCTCCTCCGGATAATGACCTCCAATTCATCGATGATCAGCTAAATACCGTTTCCCCCGGGACAGAATAACGGGCTCATTACTATTACTGGAGCAACCCCAACTCCGGGACCGACTGTAACCGCAACCCCAACACCGGGGCCACCTACGCCAACTCCAACAATTGCACCGCCGACACCGACGCCAAGTGCGACGCCAACTAGGACGCCGTGCAGCGGATGCACACCGCCACCAACCGGAACGCCAACGCCAACGCCAACACCATCTCAACACCGGGCCAACCGACACCAACTCCAGCTCCTAGCGGGACGCCTGCGCCAACACCGACTCCTGGATGTTCGCCATCTCACAAGGGTTCGACGACATAACGACATTAGTGCCGGCCGGATGGTTCATGAGAAACAACAGCCAGCCTGGACCGGGGACAACGGCTGCGTGGTTCCAAGGAAACTCCGAGGTCTTCCCTGCTCAATCCGGTTCGGCCACATCATACATCGCAGCCAACTTTAATAACGGCACCGGCACATCAACCTTGAGCAATTGGTTGCTCACTCCGCCGTTGGCCTTGCAAAACGGAACGGTGTTGACCTTCTGGACACGAACGGTCGGCGCACCCGCGTTCCCGGATCGACTGCAAGTGCGCATGAGTACCAACGGAGCGAGCACCGACGTTGGTGCAACAGCGACCAGTGTTGGCGACTTCACAACGCTGCTGATCGATATCAATCCAACGTACACATTATCAGGGTACCCGAACGTTTGGACGCAATTCACTGTAACACTCACCGGACTGGGTTCGCCGACGGGTGGGCGCTTGGCTTTCCGCTACTTTGTCGAGAACGGCGGACCAAGCGGAGTCAATTCGGATTACATAGGAATCGACACGCTCCAGATTACTGGAAGCTGTGGTCCGACGCCAACGCCCGGGCCAACGTCGACGCCGGGGCCAACACCGACTCCTAGCGGAACTCCCGCGCCAACATCGACACCTGGATCGACGCCAACGCCAACACCTGGAGGTGGACCGACACCAACTCCGGCTCCGAGCGGGACACCTGCGCCAACCTCGACGCCAGGTACCAACGCCAACGCCGGGCGGTGGAACGCCGACTCCAGCTCCAAGCGTGACGCCTGCTCCAACATCGACACCTGCGCCGACTCCAAGCCCAACATCGGCTCCGCCAACGCCAACTCCAACATCGGCACCACCGACACCGACACCGACACCGACACCGACACCGACACCGACACCGACACCGACACCGACACCGACACCGACACCGACACCGACACCGACACCGACACCGACACCGACACCGACACCGACACCGACACCGACACCGACACCGACACCAACACCAACACCGACACCGACACCGACACCGACACCAACACCGACACCAACACCAACACCAACACCAACACCAACACCAACACCAACACCGACACCGACACCGACACCGACACCGACACCGACACCGACACCGACACCGACACCAACACCGACACCGACACCGACACCAACACCGACACCGACACCGACACCAACACCAACACCGACACCAACACCGACACCGACTCCGACACCGACTCCAACCCCGACGCACGCCGCCACCAACACCGACACCAACACCGGGTTGCACAGCAGGAACGTTCGTGTTCCAGGGCAACACGCCGTTGTCAGGCACAGCCGGTAACATCATGAACTTCACCCAGGGCGGTGTGTCCGTTCACGTGAGCGCGTTTAGTCGTAAGGATAGCGGCGGCACATGGAACACTGGTTACCTTGGCGCTTACGCTCAGGGTTTGGGTGTAACCGATGTGGGTGAGGGGAGTGGCTCAAGCAATCGACACGTGGTCGATAACATCGGTGGCTACCATGATTACCTGATGTTCGAGTTCTCGAGCCCGATCATCGTTGACCAGGTTTATCTCAACTACGTCTACAACGGTGACAGTGACATGGCGATTTGGATCGGAACCAAGACCAATCCATACACCACGCACAACACCTTGAGTGATGCGTTCCTGACCGGCCTCGGGTATCAAGAGAATAACGACACCACCCTAACCACATCGCGCTGGGCAAACGTCAATTCTTCGAACAGATCGGGTAACGTAATCGTGATTGCGGCGAGCGTGACGGACGCCACGCCGGAGGATACATTCAAGCTGAACAAGCTGATCTTCGGGTGCCCGGGGGCAACACCGACTCCGACGCCAACGCCGGCGCATACTCCAACACCGACTCCAACCGCTACGCCGGCGCCAACCCCGACACCGGCGCCAACATGCACGGCTGGAACGTTTGTCTTCGAAGGCAACACCTCGACCACAGGCACGATGGGTAACATCCGCACTTACACGGTGAATGGGACGACCGTTAAGGTGAGCGGCTTCACCCGTGCGGACAGCAACGGAGCGTGGAGCACAGGTTACCTCGGTGTTTACACCCACGGCTTGGGCGTAACTAACAACACTGAAGGCAACGGCGACAACGATCGTCACACCGTTGATAGCAACGGCGGCACACGAGATTACGTGCTATTCGAGTTCTCGCGCTCGGTTGTGATCGACAAAGCGTACCTGGATTACGTCACAGCTGACAGCGACATGTCGGCCTGGATTGGAAACCAGGCGAACCCGAGCAATCACAATACGTTAAGCGATTCGTTCCTGAGCGGGCTTGGTGCACGCGAAGACAACGACACTGCAACCAACGGACAACCACGCTGGGCCGACATCAACTCGGCAGGTAAGTCTGGCAATATCCTGGTTATCGCGGCCAGTGCGAGCGACACGACACCGGAGGATTCGTTCAAGATCCACAAGGTAGTGTTCGGGTGCTGCCCGACCATCACGGTCAATCCATCATCGCTCTCGAACGGAAGGAAGAATATTTCGTTCAGTCAGACAATGACGGCGACTGGCAGCACGAGTCCCTACACGTTTGCCAAGACGAGCGGCAGTTTGCCGAGCGGAATCTCGCTCTCCACTTCTGGTGTTCTGTCCGGAACTCCAACGGTCACGGGCACGTTCACCTTCACTGTGACGGCGACATCGACCGCGACCGGTTGCGCCGGTTCGAGATCGTATAGTTGGGTTATAACTAATTAGGGGAAACTCGTTAGCATCGGACGATACAGTTGTAGGGGCGCTTCTGCGAAGCGCCCAGGGAGTTGACGTCGGTCCGTCTTCAGACGCCAGTCAGTTAATTAGTCGATATCAGGCGCTTCACACAAGCGCCACTACAACACGCCCCGACACGCGCGGGTCAGCTCTTCCCTCGTTCCCAAACTCTGTTTGGGAACGCCAATGCCTACGCAACTCTGTTGCCCTGCGGTAATACCGGGTTCTGCGAATATCCGAAGAAACAGAGTTTCGGGACGAGGAAAAAGTTGGGTCCTCGTTTACCGCGGTCTTCACGGCATTGGAGTGGGCCGGACGGCAGAGAATGGCGTGTTGCTGGGCGTGTCCCATTGCTCGCCTCTCCCTTCTCAAGGGAGAGGGTAGGGTGAGGGTTTGGAAGGCGTATAATTGATCCTATCTACAGGGGGAAGAGGGCCCTCACCTCAGTCCTCTCCCCAAGTGGGGGAGAGGAAGCCATCGCAACTAATGCGATAAAGCGTTCCCGCGTCCAACGCGAAACAGCTACGAGTTTGGGAACTAGGAGCCCGCCTTAATGACGGTCGCTCGTGGAAGCGGAATCAACGATATTACTGATCGTGAATCTCGATTGCGTCTGGATACTCGAGGTTTCTGGATAATAACCGAGGCACCCGAAGTGGAGATCGATTATTGCGTTCTGTGTAGGCGTATTGGGAACAACCCAATCGACATACCGTGTTAACGGATCACGTTCGCCGGTGATCCAGCTAAAGGTGCGGCCGCCGTCGAGTGATAGGCGCAATTCCGTTTCACATAACGATGGATCAACCTCAGGAAGCACGGACCTCCATTCAATTCGATAAACGTGACCCGGTACCAGAACCTCTCCCGGCCTGGGCGAGATCAGCTTCGCAACGTACCTGCCCCGGATCGTGTCTGCGGTCGTAGTGTCGAGCAGCCCTGGAGCGAAAACTAAGGTCAACGCAAACAATGTCACAATGAACCGTTGTGTTTTCATAATATTTAGTCGATGCCTGTTGGTGCTAACTGTCAAGAATTGCTGCCTTACATTTAAGTAATGGTTTTGACAGTTTCGCGATTGCGCATCGGAGATTGAACCGTGCGGAATCGCAAAAGTTGCGCAGGTTGTTTTAAACACCTGTTGTGCCTCTGCGGCACTGGATTTACCTCAGCGGTTTATTGTCGCCGACCTATCCAAGGCTCCGATAGCTGTTGGTACGTGTCTAGTATCGAACTGCATTCTGAAAATAGCCCAGCGTTTTAACGCTGGGAGATGATAATGAAAACGGCGTCAGTCCAATTAGGGACGACAGACCCAATGCTTGTCGGTGGTGCTTCTGTCGTCCCTGACGGGACTCAATGATGATTAGGAGGGCCGACACCAAGCGTTAAAACCGTGGGCTATTTTCAGGAAATATCGACACGCTGGACACATACGCTGTCGGATTCACTCATTCGAAGCGAGGGTCGCGTCCCCGTTCTTCTTTCATGATTCCGCGGGATGAATTGCGTCCGATTACTTCCTTGCTTATGTGGGGAGGCCGCGCAGTAGTAATCTAAATCACACTCAGCGCGGGTTTATCGATTGTCTCATGTTTAAGAAACTAAAAGTCTGTTTGATGTTGCCGCTGCTTTTGCTCCTGAGCAAGAGCTCGGGGGATTCTGCTCCACACGTTAGGCGAAATGCGCCGCAAGGATTTAATTCCGGCCCCGACGTCATCGCTGGTGACATGGCGGACCTGGATGTTTACGGCACCACCGGAACTCAACGCGGTCTGGCCATTGGAGTAACCTCCTGTAACGCCGGAGACCAATTGGTGGGATTTTTTGCCATGCCGAACACAGATCATCCGGCTATTGCGCAGAACCTATTTAGAATGAGTGGTGGCACGAACGGCGACGATCGGTTCGAACAGATTGGCCAGGCGTGGGTGAAACACACCTACGGTGCGAAGCAGGCGGACAGCTGCAAATTTGGTTGCCAGCCGGGCGGTAATTTCACGCATCTCGGGGTGGGTTGTTCTGATACCTATTTCGCGTCTCAAAGCGCCGTCCAAACCGATCTCGGTTCACGCGCCTGGATTAATCCTTTCACCGGTGTCTTTCCGACAACGGCGAGAGATCATACCGGTCATAATCACACTGCGATATCGCACATGATTCTTACGGAGGACGCCGATCTGAATCCGGCGATGAACCCGGGGGCACGCTATTACGCGGAACTGCTCTACGTCACAGCCCGATGAATACGCCTGGTGCCAGGCGCATCCCGGCGAGTGCAACATGTATAACAACGCCTCCTACCGCCAGTACAACGTCACCGGGACGACCGGTTACATCTTTACTCCTGCGGGCGAAACGGTGCGGATGGCTCCCGCGTTTACCGCCTGGCCTGGCGCGACGGTCACCCCGATCGAGCCGGATCCGGGAAATGACGGACGAGCGTTTCTGGCTTGTAAGGTGTCGGGTCCGGTGGCTGGCCTCTATCATTATGAATACGCCATCTATAATCAGAATCTCGATCGAGCGATCAATCAATTCCGTGTGTCGGGCATTTGTGGTGGCAAACTGCAAAACATCGGATTCCACGCGCCGCTGAACCATCCCGGATTCCCTAACGATGGAACGACTGGTGACCTCGGGTTTAGCAACACACCGTGGACCACGAATCAAACTGCAGACGCCGTTAGTTGGAGCAGCGAGACAATTATACTGAATCAAAATGCCAATGCGATTCGCTGGGGAACCTTGTACAACTTCCGGTTCGACTCGGACCACCCGCCGGGGTCTGTGACCGCGACGGTCGACTTCTTCAAGACGGGCGGATCGACGATGGTTTCAACGTTGGGTCCATGTGGCGGGGCTACTCCGACGCCCACGCCAACTGCGACTCCGACACCAAGTACTACGCCAACCGCGACACCGACCGCGACACCTTGTGTCGGTAATCTTTTCTTCGAGGAAGCTTTTGATGAGGTCGTTCCGCCGGCTTTGCCACCGGGTTGGAGTAGTTCGTCGAATTGTTGGGTCACCTCAGATGTCACTCCCGATACTCCGCCTAATACGGCGTTTTGTCCTGATAGCTCCGGGATCAGCGATTGTGCTCTTAACCGCACCGTCTTTCACCGTTCCATCAGGTTCAGTCTTTTTGACCTTCCGGAACTACTTCAATACGGAGTTTAGTAGCGGCATTTTCTGGGACGGCGGTGTCCTTGAAGTATCATCGCCTAGCATTAGTGGGGGCGACTACCTGGACATCACCGATTCGCACGTTGGTGGGACTATTATTGAAGGGGGTTACACCGGTGAGATTAGTGGCGACGCTAGTAATCCATTGGCTGGGCGACTTGCCTGGAGCGGGAATTCGCATGGTTACATCAACACAGTGGTAAACCTTGGTCCGAATTTGACCGGGCAAACCATTACCTTGCGCTGGCGAATGGGAACTGATGAACAAGTTAGCGCGCAGGGATGGCGGATCGATACGATCAAGATTTCAGATGGAATATGTCCGCCGACACCGACCCCCGGACCAAGTCCTTCAGTAACGCCGACCGCAACTCCAACTGTAACACCGGGAGGTCAGGCGATCAACCTATCGACTCGGCTTCGGGTGCAACCTGGTGATAACTCCGGGGTCGGAGGTTTTATCATAACGGGAACTGGTCCAATGCGCGTGCTCCTTCGCGCAATCGGCCCTTCACTTAGCTCGTTTGGCATCAACGATCCACTGGCTGATCCCACGTTAGATCTTCGTGACTCATTCGGGATGCGCATTCTGTTTAACGACAACTGGCGTGATACGCAGGAGGCGGAGATCTCTGCGACGGGCTTACCGCCTGCCAATGATCTCGAGTCAGCGATCGTGGCGACGCTTGCCCCTGGCACTTACACGGCAATTGTGAGCGGCAATGGCATAGCGAGTGGGACTGGGTTGGTGGAGATATACGACCTTGATCAACCGGGTAGTGGAGCAAAGCTGGCCAATCTGAGCACGCGTGGCCGCGTCGGGACGGGAAGTGATGTGGTCATCACCGGCTTTGTCATTGGCGCGACCGGTAACGATACGGTGGCGGCGCGGGGAATTGGGCCAAGCCTGGTTAATTTCGGAATCACCGATGCTTTGGCTGATCCATATCTTGAGCTACGGAACAGCGATGGAACTCTGATTATGGCCAGCAACGACTGGCAGGAAGACGGCAATCAGCAAGCGTTGTTGGAATCCCTCGGGTTAGGATTAAGTGATCCCAAGGAGGCGGGTATTGTGAAAGCCTTGGCGCCTGGCCCTTACACCGCGATATTGTCAGGAGTGCAGGACGGGACTGGACTTGGTTTGGTTGAAATTTACGACGGTCTGGGAGCGTTACAGGCTCCGCCTACTCCGACATCAGCGCCGAACCCGAGGCCGAGTCGATAGGTTAAGCCACGGAACACGGACAGTTACAGGGCGCTTCTGGGTACGTGTTTAGCGTCAGCGAAGAAAATCCCAACGGGATTTCGTCCTCCAGCCCAGGGTTGCCAGCATGAGCAACCCTGGGAACAAGAGGCCTAGGAATCAACCCCAATGGGGTTGTGGCCGAGCAATTCGGCGCCTTGCTCCAACCCGAGAGTCGAGAAGAATGCGGAATCGAGCCTAGATCGACACAACCCCGTTGGGGTTGGATCGTTAGACATTGGTACCCAGGGTAGGCCGCAGGCGCGGGCCAACCCTGGGCTGGAGGGCTCAATCCCGTTGGGATTGCAGAAAGTTGTGGGCCGACGCTAAACATATGCCGCTTCTGTGAAGCGCTCGGGGAGTTGAGTTCGGTCTGGCGAGTGCGCGCCCAATCTGTCGGTCACGTCGATATCAAGCGCTTCGCAGAAGCGCCCCTACAAAGCAGCGATTGCGCAGCATTACTTCCTTGCTTGCGAGGCGGTTTACGGAGTAGTAATCTCACTAGACTTACGCGGGTTATTTTATGCGCTACCCAATGCCAGCAATTCTTCCTGCTGGATTCGTAATGTCCGCGGCGGGTCTTCGACCAGGCCGATTCAACTTTATCACTCTCTCTCAACCAAAAGGACTGGAGGCCGAAAGATATGTTTAAGAAATTATTAGTCTGCCTGACGCTGCCGTTGATGCTGTTACTGAACAGTAGCTCGGGAGATTCTGCCGCACACGTTAAACGAAATATACCGCAAGGATTTAACGCCGGCCCCGATATCATCGCGGGAAACATGGCGGACCTGGAACAATTTGGAGCGGCTGGAACCCAACGAGGTCTGGCCACCGCAATTACTTCATGCAACACCGGGGACGAGACGGTCGGCTTTTTTGCAATGCCCAATACGGATCATCCGGTCGTGGCGCATAATCTTTATCGAATGAGCGGCGGCTCAGGTAATAACGAACGGTTCGAGCAGATTGGGCAATCGTGGGTCAAACATACCTACGGAGCTGAACAGGCCAATAATTGCAACTTCGGTTGTCAACCCGGGCGGTGATTTTACTCACCTTGGAGTCGGTTGTTCCGATACCTACTTTAATTTTCAGAGCGCGGAACAGGGTGACCTGGGTTCACGGGCATGGATCAATCCGTTTACCGGTGTCTTCTCCTCGAACGCCAGGGATCACACCGGCCACAATCACACTGCCGTGTCGCACATGATCCTGGTTGAAGCCGACGATTTGAATCAAACGATGAACCCGGGCGCAGCCTACTATGCGGAATTGGTCTATGTCACGCCTGACGAATACAGTTGGTGTCAGTCGCACCCGGGGGAATGCAACATGTATAACAATGCCTCCTACCTGCAATTCAGTGTCGCTGGCACAACCAACTTCACTTTCACCCAGGTTGGCTCGCCCATGCGGATGACCCCTGCCTTCACCGCCTGGCCTGGAGCAACCGTCCAAACGATTGAACCGGAGCCGGGAATAGATGGCCGTGCATTTATCGCTTACAAAGTGACGGGCCCGGTCGGCGGCGTGTACCATTATGAATACGCGATCTTTAACCAGAACCTTGATCGCGGGATCCAATCGTTCAGCGTGCCGATGAAACTTCTGCCAGGTGGGAACGGAGCTGGAATTGATGCCGCCCAGAACGTCGGATTTCACGCGCCGCCGCAACATCCCGGATTTCCGAATGATGGAACGCAAGGAGACGCCGGATTTAGCAGCACGCCATGGGTTTCTCACATTACTGGCTTCAGCATAACATGGAGTTGCGAGACTTTTGCGGAAAACCAGAACGCGAACGCGATTCGCTGGGGCACACTTGTACAATTTCAGGTTCGATTCCACCGCGCCGCCACAGGCTGCGGAAGCGACGATGGGTTTCTTCAAGACGGGGTCACCGATCACTGTTGCGATTCAGGGTCCTATGCCGACGGGTGGCCCGTCGCCCACGCCGCCATTCACTCCAACACCGCCCCCGAGTCCTACACCGACTGCCACGCCGACCGCAACGCCGTGTGTCGGTAGTATTTTCTTCGAGGAGGATTTTGATGAAGTTATTCCACCGGCGTTGCCGCCAGGGTGGGTTAGTTCCCCTGGTTGTTGGGTTATATCAAACGTCGATCCGGATACACCGCCCAACGACGCATTTTGCCCGGACAAGGATGGAATCAACGATTGTGTTTTGGATGTCCACGTCTCTCTGCCATCGGGGCCAGCCCTTTTGAGTTTCCGGAACAATTTTAACACGGAATTTGGCAAAGGTGTGTTCTGGGACGGTGGCGTGCTTGAAGTATCAGCGCCTAACATCAGTGGGGGCGATTTTCTGGATGTTACCGATCCACACGTTGGTGGGACTATCATTCAAGGGGGGTACACCGGCGAGATTAGTGGGGACGCTAGTAATCCTTTGGCTGGACGATTGGCCTGGAGTGGAAACTCGAACGGTTACATCACAACGGTGGTAAACCTTGGACCGAACTTGGTCGGGCAATCCGTCACCTTGCGATGGCGCTTTGGCTCGGATGCGACGGGTAGCGCGCCCGGGTGGCGAATCGATACGATTAAGATTTCAGACGGAACATGTCCACCAACACCAACGCCGAGTCCTACACCAACTGCCACGCCGACTGCTACACCTTGCATAGGGATTGTGTTTGAAGAGAACTTTGATGAAGTCATTCCTCCGGCCTTGCCACCGGGATGGGGCAGTGGCCCTGACTGCTGGGTAACTTCGAACGTCGACCCAGATACGCCACCTAACGATGCTTATTGTCCGGATATCGACGGCATCAGCGATTGCCTCTCGAAATTATCGTTTCCTTGCCGGCTGATCCTGCTGTCCTGACTTTCCGGAACAATTTCAATACGGAGTTTAGTAGCGGCATTTTCCGGGACGGCGGCGTCCTTGAGGTTTCCTCTCCCAACATAAGTGGTGGCGACTTCCTCGACATAACAGATTCGCATGTTGGAGGAAAAATTACTGCAGGGGGCTACACTGCTAAGATACTGGGCGGTCCGTTGGATGGCCGATTAGCTTGGGCTGGCAATTCAAATGGCTACATCAATACGGTCAATAAATCTCGGACCGAATCTGGCTGGACAGACTGTTAACTTGCGATGGCGATTTGTTTCGGACGAAGCGGTTTCTGCACCCGGATGGAGAATTGACACGGTCAAGATTACCGGCGGACCGTGCCCACCAACGCCAACCCCGAGCGTAACTCCGACAGGGACTCCTTCGGCTACGCCTACTCCCAGTGTAACTCCAGCCGGAGTCACGGTGCAGGTCGGACAGGGCGGTACCACTTTCAGCCCAGCAGATGTCTCGATTCCGGTAGGTGAAACCGTGCATTGGGTTTGGGCTTCGAGTAATCACAGTGTTACATCCGGCACGCCGGGAAATCCTGACGGGATTTTTGATTCAGGCATTCAGAATGTTCCCTTCAGTTTTTCGCATACGTTCCCGACGATTGGTGATTTTCCATACTATTGTCGGGTTCATGGATCGATGATGACCGGAACGGTTCATGTTTTAGGGGCATCACCGACACCAACCGCGACTCCCGGCGGTCAGGCAATGAACCTTTCAACTCGTCTGCTGGTCCAACCTGGCGATAATTCCGGGGTCGGTGGATTTATTATTACCGGAAGCGATTCGATGTATGTGTTGGTTCGCGGAATCGGACCTTCGCTAGGTTCATTTGGAGTACCGGACCCATTGGCTGATCCAACTCTCGCTCTGCGTGACTCGAATCAGACGCTTGTTCTGTCTAACGACAACTGGCGAAGCCTGCAGGAGGCGGAAATCATCGCGACCGGTCTTCCGCCCACCAATGATCTTGAGTCAGCTATAGTTGTGACACTGGCTCCCGGCGCCTACACCGCAATTTTGAGTGGGAATGGCACAGCGAGCGGGGTGGGGTTGGTGGAGATATATAATGTTGGTGCGGGTCTCGGTACTGGGCGCGAATCTGGCCAACCTAAGCACACGTGGTTATGTCGGGACCGTAGACGATGTGGTCATTGCCGGCATTCTCATTGGCTCTGGCGCAAGTGATACGGTAGCAGTGCGCGGGATTGGTCCGAGCTTGAGTAATTTTGGGATAACCAATGCTTTGATGAATCCGTATCTTGAATTGCGGAATAACGATGGGAGCCTGATTATTGCAAACAACGATTGGGGGGACAATTTTGTTCAGCATGAGTTGTTGCTCTTTTTCGGGCTGGGATTGAGTCACTACGGAGAATCGGGTTTTGTGCAAACCTTGTTACCTGGTCCTTACACGGCAATATTATCCGGAGTCAGCGGCGAAACTGGGATTGGTTTGGTTGAAGTTTACGGCGATCTGGGGGCATTGCCGACGCCTCCGCCGACACCGACATCGGCGCCGAATCCGAAGCCGAATCGATAGGTTTGGCCACGGATTGACACCCTCAAGGCGGATTAAACACGGACAGGAGATGTTTCTGAAAATAGTCCAGCGTTTTGTATGTTTTTAGCGCCAAAGGCGCGGTTTCAATGACAGCCTGGGGCAACGCCCCAGGACTGATTTTATTAGGGTCATCCGCGCTGAAGGCGCGGCTCAACTGGGCCGCCCGTTTACCTCGTTGTGTCGCGTGACACCAATCTGCGCTTTGAGTCGCGCCTACAGCGCGAGGCCTTTCCTTTATCGACTTATCCTGGGGCGTTGCCCCAGGCTGTCATTGAGGTCGCGCCTTCGGCGCTACACACTTAGCCCTAACCCCTATCAAGTCTGACCAATCCAGGTTCGTGATCGCACATCATCCCAACGTTCCCGGATTGAATTAAACTCAGATTCATTCAATCGGCCTGGTTCGATCATCTTTGCATTCTGCAACCAGCGATCCGGTTTGGATGTGCCAACGATCGCGGTGTGTACCCCCGGAACGCTTAGGGTAAACCGCAAAGCATGCGCAATTGATTGTTCAACCGAACGGTCCCGAATGAAGTCATATTGAAGTTTGTTCAAGCGATCCCAATAAACATGATGATACGGATCGATCGGTTTATGCGGTTCTTTCCAAGCGGCGTTTGCGATTGGTCGCTTGGCAATGACGCCCATCTTTTTTTCTCGAGCTATTGGTAGAGTAAGTTCGAGCGCTTCCTGATCGGCGATATTGATCGAGGTTTGCAGCGTATCAAAAGCTCCGGATTCAACCGCGAACTTTGCCGCAAAACTGTCCCCGCTATATCCGAGATAACGCACGTAACCTTTGTCTCGCGCGGTTTGCAGAGCGGAAATGACCAAGCCTTCTTTTAAAACTGCTTCGGAACACCCGTGCAGTTGGACCAGATCGAGCCGGTCGGTTTTTAGTCGATGCAAACTGCGCTCGATACTTTCCAGTAAAGAAGAGGTGGACCAGTCTTCCGTGCCTGGGCCGCGTGGATGGCCGCACTTGGTGAAAAGGAAAAACTCCTGGCGCCGATGTCCGACGGTTTGGCCGATTAGTTCTTCGCTGTTGGCGTAGCACTCGGCGGTATCGATTACATTGAGTCCGGCATCGAGTGCGCTGTTGAGGAGTTTAGTGACTGTCTCAGTGGAGACCTCTTCGTAGCCGATCTCGGAGCCGCCGAACCCGAGGACCGACACTTCCATATCGGTCTGGCCAAGACGTCGTCTTTCCATCGCGGGAGGATAGCTAGGGTCTGATCTTTGTCCAAGAACAGCCGGTTGCCGCACGGGGATCAGACAGAATGAACAGAATTAACAAAATGGGATTGGACGACCCGCAACGCCAAACAACGGAACATTCAACATTCAACCTTCAACATCCAACATCCAAAAGCCGTGTTACCCCGGAGCCTGCGACAATTTTCCCAATCGGTTTTGCCTTAAGACGTCGCGCGAGGGGTCCTGCTTCTTTGGCAGAAACAATCGCGACCATTCCGATTCCCATATTAAACACCTGATACATCTCACTCCGATCAATCCGGCCTTTCCTTCCCAAGAATTCGAAAATCGGCGGTACTCGCCAGCTCTTGGTGTCGATCAGTGCGTCACATTTTTTGGGGAGCACTCGTGGAAGATTATCAATTAAGCCGCCACCGGTTATATGAGCGAGGCCATGAATTTTTCCGTGCGGAATTTTTGCCAGGAGCGGCTGATAATTGCGATGAACGCGCAACAGCTCGGTGCCTAATGAGTGTGTGCATCCCGGGAATCTTCGATTTCGGGGTGAGCCGCAGTTTTTCGAAAAGAATCTGACGCGCCAGGGAATAACCGTTCGTATGCAATCCGTTCGAGGGAAGCCCGAGGATGACGTCGCCTTTCTTGATTTTGCGTCCATCGATCATTTTCGAACGATCCACCACGCCAACAATGCAGCCCGCCAGATCGTATTCCCCTTTGCGATACATCCCCGGCATCTGTGCTGTTTCACCGCCGATCAACGCGCATCCAGCCGCGCGACACGCTTTGGTAAAACCGGTCAGCAACTGGTCGAACACGCGCGGATCGAGTCGTTCCGCGCCTATGTAATCGAGAAAGAAAAGCGGACGGGCGCCGAGAACTGCGATGTCGTTCACGCAATGATTGACCAAATCTGCGCCGACGGTGTCATGTTGCTTGAGCGCAAACGCGATCTTCAATTTCGTTCCAACGCCATCAACGCTGGCGACCAATACTGGCTGACGCATCCCGGAAAACTTCGGAGCAAAGAGACCACCGAATCCGCCAATTTTTCCAAGGACTTCAGCTCCGTGCGTGCTTTTGACGCGGGCCTGGATATTCCGTTTCACTCGATTGCCGAGGTCAACGTCGACTCCGGCGCGCGCGTAAGCTTTTTTCTTGGTTGGAGATCTCACTGGATGCGGAGATTAGGCTGCAGGAGAAACGCGATGTCAATCGGCGGTAAGCGACACTGGTTTCTGCACACTAAGGCGCACAAAGGACCACAAAGGGGTAAACGGGTCCGGATATGCCCTAGCGATTACCTTCTCGAAATACTCGCACGTTGTGTCCTTATGCGGCCTTCTGACGTGAGGGCCGTGGCTACAACGTTACTTCAGATCCGCGAAGAGCGTTGGATGCGCGACCTCAGCAGCGAGCGCTTTGGAGCGATTCTCGCGTTTCTCCATGATGTACTTGTCGAGCTCGGGATCGACTGCGAGCGGATATTTGCCGTTAAAACAGGCGAGGCAAAATTCGTTTAGCGGTTTGCCGGTGGCGCGAACCATTCCCTCGATGTCGAGATAACCGAGACTATCGACTCCGAGATATTTACAGATATCCTCAATCGACATCTGGTTTGCGATCAGTTTCTCCGGGTCAGGGAAATCGATTCCATAATGACAAGCGAATCGATGCGGTGGACAGCTTACCCGCATATGCACTTCGCGGGCTCCTGCCTCGCGCAGATTGACCACCCGCGCACGCGCAGTAGTCCCGCGCACGATCGAATCATCCACCACGACCACCCGTTTACCTTCCACGGCTTCCTTAATCAGATTCAGTTTCACCCGGACATCGAAGTCGCGAATAAGCTGACTCGGCTGAAGAAAGGTCCGGCCGATGTAGTGATTGCGAACAAAAGCGTGTTCGTAGGGAATATTCAGTTCTCGCGCAAAGCCGAGTGCAGCATAGTTCCCGGAGTCAGGCACTGGAACAACGATATCTGCTTCGGCCGGAAATCTTCTGGCGAGTTCGCGCCCCATTTCGGTGCGGACATGCGCAACATTAACTCCGCCAATGATGCTGTCCGGTCGCGCGAAATAAACGTACTCGAACATGCAAAAAGCCGGTTGCTGATCAGGGAACGGCCACTCCGATCGCATTCCCTGTTCGTCAATGATAAGAACTTCGCCGGGTCTGATTTCGCGAATGAACTTGGCGTGAATCAGATCGAGCGCACAAGTTTCGGAGGCGACAATATAAGCGCCATCGAGTTCACCGAGGACAAGGGGCCGCCAGCCGAAGGGGTCGCGCACGGCGATGAGCTCGCGTTCGCTCATAATAATAAGCGAGAACGCGCCTTCGATCCGGCGCAGAGCAGAAAGGACGCTGCTCCCGTTGTCCGCGGGTCGGGCTAACAAATGAAGAATGATTTCGCTGTCGGCTGTGGTTTGAAAGATTGAACCTTTTCGTTCGAGTTCATCGCGCAACAGATCAGCGTTGATCAAGTTGCCATTGTGCGCGATCGCCATCTGGCCCCGAACACAATCGACCACGAACGGTTGCGCATTTTTCAGTGTGCTCGTGCCTGTTGTCGAATAGCGGGTATGCCCGAGTGCGCGTGTCCCCTTCAGGTCTCTGAGTTCTTCCTGTCCGAATACCTGCGAGACCAGTCCCATTCCTTTGTGGAGCAAGAATGACTTGCCCGGGCCCGTGGTGGTAACGATGCCAGCGCTTTCCTGTCCGCGATGTTGCAGGGCGAAAAGGCCGTAATAGGTGAGGACTGCCGCGTTTGGATGCCCGAAGACACCAAAGATCCCGCACTCGTGTTGTGGAAACGCGAGCTGTGGATCTTCGAAGTTGGGCACCGGGTTGACCGACATCTGAGGAATCATCCGCTATCCGAATTGCTAATCAATTGCGACAATTTTCACAAGCTCCGAACCGGTTCATCTTCATTTTCGACGGCCCGACGGATAGCGCCATACCAGTCATCATAAAGTTCAGCGACGGGCCAGTTTACCTCGACTTCGGCGGTGGTGATTCGTAGCGTATTTTCGTCGACCGCCCCTAAATGGGTGCACGGAACTTTTTGGGATTTCAACGTCGAAATGATTTGGTCTGCCTTGTCTGGCGCGCACGAAATGATGATTCGGGACTGCGCTTCAGTGAAGAGAATGGAAGCCGGATCTGAGGATGAAGTAGATGGAACATTGATTTCTGCGCCAAGTTGGCCATCCGGATTAAAGCAACATTCCGCAAGGGCGACGGCCAGCCCGCCTTCGCTACAATCATGCGCGCTACGGACGAGACCCGCGCGAATGAGATCGCGAACCGCATTTTGCACAGTGAGTTCCAGCTTGATATCAAGTCGTGGTGGTAATCCCGCCTTGAGTCCGTGACAGACCTTCAAGAATCGTGACGCTCCGAGCCCGTAATAATTATTTTGATCTTCGTCGGGCGAAATTGGTCCAACCAGAATGATCGCGTCTCCTGCGTTCTTGAAAAATTGGGTCGTAACATGGGCTTCCTCGGCAATAAGACCGACCATCGCGATCGTGGGAGTCGGATCGACTACGCCGGCCGGGCTCTCATTATATAAAGAGACGTTGCCGCCCGTAACGGGTGTGTTGAAAGCACGGCACGCTTCCGCCGCGCCTTCGACCGCTTCGCGGAGTTGCCAAAAATTTTCTGGTTTGTAGGGGTTGCCGAAGTTCAGGTTATCCGTGACTGCCAAGGGCATGGCGCCAGAGCAAGTGAGATTGCGGGCCGCCTCGGCAACTGCGATCCGGGCTCCTTCTCGCGGGTCTAATCGGCAGTAGAGCGAATTGCAATCGCTTGTGGCCGCCAGAATTTTGTTGGCCTCGCGGACCCGAAAAACAGCTGCGTCAGATCCCGGCCAGACAATTGTGCCAGTGCGCACCATATGATCGTATTGGCGATAAACCCAATTCTTGGAAGCAATCGTCGGATCGCTAAGTAACCATCGTAGCGCCTCGTGATTGTCGACCGGGGACAGATCTTCCCACGGGGGCGTGTCGCCTGGAGAAGTTGGCGGTTTTGCTTCCCGCGAATAAAGCGGCGCCTCGTCCGCCAACTGTTTCGCGGGAATCTCCGCGGCAACTGTGCCGTTGGTCCGAACGCGCATCATTCCATCGCCTGTGACAAGACCGATTTCTGCACAGGGCACATCCCATTTTTCGAAAACCTTGCGGACTTCATCTTCGTGACCTTTTTTGGCGATGATCAGCATGCGTTCCTGCGATTCGCTGAGCAGGATTTCGTATGGCGTCATTCCAGGTTCGCGTTTCGGGACTTTATTCAGGTCAATTTCCACGCCGGTCCCGCCGCGGCTGGCGGTTTCACAGGTAGAACAGGTAAGGCCGGCTGCGCCCATATCCTGGATGCCTGCGACGGCGTCTGTGGCGAGCAATTCCAAACACGCTTCGAGAAGCAGTTTCTCTTTGAAAGGATCACCGACTTGAACCGCGGGTCGATCTTCGCGTGATTCTTCGGTCAGCTCGCGTGAGGCGAATGCAGCCCCCGCTAGGCCGTCCCGCCCCGTTTCAGCGCCGACGTAAAAGACCGGATTCCCGATGCCCGTGGCTGCTCCACGAGCCAGTTGGTCGTGTCTCAAAACACCAAGGCAAAAAACATTTACCAACGGATTTCCTTCGAAGCTTTCGTCAAAATAAATCTCGCCTCCGATTGTTGGAATGCCGATGCAATTACCGTAATGCGCAATGCCGGCGACCACGCCGGTGAACAATCTGCGGTTGCTGCTGATGGCTGATGGTGAATGGCTGTTTGCGGAAAGCTTTGGGTTGGGAGGCTCACTAATTGGTCCGAACCGTAAGGAATTTAGGAGGAATTCCGGCCGGGCGCCCATGGTGAAAATGTCGCGGATAATTCCGCCGACGCCGGTTGCGGCGCCTTGGAATGGTTCAATAGCGCTGGGGTGATTGTGGCTTTCTATCTTGAACGCGATGGCCCAACCGTCACCGATATCGACGACGCCGGCGTTTTCTTCACCGGCTTTTATTAAGATGTTTGGGCCGCTCGTCGGAAACTTTTTCAGCTCGTTCCGCGAGTTTTTGTAAGAACAATGCTCGCTCCACATGACGGAGAAAACGCCGAGTTCGGAGAAGTTGGGCTCGCGTCCGAGGATTTTTTTGATTCGCTCAAATTCATCCGGGGTAAGGCCATGTTTTGCGACGACGTCAGGTGTGATGGAAGGATCAGCGGTAGTGGGCATTTGTTGGCTGCGGAAGTTAGCGCTGAAAGTGTTAAGTGTTAAGTGCTAAGTGCGTTTGGTTTCACGCTCTGGACCACGTTCTTCACGGTATTGGAGAGGCATGGGAGAGGAGAAAGGGAGCGCCGTCTAATTTTGGATGAGCGTATCCCATTGGTCGCCTCTCCCTTCTCAAGGGAGAGGGTAGGATTGAGGGTTTGCGACGTGTATCGTCGGTCGGCCCCTCACCTCAATCCTCTCCCCACGTGCGGGGAAAGGAAGCCATCGCGCAGATAAAGCGACAAAGCGTTCTTGCGTCTGACGGTAAACAGATGCGCCCGCCGGGCGACCCACGTTGCGTTTATATCTAAGATCGCGTAACGATTTATATGGCTTTCGACTTGAAAGAGATCGTGGCTGCGCGGCTGGGGGAGAACTATCAGCTGCATGAACAGCATCTCAATCGGACCTTGGTGGCGGCTCAGCGTGTCATCGGGTTCGACCGCGTCTATGCCCGGGCTGAAGGAGCGTATCTCTATGACATGGATGATGCGCCGTATCTCGATTTCCTGAGCGGTTACAGCGTTTTCAACATCGGCCGAAATCATCCGGCGGTGAAAAAGGCAATCCGCGACGTGCTCGATCTTGATCTGCCGAATATGGTCCAGATGGATTGCTCGTTGCTGAGCGGACTCTTGGCCGAAGCGATTACTAAACGCACGCCGCCGCATCTCGACGCTGTTTTTTTCTGTAACTCCGGTACGGAAGCCAACGAAGGGGCGCTCAAATTTGCACGGGCCGCGACGCAACGAAAACGGGTCATCTCGCTGGAAGGCGCTTTCCATGGGCTAAGCCTTGGATCGCTTTCGCTGATGGGTTGCGAAAGTTTCACCGAAGGTTTTGGACCGTTGATGGACGGGTTTGAAACACGGATCGCGCTGGATGACGTCGAGTCGCTGCAGCGCGAATTATCGAAAGGGGATGTCGCAGCTTTTGTGATTGAACCGGTTCAAGGAAAAGGGTGTAAGTCTCCGAAGGGCGACTTTTTTCAGCGAGCTCAGGCGCTTTGCCGCAAATACGGGACCCTTTTGGTTTGCGATGAGATTCAAACGGGCCTTGGCCGGACCGGGAAGATGTTTGGATTCGAGCATTGGGGACTCGAACCGGATATCATCACGTTAGCGAAGAGTTTGAGTGGCGGTTATGTGCCATGTGGCGCGATCGTCACTCGGCGGGAGATTTATCAAAAGACATTCAGTCGGATGGATCGGTGCGTTGTGCATTCAACCACCTTCGGACGCAATAACCTGGCCATGGCGTGCGGGCTGGCAGCGCTGGAAGTGATCGCTGATGAAAAGCTGGTCGAAAATTCGGCGCGAATGGGTGCGCTCCTGATTGAGCGAGTCGATGCGTTGCGGGCCAACCATTCGTTCATCAAAGAAGTGCGCGGCAAGGGTTTGATCATTGCGATCGAGTTTCAGGAGCCTACCGAATTCAAGCTCAAGATGGGGTGGAAGCTCTTGCACAAGGTGGATAAGGTTCTTTTTGCGCAAATGGTCGTTACGCAAATGCTGAGCAAACACCGCATCCTCACCCAGGTGGCGGGGCACGCCATGGATGTGGTAAAGATTTTGCCGCCGTTGATTATTGGCGAAAAGGAAGTCGATCTATTCGTTAATGCGCTCGACGACGTTTTGGGTGAGTGCCGAAAATTTCCGGGACCGATGTGGGAGATCGGAAATAATTTTGTGCGCCACGCACTGGGCTCTAAGCGCGCGGCTGGTCCACGCAAACCGGTTTCAGCGGGGTAAGTTCCCTTGCTTCCTCGTTCCCAAACTCCGTTTGGGAACGCCAATGCCTACGCAACTGTGTTGCCCCGATGAGGGGGACGCTTCTCTTGCTTACCGTGATTTCCCTGCACAACCGCAACTCCCTCGTTCCCAAACTATGTTTGGGAACGCACTTGTCTCCGAAACTCTGTTTCCCCGAGATACGCAGCGAGAAGCCTAGGAAGCGTCGCCCACGTTGGCGCTCCAATATCTGTCACCGCCACGGATCCACGCGTAACGCCGGTATGGCGCCAGGCAGCCATTCATGCGCAGACGAATAACGCCAATGCTCGGGTGAAGCGACGAACCCTCGTTTGACCGGATTGTTATGAATGTACTCCAGTTTTTGCAGCATCATTTCATCGCTCCTGATGATCTGCGGATGAGTTCCTTCCTGCCAAACCTGATGAAGACTGTTGTGTTTGTGCGGTGCCCGAAAGAATGCCAGTTGGTTCGACAACCAGTCCCGTCTCTCAATCTTTAGCTGTTTGAGAATCTGTAAGGCCGTAAATTTCTTAAAATCCTGGATTGTATCTGCCAAGTGCGGTCCTTTCAGGATCGCATGGAGATGGTTGTCCAAGATCACCCACGCTCGAATGGCGAGCCCCTTGTGTTGCCGACAATATTCGAGCGAATTAACGACAATATCGCAGCAAGCTGCTGTGGTGAAGACTGGGAGCCAGTTAACAATGGTCGACGTGATGAAGTGAGAGTACGACTCTTCGTAAATGCGGTAGCGACTGCGCATGTTCGTTGGAGGAAACAGAGTTTCAGGGGGAATGCGATTCCAGCGATCTTGGAAATGAGGACGAGAAGGCAAGCACATATTGACGGTCCAAGCTTCGGGGCAACAGAGTTGCGTAGGCATATGCGTTCCCAAACAGGGTTTGGGAACGAGGAGCAAGGGAGGGAGATGTCCCATAGCGATCGATGCTCCGGGCGTTAGCAGTCGAGGGACGCGAGAGGCGAGGGAGCGTTGAAGTGTGAGTCCCTCACCATCCGCCATTCACCGATCTCGATTTCAGATTGTGATTGGGCGAGGGGACGATTATGCTCGGCTTACCAAGCCGAACCGGAGGTAACCAATGACAACCGCCACCATAGAACAGAACAAAACCGAGACACAACTCAGCCAACTCGATCAACTCAAAAAGTTTACCGTCGTAGTGGCGGATACCGGCGATTTCGAAAGCATCCGAAATTTCAAACCCCGCGATGCTACCACCAATCCGAGTCTCATTTATTCAGCCACCCAAAAGGAAAAATACTTTCCGCTGCTCGATGAAGTGCTCCGCAATCGGAAAAGCTCCGGTCTGTCCGGAGCCGCTCAAATCGAAGATGTGATCGACCACCTCCTGATCAAGTTTGGCTGCGAAATCTTGAAGATCGTGCCCGGTCGAGTTTCGACAGAGACCGACGCGCGCCTCTCTTTTGATGTGGAAGGATCAATCAACAAGGCGCGCCACCTGATCGAACTCTACCATGCGCAAGGAATCAGTCGGGAGCGGGTCCTGATCAAGATAGCTTCGACCTGGGAGGGAATTCAGGCCGCTGAGTTGCTCGAGAAAGAAGGAATCAACTGTAATCTGACCCTGCTGTTTTCGCTGCCGCAAGCCGTTCGCTGCGCGGAGGCCGGTGTCGAACTTATCTCCCCGTTCGTTGGTCGAATTTACGATTGGTACAAATCGGCGAATAAACGCGATTACTCCGGATCGGAAGATCCTGGCGTAATGTCGGTGAAGGAAATCTACACGTATTACAAGAAGTTTGATTACAAGACGGAAGTGATGGGAGCCAGCTTTCGAAACATCGGGCAGATTCTCGAGCTCGCCGGCTGCGATTTGCTCACGATCAGCCCTGATTTGCTCGAAGAACTATCCGGTTCGACCGAGCAAGTGGAACGAAAGCTGGACCCGGCAAAGGCGAAGACCGCGAATGTGCAGCAGCTCGAACTCGACGAAAAGAAATTCCGTTACCTGCTAAACGAGAACGCCATGGCGACAGAAAAGACGGCTGAAGGTATTCGAAAGTTTGCGGCGGATATTGTGAAGCTGGAGAAATTCGTCGCGAGCAAGTTGTAGGGGCGAGGCCAGGTGTTCAACGTTGTCCTGATCGAGCCGGAGATTCCGCCGAACACAGGAAACATTGGTCGCCTCTGTCTTGCGACCGGGTCGACGCTTCATCTGGTGAAGCCGCTGGGATTTTCGACGGACGATCGCACGCTTAAACGCGCCGGGCTTGATTACTGGAAGGAAGTGGATGTTCGCCTTTGGGACTCCTTCCCGAATTTGCGCGAAGCACAACAGGCGGATGCTCGCTTTTTTTTCCTGACCACAAAATCGAATCGCCCCTATTACAGTATTCAATTTCAGCAGGGAGATTTCCTTGTTTTCGGACGGGAAACGAAAGGGTTACCGGAATCGTTGCTCGCTGCCAATTCCGAGCAAGTGCTCACCATTCCCATGCAAGGGACGCGTAGTCTGAATCTGGCTACCGCCGTCGGAATCGTGCTGTTTGAAGCAGTGCGGCAGAACAATATTCTTTGAGAGGAGAGATTGAATAAAGGGGTGGGGTGCGTGGTCTAACTCATTGAAAAATTGGATTATGAAAAAGATTCTTTCCTCTGGTTTTCTTAAGCAGCGTTGCGCTGGTTCAGATTTTTGGGGCGGAGAATCAGGACCAACCGCAGGTATCCAAGAGCAGGCCGAAACCTCCTCCGCCTGCGTCGCATGTGGCACCTAAATTCCAGCGGAATGTACCAACAACGGCTATTCCTCCCAAGGCCCCCAATCAGAACGTGGCGCCAAAGGCACGCGTTCAGCCGAATCCGGATGCGCCTCGACCGGTCACTAAGATTGCGCCGGTCAGTGTCACCGTCCCCGCTTACACTCAACGCGGGCGCCGTTCCGCAGCTGAATCGATCGGCTGAGGATGCGCCCCTGCCGATCAAAAAGCCGTATCCAGTCAGCGCGCCGCTTCCCCCGTATCGTCAGCCCGGACCGAATCCGCATCCGATCCCGCGCACGGAAAATCAGAATGACAGGGCCACTGGTAACGATCCGAATCGACGTCACCGCGATCGGAGCGAGTGGGGTCAGTGGAAAGGATCGCGGATCACTTGGGAAGAGGCATGCCGGAGGCATGAACACCGGCGGCATCACCATGACTGGTGGAGGAATCATTTTACACGATTTTGTGTTTTCGGAACCGGTTACTATTTCTGGGAAGCTGGTTATTGGTATCCGGCCTACGGATACGATGCTGGCTACGATACCTATGCATATGAGCAACCGATCGCCAGTTACGCCGAGCTTGAGCCGGCTCAGGTGGTTGCCAATGTGCAAACAGAACTTCAACGACTCGGCTATTATCAGTACGAAGTGGATGGGTTGATGGGGCCGGAAACACAAGCGGCGCTTGCCGCCTATCAACGCGATTATGGTCTGGAAGAAACGTCAGCGATTGATGAGCCGACGCTTATCTCGCTCGGGTTCATCGAGCCGGAGTAGAAATCCGGTCTGATTTTTGACCACGGATTGACACCCGCCTTCGCCAAGGCTACGGCGCGGCAGGCGGATTAACACGGATTTCGGAAAGTTTCGCCGGCCTCGAGAAAATCCGTGTTTAATCCTGGCCCTTCCCAACAGAACCTTGCCATTACAGATTGGATTGCGCGTTCTCTGGAATCGGCCAATGATGGTGGCTCGATGATACAACCGCAATTGGTGGCTACCGAACTCCGGCGCTCGTTTCGGATAGGATCCCGTCGGATCGATGTGTTGCGCGGGATTTCCCTCAGCGTCAATCACGGGGAAGCGGTCTTCCTGTGTGGCGCTTCAGGTGCAGGGAAGACTACGTTACTTTATACCCTCGCCGGATTGGAACGACCTGAATCGGGGACAGTTGAATTCGAAGGATGCCGTCTCTACACCGGAAGCAGTTCGTCCCAAGCAAGGATGCGGAATCTGAAGATGGGATTTGTTTTCCAGGGATATTTCCTGCTGCCGGAGCTAACTGCGCTTGAGAACGTGTTGTTGCCGGGAATGATCAGCGGGCAAGGAAAACGCGACGTAGCCGAGGCGAGCCTCCACGACGTCGGACTGGGCGAACGGATGCATCATTTGCCGGCCGAATTATCCGGCGGAGAACAGCAACGGGTCGCGATCGCGCGAGCGTTGACTAATGATCCCGATATTATTTTCGCCGACGAACCAACCGGTAATCTGGATTCAAAAACGGGTGAAGTGATTATCGAGTTGTTACTTCAGCTCGCGCGCAGCCGGAACAAGACTTTGCTGGTGGTTACGCATGATTCGCGCTTGGCGGAACTGGGAGATCGCCAGCTTCACATCGTAGATGGGTTATTGGACTCGAACGGAGCGGCCAAAGAGCTACTGGATTGAGTAAATCTCAACCAACGCTACTCCGGTTCCGCCTTGTTGGTCGCTGATCACAGCGGTGTAGGCTCCGTTTGCCAGGGTGGTAACGAGTGCTGCTTCCAAGTCGTTTTCTGGCGCGAGCCCCGTTTGCATTATGGCGGCTTGCTGTGTTTCTCTCCAGTTATTGCAGGTCGCCACGGGTTCGCCGCTGGCGTTAAAAAGGGTGAGAGTGGGATCTGGCAGCGCATTCGCGACGCCATGATTCTGAAGCGATGGACCAATTGCGCGCGCGACGATGCGAGCTCCGTTGTTGTTCACAATAAAGCCGCCGATCATCACGCTGTCGCCGCCCTCAACAAAACCGCGGGTGCTGATGTTGCCCAATTTTGAATTGGCCGTCGCATCGAGGTCGTATGCTTCCACCAATCCAATTCCGGTGCTGTTGTTCGCTCCACGAACAATCGCGGTGTAAGCCGAGTTGTTTGCTGGGAGTGTGGCAACAATAGCGGATTCCAGGTCGTTGGTGGGCGGGACGGTGGTTTTGATAATCTCGGCTTCCTGATCGGTGCGCCAGTTATCGTTGGAAGCGATCAACCCCGACGCATCATGCAACTCGAGGACCGGATCGGAAAGAGTTCCGGCCAGTGGAATCGACGGACCGAGAGCGCGAACAATCACCCGCTTTGGTTCGGTGCCGGTGACGATGAACCCGCCAATAAGAACGTCACCACCGGTGCCGACTTTCAGTCGAGTGGAGATATTAACCGGAGAACCTTCGGCCGGCTCGATCGCCATGAACGCAGGCGAACGTAAGTCGGAGGCAAAAACACTTCGGACACCCTCGGGTGTGACCTTTGTGATCTGGGCGCCGTCGTGCTCGGAAACGAACAGATTGCCGTTCGAATCAAAGACAAGGCCGAAAGGGCTAACAAGGCCAGTCAGGAAAGTGCTGCGAACACCTTGCGGGGTGAACTTCGATACTTCACCGGCATCGCGCTCGGCTGCGAGCATATTGCCGTCGCGATCAAAAACAATCGCGTAAGCACGGGCGACATCGGTCGCGAAGGTGCTCTTAGTTCCGTCCGGCGTGATTTTGGTTATCAGACCACTGGTTAATCCGCCGGTATAGACATTTCCTTGAGCGTCGACGCCTACGCCCAGCGGCGAAGCAATGCCGCTGGCGAGCGTGCTCCGCGTTCCGTCCGGGGTGAATTTGACGATCGAATTCCCGCGGATACTGGCGACGTAAAGATTATGCTTGGCGTCGAAGGCCATGCCGATCGGTCCACTGAGCCCGTTGGCGAAAACAGTGCGCGTCGCGTCCGGAGCGTACTAATATATGTTGTTGGACGGATCCGAGGCGACCAGGAGCTGGCGCGTTTGATCGAAGAGGATTCCGTATGGGTCCGCGATGGGACCAGCGAAGTGTTGTTTTGTTCCGTTGGGGCTGATCCGGATTATCTCGCCGTTGGCCGGAACGACTTCATCGATTGAAGTGACGTAAAGGTCGCCGGCGGCGCCGAAAAGCTGCGCGGTAAGGAAAAGACTGGCAAAGGCTACCGCGTAGGAGAATTTCAGCGGCTGTTTCATGGGGTTACTCCATTATACCTAAGAAATACTTGGCGTCCCTCGTCAGGGGCCGTTTTTTGGAGCGAAATCCGGAACAGCCGCCTTTCTAGTTTTTTTAACTTCCCCTTGAATTGACCGCTGAAGCATCGAACATTTTTCTGTGCTCACGAAATCTTCGACAGCTAACGCAGGTGCAATGGTGGTTGATCAACCAAAACGAAGCGGCCGCGCTCCAGCGGTTCCGGCAAAGTCTGCGGGGGTGGCGCGGTCCGGCGCGTCGGACGCCAAAGCAAAAGAAGCGCGTATCTATATAGATGGGGAATTTTTCGCGGAAGCCGATGCCAAGATATCGGTCTTCGATCACGGCCTTCTTTACGGTGACGGAATTTTTGAAGGAATTCGTTTTTACAATGGGCGGGTTTTTCGTCTGGAAGCACATTTGGAGCGGTTATGGGATTCCGGGCGCTCAATTTGTTTGGAAATTCCGATCAGCCAGGAGGAGATGACGGAGGCGTTGCTGGAAACGATTCGGCAGAATGGTTTACAGGATGGTTACGTTCGATTGATTGTGACGCGCGGCATCGGCAATCTCGGTCTTGAATCCGGCGCAATGTAAGCGCCCGAGCATTATTATTATTGCGACCACCATCGCGCTTTATCCGAAGGAAGTTTGCGAAACTGGTCTAACGGTTGTGACCTGTGCGACGCGCCGAATGAACACCGGCTGCGCTGAATCCGGCCGTGAAGTCGCTCAACTATTTGAACAATGTCATGGCGCGTATCGAAGCGAATTTGGCCGGCGCGGATGAAGCGTTGATGTTGAACGAAGCGGGTAACGTGGCGGAGTGCACGGCTGACAACGTATTCGTCATCAAGCATGGCGAAATTTTTACTCCGCCCATTTCGGCGGGAGCACTTCGCGGCATCACCCGTTCGGTTGTTTTTGAAATCGCGGCGGAATTGGGTTTGAAGATAACCGAAACAGACATCACACGGCATGACGTGTTCGTGGCCGACGAGTGTTTTCCTAACTGGAACGGCGGCCGAATTAATTCCCGTAATCAAGGCGGATGGACGGACGATCGGTGACGGCAAGCCTGGCCCGATTACGACAAAAATGGTTGGCCGCTTTCACGAGCTAACGCGGCAAACCGGGACCCCAATTTTTGGCTGAACCCCAGTGGAAACGCACTCGGCGCAGAAGGTGCTCAGATGCCTGCCGTTGAATGTTTCCCGGCAATCCACGGTCTAATCTACAGAGATGTTGTGTGACGTTTGCAAATGCAATGATGCCACTGTCTTCCTGACCCAAATCCTCGAAGGCAAGATGCAAAAGGTGAATCTTTGCGATGCCTGTTCGAAAGAAAAAGGGAGTCCAGGATCCGACCGGCTTTGCTTTGGCAGATTTGCTCCTCGGCATCGGTGCCGCAGAGGAGATCGAAAAAGGGGCGCCCATCCCAACGATGCCCAATTTGTGGGTTTACCCAGGCTGACTTCAAGAAGACAGGCAGACTCGGGTGCAGCGTTTGCTATGTGACTTTCTCCGAAGGATTGGGAAGTTTACTCAAGGCTATGCACAAAGGCACCGAACACGTCGGCAAACGCCCTCAACGCGCCGCCCGCGATATCGAACTCGATGATCGCCGCCGCGCGTTAACCAGAGATTTGGAAAAAGCCGTGGCTGAGGAAAACTACGAAAATGCCGCAGCCTTGCGAGACCAACTTAAACGGCTCGAAACCGAGAAGACTGTTTAAGCATGAAACTTTCGAATCTCCTCACCACCGGCGGCGAATGGCTGCGCGGTGAAGGTCCGCATCATCAAATTGTGATCAGCAGCCGCGTTCGACTCGCGCGCAATCTTCGGCAACGCGCGTTTCCGGGATGGGCCAAGAAAACAGAGCGAATGCAAATCCTGGAGCTAATCAAACCTCGCGTGGAAGAGTTGCCTGAAATGCAGGACTCGTTTTCAGAGTTGTTACAGGATCTGTCGGCTCTGGACAAACAAGTCCTGGTCGAACGGCATCTGATTAGTCGCGAACACGCGGCCAAGAGCGTTGGAAGCGCGATCATCATGAATCGCAAGCAGACGTTGAGCATCATGGTGAATGAGGAAGATCACCTTCGGATGCAATCGATTCGCTCCGGCCTTCAGTTGAAGAGCGCGTTCAAGTTGGTCGACAAAGTGGACAGCACGCTCGAATCGAAACTCGATTTCGCCTACGACTCACGGCTCGGTTACTTGACTGCCTGCCCAACCAACGTTGGCACCGGTATGCGAGCTTCAGCCATGCTCCATCTTCCCGGATTGGTTCTAAGCGAGATGATCAATCAAGTCATCCAGGCGGTAAACAAGATCGGTCTCGCTGTTCGCGGGCTCTACGGAGAAGGGACCGAAGCAATGGGTAACCTTTTCCAGATTTCTAACCAAACGACCCTCGGAGAAAAGGAAGAAGAGATCGTCGCTCGTTTAAGCAAGGTGATCGAGACGATCATCGAAAAGGAACACGACGCGCGACAGGTGTTGATCCAGAAAAAACCCAATACTCTTTGGGATCAAATCGGCCGGGCCTACGGCATTCTGACCTATGCACACGCGATGACGTCGAAGGAAGCGCTCAATCTTCTTTCAATCATCAAATTGGGCATCGACCTCGGCGCTTTCCCGGAGGATCGACGCCTCCCGATCGACGAACTTTTTATCGATACACAACCAGCTCATTTACAAAAGAGCTCGCACCAGAAACTAAACGCGGAGGAGCGCGATCATCTGCGTGCGCAGATTATTCGCGACCGTTTGCGAGTATTCCCCAAACCTGATATTAGTAAACTGGCGAGGGAGTCGGAGGATTCGACGCCGGAGCCCCCAAACAATGAATAATTTCACACCCAGAGCCCAGCAGGTATTGGCACTTGCCCGCAAGGAAGCCGACCGCTTTAACCATAATTACGTCGGAACCGAGCATTTGCTGCTTGGTTTGATAAAACTCGGCCAGGGCGTTGCGGTTAACGTTCTGCAAAAGATGGGGCTCGATCTCGAGACAGTTCGAATGGAGGTCGAGAAGCAGGTCGGGTCAGGACCCGAAACCAAGATGGTCGGCAATATTCCGTACACACCCCGGGTAAAGAAGGTTTTGGCGCTGGCCGGAAAAGAAGCGAAAGCGCTGAATCATTCTTATGTCGGCACTGAACACATTCTCCTCGGACTTCTCCGTGAAGGCGAAGGTGTGGCCGCTCGTGTGCTCAAGAGCCTGGAAGTCGACATCGAGCGAACGCGTAACGAGATCCTGAAAGAGCTCGATCCTAATTTCACGCCGCCGGAATCCGATCAGGAACAAGGGGGCGAGCCCACCTCAAAGAAAGATGTTAAAACGCCGGCCCTCCGCGCGTTTGGCCGGGACCTGACTGAATTGGCCAAGAAAAACGAACTCGATCCCGTGATTGGTCGTCACAACGAAATCGAACGGGTCATCCAAGTGCTCTGCCGTCGAACCAAGAATAACCCGGTTCTCCTTGGCGAAGCTGGCGTAGGAAAAACGGCAATCGCGGAAGGTTTGGCGCAGGAAATGGCGAACGGAAACGTGCCGGAATTGCTGCGAGAGAAGAGGGTTATTACTCTCGACCTGGCGTTGATGGTCGCCGGCACCAAATATCGTGGCCAGTTTGAGGAACGCATCAAGGCAGTAATGGATGAGATTCGTCGATCGAAGAATGTCATCCTGTTCATTGATGAGCTTCACACCATTGTCGGGGCCGGATCGGCCGAAGGGGCGATGGATGCGTCAAACATCATCAAGCCAGCGTTGAGTCGTGGAGAGCTGCAATGTATCGGAGCGACCACCCTGAATGAATATCGGAAGTATATTGAGAAGGATGCTGCGCTGGAACGCCGGTTCCAAACTGTGAAGGTCGAAGCCCCGAACATTGAGGAAACAGTTTTGATCTTGAAAGGGCTTCGTCCGAAATACGAAGCGCACCATAAAGCGAAGCTGACTGATGAAGCGCTCGAGACGGCCGTGAAACTCTCCGAACGTTATATCACCGGCCGATTCCTACCGGATAAAGCGATCGACGTGATGGATGAAGCCGGCGCCCGCGCCCGCATCAATGCGATGACCCGCCCGCCGGACGTTAAGGAAATCGAGAAGGAAATCGAAGATATTCGCGTTGAAAAAGAAGCCGCGATCAAAGCTCAAGATTTCGAAAAGGCCGCAGCACTCCGCGACAAGGAGAAGCAGACCAAGGAAAAACTGGATGGAATTCTTGCCCGCTGGCGCGAAGAACGGGAAGAAAAAGAAGTCTTAGTCACGGCAGACGACATCATGCACATCATTTCGAAAGTGACTGGTGTGCCGCTCCAGCGAATGGAACAGAAGGAAACGCAGAAACTTCTGGCCATGGAATCCGAGCTGAAGCAACGGGTAATCGGTCAGGACGAAGCAGTGACCGCGATCAGCAAAGCGTTGCGCCGGTCCCGAGCCGATTTGAAAGATCCGAAACGCCCGATCGGTTCATTTGTTTTCCTCGGGCCGACCGGTGTTGGAAAGACGTTCCTTGCCCGGACCCTTGCAGAATTCATGTTTGGCGACGCTGATGCGTTGATCCAGATCGACATGTCGGAGTACATGGAGAAGTTCACGGCTTCGCGTCTGATTGGATCGCCGCCGGGATACGTCGGTTACGAAGAAGGCGGTCAGCTCTCGGAAGCGGTCCGGCGTCGTCCTTACTCGGTTGTCTTGTTTGACGAAATAGAAAAAGCGCATCCTGATGTGATGCATCTTCTCCTTCAGATCCTGGAGGAAGGAAAGGTAACGGATTCGTTAGGGCGCAAGATCGATTTCCGGAACACGATCATTATCATGACGTCCAACGTCGGAGCCGATCTTATTCGGCGGCAAACGACCATGGGATTCGGTGCACCGACAGACACGCAGGATTACGAGAGCATGCGGGAAAAGATTCTCGATGAAACCAAGCGGGTCTTTAAACCGGAGTTCCTGAATCGTCTCGACGAAATCATTGTCTTCCACACGTTGAATAAACCGGATCTGCTCAAGATCGTTGACCTCGAGGTCGATAAGGTGAAGCGCCGTTTGAAGTTGAAAGAGATCGAAATCATTCTGGACGAACCAGCTCACGAATTCGTGATCAACAAAGGATACGATCCGACTTACGGTGCGCGGCCTATGCGACGCGCGGTGGAACGTTATCTCGAAGATCCGTTAGCGGAAGAGCTACTCCGCGGCACAGTCAAAGCCGGCGACATCGTTGAAGTGACGGTGGCGGGAGACAAGCTAAGCTTTCACGTCGCGGAGCCGCACGGGACTGCGGCCAGCGCGAGTTAAGTTCGCGCTTGGTGATTGGTGATTGGTGAATGGTGATTGGTGATTGGTGATTGGTAACGCTTCACACTCCACACTCCAACGCTTCAACACTCCAACACTCCAACACTCCAACACTCCAACACTTCAACACTTCAACACTTCAACACTTCACGCCCGCGGATGTGCGTCGGAGTACGCTTTCTTCAAGCGCTCCACCGTGACGTGAGTGTAAATCTGGGTCGTCGAAAGACTGGCGTGTCCGAGTAACGCCTGCACACTGCGCAAATCCGCACCGCGATCGAGTAGATGGGTCGCGAAACTATGCCGCAGCTTGTGCGGACTGATCGAAATCGGAATAGAGGTGTAGCGTAGGTAGCGCTTCAAAATCAGCCAGATCGATCTCACTGAAATCCGACTGCGCAGTTTGTTGATGAAGAGCGGACCGGCGTTGACGTTGGCTTTAGAGCGATAGTGAGAGATAATCTCGAGCGCCGGCGCCCCAACAGGACAAACGCGTTCTTTCCTTCCTTTACCAAGAATCCGGACCGACTCAGTGTAGATATCCAGGTCGGCCACATTTAATGAAGCGAGCTCGCTCAGCCGCAGTCCGCTGCTGTAGAAGAGCTCAAGAATCGCTGCATCGCGCACCGGCATCCATGATGGCGCAGCTTTTTCTTTCGGGGAACGCATCGGCGCGCTGAGCAATTCGTCGACTTGCTGACGAGTCAATACCAAGGGCAGCTTCTTTTCCGGCTTGGGAAGTTGCAGCTCGCGCACCGGATCTTTCCGAAGATTTTTTCGCTCAACCAGGAACCGGTAGAAGGTCCGGAGCGCGGAGAATCGTAAACGAACATAGGAACGCGCCTCGCCCTTTTTCATCAACTCGAAAAGGTAATCGCGGAAATGATCAGCCTGGCATGTTAGCCAGGAACGGACTTCAACTGTGGCCCGAAAATCAGTTAGCGCATTTCGATAGGCGATTACGGTGCGCGGGGAGGCGTTTCGTTCCGCTTCGAGGAAACGCAGGAATTCCTCCACGAGAGTGTCCCGGGAGCGTTGCGCGACCACAATGAATTACTCCGGCTTTTCGATCGTCGTAATTGTTACCGCGGCCTTGGCACGATCGCTAAATTGGCTCTTAAAGATCGGTGGCGGACGTTCGGAGATTAGTTCGTATTTCTTGAGAACAAACTCCGGGTAGAAGCCGTTGCTTCCGGCGTCGTAAACCTTGTCGCCACTGAAATTGCCCCAGATTTTGTACTCGTAATTATTGTCGCCGCCAAAGTTCAGCTGCTCACGATCTGGCGCGAGTTTGTCTTTTTCATTGAAGACGACCAATTGCGCCGTGTTCCACGGTTGACCGGGTTTTCGGAGATAACCCCAGAACTTGAATTGCGGTATCTTGTAGTAACGTCGGCCAATATAATAATCACCCGGTGCTTCCGAAGCGATGGTTTGCGAGGTGGCCGCGCGGGATTCCTCGATTTGTTTCGGGAGCGTGTCGCAACCGGTTGAAAAGATTGCGACAAGGAGAAGATCGATTCCAACGACGAAACGGAGAGCGTAACCTATCATCAACTGTTCCTTTATCTCAGACAGCTCCGGAACGCAATTGCATCTAATCGTTTGTGGGGGACTGCAAATGCCGCGTCCTTTCGTCAGACGAAATTAACAAAATGACCAGAATTGGACCAGAACGCGCCGATAGACAAAGTTTTGCGTCGGCTGGGGGTATCTCCTAACATACGACGTCCGATGTTTTCCCGTTTCTTTATCATGCTTGGCACGCCGGTAGTCTCGCTACTCACTTATGTGGGTGAGTTGGTCGTGCTCGCACTTGAAACGTTCGGTTCAATCTTGGCCCAGAAAATTCGGTGGCGTTTGTTTCTGCAGCAAATTGTTGAGATTGGTTTGCGGTCACAATTGGTTGTCATGATAACGGGAGGCTTCACTGGTGCCGTCTTTGCGGCTCAAGCGTTCTTCCAATTCAACAAGATTGGGATGGGGTCAGCGGTAGGAGCGGTTGTTTCGGTTTCCATCTGCCGCGAACTCGGTCCGGTTTTGACGGCGCTGATGGTCACGGGCCGGGTTGGAGCATCGATGTCCGCCGAAATTGGGACGATGAAGGTAACGGAGCAAATCGATGCGCTGCGGGCGCTCGCCGTGCATCCGATCGATTATCTGGTCGTGCCACGAACGCTGGCCATGATGGTGTCGATGCCGCTTTTGGTGGCCGAATGCGTCCTGGTCGGGATCGTCGCCGGATATTTTGTGGGCGTCTTTTTACTCGAGATCAGCGGAACGTACTATATGGCTAACATGGTTCGATGGACCCAAATGCGGGATATCGTCATGAGCCTGACCAAAGCGTCCTGTTTTGCGTTACTGATCGTTTTCATTAGTTGCCACAAGGGTCTGACCAGCCGGGAAGGGGCGGTGGGGGTAGGCCGGGCCACGACCGAAGCGGTGGTCAATGGCTCGCTGGCGGTGTTGATTTTCAACTTCTTTCTCACCATGGGGCTCAACATCATCTTCCCTGCCGGTTACTAATAAGCTATGATCGGGGGCGAACGGGTAGGGAGGATTTCGAATGAAAAGGAAACGTCGTTCTACAGATGGGTACTTTCGGCTGCGCGTCTTGCTCGGAGGCGTGTTTCTCTTGGCTGGTCTTTCCTTGGTGCTAACAGGGTTTGCCGTCCCGTCTAACGCCTCGAGTTCCGGCACGGATCGAAGCAATTTCTCACCGAAGATCGCTGCTGAAGTATTGCAGGACACAGCCAACGGCGCGGAGGCTTCGGTAGTGATTTTCCTCGCGGACCAGGCCGATGTGAATCCGGCCTACGGAATCAAAGATCAGGACGCGCGCGGCTGGTATGTTTACAACACCCTGACGGAACATGCCGAACGGACGCAGGCAAGTTTGCGTAGTTTCTTAACTTCAAACGGCGTGACCTTTCAATCGTTCTGGGTGGCAAATATGATCGTGGCGACAGTCGACCGACCACTGGTTGAGTCTCTCGCTTCTCGGACGGATGTAGCCCGGATCGATTCGAACAAGCCTGCGCGCTGGATCGAAAATCCTGAGGTCGCAAGTTTCGAAGTAACGGACACTCACCCGGATGTGATTGAAACGGCCGAATGGGGGGTCACGAACGTGAACGCTCCGTCAGTCTGGGCCCTTGGGTTCAATGGCACAGGTATTGTCATTGCCAACCAAGATACCGGGATGCGATGGACGCACAGCGCTCTCAAGCCCAAATATCGGGGCTGGAATGGCGTCGCGGCGGACCACAACTTTAACTGGCACGACTCTATCCATTCCGGCGGCGGAAGTTGCGGCGCAAATAATCTGGCGCCATGCGATGACGATGGCCACGGCACGCACACAACGGGGACGACGATTGGTGACGACGGTGCTGGCAACCAGGTCGGGGTCGCTCCCGGGGCAAAGTGGATCGGTTGCCGCAACATGGACCAAGGCAATGGAACGCCAGCTACTTACTCCGAATGTTTCCAATTCTTTATCGCACCGACTGACTTGGCCGGAAACAACGCTAACCCGGCACTCCGTCCTCACGTGATGAACAATTCATGGGGATGTCCGGTGAGCGAGGGTTGCGTTACCGGGGCCGAGCTTGAAGCGATCGTAAACAATACTCAGGCGGCAGGGATTTTCGTCGAGGTCTCGGCGGGTAATTCCGGTTCTGGCTGCTCGACTGTTTCAGACGCGCCGGCAATGTACAACGCTTCCTTCTCTACCGGGGCGATCAGCATCACGAACGCGCTGGCCAGTTTCAGTAGCCGGGGCCCGAGCACCTTTTACACGCCGAGCATTCTCAAGCCTAACGTGTCAGCTCCGGGCGTAAATGTCCGTTCGAGCACCAGGACAAGCGATACCAGCTTCGGCACTTTGAGTGGCACCTCGATGGCCGGTCCGCACGTTGTCGGAGTGGTCGCATTGCTCTGGTCGGCTCGTCCTCAATTGGTTCGAGATATTGCCGCGACTAAAGCCCTCCTCCAGAGCACAGCCAATCCGAATGTCACTCTTACCGCGCAGACGTGCGGCGGGACTCCATCCAGCCAAATTCCAAATAACTCGTTTGGCTATGGGCGGGTTGATGTGTTGGCGGCAGTCAACGCCACGGCGCCAACACCGACACCGGGCGGAACGGCCACTCCAAGCCCGACGCCTGCACCGACCGCGACTCCAACTGCAACGCCGACCGCTTCACCACCGGGAACCGTCAGTATTTCCGGGTCGGTTTCCTACTGCTCGAACCCTGCGCCGAGTCCCGTCGCAAACGTCACGCTTTCACTGACAGGGAGCTCGTCGAATTCGACTTCGTCCGACAGTTCAGGCAGTTACGTCTTTACTGCGCTGAGCTCTGGCGGCAGCTTTACAGTCACGCCCTCCAAGACACCGCTGACGGCTGGTTCGAAAGCGATTAACACAATCGACGTCATCGCCACACAACGGCATTTCCTTCAAATTGTGCCGCTCACCGGGTGTCGATTACAGGCCGGCGACACTAACGCGGACAGCATCGTTAATACTCAGGACGTCATTGCCATTCAACGGTTTTTCCTCAGCCAATCCACCGGAACCGCCAACGTCGGAAAATACACTTTTGCTCCGAGCAATCGGACTTATTCCGGGATCGTGACCAATCAGACGGGGCAGAATTACGATGCCTTTGTTGTGGGCGACGTTACCGCGCCTTTCCCTGGGCGACCATCGCATTCGACCCGCGCTCTGGGTCCGGAAAGCTTGACCAGAGCTCCCGATATGTTGGCAGATCTGGGCAACGAGGGTCGGCCTCGGATTTACGCGGATTAGGTCAAATCGGAGGTGACCGCCGAGCACCGAAGGCAGAAAACGCGTGTTGTAGTAGTGGCGCTTCTGCGAAGCGCCCAGTGAGTTGAGCTTCGACCGTCTTGGGCGGCCAATCGGTCGGTCACCGCCCATATCAGGGCGCTTCACAGAAGCGCCGATACAAACGCGCGCCGGATTCCTTCCCTCAAAGAACTTCACTTTTCTGCAAAATCTGTATATAACTAGCCGGGGCAATTTTATGCCCCGTTTTTGCGCCTTTTCACAGCCTCAAGGGATTCCCACATGCTAAAATCATCTCTCACCGCTTCCATCCTGCTAACCTTGGCCCTGCTTTTCGGGATTAGTTCGGACAACTCCGCTACTCAGCCAAAACAGGCGAGAGCCGAACCCGAACAATGCAAAAGCTGATCGTCGTGAGCGGGGACTAACGCTGAATGTGAAGCTGGATCGTCCAACACGTCGATTGAGGGAGCTGCATTACATTTCGCGCTCGCGCCGGATTCCTTTTTTACCGTGGTAGTGAGCGACAACGTTTTCCGTGAATCGCATCCCGGTTCAATTGGGCTGATTCCGCAGAACATTGCGAATATTCCCGCGCCATTAAGCCCATTCTTTCGCCAGCTCGTTCTTGAGAAAAGGCAATCCGGCGAAGCTTATGAACTGGTGGTGCGCGACAGCAAGAGCGGGTTCGTCTTTTTCAATATTGAAGGACATTCCTACGATTACGATTCGACCAAACAACTGTTCACGATCCAGGAATGGGAGACTGTTGCTCTCGGAAGAATTTGCTGCGCAGCTTGGGCGGCCGTCGGAAGCCGGATCCGTTGCCGGCAAGATTTCGGTTGCCGCAAGCATGCGTCCTGATCGAAGTAACAACTTTCGTTAACGGAGAAGCGCGATCGGATGTGATGCCTAGCGTAGGAACGACGCCGGGGCCCGACGTCATTGTTGGAGAACTCTACGGGTTGGCACAGTTCGACGGAAGCAGTGGGACGCAGGTCGGTCTCGCGGTGGGAACCGAGTCCTGCAATGCCGGAACCATCGACCTGAACTGGTTTGCCTTGCCCGAACACGGATCACCCGGTGATTCCGCAGAACATGTATCGAATGAGCGGTGGCACCACCAACGACGAACGTTTTGAACAAATCGGTCAGTCGCACGTGAAACATGCGTTCACTGCACTGACGAACAATCTTTGCGGCTATGGCTGTAATGGAGTTGGCGGCACTCACCTTGGCTCGGGATGCTCGGATCCTTATTCGGCCAGTTTGAATTCCGGACCGAATCTTGGTTCCCGCGCCTGGATCAATCCGTTTACCGGCGTCTTTCCATCGACTTCAAACGATCACACCGGCCATACCCACACTGGCCCCTCGCACCGGATTCTGTGTGAGATCAATGACCTGAATACGTCGCTGAACGCCGGGGCGACTTATTATGCGGAGGGGCAGTACGTCACGCCGCACGAGTATAACTGGTGCCAGGCAAATCCCGGCCAGTGCAACATGTATAACAACGTCTCCTATCGACGATACAATGTCTCCGGAACCGGCAGTCCATTTACTTTTACCACCGGCAGCTTTACCACCCAACGACAGCAGGCCGCCATCCGGGCATGGACCGGAGCGACCATCAACCAGTTCGAACCCGCCCCGGGAGTCGATGGAATCGGTCTCGTCGGCTACAAAGTAACGAACCCTTCCGCTGGCGTTTGGCATTATGAATACGCGGTTTACAACCAGAACCTCGACCGCGGGATTCAATCGTTCAGTGTCCCGTTAGGTCCGGGAGTGACAGTGAGCAACATTGGGTTCCATGCGCCGCCCCAGCATCCTGGATGGGCGGCCGACGGCACCGTGGGCAACACTGGTTACAGCAGCACTCCATGGACTTCTACCCAGACTTCCAGTTCGCTGACCTGGACCACGGAAACCTTCGCGGTTAACCAGAACGCGAATGCGATTCGCTGGGGCACTTTATACAACTTCCGATTCGACTCGAATAGCCCGCCGCAACCAAACACCGGAACGCTTGGTTTCTTCAAGACCGGTTCCCCGATTGGCGTCGCCATTCAGGCTCCAGTATCCGGACCGACTCCGACGCCAGGCCCCAACGCCAACTCCGGGACCGACTGCGACTCCCACGCCAACCCCAACGCCAACTCCAACTCCTGGACCGCCGACCCCGACGCCTTGCCCGGGTTCATCGCAGAACTTTGATGGCGTAACCGCACCGGCATTGCCCGCAGGTTGGGTGGCCAGCAACGTAAGCGGTCCCGCACCGCTCTGGGTTACTTCGACCACCACGCCAGACGCCGGGCCTAACGCCGCATTTATCGATGATCCGTCCCTGGTTAGTGACAAGATTCTCGATAGCCCCGGTATCTTGATTACGTCCGCCGCAGCGCAGGTGAGCTTCCGCAACAACTATGCGTTGGAACCGGTTGGTGGCGGAGGAAACTTCTACGACGGCGCAGTGCTGGAAATTTCTTCTCCGAATATTGCGGGAGGCGCTTTTACCGACATCACGAATGCAGCGGTAGGCGGCAGTTTCGTCACCGGCGGTTACGTCGGGGCGATCGGCAGCGGGTTTGCCAACCCGATTGCGGGGCCGAATGGCGTGGAGCCAAAGTTCCAATGGCTACATCAACACCGTCGCCAATCTCGGACCGAATGTTGTTGGGCAAACGATCAAGTTGCGTTTCCGCATGTGCTCGGACTCGAGCGTGAACGGCGACGGATGGCGCATCGACACGATTGTCGTTAACCGGTGGTCCATGTGGACCCACTCCGACGCCAGGACCGACGGGAACACCAACGCCGACTCCGACTGGCACGCCAACGCCAACCCCGACGCCGACCGGACACCAACGCCGACACCGACTCCAACGGCGACCCCAACACCACACCGGGACACCATGCACCGGCACAGCCTTATCGCAGAACTTCGATGGCGTAACCGCTCCGGCGTTGCCATCCGGTTGGGTCGCCTCAAACGCGACCGGCCCGACGCCTCTCTGGGTCACTTCGAACACAACACCGGATACCGCGCCTAACGCGGCGTTCGTCAATGATCCGACCCTCGTCAGCGATAAGCTCTTGACTTCGCCTAACATTTCAATTCAGACCGCTTCTGCGCAGATAACTTTCCGTCAAAATCGCGATCTGGAGAGCGGATTTGACGGCGGCGTTCTCGAAGTTTCTTCGCCTAACATCGCGGCGGGCGCTTTCACTGACATCACGAATGCGGCGGTAGGCGGCAGTTTCGTCACAGGCGGCTACAACGGTACGATCTCAACCGCGTTCGGAAGTCCAATCACAGGCCGGTCGGCGTGGACGGGAAATTCGGGCGCTTACGTCACGACCACGGCGAATCTAGGGCCTAACGTCGCTGGCCAAACAATCAAGGTGCGCTTCCGCATGGCTTCGGACTGCAGCGTATCCGCGACTGGTTGGCGCGTTGACGGTATTGTTGTGACTGGTGCGCCGTGCGGCACTCCGACTCCGACGCCAACACCAGGTCCAACAGCAACTCCAACTCCGACACCGACGGCAACGCCAACTCCGACGCCAACACCGACACCAACACCAACACCAACACCGACGCCGACGCCGACGCCACACCAACACCAACGCACGCACGCCAACACCGACACCGACTCCAACGGCAACCCACGCCACACAGCTCCAACTGCAACTCCGACACCAACGCCAACCCCTGTCCCAACAGCAACGCCAACGCCGTCTCCAACACCCACCCCAATTCCTGGAACTCCGTTCCTCGCTTCAAAGGACAATACGCTCTACGAAGATTCGACCGGACAACTCAGCAACGGCCAGGGCATCTTTCTCTACGCGGGATTGACCGATCTGAATGGTGGCACCGGTATGCGTCGGGGCGTGATTGCTTTTAATCTCTCGGCGATTCCCGCTAACGCCGTCGTCTCCTCCGCGACTCTTACGATGAACTTGTCTAAGACCGGGCCGGATCCGGATCCGGTGAACGTTTCGGTCAGCCGAGCCCTGAGCAATTGGGGTGAAGGCGCTTCCAATGCCGGCAATCCGGGCGGCGCCGGAACGCAAGCCTTGGCTGGCGATGCCACCTGGCTTCATACCTTCTACAACACCAGTTTCTGGACGACTCCGGGTGGCGATTTCTCGGCCACACCGAGCGCAACCACTGCCGTGAGCGTTGACGGCGCCACCTATCAATGGACGAGCAGCCAGTTGATCGCAGACGTTCAGGCTTGGATCGCAAATTCATCGGGGAACTTCGGCTGGGTCATTCGCGGTAACGAATTGACTCCAGGAAGCGCTGCTCGATTCCGTAGCCGGCAAAGTTCAACGAACCCACCGCAGTTGTACATCGTTTATCAGGTGCCAACTCCAACGCCGACGCCAACTCCCGCGGTCGTCGCAACGATCACGTTGCCGACAGCAACAATCAACACCTCGGTGACTAACGTGACTCAACCAGTCATGGCCACCACCTTTAACTCCAGCAACGACTTGGTTGGATTCCAAGGTGATTTCTTCTTCAACGAAACCATTGTCACCTTCCAGAATCCACCAGTTTCTCCGGCTGGACTAACGGGCACTAACTGGAATGTTTCCGGAAATATTCTGCCTGGTAGCGGACCGATTCGGACACTGCGGGTTTCGGCGTTTTCGAATGATTTCACTCCGCTCTCTGGTTCAGGTGTGCTTTACAACCTGAACATGGTTCGGGTGAGCAGCACACCCGGCGCAAGCACAGCGCTCACCTGGGATGTGTCGCCGCATAATCTCTCCTTTATCTCGAGCAAACTGAACACATACAACCCAGGCAGCACTCCTCCGGGAAGCGTAACGATTCAAACGTCGACGATCAGTATTGCCGGCTCGATCTCATACTGCTCGAATCCGGTTCCAGGTCCGGTCTCGGGTGTCCAGCTGAATCTCACTGGCACGTCGTCGGGTTCGGTCACGTCGGACGGCTCGGGCAATTACACCTTCTCGTCGCTATCGGGTGGTGGCTCGTACACCGTGACACCGACCAAGACGCCGCTGTCACCCGGAGCGCCGTCGATCACCACGGTTGATGTCGTCGCAACGCAACGGCACTTCCTCAACATCGCGCCGATCCCGGCCGGATGCCGGTTGACTGCGGCTGACGTGAATGGCGACCTGAGCGTTACCACCGTCGACGTCATTGCCATTCAGCGATTCTTCCTCGGGTACACCACCGGAATTGCGAATACCGGCAAGTACCAGTTTACGCCGTCCACCCGGACCTACACGGCGCCGGGCAATAACCAAACTGGGCAGAATTACGATGCGCTCGTGCTCGGTGATGTCGCTAGTCCATTTGCCGGCCGCGATGGTGGTCCGTCACCGGATCGAGCGGATGAACCTTCGCGAAAATGAAATTTCGTCAACCGTTGGCGAGGTCGCCCTGCCCGATATCCGTGGCGATATGTCGCAGCGCAATTTCACCGCAGCTGTCACTACCTCAACCATTGATGCCAAAAACAAATTGGTCGCGTTTCAGGGTGATTTCACATTTGATGAGAGGGTCATCCGCTTCCAAAGCGAGCCGGTGCAAAAGGCTGGGTTAACCAGTGGAAATTGGAATGTTTCCGGAAACGTGTTGCCTGGGCCTGGCCCAATTCGCACGTTGCGGGTCTCGGCTTATTCGAATGACTTCAGCCCTCTCGTTGGGTCAGGGCCGTTGTTTGAATTGCGAATCATCACCGCGAACGGCGAAGCCCGGCAAACTGCATTGACTTGGGCCACCGCTGCTAGCCAAATGATCTTCATCGATACCGATTTGAAGATTCAGAAGCCGGCCGCTTCGAAACAGGGGAGCTGTTGTTTCGGGGTGGTGCAAAAACCGAAAGAAGCAGCAGCGCTGTAGCAACGCATGGCCGAGTCGTATGGGGCGCTTCTGCGAAGCGCCCAGGCGGGGCGACTTGCGATTGGTCCTGAGCGCCTCACAATCTGTCGGTTGCGTCCATTCGGGCGCTTCGCAGAAGCGCCACTACAACCTCCTTCGCCATTGCGGCGTTTGACAAAAGTTGCGCAGGCAGCCGCTCACATATATCATCGCGCACCGTGAAAACTCTAGCTTGGTCCTTGTGTATTCTCACTCTCCTCACTTTCAACGCTGGCGCTGCCGAGGCCCCAAAGTCAGGGGACTGGGTCCGTAAAGTCGATCCGAAGGTTTTGCAATTCGCAGTGGATTCGGCCACGGGTGAAACCGATTTTCTAGTCGTCCTTTCGGAACAGGCGAATGTCAAAGCTGCTAATGGGCTGAAGACAAAGCTCGAAAAAGGGACGTACGTCTATCAGAAGCTGACAGAAGTCGCCTCGCGGACTCAGGCGCCGCTTCTTCGATCACTCCAAGCGCAGGGAATTAAGTACCAGTCTTTCTGGATCACGAACATGATTCTTCTTCACGGTAATCCTGTCTTGATTCAACAGATGGCGGAGCGCCCCGAGGTCGCGCACATCTATGCTAATCCAAGAGTGCATTTTCCCGGAGCAATCACGGATCTTGGGCCAGTCCCTCCGGCGCTTGACGTTATTGAACAGGGCGTCGCTTGGATTCATGCGCCGGATGTTTGGGCTCTCGGTTTTACAGGGCAGGGGATCATCGTCGGTGGAAACGATACCGGTTACCGTTGGACGCATCAGGCTCTGAAGAATCAATACCGAGGGTGGGACGGCACCGCCGCCGACCACAATTACAATTGGCATGACTCCATCCATTCCGGCGGCGGCGTTTGTGGTCCTGATAGCGTGGAACCCTGCGATGACGACGGTCACGGCACCCACACGATGGGCACTATGGTCGGCACGGATGGAGCCGCGAATCAGGTCGGCGTAGCGCCCGGCGCGAAATGGATCGCCTGCCGCAATATGGATCAAGGTAATGGCACCCCGGCGACGTATACCGAGTGCTTCCAGTTTTTCATTGCCCCGACCGATTCGAATGGCGCCAACGCCGATCCATCGAAAGCACCCGACGTAATCAACAATTCGTGGGGCTGCCCCGCGAGTGAAGGCTGTTCTGCTTTGACGTTGCAAACTCCACTCGAGAATGTTCGCGCTGCCGGCATTATTCCAATCGTTTCCGCTGGAAACGCCGGTAGTGCTTGTTCCACGGTGGAAGATCCACCGGCCATCTATGAGGCTGCGATCAGCATTGGCGCGTCCGGAAGAAACAATAACGCCATTGCCAGCTTTAGCAGTCGGGGTCCAGTCACGGCGGACGGGAGCAACCGTCAAAAACCGAATGTTACCGCGCCGGGTGTAAGTATCCGATCGAGTTACGGAACCGCGGATGACGCGTATGCAAGTTTGAGTGGCACGAGCATGGCTGGCCCTCACACAGTTGGGACAGTAGCGTTGATCCTGTCTGCGCATAACGAACTCATTGGTGACGTCGATGCAGTTGAAACGTTGCTCGAACAATCTGCCGTTCACCTAACCAGCACCCAGACCTGCACCATTCCGGGAACCAGCATCCCGAACAATACCTTCGGCTGGGGACGCATCGATGCTCTGGCGGCGGTAACGTTTGGTCAGGCTACGCCAACGCCAACTCCGGGCGCAACCGCGACTCCGGGTGGTGAAACGCCGACTCCAACACCAGGGCCAAGTGTGAGTCCGACTGTTACGCCAACCGTCACTCCAGGCGGTGGCACACCAACCCCAACGCCATCTGGCATTACACACGCACAGAATCTCTCGACCCGGCTCCGCGTTGAGCCCGGCAATGGCGCCGGTATTGGTGGATTCATTGTCACCGGCAACGATCCAAAAGTGGTGTTGATCCGCGGAATCGGACCGTCGCTCGGACAGTTTGGTGTTCCGAATCCGTTGGCTGATCCAAAGCTTGAACTGAGTGGCAGCGGCGGTTTCACGACCGTTACGAACAACGACTGGCGCGATACCCAGGAACAACAGATCATCGATACCGGCATCCCGCCGACCAATGATCTCGAGTCAGCGATCCTCGCGACATTGAATCCGGGATTGTACACCGCGGTTCTAAGTGGAAACGGTGGCGGCACCGGAGCAGCACTAGTCGAAATTTACGACTTGAGCCCGAATGCCGATTCCAAACTGGCCAACATCAGCACACGCGCGTTCGTCAACACGGGTAACGACGTCGTCATCGGTGGCTTCATCCTCGGCGGTGGAAGCGTCTCTGATGCAATCATCATCCGCGGAATCGGACCGAGCCTCGCCGACTTCGGACTCTCGCCAGTATTGGCGGATCCACAATTGGAGTTGCGCGACAGCAACGGCGGGATTGTCCGAGCGAACAACAATTGGCAGGATGATCCAGCGCAGGCCGCAATCATCAGTGGAGTCAACCTGGCCCCGACCAATGATTTGGAATCAGCCATCGCTGAAACGTTGGCGCCTGATTCTTACACGGCGGTTTTGTTCGGTACCAACAATGGAACCGGGTTAGGATTGATCGAAGTGTATGACAACCCGGTAAGCGGTCCGACTCCAAGTCCAACACCGGAAGGATCTGCAACGCCGAGTGCAACACCGGGTGGATCAGTAACACCGACACCGACTCCAGAAGGAACAGCGACACCTCCGCCACCGACGCCAACTCCAACACCGGGTGGCGGTGGAATGTGCGTGGAAGCCTTCGATGGCGTGACTGCGCCAGCCTTACCAGCTGGATGGGTTGCGACTAATCCAGATCCAGGTGACGGAGTTGTGTTCGTCACGGTCACTTCACCAAATGATACGGCACCGAATTCGGCGTTTATCCCTGATCAGGATGGGATCAGCGACAAGGTGCTCGATAGCCGACCGGTCACGATCCAAACGGCTAATTCCGTGATGACGTTCAAGAACAACTTCAATTCGGAGTTTAGCGATGGCGTGTTCTGGGATGGCGGCGTGCTGGAAGTTTCTACACCTAGCATTAGTAGCGGCGACTTCCTCGACATCACTGATTCGCACGTGGGCGGAAGCATCACGGCGGGTGGTTACACGGGCGAGATCAGCGGCGACGCATCGAATCCGCTTTCAGGCCGCATGGCGTGGAGCGGTAGTTCGAGTGGATTTATTACTACGACGATCAACATGGGACCGAACCTGGCCGGACAAGTCGTGACCTTACGGTTCCGGTTTGGATCGGATGAAGCGGTCGCAGCACCGGGCTGGTGGGTCGACACGATCTCCATCACCGACGCGACCTGCGACTAGGTAATCCAAGTCGATAGTCAAGAATTAGAGAAGCGGTCCTGCGAAAGCGGGACCGCTTCTTTTTTCCTACTGAATGCGACGCATGCGTTTTGGAGTGCGGCGGTGCTCCGCCGCTTTGGGAGACGGCAGGGGGCTTCTATGGGATCTGCACCCCTGAAGGGTTACACGTCATTTCAATTACAGTGTGTGTTTGTTTCAGCTTTGCAATTTCCTGCCGTTGCTCCTGAAGACGTTCTTGATAATCGGGTGGGGGATGACCCCAGCAACCTATCAAGGGATAGAAAACTATTTGTCTGCCTTGCTGATCCACCAACTTTTTCTGACCATTACAAGTCGCTTTCAGGCTATCGAGTTTTTGCTCGACCGTGATCGCGTGAGAACTACCGTCGCCGGTCCTTTCAACCACATCGGTTAGTTTAATGCCAGCGGGCAGGCAGTTTGCCCAACGTGATGATTTGCCGTTCTGAAAGGAGGAAGGAGGACTCGCTGATTTTGCCCGCGCCTCAGCGCAAGCCGTCAAAGGCAGTACCAGAAAACCAAGAAAAGATACAGGGCGAAATAGTCTCTGCATGGTTTGGTTAGGCTGAAGAAATGTAATTCTCCGCCCGGGCAAAGCAATAGCGCGTTGGCGACATTGCTTTTTTGTAAGGATAAAAGTGTTGACCGTGCCGTAAGACATCGGATTACGTCACGCACACAATAACCTCGATCTCAAAGATTTATGCGCACAATTAAATTCGCGGCTTTCATCGCCCTCTCGTTTGCCTCACTCGGTTTCCTCGCTTGGGCGTTCGCCCCAGACCTGGGCGCGAACGTTTTCACGGCAATGGCCAGGTCCGGAGATGATCCGGATCTTCCGCCCGGGCAAAGTGGCATTGATAAGGAGAAATTATTAGAGCTTCGGAAAACTGGACGATGCTGCGGCGGGGGTTCGATGTTAATCGACCGACCGATCCTAAGGCACGGGACCGGGCCATCGAGAAGATGGGGCGGCAGCTGCGTCGGTTGGAAGCGGATAGAGCGAGCCGAGATTAACAATCCAGACTCAGTACGACAGCGTGGACTCCGGTTGGGCCTGCTCCAATTCCGATGGGCCAGACTGAAGGCAGAATCGACCCCGTGACCGGGCGGATCATCTCTCTCGCAATCCATCCGACCAATCCTGATATCGTGTTTGTCGGAACTGCTTCCGGCGGCCTTTACCGCACTTTAAGCGGGCAGTCGGCAAATCCGACGTGGACACCATTGTTCGATACCCTCCCGATGCAGACCAACGGCATCGCTGCTCTTGGCACACTCTCGATCGGCGTCATTGCCATTGCCCCTTCAGATCCAAACATCGTTTATATCGGAACCGGCGAACAGCTCACTGGCTATTTTGGAAACGGATTGTATCGGATCGAAAATGCTACTCAGGCAAACCCAACATTGGTGGGACCGATCAATCCGAACGCGGATTATGGCTTCGGATTTACTACATCAACTTTCACCTTTCGCGCCATCAGCCAGATTCAGTCCATCCAACCGCACCAGGGACGATCTTTGTTTCGACGGCTCCTGGAGGCGGCGGGATCATTTCCCATAACAGCACCCGTCCGCCCCAGCGTATTTCCTCCTCTAGGAGTCATGGGGCTTTATCGCTCCACCAACGCAACCGCCGCGGCAGACGCCGTCACCTTCACCAAACTTACCGTAGCTGAAGCTGCTTTCCCGACCGGAAATACCGACATCAGCGACATGGTTTTGGACCCAAGCGATGCTACCGCGAATACACTTATCGTCTGGGCCCGGACCGGTGGTGGCGTGGCCACGGGTGCACGACTAATTGCTCGGGCGTTTATCGCTCAACCAACGCCGCGGGCGCGGGCACGTTTACCCAGCAGCTGATTTCGAACAATGATTTCATCAGAGGTGAGCTTTCGATCAACAACGTCGGCGGGGTTGTGACCGTCCTGGCCGCAACCGGTGAATCAGTGGCCGCCCGAATCCAACGGTTGCGCCGCCACGCACCTGGCAGATTGAGAAGATCGGTGGATGGCGGCGTTACCTGGCCAAACACAGATGCAGCCACGGCGGCCCAGGGCGGACTCATCCGCGCCGGGGACGGGTTCTGCGGCGGGCAATGTTTTTACGATATCGGTGTCGCGATGGATCCTGCCAACGCCAGCTTGATTCAAATCGGTGGCAGCGGAAACTACGGTCGGTTGCCAACTTTGACCAAGCGATCGACCGACGGCGTTACGCTGACGCAAAATATTACAGGATTGCATGCCGACGTTCATATCTTCGCCGTGTCCCGATCAAACCCGGCCGTCGTCTGGACTGGCAATGATGGGGGTCTGTGGAGATCAACGTGACTCTGGCGCGAACTGGACCAGCATGAATGGTGATCCGGCGCTTACCACCAATCCGACCAACAAGATCAGCGCCAGCCAATATGTAAGTATCGCCACGCATCCGGTGGATCGGGAGTACATGACCGGCGGCACCCAGGATAACGGCACGCACTTTAAGCGATCGGTGGCCAATGCTGGCGCCTGGACGCAAATCGCGTTTGGGGATGGGGGTTACACAGCGATCGATCAGAACGCAACGAACACGACCGACGTAAGGATTTATCAACTTACTTCAACCTGATCCGGTGCTCGGCCCAGATCACGTATCGAATTCGTCACCAACACAGCAGACGCCGAGGCCAAAAATTGGACCAACCGTCATTGCGTAGCTGGTGGCATGGGAAACACGAGGATCGATTGTAACGACACTGCGGTTGCGTTCTATGCGCCGATGGTGCTCGGCCCAGGCAACCCAATACGCTCTATTTCGGCACCGATCGTCTCTATCGTTCGGCTAACGGCGGCGACACCATGCAACTTGCCAGCCAGGGACCGATCGTCGCAGGAGGCGGCGTGCAAGTCACTTCCATCAGCGTCGGACTCGGCAACGATAATGTGCGCCTGGTCGGAATGAGGGATGGCACAGTCTGGGCCACGACCGATGGTTCCAACACTCTGACCAATGTCACACCCGCCGGCGCGCCAGCCGGTGTGACCGTGGGTAAAGTGATGGTCGATCCAAATAACACCGACCCAGCCGCGATCACCGCCTACATTGGTTACGGTGGATTCGGAACCGCCGCGGCTCCGATGACTCATGTTTGGAAGACAACCAACCTGGCCGGCGGAGCCGCGACATGGGTGGCGATGAATAATGGTCTTCCCGACATCCCGATTGACGCCATCGCGATCGATCGCCAGAGCGCGGTAGCACCTCTCGCGGGAACGAGCATCTATCTCGGAACGGACATCGGAGTTTACCAATCGACCGATGGCGGGAGCGAACTGGGCGATTTATCAATCCTAACAACACATTGCCGGTGCTTCCGGTTTTCGACATGGCTTTTCAAGAACAGACAGGAGTAGTCGCCGGTCGCGATCCTACGGATCGCGACACATGGCCGCGGCATCTGGGAAATTCAGACCACTGCCGGACCCAACCCAACCCCGACACCCACGCCTGGAGTGACGCCAACACCAACTCCCGGAGGGACGCCCACAGCTACACCAACGCCGGGAGGGACCCCGACAGCGACCCACCCATCGCGGCGGGCTAACATCCCTTGGTAACATTTCTACACGGCTCAGTGTCGGGACTGGCGACAATGCGTTGATCGGTGGGTTTATCGTCACCGGAGACACAACCGAAAAAGATAATTGTTCGCGCGATTGGACCTTCCCTGACGATATTCCCGGATCGTCTGTCGGATACGACCTTGGAGCTTCGTGATTCGACCGGTAGTCTACTTGGCGCTTCAACGATGATTGGCGTGACACGCAGGAAGCGGAAATCATCACGACCGTTCCACCATCCAACGATCTGGAGTCTGCTATCGTCAGGACGGTCCCTGCCAATAATGCCGGTTACACCGCTATCCTGCGCGGATTGGGCGACACCACCGGTATCGGCGTCGTAGAAGTGTACGATTTGGATGCAACGGTGGATTCCAAATTGGGGGATATCTCGACGCGTGGAGTTGTGGAAACGGGCAGCAACGTAATGATCGCAGGAACAATCGTGCTTGGGCCGGTAACCAGCGAGTGCTGGTTCGCGCGCTCGGGCCTTCGCTTCCGGTTGTTGGAAACATGGCGAACCCGACGTTGGAGGTGCGTGATGCGAGGGGAGCGCTGCTGGCGTCGAACGACGATTGGCGAGAGTACCCAGGAGCAGGAGATCATCGCCACTGGGATTCCGCCGACGAACGACATGGAATCGGCCATCCTGACGAAGCTCCCAGCGAAGGCGCGGCTTATACCGCGATCGTGCGTGGTGTCGGCGACACAACCGGCATTGCTGTCGTAGAGATGTATGCGCTACCGCCCGTCCAGTAGTTTTAGGGTTTGTCGCTTGCGTTTTGGAGATTGCGGCGGTGCTCTGCCGCTTTGGGGGAACGGTCCGCAGCGTGAGTCAGGGTTCGCCCGGGCTACTTACCAAGGAGGGGCGGATGCCACTGTGGCCCACCTGTAGGCGACGAACGAGAACGAGACTTCGAACGGCTTCAGAATACGCCGGCGAAATGATCCGCGGGAAGAGTGCGTCTACCGCGGTTCCCAGCTATCACTACCGTTGCGTCGAAGCATAATTTGTTGCGGTTCGACAGCGTCTCGCCCCACCGGTTTTTCCGACGTTTGCTCGGCTGCCATTCCTCGCTTCTTTTCTATTCGACGGTCGATAGGTGGGCGGATCGGCATCCGCCCTTCCTTGGTCTGCAGCGACGTTTACTCTGAACCTTAGTCCGGAGTTTCAACGCTGGGACCAGCCATTCACGGAGTCATTGGGCCCGCCCGCTGCCGGGCGACAGGAGCGTGATGGCCAGCAGTTTCAAAAGAAACTTGTAGTCAGGTCATTAGCTACTGCTACTGTCCGCCAGCTGTCGTGGCAGGACCGCGATAAATCGTAGAACGAAAAATACTTATTTATGCTCAATTCAAAACTTCAGACGCCGGTTTTTCAACGGGGAATAAGAACAGTGACCTGTTTCAGCTTCCTGTTTCTTTCGCTCTCTTTATTTGGACAATCGATTGTCTGGCAAACGGAGATTGCGGGTCAGAACCGGACGGTCCAAAGCCGGGATGATCGGGTTCGCCTGATTGTGCCTGATGCGTCAGCTGCACGTTGGCACGCCGGTCAGGTGATCGCTATTGGCAAGGTAGTCTCGGCGAACCGAGGGGCAGTCGACGTTCTGCTTGCTCCGGGCAAAGAGCCTCCCGCGACGCAATCGAAAACGCTGATCGGCTCGGCGTAACGGCGGTTGCTCCTGTCTTTATTGAGCAAAGCGATGCCGCTCGGCTTAACCGGCCCGATCTGCGGGAGTATCAGCTCACCACCAAAATCCTGGTCGAAGCGAACAGCAAAGCCTCGGCTCGCAAGGCAGCGACGGTAAGCGGCGCGCTGAGCTCCTACCAAAACAGTGGCCAAGAACCGGTGGATGCTTGTCTTTCAGGATGCGCGTGCGGTAATCGACGGTTTCGCGGCTTTGAAAGCGGCGGGAATCAAGGCGCAACCGCAGTTTAGCAGCCGGTGTGCAAGAGGACGACCACACTGAACGACCCTCTCTTTCCGCAACAATGGCATCTCAAGAACACCGGCCAGGGGCAGGGAACAGCCGGCATTGATGCAAATGTCGAACCAGTTTGGACCGCCAACAACCGTGGTGCCGGTCAGGTTATCGCAATCGTCGACGAC
>CAVVVQ010000010.1:0-43106 GCA_963751725.1 uncultured Verrucomicrobiae bacterium
GGAAGAGTTGCTTGCGTAGGCGGTTTTCAAATTAGATTACATCTTGGTCATTAACGGATTTCCCCTTGTGCTTAACCCTCCGCGATAGAGATTGTTATCCATAGGGTAGATTCGGTGGATTTATTGGTTCCGCAGCGAGGCCGCCGCGTCGAGCCCGTTGTGAGGAATAATGCAAAACTGCACGTTTCTCCTCTTTCGTTGCCGTTCTGCTCACCAGCGCGTTAACTCAAGTCGCGCTCTCCCAGTCACCCTCCAGTGAACACCGCGAAAAATACGATGATCCTCCGGCTCCGTTTCCGTTGCGTCCGACGGGAATTACGCCGCGAATGATTTCGCAGTTCGGTCCATTTACTAGTTACCAGGTGAACGTCGACGCATTGGGCAACAACATCGCTGGGGATGCCGCGAACGAGCCATCGATAGCCGTCGATCCGACCAACAATAACAGGATGACGATCGGTTGGCGTCAATTCGACAGCGTCACTTCAAACTTCCGCCAGGCCGGTGTGGGCTATACCGCCGACGGCGGCACGACCTGGACATTTCCCGGTGTCCTGCAGAGTAACGTCTTCCGAAGCGATCCTGTGCTGGCGTCTGACGACGTCGGCAAGTTCTTTTATCTCAGTCTTCTTCAAACATTGTTCGACACCATGTGGGGCTCGGTCGATGGAGGACAATCCTGGTCAATTACTGGACCCGCAACCGGCGGCGACAAGCAATGGTTCACGATCGATCGAACCGCCAGCGTCGGTCACGGGTTCCAATACCAGATTTGGGACACTTTCACCCCTTACACCGGAAACCAATTCAGCCGTTCCACTGACGGTGGCGTGACTTGGATGGATCCGATTCCTGTTCCTAACGAAATTTTTTTCGGGACGCCGGATGTCGACACGAACGGTGATCTCTTTTTCAACGGCGAGGATTCGGTCGGACGCGTATGGTGCGTTCGTTCAACTGATGCGAAAAACGGGAGCGTTATCCCAACGTTTGATCAAGTTATCCAAGTCGACATGGGTGGTGCGGTCGTTGGCAGTATTTTGATCAATCCCGTCGGATTAGCTGGCCAGCTCTTCCTGGCGGTCGACCGTTCCGGAACCGGCACGAATAACAATATCTATATGCTGGCGAGCTTGCAACCGACCGGCTTCAGTTCGGGGACCGATGTGATGTTCGTTCGCAGCACTGACGGCGGTCAAACCTTTAGCGCGCCGGCTCGGGTCAACGACGATCCGATAAATCCCAACAAATATCATTGGTTAGGAACTTTTTCCGTGGCCCCGAATGGACGTTTGGATTCCGTTTGGCTCGACACGCGGAACGCCGCGAACGACACCGATTCGCAGCTCTTTTATTCCTACAGCACCGACGGAGGAACAACGTGGGCGCCCAATGCCGTTGTGAGCAACCTGTTTAATCCCTTTCTTGGTTACCCCAATCAAGACAAGATGGGCGATTATATCACCATGGTTTCAGATAATACCGGTGGAGACGTAGCTTACACCGCAACGTTCAATCAGGAACAAGATGTGTACCTATGTCCGGGTTGCTCCCGCGGTGGAGCCGACGCCGGCGCCGACCGCGACACCGAGCCCCGTTCCAACTTCGACTCCTACACCCACCGCATCGGGGACACCGACGCCGACTGCGACACCCCCGACCGGCCCGGCAGCGCAACCACTAAACCTCTCGACCCGAATGCTGGTGCAGACCGCCGATAATGTCGGCATTGCCGGGTTCATTATAACCGGGAACGATCCCAAGCCGGTTCTGCTCCGAGGGATTGGACCTTCCCTCGGCCAATTCGGCGTTCCCAATCCGCTCCCCGATCCCGCTCTCGAACTGCACGGGCCGGCTGGATTCGCAACCATCGTTAACGACAACTGGCGCGATGGAAACTGCGACCTGAGTGGAACTGGGATTCCGCCGACCAATGACCTGGAGCCTTGTATATTCGCAACGTTAGACCCTGGGCCGTATACCGCCATTCTCAAGGGCAAGAACAGCGCGTCAGGAGTCGCGTTGGTGGAGATGTATGACGTCGGCCCAGGCGCTCTCTCTAAGTTGGCCAAGATCAGAGCAACTCGAGCGTTTGTTAGTACAGGTGCCGACGTCGTAATTGCCGGATTCATTCTCGGTGGTGTTAACACAGGAGAGGATAACATCATCATGCGTGGCGTCGGCCCGAGCCTAACGGCAGCAGGTGTACCCATGGCGTTGGCCAATCCAACATTGGAGTTGCGCGATCAAAACGGAGCGCTCCTCCGGACGAACAACGATTGGGGGGACGACCCTGGGCAGGCCGCGATCATTACTGCGGCGGGTCTGGCGCTGCCCGATCTCCTCGAATCCGGCATCGCCGTAAAATTACCGCCGGGGCCGGACACCGCATTGCTCTCTGGGGTAAACAACGGGACCGGTGTAGGTCTGATTGAGATCTATGATCGTGGGATTGTCGCACTGCGGCGTTAGCAGAAGAACGCGCTCTGGCCTAACGGTTTTTTTAAAAAAAAAAAAAAAAAAAAAAAAAAAAAAAAAAAAAAAAAAAAAAAAAAAAAAAAAAAAAAAAAAAAAAAAAAAAAAAAAAAAAAAAAAAAAAAAAAAAAAAAAAAAAAAAAAAAAAAAAAAAAAAAAAAAAAAAAAAAAAAAAAAAAAAAAAAAAAAAAAAAAAAAAAAAAAAAAAAAAAAAAAAAAATTTTTTTTTTTTTTTTTTTTTTTTTTTTTTTTTTTTTTTTTTTTTTTTTTTTTTTTTTTTTTTTTTTTTTTTTTTTTTTTTTTTTTTTTTTTTTTTTTTTTTTTTTTTTTTTTTTTTTTTTTTTTTTTTTTTTTTTTTTTTTTTTTTTTTTTTTTTTTTTTTTTTTTTTTTTTTTTTTTTTTTTTTTTTTTTTTTTTTTTTTTTTTTTTTTTTTTTTTTTTTTTTTTTTTTTTTTTTTTTTTTTTTTTTTTTTTTTTTTTTTTTTTTTTTTTTTTTTTTTTTTTTTTTTTTTTTTTTTTTTTTTTTTTTTTTTTTTTTTTTTTTTTTTTTTTTTTTTTTTTTTTTTTTTTTTTTTTTTTTTTTTTTTTTTTTTTTTTTTTTTTTTTTTTTTTTTTTTTTTTTTTTTTTTTTTTTTTTTTTTTTTTTTTTTTTTTTTTTTTTTTTTTTTTTTTTTTTTTTTTTTTTTTTTTTTTTTTTTTTTTTTTTAAAAAAAAAAAAAAAAAAAAAAAAAAAAAAAAAAAAAAAAGGAGTTAGCTATCTTCGCTCAAAATGTCTTTTCAGAATCGAGCAGGATTGTAACGGGACCTTCATTAACTAGTTCCACTGACATCATTGCCTGAAAAACTCCCGTGCCGACGACGATTCCCAGCCTACGTAGTGCTTCACAGAACTGTTGGTAAACCTCGTTGGCCTGGTCCGGTGGCGCCGCCGCGATGAAGCTCGGTCTGCGCTGACCGCGCGCGTCGCCGTAAAGATAAACTGCGAAACAACCAGGGCTGTCCGTTCGTTTCGAGCAGAGAACGGTTCATTTTCCCATCGGCATCCTCGAAAATCCGTAAGTTTGCGATCTTCTCGGCCATACTGACGGCCACGCTGGAGCCGCGGCCCTGCGGGCTGTCACCGGAAATATCCTTGCGTCCGACGCCAAGCAAGATTAGGAGGCCCGCCCCGATTTCCCCGGCAATATCGCCTTTCACCCTCACGCGCGCACTGCTCACGCGCTGCACAACAGCTCGCATAATTTCGGTATAATCGAGAATGCGGTGGCTGGGAATCAATCGTTGAGTCTTTCTCGATTGCGATTGCGGCTAGAAGTTTCCAGTGTGCCTGATTGGATTTGGCTGGCCGTCCGGGTCGCAGTGTAATAGTGACACTTCCTCCCGGGCACGGGGCGAGATGGACGAAATCCTGCAAAGATTAAAGCAACGGAAACTGGTCCAATGGGCATTCGCCTATGTCGCCGCGGCGTTCGCTTTCTTGCAAGGCATTGACATTGTCGCCCAACAGTTCGGCTGGCCGGACGTCGTTCGTCGCGGAATCACCCTGGCCTTGGTCGTCGGTTTTTTTTTGATGCTCGTTCTGGCCTGGTATCACGGAGAGCGCGGCGCCCAAAAAGTCACGGGCGCAGAGCTTCTTATTCTCACGTTGATTCTCGCAATTGGCGGTGGTCTGCTTTGGCGCTTTGCGGGCAATTCCCGCCAGACGAATGCCAACTCCGGCGCGGTTCCCGCGGTGGATGCCGATTCACCACTGCCGTTGCCGGCGTCAGTCGCGATTCCCGAAAAATCCATTGCCGTTTTGCCTTTCGAGAATTTGAGCAGCGACAAGGAAAACGCTTACTTCGCCGACGGGATACAGGACGAAATCCTGACCCGCTTGTCGAAGGTCGCGGCGCTCAAAGTCATTTCGCGCACATCGACTCAGAAATACAAGAGTGCGCCTGACAATTTGCGCGAAGTGGGCAAACAACTCGGTGTCGCGAACCTGGTTGAAGGTAGCGTGCAGAAGGTCGCCAATGCTGTTCATGTTAATGTGCAGCTAATTCGGGTCGCGACCGACGAACATGTCTGGGCTGAAAGTTACAATCGTAAGCTCGACGATGTTTTCGCGGTCGAAGGCGAGGTTGCCAGCGCGATCGCAGATCAGTTGAACGCGAAGCTCACCGGTCGCGGAGCAAAAGGCCATGACCGATCGGCCTACTGAGAATATAGCCGCGTATGACGCTTATCTGCGGGGTGCGTCGATCGAACACACTCAGTATGGCTATTCCAACTACGCAGAGGCGGCTCGTAACTATGCTGAAGCTGTTCAGCTCGATCCGAAGTTTGCGCTGGCCTGGGCGCGACTCGCCGTGATGCGCAGCTTTCTCTATTTCAACAGCGTCGACCTGAAAACCAATTCACCTGAGGCAGTGAGGGAGGCAGCGGACCGAGCGATGTCACTTGCCCCTGATTCCGGGGAAGCGTGGATCGCGCAAGGAGCCTATCGCTACCGCATTTTGCGAGATTTTGAAAGCGCGGCGAGCGCATACAAAGAGGCGCAAAAACGGTTGCCGAACAATTCGTATTTGTTGCAAAATTTGGCCTTTGTCTTGCGCCGGCTCAATCGCTGGCAGGAAGCCGAGGTCAATTTCAAGAAAGCTCTCGAACTGGATCCTCGTGACGTTTCGCTCCTGACCAGCATGGGAGGGGAATTCTACAGCTACCTCCGCCGGTTTGACGAAGCGAAGGCCTTTCTCGATCGAGCGCTCGCAATCTCACCTAACTCGGAATCATCGCATGCCAACAAAGCGGGCATTCTTCAAAGTGAAGGTCGACTGGATGAAGCCGCTCAGGAACTTTCCTTGTCCCCGCGGATTCGACGGACGATTTCGTCCTGACTGCTCGGATTACTCAGGAAAGTTACCGACGGAATTTTGATGGTGTGATTCGCATCATCGAGCGAAAACTAAACTCCATCCCGGAAGGGCAACCGTTCGACTCCATTACCGAAGGCGCGCTGGTCCAAATGGGTTTCTGCCAGAAGTGGATAGGGCGGAACGAGGAAGCGGCGCGAACATTCGCCCGCGCGGTTCAGACGATCAAGCCGACGCCCGACACTGTGGTCGTGCCCGAGGCAAACGGAATTCCTTCTACTCTTGCGATGGCTTATGCTGGGTTGGGAGAAAAGCAAAAGGCTTTGGATCAGGCAAGACAAGCGATCAAGGACTACGAAACCGACAGCGTGAACAAACCTCTTGCAGAAATAGCGTTGGCGCAGATCCAGGCTCAATTTGGTGATCTCGATTCGGCGATCGCCGTGCTGCCCCATCTTCTTCAGGTGCCGGCGGGAATCACTCCGGCCGACCTCCGTTTCAACCCGATGTGGGACCCGTTGCGGAAAGATCCCCGGTTCGAGGCCTTGCTTGCTGCAAATAAGTCGCGCTAGAAGTAGACGCGAGCGAGTTATTAGTCCGCTGGAGGAGTGCGTGTTTAGCGTCGGCGAAGAAAAATCCCAACGGGATTTCGCCCTCCAGCCGAGGGGTTGCCAGCATGAGCAACCCTGGGAATAAGAGCCGTAGGAATCAACCCCAACGGGGTTGTGGCCTAGCAACTGGGTGCATTGCTTCAACCTGATAGTCGAGAAGAATGCGGAATCGAGCGTAGATCGATACAACCCCGTTGGGGTTGGACCGTTAGGAAATTGCTACCCAGGGTAGGCCGCAGGAGCGGCCAACCCTGGGCTGAAAGACGAAATCCCGTTGGGATTGCAGAAAGTCTTGCCGACGCTAAATATATACTTTGAGAAAAGATTCGTTATACGCAATGAAGGGAGCTGGGCCGACACCGAAACTAACGAAGGAAGGCGCTGCCCTAAGGAAGTTTGCCCTCTCTTTTCCGGACGCGCACGAGGATTTCCCGTGGGGACATGTGGCGGTTAAGATTGGGAAAAAGGCATTTGTGTTCATCTCCGCGGAGGGTGGGGTCACCTCGATGAGCGCGAAGCTTCCTCAATCGAAGATCAGCAATTGGCATTTAGGCGCTTCAGCGATTCAGTTGGCAGTCGGCCCGTGTGGGCGAGTCCGGAGCGTTTAACGGGCTGCTCGCAGCAGGTTCCGGTGCCGTCGGATCAAGCACCCCAATTCGCTTGTTTACCCAATGTGTCTGATACGCCCAGGCCGGTAGCGGTGCCGCCTTCGACGTGCATGACCAATTGTTAAAGTGAAGATTAACGAGATAAAAATTTTGCTTCAGTTTTCGAAGCGCTTCGACAATTTTTGGGTCATCGTACCCATGCATTTCCATCGCGAACTGGGAAATTGACGCCAGCACTTCATCCGGGGTTGCCAGGATAGAATCCCATTCAGCGCCTTCAATATCCATCTTGACGATCACGCGCCGGCCGGTGTCGCCGTTTTTCTTAATCTGGTTTTCCAACGTATCAAACTGACGGGACTCCGTGGTGCCGGCGCGATCTCCGACGCACTCGTTGTGAAAGACAAACGTGGCACCGTCACAGGTTGGCCGCGCAGGATCAAAACAATCGTATTGATGCACTGGGACATGATACTGGCGCGACACTTCACATCCCCAGTCGTCGTTCTTGCCCACGCCATAGGAGTAAGCGGAATCGAGCGGCTCAATTAGATTCTCGCACATTAGGTATCCGCCATCATTCGCGCTGCCGAACCGCTTGAAGGTGCAGTTTTTCAATGTGACTGGCTGAAGCTCGGCCAGAATGGCTTCGCGCAGTTGCCGCCCGCCCCTGCGCTGGACGATGTTCTTCGCCAGAGTGGCAGAGGTGACCAAGAGCACGATAATGATGAAGGCGATGCGTATAGGGTGTTGTTTCCTGGGATTCTGTTGCATGAAGGTCACCTGTTTATACCCCTAGTCAGGGGAACGCACTGTCAAAATGGAAAACGCCAAAGTCATGGGGCTGACTTCAAGTCGCCCTTCCTTGTGTGATTGAAAATCACCTGTTGGAAGTGAGCGGTCTTCGACCCCGTACGGGTTTAGCGTGAGACCGAGATTAAGGCCACACGGTGTTGGCTCTCGCGTCCAGACAGCAAGATGCTCGGTTTAATAGCGGCGGAGCACCGCCGCACTCCAAGACGTGACCGACTTATCAGACGCCATCCATTCTGCGTTGTGGAGTGCGGCGGTGCTCCGCCGCTTTCCGCGCGATAGTAAGGAAGTTGTTCGCGCAATGTTGACGGTGATTTCAAAATCGCGCGCACTTCACGGGGGGTCGCCCGAGTAACCTGGGTGCGTTGTTTCAGGCTGAGAAAGATGGCGACGAACCGTTGGATTGAGAACGCTCTGACCCATCAGCGCGTGACAATAAAACAGGCAAGCCCGATTGCGATTATATCTTCCAGTAGCGCAATGAAGATATCCTTGATCTTCAATGCGCTGACCAAACGTCGCCGGATTTCATAGCCCGCAAATGCGCCGATCACTCCACCGACCGCGCCGAGCTAGCGCGCCGATTATCAACGATTGATTGCCTGCCACGAAAACGCACGCCCCCGCAAAGACCGCCCATGAGAATCCGAGCTGTCAGCGGTGCGGGCGCTGTGCGTTTCGGAGTGCTAGGCAGCAGGTCGCCGATCAATTCAAGCAAAGCTAGCAACGAGAAGATAATGACGGTAATCGTCGCCCCCATGAAGCTGAGAGGGGAATGGCTGAGGTCTACCCAGCCGAGGTGTGCGGCCCACGCCATCACCATCGGCGCAGTAAGCGCGCGCAAGCCCGCAACGAAACCTAAACCTAATGCAGCTGCCACGAGATAACTCATTTATTGGATGGGGCTTGGACAATGAGCCGCGAATTGTTGCCTGGGTCAAAGACAAACTTTGGACCGGCCAACGTCTTTGGTAAATGCTCCCACTTTTTTGAATCCAAACCAGCCCCTCGCTCCATCTATCATAAAAGAACATGGAAACTACATCTTCACCCGCAACGGTCAGCACGCCCGTGATTACAACCGTGCGCAGCTGGAACGCCCTTTGTCACGCCAGCGCTTTGCTCGGCGTTTTGCTGCATTTTCCGGGGCACCTCCTTCCGCCGCTAATCGTCTGGCTGGCTAAACGCGGTGATTCGCCCGAGATCGATGCGCACGGCAAAGAATCGCTCAACTTCCAAATCTCGATGCTGATTTACAACGCCGTCGCTTGCGTCTTCTGCCTGGTCCTGATCGGGTTCGTATTCCTGGCGATCCTATGGGTCTTAAACGCGGTCCTCGTCATCATTGCCTCGATCCAAGCAAGCGATGGGAAGTTCTATCGTTACCCGATAACGATCCGCTTTATTCAATAAGGCAAATCGGACTTCCTCGCTTCGTTTGGCAAGCGGCGCTCCAGTCAGACTTAGGTAAACGGGCTTGGCGGGATGGTCGCAATTGCTTCGGCCAAGCGCGGTCGTTCGACAAAGAATCTCAGTTCAAGGAGCCAAAGCACAGTCTTGAAATCGCGCCATTCGGATAGGAAAGATTTAGAGCCGGTGAAGAGCTCCTTTCCTTCCTGAATGCTCGCTTTGATGTAATCGGTTGTGTTCTTGGTGGCCAGCTCGTTTTCCAAGGCATCAATAATCCGCTTGAACTCACCGCGATCGAGCCAAATGCCTTCGCAGGAGCGGCAGTAATCAACCGCGACCTTGGTATCTCCATAACGAATGGCGACGAGTTCATCCTTGTTTGGACAATTCGGACATTTGAAGTGGCGAGGCTCAACTTCAAAGAGATCCTGGTGTTTCCAAATTTCAAAATCCATCCAGTTAAGATCACGGTCGGCTTGATCTTTAGCTCGTCGCAGCTCGTCGCGATCGAGCCATACCCCTTTGCAATTGGGACATTGATCGACTTGAACGTTGACCAGGCTGGTTGGTTTCAGATCATGACCGCAGGCAGGACAGAGCTTCATTGGATTCGTTCGCGCCAGCTTCGTGTGGCCGGTTCTGTGTGCCAAGCAAAAAGACCGGGAACCAGAGAAATTCATATTCATCCAATCGTGGGGAGTTCAGTGATCTTGCAGAATGGAACTGAGTTTGCCCTCCTTGGTCTTGCTCGGGGATTGAGACCGGCGGAGATTGCCCAGGATACATGTCGACCTTGATCCACGAAATCGCCGATGACGTTGTCGTGATGTCCTTTCCCTGGCCCGTGTTCGGAATCGACTTCAAGCGTAATGTAACTTTGTTGCGCCTATCGAATGGGCGGGTTGTGATTCATTCTACCGCGGACTTCACGAAGGAGGACATAGCTGCTATCCGCCGTTTTGGCGAACCGAGCTGGTTGGTCGAAGCGACCGTGATGCACGACACATTTGCCAAGAGGGGTGGGGCGGCGTTACCCGAGGTCCCTTATCTAGCACCAGACGGTTTTACGAAGGCGAGTGGAATGCAGACTTTGCCGTTGTCTCCGCCGCCAACTGATTGGTCAGGCGAAATCGACGTGCTCAAGATCGAGGGAACCCGAATGAACGAGCACGTCTTTTTTCATCGTCGATCGCGAACACTGGTCGTGGCTGATTTGTTCTTTTCGTTTCCAGAGCAAACTAGCGGTTGGCCACGTTTCTTTGTGCGCAATATCATGCGTTTGCCGCGAATGTTTGGGATCAGTGTGTTCTTTCGTCGGCTTGTGATTAACGATAAACCGTCGTTCGCGCGTTCAATGAACACCTTGCTCGATTGGGATTTCGAACGGCTAGTCGTAGGGCACTGGAAACCGATCGAAACAGGAGCCAAACGAGCAGTGGAGCAGGCGATAACCGAGGCGTGACATCGCCTCAGCTCAACCAAGCTCTTTTAGTCGATTACTTCCACTTGGTCGCCTTTGCTTATCAGTCCCTCGATAATGACCGCGGCATAGACCCCGGCCATGCCTTCATGCGATTGCGCGACAGTCTTTAATATTGCCGGCGATTTCTCCGCGGTATCTGGATCGAGCGTGATCATCATACAGCGCGCATCGCGCCCCACGACCGAGATGATTACCCTCCGTCCGATCCGCAAATTCTTCCCAACGAATTGGTCTTCGCCAAAACCTTGGGCCGAAACCAGGTCGAGATAGACATTGGCCCGGAACCTTCGCTTATCGATCGTCATTCCAGTTTCGTCACCAAGCTTCTTAACCGATTGTAATGAGAAAACCGACAACGGACGGCAATCGGTAATCGCTTTGTCCGAGCGAAGCAAAGTGAGCTGATGCTTCGAGTCAGTTCCGTCCCGAAGATGATCGATCAGGGCTGGATCATCGACGGCGAATGTTTTTCCGTCGGGTGTCTCGACGTCGATCATTAAGTCCGCCGTACTCGCTGAGATCGGATTCACGTTTGGTGACAGTCGTTCGGCTTCCATCACGTTAATTGGGCGCGCCGCTTTTTCCGGGTAGCGAAACCGCGGTCGATAACGAATCATCTGGCGTTGTTCGCGCCCGGTAAAAAACGGAAAGCCTCTCGGGCTGGCCGAACTCTCGAACGCGAAGAGGCGATCGCCGTAAACTCCAGCGTAACCAGCGAAGATTTCATCCAGCTCTTCGCCGCGCATGCTTTTCACTGGATACCGCCAGAGGCTTTCAACTTTCCCAATGACTGACATGATGAAAGTAAGAAGCAGAAGCAGAAACTTAGAAAGGAGAAAGTTGACGCAGCGAAATCCAAAGGTATGTGACCCGCTCCGCGGTGAGTTAGCGCAGTTATCCAAGAGATGAATAAGCGGGCCCACAGTTGTCGAAGTGTGAGCGAACCACAGTTGTCGAAGTATGAGCGACAGTCGAAGCGACTGGGTTGGCTCTGAGGGACGTCCATGAGACCGCGATCGTGGGTTCGTTGTTAAACGGAAATTACACAGCAGCCGTTCGCGGGAAGAACAACACCAGCCGAGGTGGTCGATATTTTTAACATCCTCTGAGCGCAGCTACTGGTTCTTGGACGAATTAGCTAGCATTGCCAGCCTTTGCGAAGCCTCTCTGGTTCGGGGATCATCGGGCCCGAGGCGTGATCTGAGTGTTGCATACGATTCACTAAGGAGAGGTTCTGCTTCGCTGAAGCGCTTTTGTGTCGTTAGGAATTCCCCTAATGCTCCCTTTGCGATCGCGACCCAAAAGTGGTCCTTGGGCAGAAGATCGGTTCGCAGTTTTAATGCATCGCGTAGAATCACTTCAGCTTGCTCAGTCTTGCCGGTCTTGTTCCAGATCAAGCCCTGCACAATCAAGACAGTCGGATAGTGATCGTAGTGAGGTCCGAAGAGTCGATAGATTCTGAGGGTCTCATCAATTTTCGGTTGCGCCTCGTCGAATCGGTTCTGGCGATACAGGGAAATGGCTTCGTTCCGTAGATTGTCTCCGAGCCATAAGCTGTCCGTATCGGTTACGTTTCGGATTACCTTTTCGCCCTCGAGCAGACTGGCATCGGCTTTGGCAAACTCTCCTTGGTCGACCAGAAATCCGCCGAGAATCGTCTGTGAGAACCCGAAGCTCGGTGCGTCGGCCTGTCCGGCCGCGCGAGCTTCATTAACGGCGGTCGACGCAGTGTCCAACGCCTCAGCGAATTTTCCCTGATCCGCCAGCGTGGACGCGAGGGTGCTCCGTGTGACCATGAGAACGTAACCAAATTCTTTCGAAAGCTGGGGCTCGAAAGAAAGGACTTCACGGAAGAGCATCTCTGCCTCTTTGGAATCGCCCTGGGTCCGGCGAAGGTAGGCAAAGGAGTTCAAGGCCTCGATCAAGTCTTCCACCTTGCGTCTCCCTTGTTTCTGCTCCGCTCGCAGTAAGGGGATGACCTCGCGATAGAGCTTTTCCGCGTCAGCAAGGTCTCCTTTGGTAAACTAGATCCAGGCCCGAATCTCTAGAGCGCCTAAGGTTCTTGGATCATTGGTGTGGTAAAGTTTTTGGAGTAACGACAGGTATTTTTGAGCGTGCTCAATAGCTTCCGTTTGCTTGCCCTGGCTAGCGTAGGCGCCGGAAATGATTCGCTCCAGGTCGGCCGTGACCTCCGGATCACTGGGAAACGTGCCGGCTTCCAACCGTTTTACCGCCTGATCGATGGCTTCCGTAACGGTTACTTCGTGCTGGTGCCTGCGAGAGAAATTTAGCTGCGGATTCGGTCCTGGATTATCTGTTCGAGAAACGCATTGATGCTTTGCGTCTTGACCTGTTCCCGTCGGGCGGTGCGCGCTCCCCAGGCAATTGCAATAGTCCCACCTAACAATGTTAGAAGAGCAAGACTTGCCGCAACCGTTGCTGCTTTGTTGCGGGAAATGAATTTCGAGGCGCGATAGCTAAACGAATCTTTTCGCGCGAGCACCGGCAGGTTATCGAGGTAACGGCGAATATCTTCCGAAAACTGCCAGACTGAAGCGTACCGTCGCGCCGGATCCTTTCGGATCGCCATCAGCGCGATATTGTCGAGATCGCCCTTAAGAGATTTCGCACCCAAAGCTTTCGCGTGCTCGCGACCTTCTGTCGGAGTTGCGGGATTCGGATTTTGATCGCGTTGTTTGACGACAACCGTGCTCGGACGTTCCGGCTCCTGGTCGGTAATGGCGCGAGCAACGTCCGCAGGATTGCGATTCGCTAGCTGATACGGGCTCTGGCCGGTTAGGAGTTCATAGAGGATGACGCCGAGACTGTAGACATCGCTCGCGGTCGTGATCGCTTCACATCGGACTTGTTCCGGGCTGGCATAGTCAGGGGTCATTATTCCTGCCAATGTCATGGCCGGAACCGATTCGTCTGTGCTAAGTAATTTTGCGATTCCAAAATCAAGCAATTTCGGTTCTCCCCCAGCGTTCACGAGAATATTTGAAGGCTTGAGGTCGCGATGTACGACGAGGTGCTGATGGGCGTAGTGCACGGCCGAGCAGACTTTGCGGAAGAGCTCGAGTCGCGCTTTGACGTTTAAATTGTGACGAGAGCAATATTCGTCGATTCGAAGTCCATCCACATATTCCATAACGAAAAACGGGATGCCGTTTCCAGCGACTCCGCCGCCGTAAAGATGGGCGATATTGGGATCGTTCAGGCTCGCCAGGATTTGTTCTTCGTGACGAAATCTGGCGACGAGATCGTCGGTGCTAAGCGCCGCACGAACGAGCTTCAGGGCGACCTTTCGATGAAACTGAATGTCCTCGGCGAGATAGACGTCACCCATGCCGCCGGCGCCAATTCGCGAGATAATCTTGTAGCCGCCGATGATCTGTTCGCTCGCAATTGGCTCGTTGCGGGCCAGCGTTTCTGCTGCAAGATCCATCGCACTTTGTTCGATGAATCCACTGGCCGCTGCTTGGAATTTTAGGAGCGAGTCTACTTCCCGGCGAATTTCCACGTCGCCGGCGCACGCCTGATCCAGGAATCTGCTGACGTCGCCGTCCGGTGTTCGTTCGAGGACCGATTTGACGATTTCCGCGACGTGCTGCGCCCGTTCCCGTGAGCTCATCCTTCGTCAGGCCGTGCCATTCAGCTCCCGGCAGAGCCAGAGCTTGGCGAAATTCCAGTCCCGCAAAACCGTCTTAGTTGAGACATTCAGCACGTTGGCGATTTCTTTTGCTTCAAGGCCGCCAAAGAACTTCAGCTCCACCACTTCGCTTTCACGCGGGAACGTGCTGGCAAAGCTCTTGAGCGCGTCATCCAATGCGATGAGATCGGGGGTGCGCTCTTCCGATAGTTCGCGGGTTTCATCCAGGTAGAGCTTCTCCATTTTGCCGCCTCGCTTCTGGGCGTTATGCGCCCGGGCATGTTCCATCAAGACACGGCGCATCAGTTGGGCTGCGATGCCACAAAAATGAGCCCGGTTTTTCCAATCGGCCCGCTTCTGGTCAACCAGCTTTAGATACGCTTCATGAACCAATGCCGTTGCCTGCAGTGTATGATCGGGCCGTTCCCGTTGCAGATAATTTGAGGCAAGGCGCCGGAGTTCTTCATAAACAATCGGCATCAGACGCTCCGGCGCGCTTTGATCGCCTTCGGTCCAAGAATGGAGGATTTGCGTTACGTCAGGGGTCACAATCGGCTGGGTGTTGGTGCTTCTTCCTTTGTACGTCAGGCACGAAAATTAGGGAAGATTTTCCCAGTGCGATGTCCGTTTTGGGGCCGGGATTGCACGTTAAGAGGGTGGAGGACAACTCCATCCAGGCCAAAGACTATGAAAACCCATTTGTCGCTCTCAAGACTCATTCCTGTCATGTTTGTCGCTGCGTTAATGGTTGTCCCCGGCCAACTTCCGGCGGAGATCACCTGGGAGCGGCAGGCTTATGGGCAAGGGCCGTTTTACCCGCCTGGACACGAGGGCGATCCACTTTTCCAATTTTTCTACCCGAATAACAATAACTGGAGCCAGGTTCTGACCTATGCGTTGGACGGCAACGGGAATCCTCTCTACGAAATAGCGCCGAGCAACTGGTCGACAGGTGGTTACCCGACCAATGGCGGCGAGGTCAGGCTGGGTAACGGTGGTATCTTTCCAAGCAACGCACCCACAAACCTGGATCGCGCAGTCGAAACCGGGGGCACCAGCGGTGCGATTGTCCTCAACGGTCTGACCATTGAGGCCGATGGCGGTTTGAACATGGAATTTGGGACGAGCATTATCGCGTTTTCCTACAACTTCAAAGGCAACAACGACAACGCCGAGATAACTGTTGGCGGCGGCGGGGGCGCGGCACCGGTCATAGCTCTCGGGACCGCGGGGACGATCAGCAAGACGACAGGTGATGGTGCATTCATCCTGAACGATACGATCAAGCTGCTAGTGAATGACGCAGGGACAATCTCCTGCGCCGCTGGTTCACTTCAGCTTCCCGCCGCCGCTTCCCGTTATGCGAGTAGCGTGAATGGCGACGTTAACTTCAACGCAGCCAACGGCGCTATTATCGACCTCGCGCCTCCCAATGCTTTTGATTCTGCGACCGTCCGCTTCACTGGTTCGATCACGGGGACGAACACGGGCGGGACCGTGCGTCACAGTCAGGGCTGGATTGGATCGTTAGACGGAGCTGGCGGAACGACGTTCAACTTCGCAGGGGACACTTTTCAGTTCCGGGGCGGCTGGATCACCAGCACCGCCGCGGATCCATTCGTTAACGCGGGCACAATGAATGTTACTGCCGGTACCCCAATATTGGTCGGCATTGGTTTTATCAACCAAGGGACCGTGATTCAAAGCGACACCGGGGTCCTCAGCTTCGCGTTTAGCTCTGCCTTCACCAACACCGCGACAGGCCTCTTCGATATGCGAAACGATTTGGGATTGAGTTTGGGCGGTGGTGGAGGTGGAGCTCCCATTTTCCATAATTCAGGCACACTGCGCAAGTCAGCGGGTACCGGGACCGCGACTATTGATCCTACCATTACCATTGATAATAACGGCGGCACGATCCAAGTGGACGCTGGGACATTGCAGCTTCCCGGTCAACAGAGCCATTACACAGACGCGACCTTCGACGTCGCTACAGGCGCGGTGCTTGTTCTCGCGCCAGCTAATGGAGGAAACGGTTCCGTCCTCTTTGCCGGTACCATTACCGGCGCGGACACAGGCGGAACTGTGCTTCACAACCAGGCTTGGATCAGCACCGCGAACAACGGGGAGGAGCGATATTCAACTTCGCTGGTGACACTTTCCAGCTGCAGGGCGGTTGGATCACGAGCTCAGTCGCAGATCCGTTCGTCAACGCGGGCACAATCAATGTTAGCGCCGGTTTTCCTATAATAGTTGGCGCAGGCTTTATTAATCAAGGCACCATCATCCAAAGCGGCACCGGCGGTATGAGCTTTGCCTTTAGCTCATTGTTTACCAACGCCGCCACGGGCCTCTTCGATGTGCAAAATGATTCGGGCCTGTATCTCGGCGGAGGGGGAGGGGGATACCCGATTTTCGCGAATGCGGGAACCTTTCAAAAATCAATTTCCACCGGCACAACTCTAGTCGACACGGATTTCAATAATGCCGGCACTGTTCTGGCAAACAGCGGCACCATCCAGTTCAGGCATCTCCGCCAAACCGACGGCGTCATCGATCTAAACGGCGGCGATATCTTGGCAGATGAGGACATGGAACTGAATGGAGGCGCTCTTGCCGGTTCCGGCACGATTACGGGCACGGTCCGTAATAACAGTGGCACCGTCGGTCCCGGACATTCTCCTGGAAAAATAACGATCGCTGGCAACTATTTTCAGGGGGCCGACGGCGTTTTGAACATAGAAATTGGTGGGGGCGCACCAACCGAATATGATCAACTGGAGGTAACTGGAGCGGCGTCGCTTAATGGCACGCTCAACGTGACGTTGATCAACGGCTTTCGCCCTAACATGGGTGATGTCTTCCAGATCATACCGAATGGATCTCTCGCCGGCACCTTCGCTGCGGTTCACACCATCGGGTTTACGGGACAGGTGAATTACAATGCCGGGGCGATTACGGTAACCGTGCTGACCGTGCCAGATATTCCGTTGAATATCTCAACCCGACTCGGTGTTGGGGTTGATCCGAACGAACTGATCGGCGGCGTGATTGTCACCGGCAGCCAACCAAAGAATGTCCTGATTCGTGCGATCGGACCATCGCTCTCGGCTTTTCTAAGCGGTGTATTGCAAGATCCGACACTGGAGCTCTATCAAGGGAACACACTGCTTGAGAGCAACAACAACTGGCGGGATACCAATCAAGCAGCGATTGAAGCGACCGGGCTCGCGCCGACTAACGATTTGGAATCGGCCATTGTGCGAACGCTGGCGCCTGGTGCGTACACCGCAATTGTGCGTGGCAGCGGGGGCGCGAGTGGCATTGGATTGGTGGAAGCGTACGATTTGGATCATGCGGCAAGTTCGAAACTGGCCAACATTTCCACGCGTGGATTTGTTGATACGGGGGACAACGTGATGATCGGTGGGTTCATCATGGGGGGGAATGGCGGAGAGAACGGCCGCGTTGTTATCCGAGCGATCGGGCCATCGTTGACTGCATTTGGAGTGGAGGGTGCGATGCAGGATCCGGTGCTGGAACTGCACGATTCTAATGGATCTACGCTAACGAGCAATGATGATTGGCAGAGTTCGCAACAGGCGGAGATCGAAGCTGCCGGATTGGCTCCGACGGATGTTCACGAGTCCGCGATTGTGACTTCGTTGCTGAACGGGAATTACACCGCAATTGTTCGAGGAAAGAACAACACCACCGGCGTGGCCGTGGTTGAGGTTTATAATATTCTGTAGTTAACGAACCAGGGTCACACGGATAGCGCCGCCACCGGCGATGTGCATCCGGTAACCGAGTCCAGCTTTCACGATCACAACCGGCGGCGAATCGATCTTTGGAAAATAGTGGTTGTCGCGTTGGGATTGTGCCCAGCGTTGACCGTTTTCCAACAGGAAAACGGTGCGACCGGTATAACCAGTGAATGGCCCTACGATGCGGCTCTCGATCACTTCCGGGGCTGAGACCTTGTTTTCCTTTACCGCCTTGTCGACCGCTTGGGTTGCTACCTTTTCGTTACTGGTTGCAACGTAGGTGCGGATAAATCTATCCAGTCGTGCGCGCTCTTCCGGACTTAGCTTCTCTAACCCTGCGGCCTTGAAGTCACCCGACGACATCGCCTTTTCCACTCCCGGAAATTCCGGATTCTCAGATTCGGCAGCGGTCAAAGAAGCAGACGCAGCAGCGACAAGGAAAAGGAGAATACCCGCACAAAGCTTTCTCATAAGTGGAGCTAATCCACTAGGAGTGAGGCGGAAAGTCAAAGGTAAATCCAGTGGGACAGCAAGTAGAAGGTAAATCGCTGTAGGCTGAACGGTCCGCATGGCCGCGCCGCTGGACTGCGATAAATTGATCCAAACGGGTAGCGAGTTCGGATTTCTGAAAATAGCCCAGCGTTTTAACGCTGGGATTTGAAAATGAGCAATGGCGGGAGTCCCTTTTAGGGACGACAGACCCGATTCACCTGGCTGCGTTCCTGTCGTCCCTGACGGGACTCAATGATGAGGATGGAACGTCAATTCCCAGCGTTAAAACGCTGGGCTATTTTCAGGGAGGCCGATACCGGACGGCCCGCAGGGCCGTGGCTATAACACGCCCTTATTTCTGTCGAACGGTTCGGGAGATATTTCCGGCCGGAGCGTTTTCCGGTCTCTGAGTGTTGAGATCGGAATCGATAAAGATGAAATCGTTCGGAGTTCCGGCCCAGATCAAAGGTGTGCTTCGTGCGCCGGTGGTGACAGGAAGCAGCTTTAGTTCAAACAAAATTCCGGAGCCTGACAAGGGCCTTAGCTCGTTCGAATAAGCGGAAACACGAAGCGTTCGGATCGGACCAGCCCCATCCAGGACGTTACCGGAAACATTCCAGTTGTCGCGTGTGAGTCCCGCGCTTTGAACAGGGTCAGCCTGAAAATTGATCACGCGTTCATCGAAATTAAAGTCTCCTTGGAACCCGACCAGATTGCTTTTTGGATCGATCATGGTCGTCGTCACCGGCGCGATCAATCCGCCTGCGGAGTTATCGATCGCTGTGTTAGGCAACGAGATAGATCCGACGGTAGCGGGGCGATCGTTTGCTCCGGTTTCCTCGACAGACGGGGCATTCGGAGATTCACCCTCCGGACGATCTGCGTAAGGCGAAGTAATATCGCCAAAGATCAAGGCATCATAATCCTCTCCCTCAGGACTGGACGTTGTTCCTGAATAGATTCGGCTGACTGGGGAAAACTGGTATTTACCAACGTCGGCGACGCCGGTCAAAATGCCGAGGAAGAACCGCTGGATTGCGATGACGTCTACGGTGTTGACCTGATTATCGCTATTCACGTCTGCAGCCGTCATTCGGCAGCCAGGTGGTAGCAGCGCAATATTGAGGAAGTGTCGTTGGGCGGCGACCACGTCGATCGTGTTAATCCCGTTCGCGCCTGCCAGAAGAGCTCTCTTGGTAGGCGTAACAGTGTAGGTTGCGCCGGTGAGCAATGGCGTTAACAGGTAATTGCCGGAGTCGTCGCTGTGGATTGTGAGCGTGGCATCACCTGTGACGTGAAGTGAGACATCAGGAACCGGGGCGGCGAGCGGATTAGCGCAGTAGGAAATTGCTCCGGAGATGCTCATGATTCCCTGAACCGTGATGGCGCCCGGCGGTGTGCTGTTTGGCGCGTGGCCAACCAGGTTGCCATCGATGTAAACGAAATGATCTGGTGTGGGCGTCCAGGTTAGTGCGGTGGTTGCGCCAGGCGTGCTGCTTGCCCGAACCATCTGCAAGTTGAACAGCGTTCCGGCTCCAGCCAACGGCGTGAGATCGTTCGATGTGGCCGAGATGTGGAGTGTTCGAGTTGTGCCTGGTCCAGAGAGAATTGTGCCGGAAATATTCCAGTTGCCACTGGTTAGACCGGCGCCCCCGACCGGCGGATTCTGGAAGGTCACGACAGAAGAATCGAAAGTAAAATCACCCTGGAAACCGACGAGGTTTTCGGAGGAATCGACGACCGAGGTCACCACTGGCTGAGTAAAGTTGGTCACGGTTGTGTCGATCGTGGCGGTAGGCAACGAGACCAGTGCGATCACAATCGGGGTAGGCGTCGGGGTGGGAGTCGGAGTCGGGGTTGGCGTTGGAGTTGGCGTTTCGGTTGGTGTCGGAGTCGGGGTTGGCGTTGGAGTTGGCGTTTCGGTTGGTGTCGGAGTCGGGGTTGGCGTTGGCGTGTTGGAGTTGGAGTTCGGTTGGTGTTGGTGTCGGAGTCGGGGTTGGCGTTTCGGTTGGCGTTGGCGTTGGCGTTTCGGTTGGAGTCGGCGTCGGCGTCGGTGTTGGTGTTGGTGTCGGTGTCGGAGTTGGTGTTGGCGTCGGAGTTGGCGTCGGAGTTGGTGTTGGTGTTGGTGTTGGTGTTGGTGTCGGTGTTGGCGTTGGTGTTGGTGTTGGTGTTGGTGTTGGTGTTGGTGTTGGCGTTGGCGTTGGCGTCGGGTTGGAGTTGGAGTTGGTGTCGGTGTCGGTGTTGGAGTCGGTGTTGGTGTTGGTGTTGGAGTCGGTGTCGGAGTCGGAGTTGGCGTTGGTGTTGGTGTTGGTGTTGGCGTCGGAGTTGGCGTTGGCGTCGGAGTTGGCGTCGGAGTTGGGGTGTGCGTTGGAGTCGGCGTCGGCGTCGGAGTGGCCGATGAAACCGTGGTAATCGTTAAAGTCCAGCCGCCGCCGATGTTACCGGAGTCGCCGTCACCATCGTCTTGGACATATAATGACCACGCCCCATTTGGCACGATCCCGTTGAAAGCAGATAACAATACCCCGTAAGGTCCAGTTGGGGCCGGCGCCGGATACGTATCCGAAGGCGGATAATCAGTAGGTTTGTAGGTGCCGCTAGGCAAGGCCCCGGTCTGCGGCAGCGTTCCCGATGCTGCGTCCGAAAATGTTAGATTTGTAATGCCTGTTGGCCCGGTACCGGCATCCGACATCAAGGTGACTTTTTGGCCGCCAGGGCCTACCAATAGCACGTCGACATCATCCCCCCAACTATGGCCGAGACTGTTTAAGGTTACGGTCACGTTGCTGACTGTTCCTCCCATTCCGCCGACGTTGATAACGGAGGGATATGGGGCTGCAGCGCCGACGCTAGGGATCGTGATCGCTGCACCATTCGTGAAGGGCTGTGTTCCGACGAATGGCGGATTCACGCTGACAACAAACGTATCGATAGCGCTGTTGGTGCCGTCGCTCACAGTCACCGTAATCGTGGAGGTTCCGGTCTGATTTGCGGCTGGAGTCAGTGTCACCGTTCGATTTGCGCCACTACCGCCGAACACGATGTTTCCGTTTGGAATCAAGGTTGTATTGCTAGAGCTACCGGTTATTTGCAGAGTGTTTAGCGCCGTATCCGCGTCTCCAACAGTAAACGGAATCGCGGACGTCGGGGTATTTACCGAAGTAACCTGATCAGGAATGTTGCTAATCGTCGGGGCTGCCGTGCCGCTGGCGACCATTAGACTCCAGCCGGCAAACGAACCGTGGCTAACGCCGCTGACGCTGTCATAAACGTACAACGACCAGTTTCCGTTTGGTGTGAGGCCGTTGAAGCTCGAAAACGCAACGGGCGCGTAAGGAGCCGCCGGAGCCGGAGCGGGATAGAAATCGGTAGCAGCGTAATTAGTAGGCCGGAAGACTTCCGACCAAATCGGGAAACTCGGATCGAACGGGAAAAGGGCGGAATCTGTGACCGAAAACGTAATGTTACTGATAGAGTTCGGGCCCGAGCAGTTAGAAAGGAAGACCACGCCGACGCCAGTAGGTCCGACCAGGAGCATGTTAACATCAGTGGTGCGTTGGTGAGTGAACCGGCTTATGGTCAGATCAAGTTTCGTCACGGTTCCCGGCATCCCGGAAACGTTGATCACGGATGGATAGGTTGATGCGACTCCACTGTCCGGAATTGTGATTGGCGCCGTGTTGGAGAATCTCTGGGATCCGGCCGGAGGCGGGAGCACGGTCATGACAAAGGTTGTGCTGGCAGTCCTGCCACCCGCATCGGTTACCGTTATCGTGTTATTACCGGTTCCGGTTTGGCCGAATGCTCCGGCCATTGTGATGTACCAATGCTGGTCGATCGAAAAGAAGTTGAAACTGGCATCCGTCGCTGGGAACAGGGTTGGGTTATCGGTCGCGAGCGAGAGCTGTAAGCCTGTGACAGTTGTCTCTGCATCGGCCAACTCGATTTTGGCAATAATTGGTTGATCTACCCAGGCAGTCTGACTCGCGATTGGTCCAATCGTCGGAGCCGCATTGGCGAAAACTGTCAGCACAAAGGTGTCGTTGGCGGTCAGGACTCCATCGCTGACGGTTACGGTGATGGTGGCGTTTCCAGTTAGATTGGCGACCGGAGTTACGGTCACCGTCCTGCTCGATCCGCTCCCACCGAACACAATATTTGCGTTCGGAACCAACGTTGTATTATTTGAACCTCCGGTTAACGAGAGACTGCCAGGTGCTGTTTCGGCATCACCAACGGTAAACGGCAGGGCGATTGTGGATGTGTTCTGGCTGATGCTTGTGTTGACGATATCGGTAATCGTCGGCGCAGTGTTCGAGCTATTAACCGTTAACAGGAACGTGTCGCTGGTGGTGGTAATGCCGTCGTTAACGTTGACCGTAATTGTCGCCGACCCGGTTTGACCCGTCGCAGGAGTTACAGTCACCGTCCGGCTCGCGCCGCTTCCGCCAAACACGATGTTTGCGTTGGGAACCAACGTCGTGTTGTTGGAACTGCCGCTCACGGTCAAGCTTCCCACGGGTGTTTCACCATCTCCGATTGTGAATGGGATCGCGCCAGTCGAAGTGTTGACGATGATTGTGTGGTTCGTGATGTCAGAAATTGTCGGAGGCGTATTAGGCGGGGTGACCGTCAGAACAAACGAGTCGTTCGCGCTGTTGGTGCCATCGGTCACGGTTACGGTAATCGTAGAGGTGCCGATCTGATTTGTTGCTGGCGTGACGGTCACAGTGCGGTTAGCGCCGGATCCGCCAAAGACGATGTTTGCCGTCGGAACAAGAGTTGTGTTGCTCGAACTTTTGTTGAGCGTCAGGCTGCCGAGCGGTGTATCTGCGTCAGCAATGGCAAACGGAATGGCTCCCGTTGGGATGTTGGTAAAAGTGGTCTGATCGGGAATATCGCTGATCATGTTGTTCGCGGTGGTTATATTCAGTGTCCATCCGCCCGAAATTACGCCCGAGTCCCCATTGCCATCATCGAACACATATAAAGACCAGGTTCCGTTCGCGATTGTTCCGATAAAAACGTCAAAGTTCGATCCGTAACTTCCCCCGGGCGCTGGCGCCGGATAGGTAGCGGCTGGTGCATAAGCCGTTGGCTTATAAGTTCCAGTGGGCAACGCCCCGGCAGCCGGGAGTGAGTTTGCCGCGTTGATAGCGAAGGTCAGGTTCGCATTGGTCGTCGCGCCGGTGCCGGCATTCTCCATCAATCTCATCGCCTGTCCGGTTGGTCCAACCAGCAACACATCCACATCGTCGCAGAAGGAGTGATTGAAGTTGTTAAGAGTGACGGTGACACTGCTGATGATCCCCGTCGTTCCGCTGACTGCGATGTTCGAAGGATAGAGTGAACTAGCCCCGTGATCAGGAATCGTGATCGACGCTGTGTTTGAAAATGAGACCTCAGGTTCAGCGGCCAATTGACCCGCAAGGAAAAGCGAGCATCCGATGCCAAAAGACAGCCAACAAAAGTGGAGTAACTTGGGCGGGGAACGGGATTCGCCATTTTCTGGCAAAACGCGACGACTAAACGAGAGTATGATTTTTTCCGGGGCATAGGATCTACCTAAGATGTATTTCCGGACGGCCTTAAAGCTTGGGAAATCCCGTCCGGAAAGCAGGGGCAATTACACAGCAGGACCTCCAAAAAGTCAACAGCAATAAACTATAGATATTCTTTTTGTTATAGTATCTACAGGAGTCGCGAACTTGGTTTCCCTGGACCCAAAAGGCGCTGGTCCTAGGGAAAAGGTCGAATTTTGCCTTTTTGGGGCTTTCCACCTTCCAGTGGCCGTAACTTGACGGGTCTAGGGAAGTTATGGTGATGGCGATGCAAGTCGCCTCTTGGCGATTGAAAATCGACGCTTGAAGTGAGCCCGGAGCTGTCGGCGGCCTTAATGAGCGATTTGAAATCGCCCAAGGAACGCGATCGTGCCGCCGACCCAATAGATCGGTGATTTTCAAATCACTGCACTTATCGACTCTTCTCTGAGGCAAGCGCATACATCCCGCGATCGGCAGAAGCGCCCTACAATGTTGAGCCCGGCCGCTGCACATTCAGATCAGCGTCAATAAAGAAGAACGGATTCTGAGACGAAGCCCAGATCAATTGACCACGCTGGGCCGACATCGTCGCCGGTTTCATCCGCAATTCGAAGAGGGTGCCAACACCCGACAACGGACTGAAATCCTGCGAATACGCGGATACACGCAATGTTCGGATGGGTCCGTTTCCTGGAAGCACGTTGCCGGAAACATTCCAATTTCCACTGGTCAGTCCGGCCTTTTGAACGGGTTCGGTTTCGAAAGTGATAGCTCGTTCGTCAAAGGTAAAGTCGCATTGGAATCCAACCAAATTCGCTTTGGCGTCGATCGCGGTGGTGGTAACTGCTGCAGGCAGGTTCACGCCTGACTGGAGTGTCACGTCAGGTAAGGTGACTGACGCAACGGTCGCCGGCATTTCATTGGTGTTGGGCATGTCCGGTGAAGGATTGCCCGGGCGATGCACGAAACCGCTGGCAACGTCGCCGAAGACCAACGCGTCGTAGTTCTGCCCGGTCTGGTCACTGGTGATTCCCGTGTAAGTCCGATTTGTCGGGGTGAACTGGTATTTACCGACATTCGCGATCGCCGTGGTTTGGGCGAGAGCAAATCGTTGAATCGCAATCACGTCCGAGGTGTCGACTGTCGTGCTGGCATTAACGTCGGCCGCGGTCAGCCGGCAGCCCGGCGGAATCAGCACAATATTGAGGAAATGCCGTTGCACTGCGACCACATCGACCGTGGTAATGCCTGCTGAGCCCGATGGCAGCGCCGCCTTCGTTGGGGTAACGGTGAAGTTACCTCCCGATGTCAGGCCCGGAAATGAATAGAGTCCCGCGCCGTCGGTGGTTGTCGAGCCGGCCGACGTGCCAGTAAGAGTAAGGGTCACACCTGGAATCGGGTTCAGGGCCGGATTTGAGCAATAAGTAACACCGCCTGAAATGCTGACGGCCGTTGATTGGATGGTGATGCTTCCCGGTGGTGTGCTGCCCGGTGAACTCGTTTCCAGGATATCCGAGATGAATTGGAAATTATTCGGATCTGCCTGCCAAATCAGTGGGCTGTTTGCGCCCGGGGTGCTGCTGATCCGGGTCATATTCAAATTGCACAACGTTCCCGAACCGGAGAGTGGTGTGAAATCATTCGAGAAGGCCGAGATGCGGAGGGCTTTGATTGTTCCTGGTCCGATGTTGAGAATGTTCGACGAAACATTCCAGTTACTGGCAGTTAGGCCGGCCGGCGAAGTTCCGACACTTTGGAAGCTAACTACGGCAGAATCGAACGAGAAATCTCCCTGGAACCCGACGAGGTTATCTGCGCCGTTGATCGTCGAGACGGTTATCTGTTGATTGAAGGTGGTTACGCCAGTGGAGACGGTTGCGATTGGAAGATTGACCGAAGCAACCAGAACCGGTGGAGGCGTTGGGGTTGGAGTCGGTGTAGGAGTTGGCGTTGGGGTCGGAGTCGCAGTCGGGGTTGGAGTTGGTGCCGCCGTGATGGTGAAATTCGTGTCAGATACATCAAAGAAGATGTTTCCAACTCCCCGGACTCGGATTCGCGCCTGGGATGTTGGCGTATTCGGAATCGTTACGGACTCAGCTCCATCGTTTGGTGTGCTAGCGAGGATAATTGTGGGGAATGTGGTTCCTCCGTCGGTTGAGAGAGCGATCTCAACATTCGCAGCACTCACTGGAGCCGCGGTAGTGTCTGCGACAGTCCAAGTCACATTAAAATTGGTGTTCGCGGGAATGCTGACGGCTGTGTTTGGGCGCGGTAACAACGAAGGGCCCGCCGTGGTGGTAACCGATACATTCGAATGACTGTGTATTATTCCGCCAGCACTGGCCCGGTTATCACGCGCCACCATCTGGAAAACCATCGTCCGAGTGATCGCGACATCAGTTCGCCGTGAGACAGGCGCTCGAGGGCAGTGTGGGCAACCGTTTGTCGAGGCGGAACGTTGGCGTTGTTTAAAATATATTGGAGCGACGGGAAGTAGCGCGTGCCGCTAGTAGTCGGAGAATAGCAGCGAAAGATTGGGCGAGCGGTCCCGTCCGAATCCGTATTTGGAACGGCTGTGGTGCCGGTTGCGCCACCGGTATCGAATTCCTGCCAATCATAGGTAATTGTATCGCCGTTAGGATCAGTGGCCGAGCCGGTCAAAAAGAAGGGCGTTTGCTTCGGAATATTGAAATTGCCCGGGCCCAGTAGGTGTTGGCGCGTTATTGCCGGTGGCCGATTGGACTGAGCAACTGTTGCCGCCGCCGCTTTGCGAGTAGGAGATGATCGCGCTTAGGCTGTCATAGTGAAAAGTGTCAATACTGTGCGCTGCGAGATCCTGAGCGTCACAAATTCCGGCATAAGCCATGATGGTGATGCCGCTGCCCGGCTCGTAAGAATGGCTGGCAGATCGGTTACCGCCACCGCAGCTCCCTGAAGTGCCGTTAAAAGTATGGTTAGCGCCCCATTGGTGTCCCATTTCGTGCGCGACATAATCGATCGCAAATGGATCGCCTAATGGACTTGATTGTCCGGTTACACCATTGCTTTGCTGCCGCCGGCGCAAGGGACTCCCAACTGGGCGACGCCGCCGCCACCCGTGCTGAAAACATGGCCGATGTCATAGTTAGCCGACCCGATCACGGAATCGCACGTGTTCTGGTTCTGACCAAGCATGGTTGAGCCGTTCCCATCAGTGTAAGGATCATTCGCGGAAGTGCAGGACCCGCGCAACCACCAGCACGCCCCGCCGCCTAGGGTGTTGTTAGCGGCGTAAACAATCTTGTTATTGTTCGCGACAATGTTCATGTGGATATCCACGTCGCGTTCGTAGACGCCATTGACGCGATTCATGATCAGGACCTGGGCTGCGAGCGATCCTGCAACGGTATTGCTTCCGACGGCGGCGCAATATTCAAAGTCTGCGGCCAAGGCCAGCCGATAGGTCCGCAAGGTGCCGGCTGTCGTTAGATCAGGGGTCGGCCCGATGTTGCGTCGAAGTGGTCAGTTGGGAATCTCAAACGCGCAATCCAAACCTCTGGCAAGATTCGCAGCATCTCTTTTCCAATAGGTAATGTAATCGGTCCGGTTGCCCTCCGCATAAGGGTCAATCATAACGGTGCCGGCGGGAGAAAGAATCATGGCGTGAAAACCCATGGGCAACCAATCGAAGCGGGCGGTGGCTGTCGGGTCGTCGATGCCTTGGGCTCGATATGTTTGCCAGAGTTCCGGGTATTTGTCTGCCAGGCCATTTTCCACAACGGGTGAATGCTCATATCGAAACCGAGCCACGGTTCCATCCGGCATAGGGAGGGTAATGATGGGGTTCTGACTTGGGTGGCGGGTGAATTCGTCTGGTGCGACGGCCAGGAATCGGTCGAGGACTTCCTATCGAGACGGATCGTACGATAGATCATCGGGACAAGGATGCGTTTGACGTTTTGATCGAGCGACTGTCCGTCAACGTTTTGCCAGAGATCGTTAGACTGATTGGTGGCTTGTCCGAATGGAACGGCCAGGAAAAACAGCATCAGCGCGACGGCAAGATACCGAGACTTTTTTGTTTTTTTGAGAGAGATCGAAAATATTTTTTTCATGTGTGGTCCCTTGCCTTGTTATGTCCGAAAAGAGAGTGATCGCGAACACCCTGCCCTCCAAGGGTCGCGCCCTCAGGAGTCCTGTCAGAACGCCATTGCCGCCATGCTAATGATATGAATCTCCCCTGTCGAGGGTGAAATTGGGCCGTTTTAATGACTCGAAAGCCCGTTCGTCGTGTTAATTGGGGGAGGTTTTGGGGCGGAGTGTATGAAGGCGAAAACGGGATGTCACGCCTTGTGATTACAAAATGGTAATGAGGGGCCTTGTGGAGATTTTTGGGGTCTGGTACTGGCGTGTCATCCCGAGCCCGTGAAGACGGTAAGGGACCCCCAATGCAGATTCGCCACTCAAAATGACGTCGAACCGCCCGATATGGAGTAGCCGCATCGCCTAACGCGAAAGCGGCGCAGGCTTGCGCAAACGGAGGGCGTCTACTCCATTTCGGACGCGTTTAGTTTGATTGTGTGACGGAATCCTTGGAGGTTGGCGGCCACTCGCTATCTTCGCGGGCTCGGGATGACAGGCATTTTTCTTAGTGCCCCTGGAGGCAATCAGCGCTATTCGAAAGCGTGCGGATACCCGGCGCCCACAGGGCCGTGACAACGTCCTAAAAAAAAAGAAGCGGTCCCGCTTTCGCAGGACCGCTTCTCTAATTCTTAAACTACCGACTTGGACTACTTAGTTGCAGGTAGCGTCGGTGATCGAGATCGTGTCGAACCACCAACCCGGTGAGGCCGTTGCTTCATCCGTTCCAAACCGGAACCGCAGCGTAACAATCTGTCCTGCCAGGTTCGGTCCCATATTGATCGTTGTCGTAATCCACCCGTTGGAATTCGCACTCCACGCCATCCGTCCTGAGAGCGGATTGGAGGCGTCACCGCTGATCTCGCCAGTGTAACCCCCTGCAGTGATGCTTCCGCCCACGTGCGAATCAGTGATGTCGAGGAAATCGCCGCCACTGATGCTAGGTGTAGAAACTTCCAGCACGCCGCCATCCCAGAAGACGCCATCACTGAACTCCGTGTTGAAGTTGTTGCGGAACGTCATCACGGAATTAGCCGTTTGGATCGTGACCGGCCGGCTATCAAGCACTTTGTCACTGATGCCATCCTGATCAGGAACGAACACTGCATTTGGGGCCGTATCGTTTGGCGAGGTCACGGTGGTAAACATTGTTCCGTCACCTGGATCCGGATTACTCGCAACCCATCCAGGTGGCAATCCCGGCGCAGTCACGCCATCGAATGCTTCGGCGCAGGTTCCACCGCCACCTGGGGTTGGAGTCGGTGTTGGTGGTGGAGGCGTTGTTGGCGCCGGTGTCGATGTCGGTGTCGGTGTCGTTTGGGTTCAGCTCGAGCAAGGGGTTGCCGTTGGGGAGGGTCCCGCCCGGTTGCGGGTTGTCATACACTTCGATCAATCCTAACCCGGTTCCATTGTTGGTACCGAACAAGACCGCGGTGTAAGAATCAGGCGCCAACGTTTCAGCGATGGCTGATTCCAAATCATTGGTCGGAGCCAGGTTGACTCCACTGATGATTGCGGCCTGCGCTGGATCATCCTGCCAATTGTCATTCGCTCGGACAATCCCGCCGTTGCTGTCGCGTAACTCCAATTGTGGATCCGCCACTACTGGCGAGAGTCCGAAGTCGGCGAGGCTCGGTCCGATTCCGCGGATGATGATTGAATCAGAGGCGCTTCCACCGCCGAGGATGAAGCCGCCAATGACGACGTCATTACCCGTGTTGACGAACGCGCGTGTGCTGATGTTGGCCAGTTTGGAATCGGCGTTCGGGCTCAAGTCGTAAATTTCGACTAGTGCTGCGCCGGTGCCGCCATCGTTTCCACTTAGAACCGCGGTATACAATCCCGGATTCAACGTCGCGAGGATCGCTGACTCGAGATCATTGGACGGCGGGATGCCGGTATCGATGATCTGTTGTTCCTGGGTATCGCGCCAGTCGTTGTTCGTAACGGTCGTGAAACCGCCACTGCCACTCAATTCAAGCTTTGGATCAGCCAACGGATTCGGAACACCAAACTGTCCAAGGGACGGTCCAATGCCGCGGATCAACACCACTTTTGGATCGTTGCCGGTGACAATGAATCCACCAATACCAGCGCCATTGCCGGGCTCAACGCGGAGCCGGGTCGAGAGATTCTGTGCGTGTGTTATGCCAGATGGCGTTGGCGTTGGAGTCTGGGTCGGGGTCACGGAGCTCCCGGGTCGGTGTAACTGTTGGTGTTAGAGTTGCAGGTGTCGGTGTGGATACCGGTGTCGATGTTAGTGTTGGTGTTGGAGGTGGAGGCGGGTTGTCGGTGGCGGTGTTGCGGTTGGTGTTCCTGTTGGACCAGGCGTTGGTGTCGGTGTGCAAGTAGATGGACCGAAGCTCTCTGCCGTATTCAACAGAGCGCCGCCAGTGTCGTAACCGCCCGCCAGCAAAATGCGGGTGCTGCCGTCGCTATCGGCTGGGAAGTTGCGTCGTGCGGCGATGAACGGTGCTCCGGTGCTCCAGGCATTCTCGTCGGATCGTAGATATCGACTTGTTAGACGGATTCGGGAGGGTTCGTCCGCCGCCAAGGACCCACATTTGGTTGTTCATCACAACGGCGCGGGTTTCGCCTGTCGCGCGTGGAATGTTCGCGATCGGGGTCCAGACGTTTGTGCCTGGATCGTATTTGAATGAGTCTGCCGTGTCCGAAAGAGTCGTGCCGTCCGTGGTCGAACCGCCGCCGGTGTAGATGATTCCACCAATTGTCGCCGCTGGAACATATCCGCGAGCTACTGGCAGGTCGGCTCGCTGTAACCAGCGAGAACCAACGGCTGCGCTCGGATCGAATTGCCAGACCTGCGCAATCATGTTGGTCGAATTTTCGAACCCACCAATCATGTAGAGCTTGTTGTTGGCGACAGCGAATCCACCCGGGAGGATGGTGCCTGCAGGATTGCCGGGCCAATTATCGGCTGCGGTAAGGGTGGTGATCGTATCCGTGACCGGGTTGTAGGTAAAGACACGGTTAGCTCTGGTGGCTCCCGTCGCGGCCGCGGCCGAGCCGCCTACGCAATAGATTTGCGGGGTGCCGCCCGCGGTGAGAACGCCGCACGCCATGTTGTTCACGTTCGCGTCCGGTAAGGTTGCGGTCATGGTGGTCCAGGTATTGGTCACCGGGTTGAATTCCACGGGATGGGTCAGATCGCTTCCCACGAGGTCCGAACTGCGCCCGCCTACGACATAAAAGCGGCCGTTAGCGGGGAAGAAATTGCCAGGTGCGCGAACGATGCCAACGGCAGGGAATACCGTGGTCGGGGCCCAGCCCGGGGTGCAGGAGGGAGCCGGGGTTGGAGTTCCGGTCGGGCCGGGTGTTCCAGTCGGAGTCGGTTGGGTGGTTGTGATGCTGAAGTCTGTGTCGCAGATATCGAAATAGATATTCCCCACTGCTTCGACTTTGATTCGCGCGGTAGTCGTCGGCGTCATTCGGCATGAGGACAGATTCGGAGCCGTCATTTGCTGTGCTCGCAGCAAGAACAGTCGGGAAAGTGTTTCCACCATCAGTCGAGAGCGAAATCTTAACGTTGGCTGCATTGCCGCTGGCGTTCCAGGTGACGGTCATGTTCGTCCCTTGCTGAACGGCAATGTTTGAATTCGGGAAAGTAACCGCGAACGGTGTGGCCGCGCCATCGATCATCACGGTTGTGGTTGCCGAATTGATGCCGCCGCCACCGGCGCGATTATCGCGGGCAACGAGTTTGAAGGTCATGGTCCGAGTGATCGCCGGCATGAGTTCGCCGGTCAGAGCTCCGGACGTGAAAGTCGGTGGAACATTCGCGTTGTTCAAAATGTACTGAAGCGACGGGAAGGTTCTGCTTCCGCCTGAAACGGGGGAGTAGGGGCGGAAGATTGGGCGAGGCGACCCATCAGAATCAGTGTTTGGGGCCGCGGTCGTGCGCGGCGCCCAAATCGTACTCTTCCCAATCGTAGGTTAGGGTGTCGCCGTTTGGATCAGTGGCTGACCCAGTGAGGGTGAATGGCGATTGCTTCGGAATGGTGACCGCAGCCTGCCGGGCCGGTCACTGTTGGTGGCGTGTTGCCGGTAGCAGTAGTGGTTGCACAGCTGTTTCCGTTACCCGTTTGGCTATAAGCAACGATCGACTCCAAGCTCTTAACGTGGAAGGTGTCGATACTATGCGCCGCGAGATCCTGGTTCCCGCAAATTCCAGCGTAAGCCATGATGGTGATTCCGCTGCCCGGTTCATAAGCGGAACCGGCGGAGCGATTGCCGCCACCGCAGCTGCCGGAGGTGCCGTTGAAGGTGTGGTTCGCGCCCCACTGGTGACCCATTTCGTGGGCGACATAGTCGATCGCAAACGGATCGCCGACCGGGTTTGTTAATCCAGTTACGCCCGCTGCCTTGCTTCCGCCGCAGGGAACACCGAGCTGGGCGATGCCGCCACCGCCAGTGCTGAAGACGTGGCCGATATCGTAGTTCTGGTCGCCGATGACGTCTGTTAAGATTGGTAACGTTTTCACCGAGCATCGTGCCACCATCATCGTTGGTGTAAGGATCGTTCGCAGCGGTGCAGGGACCGCCGCAGCTAAGGTTATCGGCCGCGTAGGTGATCAGGTTGTTGTTCGCGATGATGTTCATGTGAATGGCGACGTCACGTTCGTAAACGCCATTGACGCGATTCATGATCAGAACTTCGGCGGCTAACGCGCCGGCGACAGTACCGCCGCCAACAGCATTTGCGTATTCAACCGTGCAAGCGAGGGCAAGGCGATAGGTGCGCAACTGCGTGCCGGAGGTGACGTTTGGAACAACGCCCGGTGGTAAATCGGGCATATCGGAATCTTTCACGCCGCACTCGAATTTGCCGGCCAGATTAGCGGCGTCCTTTTTCCAATAGGTAATGTAATTGGTTGTGTTCCCGAATGCGTAAGGGTCGACCAGGACGGTGCCGGCTGGGGAGAGGATGATTGCGTGGAAACCGCTTGGTAACCAATCGAACCGGCAGGTTGCGGTCGGATCGTCAACTCCCTGGGCTCGATAGGTCTTGAGCTCAGGATATTTTGCGGCTAACTCCGCTTCGACCACAGGTGATTCTTCAAAACGAAACCGCGCCTGGGTTCCGTCTGGCATCGGCAGGGTGATGATTGGATTTTGGCTGGCGTGCCGGGTGAATTCCATCGGTGCGCTGGCCAGGCTTCGAGCCATGGCCGCGGTGTCGAGGCGCACGGTGCGATAGATTAATGGGACGACGGGGCGTCTTACATTTTGGTCGAGAGAATTTTCGGGAACGGTCTTCCACATTGCATCGTTAGGTTGACCGCTGCTTCCCTGTCCGACGATGGCCGCAACAATCGAGATGGCGAATGTTGCGCCGAGAAAGAGCGAGATTTTGGTCTTTTTGGATAGAATAGAGAATACTTTCATATTGCCTTTGCTTTGGTGTTCTGATGGGGACGAAGGAGGAACGACCATCAGAATCGTTACGGGCACTTAATCAACTTTGCTCATGCTGTCGAGGCTATTTTTGTAGTGGCGCTTCTGCGAAAGCGCCTTCGGTATGGGCGTGAGTGGCAGATTCGGCGTTTAGAGGGATCGAACCCAACTCTCTCGGCGCTACGCGGAAGCGCCACTGCAACTGCGTCGTCCGACGTCGAAGAAATTCATCAGGGTCAGTGATCGTTCAGGTCATATTTGCGTGCGTTCGTCCCTGATAGATTGCACAAACGACTCTGATCCGCTCAAAGTCGCAGCATGACTAAGCCATTCGTGTCCAATCGGGACGTCGCGGGTCTGCGGCGTTTAATGCCAAACCAGTTTCCGACACTGTTTGCCGCAGTGGTTTCCATCACTGCAGCCATTCTTTTATGTGCCGAGATTGCATGCAGCGCTCCATTCGGAGGCAAATAATTCGCCGCTTCAAATTGGTGACCGTGTCCAGACCACTAAACAAGCTGCTCTTTTTTTGAGTCCGCCGTATTCGGGACGATTCGTTGGGTTTCAAGCAACCGGAACTCAAGGCGCAATTCTAAGCGGCCCCGTCCGGGCGGGTGAAGGATGGTGGTGGAATATTCAGTTCGACAATGGCCAGGAAGGATGGGTCGCCGAGCGACAGATCAGCGACGTCGGTGGGCAGCCCGTCGGTCCGCTCTTGAACTCCAGTGTTGAACCCGACCATGGCACTCCCCCTGGTTCCTCCGGATTCGTTGCAGTTAATCCGCGGAGCGGGAGCACCGTTCACTCACCTCAAGTGACATTACGCGGAACGGTAATGCCCGACGTCTATTCGCCTTTACTCGTTTCTTTCTCGGTTAGCCGGAACGAATGTTGTCCTTAACGATGACGGCGATTTCGCTTTCCCAGTTAATCTTCATCCGGGCACCAATACTTTCACTCTCAAAGCGAGCGCGCCCAATCCACGTCAGCAGCCAAACCAGATTTCCGCTTATCTCGATGGATCAGTCATCTACGGTTCGGATCCGACGCGAGCGGCAGCGCTCCGAGCTTTTCAGGGTGGCAAACTCAAGACCAGCACCGGAAATCTTCCGCCGCTCAACACAACGGGATTGCCCAATGCAAACGATGCCCATCGTTTTCCTGACAACGAACTTTTTCTCTGTGGAGATGTTCGGGCGAATGAGAATGTCGAGCTGACGGCCATTCAAACACTCTTCGTTCGCGAACATAACCAGATTGCCGCAGCCATCGCAGCAAACAGCCATGGTTTGAATGACGAACAGATTTTCCAACGAGCCAGGCGCATTGTCGTTGGGGAACTTCAGGTCATCACCTATAAAGAATTCTTGCCAGCTCTGCTCGGGTCGAATCCTCTGCGACCTTACACCGGATATGATCCCCAGGTTAATCCCGGGATCTCCACCGAGTTCTCAACCGCCGCGTATCGCATCGGTCATACCTTGATCAATGACGATGTTGAGTTCCTGGACAATGATGCCAATCCCGTTCGAGATGAAATGGAATTGGCCGATGCTTTCTTCAATCCGGAACCAATGCATGAAGTCGGGCCTGCTCCCGTTTTGAAATATCTCGCGACTGATAATGCGCAGGAAGTTGATACGATGCTGGTGGGTGGTCTCCGGAATTTTCTCTTCGGCCCGCCGGGATCCGGTGGTTTCGATCTGGCTTCGCTTAATTTGCAGCGAGGGACGCGATCATGGATTAGCCGACTACAACACCGTTCGACAAGCGTATGGATTGCCGCGAATAACAAGCTTCGCGCAAATCACCAACAACGGAAACCTTCAGGCTCGGCTCGCTTCTCTTTACGGGAATGTTGATTCGATTGATCTCTGGATTGGCGGTTTAGCGGAGGACCATGTTCCGGAGGAAGCGTAGGCCCAACCTTCAAGGCAATCATCGCTGATCAATTCGAACGGATACGTGACGGCGACCGTTTTTGGTACTCGAGAATCTTCTCCGGCATGCAACTGCAGGCGTTGGAACAGACCCATCTGTCCGATGTCATCCGTCGCAATACAGACATCACAAAGATCCAGGACAATGCTTTCTTATTCGATCCTGCTACTTTGCCAGGACTACAACCAAGGCCCGGGTTTCTTCCGTCAGCGCTTATCAGTGGGAATTGGCAAGGTAATGCAGCGTCGCTGGATGGCCGTGGGAATAACACCAACACATTCGAGATGGGGATCCGCCGGAGCTGATCTGATGCGTTATGCCCCAGCGGGGTATGCTGATTCGCTTGCAACTCCGGCCGGCGCCAATCGGCCCAGTCCACGACTGATCAGCAACACGGTCTGTGATTTGCCGGAGGACATTCACAACAACCGTCTCCTATCGGATTGGATTTATGGATGGGGCCAATTCATCGATCACGATCTTGATCTGACGACTTCCGGAGACGTTTCTTTTGATATTCCTGTACCGTTAGGTGACCCCTACTTCGATCCAAATAATACCGGCAACGAGTGGATTTATTTCAATCGATCGCTCTTTGACGCCACCACGGGTACTTCTACTCCGAATGTTCAACAGGTGACTTACACCATTAATTATCAGCCTCACCACGGCGGGGGACACTAAAGGTTTCAACGTAACTGGGAGATCCCTCGGTCGCTACGGCGACCGGGGGATAGGGGTGATTAGTGGCGCTCTGCGAGCGGGCCCTATTATGACGTGTTTAGCGTTCCGATGTTTAAGAAGGTAAGCTAAGAAGCGCCCTGATATTGACGTTCCCGACATTGGCCGCTGCGAAAAAAACTCGGAAGCAGGTGACAAGTGCAAGAAACGAAAACATCGCGTCTTTCCGAGCGCGGTATCGCGAGTCGCCTCTCCCTTCTCAAGGGAGAGGGTAGGGTGAGGGTTTGAAGGCTTGATCGGCGGTGCTTCCCTCAATCCGCTTGCCAATTGGCGAGGAAGTGATCGCGCAAATGGCGCAGAGATTGCGGGAGAATCGTCCGTGGCCAAAAATCGAAGAATCTGTATTTCGATCAGGCGCCGCGCAAACGCACTTCGAGCTCGCGAACGCCACGTGTAATCGGAACGGATTGGCCGCTGTTCAACACGATGCAATGATGGCCGCCGCCGGAGGCCTGAATCGCTTTGACGCAATTGAGTCGAACAATCGCCGAACGGCTGACTCTTAGGAAATCGGTCGCTGGAATTTCGTGCTCAATGCGAGTCATCGCTTCACGGAGGAAATGGCTCTCATCTCCCACGTGCAGAATGACATAATTCCCGCTCGCTTCGATCCAGTCGATCTGATCAGCCGTGATAAAACTCGTGCGCTGACCACTTCGGACACTGAAGCGTTTTAGCCCAGGGGAGATGGCGGGTTCTTTCGGTGAAGATCGGCGAAGTAAAGCGAGCTGATCACGGACCCGCGTTAACATGCTGCGAATGCGCTCTGGCGAACTCGGCTTCAGGAGATAGTCCACCGCGCAGGCTTCAAAAGCGCGGATCGCAAATTTATCGAACGCAGTGACGAGAACAATTAAGGGCAGCCGGCGTGAACCGAGAGCATCGAGGACATCGAACCCGCCCATCCCTGGCAAACCGACATCGAGAAGGAGGAGATCCGGCTCGTGTCGCTTAACCGCGGCGAGCGCCGCCGGGCCGTCAGCGGATTCTTCCACTACTTCAACGCCGTCTTCTTCGCAGAGGATGGTGCGCAGGCGTTCGCGGACAAATGGCTCATCATCAACAATAACGGTCCGGAGGTTCATGGAGGGAGCGGTTCGCAGGTCTGCCTGCGAGTGGCTCTACCGCAGCAAAACGCGGACCTGCCTCCATAGATAAATCGACCGACATAGCACCGAATGCGCGACTTCCATGTTAGCCTGGGGCAACTATTTGTTCAGGGTGCGCTTAACATTGTCCAAACGGCTTCCTTGCTATTAAACCGAGCGTCTTGCGGTCAGCGGCGCGTGCTTTCGACGTCGAACGACGCAGTTGTAGTGGCGCTTCTGCGAAGCGCCTTGGGGGTTGATTTCGATTTGTCTTAAGTCGCTGATCTGTCTGTCACGCCAATAGCGAGGCGCATCACAGAAGCGCCACTACAACAATAGGGGCGTCCTAATGAACGTTGTAGATCTCGACCAGGGCGATTCCAGTGCCCCCGTTACTTCCAGCCAAAATGGCCGTGAACGCACCGGGAGCCAGTGAGGTGTAGATGCCGGATTCGTTCGGGTCACTCAGAGCCAAGTCCAAGGAAACTCAGCTGAGAAGCAGAAAGTGGATCGTCCTGCCAATTATCATTGGAGACGAGAAGTGATCCGTTACTGTCCCGCAGTTCGAGCGTGGGATCGGCCATCGCCGGAGTGAGTCCTACCTGAGCGAGGGAGGGGCCGATGCCGCGGACCACTACATGCGTGTTTTCGGTGCCGCCGAGAATAAATCCACCGATCATCACGGTGTCGCCGCCAAGGACAAGACCGCGTGTGCTGATGTTAGCCAACTGCGAATCAGCACCATGATCAACGTCATAGATCTCAACCAGTCCAACGCCGGTTGTTTGATCTTTGCCGGCTAAAATCACGGTATAATCATTGTCAGTGCCGTGTGCGAGAGTGGTGATCAAAGCGGATTCGTTAGGGTCGGTCGGCGCAAGACCGGCCGCTGAAAGTTGTGCGGCTTGGTCGGGGTCGTCCTGCCAATTATCGTTCATACCGATTACCGCGCCGTTGTAATCACGCAGTTCCAAGATTGGATCGGCCAATACTCCGCTGATTCCGGCGCTAGCGAGCGAGGGACCGATTCCGCGAGCTACTATGGTCTTGGATCCATTCCCGGTGATAATGAATCCGCCGATGAGAACGTTAAGGCCGGTTCCTACGCGGAGTCGGGTTGAAAGGTTGAGCGCCTGAGCGGGTGAAGGGGTTTCGGTTGGGGAAGGCGTCGCTGTCGCGGTCGGTGTTGGTGTGGGAGTGGGAGTGACCGTTGGAGTTGAAGTCGGCGTGGCGGAGGGCGTTGGAGACGGAGTCGGGGTTAAAGTGGGAGTAACAGTGGGTGAGGGACTGGGTGAGGGAGTTTGAGTCGGAGTGACGGTGGGGGTTTGGGAGGGCGTTGGGGTCGGGTCTGGTAGGCGTCTGCGTAGGCGTAGGACTTGGGCTGGGTGTTGGTGTTTGGGTCGGGCTCGGCGTCGGTGTCGGTGTCGCCGTTGGAGTCGGTGTTGGAGTCGGTGTTGAAGTCGGTGTCGGAGTCGGTGTTGGAGTCGGCGTTGGAGTTGGTGTTGGAGTCGGCGTTGGAGTCGGTGTTGGAGTCGGTGTTGGAGTCGGCGTTGAAGTCGGTGTTGGAGTCGGTGTTGGAGTCGGTGTTGGGCTCGGAGTTGGTGTCGGAGTCGGTGTTTGGGTTGGGCGTTGGCGTTGGTGTTGGAGTTGGTGTTGGTGTTGGTGTTGGTGTCGTAAGCTGATATGTGATGTCTAGCTGCGGCTTGTGCGCAGCGTTTTCGCGCGTGTTAAATTTTCCGGCGCTTCCCAGATCGGTTTCGTTACCAATCACAATCCAGCCGAAATTTGTCGCTGAATTTGAAACCCACGACTGCACGTCGGCCACAACTCCAGCGCCGCTCCAGGTGTAAGTAAAACTTTCCGTGTTGACGAAAGTCGTTGCGCTATGGATCGGGGAAAAATCGCCGCCCGGCGATGTCCAAAACTGAGTGTTAAAGAAGGTGTTAATCCAGGTGGCGTCGTTCGTTTGTGCCGGCGCTCCGTGACCACCCGGCGTTCCGGAATTGGAATTCCCTTCGCCCCAATCGCGCAACACTTTGTTGACGGAAATGTTGCCCGGGCTAACAGGCCCCATCTTGGTTAGGTAAAGCGATAGGGTCGCGGAAGTAACCGTAGCATTCGAAGGGATGCTGCTCAGATCAAATGCAACTAATCCGCGCCGGATGAAATTGTTGTTAATCAGTCCGACGAAAATAAATGGGCCTTTCCCATTGCTCAGGGTATTGCTGTCCTGAAAGATCGTGTTGTCCTTGGATGAAATGAGGGAAACGGTGTCTGCGTTCGCGGCACTCTGCAGGGCGGCAAACAACAGCAGGCCAGCGATTCCAAATGTTGCGTATCTATTTACGGTGGGACGCATAAAACCTATCTCGGAATTAATAGCGCGATGTCCTTCCAAACCCTCACCCTACCCTCTCCCTTGAGAAGGGAGAGGCGACGATGCAACGCGCTCCCGTTCTTTTCTTCCATGCTGCGAAGAACGCGGCCCAATGGTAAACGAATAGAACGTCGTTCGGAATTGGCTACGGAACGCCATAGATTTCCACCAGGCCAATTCCTGTTCCTGCATTGTTTCCAGCCAGGATCGCGGTGAAAGCGCCAGGTGGCAGCGTTGCATAAATTCCGGACTCGAGCGGATCGGATGGAGCAAGTCCGAGGAAAGTCAGTTGGGAAGCGGTAGCGGGATCGTCCTGCCAATCATTGTTGGCGATGAGGAGCGCGCCATTGCCATCGTGTAATTCGAGAGTCGGATTTTCAAGGACCGGCGAAATTCCGAATTGCGCGAGTGACGGTCCAATGCCGCGGACGACGACGTGCGCGTCGATTGTGCCGCCGAAAATGAATCCGCCGATCATGACATCGCTGCCAGTCAAAACAAAACCGCGGGTGCTAATGTTCGCGAGTTTTGAATTGGGATCGTGATCGATGTCGTAAACCTCGACCAATCCTACACCGGTGGTCTGATCTTTTCCGGCAAGAATCGCAGTGTAAGAAGCAGGGGCGAGACTAGCGACGATGCCGGATTCCAATGGATCGCTCAGGGCGAGACCGGCTGCGGATAGTTGGGCTGCTTGCTGTGGATCATCCTGCCAATTGTCGTTAGTCTGGATTAATCCGCCACCACTATCATGCAGCTCAAGAGTGGGATCGGCCAGGACGCCGGTGATACCGAAGTTACTGAGAGAGGGGCCGATGCCGCGGGCTGCCACGCCCATGGAAGAATTTCCGCTGACGATGAAACCGGCGATCAAGACATTGCTTCCCGTATCAACTCGTAATCGAGTTGAGATATTGAGCGCTTGAGCTGGGAGAGGAGTGGGGGAAGGGGTCGCAGTCGGGGTGGCGGTTGGGATCGGTGTGGCTGTTGGGGTGGAAGTTGGAGTCGCAACTGGAGTCGGCGTTGGGGTCGGCGTCGGTGTCGGACTCGGAGTTGGAGTCGGTGTTGGGGTGCAGCTTGCGCATGGCGTCGGAGTCGGTGTTGGCGTTGGGGTGGGTGTGGTCGGCGTTGCGGTCGCGGTTGGAGTCGGCGTCGGCGCGACAAAAACCACAGACAACACTGGTGGTATCGTTAGGTTTTCGCGGCTACCAAATCGCACCGCCGTGCCGTCGTCGACTTCGTTTCCGCGTATCACCCAACCAAAGTTAGTTGCGGAGTTGGCAACCCAGGCCTGAACATCCGCCACCATTCCTGGTCCGCTCCAGGTGTAAGTCGTACCGATATCGATGACTGCTGTCGTGGCGCTAACGGTCGAAGAAAAATCTCCGCCGGGGTTCGTCCAAAATTGAGTGTCAAAAAATGTATGGAGCCAGGTTGCGTCACCTATTTCGGCCTGAACGCCGCCACCACCGGGATCACCGGAGTTAGAAGCGCCTTCGCCCCATGCGCGCGACACTTTGCTCAGCGTCACGTTGACTGGATTGCTCGCGACGGTTCGTGAGAGAACCATCGAGAGAGAGACCGAGGTTATGGTCGCGTTGGTTGGAATCGACGAAAAATTAAAAGCGATCAAACCGCGTCGAAGACCAAACGCCACTGTTTTTCCCGCATAAAGGTAAGGGCCTGCGCCGTTACTGAGCTGGCCGTTCACATCTTCGAAAAGGGTATTGTCCTTGGAGGGCGAAAAGGGGACCGGGTCACCCGCGAAAATCGGGCTGCGAATCACGGAAACGAGCAAAAGGAGTAAAATTGTTTTCTTCAAGTTCTGGAACCGGAAAACTAGCCAAATCGATCTTGATGTCGAACGGGGAATCTTGGAGTGCGGGCCGGAGTTGTAGCCACGGCCCTGGGGCCGTCGGGCATCCGCATCGAGTTTCGCTTCACGACCAAGGGAGATTTTGATCCGCAGATTACGCAGATTAACACAGATTTTCTTAAGGATCGCATTCGCGACTGGCTGCCGGCGCAGTCCAAAAAAGAAGCGGTCCCGCTTTCGCAGGACCGCTTCTCTAATTTTTAACTATCGACTCGAACTACTTAGTTGCAGGTCGCGTCGGTGATCGAAATCGTGTCGACCCACCAACCGGGTGCCGCGACCGCTTCATCCGATCCAAACCGGAACCGTAACGTCACGACTTGTCCGGCCAGGTTCGGTCCCATGTTGATGATCGTATCAATAAAGCCACTCGAACTACCGCTCCATGCCATGCGACCTGAAAGCGGATTCGATGCGTCACCGCTGATCTCGCCTGTGTAACCGCCCGCAGTGATGCTCCCGCCCACGTGCGAATCAGTGATGTCGAGGAAATCGCCGCCACTGATGCTAGGTGTAGAAACTTCCAGCACGCCGCCATCCCAGAAGACGCCATCGCTAAACTCCGAATTGAAGTTGTTCTTGAACGTCATCACGGAATTAGCCGTTTGGATAGTGATCGGTCGGCTATCGAGCACTTTGTCGCTGATTCCATCCTGATCAGGGATAAACGCCGAATTCGGTGCCGTATCATTTGGTGAAGTCACCGTGACGAACACAACTCCGTCACCTGGATCTGGATTAGTCGCAACCCAGCCTGCTGGTAAGGCTGGCGCAGTCACGCCATCGAATGCTTCGGCGCAGGTTCCACCACCACCCGGGGTTGCAGTTGGTGTCGCAGTTGGTGCCGGAGTTGGAGTTTCGCCTGGAGTGCCTGTTGGCCCTGGTGTTGGTGTCGATCCTGGTGTTCCAGTTGGTCCAGGTGTCGGTGTTGGACCGCCCGGTTGCGGATTGTCATACACTTCGATCAATCCTAACCCGGTTCCATTGTTGGTACCGAACAAGACCGCGGTATAAGAATCAGGCGCCAACGTTTCAGCGATGGCTGATTCCAAATCATTGGTCGGAGCCAGGTTTACTCCACTGATGATTGCGGCCTGCGCTGGATCATCCTGCCAATTGTTATTCGCTCGGACAATCCCGCCGTTGCTGTCGCGCAACTCCAATTGTGGATCCGCCAATACTGGCGAGAGTCCGAAGTCCGCGAGGCTCGGTCCGATTCCGCGGATGATGATTGAATCAGAGACGCTTCCACCGCCGAGGATGAAGCCGCCGATGACGACATCATTACCCGTGTTGACGAACGCGCGTGTGCTGATGTTGGCCAGTTTGGAATCGGCGTTCGGGCTCAAGTCGTAAATTTCGACTAGTGCTGCTCCGGTGCCGCCATCGTTTCCACTTAGAACCGCGGTATACAATCCCGGATTCAATGTCGCGAGGATCGCTGACTCGAGATCATTGGACGGCGGGATGCCAGTATCGATGATCTGTTGTTCCTGGGTATCGCGCCAGTCGTTGTTCGTAACGGTGGTGAAACCGCCACTGCCACTCAATTCAAGCTTTGGATCAGCCAACGGATTCGGAACACCAAACTGTCCGAGCGACGGTCCGATTCCGCGGATCAACACCACTTTTGGATCGTTGCCGGTGACAATGAATCCACCAATACCGGCGCCATTGCCGGTCTCAACCCGGAGACGGGTCGAGAGATTCTGTGCGTGTGTTATGCCGGATGGCGTTGGGGTTGGTGTTCCACCGCCTGGAGTGACGGTTGGCGTAACGGTCGGACTCACACTTGGCCCTGGTGTTGGAGTCGGGGTTTCACCACCCGGAGTCGCGGTTG
>CAVVVQ010000011.1:0-29232 GCA_963751725.1 uncultured Verrucomicrobiae bacterium
CGCATCGCTCGATGAGCACGAGTGTAGAAATATCGCCCATGAACGTAGTCGAACCCATTTCGGTTTGTGTGATCGAGCTCGAGGCGATTGCTGTAATCAGAGTCGGAACTTGCTCCGGTGGATGAGAGTCACTGCCGCTGGTCCATGTCCCACCGCACTGAGCAGGATTTGGATCGGGATGGCGGGCGAAACCTTTAAAGCCCTCTGGCGCAGGACCGCCGCTAAGTGAATTGAATTCGGCCCAATGCCGACCGAAAAATGTCACGTGGTTCCCGACAACCGCATTTTGATTACCAATAACGAAGTTGCCAAAAGTTGGCGTCGGGGTTGCGGTTGCACCGGGTGTCGGTGTCGGCCCCATGCTGCAGATCACTGCGATGACAGTTCCGGCTTTTGTTTCGTCGTCGTCCGAATTCACCCCATCATGATCATCGGTTTGGATGGCCACGAGCATCGGAACATCGCCCATGAAAGTCGTCGAACCCATTTCGGTTTCTGTGATTGAACTTGATACGATCGCTATAATCACGCGCGGGACATGTTCCGGCGGATGAGAATCGCTACTGCTGGTCCATGTCCCACCGCATTGAGCAGGGTTTGGATCGGGATGGCGGGCGAAACCTTTAAAGCCCTCTGGCGCAGGACCGCCGCTGAGTGAATTGAATTCGCCCCAATGCCGACTGAAAAATGTCACGTGGTTACCAACAGCTGCATTTAGATCGCCAATAACGAAGTTCCCTTCAAGAGTTGGCGTCGGTGTTGCGACTGGTGTTGGCGAAACAGCTGGGGTCGGCGTTGGTCCGGTGCCGCAAATCACCGCGATGACCGTTCCAGTTCTTGAATCGTCTCCATCCGAATTCGGCGCGTCGCCGTCATCGTCATGGCAATCGGTTGCGATGAGCACGAGGATGGGAATATCGCCCATGAACGTCGTCGAACCCATTTCGGTTCCTGTGATTGAGCTTGACGCGATTGCTGTAATCAATCGCGGAACGTGTTCCGGCGGATGAGAGTCGCTATCACTGGTCCATGTGCCGCCGCACTGAGCGGGGTTCGGATCGGGATGGCGGGCGAAACCTTTAAAGCCCTCTGGCGCAGGACCGCCGCTGAGTGAATTGAATTCGCCCCAATGCCTACTGAAAAATGTCACGTGATTACCGACGACTGCATTCAGATCGCCAATAACGAAGTTCCCTTGAAACGCTGGCGTTGGCGACGGGAAAGGTGTTCCAGAAGCCGTGGCTGACGGACTTGGGTTAGCGGTTGCTGTCGGAGTAACAGAGGCGTTTGGCGTTCCGGTTGGTGTTACCGATGGTGATGCGGTCGGCGAGACAGTTGGAGTAACAGTCGCCTCCGGGGTACCTGTCGGGCTTGGTGCCGGTCCGCAGCCTAACAGCTGCCCTCGTATTTCGCCGTTGGGGAACGGCATGTTATGAATGTTTATATATAAGAGGCCGTTGGCTAGTTGCTCAACTTGCTCGGGCGTGATCGGAAAAGTATTTGAGTAGGCCCCGGATGTAGTAGCGGGAAAATCTGGGAAAGGAATTATGACCGGTGCGATTACCCCGGGCATGGCTGGACCGTGAATGTGTGCAGCGCTCGCATTCGCAGCCAGACCTGTAAACGATACCTCTACGCTGATTGTTGTTCCCTCGGAGTCCCGGTTTAAGACCACTGTGCCCGATGCCGGTGGCGGTGCTGTTATTGGGGGGCACCTCCTGAGCGCCAGTCAACATTGCCTTGAATGTGTCCGGCGGACAGGACGGTGTTGGAGTCGGAGTCACCTCTTGAGCACTTACCGTATTTGAGGTCGACAAGGCGATCGCCAGAGAGAGACCAGCGAGGGATTTTAGACCAGCTCGCGCAACCGAAACAATACAGAGACAAGTATTTGTATAGAACATAGGGATCTCCTTGGGTAACGAAGTGTTATTCTAACTTCGCACCTCGACCGGGAAGTGGATGCACACCGCGATCAGTTTTCGAAAAAAATCAAAGAAAACCGAGATACTGAATATTCGCTTGCGTTGTGGAGTGCGGCGGCGCTCCGCCGCTTTCCGCGCGATAGCCGTGAAGCTGTTCGCGCAATGTTAAGGCGACTAAACAGTCTCGGGCGATCGGGACCTAACTACGACGTCGGCGGCTGGTAGATCTGAATCAGGTTGCCGCAGGTGTCGGGAAAGATTGCGATCTGCACAGGCCCATGTGACGTCGGATCCATCGTGAACATGACCCCATTCTTCTTCAATCGCTTCGCTTCGGCGGCAATGTCATCGACCTCGAAGGCGGCAAGCGGAATTCCCTGTTTGAACATTGCTTCCTGAAACGTCTTCGCTGCCGGATTCACATTTGGTTCAAGCGAAAGCTCCACGTCCGCATGTCCTTCTGGAGAAATAACCGTTAGCCATTTGAACTCACCCATCGGGATCTCATGTTTCTTTTTGAAACCGAGCACACGGGTGTAGAAAGCAAGCGCCTTGTCCTGGTCTTCCACGATGATGCTGTTTAGTTTGATTTTCATTGAAGCGAAATTACCAAGCACCGCGCCGACGTGCTTCTTCAAAATTGCCAATTTTGATCAGGAAATTCCGCCCATGAGCGAGAGGCAACCCGGGATCAGGCTCGGCGGCAGCTCCCGCGGCGGCCTTCCTTTTGCCGGGCGATAACGCCGCTGGAATGCTGACGGTGACATGCCGACCCGTTGCGAAAAGCGGGAGCTGAAGCTTCCCAAACTGGTGAAGCCGACTTCCAAGCAAATCTGTGTTACCGAGTAGTCGGTCAAAATCAGCAGGTGCTTGGCTTTCTCGATTTGAGCACGGGAACGGTACTGGTGCGGTGTTTCACCAAACACGGCCCTGAATAAGCGGATGAAATGGAAATAAGAAAAACCGGTCTTTCGAGCTATTGCGCTTACTGCGAGACGGCGTTTCGTCCCATTCACGCAGCAAATCGCGGGCAAAACAAAGACGACGTAAGAGTTCGGGGTGCAACATCGATAATCACCTCGCACCGGAAATATTATTCTCAACGAAACCGGAGTCAATCCCTTCGCCTACTTCGTTAGGTGTATCGGGATCGCTCCAAGGGGCAGAGCCGATTTCTTACACCTAATGCCTCGACTCGGTTCGAGCCCTGGGGCGTCGGACTCGGCACCTATCGCGTCGACTTCCAAATCAACGGCGCAGTTGTCGGCAACGCACCTTTCAGCGAAGTAGCTGTTTCATAAAAACCGTCACCTTCAGATGCACAAGCCGCGGAGAAAGTCACTCGGTCATCGTTCCGCTCTGGGTTACAGATGGATCCGACTTTCGCGTCAAAGTGTCGAGCAGTTCCGTGAGGCGCGACTCGTAAGAATCACACATGGGGGACTCGCCATTTGGCTCGACCCATTCGGGATGTTGGATCCGCAAGTCGTCGTGAATCTGTTGCCGGAGCTCGGTGTAGGTATGGATTTGGTGAGACATGGCCATGGTCAATGCCTTGTTCAAAGATTTCAAGTGTGCCGCGGAACGCTTCCTCCAAACGCTCGGCGGAAAGGCCACGCAGCGATGACACTGTGAGCGCGCGCCGATAGCCAATTAAAGGCACTCCAAAAGGAAGTTCGCATCTGCTCGCGGCGTGCATCACGCCGCGCCAATTCGATAACTCTGTAGTGCTGGCGTTGCAGCAGCACGGCCAGCAGTCCGCTTTGCGCGAGAGTCGGATTTGATTTTGTCATAACGTAGTTTTTTCGGTTTTTCATAAACGTCCCTTTACTTGAGTTTGACTGCTCCAAGTTCGCGCGGAACCGAGGAACCATCTTCGGGAGCCGCTTTCAAAAGCGGCCTCACCTCAGGTGACTCGGGGCTCCAGTTGAATCTGGAGATCGCGTAAGCGGTGTCTCAGCGAAGGTTAAGCCTTCAACCGGTTTTTCAGGCCGGCGGAGAAGTGCGTCGAGGCGTCGGATGACGTAATCAAGGATGATTTTACTACCAGTGCCGACAACCGAAAATAGGACCTTCGTCCAATGCGTTTGGGGGAGTGCAAGGGATTTTCAAAGGTCGCACTTTACGTCAGAGACTCGGCGACCGTAGCTTGCGCTCTGATGTGAACTGAATTCCGCAGCTCGGACAGGCGTGCCACTTCGGTTCACCGCCATATTTTCCAGTCTGGAAAATGTAGTCGCACGCAGGACAACGAAAAAAAGAATCGGTCGAAAGGCGGACGGCTAAGGACAGCAGGAAACCGGCAATGAAAACGACGATACTCCAGCCGGTCCCATGCAAAACGCTGCCCCTACAGCTCTGGCTACGATCAAAAGGAAACTGCTGATGACGGCGATATTGTAGAGGCGCAATCGACGAAAATATTTTGCCGCTACTTCAGGTGATGCGTAGCCGCTTGGTGGTTGGTCGGGGTCTCCTCTCGCGTATCTTGGGTTTCGGTCAAAATTGCTCCGATAAAGTTCCCGCCACGGGCTGAAACGATACGATTTGCCTGTTGTGACGGATCGTTTTTGCTCGGGTTCCATCCGCGAGGTCGTGTCTAAACACTTAACATTTTGAACCAATCGTTAGTCCATTCCAGGATTTTCTCTAGCCAAAATGGATCTGGAGGTCGCGTTCTTTACCGCCGCGCGATAATTGAGGAGATCTTGTGGTTCATCTTGAACATTCCTCCCGCTTTATCGTACTATCTTCCACAGCCAAGCGCTCCTTAGGCCTGATTTCAGCAGGCGTCTGCCCGCGCTGAAGGGACTTTTATTAGAACGCATCTCATAAATAGGAAACGGATGCATGGCCAGCCCTTCCAAGTAACCAGGATCCTCATCCGCGTCGCACGCCGCTGCGCGATCTTGGTCTTGGTGTTGTTTGGCAGCGTCGCGCAGGCACAGATAACGCGAACGTGGGATGGCGGGGGCGCCGACAATAACTGGTCCACGGCAGGAAACTGGAGTTCTGACGATGTTCCCGATGCGACGGGGGAAGCAGCCTTATTTACCGATGACCCACTTGGTCAGACCAAGCTTACTCCAAACCTGTCTGCAGACGTAACCATCGGCCAGCTTCAATTCTCAGCCACAGCACCGGGTTACACGATCACTGGCACTGGTGCCTCCATTCTCAATCTTAATCCTACCAGCAGCTATGCTGGGGTGGGAGTTATCGTTGCGAGCGGTGCGGCCAATCAGACCATTTCAGCCGCCGAAGTATTCTTCCGTGCCAGCCAAACGTGGGACATTGGAGGGACGACGATCTTGACGGTGAGTGGGACAATCGAAGATGACTCAGTTATTGATTATGGCCTAACCAAAAACGGGACCGGCACACTCGTGTTTCCAGGCGACGTGCGCTACGACGGACCGACGACCGTCAATGCTGGTTCAATGGTCCTGAGCTTTAGCAACACGAGCATGCTCAGCGCACTCACCGTGAATGGTGGCATCTTGCGCGCGACGACCAACGCAAACGCTTTAGGGAACAATGCCACGCGAAATACCATTACCTTGGCCGGTGGCGCACTGGAGCTAGCAAACAACACCGCCCTGACATTCGGACCATCCACCCGTAACACCATCGTCAGCGGCAACGCCACGATTCGCTCTGATCGGTTAAGCGCAGGTGCAGGGGTAACACACACTTTGGGCACACTGAACATTAACGGGAGTACTCTAAACGTGAACGCTGGCGGCAATGTCACCAGCGGCACGGCCGGTACAACTCTTCGTGGCACCACCTTGTCGGGTAACGCCACGCTCAATGTCGTAAACAGCGGCAACGCCAACGCCCAATTGACGCTTGGCGCTATCGGACAATCCGGCGGAGCGCGATCTTTGACTAAGACCGGCAACGGCACGCTCCTCTTGAATGGTGCAGGTAACTACACTGGCGGGACAACTTTGAGCCAGGGAACGATCACGCTGGGAATCACCAATGCCCTCGGGAGTGGCGGGTTCAACTTTGCGGGTGGCACTTTGAACGGCAATAATATGACCGACACCACCATTGGTGCCCTAACGATTACTGCCAATTCGACACTGACGCTGTCCCCCGGCGGCGCGTCAGCGACTCTGACTTTCGGAGGGGTTTCGGGACTCGCCACCGGCACCCTTACCATCACTGGATGGTCTGGCTTGCCGGGAGGACTGGGCTCGGATGACAAAATCGTCTTCTCGGGCGGCACCATCCCCGACGCCGCTTTTCTGCAGCACATCCGTTTTGATCTTGGTGACGGAAATACCTATTTTGGTGCCCTCGGTGCCGGCGGTGAGCTTTTTCCGAGTGCTGCGCCGTCGCCGACTCCAACGCCCAGCCCAACTCCGACTCCATCCCCGACAGAAACCCAACTCCAATCCGACGGGAACCCCACCTCCGACGCCAACTTCGACTCCATTGCCTACCGAGACACCGACTCCGACACCGTCACCTACCGAAACTCCGACTCCCACTCCGACTCCAACGCCGTCGCCTACCGAAACCCCAATTCCGACTCCATCCCCAACGGGAACTCCTACGGCAACGCCCGCCGCGACCGCTACCCCAACCCCCGCAACTATCACCATCTCTGGTGTCTATCGCGTCCTGCACTTCATCGAGCCCGGCCCCAGTGGCGGATGCGACTCTCAGTTTGACCGGCGACACCACGCTTTCGACAACGACTGATACTTCAGGTAATTATGAGTTTTCATCGCTGCCTGCCGGGGGCAGCTATGTTGTAAGTGTGACCAAACCGGCACAACTTCCGGCGTCACCTCAGATCAACACCATCGATGTAATCGCCACTCAACGTCATTTCCTTAACCTTGTGCCACTTCCCTTCGGATGCCGACGCGATGCAGCCGATGCAAACGACGACACGGTAATTAATACGGTTGATGTGGTCGCTATTCAGCGATTTTTCCTCGGCCTGACGATCGGAACAGCCAATGTTGGGCAATACCACTTTAATCCAACGAGTCGCGCCTACCCCGGTATTACAACCGATCAGACCCAACAAAATTATGATACGCTGGTCTTCGGTGATGTCGCGTCTCCGTAAGCCATCGCCTACGGGGTATCGCATCTGATAGTCGATAGGCGTTGTGTCCACGACACGGTGGACTCTACGGCCGCGAAATCGTGGGTGGAGACGCGCGATGCGTTATTGCAAGCTTGTACAGTTCTGACTAGACCGATGCCGGTGGTGTTGTCCTTGCCCGGACGATCGCCGTGTAGCTACCCGGAACTAACATCGCGAGAATGGCCTGGTTCGCGGTCGTTGCTGGGCGGGATCGTGGTCGCGCTGAGTCTGAGCCTCCTGGGATTCGCGCCAATTGTCGTTGTTGAAGGAACTTCCGTTAGCGTTGTGCGGATTCCAGCACGGGATCATCGGTGAGTGCTCCCTCCACCCCAAAGGCCGTCAAGCTTGGCCCAATGGCCCGAACCAGAATTCTTTCCGGGCTCCGTTCCACCAACGATGAAGCCGCCGATCATGACATTGTCACCCGTGTCGACGAAGCCGCGGGTGCCGACGTTCGCCAGCTTCGCCGGCGAAGAGGAGTTCAGATCATACAGTTCGGCCAGCCCCACACCGGTTTCGCCGTGCGCTCCTTTGACGATTGCGGTGTAGCTCCCCGGGGCTGAACGTTGCGATGATGATCGATTCCTTCGGATCGCCCGGCTGAAAACCGGGTGGAATCTCCCCCACGTTCGGTGCGTCGGCCCAGTTGTCGTTGGTCACAACGCTGCCATCTGGATCATGCAGCTCCAGGAATGGATCGGACAAAGTGCCAGGGACACCGAGTTGCGCCAGGCTCGGTCCCATCCCGCGAATCAGCACGTTTTTGGTCGAACCCCTGGGCCAGCGACGATAAAGCCGCAAATCAAAACGTTATCACCGCTCAGCACTCTCATGCGCGTTGAGATGTTCAAGGGTTGGCCTGCGCTCGGCTCCGGCTGCGTGATGTCGTCTGTCACAAGGACTCCACCGTCCCCCATCGTGACGTCCGCGTTCGCGCTGACCGAGGCGAAGGCGCCGCTGACCGAACTGGCGCCCAGGGGACTAAACGTATCGGCGACGTCTAGGCGCGTAACTGTTGATTGTCTTCAGGTCGAGTTTGCCACCGAGATTGGCCGTTCCCTCCACTTGGAGCTGATCGAATTGGTTCGGGAGAGCGCCGCCATTCCTCACGATCAAGGCGCCATTGGCTCCTTGAGTTGAAGGTTACCAATGACGGCAATATGTTCCGCCGCGATGAAGCCGCCATTGTTCGTTAGGTCTCCGTCAATCATTCCGGAGCCGGAGAGCACTCCTCCGTTAAGAGTCACAGGCCCGACGATGCCAACCGCATTGAGATCGGTTTCGCCACCAGTCTGGGTGAAACCGGAGGCGCCCGGTCCCGCAGGCCGATTACCTGCTCCGGTCGCCACGAGATTACCTGCTCCGGTCGCCACGAGATTACCTGCGCCGCTCGCCACCAGATTGCCAGCGCCGCTCGCCACGAGAGTGTTGCGTCGCCGGTGACCAGACTGGCGCCGTCATGCGAGACCACACTAGCGCCGTCATGCGAAACCACCCCGCCGCCCGCAGCGACGATTCCAGCGCCGTCCGGACTGATGATACGGGTGGAGAGAAGGCCGTTCATTACACCCGAGGTGGTCACGCTCTGCGCCGCAATGATTCGACTCTCCAAGGTTGTATCGAATCCAGCATTCAGAGGGATGGAGAGAGGATACTTGAAAGCTACGCTGCCGAGATTTTGAAACAAAACCAACTGATCCAATCCCGCCCCGCCATGCAAATTGACGGTGCCGGAATTATATATCGCGCCCGCGAGGTGAATGACCTCGTTGTTATTCAGGTTGCAGGTGGCTCCCGATTCAATGTGCAGGAAAATAAGGGCTTCCAGTGTCCCCGCAGTCATGGTGAAGATGTGATGAATGGTGAGGTTCCCGGGACCGATTAATCGACCGCCATTGATTGAAACGGAACCGACGCGGGCATCGTAGACAAATCGGACGCTCGAAGCACCCACCAGAGCAAAGTCTTCGGGCCCTGGGACACCATGCGCCCCGCTCGAGTCCATCCAGGTGGTTGGATCAGTCCAAATACCGCCTGAGTTAGCCACTGTAAAAACTTTGGGGCCAATTAATGCATCTCCTCCGCTTCCATTGGCCCGATTCGCGGCAGCGGGGGGAACAATTCTAATATAGATAGCTCCCGTTCCTGCCCTACTCGTACCTCCAAGATCATCGATAGCGACAGCTTCGAGGACATGATCCGCGATCACGTTCGTTCCGTAATCGGTTCGACCTGAACTCGCGCCCTGACCGAAATGCTCAATGGTATCTCCATCCACTTGCAGGGCGAGACTACGGATTTGCCGGTCGCTTTGAACCGTGGCTCCGAAGTTAAAGGTGCCGGCGGGAATCACGAATGGATCACCATCGATTCCGCTGCCCGAGAGAACATAAGAAGGAGTGTGAGGAGTGATCGTCACCGTCACAACTGGCCCCGTGTCCGGTGTGAGTTTGACGGGACCAATTGCTCCTGAGAGGCTTTTGACGTTAGGGTCGAGCTGGGCGACCGCCCGAAAATAAACACTCTCGGCGGCCGGAAGATTGGTCGTGAGGAGGAAGAACTCCTGCTGGTCGTCGCTCAGTTGCATCAGGCCGGCGCGGCTATCGTTCAGATCTGTCCAACTATCTTCATCTGCCGGGGTAGCCGACGATTGGACGTGCAACACGACACCAGGGGGAAGGGTGGACCGCTTGACCCGAAAATAGAGGTCCTCAATCGGTCCGCCCGCGGTTCCAGTGAGCACAATGGGTCCAAGATGAGTCAGGCCGGTCGGGCTCACCAGGTCGAAGAACTTGACCACATTCGAAATGCTATTCGGATAACGTCGAGCTTCCGAAATCGCGCGAAAAGAGAGGTGGTTCTGGAGCGGATAACCGGTGGTGTTAAGAATGAATCGGTCACTCGAAACATCGTAGGTCATATGACCTTCCGTTCCATTCGGTAGTTCGGTCCAGGTTATTCCATCATCAGGCTGATGATTGGACTCGGACGCGAAGGCCGGCAGGCCGGCCGGTTTGTTGCACAGCAAAGTGCAGGACGTGTCGGCGACATTAGCCGTCGAGGATGCGCTTCCGTTCACGGTGAAGAGAGTCATGGAAAGTCCACCATGCGGCGGCGCCAGCGGCCCCACAGGTATTCCCACGCGAATGGCTTGGTCACCATAATCACCAACTGCAATTACGCCGTACTGGAAGCGGCCACGCCATAAGGAAAGCCGAATTGTGCTAGATTCCCGGTGCCATCCGCGGAGCCAATTCCGCCTACGCTACCAGCCAGTGTAGTCACCACCCCGTCAAAGGTAATCTTGCGAAGGGTATAGTTACTCGAATCAGCAACGTAAACGTTCCCAGCGCCATCCACCGCCACGCCATCGGGATTAGCGAATCGCGCCGCGCTCCCAGTGCCATCGGCGCTGCCCGAATTGTTAGCCAAACCAGCCAGCGTGGTGACCACCCCGCCGGAGGTGATCCTCCGAATCGTGTAGTTCGACGTGTCCGCGACGTCAACGTTGCCGGCGCTGTCCACCGCCACGCTCTGGGGCAAATTGAATCGCGCTGCGCTCCCGGTGCCATCGGCGCTGCCAGCAAAACATCCGGAAGTGAATACAGCCCACACCAGCCAGCGTGGTCACCACTCCGCCAGAGGTAATCTTGCGAATGCTATTGTTATAGGTATCGGCAACGAAAATGTTGCCCGCGCTGTCCACCGCCACGCCCCGGGGGCGAAGAATTGCGCTGCGCTCCCGGTGCCATCGACGCTGCCCGGAAAATCAGGCGTACCAGCCAGCAAGGTCACCACCCCGCCGGAGGTGATTTTGCGAATGATGTGGCTTAAGGAATCGGCCACGAAAATGTTGCCCGCACTGTCCACCGCCACTCCCTCTGGCTGATAAAATCGGGCCGCGCTGCCAGTGCCATCCACGCTGCCATGTGAGCCCGCCAAGCCAGCGAGCGTGGTCACCACGCCACCAGAGGTAACCTTGCGAATGGTGTGGTTACCCGAATCAGCAACGTAAATGTTGCCCGCGTTGTCCATCGCCACACCAGCGGGAGCTGAGGAATCGCGCCGCGCTCCCGGTGCCATCCGCGCTTCCCCCAGTGAACGCCAAACCAGCCAGCGTCGTGATCGCATACGGCGGTTCATAAGTCGATTGCGCCTGCGCGGTGGTCACCGAAGTCGCCCTGCGGCGACAGCGATCGTCTTACTAGTTGCGGAGGCGGCGGTTCCGTAAAAATTTCCGTTGTCGGCTTGAGTCAAGCCGGCTGACGGTCCTTGCCCCGCCCGGGAGCGAATGAATGCGCCCAAGCGATGGAGACTCCGCCATAAACGTTTGCGCCCTGCGAGAGAACAATGGCAAACGTAAATATAGCTGCTGGTATGGAGGCGACGGGGGTTCGCTCCCGTTTTGGTCGGACGATTCTTCATAGATATTCTGTCAAAGAAGCGTCGCGTTGCGCCCCTGATACCACAGGCTCCGTCAAATCGCCGTAGTGCCTTGATGATGTCTCACTGGAATAGCTATGACCCTTTCAGTAATTCAATAAGACCTTTGCCGGGCCTTTGTTAGCTGCGTCGAGGGCTGTTGAATTGGTAGCGAAGTTGCGAAAGAAGAATCCTGAGGGTTGCCCCGATTCGACGGCAGTGCGCTAAGGGTCAAGAGCCCAACAAGGGCCACATGAAAACAGAGTTATCTAACCGGTCCGCGTGCGAGCGGGTTACACCGGTCAATACAAACGCGAAGCGCTTGAGTTAGCTGCCGCGAGCGCGGCCCAAATGGCAACAGAGCTGCGGAATGTGAAAAAGCAGAAAGCACTCCGACAATACCATCTGTTACGCTCATGTTATTACTCTCCCAAATAGTCACCTTATTCTCCCCAGATCGTCACTTCGTTGCCGTCTGGATCGTGAAAGTGCGCGAACTGGCCTTGCGGATCTTTTTCGGTCTTATAAGGCACGAGTCCTTTACTTTTCAGAGCCAACAAACTCCCTTCGAAATTTTCGACGCGATATACGACTGAAATGCTCGCTGAACATTTCTCCGGGGCATCAGCTTTTTTAGGATGGATGCCAAAGACAAACTGGCCACCAGCGGTGTCGAATTTGCCGTAATATCCGCCCTGGAATTCCTTGGTCTCGATTCCAAACCGCGAATACCATTCGGCGAGAACCTTTGCATCCTGACATGGGTTGATCGAGATCGCACCGACATACAGTATTTTCGCCGGAGGCGAATCGGCAAACGCTATCACCGTGAGAAAAATAAGCGGGATCACAAGATAGATTTTTCGAATAGCCGTGCCGGGAATCATGTTCATAGATTTCATGTTAACTCCTCCTCATTTCTGCCAGGTTCCGAATCGGCAGGCATAGTTCCAATTCAAAATGCGACCAATCCGTCGCGTTTTCTTTGTCTAAGAAAATCTCAAGTGCTGGCGCATGCTCGGGCTCGTAGGCACTATTGATAAGCCAGTCTCTGATAAAGGTAGTCCCACGCCGTAGCTACCTTACGGATATCGCCGGAAACCTTGGTGGCGGCGTATCGCATGGCCGGCATTTTCAATTTCGACATCCCCTCCATGCACTCAAAGGGAGAGGACGACGCAAGACAGACCTCATATCGATAAAGATGTCTTGGGGTCACGTCTGGATCGTCCACCGTCATTCCGAAAAGAGTTCCTTGCGAAAAAATATCCTGGGATTTGGCCCATTCGATAATCGTCTTGAAGGCGGCAATTACCCTGTCCATATCGAAGGCATCCGTAATCCGAATATAGGCGACTTGCCTTTCGGGAAGGTCGATCAATCTCACTGGAAAAGCAGCTCTCTTTTCTTCCGCGCTCATGGGGAGAACATATTCCTGTCCCGTGCAGAGTTCTTTGCAGATCTTGCTCTTTTTGATCTCGCCGCTTTTTCGAAACTGACTTGGCGAAGTGTCGTAGCCGGATCGGAAGGCACGCGAAAAAGTGGCCGACGATGAAAAACCGCAATCTAAGGCGATGTCGGTTAGACTTTGGTCGGAAAACCGAAGAAGACGAGCAGCCTTTTCAAGACGAAGCCGGTTCGTAAAATTATTTAGGGTTTCGCCCGAAACCGCACCAAAGATCCGATGGAAATGAAATTCCGAGAAGCAGGCAACTTTAGCCAGTTCCTCCAGTTTCACCTGGCGATCCAGATTCCCGCGAAGATAGTCGATAACCCGATTAATTCGTTGGGCATATTCGCTGTTGGCCTGGGTCTTTTGGCTTGGCACGGATTCTATTAACGTTGTGTCATAGAAATATTCCAATTGGCCTAATGTTGTCAGGCTCCAAATAGAGGGAGACGTGGCGCGCTCCCGCGGCGCGGCGCGGAATGGTCTACCTAACGACTGGCGCAGAAGGCAAACCGGAGTCTACCGCGGAAGGCGATGAATGCCCGGCTGCCGCAACAACTTACGTGCGCAAATCGATGCTCTCGGGTGACTTCGAACCTCCATCTCAAAGCGCCGTCGACGCTCCGCTTTGCCAGCGCAGTCCAGAGGGCTGCATTCCGTGAATTTTGGGCATTCTGTCGAGAGATCGCACCAGACTTGTCGATTTTCCGTGTTTCGCTGTGAAAGCTTGCCCTCACGCACGCTTCTCGCTATCAATTAAACCTATGAAAACGACAATCGCACTGGCGGCCGCGCTTTCCCTCGCATCAACCTCGTACGCAGCCCAAATAACGGACCTGGGTGCTATGGGCGAAAAGAATAGTTCAGCTACGGCGATCAGCGAGAGTGGCGTCGTCGTCGGACAGGCTTGGTCCTGTTCGAGTGACACGCGGCGGTTGTTTGTCTACGACCAGGTAAGCCCCACGCGCCCCGTTCAGTCGCAACTCGTGGAACCGGCGGGCATGAATAACTCGGGATCAGTCATCGGCACAGTGGGTGTTCGGCCTGTGATCTTCAATCCAAACGTAAACACCACCGCCTTTGTGGGAGACTTTCCAGCAGGGACTGCAACCGCGATCAACAACTTAGGCCAGGTTGCGGGATATTTTTATCAGAACCCAAAGGGCGAGGGCCATCCGCAGGCGTTCATTTACGACAGTGACCACGGCTTGACTGCCCTAAATTGCTCTTCGAACGAAAATGGATGTTACAGCGTTGCAACGGCCATCAACGATTTCGGCCAGGTGGTTGGAGGGTCGAATCGAGGAGCGTTCATTTATTCAGGTGGCGCGATACAGAATTTCGGCGGTGCTACCGCAGTCGCTCGCAACATAAATAATCGTGGCGATGTCGTGGGCGAATATTGGAACGACTTTGTTTATCGAGCCTTCATTTATTCTCAAGGAGTCTTCATGGAGCTCAAGGATGATCATAGTCAGTATTCGAAAGCGTTAGACATTAATGACAAAGGGCAAGTGGTCGGCTTTCTTATGCTGCCGCCCGACAGTTCATGTCGGTCGTGTGGTGACTATTGGCAGGCGCACGCCTTCCTCTACAGCAACGGCACTATCACCGATCTCAATAGTCTGTTCCCCGGTCAGGAATGGCAGATTCAATATGCTCAGGCGATCAACAACAATGGCCAGATTGTTGGCAAAGGTTTGCATCGCGGACAGGACCGGGCATTCCTGATTACGTTGGACTAACGTTAGCTGCGTCCACGCCAAGCGCACCATTGTGATCCGTGCGATTGCCGGAGACGACTGCGCGTTTCTACGGTTCAATCCGCCATCATCCCGCCGTCACGGGACTACGACGCGACGTTCTTTCAATGAGAACCGATCGCTATCTTTTTGATCTTCTTCGGCGGTCTCTCGCGTCGCGCGCACCGAAAGAACCAACCTCCAGGTAATCGCGGTGGCTGCCGCAGTCTGCGATTGATCATTACATGCTGACGGCAGCATAATAGTTCTTCAACCAAGGAGTTCACCACTCATGAAACTAATCGCAACGTTTTCCGCCTCGCTTCTCCTGCTGCTCGTGCCAGTGATTCCCTTAACCGCACAAATCCCCGCCAGCGAGCTCCCTTCGGCGGGGACTGACACCGGTCTCGAGGGCAAATACGACCCGCAAAATGGTATTGCGCAAGTGATCCGGGACAAGAAAGGAGAGTCGGGCGCGGGCAGGATATTCGAGAATGAACATGTGCTCGTCTTCATGCCGCTGCCGGAGGAAGAGGTGGTCGCGCCGGGTCACGTGCTGGTTGTTCCAAAACGGATGGGCGCGCGGAATGTGCTGGATCTTAAGCCTGACGAGTTGCGCGAGCTTCTAGTCGCAGTGCAAAAGGCTGGTATCGCGCAGAAGAACGGGCTGGGTGCTACCGGTTTCAGGGTCCAGCAAAACAACGGGCTTAGCAGCAGCCAAACTGTCTACCATGCGCACTTTCACGTAATACCTTCGTTCGGCGGCAAAGCGCCGGGAACGCCGGCCCCGAGAAGGATTCTTGCGCCGGAGGAATATCAGTCGATCGCGGCGAAGCTGCGCGCAGCCTGGCCGAAATAAGGCGCGGCGGGCTTTTGTTTACACCTAACGAATTATTGCTTTCACTTTCTGAGGCCGGCATTGCCGCCTTTTCAATGTCGAAACCGAATCCGGTTGAAGGCTGTTCCAAAGGGCTCGACGCGCGGTAATAAGTTATCGAGCAATATCCATTTTTTCGATACGAAAACCTTCTGCCACCACGAGCGCCTGAGACCGAGGGATCCGAACCCGTTGACCCGCCCCCCATTTTATACCTTTTGACACTCGTATGTTTGTGGGACGTGATTCCTTCACGATTGGCGATTCGAGTCCAAAAATCACCACTTTAGCCTGATCGCGAATCAGCCAACGATCACTCCACAAATGGCGATGCGACATCGCCAACGACCAGGGTGTCGTAGTTCTGATCGGCTTGATCGCTATTGATTGCTTGGTACATCCGACTAGCGGGGGTGAATTGATATTTTCCGCAATTGGCGATCCCGGTTGACTGCCCAAGGAAGAACCGCTGAAGGGCGACAACATCGATCGTGTTAACATTGGTGTCGCCATTAACATCGGCCGCGGCCAGTCGACAGCCTTCCGAAATTGGCGCGATATTGAGAAAGTGCCGTTGAGTGGCGACGATATCGACGGTATCGATGCCAGCTGATCCCGTCGTTAGAGCGCTCTTGCTCGGCGTCACGGTGTAATTGCCGCCTAACGTCACTGACGAGAACTGGTAGTTGCCTGAGCCATCAGACAGCGTTGAAGTCGTCGTGTCACCGGTCGAGCTGAACAGCACATTCGGCACTGGTTCGGAGCTCGGACTCGAGCAGTAGGAGACGTTACCGGAGATGGTTAGGGTGGCGGGCGTCGGTGTAGCGGTTGCAGTCGGTGTCGGTGTTGGTCGTGGTCGGTGATCGTTGGTGTCGGGGTCGGTGGTGTCGGTAGTCGGTGTCGGTGTCGGTGTCGGTGTCGGTGTCGGTGTCGGTGTGGTGTCGGTGTCGGTGTCGGTGTTGGTGTTGGTGTCGGTGTCGGTGTCGGTGTTGGTGTTGGGTGGTGTCGGTGTGGCGCCGGAGTCGGTGTCGACGCGGGGGTTGTTGTCGGCGTGGCAGTGGGAGAAGGGCTGGGCACAATTGCTCCGGACACCAACACCGGCATCGAGGTGACCAGCGGCTGGCCGACGATGTAGAGGGTTTTGTATTGCGGGCCGCCAAAGCAAAGGTTGACGGCGAGCTGAAACTTGATTCTCGCGATCAGATGGCGATCCGGTGCGAAGATATGCACGCCATTGCCCGCGCTCGACCAGACCCGTCCATCGATATCGCACTTGATCCCATCAGGAATGCCATTGTTGATGTTGGCAAACTCGGTCCCGCCCGTAAGCGTGTTGCTCGCCGTGACTGAGTATACGTAGATGCGATGCCCGCCGGAGGTGTTATCGGAGTCGGCCACGTAAAGTTTGGTTTCATCCGGCGAGAAACAGAGGCCGTTGGGGCGGGGATTGCCGCTCGTGCGTCCAAAGTTGTTGGTCATGACCGCCGTGCAGGTGGCATTGCCGTTGGCGGGATCGAATCGATAGACATAATAGCCGGCCGCATACCCGGGCGTCCCTTTGGGAGTGCCGCTGTTGTAGTTGGGATCGGTGAACCAGATGGTGCCGTCGGATTTCACGGCCACGTCGTTAGGCGAGTAAAACTTCAATCCATTGCAGGTGGTGACCAGCGGAGTGACCACGCCGTCGGTGACCATGGAAATCTTCTGCCCGGCGCTGCCGGCTTCCGCGCAGATCAACCGTTCCTGCCCGTCGAGCAGGGTGCCGTTGAACAACGTGTTCGCGGGCGGGAGGAGGAAATCGGTGACGGTGTCCGGCGGGACGAGTTTCTTGAGCCGGTTGTTGTTCTGGTCGCAGAACACCAGGTAGCCGCCGCCACCTTCGGAACGCACCCAGGTCGGCCCTTCAAGCCAGGTGTTGATCGTGGCGTTGGTGGTTAGAACCGCGTTCGGATCTATGATTCGGTTGAACTCCGTCTGGTCGGCGATTTCGAACGTCACCGTCACCGCGCTTGCGGTAGTAACACCCAGGAAAATCCACACGAAAATGGCGGCCGATCCCTTTCCGATTATTCTCGAGGTCACGCCTTATTGAAGGGCGGGAATTTGCTCTTGGCGAGAAGATTGTTCCCATCCTCCTTTTTCAAGCGCTCAACGATTTCGCCCCAAAGGGGAAGACTTCATTCGCCACATAGGCGTTGTATTGCGCCGGCAAGGCGAGGCTCCCAGAAATGGTGGCGCGATTCTCATCATTTATTGGTTAGGCCGGCATTTGTAGTTCTCAGGCCCATGAGCGCCAGAAGGAGCAGGATCAAGATCACGAGGTTGCCGCGGCGAATCCATCCGATTGGCGAACACGAGTCGCGAGCGAAACCGCGGAGTCTACGGGGCTCGAACCCGCAACCTCTGCCGTGACAGGGCAGCGCTCTAACCAATTGAGCTAAGACTCCTCGAAACCCACCTTCGCCAAGGCTACTCCGAAAGATTTCGCGAGCAGGCGGCGTGGCAGGAGAAAAGCCATGCAGGGTAGGTCGCCCCCCCCTTCCCTTCAACCTCTTTTTCACGTCCGTTCTTTATCCCTGCTCTTTCACTTACTCTTGCTCAGGTGGCGGCGCCGTCCACCTCCGGACGGCGCACAGCGCCGTGGCTACAACGCCTGGCAACGGACCACCCTGTAAACAGTGATCAGTGATCGGCGAATCGAGGAGGAACGGCCGAGGCCCTTCCCCCCCATCGCATCATTCCAATGCTCCCATACTCCATGACTCGTCGCCAACTGTACGGCGCATAGCGCCGTGGCTACAACGCAATGTACGGCGCACAGCGCCGCCGCTACAGCACAGGTCGACGGCAATCAGCAATTGGCCATCCCCACAGGCTTCCCCACCCGCCGTTTGCGGCTGCTCCCGCGTGGCCTATAATTTGCAATAGAACCTCCTGATGAACGACGAACCCACCCACGAATTCGAGCGCCCGGATGATCCCGAGGGTCCGACCGAGTTGAGTTTGCTCGAAGCGTTCGATATCGTTCTCGCTTCGATTCCCCCGGACGATCGGAATCGTCAGCGAGCTGTTTCCTTTTACGCGATCGGAAATCGCCGCCCAGGAAGAGATGATCGGCGAAGCGCGCCAGATGATCGAGAAGCTCGAGGAAGTCATCAAGAAAGTCACTTCGCCCGCCAACCGCATCGGCACTTATCTCGGCAATCCAGCCCGCGAACGGCGCACATCGTTGTCGGCGGCGCGGATTATTATTGCAACGTCGATCCGCGCATCAGCTGGCCAAGCTCAAGAAAGGAACACGCGTCCTGGTCAACGAAGCGTATGTCATCGTGGGCGATCTCGGCTTCGAAACCGGCGGGCCGGTGACAAAAATCACCGAAGTGATCGGGACCGATCGGCTGCGGGTCGGCTCGGAACACGGACTGCAATCGTTGGTCCTGCAACGTTCCGCGGAGCTGATGAAAGCGACGCTGAAAGCCGGCGACGAAGTCCGGGTCGATCCGAATTATCGCGTGGCGCTTGAAGTTCTCTCGCCACCCGCAATCCCGCGAACATTATCTCGATGACGTGCCGGAATTGCCGTGGGCAAAAGTCGGCGGGCAGGATCAGGCGCTCGCAGGCGATCAAGGATGCGATCGAGCTGCCGCTGCTCCACGCCGAGTTTTTCGAGAAATTTCAGCACGCGACTCCGAAAGGATTTCTCCTTTACGGTCCGCCCGGCTGCGGCAAAACGCTGATCGGCAAAGCGACCGCTTACAATTTGACGAGACAGCTCCGGGAAAAGACGGGCAACGAGATGAAAGAATATTTCATGCACGTCAAAGGCCCGGAGATCTTGAACATGTGGGTGGGCGAATCGGAGCGGATCGTGCGCGAAATTTTCTCGACCGCGCGCGAGAAACGCCGGGAAGGTTTCCTGCCGTTTCTCTTCATTGACGAAGCGGAAAGCATTCTCGGAACGCGCCGCGCCTCTCGTTACTCGAACATTCTCTCGACGCTGGTGCCGATGTTCTGCTCGGAGATGGATGGGATCGATTCGCTGCACGATGTCGTGATCATTCTGGCCTCCAATCGCGCCGATTTGATCGATCCCGCGATTCTGCGCCCGGGCCGGATCGATCGGAAAATCAAGGTGAACCGGCCGAACAAGGAAGGTGCGCGCGAGATCTACCGGATTTATCTGACGAACGATTTGCCCTACGACGGCGCGCTGGCCAAGGAAGCCGGCAACATTGGGGCCGCGATTGATCGGCTGATCGAGCGGATCCTGGAAGCGCAATTCGCGCGACGCGACGAAAACAAATTTCTCGAAATCACACTGCGCAGCGGGCGAAAGGAAATTCTTTATCGGAGCGATCTGCTCAGCGGCGCGATCATCGCGTCGATCGTCGAGCGAGCCAAAGGGAATGGCGATCAAGCGCGCGATCGCCGATCAAGGCAGCGGCGATTCGGCGCAATCGCCCGCCGGAATCAGCGAGAAGCGATCTTGCAGCTTTCGTTCATCGCTGAGTTCGCGGAGAACGATATTTTCCCGCCGACCGATATGACGGAAGATTGGTTAAAGCTGATCGATTACGATCCGGAGAATGTGGTGAAGATTTCGCCGGTCCGACGCGATGAGCCAGACCAGCGAAATTCGGCGCGGCGGGGTGATTTCGGATAGTCCGGATTGCGGATTGCGAATGCCGCGGAATCACGGACCTGGCGGTTTGCAAAGCCGCTCAATCGACGTTGCGCGGCGGATTGTAAATGGCGTGTCGCTCCATGGCTGGATTCGCATACGGTCGCTACCGGAGCCGTGGCTACAACATTTCGCGCAATCAGTCATTCAGCTCGCTAACGTCGACACCATCGAACGTTGCCGTCTGTTCGTTCACTGTATGCTCGCCATCAACGCAGCCCTTGCACCAACCGACGCCGATGATCCGAAATCTGATTCTCGCGATCAAAACGACTGGTCACAAGATCGCCGGAGAGTCGCCGCGCTGCGCAAAATGGCCGACGACTATTACGCCTGGCGCAATGAGAATTATCCCGTCGGCAGCAGCGACTCCGGACTGCATACCTGGGATAATCGGCTGACCGATTATTCGCCGGCAAAAATCGCGGAACGCGCCCAGCACGTGCGCAAGTTGCTCGATCAGGTCCGCGCGCATGCAAGACCGCGCAATGGCCGAAGGATGATCGGATCGATTGGATGCTTTTCCGTTCGCAACTGGAAGGCGCCGATTTCGACAATCGCGTCCTGCAATCCGAGAAGACCGATCCGCAGACTTATGTCGACGAATGTCGTAACGGGATCTTTTCGCTGCTGAAAAAGGAATACGACACGCCGCGCAACCGCGCGCTCGTCCGCGACCGCGCGTCTCAAGCAGATGCCGGCGATGTTCGCGCAGGGCGAACGCAATTTGCAGAAACCGGTAAAGCTTTACGCGCAGCTCGCGATTGCTTCCGCGCGCAGCGATCGATCCGCTCTTCAACGACAGCTCATGACGCTGGCCAGCGATCTTCGCGCCGAACGAGCGCGACGATTTCGATGAAGGCGCGCGATGCCGCGCTCACCGCGATCCACGGTTTCGCCGATCGTCTGGAAAAGCGACTGCCGTCGATGGTCGCCTTCACGCCGATGGGCGAGGCGAATTACAATTACTATCTCAAACACGTTCTCCTGCTCCCGCTCGATGCGCAGCAGGTGGAAATGCTCGGCCGCGCCGAGCTGGCGCGTTATCGCGCGCTGGAATCGCTCTTGCCCGATCCATCGCTGGCCGATCCGAACCCGGCGCGCAGCCAAGAATATTCCGCCGGATCAGGCGTCGTTTCTGAAAGCGTATGAAAGCCGCGAGCAGGAGATGATTAATTTCCTGAAGGAACATCAGCTCGTCACGATGCCCGATTATCTGGGCCGATTCGAGATTCGGCAATTGCCCGAAGCGTTCAAGCCGACCAGCCCCGGCGGTTTCATGAATCCGCCCGGTCTTTACGACAAGGATCCAGCGGGTTTTATTTCATTCCGACCTACAACCCGGAGTCGAAGAATTTCTACATTCGCGCGGCGATCGAAGATCCGCGGCCGATCCTCGGGCACGAAGGAATTCCCGGCCATTTCATGCAGCTCTCGATCGCGAATCATCTCACCGACGAAATTCGGCGGCAGCATGGCGACGGCGTTTTTGTCGAAGGCTGGGCGCTTTACGGCGAAGAGATGCTGATGCGCACCGGGCTTTATCCGGAGAACTCCGCTGCGCAGGGACAGGTTCTGCGGCTATCGCGTTATCGTTCCGCGCGCATCGGCGTGGATGTGAATTTGCACACCGGCAAATGGACTTTCGAGCAGGCGGTGAAGTATTTCATGGAAGCGGGCGGGCTCGATCGTGAAGCAGCGGAAGGCGAAGCTGCCGGCGCGGCCTCGAGCCCGACGCAAAAGATCAGTTACATCGTCGGCAAATGGCAGATCATGAATTTGCTCGGCACGTATCGCGACAAGGCGGGCGCGAATTTCGTCTCGGCCAATTCCACGATGATCTGATCAAGAACGGCAGTCTGCCGCTCTCGATCGTCGAATGGATCTTGCTCGATGATCCGAAGTCGGTGGAACGAGTGCGGTAGATAACAACACCTTTTCACCCTTCCAAGCGCCTCCGCTGTTTACGCGGTATCCCGTAATCAAGGAGGGGCGGTCTCCGAACCGCCCATTGACGCGGCGATGCTGAATTCCGCGTTCACAAACGTAAAGCTTCCAACTGACCGTTCCACGGTTAATCATTGATCGTGGGCCCTCCCCCAGAACGCAACGAACTGCGTCTTTTCAACCCGTACGCAGAGATTCGCCAAACCAAAAATCGTCTGCCCCATTGGCAGCAAATGGGCGCGACCTACTTTGTTACTTTTCGTTTGGCCGACGCGCTACCACATCAATTGCTGAAAAAATGGGAGAGCGAACGAAGACATGGCTCTCTTTTCACCCTGAGCCATGGACTGCAGAGGTCGAACACGAATATCACAGGTTATTCTCCGGCACCATCGAACGATGGCTCGACGCAGGCCATGGCTCCTGTATCCTGCGACAACATGCTTGGCAAAATCGTTGCTGAAACCTTGCTCCACTTCGATGGAATCAGGTTCACAATGATTTCGTTCGTGGTAATGCCAAACCATGTCCATTCGCTTTTTGTCCAAAATCCCGATTGGCCATTGGAGAATTTGATCGGCAGTTGGAAACGTTTCAGCGCAGGCGCGATCAATAAACTCATCTCGCGGTCAGGCCAGTTTTGGCAACGAGATTATTTTGATCGACTTGTGCGTGATGAGAAGCATTTTGCGAATTGCGTGCGTTACATTCGACGGAATTCGAAGAAAGCGCGTCTGAAAAGGAACGAATACATCCTCTACGAAAATGAGGTTGCACAAAAGATTTGGTGATCAAGGAGGCATGGCATCGGGAAGGTTCGACGCTTCTCGCCGGCGGTTCGGAGACCGCCGCTCCTTAGGAGGCTCGACCAAGGTGGTGAACGAGAAGGTACGGTGGTAGAAACAGTTTCGTCACAATCGCACTATGCCTACCAATTCCATTCTCGTCATAGGCGGCGGACCCGCCGGACTGCGCGCGGCAGAAGTCGCCACGCGCTGCCGGCGCAAACGTGACTGTTTGCGATGCACAACGTTCCGTAGGTCGTAAATTTTTGATCGCTGGTCGCGGCGGACTCAATTTGACTCATGGCGAGCCGGTCGAGAATTTTCCGGCTCGTTATGTGGACGAGCCAGAACGTTGGCGCGACCTTCTGCAAGAATTCGGTCCAGACAACTTACGCAACTGGGCGACGGACCTCGAGGTCGAAACTTACGTCGGGACAAGCGGACGCGTCTTTCCGCGTGGACAGAAGGCCGCGATACTGCTGCGCCAGTGGGTTAGACGTTTACGCGCGAGCGGCGTGCAGTTCCAAAACGGGGCGCGGCTGACGAATCTTGAAATCGAGATCGCCTGGATGGCGCGCTCATTTTGAGTGACGCAAAATCTTCACTAACGGCACATGCGGTTGTTCTCGCGCTCGGCGGCGCTTCCTGGCCGGAGACCGGGTCCGACGGAAATTGGCCGGCAATCCTCGCCAGGCACGGAGTCGAAATCGCCCCGTGGCATCCGGCAAATTGCGGTTGGAATGTCGATTGGCCATCCGAGCTTGCTCGCTACGCGCAGAAGGATTGCCCCTGAAAAATCTTACTGTGCGCGCGGAGCATCAGGCGGTCTCCGGCGAATTGCTTATCACACGACATGGACTCGAAGGCGGCGCGATTTATCGGCTTGGCCGAACGTTGCGTTCAATGGAGCAGCCCGCGCTAACGATCGATTTCAAACCGCAACTGACAGCGGACGCGTTACGCCAACGCGCGGTCGACCTGCTCGGAGACAACGATTGGTTTCGCGCGTGGAAACTGAGCGCCGCCGCGATTGCTCTCGCTGAAACTTTCTTTCCCGAAGATTGCAAGGACCGGGAACTACTCATTGCGCGGATCAAGAAATTCGAGATCCCACTGCGCGGCCCGCGTCCGATCGCTGAAGCCATTTCGTCGGCGGGCGGCATTCGTTGGAGCGAGATTGATGACAAGATGATGTTACGGAAAATGCCCGGCGTTTTTGTGGCGGGCGAGATGATCGATTGGGAAGCGCCGACCGGCGGTTATCTTGTTGCAAGGTTGTTTCAGCACCGGGACGCGAGCCGGGCGAGCAGCAGCGGAATGGCGCGGGGAAAACTGCGGATAGCTGATTGCTGATTGCTGATATGCTGATTGCTGATTGCGGAGTTTCGCAGACACGTGCGGTTCTAAAAGCGGCGTGGGCACCGAGCGCACTCGAAGGACGGGGTGGGCTGTGGAATTCGACAGTGCATATGTTCGCTCGCGTTGTGGAGTGCGGCGGCGCTTCCGCCGCTTTCCGCGTGATGGCATGAAGCGTTCGCACAGATGTTAAGCCGCACATTAAACACGGCAGAGTTTGGGGACGAGGATCGCTAAGGAGTGCGTTTTTAATGCCAGCTCACTCCGTGGCTGGATTTTGATGATTTGGTTGCCAAGGAGCAATCACGCCTTCACCGCACGCGAGAAAGAATCGCGCTGCGGCGGCGGTCCGGTTTTCGACGCCGAGCTTGGGAAAGATGCGTTCGAGATATTTGCCGATAGTGCGTGTTTTAAGTCCGAGGATACCGGCGATTTCGGAGTTGGTTTTTCCGTGAGCCAGCCACGATAATACTTCGAGTTGTCGCTCGGTTAGGCAACGTCGCAATGGCGCCATTGATTGAAACGGAGTTTCATTCAATCGCAGCGACGACTCACCGTCTGCGGCGCTGTTCTCGGACAAAAGAAGGCAAACCGATTCTGTGTCTCGAGAGATCACCCACATGTGGAGTCGACGACCTGCTTGCTCAGAAATCAAAGGCGACCGGGTCCCGGAGGGTCCGCTGGAGAGCCAGCGGATCAGAACCTCCGGGAGGCGGTTCAGGGGGGAAGCCGCCTTGAAAAAGTCTCTGATCCAAAGTTCGGCCCGAGCCGTGATGAACTGAACACTACCGTCAGGCGAAGCCACCAAAACAGCCTGCAAGGGAGCGTTCGGGTTTGGCTCGCTTTCGGTTCGGTTGATTATTGGATTCAGAGACATCGGTCTAACGGTTAACTACGGAATTGGCAGGGCGAAGTTCCCGAAAATTTTTCGAAAGATGAAAATATTTGTTTTTGCCGAAACAACACGGACCGGGAGGTCCCGAGACCGACAATAGGGCACCGTCTCCTGAAGCGACGACAACGCGCTTCGCCGACAAGTGCGTTCCCAGACTGGGTTTCAATGATCGAGTAGCCGTGGCACGAATGCTGGATGCCGGAAATCTCCTACCTAACGATTTCCGACAGAAACAATCTAATCGGAATTTAATTTGTTGATTGCACTCCGCGATCTCTTTCGCTAAAACTGCGTTCAGAAAGGTCGGGCCCGATTCGACATTGAAGTCGAAGAACGGCCCCAATGTTAACCCTCCACCTATGAAAACAAAAAACCAATTAGTCATCGCTGCATCCGTTGCAGCACTAACCGTCTACGCTCCGCTTACCAGCTGGGCAAAAGAAAAAAAGACAACCTCGGCCGAACCAATTGATCCCACGGCGCAATCTTCGCCCCCAACGAATCCGCCCGCGGTCAAATCCCAACGAGCGGTTCCGTATCACGGCAAAGTCGCCGAGGTCGATCAAAACGCACGGACCTTTACCATCGCTGGAAAAGAGCACATGCGCGTCTTCAAGATCACCGAGGTAACTGTTATCACCAAGGACGGAAACCCGGCCACAATCACAGACATCGTGGCCGACGAAGACGTCCGTGGTTCTTACTGGAAGCGGTCGGATGGTTCGCTCGAAACCAAGACAGTGAAGCTCGGTCAGAAAACCGATGCGGAGAGCAAATCGAAGCGAAAGAAAAAAGAGAAAGCGGAAAGCGACACTACACCCGAGCCTTCGGGCAAACGGTAACGCGAAACGACAATTCTATAACGGAAAACCCGCGACGGCGCAGAACCGTCGCGGGTTTTTGTTTGCCCGGAATGCGTTTAAGTATTTCGGCCACGGATTAACACGGATGAAACACGGTAAGCCAAGGATGAAACATGAAAATGCCAGTCCGGCTCGGAAGCCAATCCACCCTCGCCCACTTTGAAGCAGCGCTTGATAGCAGCGAAACAGAGTTTCGCGAACAAGTGCGTCCCCAAACCGTGTTTATCCGGGTTCGAGCCGTGGCTCGGCAACCCGCCATTCGCCACAATCAGCAATCAGCTCTTTGGTAATCCGGCACGTCGTGAGCTATGCTTAAGAGTGATGATGCGACCGGTGTTCGGGATCGAAACGGAATATGGGATCACGATTCAGGGGGTTGATTCCGTCGATGTCGTGACGGAATCGATCGAGCTCGTTCGTTCTTACACCGAACACGGCGCCCATATGAAATGGGATTATTCTCTTGAAGATCCCCATCGCGATGCGCGCGGCTTTCACGCCCCTCATCTCCTCCAGGACACCGACGAATCCGCTTACTTCGAGATCGACAAACATCGCCCACTCAGCTTTGAGGAAATCAAGAGCGACCTCGTTCTTTCAAATGGTGCGCGCTACTACAACGACCATGCGCATCCGGAATATTCGACTCCAGAGTGCACCACACTCAGACAGCTGGTCGCGCATGACAAAGCTGGCGAACGAATCTTGGCCGAATGCGCTCGACGCCGGAACCTCAAGCTTCCATCCGGCCAGGAAGTTCGACTCTATAAGAACAACACAGATTTCAGTGGGCACAGCTACGGTTGCCATGAAAATTACCTGACTCGTCGGGCGATTGAGTGGGAACGACTTGTCGCGGGTGTGCTGCCGTTCCTGGTCACGCGACAAATTTTTGCCGGCGCCGGCAAATTGGGAATCGAAGGAGAAGGCGCGGCCGCTCAACCTGGTTTCTTTCAAATTTCCCAGCGGGCCGATTTCTTCAGCGTGTTGATGAGCATCGACACAATGAATAAGCGTCCGCTGATTAATACTCGGGACGAACCACACGCCGACGCGAGTATTTACCGTCGGTTCCATGTGATTATCGGTGACTCCAACATGAGCGAATGGGCTACGGCCCTGAAAGTTGGGACCACCGCGCTCGTCCTCGATCTGATTGAGCGCGGCACGGTTCCGAAGATTGAGATCGCCCAGCCTATCGATGCAACAAAATCGATTAGCCGCGATTCGAACTATCATTGGATCCTGGAGTTGAGCGATGGTCGCAAGATTTCGGCGGTCGATTTGCAACGGCTTTATCTTAAGGCGGCCCAACAAGTTGGCCACGATGATGAAGAAACAACCTGGCTCCTCGGCGAGTGGGAACGGGTTCTGGATGACCTTGAAAACGATGTGGCGCTGGTGCGGGATCGCGTCGACTGGGTTGCGAAGAAATTTCTCCTAACGACGCTGCGTGACTCGGAAAACTTATCGTGGTCCGATCCATGGCTGCAGGCGATCGACCTTGAATATCACAATATTCTTTCCGGCCAGAGTTTGTTTGATGAGCTCCTCGGCCAGGGATCAATGCGACGCATTGTGAGTGAGGACGAAATTAAAGCGGCCATTTTTGCGCCGCCTGAAACCACGCGCGCTTATTTTCGTGGACGTTCGGTTGCGAAATTCAATGATGCGATCGCATCGATTCATTGGAACGAAATTGAGTTTGTGCACGATGCTCGCTCCTGCGTGGTGCCACTGCCAGCACCGGCCGGCGATGCGCGATTGGAAAAATTGAATGCGCTCGTCCGGGAAGAGATTGAGTATCCGGAATTTTTCCGGGCGCTAGCGAAGTAGTGACGCTTATGATGAAGCGCCCTAGACGGAACGCGTAGTCGACACAAAGCCTCACACAAAGGGCACAAAGGACACAACGGACACAACGAAAGAGGCAATCAGCCTAGCTTTTTCACGCGCGACACCATGGTTTTGAATTCGATGCGCTAGAAGAGGGCGAAATCCTGACTCCCAGCGATCACCTTGAATAAGCACCTACTCGGGCGTTTAGTAGTTGATTGGCGCCTATGAAACCAAATCTATTACTCAAAGGTTTCGTTTCTTCTCTTACCTTCATTTGCGCTATTGCTTCGTCGACGCGCGGCGCTGATCCACAATCGGATCTTGATAGCCAATTGCGAGAGATTCTCGTCCGTTACCAGTTCACCGGCCGAGTGGAATCTACTCTGCAAAATCGTCTCCGCAGACCACTTAACACCGCGAAAATTGAAGTCGGTCGCGCTCTATTCTTCGACAAGTTCATCGGTCTGCATGGCGACAATTCATGCGCCGGTTGCCATTCCCCGCTAAACGGCTTCGGCGATTCGCAGTCGATCGCAATCGGTGTCGAAAATAATGGCCTTGTAGGTCCGCACCGCCTCGGCCCGCGAAATCAACGTCGTTCCCCCTCGGTCGTTAATACCGCGTTCTACCCAAAGTTGATGTGGAACGGCCGCTTTAAATCGATCTCCGGCGATCCGTTTGATAATTCTCAGGGATTCGAATTTCCGCCGCCGGAAGGAACAACCCGATTCCCGCCAAACGATCCCGACTTCAAACACCTGCTCCAGGCCCAGGCTCATATTCCGCCAACAGAACTATCGGAGGTGGCAGGTTTACTAAGGTTTCCGATGGCGTTCTGACGCTTCCACGGTTCCAAACAAAATCGATCGGCGGCCCGCGTCTCGTGAAAGAGCCAGGGAATCCCACAATTAAAAGCGAGTTCGATCTTTCCGTCCGCTCGGTTCCCAAAATATTTTCAAAACGAAACTTAGAACGGGCACGAACCACCGATTGATTTCGATCAGTTTGATTTGCCGCCGATTGGGCCGACCGGCGTTCCACTTCCACCAACCAACATATCCCGCGTCCGGATGGCGGGTTTGACGAGTTCCGCAATGAACCGATTCGTGACGTGGTGCTCGGACGGCTCAACGCCAACAAGCCTATCGACAACTTTTCCTTCAAGCGTTTCCCGAACTTGAGCCTGATGAACCGATAACGTTCGCCATGGTCGGGCAAGCGGTGGCTGAGTTCGAGTTTAGTTTCACTTTCATGAACGCACCGATCGATCGTTTTGCGCGGGGCGAGAACCAGGCCATGTCAAAACAGCAAAAACAGGGGGCTCTCTTTTTTTCGGT
>CAVVVQ010000012.1:0-27371 GCA_963751725.1 uncultured Verrucomicrobiae bacterium
TTCCTTTCTCTCCTGTTTAGCCAATCCGTAATTGGCCAAAGCAATTTCATGGCGTTTCGCCATAGTCAATCCGGCTCAAACCTGGTCGTCCATTTTGATCTGGCCACTAATAACGCCAGCTATTATGTGCTGAGAGACAGCACCAATTTGACTTCTTTTGCGCCCCGGCTCATTTCATTTGGTGGTGGCTCAAATGCCTGGAACTTCTCTCTTTCCACCCCGCCAGGTTCTCAGCTCTTCTGGGGTGTTCAGCGAATACCCAACTCTGATCCTCTCGACATCGATGGGGACGGCTTGAATGATCTTTTTGAATCGAACCACGGCCTCCGTCCTCTTGCCGCTGGAAGTTCAGTCTACTCTCCGGTTTCGTTAATGAAACCAACCAACCCCTTACTTGGCTCCGGCTCCTCTCAATATCAGTCAAATCACAATGTCACCCTGTATGAAGTGGTCACGCGCGAGGTCTCCATTTTCAATTTCGGCCAGCCCACGGCGAATTACGAAGCCATTGGCCGTGAAGTTTCACTGTTTAATATTCCATCAACTGATACGGATGGGGATGGTGTTGGCAGACCCGATTCGAATTGAATCATGGACTGAACCCGAATCATCCGGGCGACTCAACGCAGTTATCGGGATTTACAACAGACCTACCGGGCGACAACGGCGCGCCGCTGACATGGCAGGAGCTTTACCGTTTTAATTTTGGAAAAAACCATGCCTTGTATAACGTGGTAAGTCGCGAAGTCTCTATCTTTAACTTCGGGCAGGCAACAGCCGCACATGAGGCTCTGTCCCCAAGAAGTATCCGTTCTCAATAATCCATGAATAGCTGCAAACCACCTATGAAACGCATTATCTATCAATTAGCGTGCTACTTATTGATCACGGCTTTCGTGCCTGCCGCTTTCTGCCAGACTTCCTCAGATGTTTGGGACATTTCTCAGGGAGGAACGATTATTTCAACCACCTCAATCATCGGGCTCTCTGACGCGCGTGATATGTTTGGTGGGAATTTTGGCAGCAGTGGCGACACAACCACGGTTTTTCAGGAACAGGAGATTGGTCCAACGGATTATGCGCATACGGTTGAATGGCAGTCGCCCAATCTGATTACGGTTTCGAATTTTAATTTATATCTGAGCAGTGATACCGACGGAATGCGGGCAATTGGCTCTTTAGCGGGTCTGCTTGGAACGGTAGTGGCTATCAACTTATTTTCGCATCGAACAATGTTCCTCTTTACGTTGGAGGAAAGGTCATATCGGGAACTCCTGCACCTATTACCACCAGTCGTTGGAAAGCCGAATTTACACAGTTGGAAATTGGGCATTCTAATGGACCGCGGATCAGTGAACTGGATGGATTTGGCACCATTGTTCCGCCACTCAATGTGGGTAGCGATGGTTCGGATGGAGTTTTGAATGTTGCTAGCAACACCGTCATTGATTTGAGTCAGGCTGTCACCGGGATCTGAGGACACCAACAATTCAGCCAACGCTGGCAAAGGAGTTTATGATCCTGAAAAATGGGCTGTCGTTTTCAAATATTCCTCCATCAACATCGCCGCCGGGTGCAGCGTCACTTTCTCAAATCACCCTTCGCGAGCGCCGGTGGTGTGGTTAGTTCAAAGTAATGTGGTAATCAATGGCAGTCTAAGTCTTGATGGTCGCAGCCATGACCGCAATTATCCTAGCTATACAATGCCGACAGAACCAGGACCGGGCGGATTTCGAGGTGGCGCGAATGCACTTGGTGGACACGGTGCGGGGTTTGGTCCAGGAAGCTCGCAAGCTAACCTTGGAGGTTCCGCTAGTTCATATGGCGGCAGTTACGGAAATCCTCAGCTTCAGCCTTTGATGGGTGGGTCAGGAGGGGGAGCGGCCGAATGGGGCGGGGAGTTCTCTGGTCCGTCTGGTGGTGGGGCAATACTGATTGGAACTGGCGGTACCACCATAATCAATGGACAGATAACGGCGAGAGCGGGACAGGGTTTTAGCACAGGTGGCTATGCACCAAGTTATGTGTACGCAGGACATGGGGCGATCCGTTTGATTGCTCGCCAATTACAAGGTAATGGGGCAATCACAGCCGGACTGGTACAGTTTAGGAGGCAGATCTTGTTTCTCCTCAATTAATTCTCACTCCAAATACAGTTGCAGTCCCCCCCGGCATTTTTCCGGCGATTTGGCCACCCTGACTACGCCCACGGTGAAAGTACTCGGAGTGGATGGCCAGCTTGCTCCTGCCGATCCACGGGCTGGTGTGTTGACCTCTTCCGATCTGAGTCTCCAAACAAACAACCCCGTTGATATCATTTTACAATCTCAAAACTTCCCCCGTCCGGTGCTATCATTTTGAGGGTAACCCCCAAATTTGGAAACTACTTCACTGTAAATGCGAGCTTTGTGAGTGGCTCCTTCACACAAGCCACTTGGAAGGCGACAACCACCCTGCCACAAGGATTTTGCGTGCTCCAAGCACACGCCAAGTCTCCTTAGTATAGCTGAGCAGAATTAGTCTTAATCTCCCCAACAGGCACTAAATAGTTGGGGAATTTTTAGTTACGATGAGCCATTCTGTCTCGTTTTCTATTAATGCAATTGTGCCATAAAGAGCCACAATGACTCTTTATTGCCACTTCCGCAAAACCAAATCAACTTCATAACCTATTATATTTCAATCGCTTGAATTTTAAAATTTCGACTCACAACCCGTTGGCATGCCAACAGCTATTCACCAACTCGTTAGGTTAAATACAATTTAAAAACCTGAATAATGACGAAAGGATGAATGACGATATGAGCAACGTATCAAGATGGCAACAACCCGACTTATCTGTATGGCCCGCCTTTGGAAAATTGTTTGGGCTGCAGGATGAATTGAACCGCTTTTTCGATTCACCACTTGCGGCAAACCTCCTCAAAACGAAACCGGCGATCGATATCTATGAGAGTAAGGATAACGTCGTCGTGACGGCCCGAACTTCCCGGGTTGAAAAAGGAAGACATCGAAGTCTCCCTTCAGGATGGCGCCGTGAGCATCTCCGGTGTGCGCAAGACGCGAAAGCGCGTTCGAAAGCGCAGTGACCCATCGCTCGGAACGATTCGTCGGCAGATTCAGCCGCACCGTCTCCCTGGCCTCTCCTGTGAAGGCAGATCAGATTCAGGCGCAATACAAGGATGGTATCCTACCGTCACTGTGCCCAAAAGCTGAGGAAGCCAAACCGAAACAGATCGCGGTGAATGTCAGTTAACCAACAACCATCAACCCTGGCGGGACTGGTCTCCCGCCAGCCAATTTCAAAAACTAAAAAAACACGAAAGGCAATTTAAACATGAACACAGTCGCCAACAACGAAACCAGCACGACCAAACCCTCTGTCGAAACCAATGGCTCAAACCGCCGCTACGTTTCACCTGAGGTGAATATTTTCGAAACCAACGATGGTTACGTCCTCCAGGCTGAAGTGCCCGGTTGTGTCAACAAGGATGGCTCGACATCACCCTCGAAGACAATCAGCTCACCATCGTGGGCCATCGCCAGCCGGCCTCCACCAATACCGGCCTGGTCTACCGCGAATCCTCAAATGCCGATTACCGCCGGGTCTTCGAATTCGACCCCGCCATCGACACAACGAAAATCAACGCCAAGGTGGATCAGGGGATCCTCACGCTCACTCTGCCAAAATCCGAAAGGGTAAAGCCGCGCAAAGTCACCATTAGCGATTAAGCATCCCGCTCCGTCGCAACGGCCGCCAAGGTTCGTTGCGACTACGAGAAAGCTTGAGTCACTCTGTTGACACTTTTGCTGCGAGTCCCACAGATTCATGGGGAGAGTCTGTGGGATTTTATCTTGCTTTCCTTTGCCTCCACAGGCTGATTGGAGGCCGATGAACCGCCGATTCAAAAACCTCATCGCGCTCAGTTTCGCAACTCTCCTTTTCTGCACTGCGCAACACACCATGGCCCAAACCAACTCACACTGCCGCCTCGCGCTGGCTTGAAAACGCCCCAGCAGTTCCCGCTTTCACCATTCCCAAATCAAAAACAGCCTGGGAAAAACAGCGCCAACAAACCCGAGCCAGCTCTGGGAACTCCTCGGCAAATTGCCTCCGCGTCCGAAAGTTCCGAAAGTCCAAACCCTCTCACGCGAAGACAAGGGCGATTACATCCTCGAAAAATTCCAGTTCGATAACGGGGCCGGCGCCATGTTCCCGGCTACCTCTCCTTCCCAAAGACGTCGACCAAATCTCCGGCTATTCTCTATTGCCACTGGCACGGCGGCGAATACGACATCGGCAAAGAAGAACTCTTTCAGATCCAAACACACCCTGAAGCGCCCGGGCCCGACTCTCGCAAAACGCGGATACGTGGTGATTGCCATCGACGCCTATTGCTTCGGCGAACGCAATGGCCAGGGTCCCGGCGGACCAACGAAAAAGGAACGCCGGCGAAATGACCGCCAGCAAATTCAATCTCTGGGTCGGCCGCACGCTCTGGGGCATGATTCTGCGCGATGATTTGATGGCGCTCGATTATTTGGCGTCGCGCCCCGAAGTGGACGCCAAGCGCATCGGTGTCACCGGCATGAGCATGGGCGCGACGCGCTCATGGTGGTTGATGGCCCTGGACGAACGCATCAAAACCGGCGTCCCCATGGCCTGTCTGACCCGCTACCAAAATCTCATCCAGCATGAAGCTCTCAAAGCCCACGGTATTTATTATTTTGTGCCCGACTTGCTCAATCATTTCGACACCGAAGCCGTCATCTCCTTGATCGCGCCCCGCCCCGCACTCTTCATGAATGGCGACCAGGACGCCGGCTCACCCGCCGATGGCATCCACGCCATCGAATCCATCGTCCGCCCCGCCTACCGGCTCTACAAAAAGAAGATGCTTTTCAAAGCACCGTCTATCCCAGGCCAGGGCCACATCTACACCCCCGAAATGTGGCAGCGCACCCTTGCCTGGTTCATCAACATTTGGCTCAACAGCCAAAATAATACTTACTCCGATCTGCTGCATTGCGACCTTGTTTTTTCAGGTCGCAATTCGCAATCCGTGTTTAATCAGCGTTCCATCTGTGGCTAAGAAAAGGTGTTTTACTCCACAATAACCACAACACGATATACCCCTCGCCCCCATTCTTAGGTAATTCAGCCGAAACCATTCACACCCACCGCCGTGATGTCAGGCGGCACATTCACCCAGTTCGCATCGCTCAAGCTGCCCTTGTGTTGCACGCGATAAACCTGCCCTGCCACAGCCGGCCAACTTAACGTCACATTATTACCGGAGCTCGCGATACTAACCACCGGGCTCGATGGAGGCACAACATTACCTTCAGTCACCGTCAAAACAGCCTCCTCACTGATAACAGTGCCAAAGGCATTCGTCACCACCACGAAATAATGCCCCGCATCCGCAGTTAACAAATTGGTCTTGGAATAAGAACTCCCGGTGGCTCCCACAATATCATCCGAGTTAAACCGCCATTGATAGCTCAACGGCCCAGTCCCGCTGCCACAACACTGAACGTCACATTCCTCCCTTCAGCAACGGTTTGACCTACCGGTTGCGATCAATCGATGGAAGCTCATTCACCGTCAACGTCGCCTCTGCGCTCAACGCATCTCCCGCCACATTCGTCACCATCACGGAATAATTTCCCGCATTGGTCGGCTGCACGTTGGTAATCGCGAGACTGTTCAGGGTTGCTCCCGCAATGTTGGTCCCATTGAACATCCACTGATAACTAAATGGCGCCGTGCCAATCACAGTAACACTGAATTCAGCATTCGTCCCCTGCAATAACAGCGACACTCTGCAGGATCCGTCGTAATCGTCGGTGCGACATTGATTACCAATGCCGCATTCCCACTCACCGCAACACCTGCAAAATTGCTCACCACTACCGAGTAACTTCCAGCATCCTCTGGCCCTGCATCCAAACACCGTATACGATCGTCGTTGTTGCCCCGTCAATCGGCGCGGAATTGTAATACCATTGATAAGCCAATGGCGCAGTTCCCGATGCTGCTACAGTGAAAACTGCCTGCGCACCCGGATTCGCCGCCAAACCCTGTGGTTGCGTGACCGATCCCGGTGCTATTCCAACCACCAGGACGCGTTCGAACTGGTCAAGCTCCCTGCCGTATTGCTCACTCTGACTGCATAATTGCCTGCATCTCCCGTCTGCACGCTGTTCCTCGTGTAACTGCTCCCCGTCACCCGGGAATATCCACGGTATCCAGCGTCCATTGATAACTCAGCGGCGCAGATCCTCTGCCGTCACATTGAAGGTCACATTGCTTCCCTCACCCACCATCTGACTCTGCGGCTGCGACTCAATACTGGCGGCACCGCTGTCACTGTAAGCGCCGCATTAGCGCTATTCACCACGCCCGCCAGGTTCTTCACCACAACCATATAGTTGCCCGCGTTCGCCGCCTGAATATTGTTGACCGTCAGGCTGGAATTCGTCGCTCCCGCAATGTTCACTCCTTTAAACCGCCATTGATATCCCGTCACGTTCCCAGTGGCTGCAACATTGAATGTCGCCGATCCGCCCACATCCGCGCTTTGATTAGCCGGTTGGGTGGTGATGCTCGGCACATCGAAATACTCCGCCTTCACATCGTCAAACCATCCATCCGCCGTCAACTGTGTTCCGCTTCCCAGCGAACCAATGGTCATCACATTCCGAAGGCGCATAGGTCGTCCCGGTAATGGTCCGGCAAAGGGTTCCATCCACATAAAAATTCACCGTCGTGCCGTCAGCCAGCCGATCGATTTCAAATGTTGTGCCAGCCCATTGTCCGGTTGACTCCGCTCAAATTAAGCCATCCAGTGTTCGCGCCAGCAACCACTCGCGCCTGGTAATTCGTTGTGTTCACGACCTCCGTCGCCAGCGAGCCGGTGCCCGTTCCAAAACCGATACTGTACCGCCCGATTCCGAACAATTGATTCAAAGAACCGTTGTTATAACTTCCGCCAGCGTAACCGCGGACTTCACCAAACAACCGCGTCTGCCCCGCCGATCCTCCGCCACCCGTTGCATCGTAGATCTAAAAGTCACCCTCGCACGTCCTTCAATGCTGGTTCCCAGATTGTGATACATTTTGTCCAGCGAACTCTCCAGATAGGCGCTATGGGTGCCGCCATTATGCTGAGCGGTGGAATTCGCCAACGCTGTCGCCGGACTCGCTGCCGTGGTCCAGTTGTTCAGGTTGCCGGATTCGAAATCATCCTTGAACACCACTGCCGCATTGAGGTTCAACCATGCCTCCAACTCGTGGTGCTGCCAATCGCATTGTTAATCACCACCGAGTACGTCCCACGTTGGCGGTCTGTGCATTGTTCACCGTGTAACTGCTGGCGGTCGCGCCGGCGATGTTCGCCTGGTTGAACCGCCATTGATAACTGAACGGGGCGGTGCCATTGGCCACTACGCTGTAAGTCACATTGGCACCCGGGGCCACTGCTCTGGTTTGCCGGTTGCGTTGTAACGACGGGCGGCGTGTTTACTGTCAATGTCGCCACGTCACTGATCGTATACCATCAACCATTAGAAGCGGCGACCGTATAATTTGCCCGCATTTGCCAGACCTACATTCACCAGGCTGTAACTGGTCTGGTCGCCCCCGAAATGTTCACCCCGTTCTTTTGCCACTGATAACTCAACGGCGCTGTGCCATTCGCCGCCGCGGTGAAGGTCACATTCGCGCCCGGCCAAAACAGTTTGGCTCTGCGGCTGCAGCGTAAAGCCGGGCGGAATATTCACAATCGACTCCATGCCACCGCGCTGGTCGCCGAGCCGCGCTGTTTCCAACAATCACATCATAATTCACCCGCGTCGGATGTCTGCACATTGATACGCGAAAAATCTCCACCCTGTTTCGCCCTCGATCTCCGCCCCGTTGAAACGCCACGATAACTGTAATGGATTAGAGCCATTTGCCTGCACGGTCAGTGTCAGTGTATCCCCTTGCGCCACCATCTACTCTGCGGCTCGCCCACGATCGTCGGCGCGGTAGGCGTTGGATCAACAGTCAATTCCGCGTCGTACGCTGGCAAGCGAGTTGCAGCCCCATTGAAAACCATACACGGAATAATCCCCAGCATCGTGAGCTGCACATTATTCAAGCTCAGGCTGGATCCAGTTGCCCCGGCAATCGTAACTCTGTTCGCACGCCATTGATAGCCGTCACGTTGCCGTTGCCACGACGCTGAAGCTGGCGTTCCTCCCGCAAACGTATTTTGATCCTGCGGCTGTGCGAGAATCGCCGGCCCATCAAAATATTCCACCTTCACATCATCAAACCGCGCGTTGCCTGTCGTCGTCCCGGATCCCAACTGATCCAATGGTTACCACATCCCAGGTCGTGTCCGTCGCCGCCGTTATTGTTCGGCTCAGAAACCCCATCCACGGAAAACCGGATCGTTGGCACGATCGGCCAGCCTCTCAATTTCAAACTGATGCCATCCGGCGGGCCTGATTGGCTCATACGGCATTTCGAAATTAAACCACCCTGCATTAGCTCCCGGGTCAGCACGCGCGCCTGGTAATTCGTTGTGTTCAACACTTCATCCAGCCAATGAACCCGTCCCGGGTTCCCAGATTGATGCTGTAACGCCCTGAATCGCGAACAACTGATTCAATGTTCCATCTATATCCTGAACCCCGAGCGCACTAATAACAGCCGCACTTCGCCATAGTAGCGTGTGTCTGGCCCGCTGTTCCTCCTCCACCCTACTCTTAATAAATCCAGAATGTTGCTTAAGCATGACCAGCCACTTCCTTGCCTCAAATTGTGATACAATTCCTTCTTGTCCACCGAACTGCGTCCCATGTTCGCTCGGGCATATGAGCCACTGGTATGTTGTGCCGTGGGATATCCCCAACGCAGGACTCGCCCCCTGCTGCTACAGCCCAGTTGTTGAGATCGCCAGTCTCCCAAATTGTCGAAGAAACACCACCGCGCTATTTAAGGTCAGTTTCGCCCCCACGCCGTGCAGCGGCAGCTGCCCGATCTCATTGCTGACCAAAACGGAATACTCACCCAGTTTTGCAGCCTAAACATTGCTCACTGGTGTAGCTCGTGCCGGTTGCTCCAGCAATATCGAGCTCTCGTATAAATCTCCATTGATAACTCCAGCGGCACCGCTCCCGTTGCTACGACATTGTATGTTGCAGCTCGCCCCCGGCGATACCGGTGCTGGTTTGCCGTGCTGGGTCCACAATCGATGGCGGAGTCGGAATAATATAAAAAGCTGTGTCTGCGGAACAATCTCCTTCACCTGACTCGCGCTTTCGCCCAGCGTAACGCAATCGAGGCTGGCCCGCCGTTGTTATAATAATCCATCTCGATATTATATTTTTCTGTCCGGCAGTCAGATTCATGGTCGCCATTTCGTTATGTATGCGGTCTATCAATCCACTTATCGATGGATCATATCTACATTCACCCGCAATCTCACCCCGTCATCTGCCGTTGCAAAAAGGTATGGGTCTGGCTGTAGAGCGGCTGCACCTGCCCCTGCCATCTCATGGAATAACTTGTATTTGCAACCCCGGGAGCAGGGCGCATTCGTTCCAAATGTAAAATCAATCGTCGCATCATTGCGCGTCAGCTTGAGATTTGTCAGGTCCAGGTTGTCAAAGCATTGCCCTTGCAACCCTTCACCGTCTCCCAGAGCGTAAGGTGTCGCCATGATCGTCAACTGCGCCTGCTGGCTGGTCGCGCTGCCACCGGAGTCTGCGACCACCGCTGTGTAAAATCCAGCATCCACCAGTTGCACGTTGTTGAGCGTAAGACTCGAGCCGGTTGCCCCTGGAATATTCACCCCGTTTTTTTGCCACTGATAACTCACGGGCGGTGTTCCGCTCAAAGCAACATTGAAGGTCACACTATCTCCAACGTTCTTGCTTTGACTTACCGGCTGTGTATCAATCTCAGGTGCGCAATATAAACATTGATGGTCGCTGAAGCAGTCGCTCCAAACCATTGCACTCCTTCCTGAACCATCTTCCAGGCGAAAGTGTAGCTGCCCGGCGTGGTCGGCGCGGTGGCATTGAAATCTAATGATCTGTCCCGCATTGATCGGCGAGGAAGGCAATCCCACCCGGTTGAAACCCCAGGTCGCATTGTCCTGTGGGCTCTGCGATCCCAGATTGTATGGGTTCGCACCGCCGGAGGTCCACGCTCTGGCTCCACTGTTTTTCATCACCACCGATTTGCTCCTGGAATGACTGACCAATGGTCACTGACGCAGGAACACTCAGACTCACAACGGAGGAATTATTCTGTGGTGCCACAACAATCGTGAATGACACTGTCGCCCCAAAATAAACGCTGCTGGAACTGTTCAACCGGAACGTCGCCGGAATACCGGTGTTGTTGGCGCAGTGAAATTGACTGTGGTAAACTTCCGTTCCCGTTCGGACCGACATTTCCCCCAGTGGCGTCGCAAATACTGCGCCCATCGCAGTCCCGCCATTGTTATTCAAAGTGTAACCATTCCCACCATTGGCGATCCAGGTGGTGGTCCCCGAATTATGCATCACAAATGTGCAGGAGAAGGCCTGCCCTGGTCAGAATTGCGTATTGTTGGCCACAGACTGCGAGACAAAAGTCGCATTGAACTCCGTCCCACCGGTCAATGACCAAATTGATGTAATTATCTCGTATTGAATATGGTCCAGGATCGGTGTGGTTGTTACAGCGCGAATCAATCGAGGGATAATTGGCCGCCATCCAACTTCTCCAACTGGCGTTCCGCCCTTCACCATGTGCGATAATATGATTGCGGTCCTTTGGAATCCCGAAATTGTTGCATAGATGGCGATGTAACAATGCCGAAGCCTGATACATCGCTTCGGTATACCATGCCGGGTTGCTGGCGAACCCCTCATGCTCGGTTCCAAACATCCAACGATTCCAACAACCCGCGTGCCATGCGTAATAGGCTTCGCGTACCATTTGTGTGATTTCCCCAGGTCCCGCATCCCCGGAATAATCGGTTTTACCATTCACGCAGTAATGGCTGCTGGCCTGCGTGATGGATCGTTGAAAGTAAGAGATGGTCGAAAGGAGTGGGGCGCGAGCAATCGAGGAGCTTGGCGTCGTCCCCAATCGGAAGAATGCGAACCTGGTCCGGCGCGAGCCAGAGCGGAAAGTTGCCGGCGTAATGTTCGATCAGGAAACCGATGAACCGTTCATGCGTGCCTAGCGGCGCGCGATGAATGCAAGCGGTGTTTTCTCCGTGTTGTCCCGATCGCGATAGACCAGGCCGAATCGGCGCGGCACGGCAAAATCGACCTGGTTGGTCGCGAGAGTAAACTCGCGCCCGATCACGCTCCAGACTTGGACATCGATTTTCGGCCCATAAAAAGCCGCCTCATTCGCGAACTTCGACATAGTTGATCCCGGAGTTCTTCAAAACGTCGCGCGACCATTTCTTCGGTCTGCTTCCAGAGCTCCGGTTCGTCGACGAATTTTTGTCCGAGCTTGGCCGGATCATGAGTGCTGAAGCGCATGACATACTTCTCGATGCCGAAAATCTTGAAATAATTCAGATACATCTCGTTCACCGCATTGAACTCCTGCGCGAATTGCTCCGGCGTGCAGTAAATGATGCGCGTCGTTCATATTGAGCGAACGCACCCGCATCAGGCCGAAAAGTTCGCCGGATTGTTCGTAACGATAGCACGTCCCATATTCCGCCAGGCGCAAAGGCAGATCCCGATAGCTGCGCGGTTCCGCCGCGAAAATCCGGTGATGATGCGGGCAATTCATCGCCTTGAGGTAATACTTGGTCGAAGCACCCTGATTTCTGTCCGCTTCGACGCATCTCCTTTGATGCTTCAACCTTTTCCTTGAGTTCCATCGGCGGGAACATCGACTCCGCGTACAGTACGGGAGATGCCCGCTGGTTTGGTATAAATTTTCTCCTTGGCGATGTGCGGGAGTCTTAACGCGCACGATAACCAGCGGCGAATTCCGTTTCCTTCGCCAGTTTCTCGAGTTCCTCGACCATCGCGCCGCCCTCGGCAGCCAGAGCGGCAAGCCAGGACCGACGTCATCGTCGATCACGTAAATCTCCATCTCCTTGCCGATCTTGCGATGGTCGCGCTTCTTCGCTTCCTCGAGCATTTTGAAGTATTCGTCGAGCTCGGTCTTGTTCTTGAAAGCGGTGCCGTAAATGCGTTGGAGCTGCGGATTCTTTTCGTCGCCTTTGTAATAAGCGCTGGCGACGTTGGTCAGTTTGAACGCCCCGATGTTGCCGGTGCGCATCACGTGCGGCCCGGCGCAAAGATCAATGAAGTCGCCGTTCCGATAATACGAAATCGCTTCGCCTTCTGGGATGTTCTGGATGATATCGAGTTTGAACTTGCTCGGGTCTGGGCGTTCGCTGAGGGCGCCAAGGGCGCCGCGGCTTGCCATGTCGAGCGCTTGCTCGCGGCATCACCACTCTCTCGAAAACATGATTGGCTTTGACCTCTTTCTTCATCTCCTCCTCGATCTTTTGGAAATCGTCCGGCGAAATCCGGTGAGAGAGCTCGACGTCGTAATAGAACCCGTTCTCGACCGGTGGTCCGGCTGCGAACTGCGCGTCGGGCCAGATTTTCAGAATCGCAGTGGCCAGAACGTGAGCGGCCGAATGCCGCAGACGTTCAATATCGGTCATCTGGGCTCGTTGCTCTAAGGTTTTTCGATCGTCAGCCATAGGTATGTTGGAATTCTGCATTATTTTGGGGTGCGCTACGAGTTTAGCAATGCCTGATCGTGGTGACCTTGGGACGGGGTTCGGTCTTAGCCACGGATTAACACGGATTAAACACGGAGTGGGAATTCGACCGACCGAGTTCAAGGTCCGAATCCGTGTTTAATCCGTGTTAATCCGCGGCCCTTCCGATCACCCCGTCGGATGACACAAAAGCGGTGGAATGAACCCGCGATTTTGAATCCGGTCGATTCGACAGGCTAGAGCGACGACTTTCTTTAATTTGCCGGTGCCTCTTGAATCAGGCACGACTTACTTAATCGCCGCCAGTTTCTTTAGGTCAATCCGCTTCAGCCATTCCTGAAGTTCTTTGGACTCCTGGCCTTGGGTTTCGACCTGCACAACGTAGCGCTTCGCCACCATCAACCAGAGTGTGCCGTGTTTTCCTTCCTTCTCGAAGGTTTCGAATCCAGGCATTTCTTCGATCTTCAGGGACTTGGTGTAGCCTTCGGGCGTTTCAGTGCTCGCGTTCCAGGCCGAGACCGTCGCGGTCACGTAATCCGGGTTTGCCGCGGAATCGAGGATACTGATCGAAGTGTTCGGAGCGTCATCGGCGGAACCCTTTTTGTAGTCGCGATGGACGCTGGTGATTTTAACGCCGCCGGAGTTTTCGGTTGAGCCTTCGGCTTTGTCCGCGGTCCAGTCCGAAGGTGCCTCGGGGAGGATCGGGAGGAGCTTGGTAAAATCGACGACTTCGACTGTGGCGACCAGCGGTTCCGGCTCTTCACCGCAGTATAACGGTGTCGCGCCAAGTAGTGCGACCGAGAGTACGAGGACTCCAAGAGCCGTTTTCATTGCGGATTCAGCAAAATACCCTGTAGTCGATTCACTTTTCTGCGGCTGTTTGTCAAGACGCGATCCCATGTGGGCGGGTTTTTTTGAGCGGTTTGTGGGGTTGGAGACCCCGTTAAACGCAGCAGATTTGTTGCCGTCGAGGTGGAACGGGCTCGAGGGCTTGTCGTTACGACAATGCCCCTGCTCGTTTACCAGTGGACAGCGTTCAAGAGAGGAAAGGGAACTCGATCTGGGGCTGGGTGGACGTGTCCCATTGCCGCCTCTCCCTTCTCAAGGGAGAGGGTAGGGTGAGGGTTTGAGACCCAGGCCATGGTCTATTTGAAGACAAAAGCGACTCGGCCCCTCACCTCAATCCTCTCCCCACTACGTGCGGGGAGAGGAAGCGATCGCGCAAACGTGCGAGCAGAGTTTGGGAACGAGGAGAAGAAGTTGGCAATTAGCGAGCGAGGAAAGTGAGGAGTATCGCCTCTCCCTTCGTAAGGGAGAGGGCAGGGGGAGGGTTCGAAGCGAAAAGGGGCCCCTCACCTCAATCCTCTCCCCAACTAGGTGTGGGGCGAGGAGGCCGTCGCAAGTAACGCGACGTGAAGCCATGCATCCGGGTGCGCGAAACTTGTGGAGGACATATACGAGTTTACAATCTTCAAGCTTGAGCTGTTCTCAGGATAACCAGCCCGAGCCGACCTATTAATATGACAAATTTTCTTATACGACCGGCCACGGAAGCGGATCTTCCGGTGATTCTCGAGTTGATTAAAGATCTGGCGACGTACGAGCGGGAACCGGACGCAGTGGTGGCAACGGAAGCTGGGCTGCGCGAAGTGCTGTTCGGAGCGAAGCCCGCGGCCGAAGTTCAGCTCGCGCTGGAAGGGGCCGAGGCAGTCGGGTTTGCCGTCTATTTTTTTAACTTTTCCACCTGGCTCGGCAGACCAGGCCTGTATCTGGAGGATCTATTCGTCAGGCCATCGGATCGGGGCAAAGGCTATGGACGCGCATTGCTGGAGCGATTGGCGCAGATTGCGCATGAACGCGGCTGTGGTCGAATGGAATGGGCGGTGCTCGATTGGAATGAACCCGCCATTCAGTTTTATAAAAAGTTAGGTGCGAAACCAATGCACGAGTGGACCGTTTTCCGCCTGACCCAAGAGGAAATCGGTGAGTTGGCGCGCTCTGGTGCTGTATCCTGAGCATTCTTGTTAAAAAAAAGCGATTCCGGTGTATCCGGTTTTCGATCATGTTGGGGAGGAAACAGGCAAATGGCGCGCATCGAAGACTACGCATTTCTGAGCGATACCCAGACCGGCGCGTTGGTTAGCCGGGAGGGATCGATCGATTGGCTTTGTTTTCCGCGATTTGATTCGGGGGCATGTTTTGCGGCGTTGCTTGGCGACCGCGAGAATGGCCGGTGGTTGTTCACTCCCGCTGGAGGAGGTTACCGCAACGCGCCGTGCCTATCGAGACCATACGATGATTCTCGAAACCGAATTCGAGACCGCGAGCGGCGCGATTCGCCTGATCGATTTTATGCCGCCGCGCGGCGAAAACCCCGACATCGTCCGGATCATAGAAGGAGTGCGAGGCGCGGTCCGGTTACAGATGGAGCTGATCATTCGATTCGATTACGGACATGTCGTTCCGTGGGTGCGCCAAGAGGATGGTGGGCTTGAGGCAATCGCCGGTCCCGACGCATTGATTCTGCGGACCCCGATTGAAACGCGCGGTGAAGATCTGACCACGGTGGCGGAGTTCACTGTCACCGAAGGACAGCGCATACCGTTTGTGCTGACTTGGTTTCCTTCGCACACTAAACCGCCTCGAGCGATCCATTCCGAACACGCTCTCCAACAGACGGAGGACTACTGGACTTCCTGGTCGCGGCAATGCACTCACGGCGGCCCGTGGCGCGACGCTGTTGTTCGGTCGCTGATCACGTTGAAAGGATTAACCTACGCACCGACCGGCGGAATCGTTGCCGCCGCGACGACGTCGTTGCCGGAAGAAATCGGAGGCGTTCGTAATTGGGACTATCGACACTGTTGGTTGCGCGACGCGACTTTCACGCTCGTGGCACTGATGGGATCCGGTTATGTCGAGGAAGCGCGATCGTGGCGGGAATGGCTGTTGCGGGCTGTGGCCGGAAGCCCATCTCAGATGCAGATCATGTACGGTGTCCAGGGAGAGCGGCGTCTCGTGGAATTGGAACTCGACTGGCTGAGTGGATACGAAAATTCACGGCCGGTCCGCATCGGGAACGCTGCTTCCCAGCAGTTTCAACTCGATGTTTACGGCGAGGTGCTCGATTCAATGTATCGGGCGCATCGAGCCGGCCTCGAGACAAATGAGACCGATTGGAATCTCCAGGCCTCGCTCATGAATTTTCTGGAATCAAAGTGGGAGGAACCGGACGAAGGAATCTGGGAAGTGCGCGGTGGTCGGCGGCAATTCACTCATTCCAAGATGATGGCGTGGGTTGCATTCGATCGTGCGGTAAAATTGATCGAGCAATGCAACTGCGCGGCGATGGATCATCTTAAGGGTTGGCGAACGACCCGTGATGAGATCCATGCGCAGGTATGTGCTCGAGGGTACGATGCGGAAAAGAAAGCGTTCACTCAGAGTTATGGATCGAAGGAATTGGATGCCAGTTTGCTAACAATGCCGCTGTTTGGTTTCCTGCCGGCAACAGACGAACGCGTCCGCGGAACAATAGAAGCGGTCGAACGTGAATTAATGGAGAGCGGTTTTGTATTGCGATATCGAACTAACGAGAAAAACGTTGATGGATTACCGGGGTCTGAAGGCGTGTTTCTCCTCTGTTCGTTCTGGCTGGCGCAGTGTTTTCATTTGGTCGGAAGAAAAAAAGATGCTCGCGAATTATTTGAACGTCTGCTGGCGCTTCAGAACGACGTGGGTCTTTTATCGGAACAATATGATCCGCGATCGAAACGGTTGCTCGGCAATTTTCCGCAGGCGTTTTCGCATGTCGCGGTGGTGAACACGGCGCGAATGTTAGCCGAGTAGCTGTCCGCAAAAAGCGAGGTAGGGTCACGCATAGTTGCCTCTTGGCTCCGGGCTGCAAGACGCTCGGTTTAATAGCGGCGGAGCACCGCCGCACTCCAAGACGGGCCGATTTATCAGGCACTATATTCGCTTGCGTTGTGGAGTGCGGCGGCGCTCCGCCGCTTTCCGCGCGATAGCAAGTCAGTCGCGAATGCAATTCCTGCCTATTGATTCAAGTCGTAGACTTCGATCAGTGCAACGCCCTGGCTGTTGTTCGTGCCTGAAACAACTGCGGTGAATGGTCCGGCGCTGGCAGGCAACGTTGTTACAATTGCGGATTCGAGATCGTTGGCAGGCGGTATTCCGGTGGCGACGATCTCCGCTTCCTGATCGCTCCGCCAATTATTGTTGCTGGCGAGCGGCGCACCATTGTTGTCATAGAGGATCAGATTCGGATCTCCCAAGGCGCCTGCTACCGGTAGCGAAGGGCCAATGGCCCGTACGATTACCCTCATCGGGTTTTGTCCTAGTGCCATCAAACCGCCAATCAACGCTTCGTCGCCGGTGCGGACGTGGCCGCGGGTAGAGATGTTTATCGGCTTGGAATCGAGTCCCGGGCTCACATCGTACACTTCCACGACTCCGATGCCAATCTCGCCATTCACCCCGTGAACGATTGCGGTGTAAGCAGAGTCGTTAGCTGAAAGTGTCACGATCATGGCTGATTCGAGATCGTCGGTTGGGGCGATACCAGCAGCGCGAATTTGGTTCTCTTGACTCGAACGCCAATTATCGTTGGATCGAATCAAAGCGCCGGAAGAATCGCGCACCTCAAGAACCGGGTCGGCCAGTGCTGCGGGGACGAAAGGAGATAGAGAAGGCCCCAGGGCGCGGACAACGACTGTTTTGGATTGCGTGCCGGCGATAATGAATCCTCCAACCAGCGCGTTTTCTTCGGTGCCGATTTGGGCCCGAGTGGAGAGGTTGAGAAGCTGCGGAGTGGAACGGATCGGTTGATATCCCGAGATGAAAATGCTGTCTGACCCATAGTTAACCACAAACGTTCCAAGGCCGTCAGCAGTGACAACTCTTGCTCCGTTAGGAGCATTATTAAATGCGCCATCCACGCGATCAGCTATGACGACGGGAAAGCTCCGGGTGCTCAAGGGCGGAGGCGACCCTGGATTGCCAATTTGAAACATGCCGTCAGCGGTAAAGGTTTCAGTGACAGTAAAGAATCCGTTATATTCAGTGTACCATGGGTTCGTTAGAAACGTTGAATCGGACGAAAGGTGAACAGTCCCTGTTACCGCGAGGGCAATTGGGCTAAAGAGGGCTTTGCCAATGGTCACATTGCCCTCAAGTTGTGAGGGTATCGGGGAAAACCCGTTCGTGCTTGCCGCAGAAAAGGAGCCGCCCTCAATTATCATATCTCCAGAGAAGTTTGCGAAGGCGAAGGCGGTTGTGCCTCCTAGCTGGTGGTAACTGTGGCCCGCGGTTAGTTTGAAATTGGCGGCGCGAGCAACAGGCGGATCGCCAAGGAACTGGACGGTTCCTTCATTTGTAAAATCGGAAGATAGGGTGAAGACACGGTAGTCGTGAAAGGTGAATTCCGCGCCTGGAAGGTTGTGCGCGAAATTGCGGAGGGCGTCATTGCCGTTTTCGTCAAAGATTTTTGCCCCATGATGAAGTGCGATCGAGGCGCCGTTGTTAACGATGTCAGCGCCTCGGAAAACAAAACTCGTCAGACAGTCGCTTATGCAATTGGCGTCGAGTTGATAGGCGCCACCGGTTAGGGTGCGCGTCGCAGGATCAAAATTAGTCAGTGAACCGTTTACCGTAAACGTAGCGACGGCCAAGTTTAGTATGCCGTCATTGGTGAAGTCACCCGGGATCGAAAAGTTGCGGCTAGAAATGTTAAGAGCTCCACTCTTCGCGTTATGAGAAAAGTTTCGAAACGCATCAGCGCCATTTAGATCCGTGATTCTTGCCTGTGAGCCGCTCAGTGACAGGCCGGTAGCATTGTGAACGATGTCGGCACCAGCAAACTGAAAGAGAGCTTCTTGTGTCGCTGCCGCCATAATAGTTGGCGCCAATATAATAGGTCCCGCTGGAGAGTGTGCGAGTAGCCGGATCGAAGTTGGTGAGGCCCTTGGATATGCTGAAGATGCCTGGACTGTTTGTCCAGGCAGACACTGACAAAATGCCATCGTTCGAAAATGGTCCCGTGATTTGCAACTGTTGGCCTGCCACTTGGAGACTTGAGGTGCTGTCGATCGAAGCTAGATCTCGCAACGCATTGTTTTCAAATTCATCGATAATTCGCGTCATTGGACCGGCCAACGTCATCTGGGCGTTAGTCAAGGCAACGACGTGAGCACGATTGAATTGCAGGGTCGCCCAACCCGCAGTCGTGTTGTAGTTGGTCAGGTAATAATTCCCGGTAAGCGAACCATCAGCAAAGCTGCTCATCTCACCAGCGGACAATGTCGCTCCGGCGGGAGTAGTCGAGGCAAGAAAGATTTGGAAGTCCTTCAAGGTGGTCGAACCGGTGACGGTTAAGGAATTGCCTTCGGTAAGGTACGACCCCGTAAGGGACAGGTTAGATATCGTTGCGTCCACGTTCACTCGAACAAAGTCAGGTATAGTGACGTTGTAGATTCTATCCGGTGTATTGTTTGGGACTTCCGGCGGCGACCAGTTGTTAGGGTTGCCGTAATAGCCGGGAACATCCTGGGGCGCGAAAAGTGACTCTATTGTCTGCTGGGCGCCCACGAGTCGAGCGATAGCCAACAAGACGGCTGCATATACGCCTATGCAACGGAAAGGCATAACTCTTTAGTTACCGCGAATTCTTGGGTGGTGGCAAGACTTTTCCTAACGAAAAGGGGCAACCGGTCCAGCGGCTAAACCGCTCCGATCTGGACCAGGCGTTTAATGATATCTTCGCCGGTAACGATCCCGATCAGTTTCTTCTGTGGATCGACCACTGCGGCCAGGCCCGAGGCGTGTGGCGCGAAGTCGTTGGATGACCCGATAGGCCGGCTCGTTATCTGTGACGGTAACAATGCGACGGGTATAACTGGTCAGCGAATCGTGCCGAGGTTGGTCGAGCAGAATATCGAGGACATTAACAATCCCAACCGGCTGTCCATCGCGAGAGATTACCGGAAATCGGTCGACCGCGGTGGCCGCGCCGAGTTTCAACGCTTCAACAATCGGCGCGTCTGGAGCGATCACAGTTGTTTGTTCCAGGGGCACCATCACGTCGCGCGCCTTGACGTTACGAAAATCGACCACGTTATGAATCATCGCGCGCTCAGTCGAAGTAAGCGTGCCTTCGTGCTCGCTCTGAACCGCAATCTGTTTCAGCTCTTCCCGGGCGACGAAGAGACGCGCGCTATCACCGGGGCGCTTCGGCATGAGCAGGCCGCCTATCCGCTTCCCGATTTCTAAGACAGGCCAAAGACAAATCGAAACGAAATTGAGAAGGCCAGCCAGGGCGGCCAGGGCTCGGAACGGAAACCGTCGGAAGAGTGACTTCGGAAGGACGGCCAGCACAAAAAGATAAATCGGAATCGCGACTACTATCGAAATGACAAAGCCAGCGTAATCAAAGTATTCGACGAGGAGCTTGGTCAGAAGAAGTAATCCGAGAATGTCAGCCATGTTAGTGATGAGAAGCACCGTTATGAGCAAGCGCTCCGGATGTTTCATCAATCGTTCCAGACGCAAAGCAGATCGTTTCCGTTGTTTGACGTGATGACGAAGCCGGACCGGATCAATCGAGAGCAGACCCGCTTCGATTCCGGCAAAGAAAAACGACACCGTCCAACAGATGAAAATGAGAAACCCGTAGCTCACGAAGCTTCCTCTTCAGTTGTTTCTTCGCCGTCGGAAAATGAAACCGTTTTCTCAAGCAAGATTTCTTCGATTCGCTTTCGCCCGGTGCGACGGATGGTGACGCCCAGCCGCGGCATTTCAAATCGCGTTCCGGAAGGCGGGAGGTAGCCGAGTCGATTGAAAACAAGACCGCCAATCGTGTCGATTCCTTCGGCTTCAAGTTCGAATCCCAGATGCTCGCTCAGATCATCAAGACGCGCATTGCCGTTGACCAGGAAACGGCCGTCTCCGAGAGGCTCGATATAAAGATCGGCTTCTCCCAGCGGAACCGCGTCGCTGATGATTTCTTCGGTGATATCGGAAAGAGTAACGATTCCTTCCGTGCCGCCGAATTCATCGACCACGATGGCAAGTCCCTGTGGATGCGTCAGGAAACTGCGAAGCAGATCGAGCGCTTTCATTGTTTCGGGAACGAATGACGGAGCGTTCAGCACCTCGGTGTAATGCTCGGTTGGATTGAGCAGGAAGAATTTCACATCAAGGACCCCGAGAATTTGGTCCGGTGTATCGGCATAGATTGGAACACGGCGATGCCGTCGTTGTCGCAGTTGCGCGATTGCTTCCTCATTGGTCAGATCATCAGGGAGAGTGAACGCGTCCACCCGCGGGGTCATGCAATCCTTCGCGGTTTTGTCCCCCAGCTTGATGATTTCCTGAATCATCTCGCCTTCTGATTCCTGAAGAGCGCCTTGTTCTTCGCCCATTTCGACCAGGGTCTCGAGTTCTTCATCGCTAAGGCGAGGGCGGTTGTGAAGGTGTTGTGGAGTCAAACGGTCAGCCATGGCGGTGCTGACTCGCTCGAGCGAGTGCCCAACACGTTCGAGATGCGGCATCAGCGCTTTCAGAGTGAAGACGCCGAGGGCTGAGAGCCGATACGGCGCCGAGAGGGCGAGGAGTTTTGGGATGAGATCACAAAGCAGGACGACAATGGCGAAGATAATTGTGGCGGTGAGCCATTGAGGAAACCGATCGGCCAGAGGTCCTTCCCAGATCAGAAAAAGACAGAGCACAACCAACGGAACGTTGACCAAAGCATCCGCCAGAAGGAGAACGTTGAGGACGCTGCGGGGGTTGTCGCGGAAATCGTGAATGAATTGTTTCAAGGAAGGATGCCGTTCCTCGAGCCGTCGTAACTGATGCGGTTTGAGCGAGAAAAGCGCAGTCTCCAGCCCCGAGAAAAGGCCGGAGCAGAAGATCAGACCCGCAATCGAAAAAAGGATGAGGGTGAGTATCAGCGGCGTCATTCTCCGCCGCGGCCGGGGTCGTGCAACCGTTCGCCCTCCTGAAAATTAGTGCGTTTGAAGCGTGCTCGTTTGCCCATCATCGCAGGCGACCCCAAGTTAAGGGCTCCATGAACAAAGGCGAGAGAATTTCCGAATTCGTTCGAACACTCGAAGGAAGCGGCGATAAGGCGGCCGGCGGGGCCATTGCTGATCATCCCTATTACCGCGCATTTTTCCGCTGCTGGAACGAGCAGAAATATTACGAGGCGCATGACGTTCTCGAGCAGGTTTGGTTGCAAAAAACGGTTACGCCGGAGGATGCGCAGTATTTCAAGGGATTGATTCAAGCGGCGGGAGCGTTTGTGCATTTGCAAAAGCAATTCGAATTTCCGGCGCATCCAAAACACGGTCGGCGACTCGGCCCAGCTGTGCGATTGTTTCGTCTGGCAGAGAAGAACCTCGGATCGCTCGGTGAGAAACGGCACGCGTTTGATCTGGTAAGATTTCGGGGAATGCTCGCGGAGTATTTGCGGGTGCTGTTGGAATCGGAGGAAAAGATTAATCCCTGGTCGCCCAAGAAAGCGCCGCAAGTTGCGCTGGAGGGTAGGGCAAGTGTTGTAGCCACGGCCCTGTGGGCCGTTGGTATCGGCGCCGCATCAGCCTAAACGTCGTTCCCCGACGGCCCACAGGGCCGTGGCTACAACGTGGTTTGAACGTCATGGGGTGGAGTTCGAAATACAGCAATCCGTGTTTAATCCGTGTCCGTCCGTGGCTCTCCCAAATAGAACCTCGCCGCACTCCAAAACGCGCGTTTTTCATTGCGGTCACTGGGATCATTGCTCTTCTTGACGGCGATGACTTTGCCCACAACCGAATCTTTACCCGCTAACGCAACCCAAACGAACCGGCTGGCCCGCGAAAAATCCCCTTATCTTTTGCAGCACGCGCAGAATCCGGTCGAATGGTTTCCGTGGGGTGATGAGGCGTTTGCCAAGGCGCGCGCCGAGAACAAGCCGATTTTTCTCTCGATCGGTTATTCGACCTGTCACTGGTGCCACGTCATGGCGCACGAGTCTTTCGAAAGCAGCGACGTCGCCGAAATCATGAACCGTGAGTTCGTTAATATAAAGGTGGATCGCGAGGAACGTCCGGATGTTGACCGGGTTTACATGACATTCGTTCAGGCGACCACCGGCAGTGGCGGATGGCCGATGAGCGTTTGGCTTACACCTGATCTGAAGCCATTCGTCGGTGGGACCTATTTTCCACCGGAAGATCGCTACGGTCAGCCAGCGTTCAGCAAAGTGTTGGAACGAATCGCTGCGGCCTGGAAACAGGATCACGAACGAATCAGCGGGCAGGGGACAAAGATCATCGACGCATTGTTGCAGGCCCAATCGGCAGGTGACGCATCGGTGACGCGACTTGAACCGTCCACTCTCGACGCAGCCTACCAGCAGATCGCGCACAACTATGATGCGCACGAAGGAGGATTCAGTCTCGCCCCGAAGTTTCCGCGGCCTGTTCTGTTCAATTTCCTATTCCGCTATTTCGCGCGCAATCGCGAATCAACCAGCGGCCAGAACGCAGTCGCGATGGCACTTTTCACTCTAAGAAAGATGGCCGCTGGCGGAATGCACGACCATTTGGGTGGCGGTTTTCATCGTTACTCGGTCGATGCCTATTGGCATGTGCCGCACTTCGAGAAGATGCTCTACGATCAGGCGCAGCTCGCGATCGCTTACCTCGAAGCGTTCCAAATTACCCGCGATCCATTGTTCGAATCTGTCGCGCGCGACATTCTGGACTACGTCCGGCGCGACATGACCGCGTCAGGAGGCGGCTTCTATTCGGCTGAAGACGCCGATAGCAAGACAGGGGAGACGAATCTGGACAGCGGTCACGCTGAATCACGTGAAGGCGCGTTCTATGTCTGGAGTAAAGAGGAGTTGGATGCAGTGCTCGGTGGGTCAGCGGAAGTTTTCAACTATCACTACGGCGTTCAAGCCGATGGCAATGTTCCTCCCGGCGCAGATCCGCATGGTGAGTTCACCGGGAAAAATATTCTGATCGAGCTGCAAAGTGTTTCAGGAACCGCCAAACATTTCCAGATCGAGGAAGAGAAGGTGCGTGAGATTCTTGCCAGTGTGCGCCCGTTTCTGCTTTCGTTACGCGCGAAACGTCCGCGTCCGCATCTCGATGACAAGATCATCACCGCCTGGAACGGTTTGATGATTTCCGCTTTTGCTCGCGCTGCTCAGATCCTGGGCGGTCCGGAGTATCTGAACGCGGCCGTGCGCGCAGCGATCTTTGTTCGGACGCAGCTCTACGACGAGTCAAAGAAGGTTTTGGTGCGAAGTTATCGGAACGGCCGAAGCGAAGTGGAAGCGTTTTCGGACGATTATGCCTTCGTCATCCAGGGGTTACTGGATCTTTATGAAGCCTGTTTCGATGTGAAATTGCTCCAGTTCGCGGTGACGCTGCAGGAAACGCAGGACCGACTGTTCTTCGATGATAGGCAGGGCGGTTATTTCAGCGGGACGGGGCAGGATCCAAGCATTCTGCTGCGAATGAAGGAAGACAACGATAGTGCGGAACCGGCGGCGAGCTCCGTCGCGACACTGAATCTCCTGCGATTGGCGCAATACCGAGATGAACCGAGCTATTGGGAACGAGCCGAGAAAACGATGAATGCTTTTGCTCCGCAAATAAATCATTTCCCAAGTGCGATGCCGCAGCTGCTGGTGGGGTTAGAGGCGAGTTTGAACAGGCCGCGACAGATCGTGGTGGTTGGGGAAGGCACCATCCCGGAGACGAACCGGCTGTTACGCGAAGTATACCTGCATTTTGTGCCTAACAAGATTCTGTTGTTGGCCAACGGCGCGAGCCGGAAATATCTGGAAGAACGATTGGAAGCGGTTAGGGGAATGCAGCTGTTGGATGGAAAACCGGCTGTGTATGTGTGCCAGGATTTTGCCTGTCAGGCGCCGGTAACGACTCCGGAGGAGCTGAGGAAGTTGTTGAGCGCGAATAATCGACGTTTAGCGTCAACACTCCGTAAAAAGCGTCGTCATCCCGAGCCTGCGAAGGCGGTGAGGGACCTCCCAGTTGGAAATCTGCGTCACTACGAATCAAACCGAAACCGTCCGATATGGAGTAGACGCCTCACCTAGCGCGATAGCGGTGAGGGTTAAGGAAACTTGCGCTAACAGCGTGGAACACAACGCCTCTACTTCAATCTCTCCGCCACATGTGGGGAGACGAGGCAGTCGCGCAACGAGCGTGAGGTCCCTCGAGCGCGGTACCGCCGGACACCTCAAGAGGGGTGCACGCTTTCGTCATGTTTACGGCACGACAGCCCGTTCGCGCTGCGCTTGCCACGCAGCGTAATATTTCCGATTAATTGAGCGCGAAAACCTCAACTACTGCCACTCCAGTGGTGCCGTCTTTGCCGCGCACAATCGCCGTATAACTGCCCGGGGCGAGTGTGCCCACGATCGCCGACTCAAAATCGTTGGTTGGCGGAATCGTTGTCGCAATGATCTCGGCTTCTTGCGAGCTGCGCCAATTATCATTCGAAGCGAACATGACTCCGTTTTGATCGAACAAATCCAAGGTGGGATCGGCCAGTTTCCCTTCCAATGGCAAGGAAGGGCCGATGGCCCGGATGATCACTCGCGCGCCATCTTGACCAGTGATGATGAAGCCGCCGATCATGGCATTATTTTCCGTCTGCACCAGCCCGCGTGTGCTGATATTGGCTAGCTTCGATCCGGCCGATCGATCGAGATCGTAGGCCTCAACCAATGCGACCCCGGTAGTATCACTTACTCCATGCACAATCGCGGTGTAGGCACCGGGATTCAGGTTCGTTAGGATAGCCGACTCCAAGTCATTCGTTGGAGGAATGGTCGTGTCGATGATTTCCTGGCGATTTGGCGCATCCTGCCAATTGTTATTGGTAGCGAGGACCTGACCGTTGCCGCTGTAGAGCTCAAGGATTGGGTCCTGTAACGTTCGGCCAATGACAAGGAGGGACCGATCGCGCGAAGCAACACTTTCTTTTGTCCTGAACCAGTGATGATGAATCCGCCGATGAGCGCGTTATCGCCGTGTTCGACCCGAAGTCGGGTCGAGATATTTGCCAGCACGGTTGGCGGCACAGCGAGAAGTTCTGCTATGGCGAGATGAGCCGAGCTGTTTACCACGTTGAATTATCCGCCAATCACGATCTCGCCTCCGTCTTGGATTGCGATCGCATTGATGTTGTTCGCTACTTCTTCGGTTCCGATTTGGGTGAGCGGAAGCGAAGTGTCGAGTTGCCGTTGGTGTTGAGGCGAAGACGCGGTTCGGAGGCAAGGCCCCGCTCTTTCCGCCGTAGTAACTGCCCGCGACAGTTTCCCGTCCAACTGCAGAGCAGTCGCGCGAATCTCTTGTCGTTCGTGCTATCCGGATTATCCGGAATAAAAGTGGCATCGAGACTGCCGTCGGAACTGATCCGCGCGATCCGGTTTAGCTTGCGCCATTCTAATTATAAAAATTGCCGTCATCTAGGACCTTCCCATCCGGTTGCAGGAGGAGCGCCCGGACCGTGTCGTCCGGTCCAGTTCCTGGATCGAACGTCAGATCGAAAGTCCCGTCGGCATTGAGCCGGGCGACGTGCGCGGGTCGGCCATCGGTCAAGAAGAAGGAACCGGCTATGACAATTCGTCCGTCTGGTTGGACTGCCAACTGGCTGGCATCGCCGTTAGGCAAGGGCGCGGAGAAGGTAGTTGTCGCGGCTGCCATCTGGATTGAGGCGTCCCATTCCTGGAAAACCACTCAGGTCAAAACCGGTGACCAAGATTTTGTTGTCTGATTGAATCGCGATTTGGCCCACCGAAAACATCTGTGGGTGGAGTGAAAGTGGCATCGAGAGTCCCATCGGACGCGGAGCCGCGCGAGCTTCTTCTCATCAGTGGATCCAAGGAGCCGGAAGGATCCGCTAACGATCGGTTTCCCATCGGATTGGAGCGCGATGTAGTTGGACAATCGAATCGTCAAAAGGCGACATGAACGAGTTATCGGTCGTGCCGTCCACGTTTAAGCGGCCGATCCCGCCCAGTCGCGTGCCATTGACTTTGGTCTGCGGCGGTGCGCCGTGCTGGGAACTTCCCATGAAGGAAGAGAACCCGACGAGCAATTTGCCGCCCGCTTGCCTAACGATCGCATTTACCTGGGCGTGTGTTCCCGGCCCGTTGGATTGGAACGACCCGTCGCGACTGCCGTTGGAGTTCAATTGCACCACACTCTCAGCCGGAGCGCCTGCGACTGTATCGTATTCTCCGCCCACCACCACTTTGCCATTGGCCTTAAGCGCCACTGGCTCTACGAACCGTCGCGGGCCATTCATGCCCGGCGTATCGAAACTGGAGTCAAGCGTGCCGTCCGCGTTCAAACGGGCGATGCGGCTGCGGGGGTTAGGAACGCTGCTTTCGAACTGTCCGGCAACGACCACCTTGCCGTCCGATTGCAGTGCGATGCTACGAGCGGCGGTATTGGAGCCGAGACTGTTTGCGCCAAACGTGGTCGAAAAGGTGGTGTCGCGGCTCCCATCGGCGTTCAGTCTGTAAGAACGGAAAAGGTGCAGAGCCGTCTGGGGTTAGATAGCCCGCGACAATCACCT
>CAVVVQ010000013.1:0-48615 GCA_963751725.1 uncultured Verrucomicrobiae bacterium
AAGTAACGCTGGCCCGGGTTCGCCGCGAACGGATGGGCCACATCGAACTGGCGGTGCCTGTTTCGCACATCTGTTTCTACAAATCAATGCCGTCCCGCCTTGGTCTGATGCTCGACATGAGCGCGCGCCAACTCGAGCGCGTTATCTATTACGAAGATTACATTGTGGTTGATCCGGGCAAGACTCCGCTGCACAAGACGCAACTCCTGAACGAGGTCGAGTATCGCGAAGCCCAGGAGCAACACCGGGGAAGAATTTGTCGCCGGGATGGAAGCGGAAGCAGTCAAGAAATTCTTAGCCGAAATCGACCTCAACAAACTCAACAAAGAGCTGGAAGAGGCGATGGGAAACACCAAGAGCAAACAGATTCGCAAGAAACTCGCGAAACGTTTGAAGCTCGTGCAGGGCTTCATCTCGTCGCACGCCCGGCCGGATTGGATGGTCCTCGATGTTTGCCGGTGATTCCACCGGATCTGCGTCCGCTCGTTCCGCTGGAAGGCGGCCGTTTCGCGACCTCCGATCTCAACGATCTCTATCGCCGGGTCATCAACCGGAACAATCGGTTGAAGAATCTGCTCCAGCTCAAGACGCCGGACGTCATCATCCGCAACGAAAGCGCATGCTTCAGGAAGCGGTCGATGCGCTCTTCGACAACGGCCGTCACGGCCGCGCGGTCACAGGCGCTGGCAATCGTCCGCTCAAATCACTCAGCGACATGCTCAAGGGCAAGGGCGGACGTTTCCGTCAGAACCTGCTCGGTAAGCGCGTCGATTACTCGGGCCGTTCGGTCATCGTCATCGGGCCGGAGTTGAAACTCCATCAGTGCGGATTGCCGAAGAAGATGGCGCTGGTTCTGTTCGAGCCATTCATCATTCGCCGGCTGAAAGATCTGGGCTACGTCCACACGGTCCGGAGCGCGAAGAAGATGATCGAGCGCCAGACGCCGGAGGTCTGGGACATTCTCGAAGAGGTCACGCGAGGACATCCGGTGCTGCTGAACCGCGCGCCGACGCTGCACCGTCTTTCGATCCAGGCTTTTGAACCGCTGTTGATCGAAGGCGAAGCGATCCGAATTCATCCGCTCGTTTGCACGGCTTACAACGCCGACTTCGACGGCGACCAGATGGCGGTCCACGTGCCGCTCTCAGTCGAGGCGCAGATGGAAGCGCGCATGCTCATGCTCGCGCCGAACAACATTTTCTCGCCCTCGAGCGGAAAGCCGATCACGACGCCGTCGCAGGACATCACCCTCGGTTGTTATTATCTGACGCAAAATCCGCGGCGCGCGACCGGCACCGCAGTCGAAGCGCGCTTCCGCTGTTCGCGGATGCGGCCGAAGTCGAATTCGCCATGGCCGACGGCACGGTGAAAACGCACGACCGGATCCGTTTCAAGAATCCCGGAGTCGGTCGGAGACGATCTACGGCAACTCTACCGAGCGCGTCATCGAGACCACAGCGGGCCGCGTTATTTTCAACGAGATCTGGCCGAAGAAGCTTGGATTTTTCAATAAGGCGGCGGGCAAGAAACAGCTTGAGCGACATTATCTGGCGCTGTTACCAGGTGGCTGGACCTCAAGGAACGGTCGAGACGCTCGATCGCTCAAGGAACTCGGCTTTCGCCGAAGCGACCAAGGCCGGTATTTCCATCGGAATTTCGGACATGATTATTCCGAAGGAAAAAGAGACCGAGCTCCAGAACGCCTACAAGCAGATCAAGACGGTCGAGCAGCAATATCGCAAGGGCATCATCACGGACGGCGAACGTTACAACAAGATCATCGACATCTGGACCCACGCCGGCGACGAGATCTCCAACGTCATGTTCCGCACCCTCGAGCACAACGAAGGGCGCAAGGAACTGAATCCGGTCTTCCTGATGGTGGATTCCGGTGCGCGAGGCAATCGTCAACAGGTGAAACAGCTCGCTGGTATGCGCGGTCTTATGGCGAAGCCGTCTGGCGAAATTATCGAGCGCCCGATCACTTCGAATTTCCGCGAAGGTCTGAGCGTGCTCGAATACTTCATCTCAACTCACGGTGCGCGAAAAGGTCTGGCCGACACGGCGTTGAAAACGGCTGACTCCGGTTATCTCACTCGCAAACTGGTGGATGCGTCGCAGGATGTGATCATCAACGACGATGGATTGCGGAACGGTGAATGGGATCGTGGTTCGCTCAATTTACGAAGGCGACGAAGAAGTGGTTGATCTCGCGACCCGAATCATCGGGCGCGTCAGCTGCGAACGGTCGTTGATCCGGTGAACGAAGAAGAAGGTCGTGAAAGCGAATCAGTTGATCGACGAAACGATTGCGGCAGCGATTGAACGCGTCGGCGTGGAGAAGTCTGAAGATTCGTTCGGTGCTTGACTTGCGAATGTGGCCGCGGCGTTTGCGCGATGTGCTATGGACGCAACCTGGCCACCGGTCAGTATCGTGAAGCTGGGTGAAGCGGTCGGTATTATCGCTGCGCAATCAATCGGTGAGCCGGGAACGCAGCTAACGATGCGAACGTTCCACATCGGTGGAACTGCCAGCCAGACTTTCAAACAGCCAATCATCAAGGCGAAGAACGATGGCACATTGCAGTTTAATGATCTGCGCACAGTGCAGGCGCTCGACGGAAGCTGGATCGTCCTGAACAAGAACGGCTCGATCGGCGTGCACAACGCCGAAGGCCGCGAGCTCGATCGCTATAATGTCGTGGTCGGATCGGTCATTTCCAAGCCGGACGGCGCCGAGGTGAAGAAGGGCGAAACCTTCGTGCAATGGGATCCGTACAACGTTCCGATTTTGACCGACAAGAGCGGTAAGATCGAATTCCGCGACATGATCGCGGGCGTAACGATCAAACGCGACGTCGATGAAGCTACGGGTTTGATGGGAACGGTCATCATCGAGCACAAGGAAGATCTGCATCCACAGATCGTCGTCGTCGGTGAGAAGAAAGAGGTTTTGGCTAGCTACTCGATTCCAGCGGGTGCGCACGTCGTTGTCGAACAAGGTCAAAAGGTTCGCGGCGGGCGCGTTGCTGGCGAAGACACCGCGAAAGATTGCGAAGACCAAAGACATCACCGGTGGTCTGCCGCGTGTGGCCGAGCTCTTTGAAGCTCGTCGTCCGAAAGACGCAGCGGAAATCGCCAAGATCGATGGCACCGTCGAAATGGGCGGAACCGTTCGCGGCAAGCGTAAGCTGATTCTCAAGGATCCGGAAACCGGCGCGGAAGAGGAACACCTGATCTCGCTGACGAAACACATCATTGTCTTCAAGGGCGACTTCGTGAAGAAAGGCCAACAGCTGACGGAAGGTCCGGTTGTGCCGCACGAAATTCTCGAGGTCTGCGGACCGCAGGATTTACAGGAACACTTGGTCAACGAAGTGCAGGAGGTTTACCGCCTCCAGGGTGTCGAGATTAACGACAAACACATCGAGATCATCGTGCGCCAGATGTTGCGCAAGGTGAAGATCACCGATCCGGGCGACACTTCGTTGCTCTGGGGCGATCAGATCGATCGTTTGGATTTCGAAGCGGAGAACACAAAAGTGGTCGAACAGGGTGGCAAACCGGCGGAAGCCACGCCTGTTTTGCTCGGAATCACCAAGGCTTCGCTCGAGACCGACAGCTTTATCTCAGCGGCATCATTCCAGGATACGACCCGCGTCCTTACGGAAGCGGCGACGCTCGGCAAAGTGGATCGTCTCCGCGGCTTCAAGGAGAACGTCATCATGGGTCACCTGATTCCAGCGGGAACCGGCTTCCCGGCGGCTCGTGAAATCAAACTCGTCGAGTTGGGTGAACAGGTTGGCACTTCTTTGGTCGAAGAGACTGAACCGCAACCGGCCATCGGCTAAGGTTAGGCTGCTTCGTTAGAGCCCTGTGCCTGGGTAAATGTCCATCGCAACCAAAACAGGTGACGGCGGCGAGACCTCGCTCATGTACGGGCGACGCGTCCCGAAGACCGATGGTCGAGTGGCTGCGTACGGAAGCGTCGACGAATTGAATGCTGCGCTTGGCGTAGCACGCGCCTCGACCAGCAATCCATTTCTGACTGAACAAATCGAGTCGGTGCAGAAAGAATTGATCACGGTGATGGGAGAACTCGCGACTGCTCCCGAAGATATTGAGCGTTATGTGAAGGATGGATTTCAGCTAACCACAGCGCCTATGACGGATCGTCTTACCGCCGTTGTGGATGATCTTGAAAAGAATCGTCTCGGCAAGTTCAAAGGTTGGGCAACGCCAGGGAAAACGATCGATGCCGCTACACTTGATCTAGCGCGAACTGTCTGTCGTCGGGCCGAACGCGAAGTCGCAACCGCCATGGCGAACCACCCGAAAGCTAACCCCGAGGTTCTGCGCTATTTGAACCGCCTCTCGGATCTTTGCTGGCTCCTGGCCAGGTTTGCAGAACAAGGACAGCGGAAATGTCGGGTGACCTGAGGGTCGTGTTGTAGGTGCGATTCTGTGAAGCGCCCTGCTACCGACGTGGTCGACAGTTGGCCACCGCGAAAAGGGTCGACCGAAGTCAACTCCCCGGGCGCTTCGCAGAAGCGCCCGTTTCAACTGCCCAGCCCCCGAATTCCCCTACTTTTATGGTTGCGCTAATGCCCAAGGTAGAGCATCTTCCACATCCCGCGCGTCCCCCAGCAGCGGCCCGAAAACTACCTATGGCAATACCTACAGAATTAGTGCCTGAATTGCTCGAAGCCGGGGTCCATTTTGGTCACCAGACCAAGCGTTGGAACCCGAAGATGAAGCCCTATATCTTCGAGAAGCGGAACCAAATCTACATCATCAATCTGGATGAGACGGCCAGGCAGCTTCATCGCGGCGACCGAGTTTCTTCAGGAAGTGACGCGGCGCGGCGGAAAGATTCTTTTCGTCGGCTGCAAGAAGCAGGCACAGGAAGCGGTCAAGGAAGCCGCGATTGCCTGCGGACAATTTTATGTCAATCAACGTTGGCTGGGTGGCACGCTGACCAATCTGGCCACAATCCGGAAAAGTATCGGCCGGTTCAAGTTCATCGAGAAAATCGAGGAATCGCCCGACTACAAGAAGATGGGCAAACAGGAGCTCGCCGCGCTCAATCGCGAAGGCGCCAAACTCCGCCGCAATCTCGACGGAATTCTGGAAATGTCGAAGTTGCCCGATGCGATGGTCGTGATTGACACGACGCGCGAAAAAATGCCGTGCTCGAAGCGCGCCGGCTTAAGAATTCCGACCGTGGCGATCGTCGATACAAACGCCGATCCGGAGATCATCGATTATCCGATCGCGGGAAACGACGATGCCATTCGTGCGATTCGCGTGATGCTGCAGAAACTGGTCGATGCGATTGTCTCGGCCACCGGCGAAGCCCGTATTCGCGAGGAAGTAGAGATGGCGGGAGTTTCCGCCTAAAGGCGGAGTTGTGAGTCGTTAAGACTTCCGAGTTGGCAACTCGTCACGATCCTTTGACATACTCAACTTATCAATACTAAGCTCGTCAATGGAAATCGATCCTAAACTCGTCAAACAACTCCGGGAAAAGACCAACGCCGGCATGATGGATTGCAAACGCGCGCTGACCGAATCGGGTGGCGATCTGGAAAAAGCCGAAACACTCCTTCGAACCAAGGGAATTGCCAGCGCAGGCAAGAAAGCTTCGCGGGCGACCAAGGAAGGAATTGTCGCTTCCTACATTCATTTACAGGGAAAAGTCGGCGTCCTGGTGGAAGTGAACTGCGAGACAGATTTCGTCGCAAAGAACGAAGGCTTCCGTGAGTTCGTCAAAGATATCACCCTGCACATCGCCGCGGCCCACCCGCTTTACGTGAGTCGGGAGGAAGTGCCGGAGAAGCTCGTGGAATCCGAGCGCGCAATCTATGAGGCCCAAGTAAAAGGCAAGCCGGAAGCCGTCGATGGCGAAGATCGTCAGCGGCAAGCTCGACAAATTCTACAGCACGGTCTGTCTGATGGAGCAGGGGTTCATCAAGAATCCGGATCAGACGGTGAAAGAATTGGTCGCGACCAAGATCGCGTCGCTGGGTGAGAATATCGTCATCCGCCGTTTCACTCGTTACCTGGTGGGTGAACCTTTGGATGCTGAAGCCGCTGAGTTCCAAAGACCGAAGAAGCGGCCTAGCTGAAAGTTCGAGACCGAATCTCGAATTTCGAACATTCGAATTATCGAAGTTCTGGAGTGCGCCGGCAAAGCGGAGCGTCGACGGCGCTTTTTCGTGGCTGGTCAGACACTACTGAATCGAAGGAGCAGCCGATTTACGGCTTCTCCTAGCTCGAGGCTTGCTCGAAAAGAATCGCGCATATCGCAAAGCGTTGTACGGCCTTCGCATAGGCTACGCGCTACAGGCGCGCTACGATCGCCACCAGTCCAAGGACGTCTACTCGGCAGTCTGATTACTGATCTTGTTTCGGGCTGCGAATTTCGAATTTCGCAATTTCAAAACCATCTGATACGTTCACCGGAGCGAATGGGATTGGCCGAATACAAGAAGAAGCGGAATTTTCAAGGTCACCGCTGAACCGGCCGGCGGAAAGCCGTTGCCGAAGCTGGTCAAAGGCGCTTCCCGTTTTGTCATTCAAAAACACGACGCCAGCCGATTGCATTACGATTTTCGGCTGCGAAATGGATGGCGTGCTGAAGTCGTGGGCTGTCCCGAAGGGGGTTCCCTGGGAGAAAGGGGAGAAACATCTGGCGGTCGAAGTAGAGGATCATCCAGTCGAATACGCAACATTCGAAGGGATCATTCCCAAGGGACAATACGGTGGTGGAACCGTAATGGTCTGGGACCGTGGCAATTACCACGTTTACGGCGAGGATCCGCTGAAGGCCCTGCAAGGACGGCCGGCTTCACCTGGTCCTGGATGGCGAGAAACAAAGGGAGAATGGGCCTTGATCCGGACTCGGATGGACGCCGGCAAACCGCAATGGCTCTTCTGAAGAGCGGAGCGAATGCGCCGGCCAATGTCGAAAAAGCGCGATGACCAATCGGTCAAGACCGGGCGCACCATGGCGCAGATCGCGAAGCAACGAGACGCGGAGTGGGAATCAAATCGACCCGGCGATTCGAAATCGGAGCTCAAAACCCGAATCAAAGCGGCGCTTAAAAAAAAAGAAGAAGCGAAAGTCCCAAAGGTAAACGTGGGAAGGCGCCGAAGAAAGCGTCAGCCGTCTCGACCAAGAGCGAATTAGCCAAACTGCCGGCCGGCAAGCCGCGGTTCATCTCGCCGATGAAACCGAAGCTCCTCGAAGCGCCTCCGGCTGGCGAGCAATGGCTTTACGAGCTGAAGTTCGATGGCATTCGGCTGATCGCGGTCAAGAACGGCGAAAAGGTCAATCTGATTTCCCGGAACGGAAATGAACTGGCCAGCAAGATTTCCGGAAGTGGTCGAGGCTGTTCGAGTCGCTCCCGATTGAGGATTGCGTGATCGATGGAGAGGTGGTGGCTCTCGATGAAAAAGGCGGTTCATCGTTTCAGTTGCTCCAGGCGCGCGAAATGGAGGGCCGGCAATCGCCGGTTTATTATTACGTGTTCGATTTGCTTCAGGCGGCTGGGAAAAACTTGACTGGTTTGCCGTTGGAGCGAAGGAAAGAGCTTCTCGCCCGCTTGTGTGACAACGCAGACCCATTGATCCGGTTCTCCGGCGAGATCGGTGGCGATCCCGAGCGTGTTACTGCGGGAAATCAAACGCCTTGGCCTTGAGGGGATCATCGGGAAACAACGCGGCTCAGTTTACGAACCCGATCGGCGCAGCGGAACCTGGGTCAAACTGAAGTGCGTGAACGAACAGGAATTCGTCATTGGCGGTTTCACGCCGCCGCAAGGGCGCTCGGAAATATTTTGGGGCGTTGCTGGTCGGTTACTATGAAAACAAACGCCTCCTTTTTGCTGGCAAGGTTGGGACCGGATTTACTGGCAAAACGCTGGCAGCCCTCCACAAGCGTTTCAAAAACGCCGAGCAAAACCAGTGTCCGTTTGCTGACTTGCCGTCGAAGAGTGGGGGACAATGGTCCAGGGAATAACGCCAGCAATGATGAGTCGATGCACCTGGATCAATCCGGTCTTCGTTTGCCAGATCAAATTTTCCGAATGGACCCGCGACGGGAAATTGCGTCAGCCAGTTTTCCTTGGATTACGCGAAGACAAGAACCCGACCAAAGTGATTCGGGAATCAGCCGACGCGCTGATAACCCGTTGCTTGTAGCCACTGGCCCTGTGGGCCGTCTGGTGTCGGTCGCACATTTGGAATTGCGGTCGAAGAATTACGCTTGTCGATTCCGTCGTAACCCCGAATATTTCAGTATGAAAGTAAATGTCGTGGTAACGCCGAAAGCCGCTGTGCTCGATCCACAAGGGGCGGCGGTGCGGGACGCAATGCAACACCTCGGAATGCCCGAGGTGCGCAGTGTCCGGATCGGAAAATATCTGGAAATCGATATCGATGAAAAAGCGCCGGACGTTGAATCGCGGCTTCAGCGCTTTGCCGCGATTTGCTTTCGAATCCCGTGATCGAAGATTACGAAGTGGAAGGGTTGAAGAGTTAAGGGGTTAAAAGAGTTGAAGCGTTAAAGAGGCCAGAATGAAATTCGCCATCATCCAGTTTCCAGGGTCGAACTGTGACCAGGATTGTCTCGCTGCGCTCAACGGAATTTCCGGGTTACGCGCCGAATACGTCTGGCACAAACAGACATCAGTCGAAGGTTTTGACGCGATTGTGCTTCCCGGTGGTTTTTCCTATGGCGATTATTTGCGTTGCGGTGCGATTGCCCGTTTCTCGCCAGTCATGCCGAGCGTCGTCGATCAGGCGCGCAAAGGGAAGTTGGTCATCGGCATTTGCAACGGCTTTCAGATTCTTTGCGAAATCGGATTGCTTCCCGGAGCGTTGGTTAGAAATCGGTTCCTCCATTTTGTTTGTGAAATGGTGACGATCCGGGTCGAAGTGAACGATTCCGCCTTTACGCACGGTTGCCCGCAAGGAACGCTCCTGCGTATTCCCGTTGCTCACGGCGAAGGTTGTTATTTCGCGGACGCGGCCACGGTGCGCGAACTGAATGACCGTCGTCAGGTCATTCTGCGATACGCCACGGCAGACGGCCGGATCGAGCCTGCGGCGAATCCGAATGGATCGGTGGAAAACATCGCCGGGATCTGCAATCGCGAAGGCAACGTTTTCGGTTTGATGCCGCATCCGGATCGTGCGTGCGAAGCGCGTCTCGGTAGCGTTGATGGCGTGAAAATTTTTCGATCGATGATGGAAACGATCGAAGCCGCGCAATCGCGCGCCGCGTAAACAGGTTGTAGTGGCGCTTCTGCGAAGCGCCCTGATATCGCGCCTGACCGACAGATTGGCGGCCGAGACCGATTGAAGTTAGCTCCCGGGCGCTTCACAGAAGCGCCGCTACAACTGCGCTGTACGCTTACGCTAAGCATGGCGCTTCGCAGAACGCCACTCAACTGGCTTCGATTTCAGTTCATCGACTTACAGCAGCATCAGAAAAAATCCTATCGACCGGATTTCATATCGCTCGATGTTCCACACGGTTACTCAGCAAATCCTCACGAACTGAACGCAAATTCAGCGACTGATATTCGTAAAAAAAACCGGCCGAATTAGACACAAGTGTAACAAATAGTGACACGTTTTTGCGCTCCAAGTGGGCTTCTCCCTAGGTAAAACCTGATGGCATATGCGTTGCTAAAACTGTTCGCAGAAAACCCTACAAGTTATGTTGTTACAAAAAACTCTGCACATGAACCAGTCGCTGGAAGAATGCAAACGGCGTCTGGCCAGCATTCAATCGTATCGACGACAGTTCGTCATGGTGACGCGGGCAATAGTCACTTCGTCGAAAACGGTTGATTTTAGTTTTCGCGGACCGCTCGGCTTTGAAGCTCGAACGGTCTTGTTGTCGGTTGAAACCGACTTGCCCGATCAGATGGCTTTCGAGTCCACTGGTGGGAATTTGGATGTAATGGGCTTGGTGGAGTTCGCCGAGATCCGTCCTCACTGCACGGAAGTGATGTTGGCGCTGCACTATGAAATCAAGAACAAATTTTTCGCCTGGCTGGATCGCCGATTTGGTTTCGTTGATGCATTTGTGAATTCCGAACTTCGGAGTGTTCGCGCGCATTTCGAAGGAATCGCTTCGCCGATAGTCGAGCGGGCACCAGTGCTTCCAATGTATCGGACTGCGACTGCGTAAGAATAAAAGAAGAGAGCTTAATCCTGGTACCTGCAATGATAAGGACGCTCCGCTGGAAAGCTGGTGCGTTCTTTTGCTGGACTTCGCAGTAGCGCGCTCCTGAAGCCGTTTAGGGTTAACGCCGGATAGTTTTAGCAATCCGCTGTAGGGGCGCATACCGCGTAAGCGCCCAGCGATCATCCGCGATTCGGCGTCGCGGAACAGTTACGCTCGTCGCACTGATATCGTACGGGCTTGCGCAGAAGCGCCCCTACCCCGCGTCGTACACTCGCGGCACTACTCGATTCGCACCGCGTGCGTCTTATCGAGCCGCAACACCTGCCCAGACCGCAGCGCCACACTCGCTTTCGCGTCTTGCAGTTTTACCCCATCCAATTGAATGCTTCCTTGTTCGATCAAGGCGTCGAACGTCAGCCCGCGATTTCTTGATCCGGAACCCGCTTTCATAAGCCGCCACAATAACCGAAATGATATCTGCTCCTGCGGGATGAAATTTCGGCAAGATCAGCATCCGCTAATCGTTTTTCACTGAAACGCGCATTCCATTCTTCCAGCGTTTTCTGGGCTGCATCGCGCGAGTGATATGTTTCAACGATTTGAGCGGCGAGATGCTTTTTCGCTTCCAGTGGATGCGCCGATGGATCGAGGGCTTTCCGAACAGCAACGGATAATAACGCGCCATCAGCTCATCGGAAATGCTCATCAGTTTCCCGAAAGATTTCCGAAGCTGACTCGGTCAGGCCAACATAATTCCCCAGGCTCTTGCTCATTTTCTTCGTGCCATCGAGTCCTTCCAGAATCGGGAGAACAAACACGACCTGTTGTGGCTGGTCTTCTTGTTTCTGAAAGTCGCGGCCGACTAAAATATTGAAGAACTGATCGGTGCCACCCAGCTCCACATCGGCTCGAACCATGACCGAATCCCACCCTTGCATGATTGGATATTGAATTTCGTGTGCGTGAATCGGTTGTTCGCGATCGATTCGATCCCGAAAATCTTCGCGTTGCAGCATTTGCTGCATGGTCACGAGGCTGTTGAGCCGGATGAACCTGTTCGAAACGCATCGGCTCAAACCATTCGCCGTTGAACCGGATCTCGGTCTTCTCAGGGTCCAGGACCTTGAATGCTTGTTCTCGATAGGTCTCAGCATTGGCCATGACTTCGTCGCGGCGTGAGTTGCGGCCGCGTTACGGATCGTCCGCTCGGATCGCCGATCATCGAGGTGAAATCGCCGATGATCAGCACCGCTTGATGTCCGAGATCCTGAAATTGCCGCAGCTTTCGAAGAATCAACGCGTGACCGAGATGAAGATCGGGACTGGTCGGATCAACGCCTAATTTGACCCGGAGCGGTCGACCGAGCGCGAGTTTTTCGCGCAACTCGGCTTCGCTGATGATCTGTGCGCTGCCGCTCTTAAGAAGGGAAAGTGCTTCGATCCGGTTGCATGAGATTGTCTGCCAGCCGGACTCTACTTGTTTTTGTTCAACAGTTCCCGCACTTGCTCAATCGTGAGCGGCCGATCGTAGCCGTGCAATGATTTTTGACTCTTTCCCTCAAGGGCAAACGAGCGACTGTCCCTCGAAATGAATCAGTCATTACAGCGTGACCGTTTTCCGAAGCGACCCGAGAGGCAGAATGCACTGGAGAAAATTTCAACCGTAGCGGATTCCTTTGCACGAGATTGTTTGTTCTGATCGGTGCTCGACGAGCCGGTCCGAAAATGACGGACCGCAAACTCGCGCGGCGAAAGGCGTGCGACTCGATTCAAACGCAGGCGTAACGACTGTGTTGTCGGAAAGAAGGATATTCTTAACCGACAACTCCTTTTCCGCTTCCGAGCTCTTGGTCCCGAATTGTTTTGTCTGCGCAGGATTAACCGTTGATACGTTCGGTCTAAGAAGGCGTTCGATCAATTTGTCGTCTTGTCGTTGTCCCACTGCTGTCGAAACAAACGCAAACAATGTCGTTATTGGAATGATCCACCGCACGTTGGTGACCGTGCCGAAGTTGGCGAGGCCATGTAAAGGAAAATATCGAAAAGCGAATACGCTGTTTGCCCAGTTGTAGTGGCGCTTCTGCGAAGCGCTGAAGTTGGCTTCGATCGATCTTGAGCGGCGCATCTGTCGGTCACGTCGATATCAGGGCGCTTCACGTACGGTGTTTAGCGTGAACTCGCCTTCTGAAAATAGCCCAGCGTTTTAACGCTGGGAGTTGATAATGAAAAAGGCATCAGTCGCTTTAGCGACGACAGACCCGATGCTTGTCGCCGCCGCTTCTGTCGTCCGGCAGCTGCCGGACTCAATGATGATTATGTGGTTCGGCACCCAGCGTTAAAACGCTGGGCTATTTTCAGGCAACATCGATACGCTAAACACATACGGCTTCACAGAAGCGCCACTACAAGATCACCGACCTAGCGCGTGCCTGAGAACATTAGCGCTCGCCGGCGCCGGAACGTTTCCAGTCAGAATGTCACGAGCACGAACACTCCGACCGTAGTAACGCGCATTCGCTGTCTTTTGCGTAGCGATTACCGCACCTTCTATTGACGCACCAGCAAATAGACCTTTGCTGCGACTATAGGTATAAATCGCCGCACTCGGCGTTACCCCGGCGCTCGCATCGCGACCGACCGGACCCGCCGCCGCGCTCGCATCCACCCCCAGCGTCACATTTCCATCCTTCGAGAAAGCTCGGACCGCCTCCTGCGAATTGAGAACAAAAATAAAATCAGTTACCTGCGCGCCAATCTGCGCGCCCCAACCGGCCCCGCCTGTTCCAACAAACGAAGGTCCAGACCAACCATGCCCAGTCCGCGCGACGACGACTCCTTGGCCGCCTTTGCCGCTAACTCCAAACCCAACCTTTAGCACGCTTATGATGGCGAGCCCTTTCGCATTACGCCACACAAACGGCGGGATTCCCTTTTCTGGTATGCTCTGAAAATCTCTCAGAATATTTGCAGATTGATTGACGATTTGCTGTTCGGTTTCCGCTCTCGCCCCAACAACCGAAATCGCGCATAACACCAGAAGAACAATGATTTTTTTCATGTTTATGATTAGTTCGACCTGTTCACCTCGAATGGCCGTATCCCATCCAGCATGAACGGGATGTTACTGGAGTTGAAATGGAAAACACCATCGATTTGCAAACCGACATTTCGTTCATGGCCGAAGCTCTTCGCCAGGCTCGGAAAGCGTTCACGAAAGAGGAGGTCCCGGTCGGGGCGGTAATTGTCAGGGAAGGGAGAATCATCGGGCGCGCTTACAACCAGGTTGAATTGTTGAAGGACGCGACGGCACACGCGGAGATGCTGGCCATCACCCAGGCGGAAGAAGCAGTCGGTGATTGGCGGCTGAACGAGTGCGATCTCTACGTGACAAAGGAGCCCTGCATCATGTGTGCTGGCGCACTGGTCCATGTCCGAATCCGGCGAGTCATTTTCGGTTGCCCGGATGAACGAAGTGGTGCCGCTGGTGGAACGATGAATGTCCTCCAATTACCTAATCTGAATCACCAATGCCAGATTACCTCCGGCGTCTTGTCCGACGAATCGGCGCAATTGCTCCAGAGTTTCTTTCAGGCGCGGCGCGGGAAAAGCGGAGGTCTGAAATCCGAAGCGCGGCAAAGCCTCGGCAACGATTGCACGTGGGGCAGCGCCCCGCGGATGTGTGTGAGCAGGGAACTTCGCATGCTGAAATAGCCCAGCGTTTCCTCACTCTGGGAGTAGGATGAAGAGAGGCATGAGTTCCGTCCACCGTGTACGAAAGACCCGGATGCTCCCTCAGATGGCTCATTCTGCTCGTCCGAGCAGTTGCCGAGACGCAATGACAATTAGACGCGCGACCCACGCGTTAAAACGCTGCGCTATTTCTCATGAAGGCCAGCGATTCGATGCGGCCAGGCTGTAATTGAAACCACGCCTTTTACCGCTAAGACTTCCGTGTAAACCGCTGGCTCTCCGCACACCTTCGAAATTCGCCCTTTCCCATCCCCATTTTTGCTGGCGCGGTGCTATGGTCTATTCTAAGCTAACCTCGGTTCCCAAAATATTATGAATACAAGCATTTTCCGTCTTTGCTTCTTGGCCATTTTCGTTGGCTTGATCACTCCTTCGGCATGGGCTTCGGATTACCCGTTCTTTCATTCCGAGGATCCATTGGCGAACCGGGACGAATGGGGTGCCTTCCATCAGATGCCGCGGACCAATCCCGTGGATTACGCGCCTCGCGGATGGAATCGCCTTCATTATTATTGGAAATCACGGAACGAATTAGTCCAAGACCCGGCTTACGTGGGTGCTCTGCAAGTGGCTTTAAGAATGCGCGGCTATTATTGCGGCCCGATCGATGGCGTGATGTCCGAGCAAGTCAGCCTGGCGATCGCGAGATGCCAGAAAAACCACTGGCAGCCAGTAAACGGCGATCTGACGGTACCGGTCCGCCGCGTTTTGCATTTGCCGTAAGGCCCTTGCGCAGTCGTCGTTAGAAGGACAGAGTGCGGACCGCGGACGAAGGTGTCCATTGTCGCCTCTCCCTTCTTACGGGAGAGGCTAGGCTGAGGGTTGAAGAGGTGATCTTTGTTCCTAACTGAAGGCGAAAACGACTGCCGGCACTCACCTCAGTCCTCTCTCCACTGTGGGTAAGGAGGCCATCGCGCATACCAATGCGACAAAAATTCATGCTTCATGGTGAAACAAATAGAGCGCTTAAAACGCTGGGCTATTTTCAATCAATGCGCTAAAAGGTCATCGCATAGCGGAACACCCTCCACTATCCGTGTTTAATCCGGGTCAATCCGTGGCTGGAATTTCTCCCGCTAATACCATTTCTCAATGAATTCCAAAATTCCTGAAGGCGTTCAAATCCTCGGTGAGATGACGCCCGCGTTTGCGGAAATCCTGACGCCTGATGCGCTCGCCTTTGTCGCGAAATTTCAACGCGCATTCGGAAACCGGCGCGAAGAATGTCTGCAAAATCGTCAGGCGCGGCAGACTGCGCTCGACCGCGGCGAGGCCCTCGATTTTCTGCCGGAAACAAAGCAGATTCGTGAAGGCGATTGGACCTGCGCGCCGATTCCGCCCGATCTGCTGGATCGCCGTGTCGAAATCACCGGGCCAACCGATCGCAAGATGGTGATCAACGCCCTGAATTCCGGCGCGAAAGTTTTCATGGCAGACTTCGAAGACGCCAATTCGCCGACATGGCGAGAACATGGTCGATGGCCAGATCAATCTGCGAGATGCGATCCGGCGCACGATTCAGTTTCACCAGTCCGGAAGGGAAAGCCTACCAGCTCAAAGAGAGACTCGCCGTCCTGAAGGTGCGTCCGCGCGGCTGGCATTTGCTGGAGAAACATTTGTTGGTCGACGGCAAGCCGATGTCAGGCAGGCTTTTCGATTTCGGTCTCTTTTTCTTCCACAACGCGAAGGAACTCATCGCGCGTGGCAGCGGCCCGTATTTTTATCTGCCCAAGATGGAAAGCCATCTCGAAGCGCGCCTTTGGAACGACGTCTTCAAGATGGCCCAGGAGACCTTGGACTTCCGCAGGGAACGATCCGCGCGACGGTATTGATCGAGACGATTCCGGCCGCGTTCGAGATGGACGAGATCCTTTACGAATTGCGCGATCATTCGGCAGGACTTGAATTGCGGTCGATGGGATTACATTTTCTCCTGCATCAAGAAGTTTCGGAGCAAGCGCGATTTCCTGCTGGCCGATCGCGCGTTGGTGACGATGACGACGCACTTCATGCATTCCTATTCGCTCCTCTGCATCAAGACCTGTCACCGGCGGAATATTTTCGCCATGGGCGGAATGGCGGCTCAAATCCCGGTAAAGAACGATCCGAAGGCGAATGAGGAAGCATTTGCCAAAGTTCGCGCCGACAAAGAGCGCGAAGCGAATGACGGCCACGATGGCACATGGGTCGCGCATCCCGGAATGGTTCAGCTGGCGCTCGATGTCTTTAATGCCAGGATGCCGCAGCCAAACCAGATCACAAAAAACGCGAGGAGGTTCAGGTTACCGCCGCGGATTTGCTCGATTTCGGCCCATCCGAACCGATCACCGAACAAGGGTTGCGCACGAACGTCAGCGTCGGGGTGCGATATCTGGAAGCGTGGCTGCGCGGCAGCGGTGCGGTGCCGATCTTTAATTTGATGGAAGATGCCGCCACGGCCGAGATTTCGCGCGCGCAGGTTTGGCAGTGGATTCGACATCCACGCGGTGTGCTGACCGATGGGCGCAAGGTGACGAAGGAATTGTTTCGCAACGGTGCTGGACGAAGAGACTCGGCAAAATTAAGAGCGGCCTGGGCGCCGAAGGTTTTCCAAGAGCAAGTACGCAGTGGCGCGCGAATTGTTCGACACGATTACAACCGAAGACACTTTCGTTGAATTCCTGACGTTGCCGGGCTACGAGAAGCTTGATTGATCGGAACGTCTCCTGCTTTGAGGCACATATTACTTATGAATCGAAAAGACCGCTGACGCTGCCCAGCAAAGTCAGGCAAACCGATCGAACTGGAACGGGGCAGGCAACGCGGCGCTGGGACGGGGTCGAGCGACCTTATTCGGAAGAAGACGTGCGGCGACTGCAAGGCAGCGTGTTCCCGAACACACTCTGGCCCGACGCGGCGCGGAAAAACTGTGGGAACTGTTGCAACCGAGGATTACGTGCCCGCCCTCGGCGCGCTCACCGGCAATCAGGCGGTTCAACAGGTGAAGGCGGGATTGAAGGCAATCTATTTGAGCGGTTGGCAGGTTGCCGCGGATGCCAATCTCGCTGGTCAAATGTATCCGGACCAGAGCTTGTATCCGGCGAACAGCGTGCCGGCAGTGGTTAAACGGATCAACCAGGCATTGCAACGGGCCGACCAGATTCAGCACGCTGAAGGCAAGGGCGAAATCGACTGGTTCGCGCCGATCGTGGCCGATGCTGAAGCCGGGTTCGGCGGGCCGCTTAACGTTTTCGAATTGACCAAAGCAATGATCGAGGCGGGCGCGGCCGGAGTGCATTTTGAAGACCAACTCGCCAGCGAAAAGAAATGCGGGCACATGGGAGGCAAAGTGCTCATCCCGACCCGCGCGGCCATTACCAATCTCGTCGCCGCGCGACTGGCGGCCGATGTTTCCAACGTTCCGACGGTCATTATCGCGCGCACCGATGCGGCCGGCGCCGCGCTTGTTGACCAGCGACATCGACGAGCGCGACCGCCCGTTTCTCACTGGCGAACGCACCGCCGAGGGATTCTTCCGGGTCAACGCCGGACTCGATCAGGCGATTGCGCGCGGGTTAAGTTACGCGCCCTTTGCCGATCTTGTCTGGTGCGAGACGAGCGAACCGAATCTCAAAGAGGCGCAGCGTTTCGCCGAAAGTATTCACGAAAAATTTCCTGACCAATTGCTGGCCTACAACTGTTCGCCTTCGTTTAACTGGAAGAAGAAACTCGATGGCGCAACCATCGCGAAGTTCCAGCGCGAACTCGGCGCGATGGGTTACAAGTTTCAGTTCGTTACCCTGGCTGGATTCCACGCGCTCAATTACAGCATGTTTAACCTGGCCCGCGGCTACAGAGAACGCGGCATGGCGGCGTATTCCGAATTGCAGGAAGCGGAGTTTGCGGTCGAGGCGGACGGCTACACGGCGACGAGGCACCAGCGCGAAGTCGGCACCGGTTACTTCGACGATGTCGCGCAGGTCATCGCCAGCGGCGAAAGCTCGACCACCGCCCTGGAGGGTTCGACCGAACAGGAACAGTTCCATTGAACGGACGTCCGCCTCCTCAGGTCCAGTCTGAACAGCAGCGGTTCGCTGGCGTCCGCGGCGATAACCGACAGCCGGTTGGCGGCGCTCTGCGCGCAGAAAACGCAGCAGGCATTCTCGATTACCAGGAACGGTTTCATGTATTTACCCGGCGCGCGCGCGAGCAATTCCTCGCGCGCGATTTGCCGGCGCCTACGCGGACGCGGCCGAGCGGCTTCATCTTTATGGAAGCGTCCTGAACAAGCTCACGACCGAGATCGAGGACTTGATCGGGCCGCGTCTCCGGGAACGCAGCATCTGGACCGCGATCAAGGCCGTCTATTCGGCGCTGATCGCGCAATCTTCAGAATGGGAGATCGCCGAAAGCTTTTTCAATTCGCTGACCCGCCGCGTTTTCGCCACCGCGGGCGTGGATCAGGCGATCGAGTTCGTGGATACCGATTTCGACGCGCCGCCCACTTCTTCGCCTAACGATATTCTCAGCGCTACTCCGGCGCCTCCTTGCCGAGTTGCTCATCGCCGCGCTGACCGATCCGTCGGCAGGCGGTTTTGCGGCGGAAAACTGGGATAATCTCCTCGAATCCGTTCTGGTGGCGGCCGAGCGAATCGAGGCGGCGCTCGCGAACGGAACGGTCGACGCCGCGAATGTGAGTCTGGAGATGATCGGCAGCGTTTTTTACCGCGGCCACGGCGCCTACCTTGTCGGGCGGGCCATCCGTGAGGAGACGATGGCCCCGGTTTGCCACTGGCACTTTGTCTGCGGCACCCGAGCCAATCCGGGATCACGCTGGATGCCATCCTCTTCGGGGAAGTCGATCTGGCCATCTTGTTCTCCTATACCCGCGCCTATTTCCGCGCGGATCGCCGTGCCCTTACGAGATGGTGCGTCATTTGCGTGAACTGATGCCGCGCAAGCGCCTGGTGGATCTTTACAATGCGATCGGCTACCATCGCCACGGCAAGACCGAATTCTATCGCGATTTCGTCGCGCACCTGCGCGTCGTCGAGCGATTGTTTCATCGCCGCGGAAGGCAGCCGCGGGATGGTGATGCTGGTTTTTACCCTCCCCAGTTACGATGTCGTCTTCAAACTCATCAAGGACCGCTTCGATTTTCCAAAAGATACCAGCCGAGCGAAGTCAGGCGACGCTACCGCCTCGTCTTTGATCACGATCGCGCCGGCCGGCTGGTCGAGGCGCATGAATTCGAACATCTGCGCATCGCCCGGGATCGTTTCGCTCCCGAGCTGCTCGAGGACTTCAGCGGGACGCGGCCGAGACCGTGCGACTGGAAGGTGATGATGTCGTCATCGCGCATGCCTACGTCGAGCGCCGCCTCCGTCCGCTCAATTTGTTTCTGGCCGAAGCGGACGCCGAGGCCGGCGCCGCGGCGGCGCGTGATTATGGCCAGGCGATCAAGGACCTTGCCTCTTCGAACATTTTCCCGGGAGATATCTTTACCAAGAATTTTGGCGTTACCCGCCATGGCCGCGTCGTTTTCTACGATTACGACGAACTCTCTTTCCTATTGGATTGCAACTTCCGCGACATGCCGCAGCCGACTACTCATGAACAGGAGATGGCCGCGGAGCCCTGGTTCTCCGTGCGCGAGAACGACATCTTTCCCGAAGAATTCCCCAATTTTCTTTCTTTACCGGAGCCGCGCGCGCCCGGTTGTTCGAGCATCACGGCGATCTGTTTCGCGCGGATTTCTGGCGCGGCGTGCAACGAAAATTCAAAGCCGGCGAAATTCCGGAAATTTTTCCCTACGGTCCCGAACGTCGTCTTGCTCCTCGCCTGGTCGCAGTAACGCCTCCGGTAGGGCGCGACGCTGTCGAGCCGCAACGAATTTTCTCCGACACTTCGCAGGTAACAAGCACTGAGTTGCAATCACAGCGCAAGTAGGGTCAGAGTTAACAATCGACGGACACAGGTCTACGGATTTAGAGTCCGGAATCGTTGATCGTTTGCGAATGGACCGCGCCAGTTATGTCTTGAAATTGCATAGCAATGTCGATTATTAGCTCTGACACCCCGTTAAGGATCAGGGGGCCCAAGTGAACACCGCCCGCCGTGTAAGCTACGTTTTTCTCTGCATCGTCCCGTTCCTCAATTTCGTCGTTGTCGGTTTGCGCGCCTTTCGTGTCCCTGGAGTCTATCAAGTCATGGGAATAGCGTACTTTGGAGCGATCGCCATTGCGGCATGGACGTTGGGGGCGCGAGTCATCTTTGCAGGCGCGGAGCGAGAGCGACGACTGGCGCTCACGGGGATGTTACTGATGGTGCCATCTACTCTCATGGCGCTTCTGTGGGTAGGTCTGGGCCCTCCCTGGGAAGCAACGCCGATAGAGAATCGAATGCGCTATCTCGTCCTCCTTACCGACTCGATTGCCGTGACGGTCGGATTCGTCCTCTTCGAGCAAGCACTCGAAGGAAGCGGGCGAACGTTTCTATTCAACCCTCGGGAACGCCTTGGCTATCTTGGCTGGCGTTGACTATCTCGTTTGGAATTGCTTTTTCCTCGGCCTTTACGTTGTGAAAGCGCGCGGTGGGGAAACTCCGGCCGCGTTCGTTTCGTTGAATGACTCGATCGATGCGCTGATATTCATAGCGTGCGTGCTGACCTATCTTGCTACGCTCATCTTCGCTGTCTGCATGGGGCGCGTCCGCTGGCTCGGGCGCGGGGCGACGCGCGTCTACGTGATCGCCAACCTCCTCTTTCTCATTCTGATTGTGGTAAAAGGATTGTCTTACCCTGATCCAACGGCAAGCTCCCTTCCCTGGTATTTGAACCTCGGGTTTATTGCCGGGATTCCAGCAGTACGCATGGATTATGCCATATCTATTCGGAGTGGTTTTGTTGCGTCGCGCCGGGAACGAATCAGCCTGACGATCCGATCCTTGGATGGCGCCACGGACCAGAGCAGTTAATCCGTTCGGAAAGAATCTAACACGATGTCGGAAGTTGAGAGGTGAGAGTTGATCGCCTCAGATTGTGAGCGCGCAAGCCACCGCCGGCGTAGAGGGTAATGCAATGTCGCGGACAGCCAGTGAACGGATCGATCCACGATTCGCGCATCGTAGCCGCCAACCCGGCCTCGATTTGTTCCGGGCCGTTGCGATTATCATCGTAGTCATCTATCACACTGGAATTTTCGGGTTTGCGCTCCCTAACGTGTCCATCGCTTCGGATGGATTGGTGTTGATCTTTTCTTTGTGCTTAGCGGCTACCTGATCGGCGGTCAGCTCCTGAATCAGTTAGGAGATCGCGGCCACATCAGGTTCGGACGTTTTACGTTCGCAGGGCGTTACGCATTCTGCCCGCTTATCTCGTCGTCCTCGCAATTTACTTTGCTCTTCCCGCTTTACGCGAGTTCCCGACCATATCGCCATTATGGAAGTTTCTGATGTCAGTTCAGAACATCGGTTTGCGAGGAGGGACTGTTTTCGCATGCATGGTCGCTCGCCATCGAAGATCAGTTTTACCTCCTGTTACCTTTGATTTTGATGTGATCATGTGGTCGCGACGAGGGGCCTACGCCATTCCGTGTCTCATTTTCCTTGGAGGTTTGTGGCTTCGTGGATTCCTCGCGGGCGCAGTTCCCGGCGAAACTGGAGGAGTATCATATCGTGGATACCAGTTCTGGATTTACTATCCAACGTGGACCCGGCTTGATCCGTTGGTTTTTGGTGTCGTGCTCGCTGCAATCGAAAGGTGTCGTCCGTCGTGGTGGCAACGCTTATTGATTTCGCTCCTTGGCTGTGGTTCCGGCCCTGGCAACCATAGTGTTCGCTCTTGATCTGGGCGAGGCCGACGCGTTAACGATCCGGACTTGTATTTGGCAATTCCCGCTGATTGCGCTCGGAATGGCTGTGCTATTAGTTTGTGCGGTCAGCACGACTCTTCCGTTATGCCGGATGGAGATCCCTGGTGCGGCCTTTCTGGCGAGCATTGCGTTTAGTGTTTACCTGAGTCACAAGCTGGTGATCCATTCCATTATTCAGCTTTGTAATCACTATTCTGCTTTCGCTTACCTCACTATGGGCGCTTCTCCTCATTCAGGGTGCTATCTATCTTGCCGGAGCCATTTTGTTCTTTGCGGTCGAGCGCCCTTTTTCCGCGTCTCCGAAACCGTGTTGCAACGTGAAAGTCGCGAGCAGTCTCGCTAATGCCGTTTGCGGAGGAAGTTGAGAGGTGAAAGATCATGGTTGAGTGTGAAGCGATGCTCGTTCCCCGTAGTAGTTCTTCAACTTGCCGTTAGACCCCGAAAGGAATGCCTCTCTCCGACGAGGATTACAATCGCCGCTCGACGTACTTCGGCGCTTATTCGGCGTCGCAGGCGGAACAAATTTCCGAGTTGCTGGAGAGGCTCTCAGTTAGATTTGAGTTCGTTCGCCAACAACAAGACGAAGAACGACTAAGGGCGTGGAGGGCATGGGACCCAGCCGCTAGCAACCCGCGCGAGGGTCATGAGTTGTTCATTCACTCGGACGACCTTGATAAGGTCGGGACCAAAATTGCAGAAATGTTTCCTGAGAGACGATCTTGAAGACGTTATTCGACCAGTTTCGGCTTGTTTGGCTGAGGGGCAGCCGTTAGCATCAGGAGAGTGCGGCTTTTACTGACAAAAAATAGCCTGTCATGTGACGGTCTATCTTACCGCATGTTGCAGCAGCACAATGCGCGTTAGGTGAAATGGATGCATCACACGAAAGCGACACGCTCGCAATTGCTGAATCTCGCGTAACGATTCATATGGCCGCGAGCCTCGACGGCTTCATCGCTCGAAAGGACGGAAGCGTCGACTGGCTTGAGACCTCGGACGAATTCGCAGGCGGCGACACCATGGACCCAGGATTCGTCGAGGCGTTCTCTGAAGACGATCGACTGCTACGTCATGGGGTCGCGAACTTATGAGACCGCGCTTCGTTTTGAAGCCAAGGGGCTGGCGTGGCCGTACGGCGACAAGCCCACCTTCGTCCTTACTAGTCGCGAAGCTGCCGCGATACCCGGGATGCCGTCGAGTTCTACTCAGGCGATCTCGCGCAGTTGGTGAATCGGCGCCTGCGGCCCAGATTCCGTAGCATCTGGTTTGTTGGAGGCGGTGTAGTTTCCGGCGAATGCCTGTCGTCTCGGGCTAGCCGACGAAGTTCGTTACTCGATCCTGCCGATCTTGATTGGCGACGGGATACGGTTCTTTGAGAGGCTCGACAGAGATGTCGCCCTCCATCTGGTGGAGGTCAAAGCCTACAAGAGCGGCATTGTGGAACTAGGTTACGAAGTGCGCGGACCTCGTGGCGAGTCATAGAATGCCACCTGCATCAACTTTGCTCCGTAGCGCCCGAAATAGCATGGAGATACAGCAGGTCGCGATTGATGAGTCTGACAGCAGCCAGCATCATCTATCCGCTTTACTTATCACGAGCGTGGAAAGGGTTGGACCGGTTTCGAACGGAGCGTGAACGGCAGACAACGCGACCCAACACTCGCGCGTCGTGTTTCAGACGGGCACGACCGTCGTTGCCGGAATTTCGGCTGGCAGCGTTTCGGCTTTGTCTGTGATGAGCTTGCGCAGGAACGGAATAAAAACAACCAGCGTGACGCCGACGACGAGACTGCCGCACCGAGCGTCCGAAGAGCTGGTCATAAGCGGCGTTGGTCGCGGCGGCGGTGGTGCCGTCGGCTCGGGGATCATCCCCGAGAAGTCGCCCGCGAAGAGCGAGGCCAGGCCGGTCACGAGCATCCAGCTGCCCATCATCACGCCTTGGTATTGGCTCGGCGCGAGCTTGCCGATCATGGCGTAGCCGACGGGCGAGATCAGCAGCTCACCGATGCTCTGGAAGCACGTAGCTCGCGAAGAGCCAGAAGAAGGCGCTCTTGCCGTCGAGCCGGCCAGCGCAATGCCCACCGGAGGCAAGAAAGCCAGCGCCATCAGGAGCAGCGACACGGCGAACTGCTGCGGGATGTCAATGCTCCAGCCGCGGGCACGCAGCCGGGTGAAAAGCGCCGCCAGTATCGGGCCGCCAATGACGATCACGACCGTGTTGATATTCTGAATCCATTGCGGCTGCAATCTGACGCTGCCCACCATCAGGTCGACGTTGTTGACCGCGAAAGCTGCAGGCCACTGGGCGCCATCTGATAGAGCGACCAGAACGCGAGCGAGCCGAGCGTGAAAATCAGGTAGGCCCACATGTTCCGCTGTTCGCGCGGTCGGGTGGCTGAGCGTGAGGTAGACGAGCGTCGCGGCAACTCCGCGCAGATCGCCTTCACCAGCAGCTCCGTCATTTCGGGTGCTGTAGCATGACCCAGACGACCGGGACGAGGCCGAAGAGGATCGCGACGCCAGCGAGCGGCGCAGTCGAAATTGCTTCGGCGTCGCCTCGAGGAGCGGTGTGTTGCGATCCATCAAGGTCTTCCAGTTGAATGCGGCCAGCACGATGGCGGCGAAGTTGCCGAGCGTCGCGAAAATGAAGAGGTTCGAGTAGCTCTCGGTCGCCTGGAAGTAGCCGGCCACGGTGAAGCCAACGAAGAAGCCGATGTTCATGCCGGCGTAGTTCCAGAGGAACGCGCCTTCGCGCCGTGGGTCGTCCGGGGTGAAGCGCTGCGTCAGCATCATGTTGATGCAGGTGACGTTGAGGCCGCTGCCGGTGAGAAACAGCGCGAGCCCGTAGAACAGCGCGTGCGCTGCCGAGCGCGATGCAGGCGCAGCCAATGACCTGCAGCACCATGCCGCCGACGAACAGGTTGCGGTTGCTAAGGAAGCGGCCGCCGAGATAGCCGCCGAAAAGGTGCAGCCCGTAATTGAACGCGCCGAACACGCCCATCAACGCGGTCGCTTCTTTGACGCCGAGGTGCAGGTGCTTCGTCGCGTAGAGGACGAGCGTCGAGTAGAGCACCGCAAAGCCGAGGGTCGCGAAGATCTGGATGAAAAACAGCGCGGCCGTTCCTTCCGGGGCCGCCGAAAAGAGGCGTTTGGTTGATGTCATCCACCGCTGTTGTCGCTTGTTGCCCCCACCGATGTCAAGCCACGAAGACTTCATTGCGTATTCTGGCAATAGTGAGTTGTAGCAAAGGGCCCTCTGACCCATTGCGTGTTTAGCGTCCCATCGAAGGGCTGCGCGAAGCGTATCCGGATGTCGAGCCCCCCGAGGACGATGCTAAGATTTGAGTCCACCCCATGTAGGCGTAAGCGTCAATCAGAAATCCCAACGGGATTTCGTCCTCCAGCCCCAGCGTTGCCGCATGTGCAACCCTGGGAACCAGAGAAGCCTCCGCGACAACCCAATGTGGGTTGTGCCCGAGATCAACGGGGCCTGCGGTGTTTCGACTGAGAGACGAGTGCTGACGATGTGGATACGAAACTCGAGCGTAGACGACACAACCACTTTTCGGGATTGGACTCGTTAGGTGGATTGACACCTCAGGGTCTGGGCCTTGATGCAGGACTTGCGTGGACTCAACCCTTGGGCACGGAGGACCAAATCCCGCTGGGATTGCAGAAGGGTCGGGACATCACTCAGCACATCCCCGCGATTGCAGGTGACGCAAAATTTGCGAAATGCTGCGGAACTTCTGCACTGTCGATGATTTTGGTCCGTGACAGGCACTGACATTTTATGGACATTCCTCGATAACGCATTTTTACACTGGATTGGTCTTTTTGTCCCTTGTTCATCGTTTCTCTAGCTTTTCGTCTTTTGCGCCTTTGGTGGCGCCGTAGCGGGGGCGAGAGCTGGTGCAAATAATACCGAATGCGCCGGACAAATTCAACTTGGGCAAGAGGCAGGAGCGCACTTCGTCCAAGAAAACTTGGGATTTATTGCGTTGAGTGCACTGGGCATTTCTTTGATGTCAGCGATGGCAAATTCCATTCTCGGGTGTGTTGCCGTGGTGCAAGGACCCCTCCCGGCTGTTGGAGGGTCCAGGGACTTAGACTACATGCGACTAACAAGAGGTAAAACGTATTATGGCAAAGAGTAAAAGAATCCAAAGGTTGATGGAGTTTTAAGCAAAGCCAAGAAATGGCAGAAAGAGATGGAGCAATTGCGAGGAATCATTCTTGGTTGTGGGCTGACCGAAGAATTGAAGTGGGGTTGGCCCTGTTATTCGGTTCAGGAAAATAACGTAGGCTGATCCATGGATTTAAGGAATATTGTGCGCTGCTCTTTTTCAAAGGGGCCTTGTTGAAGGATCCCCATAATTATTCTCGTTCAACAGACAGAGAATGTGCAGGCTGCGCGCCAGATCCGGTTCTCCAATCTCCAGGGAAATCGGCAAGATGAAAACCATCTTGAAAACTTATATTGAGGAAGCCGTTAAAGTGGAAAAAGCGGGTTTGGAAGTGAAGTATAAGAAGACTTCACAGTTCAAAATGTCGGAGGAATTTCAGAAGGAATTGGATGAAAGCCCAGCCTTGAAAACCGCTTTTCATGCACTGACGCCCGGACGGCAGAGAGGATATCTGCTTTATTTTTCTGCCCCAAAACAAGCGAAGACTCGGGAGGCGCGGGTTGAAAAATGTAAACAGCAAATCCTCGACGGAAAAGGATTGAACGATTAGAGGCAGGAACTGTGCAGCAATTTGATCCTGCGGACTTTGGCACGCGCTACGCCACTGCCTGGAGCAGCCAGGATCCTAATTTACTGGCTTCATTCTACGCTGAAGACGGATCTCTGGTCGTCAACAACGGTTCGCCATCGGGTGGTCGCGCTGCGATCGCAGAGACCGTACGCGCATACATGGACGCGTTTCCGGATATGCTTGTGAAGATGGTGCTAATGAGTCAGCAGGAAGATCATCCCGTGTTTCACTGGATCTGGACGGGAACCAACACAGGACCAGGAGGCACCGGCAAGTTCGTGCGATTGTTCGGCTTCGAAGTCTGGACAATAGATCGAAACGGTTTGATCGCAGAATCAAATGGCTTCTACGATGAAACGGAATATCAGCGCCAACTGAAACTCGGCGCGCCTCCATTGCCCTAGTCTAAACAGCGCAATTCGAAATCTGAGAAGGAAGAAAAAATGAATCAACAAATGAAATCAAGCGGTTCCGATGTGGTATTGGGTGATCGCGGCTGTTGCGCTCTTGTGGAACCTGATGGGGTGTACTCTCTTTCGCAATGGAGCTTTTTGCTCAGGAGGCAATGATGAAAAACATGGGTATGCCGGAGGCTCAGCAGCAGTGGACTCGAACCATTCCTAACTGGATTTATTTCGTCTACGGCCTGGCCGTGTTAACCGGAATGGCGGGAAGCATTGGTCTGTTCCTGCGAAAGAGTTGGACCACGCGGATGTTCGCGATCTGCCTGGCGGCGGTGATCGTGCAGATGGCCTACACCATGTTCATTGCCGGCGGGCTACAGGTGATGGGGCCGTCGGGACTCGTTATGCCTGGGCTGGTTATTGGCATCGCAGCGGTGCTCCTCTGGTTCTCGTGCTTCGCCAGCAGTCGCGGCTGGTTTGGACAGGTTAGCCCGGACGGATGGATTTCGCGAAGTGAATCTAAGCAATCGATGGGGTTGCCGAACAACGCCGTAATCAAATGGCTTCTCGATAGTGATCCGTCGATTCGTTGGCAGGTCATGCGAGATCTGACCGAGACGTCTGCAGAAGTCGTCGCGGCCGAGCGGGCGCGTGTCGTGTCGGAAGGATGGGGTAAACAGTTGCTCGATCAACAGCGGCCTGACGGGCAATGGGGTGATGGTGACACCACGCCGTTTTGGTGGTCGAACATGTACACCCTGGTTTTCTTGCGCGACTTGGGCGTCGATCCGATGAACGATCGCGTCCGAACGGCGATCGATCTCGTTCGTAGCAAAGTAACTTGGGGACCAGAGTTCGGAGACTCGCCTTTTTTTGAGGGAGAAGTTGAGCCATGTATCAACGGTCGAGTCCTCGCGCTCGGTGCCTACTTCGGCGAGCGTTGCTGATCGACTGGTTGAACGCTTGTTAGGCGAACAATTGACGGATGGTGGCTGGAACTGCGAAGCGGAACGCGGCTCGATTCGGTCGTCGTTTCACACGACGATCTGTGTGCTGGAAGGATTGCTTGCGTTTGAACAAGCTTTCGGTGTGACGTCGGTGATGGCGGAAGCACGTAAACGGGGCGAACAATATCTCATTGAGCGTCGTTTGCTCCGGAAGTTGTCGACCGGCGAAGCGATCAAAGACCGAAAAGGAAATCAAGATTGGACGCAGTTCGCCTTTCCGCCGCTCTGGCATTATGACGTTCTGCGCGCACTCGATTACCTGCGCGCTGCCAATGTGCGTCCGGACACGCGAATCGAAGAGGCAATCGGTATCGTCCTCGAGCGTCGCCAGAGTGATGGGCGTTGGCTGCTCGACGGTACGGCACAAAGACACGTTGCACGTTGAATTAGCTGGCGACGTCGGAGAACCGAATCGCTGGATCACGTTGCGCGCGCTTCAAGTGTTGGATTGGTGGTCCGGGCGGAGATAAATGTTGAGCGTGGCACGTAACCCTCACCCTGCCTCCCTTGGGAAGGGATAGGCGAAGCTTGACGTCCGAACGAGCCTGCGAAATTTGATAGGGTCTTGGCGCCACGCTTTCCCATTTACTGTTGAAATTTTTCAGGGGAAACGGCGCGCGCTTCAATTCGCGTGATGACATAATCGCCGGTTGCCATTCCGGTGTATGCAACCAAGGCGCCGGCTGCGATCTGCGATTCCGTCAAAAAGAAATAGACGCTGTTGTTTTCTCCTTGGCGCAGAGGCTGATCGAGAAGACGAACAGCGGCAGAGCTATCGCCACCGGGAACAGAGTAAACTTCGAAAGTGGTATCCACCGGCACGATCAGGTCGACGCGGAACAGTCTTCCTCCCTGACTCCCGGCTGGTGTGGGGGAAAACAGAATCTGTGGATCTGATCCGGCCGACGTAATGCGAAGCCCGCGTTCGTCTCGGGCGGCGCTCGTTCTGTTCATCGGCGCAATCGATCCGAACCCGGAGGTTGAATCATGTTGAAGCAGGATTTCGCTGGAGCTGTTGAAGAGCTGTTGAAGCCACGGCTGCGAAGCCTCCTGCTTTTCGAAAATCACTTCGCCGCTCAGTTGCTTCGCTTTCTCATCTAAATCGCTCTTGGGCAAAGGTGGGAGTGAAGAGATTCGGCACTCCATAACAGATTGAAAAAATCGGCGCGCCTCGTCGGAGACGTGGATCGCAAACGAACTGTTCGGACGTCATGCTTGTTCCGCTGGTTACGCGCAGCGCCTGCCACGACGTTCTGAGGTTTGGACTAATGATAAATCCATTCGACGCCATCGATGGCACAAGACGATCTTCGGTCAGTCGACCTAACGCATCCGTCACCCGGATCATGATGGGAGGCGGTTTGTAAAATACGCTTCGCAACTTGCCGATGAACGATGGTTTAATATCCAATTCGAGCCATGCGACTTCAGCGGCCGGGATCTGATGCTCGGCGTCGAGCGAGACCGATTCGGTGGTCGTGGCGACGGGTTGCACCGGCGCCGCCGGTTGGATTCGTTTCCAGAGCAAGTAACCTTTCTCTTCAAACAACGGTTTGTAGTTATAGAGCAACTGTTTGAGTGCGCCGGCGTCGTCGAGCGTTGGAAATCTGTCGTCGATGGTTTGGTTCTTGTAGAGGACGTAAGCAGGCGCTTTCGGTGACGAATAAAAAGTCGTATTCAGGTTAATCAGGCTCGGAGTGTAAGCCGTGTATCCCTGGAAAACCGGGCGAGGGGTGTAGTTAAGATTGTTAAGAAGCGCCATGGCTTGTTCGTTTCCGAGGACATCGATCGACGCATCGCGGACTTCTGCCTGGACCTTCGGTAGAGCGTGCATTCTTCGCGCGCCAGCGAGCGCCGCGCCAAACTGATCCGAGAAAGCGGACAGGCCGGTCACGGTTTGCCATGAGCTCTTGATCCTCACCATTGTGCCAGTGACAGATGAAAGCAGTTGTCCCGGCTTTTGCTGAATGAATCCGAAAAGAGAGGTGAGAAGGATTAGGAGAGTCAGGGCGTAACCGGTCCAACGAATTGTGTTTTTTGGTTTCGCAATGAGCCAGAGCGTTATGAGAACGGCTGGGTGCAGGCAGAAGAAACTGAGCACATGGTTGTCCGCTCGAATGAAAGCGCGGTTCCAGCTTAGATACGTTTCACCTGCGATGAAAAGGGCGGCGAACAAGATGGCTGGTTGACGTGAATCAAGGAAAAGCAGGAGGCACTGAATAAATCCCAGTATAACGACAAAGACGCCTGTGATGACGATCATGTTGTCGCCGGCTGGAAGGGACATCGCGTCTTTGTATCCGAACGAAATGTCGAGAGAAGTGGTGAGATAGGGAATGAGGCTTTGAAGTTCCTGTTTCGCTATCAGCCAACAGACGAGGAATGATACGAGAAAGGCTGCACTGATCAGGATTGCCTGGGATGTTTTCCGCAAGACGCAGTAACAGGCGCCGACCAAAATCAGACCAACAACGATCAGCAGGAGATACGTGAATTTGATCAGCGCAACGATCGCGAAAAACATCGCTGCGAAAATGTTCAGGGCTCTGCTGGTCGTGCCATGTTTGAACAGGAGAAACGTGACACATGAGATAATGAGGACATAAAGAGCGTCCGACGGTCCATCGGCCCTAATGAAAAGCAGGACGAAAAAGAAGAGAAACGGTCGCCAAAATTTTGGAAGCTGAAGCAAGGTAAAACCGAGGATGAGAACAAAAATGGTCTTGCTAACCAGTTCCCACAGCATCCTGATAAAGAAGAGTTCACCTGTGTAAACGGGCGAAACCAAATGTCCAAATGGACCATGGGTGAAGACGACATCGCGTCCATATTGAAGGCCGAGCGCGGAAAAGTGAGTAAGAGCGCCGTACCACGATGATTCGAGGTTCGGAACGAGCGGGGCGATCGGCGGCTGGAAAAGGTCGAGCCAAAGAAGTGGCAAACCGAGCAGGAGCAACAGCGTTGTTGGCCATTCGCGTCGAGCAATAGCGATGCATTCGTTTATGCGGCCTTGCGATTGTTTATCGCGGCGTTTGGATTTTGTGGCCGGCATTGAAGAGGACGAGATGAGGGTGTGAACGTGTGCGTGGCGTCACGCGATTACAATGAAAAATGCGCTTTTTTCCGGCCACGGATTGACACGGATTAAACACGGATTTTTGACGTGTAATGCTAGCCCGTTAGTTCCGTGTTAAGCCAGATACAACGCACCCTCCTTCGCTTTCGCTTCTGCGTGGCAGGCGGGCCGTTGCCACAACATCCCATCATCCGTGTTTAATCCGTGTCTTTCCGTGGCCAGAATATCTTCGTCAGCCCGCTGGGCCTGAAGATGGCTGCCTCGCAAGGATTCGAACCTTGACAAAGAGATCCAGAATCTCTGGTGCTACCATTACACTACGAGGCAAAATCGGGGCTTGAAGCTAAGACCGTGTTACCCTTCACCGCAAGTGGGGATACTACTCGCTTACTTTCCTCTTCGGCGGCCGCCGCTGAGCCAAATTTCGGCTCCTTCCCGGGCGGCTTCGACTTCGAGTTTTCGGCCACTCTCCGCTACGAGGAAACGGGCGCGCTCCAGCATTTCTTCAATCTTATGATCGTCGTGCGACGGATCGTGATGAAAGAGGAACAATTTCTTGGCTCTCGCCTCTAGCGCGAGCGAAACGACCCGGCTCAGCGCGCCATGGCCCCAGCCAATATGATCCTGATATTTTTCGTCGGTGTATTGTGCATCGAGAATCAAGACATCGGTTTCCTTGAGGAACTCGACCAGGGACGATCTTTGCACTGCTGCCTGGGCACGGGCTCGATGAGGGTGTGTCCCGTCGCGTTCGGCTAGTTTCATCTTTAACGGTTCGAACGGCTCGTTATCCGGCAGAAACGAAATTGATCCATCCGGAGTGAAGAGTCGATAACCGGCGCAAACACCGGGATGATTCAAAAACCGCGCTTGGACGCGGACTTTGCCAATGGTGAACTCCATTTTCTTCAGCTCAGTGATCTTCATTGTCCCGGGTAGATCCTTCCAGCTGACAGGAAAGAATGGGACTTCCATTTGCGCAGCGAGAATGGTGGCAAGGCCGGCGCGCGCCCCTTCGAATCCAAGAACGCGGATGGTGTTCTTTGCTTTGTAAGCGGGTAGGAAGAAGGGAAGACCTTGGATGTGATCCCAATGGGTATGGGTCAAGAGCAAGGTTAGGTTAATCGGAGCGCCGCCAAATTCCTTTTCCAGAGAGAGACCGAGCTCGCGGATTCCGGAGCCGGCATCGAGGATAATGATTTCATCGTTAGTCCGAACTTCAACACACGTTGTGTTTCCGCCGTAGCCGATCGTAGTCGGGCCAGGCACCGGGATTGAGCCGCGGACTCCCCAGAATTTCAATCGAGTCGATCGTGGCGAAACTTTCAATGAGCGCGACTGACGTGGAGTCAGTTTTTGACGGATTCGCCGTGGACGCCGGATAACGGCGGCGATCTTTTCCCATTTCAATGGCTTGAGCAGATAGGCGTCGCCACCTGCTTCGAGCACTACTTCGCGGTCAATGTGATAAATGCGGCTCGCGATGATGATGATCTTCGGTTGTTCGAGTTTTTCCCGGATCGCGCGGCAGACTTGGAGTCCGCTGATTCGAGGTAACAAAAGATCGCAAACGATCAGTTCCGGTTTCTTGAGGCAGGCAAGATCGATTCCAGCGGCGCCGTCGTCAGATTCGATGACTTTCCATTTTTGGCCGATGAAAAGACCGGCCAATCGTTTACGGCCTTCTACGTCATCGTCGATAAGCAGAACCGTGCGCATGATTTAGTTTCGAAGGGAAGTGCTTCTGTGCGCCCCTGATATCGAGGAGTACGGAGGCTGGCAAGTATTCGTTGCGTATTTTGCAGCAACGGGCAGCCGATTCGACATCGGCGACAGAGCAGGTCGGAAACCTGCGCTAGGAAACGGCGTTACGCTTGCCCCTTCTTTCACTTTGCGCGGGATCTTGTCACGCAACTGGCAGGAAACCAAGAGTTTTCAGATGACTTCTACAGAAGGCTGGATCCGAATGCCCCCGGTTTTCCGCGTTTCCAGCGCAACTCGGGATTTAGATTGATTTCCTCCGGGCGGACTTCGAATCCGGCTGTTCGGAGGAGATAGGCAACGCCTTCCCGGCTTTCCATGGTCTCTTTCAGGCTGCGCGCAAAAAGTTCGATGTATTCCTTGTAGGATTCGAGCGCGAGTTTTCCCTCGGAAAAATGTTCGGCCAGGGCTTCATCGTGGTAATCGATCAACTCAATCAGCGCGCGTTTCAGTTTGAAGCGCATCTCCGGATCGACCACCACCTTGAACGGAGTCGATCCCGCATCCGGCTTGGCCAGTTGCTTGCTTAACGGCGTCTGATTCGTAGAAATCAGCTGATAATCGCCTGGTTCTTCCATGGTGTTCGGGCTGGGGTTAACCCCGAACCTTCGCAGCTGGCTCCACTCTTTCTAGAAGAAAATTGGAATAATCAGGATGGCAACGATGTTGGCCACCTTGATCATGGGATTGATCGCCGGTCCGGCCGTGTCCTTGTAAGGGTCGCCAACCGTGTCTCCCGTAACCGCAGCGGCGTGAGCGAACGACCCTTTGCCGCCGAGATTTCCTTCTTCGATATATTTTTTTGCGTTGTCCCATGCGCCGCCGCTGGAGGTCATCGAGATGGCGACGAACAATCCGGTGACAATCGTCCCGACAAGTAATCCGCCGAGAACGACTGGGCCGAGCGGTTTGATTGCGGCGACTGCGATCACAACCACGACCGGCAAGAGCGCGGGAATGATCATCTCGCGGAGCGCTGCCTTCGTAACGATATCGACACACGTGCCATATTCCGGCGTGTCTTCGCCGCGCAAAATTCCAGGCTTCGCCTTGAGCTGCCGGCGCACTTCCATCACGACCGCACCGGCCGCCTTGCCGACTGCATCCATGCTGAAGGCGGTAAAGACAAACGGTAGCAATCCGCCGATGAAGAGTCCGATGATCACCTTTGGATCGTTAAGCGAGAAATCGAAGGTATAGGCGCGGCCGGCTGCGGCGTAATGCGCTTTGAGATCTTCGACATAAGAACCGAACAACACCAGGGCAGCCAGACCAGCCGAAGCGATCGCGTAACCTTTTGTCACCGCTTTCATCGTGTTACCGACAGCGTCGAGCTCGTCGGTAATACCACGAATTTCCTTCGGCAAATTGCTCATCACCGCTATGCCACCCGCGTTGTCAGTGATCGGACCAAAGGCGTCGAGTGAGATGATGATGCCAGCCATCGAGAGCATGCTCATTACGGCAATCGCGATTCCGTAAAGACCGGCGAAATGGTAGCTGGAGAGAATCGCCAAACCAATACACGCGACCGGCAACGCGGTTGCGTGTGAGCCAATGGCAAGTCCGGCGATGATGTTCGTTGCATGACCGGTTTCAGACGCTTTCGCAATCTTCCGGACTGGGGCATAGCTGGTGGAGGTGTAGTAATTGGTGATCACCACCACGACGCCGGTCATGAGCAAGCCGACTACGGCAGCGAAGTAAAGACTGGTAGCCGATCGCGCGATTCCACCGATCATCACGTCTTCCGGGAAAAGCATGTGAGTCGCCGGCCAATACAGAATAGCTGAGACCAAGGCGCTGGCACCAACCGCGCCCATCAGAACCGGCCCCGGTTTTCCACCGCTGACATTGACGAACAGGATCCCGATGATCGCGCCGAGGACGGAAATGCCTCCAAGCACGAATGGGAAGATGATCGCGGCCGGATAGGTTGCGAGCGTTAGCGCGGCGACCAAGATCGCGCCGACCAAACTGACGGCGTAAGTTTCGAAAACGTCCGCAGCCATGCCAGCGCAATCGCCTACGTTGTCGCCGACGTTATCTGCGATTGTGGCCGGGTTTCTCGGGTCATCTTCCTCGAGGTTACTTTCGATTTTGCCAACGAGATCGGCGCCCACGTCAGCTGCTTTGGTGTAAATGCCTCCGCCAAGTCGCGCGAAAACGCTGATCAAACTCGAACCGAGCGCCAGACCAACCAGGCTTTTCACGGCTGCGTCATGGTTCTTCCAATGCTCAATCAGGGTATAGAAACCGCCGACTGCGAGAAGGGCGAGTCCGACCACAAGGAGGCCGGTAACCGCGCCGCCATTAAAAGCGACCCGCATTGCGGCGGTACGGGATTGCGAAGCGGCTTGGGTTGTTCGGGTATTCGCTAAAACTGCGATCCGCATTCCGATGTAACCGGCTGCGAGCGAACAAAAAGCGCCGATGAAGAACCCAATGGCGGTTTCAGCATCTCGGAACCAAAAAAGGAGCCCAAAAATTACGACCGAGATGGCGCTGATGGTTTGGACTTGGCGGCGGAGATATGCTTTTGCGCCTTCCTGCACGGCACCAGCGATTTCGCGCATTTTTTCGTTACCGGGAGACAGCCGGATTACGGCGCTAATGAGGAAAAAGGCGAAAGCCAATCCGGCGACAGCGCAGACCATTGCGAGGGGCACACCGGAGGTAAGGATGTTGAAGGCAAGAAGGGTCATATTGGCTCCGTTTAGAAGGTGGGGACTTTAGTGGGTTTTACCTCGCTGGCAACGGGTATTTGGTTAGCTCTTTAGTCTGAAGATGCCATTTTTTTTAGCCACGGAAGAACACGGATTAACACGGAGTGGGAGAGGTTTCGGCACGTGCAGGTGAATGAAACACGGGATTAGGGGGAGGGATTGGGATAAGAAGTAAGTAAGCGATGCGGCGGACCAAGGAGGGGCGGATGCCGATCCGCCCACCGATCCGTTGCGAACAAGAACGAAACTCCGAACGGCTCACGAATACGCCGAGGATAGGTCCGCAAGCAGCGTCTGGCTCCAGACCATTCCTCGACGTCTAATCCGCAGCCGTTTTGCGTTTCTATCTTATTCGAGTGTCGATAGGTGGGCGGATCGGCATCCGCCCCTCCTTGGTATTGGCTTCCGTGCTTGCTTACTTGCACTTGCACATTAACTTTCACTTACACTTCGGAGGACGGGTTGTGCTGCCGTCGCTTCGACGGTCTCCCATAAGGCCATGGCTACCAAGCAATATGCACGCATCCGTGTTCAATCCGTGTTAAATTCGTGGCCCTGAACTCTGGGAACGTCGACAGAATCTACAGCTCGAACACCACCCGCAAACGGTCGCAGGAAGGTCGCGCGATATTCCCGTTCTTTGTTGGCGTTTTCCTGGCCCTGAGTTGCGTCCTTCAAAATGCCTTCCCCTTCGAGTTTTCGTGAGGCGAGGATCTCGCTTAAACGGGTAACGCATTGAGGCGAATCCCGCATGATTTCGCCCATTGCTTCTTTGCTGATTTCGAGAACGTCGCAATCGCCGTCGGCTCGGATTGTAGCGGAGCGAGGTTCGCCGGTAAGCAAGGACATTTCGCCGAAACAATCTCCTTTCCGCATTCCGCCTAACCGGATCGGAGCGCCATTCCGCAGCACAGAAACATGAACACTGCCGCGTAGGACAATGAACATCGAGTGGCCTTCTTCTCCTTCTTCAATAACGCGTTCGCCTCGGCCGTAATGAATGACACGCGCGTCACGGAGCAGGCTCTCGAGTTGTGCGTCGTCGAGACAATCAAACAGCGGTTCCCCTCGCAGAATCGCGTGCGCTTCAGTATGACCTTCCGAGACTGCGTGAGCTCTTTTTCGTTCCAGTTGAATTGACCGCTGCGGCAGCGGTAACGGGATTCGTTGCCGTTTGAATTCGTACCATACATTCGTCCGAATTGCGTCCTGGATCTCGTTGTAGGCCGCATGGTTCCCCATCCAGAATTTGATTTCGTAGGTCACATCTGAATCCGCGAAATTGACCACGAAAATTCTTGGCGGCGGGTTTTTTTCGACACCGTCTGCGCTGGCAGTGGCGCGGAGGAGTGCATCCTTGACGCGGTTTGGTGGAATATCGTGATCGACCGAAAGGCGGATGCGCATCGCGTGAATATTGGTCGGGTAATGGAGGTTAATGATTGTTCCGCGAGCGATGGTGTAATTCGGAATATCGAGATAAATTCCATCGTTATTCCGGAGTCTGGTAGATCGCCAGTTGACCTCCATCACTTCAGCGAATTGATCTTCGACTTTAAGCCAGTCGCCGACCTTGTATGGCTTGCTTATTTGCAGGGCCATCCCCGCAATGATTCCGCCGAGGAGATCTTGGGTAGCGAAACCGAGAACGATTGCAGCGACTCCTGATCCAGCCAGTAGCGCTTTGAGTTGTCCTTCAGCGTGATAAACAACGCTGAGGATGATGAGGAGCGAGATCAGATAAATGAAAAGCGCCACCACCTGTCGCAAAAATTGCGGAATGGGAGTTTGCCGTTTCTTTTCGAAATAGGCGTCCCACAACCAGCGATCGATTAGGGCGACGATGAACGCGGTGGTAAGGAGAATGGCGACAGCGTCAACGTGGTCACGCCAGCTTACATGCAGGCCGTAGAAACCGAGCGCGACGTAGAATGCGACCGTGATGCAGAAGAGTTGAAACGGAAGACCGAGAGAAACGCCGGCTCGGCGTTTAAGTATCCGACCAATCGTCAGGGTCGCGAAATATGCTGCGACAAAAACGACTACGGTAAGAGCAGCCCTCTCGGTTGCCGGCAGATTCGTAAACATCCGTTGGTGGGGAGAATATCAGGTTGGGCAAGGGGGACAAGCCTGTTACTTGCACTTGCACCTTAACTTTCACTTACACTTCGGAGGACACGTTATGCTGCCGCCGTTTCGCGTTCGTAACTAAGCGCCATTGCCACGGAGGCAAAGCCCTGACGGTTTAAGTTAAATGCACGTGCAGGTGGGGCTGTGGTTCGGTTTTGCCAGAAGGACACGATTAAGCACGGATGTCAACTTTGTACTGCATCAAGGAGGGGCGGATGCCGATCCGCCCACCGATCCGTTGCGAATAAGAACGAAACTCCGAACGGCTTTAGAATACGCCGGGAGAAAGAATTCGCGGGTTTCATCTATGTCTAATCGTGGCCGTTTCGCGCTTTTTTTATGCGAGTGTCGATAGGTGGGCGGATCGGCATCCGCCCCTCCTTGGTATTGGCTCAGGGCGGGCAGTGAGATCGGGATCTGCGTCTACTGTGCTCTTGCACATTACCGTTCACAAGCGCGGCGAAATCACCAGCCAAAGCCAGCCAGCCAGAAAACAAAGCCCGCCGATCGGTGTGATCGCGCCGAGCCAGCGGACATTAGTGATGGCCATCACATAAAGACTGCCGCTGAAGAAAATAATCCCGGCGAAAATCAGGAAATACGCCGCTCGATTTCCCGCAGCCTGCAACGCCAAAACTAGCAACGCGATCGCATGAGTGAGGTGATAGAGAACCGCTTTGTTCCAGACATCGGTCATCCCATTCTCCTGAAGCAATCCTTTCAGTGAATGCGCGCCAAACGCTCCCAATCCAACCGCGACAAAACAAAGCGCAGCGGCGATTCGAAAAAGCAGAACCTGGTTCATCGTCCCCCAAAAAATCTCCGGAACGATTGCAACACTCGATTCGGTAAATTGTTTGCTCGCTGACGTTCATCTGGTCGTTGGGCAAACTGCGTTGGCGTTCCGCCATGAACTTCGCAGACAATCTGAGGGAGTCTCGAATCAGGCAATGTGATTTCGTAGGCGGTTCCAGCGGCGTTACATCCGTTGGTCGCGAGATGATTAGAGATGGAACAAACGACCGCGCGGACCTGTGGCATTGTTGGTTCCAAGTCGTGAACTGGATCGTGTTGAGCCGCTTTGGTCATGACTTGTGTCCAGACCGGAAGGGCGAGGGCAGCGCCGTATCCGCGGGGGACGATCGTGGTCGGTTGATCGAACCCGACCCAGACTCCGCAGGTCAATTGACTCGTGTAACCGACGAACCAGGCGTCCTTGTAATCATTGGTTGTGCCGGTCTTGCCCGCAGCTGGCAGTTTGAATCCTAACGATTTTGCACTGGCCGCGGTCCCAGTGGTCAAGACCTGTTCCATCAATTGCGACGTCATCCACGCCGCGCCGGGATCAATTGCGGGAACCGCAACCCGCGCCGCGCGGTAAATTGGGTTGTGATCCTGATCATCGATTCGTTCAATGAGATAGGCCTGTTTTCGAATTCCATCGTTAGGAAAAATCGTATAGCCTGCAGTGAGATCTTTCAGGTTAGTCTCGAATGACCCAATGAAGATTGCGGGCCCGCGCGGAATGTTTTCACCGAGTCCGGCTGTGGCTGCTATTTTTTGGACATTATCAATCCCGGCGAACTCACCAACGCGCACTGTCATCGTATTGCGCGAGTGAATTAACCCGTAGGAAACCGGTTGAACCCCGCGATAAGTGTCATCGGAATTCCCAGGGGTCCAGTTTCCTGCGCCTTGGATTTCTCCAGGCTCGATTGGTCCATCGCTGATGGCGGCGCCGGGCAGAAGTCCGCGGGTGAACGCTGCCGCATAAACAAACGGTTTAAACGATGAACCAATCTGACGATTCGCAGGTGCAAGGGCCCGGTTAAATTTGCTTTGTGCGTAATCGCGACCGCCGACAAGCGCGCGGATTCCGCCGGTAGCATTGTCGATCGCGACGACTGCGCCTTCCAGGTACGGCATCGAACTGTCTTCGCCTTCGGTTGGCGGTTGATAGTGCGCTTTGGTCGGATGTCGAAAATTCGACTGGCGCTCGATTTTGCTCAGCTGTGTTTCAAGCGCTTGGGTGGCGGTGTTTTGAATGGTCGGACTAAGGGTGGTGTAAATGTAAAGACCGCCGTCATCGATCTGGTCCTGAGTGAGCAAGAGATTCAGATCCCGTTGGACCGCGTCCATCGCGTAGTTCTCCTGAATCTGCATCATCCGCTTCGGGCTCGACGTGACTTTGACTTGCTTGGCCTGTTCGGCCTGGCTCTTGGTGATCTTCTTTAGATCAACCATTCGATCCAGAACCGTGTCTCTCTGAATGGCTGCGCCTTCCGGATTCTTGAGCGGAGAAAAACGGTTCGGACTTCGAATCAATCCGGCCAGAATGGCAGCTTCGGATAGATTAAGTTTCGATGCGTTCTTGCCAAAGTACAAGAGCGACGCCGTTTCCACGCCGTAACAGCCGGTTCCGAAATAAATGCGGTTTACGTAGAGCTCGAGGATTTGTTGTTTACTGAACTCTTGCTCGATTCGCAACGAGACCATGGCCTCGAGAAGTTTTCGGTTCAGGCTCCGTCCGCCGAGTGGCAAACTGTTGCGGGCGAGCTGTTGGGTAATGCTGCTGGCGCCTTCTTTGGCTGAACCCGACATGATGTCCTTGACCAATGCTCGCGCGATTCCCCGCCAATCGATTCCGCCGTGTTCGAAAAATCGCGTATCTTCACGGGCTAAAACGGCGTCGATGAAGAATGGCGAAACTTCATTAAACGTCACGATGACGCGATTCGCCCCAGCCAGACGGCTGTAAATCTTTCCTTCGACGTCAAAGACGGTATTTCGCTCGGGCATTTCGCCGACCTTTTTCAGATCGAACGTCTGTGCCCAGACGCCGTAGAACAATATTACGACAAAGCCGACTACGAACGGCAGCCCGAGTAGCGTCAGTTTCCAGCCAGGTCGAAATCGGCGTCCGCGTTTATTTTTGGAACCTGTTCTGGCGGAGAACTTCATTGCGGACGTTGTAGAGTTAAAGAGTTAGAGCGTTGAAGCGGAGTAAACGCTTCATTTCAGACGGACCGCTGATCTGACGCTTCAACTCTTCAACGCTTCAACCATCTACAATTTCATTCGCACGGCAGAATCATGCTGCTCGTGTGCGCACGGCGCATTGGTTGGGGCACCCGCGTCTGCATCGCTTGATTCGACCAATTTGTTGTCGATGAGGTATTTCTCGACTTCTTCGCCGCTGATGTCGGCCAGCATGTTGTCGTTGACCTCAACGCAAGGCGAAAGTGGTTGTCCGCTCTTGGTTTCCATCTCCCAGCGGAAAGCCGGGTTCTGGATGATATCTTTTTCGGTGTAGGGGAGATTGTATTTGGCGAGCACGGCACGGACTCCGTTGCTCCAGCCGCAACTGGTTTTGAGGTAGGCGGTAATCTTGGGCTTATCCATGTGGGAAAATAGCACGGGGCGGGCGGTAAATCCATTTAGCCGCAAAGCGGTTCGGATGCCTCACACGGAGTGGTGGAGCAATAGGAGCGACGGAAGGGGTAGAAGTGATGTGAACAGGCCAAGTGTTACCGAGATCTGGGTACAGGATTCGTGTTATCCGTGGCCGTTCCATGCAATCCTGTCCTCCCGTTTCCATACCTTCGCTAGCTCCATTACTCCACCGCTTTGTGGCCTTCGTGAGGCTCGCCGGTTGCGTAGTAGGCAGGAACGGTCGACGAATATTAATGAGCTTCACTTTGCAAATCGGAGATCGCGCCCCGGAATTTCGATTGCCCGCTACCGACGGGAAGACCTATTCACTTTCGGATTTTGCCGGCGACGATGGGCTGGTTGTTTTCTTCACCTGTAACCATTGTCCGTATGTAACTGGATCGGATGAAGCGACGCGTCGCACAGTTGAAAAGTTTGCGAAACGCGGGATCCGTTTCGTCGGGATTAATTCGAACAGTCGTAACACCTACGCCGAAGATGATTTCCCGCACATGGTCACGCGAATGCGGGAGGAAAAGTTCCCGTGGCTTTATTTGCATGACGAATCTCAAGACGTCGCCCGGGCCTACGGTGCCTTGCGGACGCCGCACTTTTATGTTTTCGATCGTGACCGGCGTCTCGTTTATACGGGACGCGCGATTGATAATCCGCGTCAGTCAGAAAAGGCAAAGGTTCACGATCTTGATCGGGCGCTCGACGAACATCTGGCCGGAAAACAGATCAGCGTTCCGGTGACTAACCCGATTGGGTGTAACGTGAAGTGGGACGGGCGCGACGCGCACTGGATGCCGGCTGAAGCGTGCGATCTGGTGTGACCATGTTTAGGTTTTTTGTCGGCCACGGATGAACACGGATTAAACACGGAATTAAGAAATGTATTCTGCGCACCTCATCCGTGTTTAATCCGTGTAAATCCGTGGCCAGAAAATCTGGATTCATAGCGGCTATAACAACCGCTTCCCAGCTTCAGATTCCGCGATTAACTTTTGCAGGCGTTGTTGCCGGGTTTCTTCTCTCTTCGCGCTAACGATCCACCAAATCAGCGTTTGGCGATAACCGGGCGGTTGATTTTGGAAAAATTCCCAGGCTTTCGCCTTAGAACGGAACTGTTCTTCCAATTCTTTCCCAAGGGTCGCGGCTTTGCGATTCTCGTATGAGTAAGGGCCGGACCTGGCTTTCGTTCGTTGCTTGAATGCCGTTAGGCCGGCCCTGCGCATCCGGCCGAGTTTGGTCAGTTCTTTTGCACGCGCGATGTTGATGGCGCTCCAGTTGCTGGTCGACGTGCGTGGGGTGAACCGGATTTTGTAGCTGTCCGCATCGATGCCCTTTCGCAATCCATCGATCCAGCCGACGCAGAGCGCTTCGTCGACTGATTCCGGCCATGTGATACTTGGTTTCCCGGATGCTTTCCGATAGAAACCAACCCAAAGTTCAGCTGTGCTGGCGTGGTTCGCCTCCAGCCATTTCCTGAATTTCTCAGGCGTAGCAAAAAAGCGGACGCTCATGATTATTTGTGTCGGAGCACAGGAATCGCGTCTATTATCTTGCCTCGCTAGACCCGGAGGGTCATCGGAATTAGCCGGTTGCGCAAGCCACCGGTTGCAAAGTAAGTAAGTCATAAGCCCCGGCAGGGCTGCGCCTAACGTTGGGCGTTGCCCGCATATGGTTGTCATGTGGAGCTGACCTGAAGAGACTGTCTTTGCAAGCATCGTTGAGCGTCGCCCCTGCCGGGGCTAGTAAATGCTTTCATGCGTCCGACGGTAAACAGGATGCCGTCGGGCTTCAAATATCGGCTGCGCGGTTTCAGTAACGGAAAGAGAATCACGTCCCGGATCGATTCGGCGCCGGTCAACAACATCGTTAGCCGGTCAACGCCCAGGCCGAAACCGCCGGCGGGTGGCATGCCGTGCTCGAGTGCGAGCAGAAATTCTTCATCGATTTTTTGCGTTTCTTCGCCGGCTTGCTCCAACAATCGTTGCCGTTGAACCACCGGATCGTTCAACTCCGAATAGCCTGGCGAAATTTCCTGACCGTTAATGATCAATTCGTAAACATCGACCACGGATGGGTCGTCCGGGTTTTGCTTGGCCAGCGGAACCAATTCTTTCGGACAATGCGTCACGAAAAGCGGGTCGAACGTTTTCTCTTCGATCAATTTCTCGAAGACCTGCTGCGTAACTTCGTAATCGGCCATGCGCGGATTGATTTCGACCCCGAGCTCGCTGCAGCGTTCCCGCCGTTTCTCGGGCGTGTAGGTAAACCAGTCAGGATCGATCTCACGAATCAGATCGCGATAGCGGGCACGCCGCCATGGTCGCGTCAGGTTAATTGTTCGTGTGACATTCCCTTCCGCGTCGCGATGCTCAATCCGGAGAGGCGAACTGCCCTCCGTCCCATTATTCTGAGCGGCGATCGCGGTCGCCAGATGACAAATCAGTTCCTCAACCAGCTCTGCGATTTTCTCGAAATCGGCATAAGCCCAGTAGGCCTCGAGCATGGTGAACTCCGGATTGTGTTTCCGTGAAATCCCTTCATTCCGAAAATTCCGGTTCAATTCGAACACTTTGTTGAACCCACCAACGAGGAGCCGTTTAAGGTAAAGTTCCGGTGCGATCCGCAAGTAAAGCTCGAGGCCGAGCGCCTTGTGATAGGTGCAGAAAGGCGCAGCCGCAGCTCCACCGGCAACGGCCTGAAGCATTGGTGTTTCCACTTCCAGAAAGCCGCGGCTCTCCATGAAATTGCGAATTTCGCGAACGATCCGGATCCGTTTTTCGAAAATCACGCGCGACTGCTCGTTAGTTAAAAGATCAAGGTAACGCTGGCGATAACGCGCTTCGACATCCTGAAGGCCGTGCCATTTTTCCGGAAGCGGCCGAAGCGACTTACCCAGGACTTCGAAGGTATGCGCCTTCAGAGTTGGTTCTCCTGTTTTGGTCAGAAAACAGGTTCCTTCGACGCCGATGAAATCGCCGAGATCAAGGAGCTTAAATAGCTCCATCACTTCGGGGCCTATTTCTTTCGCGTGGAGATAAATTTGGATTCGGGCGGTGGAATCCCGCAGATCCGCAAAATGGCTTTTCCCCATGTCACGATGCGCGGTGATTCGACCGGCTGCGCGCAAGGTTGCGCCTTCAGAAAATTTCGCGCGGACTTCGGCTATGTTACCGGAGGTATCATAAGCTCGGCCAAACGGGTTCTGGCCGCGGCCACGGAGCGCTTCCAAATTTTCGCGGCGTTGCGCAATTAGACTGTTCTCATCATCCATCGAAGAACACCGACTCTAAGAGGAATGGAGGAAAAGAGAAATCCGAAATCCATCTCGAATGCGTCAAGGTATGCCGGTAAAACGGGTGGCATCTTCCCGACGCGGGACCTCAGTGCGCATACACGCGGATTCTGCATGGAGTACGTTCCTTCGACGCCGGCTTTGTTGATAACCCTTCGGGTAAGTCGCTGATTCAATGTCTCGGTTTCGCGGCTCGGATGACACGACGGTTGAACACGAGTTCCGGGCAAACCGGATGACATACCGGTCAGGCTGTGCGATTTCTTTTCATTCATGGCTTTTGATTTACCGCAAACCGCTTCAAAAACTGATGGACCGCTGGTCAAACAGTTCTCGATTTTTCTGCCGAACAAGGTGGGGGCAATGTTGGACGTGGTGAAGTTATTGCACGCGCATAACACTCACGTCGTGGCGCTTAGCATTTCTGAGTCAACCGACTCGGCTATTGCCCGCATCATAGTGAATGATCCAGATGGCGTTGAACACCTCTTTCGCGAACACAACGTTCCGTTCGGGATCTGCGCAATGATTGTGGTCGAGCTCCGAGAGGTAGCGACGCAGATAGCCCAGTTGTTGGCCGCGTTGCTCATGGCCGAGGTCAATGTCCATTTTACCTATCCGCTCCTGACTCACCCTCAAGGGTTCGCCGCGCAAGCGTTGCACGTGGACGACACTGATTGCGCCTCTTCGGTGCTGGTTGGTGAAGGATTCAGATTGCTGAGCCAGAGCGACATATCACGCTAGCTCAAGGCGATCTCCAGGCGCCCACCATTCCTCACACAAAGGTCACAAAGACCACTAAGAAGAAAAAACTCATCCTTCCCGTTGTGTCCTTTGTGACCTTTGTGTGAGAACCCTGGTCAGGCTCATCGGGCAAGTTTGATCAGTTTGCGGATTTTCGTTTAACAGCCATAATTCTCCGCAATGCCAGCTGCTGATATTTCCCCGTCGCCGACAACACCGCCGCCCGATACGACACTCGTCGTCGCCTTGGCTATCGTGGCGATCTTCGGTGCTTTGGAAATCGCAGGCGTCGCCGTTCATTACGTCTCGCGGGCCAGAGACAACTATAAAACTAGTCATCCGACGGCTCCGGCTCCGGCGGTAGTTGCGCCTCCAAAAACGAACGCGACCACCACAAACACAGTCACGACCACGGCTGCTCCCGCTCAGGTTAGCAACGCTCCTGCGCCAGCAGAATCGAAAGCCGGAACGAACACCACCGTCCTTTCCACCGCGGAACGCATGTTGAAAGAGGCTAACGCCCTTCGCGACAAAGGAGACACGACCAGTGCATTGGCGCGTCTTCAAGAAGCTGCACAACGTGATCCTAAGAATGCTGAAGTCTTGGCCACAATGGGCATGATTTACGAATCGATTCAGTTGTTCGAACGATCCAACGAATCCTGGAATAAGCTTCACGATCTCGGTCCGTCTGCCGGCACGTATTACGAACTCGCCGACATGAAATTGAAAGGTGGCGTTCCGGCTTCCGGCACAAATCCCACCAGCCTATCGAACTCTGCCGCGCAAGATACAGGCAGCGCTCATGGCAGCGAACCTGCCGCGACATCCGACGGATCAACCTTGGGCATAACCGAATTGAAGGTCACCGATGTTCCGGATCCGGATGCTGAGACTAACATGAAATTGCGGATCGCGGTGAAAGCGCGAGCGAACACCGCGATTGATCACACCAAGGTGAAGATCCAAGTCTACTTCTATGACACCCTCGATAATAAGGATAGGGAGATCATCCTAACCGATGCCGATGTTAGCTACGAATGGCTGACGCCGCATCACGATTGGAAAGACACCGACACCGAGGTCCTCTCGGTGACGTATATGCGGCCGAAGAACAAACTTTTGTCCGAGACGGCTATAGCCAATGCTGCGTCACAAGTGACGCCGCCCGCCGGCAAGAAAAAAGGGTCCAAGAAAGAGTCGGCTGAACCGCCGGCCGAAGAGGGACATCGAACGTATCTCGGTTACATCGTGCGGGTTTATTATAGTGATCAACTCCAAGCTGTTCGCGCCGATCCTTCAAAACTGTTGACTCTCTTTCCACCGCCCACGACCGCGCCGCAGTGATGCAAATTTTAATTGTTCACGACGCCGCCGAGGTCGGGGAGCAATTGATCGGGATGGTGCAAGACTACACCACGTACCAGTGCGCCTTGGCGGAGAGCGATGTCTCGGCATTTCGGTGGGCGGATCGCCATGCAGAGTGCCAGCTTCTTATTGCTCAGCTCGACGGTTCCAAGGTCGATGGCTTCGCCTTGGGTGGCCCATTCTGCGAAATGTTCCCCGGGCTTCACACTATCTTCCTTCCGGCATATCCGGCCGCGGATCGTCGAATAGAGGTATCACAAACAAAAGTTTTTCCTGAACCGATCGATGGCGAGAAATTGCTCGAAGCGATTGAATTGGTCGCGACTAAAGCGGGCACACCGGATCTATTTTACGTCCTCGACGTGTTGCAAATGTGTTGTTTGGGCAGAAAAACCGGGGCGGTGCAATTTGTCCGAAACGCCACTAGCGGAATTGTTTATCTGGCCGAGGGGAACATTGTTCACGCCGAAACCGACCATGCGACGGGTCTGGATGCATTAGGGGAAATAGCCGACTGGGGAGCGGTCGAGTTCGCTTATGATTCCTCCGTTCGCGGCCCGTCTACCATCGCGGCGCCTTGGCAGGATTGTTTGATCGAGCGATCTGCCGGATCACGGCATGGCGAACACAATGGGGAAAAGAAAACTGGCCAGACCACCTTGGTCGGGAGTAAACAAACTTCAGAGAGAACAAGGCGCGGTTTCTTTGGCGCGTTTAGAAGTTTTTGAACGAATTGCGTTTGCGGGCGTCTTTCTTCCCAACCGAATGCGAAATCAATTGCATCTTCGAGATTGCACTTCACCGGTAAGATTGGCTTATTTCTATGGTGCGTTACATGGGGAGTTGCCGGGGCAATCAAATTTATCAGGAATGATGGGACGACCGCTGCTGAACTCACTTCGGGTTGGTTTGATCGGCTTAAGCTGGTTGTTCCTGGCCACGATTGCCTCGGGCGAATCTAAGACGGTGGTAATTGATGCAGGGCATGGCGGCTACGACCGCGGCGGCGTGCCCGGCCAGCGGATCAGCGAGAAAGATAAGACTCTCGATGTGGCCCAAAGACTTCAACGCATTTTGGCCGGGAACGGATATCGGACCATCATGACCCGTAACACTGATGATTTTATTTCTCTCGGGCAACGAGTTGCCGTCGCGAACGCAAATCGGAACGCGATTTTTGTATCGATTCATTTCAATTGCGCAACGCGAGCGGGTGCAAACGGGATTGAGACCTACTATTATCGGTCGGACAGCTCTTCCCTCGCATCCAGTATTCATCGCAATGTAGTTTCCGGCGCGCCCTCAGAGAACCGCGGTATCCGCCGACGTGGCTTCTATGTTCTGCGTCGCACCGATATTCCTTCGGTGTTGGTTGAGTGCGGATTTCTAACGAACCCAACCGAAGGTTCGCTTGCGCAAACCCCCGAGTATCGACAAAGGTTGGCGGAAAAAATCGCGCGCGGAGTTCGCCGCGAACCGGCAGGGAATGTGCGGCCGTTGACGGACAGCCTGAGAAGTTACGCGCTAGGTAACGATTTTGTTCGTGTGCCGCCCGAGAGTTCATCCCGAGGCGGCGGCAAACACCACTCGAGCAAGAAGAAGAAGAAGCGATCTAGCGATATTAGGACGGTAAAACGGGAAACCAAAATAGCATCATTGGAGGATTGATTGGACTCGCCGATCGTGACCGCGGCTGAAATGCGCGCGGCGGAGGAGTCAGCCTTCGCACGCGGGATTGAGGTGGAAGCCTTGATGGATCAAGCCGGCGCCGGCGTGGCCCGCGCAATTCAACAATTTTTTCCGTACCCGGGTCTTTGCCTCGTTTACGCCGGGAAAGGTCACAATGGTGGCGACGCGCTGGTCGCGGCGCGCTGTTTGCAAGATGCGGGATGGAAGATTGATCTTCGCCTTCCTTTTCCGGAAAGCGACTGCAGCGAATTGACTCGGAAGAAAATCGGGGAGCTGCGGGAAGGGGAGAGCAAGGGGGGGAGCAAAACGTCGTCTCACATTCATTCGCGGACGATCATTCTCGACGGGTTACTTGGCGTCGGAGGCAAATCGTTTCTCCGCGAACCGGTTCGCGCGACAACGAAAGCGCTAA
>CAVVVQ010000014.1:0-11041 GCA_963751725.1 uncultured Verrucomicrobiae bacterium
CGCATGGATCCTACAAAAAAATTGGTGGTACCCGAAATAAATGCTGACGCATTAACCAAAGAAGATAAGATTATTGCTAATCCCAATTGTTCAACAATACAAATGGTAGTGGCATTGAACCCACTTCATAAAAAATATAAAAGCAAAAGAATCGTAGTAAGTACCTATCAGAGTGTAACCGGTACAGGGGTTAAAGCAGTAGATCAATTAAATGGAGAAAGAGAAAAAGCGGCACAATGCGTGGTTTTTATTACCGTACTACTCGTTAAACTTCGCTATTTCTTGACCCGAACGCCGACTTCCTATTGTCTACTCGATCGCGGTGCAGGCGGATGGCAAGATCTTAGCGGGCGGCACGTTCACCAGCATTGGCGGACAGACACGCTTTCCGCCTTGCTCGCTTGATCGAACGACACCGCCGCGTTGCAGAGCCTGGCTCTGACGCAAACCACCATAACGTGGGACGCGCGGCGGCTCAGAGCCCGCAATTCACCCGTGTTACGTTTGAATTTTCAGCCGACAATGTGAGTTATGTTTTGCTGGGCAGCGGCATCGCATCGGGGAGCAACTGGACTCTCACGGATTTGAATTTCCCAACAGGGCAGAACTTCTACATCCGTGCACGAGGCTATGATCGTAGCGGCTTCTTCAACGGCTCAGGGGGTATCACTTGAATCGGTGCGGAACGCCTTTATTTCAGGGACGCCAACACCAACACCAACACCAACACCAACACCAACACCAACGCCGACTACCAACACCAACTCCAACGGCCACCTCAACGCAAACGCCAACTGCTACTGCGACGGCTATGCACAATTGCGCCTACGCCGACACCTACCCCATCCTGCGCGCCACCACCTGCTGGGATGATCAGTTGGTGGCCAGTTGAAAACAATGCCAACGACATTTACGGCCCTAACAACGGGACGCTGCAAAACAGCCCCGCGTTTGTGGCCGGAAAAGTCGGTCAGGCCTTAAGTGTCAACGGGACCAACGGCATTTCTGTGCCAGACAATGCGTCATTGGACTTTGGACCGGGCGCTGACTTCTCCATCGACGCCTGGATTAGGACGAGTGAAACGACTCGCCAAATTTTGAGCATCGTTGATAAGCGGCTCGTCATCGAGCCTAATCCCGACGTCTACGGTTATGCAGTCATTCCTCTTCAATGGTGAGCTGGGGTTCCAACTCGGAGACGGCGCTTTACCTGAATTACCTCTCACTTGAGTGGGGATCTTCGAGACGGCCTGTGGCACCATATTGCCGTCACCGTTGACCGCGATTCGACTACCGGTGGGAAGGCCTATGTGGACGGCGCCCTGTTTGCAACCTTTGACCCCACAGCCAGAAATGGAGACCTATCCAACAACCAACCGTTCCTTATTGGCCAGCATGCGACGGCCCATGCCAACGACTTCATCGGAGAACTAGACGAAGTAGAGATCTTTAGCCTCGCTATCACCGGTGCGGACGTTGCGAGCATCTACAACGCTGGCAGTACGGGCAAGTGCCGCAGCTGCGTCCCGCCACCTGCCAACATGATCAGTTGGTGGCCGGGTGACGGTAATCCGAACGACATCCAGAATGGCAACAACGGCACGCTCCAAGGCGGCACCACCTATGCCGCAGGCAGGGTCGGCCAGGCATTCAGCCTTGATGCAAGTACAGATTCCGGCGTTATAGTTCCGTCCACTCCTTCCTGAACCCTACCGATGCGATTACGATCGACGCCTGGGTCAATCCGTCAAGCTTTCCCAATACCGGTCCCGCAGTAGTTCGCAAGGATATCGATGCCGGTGGCACCACTAGGTTCACACCTTAACGTGGGCGACGGTCTCACGGGGGGCGTGTTGCATTGTAATATCGGCGGGTCTGCCGGCGCGACTGGCGGCTCGGTGCCGCTGAATCAATGGTCGCACGTGGCCTGCACCTATGACCGCCAGACCATCCGCGGTTATGTTAACGGGGTCGAAGTTGCTTCTGCTGCCGACACCCAGGCCATTCCGACTTCATCCGTGAACCTGGCCATCGGGAAAGAAGACGGGTTTACTGATAGGAACTTTGATGGCCTGATTGACGAGGTCGAGATCTTCAGTCGCGCGCTGACTTCGGCTGAATTTCAATCCATCTACAATGCGGGCAGCGCGGGCAAGTGCCGCCCGACGGTAAATATATCAGAGCACCGTCTCCTATTGCTCGAATCCCAGTCCTGGGCCGGTGCCAAATGTAACGCTGACCCTGACTGGTAGTCAGTCGAGCTCGGTTCTGTCGGATAGCTTGGTAACTATGGGTTCGCGAATCTTGTTTTTGGCGGCACCTATACGTAACACCGAGTAAGCCGAACCGGTCCCAGGTTCGCCAGGCATCAACACGGTCGATGTGATCGCGGTGCAACGACATTTCCTTAACATCGGAACTCCGCTTTCCGGTTGCCCGTTACTGGCGGCCGATGTGAATGGCATCGGCGGGGTGAATACAGTGGATGTTATTGCCATTCAGCGATTCTTCCTCGGCTCCCTATCAGGGATCGCGAATGTCGGAAACTACCAGTTTAGTCCTGCCACCCGCTCCTATTCGCCACTGACTACCACGCAAACAGGTCAAAACTACGATACGATAGTCTTCGGCGACGTTACTGCTCCGTTTGTAGAATGACGCAACTTCTCCATGGTAGGGACTCAATGGTAGGGACGCCGCGCTGCGGCGTCCGCGAATAGCTATCAAGCATTGTCTGCCTAATCGGATGGCGCAGTGCGCTGGGTATCTGTTTAGCGAAGTCTTCGACCTCAAACCGACGAGAGCGGATCGTATGTCACGACGCTGCGGGAGCTGCTAACGCTCCAACCCTGTTTCAGGTAGGGATGCCTTTCCAGGCGTCCGACTATTTGCCTGTCCGCCGCGGTGACACAGCAATCGACGGACGCCTCGGAAAGGCGTCCCTACCTGAAAACCACAAAACGCGGCACATTTGTCACCGTTTCTACTTGAACAAAACGGTTAACGAAATCTTCGACCCTAAACCGAGGTACCTCAGAATGTAGCGGGCTCAAGACCGTCGAGGTCGAAGCAGATTTCCGGCGGTCTCAGACCGTCGAAGGTCGAAGCAGATTTCCAGCGGTCTGAGACCGCCGCTACAATTGACCGCAGTGCGGAACCCGGCTTCGTGTGTCACCGTTTTTAGCGACTTAACGATCCCTAATTCTTCCCATAAACGTAAACCCGAACCACATCGCCTTCTATTGGAAGGTCAGGGGCTTCCACGTGGGCCGGCGTTTCGATACCGATTCGTTCCAATGTCTTTTGCAGGCTCACGGCGTGTGGCGGCACAGCCTGGTCATCCTTTATTCGTAATGCTATTCCGGAAACGGCGGCACCCGTCGAGTTAAACGCGACGGGCGGTTTTATCACTTCACATCCTGCCTCTGCGAAAAGTTCGGCAAGCGCGGAAGCGAATTGGGTCGACTCATTGTTCCCTGCGGTAAACCGCATCTCTACTTTTCCTTTCGGCAATCTCTCCATCAGAAAGAGGAAGCGTTGCCGCTGGTCTGGTGTGATAACCCTTGGCTCCAGGTGCTTTTGCAGCTCCAGCAACGCTCGCTCTGCTTCAGCGCGTTTCCGTTCGGCTTCAGCTACCGATAATTGCAACTTCGCCAGTTCTTGTCCCGCCCCGGATGCTTTCATGTTGGCATCCGCGATGGACTTTGTTTGACGCTTGTTGGCGATATATCCCGTGATGATTGTGCCTGCTCCGGTTCCGATCGTGAGCATCCCGAAGATTACCGAGAGGATTTGAAAGATGCTGTACCAACCTTCTACAGATTTAATATTCATTGGAGTCGGAATGGGGTGCGTCTAAAAGCCATCTCATAAATACGAGAGGTCACATTGATATTCTTTGGCGACTCTTTTCGCCTCTCCCTTCCCAAGGGAGAGGGTAGGGTGAGGGTTCAGCTCCTTGGTCAGTTCCGGTGCCATAAGAAACCCCTCACCTTAATCCTCTCCTCTTGCCTAAAGGGAGAGGCGGGCGGCTCGCTCTAACATCAAACCTCGCGCGGCGTTACAAAGGTTCGCTCAAAACTTGTCGCATTTATGAAATGAGTTCTAAACATTCATTTGACACGTGAAAAGGCTGGATGCCATGAAAGTCTTTACGGCACGAGCACGGCTGCGCCAGTAAGCTTGCCTGTTCGTAAATCATCCAGCGCCTGATTTGCATTGGTCAACGGATAGGTGTGCGTGTGTGTTGGATCGGAATGTGCGCCGCCAGGTCGAGAAAGTCGATGGCATCGCGGCGAGTTAGATTCGCTACCGACAAAATGACTCGTTCGTGCCACAGATCCGCATAAGGAAATGCAGGGATATCGCTCATTCGATGCCGCCACAGACGACAGTGCCGCCGCGGCGCAAAGAGCGAAGCGCCAGGGGAACCAGGTCACCGATTGGGGCGAAGATAATCGCGGCATCCAACTTTTCGGAAGGCAATTTATCGCTGTCTCCTGCCCAGTGTGCGCCCATGGTTAGCGCAAATTCCTGTGCCGCCGCGTCGCCCGGACGCGTGAAAGCGAAGATCTTCCGTTTCTCGTGCTTTGCCACTTGCGCGATGATGTGAGCGGCCGCGCCAAATCCATAAATGCCGATCCGGGTCGCAGACCCGGTTTTGCGCAGGCACCGGAAGCCAATCAGCCCGGCGCAAAGAAGGGGCGCCGCCTCAACATCGCGGTATCTTCTGGAATTCTGAAGCAGAATGAGCGTTTGCCACCGTCATCTCCGCGTAACCGCCGTCGATAGTGTAGCCGGTGAAACGGGCGTGCTCGCATAAGTTCTCCTGCCGCGACTTGCAGAAATCGCACCGGCCGCATGTCCAGCCCAGCCACGGAATCCCAACTCGTTCGCCCACGCGGAAGGAATCGACCCCTCGCCAAGACATTCGATTCGCCCAATGATTTCGTGTCCCGGGATTAGTGGCAGTTTCGGATTCGGCAGTTCCCCATCGACGACATGCAGATCCGTCCGGCAAACCGCGCAGGCCAGGACGCGGAACCCGTAATTCGCCCGGGCCAGGCACCGGATCTGGAAGGTCACGTAGCTCCAGCGGGCGTCCTGGTTTTTCGAGAATCATCGCGCGCATTGGAGGAATGCTCGCGTCAAATTGTCATCGGGTCACGCTCGGAAGCGCCGAGGCTGAAACGCTAACCGTTCGTACACATGGAAACCGTGACAAATGTGCCGGGTTTTGAGACGTAAAGACGACAAGCCGACGGACAAGGCGGCTTCTTTCGCCTCTCCCTTCGCAAGGGAGAGGGTAGGGTGAGGGTTCAGCAACGTGGTCAATTCCAGCGCCGGAGGAACCCCTCACCTCAGTCCTCTCCCCTTGTGCAAGGGGAGAGGCGGGACGACCCGCTGCACATGTAGTGATTCGTCGGTTTGAGGTCGAAGACTTCGCTAAACAGATACCAATACTCCATATCTCCTCTCAATTAGTGGGACGTGCAGAAGCCAGCAAGACCGTCCCTCCCGATGTAAAAGAGAATTGCGCCCACTCAGTGGGAATGCTCGCGCCAAATTGTCAATACGCTCCAGAAGCGCACAGGCATCTTCCGCAGCTTGATTATCATGGCGAAGGTTGTGCGGCGATGAGTGCATCGCGCACCGCGGAGAAATTTTTCGTCATCGAAAGGTTTCATGAAAAAGGCCACCGGCCCTATAGCCATGGCGGTGGCCCGTGCCGCCAGGTCTTCGCGCGCAGTGATCACAATTACGCGGGTGCGCGGCGAGAGCGCACAGAGTCGCGCCAACACCTCCAGGCCAGTCACTCCATCCATCCAGATATCGGGCACGACCACGGGGACGTGATGTGGCGGCATATGCCAGAAAATCTTGCGGCCTTGTTAAATGGCCTGACCTTGAATCCATCCGAGCGAAGGAGGAACTGCATCGAGGTGAGGACCGAAAGGTCATCGTCAACCAGACAGACCTCATTTTCCCGCCGGCATGCGTCGCTCATGCCGCCATGCCTTTGCTTTGCGCTTCGTCCGCGGGCTGCGGGAAGGCGAACGATCATGCGGGCCCCGCGATCGGGAGCGTTCTCGGCCGTAATTGTTCCGCCATGTGCTTCCACGATCGATCGGACAATGGCCAATCCCATGCCCATGCCTTTTTGCTTCGTCGAAAAGAAATGTTCGAAAACTTTATCCGGTTGATCGTTAGGTAGGCCAGTTCCGAAATCGCGCACACGACTTCGGCAACGATCCCCTTGTCGGAACGCGTGTTAACGATGATCCGGCGATCGGCCGGAGGGCAGTCCTTCCATCGCGTCGAGCGCGTTCATGATCAGATTGAGCAGGACTTGCTGAATCTGAACGGGCGCCGCTTTGACTTGGGGCAGCTCCGGATCGAGTTCGGTCGTGATGACTGTTTCGCGGAGCAACGCATCCGAGCTAACCAATCGCACCGTGTCGGTAATGATGGCGTTAAGACTAAGGAGCGAATGGTCGACGCTCTTTGTCCTTGCTGACCAGACTGCGAATACCGCGGATGACTTCGCCCGCGCGCTGGCTGTCAGCTGACCATGTCCTGCAATAATTGTTGAAGCAGGACGGGGTCGATATTTCCGCGTTCGAGAAAACGGCGCGCGGCCGAAGCATTGTTGGCAATCGCAGTCAGCGGTTGATTCAATTCGTGCGCAAACGACGCAGTCATTTCGCCCATGAGCGAAACGCGATTGCGATGCGCCATTTCTTCGCGTCGAACCTGGACAGAAAGATCGGCTTGTTTTTGTGCGCTGACGTCGATGGTTACGCCGATTGTTTCCAGCAGGTTGCCGTCTTCATCCTGCAAACAGCGTCCGCGCATGATGACCCAGCGCGTTTTTCCATAGGGCAAGAAGAAGCCGATGCTCGCTTTCGAATGTCGCCACGCAATGCGCAGGCCCGATCGTAATCCGCCTTGGCCGCGGCCCGGTCGTCCGGATGAATTCGGGAAAGGATCAGATCGCAGCTCAACGGCAGGTTGGAATCGAACCCATAAATCCGGCGACCTTTTTCACTCATCCAGGCGGTGCCTTGATCCGGATAAAGACTCCAGAAGGCGAGATCGGCTGATTCGGCTGCGAGACTGATTCGGGCATCGCGTTCGCGCAGAATCTCCTGTTGCCGTTGGCGATCGATGGCGATCCCCGCGATGTAGGTGGCGATTTCAGTCAGTCGGTTTTCCTCCGGCCGTGGGCCGCGCGTTTCCTGGCGATACATGGCAAATGAACCCACCACATCGCCCCGCGCCGAAATGATCGGCGTGGACCAGCAAGCGCGCAGTCCGCAGATCTTGGCCAGTTCCCGATAATCGGCCCAAAGCGGGTCGGTCATCACATCCGTCACGACGACTGGCCTGCGCGTGTACATGGCGGTGCCGCAGGAACCGTTGCGCGGTCCGATCGGTGCGCCGTCGACCGCTTTCACATAGAGCTTCGGGCAGATTCGGCGCGGCGCCATGGCGCACACGTTTTCCGTCACGGTTCAGGAGCAGGATGGAACAACGCAATCCTTCGGCCTGACCTTCCATCAGCAGAACAAGGCTGGTCAAGACGTCGGCGAGTGGCGCGTCGGCCGCGATCATTTCCAGGACGCGGCTTTGACCGGCGCGGAAAAATTCTTCTTCCTTCAACTGGGTGATATCGCGGCAAACAACCACTCCACCTAACAACTTGCCGTCAGCGCCTCGCAAAGGGCGGCCGTTGATGCGGGTCCACAAACCCTTTGGGTGCTTTCTCGTGCCGGACGAAGATTTCGACGTCGTTTACCTCTTCGCCGCGGATCGAGCGGACCAACGGCAATTGGTCTTCCGGGAAAAGCGTCATCTTATCCGGCAGGTAAAGTCCGTATTGCTGCGACCATTCTTTGGACGTGGTCTCGGTTGCGCCCACGCCAAACATGCGTTCGGCCATTGGATTGAAGAGAAGAAACTTTCCCTCGCGATCGGCCACAATGACGGCGTCACCCATATTGGAGAGGATCGAGCGAAGAATCTCGTTCGTGCGAGAGAGCTCTTCCGCGGCGCGTTTTCGTTCCATGACCAGGTCCAATTGAGCGGCAACCGCCGTGATCACTTTGACCAACCGTTCGCTTTCCTTTCGCGATTCGCGCATGAAAAACTCGATCACGGCGATGACTCTTGTCGCCTGACAAAATCGGAATGCCGACAGCGGTCTGCAGACCGACGGCTTGGCCGCCGGCACCCGCGGGAAGTTCAAGTCATTCCGAACGTCTTCGATCCAAGCGGGCTGTTTCGATTCCCAAACCCTTCCTGGAAGTCCGACGCCTGGTTTGAAATTGGTTCCTTGAGAAGCGACCCTAAATTGCTCCAGATCGGTTCCATCAAGCCAAGCCGGGCCGCATTCGAGAACGTCGCCGTTGAATTTGGAATCCACGCCTGCCCAAACGCCCATCGGGTTGTTTCACAAACGCGGCGAAGCACGACTTCCAGGGCAGAGGAGAGATCGCTTGCCGCCGCGACTTCCATCGTAATGGTCTGCAGGAGGCTGAGTTGTTCTTCGCGCTCCTGCTCATTGCTTTGAGCGGAGTGGGCCGTTCGAGAATTCCTGGTCATAAAACTGGGGCTATCGACGAGAATTAGGTTAACTTTGCCGGACAGATCTCTATTTGGGTATTGGACTTAGGTCTGATGGAAATCGGGGGATGAAGCGAGAGAAGGGAGGGCCATTCATGGTGCGATATTACTGCCGCCTGAACGCCGAGGGGAAGCCTGCTTTTTTGGTAATGTTCAACGATTACCGTGGCGCGGCGGATTTTGAGAGTTCATTCGCCAGTGCCCGATTTGGACGGAATTAGGGTGAATCACGGCTACCTCTGGCAGTTCGGTAAAAAAAGCCGAATTGAATGGGTTCCTCAGCCAGGCGAGCCGAATCTTCCCGGATTCTGGACGCAGGCGCGTTGTTTTTTGCCCGCAAATGGCGACGCATGAACGATAATGATATGCATGCCTGGAAAACCCGCGACAGAGACTGGGTTTAAGAGGTCTGGTTATGATTAAGGTGCGAAAACGCCAGAATGTTCTTGCCCTAACGAAAACTAATTTGATGTAATCGATTTCTTGGCCCCCTGTATGAAGACTTGCTGCCCTTACATTTTTCAGCAGCAGCAAGAAAGGGCATCGCCGGCGAGCACAAGATCGCTGGATCAACCAAGGATGATGGGGCTTCGGGGAAGCATCACTGCGCTACTCTTGCCGTTACTGTTCTTGACCGCGGAAGGTCAAGCGCAGGCACCTGACAGCATTGCTCCGAATATCAATGGCCCCGATCGAATTGTCACACTCCGACACACTCGCGGTCATGATCGCCGCGCGCCCGCGGACCACTCAAGGAAAACTGTTGATTTTGTGCAGAGTCTTTTTGTTAAAAGGCCAGCCCGAGGGCGTCGATACAGCTATCCACGCCCACAATCGGCAACTATCCGGACATTTCAATTCCGCTTAGCTCAGGCACGACGGTCACACCTGATGCCACGCCGACAAATACGTCCAGCATCAATGTTTCTACCTCGACCAACTTCAGCGGCAACCTGGAAGGCGACCCGATGACGGGCGTGATCCGTATCACAGATGCGCATCCGGCGGGGACTTACCTTGTGAAACTCACGGCTTTCGAAAATGGCGGTGCTTCCACGACCAAGATGTTGACGCTGACCGTGACAACGCCTTCGACGTGTAATCCCGTCAGCTTCGCACCCGCCACTGACGTTGGCGTTGGCAGTGGCCCTTGGTCGATGGCGGTGGGTGACTTCAATGGCGATGGCAAACAGGACCTCGTGGTCGTTAACTTCTTCGCCGATAATGTATCGATCTTGTTAGGTGACGGCGCGGGCAATTTCGGCGCCGTCACCAACTTCGCCGTTGGTGATATTCCTGTCTCGGTGGCAGTCGGCGATTTTAATGGCGATGGAAGGCAGGATCTCGTGATCGCCAACGACTCTTCCAACAATGCGTCGATCTTGTTGGGAGACGGTGCGGGCAGTTTCGGCGTCGCCACCGACTTCGACATCCAAAGTAATCCTAACGCGGTGGCAGTGGGCGATTTCAACGGCGATGGAAAACCGGACATCGTCTCGGCAAACGCTACTTCAAACGTATCGATCTTGTTAGGCGACGGGACGGGCAATTTTAGTCCCGCCGTTAACTTTGGGGCTGACAATGATCCTCTTGCGATCGTAGTAGGCGACTTCAATAGCGACGCCAACCAGGATGTCGCGGTGGCCAACTGGGGCTCCGATGATGTGTCGATCTTGTTAGGCGACGGCTCGGGCAATTTCGGCACCGCCGCTAATTTCGCCGTTGGCAGTGCTCCTATTTCGGTGGCAATGGGCGATTTTAACGGCGATGGAAAGCAGGACCTCGCCGTTGCGAACCACTTCTCCGATGATGTGTCGATCTTGTTGGGTGATGGGACGGGCAGTTTTAGCGCCAATCCCAACGTCAACCTCAACGTGGGGAGTTATCCTAACTGGATAGTAATCGGTGACTTTAACGGCGATGGAAAGCAAGACCTCGCGGTTGCGGATGACAATAATAAGGTATCGATCTTGTTGGGCGATGGTGCCGGCGATTTCACCGCTGCCGGGAACCTGGCCGTTGACCATAATCCTTCTCTGTGGTAGTCGGTGACTTCAACAGCGACGGCAAGCAAGACCTTGTGACCGCGAACGAGGGGTCTGATGACGCATCAATTTTGTTGCGTTCGTGTGCCGCGACACCGACACCAACTGCCACAGAAACACCGACCCCGACACCGACGGAAACACCAACACCGACACCGACACGACAGCAACACCGACCCGACGCCAACCCCAACCCCGACACCGACACCGACACCAACACCAACACCAACACCAACACCAACACCAACACCAACACCAACACCGACACCAACACCAACACCGACACCAACACCAACACCAACACCAACGCCAACGCCAACGCCAACACCAACGCCAACACCAACGCCAACACCAACGCCAACCACAACCCC
>CAVVVQ010000015.1:0-31370 GCA_963751725.1 uncultured Verrucomicrobiae bacterium
GTGATTCGTTGCGGGCAACGGATTTCATTGAGCTGAGCGGAGAATTTCAACAACACCAACAGTTCGGTCTCGAGGCGAGAAAGTGGAAACTGCGACACTTAACGACTGAGGAGCGCGCCGAGGTTCTGCAAGGGCCACCGGAATTACGTCGGAAACAAGCTGAGGATTGGGGTTATATTAATGAGCGAATTGGGATGATCAGCGATCCGCGTCTCCGGATATTGTCTCAATCCTTTCTCAATGAATATGGCGAACGTTTTCGTCGCACGGCCGGTGCGCGTTCCTATCATCACGCGCGCCGCGGTGGATTGGTTGAACACACCGCGCAAATGATGCGAGTCGGCGTGGCCATTGCGACGCTTTACCCGGAATTGAATCTCGATCTGCTTACGGCCGGCGTCCTGTTTCATGATTCAGGAAAGCTCTGGGAGAATCAGTTGCCGGAGACAGGTTTCACGATGGGGTACAACGAAACAGGAGAACTGATTGGACATATCTCCATCGGACTCGAATTGGTTAATTCTCTTTGGCGGAAACTCCTAACAGATGAAAATGCGCGAGCATGGAAGGATTTGATTCCCGTTTCGGAGGATGTTCGCATGCATTTGTTGCATCTGATCGCGGCGCATCACGGGGAACCACAATTCGGTTCGCCGGTCGTCCCCAAAACTCCGGAAGCAATGGCCTTGAGTTACATTGATAATCTTGATGCGCGAATGGAGATGTTTGCGGCGGGCTATCAAACCGCAAAACCGATTGCCGAACGAATTCTCGATCGAGTCCGACCGTTGCCAGGAAATTTAGTTAAACCGTTGACGCGATTCAAAAGCGGTTCAGGTGAAACGGAGTTCAAGCTGAATCTGTAGCGTAGACTCCGCCGAATCCTCTCGGTTGAAAATTGGGGCCACGGATTTACACGGATTTTTTGCCTCAAGCTCCGGCTGATTGACCATTTGTCCGTGTTCATCCGTGGCCCTTCCAATCCGGATCTCGTCAACACTACATTAATCGCGCCTTCGCTTCGGCAAGATAGACCTCGTCAATATCGAAACCGATAAAGGTGTGCACTCCACATTCCTTCGCCGCGACGGCGGAGTTTCCGATTCCAAGGAAAGGATCGAGCATAACGAGAGAAGAATCTGCGCCATGAAGTCGGATACAATTTTCTGCCAGCTGAACCGGAAAAGTCGCCGGGTGCGGTCGTTCCCGATTGCGGCTTTGAATTGTTTGATACGGAACAAACCAGGTGTTACCTCGACAACGGCGATCGGTTCCCCGTGTGTGCGACCAACGCGCAATGTTACTCTTGTCCTGGTAAGGGACCCCGAGCGCCAGGCGATCAATTTCCACCTGACCGGAACGGGTGAAATGAAAGACATACTCGTGGCAATCATTCAGGAACCGCTTTGAATTGATCGGCTTGAAATGTCCGAACGACCTAATTGTTTCGCCATTTCCGCCGGCGTCTGTCCGGTCCTCAACTGAGATCGACTTGATCCAATGAATCGTGTTTTGAAGGACGAAGGTTTCGCGTAACTGCATCGCGATCTCAAACGGCAACATCGGGTTCGATGGTGACGATCCAATATTTAGGAAAAAAGAACCATTTTGCTTTAACACCCGTCGGACTTGGCTCGTCCAAACCGCGGTCCATTCGAGGTAGGACTGTCGATCCTGGTGATCAGAGAATTTCCCGTAGCGAATTCCCAGGTTATACGGGGGCGATGTGACCACCAGGTCGACATGTTCGTCCGGCAACAAGGCCATTTCTTGCACGCAATCTCCAAGCCGTAGCTCAAACCTGGTCATAAAGAAAAGTGGCCGATCGGATTCGATTCTGTACAGCAAATTCGCTTATTGTTCAGACAATGTCAGATAAGCCGGCCAAACTCAAAATCGCCGATCGCGAATTTACCTCTCGACTTCTGGTCGGGACGGGGAAATTCGGGTCGAACGAATTGATGCGTGACGCGCTGATTGCGAGCGGAACGGAGATCGTAACCGTGGCCTTGCGCCGTGCGGACATCTCAGGACGCGCCGATCCCTTTGCTAACATTCTCGATTTCATTAACCCCGAACGTTTCTTGATTCTGCCGAACACGAGCGGTGCGCGGAATGCCGAAGAAGCGGTTCGACTTGCGCGTTTGGCTGTAGCGGCCGGTTTACCGAACTGGGTGAAACTGGAGATCCATCCGGACGCTCGATATTTGTTGCCAGATCCAGTGGAGACACTGGCTGCGGCAGAAATTCTGGTGAAAGAAGGGTTCGTTGTTTTGCCGTACATCAATGCGGACCCAGTTTTGGCTAAGCGACTACAGGATGTCGGGACCGCGACTGTAATGCCGCTTGGTTCGCCGATCGGGAGCAATCGAGGAATCGAAACCCGCGCGCAGATCGAAATTATCATCGAGCAGGCGACGGTCCCGGTCGTGGTTGATGCTGGGCTCGGCGCACCCAGTCAGGCAGCTGAAGCGATGGAGATGGGCGCCGACGCTGTGTTGGTTAATACCGCGATTGCCATTGCATCCGACCCGAGCCGAATGGCGCATGCGTTCCGGAAAGCAGTCGAGGCCGGCCGCGAAGCACACGAGATTGGTCTTGCTGAAAAAGGATCAACTGCTTCCGCGACCAGTCCGCTTACAGGGTTTTTTTCAACCGACAAGTTGTAGGCGATCGCCGACTTGAGCGATTGATGAAGGATCGCTAAATTTTTCGGCATGACCTCAGGTGAGTTAAAGGGCTTCTTGTATCGAGCGCCGTTCGTCCCTTTCGATTTGGTTGTGCCCGGTCGAGAAAGACTACACGTGCCGCGCCCTGATTTTCTGGCCGTTTCTCCTAACGGTCGAACGGCGCATGTTTGGAAGCGGGACGGCGAATTTGCCGTCATTGATGTTTTCCTCATAAGTGCGATCGAAGAAAACCGCGGAGGCAACCTAGTGGAGAGAGGTGCGCTATCGATCTGTCCGAGGTTTCCGGGCCGGTTCCTGAGGTGGTTCCAGTAACGGTGGCGGGGTCTTAAACTTGCGATTCAGTTTTTCTCGAAGGACGCGTTCCGCTTTTCGTGACGGGGTTGGGCCTCGGGCACTCGGTTTTTCCATGTTCAGTGGAACAAATGTAGCCACGGATGATCACGGATTAAACACGGATTTCGTATTTCGAGCTCCGCGGCTTGACCTTTTGTCCGTGTTTAATCCGTGATCTGTCCGGGCGAAAAAAGAAGGGGTCTTCGGCTGGACTGGCGCAGGCAGTTTCATCGGTTACACTTGGCCGATGTTCTCGGAAACGATTGAGCTGCGCGGTCACATTATCGATTCGTTGATCCTTCCCAAGGTGCTGGATCAGATCGTGACCCGCGGCGCCAGCTTTAAGATTACGGAAATTAAGGTCGGCCAAAAGCGTGAAAATCAGAGCTTTGCGCGAATCGACGTTTCAGCCGATTCCAGCGACGGGTTAGACGAACTGATTCTTCGCCTCCGGCAACACGGTGCCGAAGTAGTCGGTCACGCCAACGTAAACCTGGCGAAAGTGACTGACGCCGGCGTTTTCCCGAACGACTTTTACGTCACGACGAACCAGCAAACCTTCATTCGTCTCGACGACAAAGAGATTGAAGTGCGGCCGGCCATGATGGACAGCGCTATCGCAGTCAATCGGAAGAAACGCTCCGCGCAGGCGGTGAAATTTTTCGACGTCAACGAAGGCGACGAAATCGTGGTGGGCCACCAAGGGATCCGAGTGGTTCCGGTGCAGCGATCGACTTCGCGCACAGATATTTTTCAATTCATCAACACGATGGTGGACGCCGACGAACCGAAGTCGGCGGTGATACACGAGCTTGGCCGGGAATTGCAACGAGCGCGCGAGGCGAAGGGGCGGATTGCGGTGGTAGCGGGTCCTGCGGTGGTCCGAACCGAAGCGGGAGAACAACTCGAGCGTTTGATCGAGATGGGATACGTCGATCGACTTTTTGCGGGCAATGCCTTCGCGGTTTACGACGTGGAACGGGCGCTGTTCGGCACTGCGCTTGGGAAAAACCCGGAAATGGCTTTTGCCGGCGGTGGTCATGAAAATCATTTGCGCGCGATCAACACCATGAGGGCGTGTGGTGGAATCGCGGCAGCGGTCCAAAAGAAAATTGTGAATGGCGGAATCATGCACGCCTGCGTGAAACACAAGGTCGATATCGTATTGACCGGATCGATTCGCGACGAGGGCCCGATTCCGGGTGTAACCACAGATGTGGTTGAAGCCCAAAAAATCATGCGAGAAAAACTGGCTGACGTTACGCATGTGCTCTTGCTTGGATCGGTGCAACATTCGCTGGCGGTGGCGAGCATGCTTGCGCCGACGGTGAAAACGGTCTGTGTCGATATCGATTCTGCATCAGTCGAACGCGCCGTGGAACATCAGCCATTACAGTCGATCGGCCTTGTCACCGATGTGGAACCGTTCCTTCGCGAACTCGTTGCTGCTGTCCGCGCCAAAAAATAATCGCTGTTCGTTATGCGTAACCTACTGCTTTGCCCACCGGACCATTATGGGATTGAATACGAGATCAATCCGTGGATGAACCGTGAACACGGGGCCGACAAACCATTGGTCCAGGCTCAATGGAAAGGGCTCTTCGAAACGCTCTCCGGCCTTGATTGCAAGGTTAACCTCATCACGCCTCAACCGAAGCTGCCGGACATGGTTTTTACCGCCAATGCTGGCCTAACTGTCGGAAAACGTTTTATCCCGAGTAATTTTCGCCATGAAGAACGTTCTGGTGAAGCGCCTTTCTTCGCGAATTGGATGGAAGAACACGGTTACGAAGTCATTTGGTTGCCAAAAAATCTTCACTTTGAAGGAGAGGGTGACGCGCTTTTTGGCGGGGACGTTCTCTTCTGTGGATACAAATTCCGGTCTGACATTAATTCGCATCGCGCATTGGCTGACCTTCTTGGTTGTCTCGTCGTTTCAGTTGAGCTGGTCGATCCCCGCTTTTATCACATCGACACTTGCTTCTGTCCGTTACCCGACGGCGGCGCGGTTTGGTTTCCGGCGGCGTTCGATGAGTATGGTCAACGCGCAATTCGCGATCATCTGACGAATTTGATCGACGTCGCTCCGGAAGAAGCTGCGCATTTTTCCTGTAACGCAGTCGTGCTCGATCGGAACATTGTTTTACCGGAAGGCGCGCCCAAGCTGGTCGCGAGTTTGCGCGATCGCGGATACACCTGTCATCCGCTGCCGATGACTGAATTCCTGAAGGCGGGCGGCGCATGCAAATGTCTCACGATGTTCATGCCGCAACGCGAGTCCGTTTAGTAGCAGAGCGGTAGCGACGCTCTTAGCTCTTCCCCATCATAGGTTCCTATAAGTCCTATGTAACCTATGTGACGGATGATAAGTTAGTATCCGTCACCTGTCACCGATCACCATTCACACGCCGATTCGCCCCAGCCATTGTTTTCAAGAGTACGCTTGCTACCAGTGAAAAGTGGACAAGGCAACGATCGCAGATGTTCTGGATAAGATTGCTACTCTGCTCGAGTTGAAGGGTGAAAACCCATTCAAAATTCGAGCTTACACCAACGCGGCCCGGTCCATTGAAACGTGGGGAGGCAGCGTCTCTGATCTGCGCGACCAGGAAACGCTCGAGAAAATTCCGGGTATCGGCAAAGCGATAGCAGCCAAGATCAAAGAACTGGTCGAAACAGAGTCACTCCAATTTTTCAATGATCTGCGCGCTGAATTTCCTGCTGACATCCTTGAGCTATTCACACTTCCGGGTTTAGGCGCAAAAAAAATCAAGGCGCTCTATGAAAAACTGGATGTCAGTTCGATTGCTCAACTTCAGGCCGCCTGCGAAGCGGGTCGAGTAGCCGAATTGCAGGGGTTCGGTCGGACCACTCAGGAAAAATTGGGACACGCCATTGCCGCGCGGACCAAACACGCGGGATCATTTCAGCTCGGCACGATCGCTGGCGACGCTGAACGTCTCCAAGACGATCTCCGCGCGCAACCGGCTGCGTTGCAGGTTTGCATCGCCGGGAGTTACCGGAGGCAAAAAGAGATTGTGCGCGATCTCGATTTCATCGTCGCCACATCCGATCCCGCTGAGATTACTGGCGCTTTCGTTCAGCATCCACTGGTTGAATCGATCATTGCACAAGGGCCTACCAAGTCGAGCGTGCGATTGCAGTCCGGTATTCAGTGCGACCTGCGCGTCGTGACCACGGCTGAATATCCGTTCGCTCTCAATTATTTTACCGGAAGCAAGGAGCACAACATCGTTATGCGGAATCGTGCCCTGCAACGAGGTTGGACTTTGAACGAGTATCGCATCGCGCCGGCGCCACCTGCACCGGAAGCGAAGAAAAAGAAAACTCGCCGCTCCGATTCCGGACGTTCGCGAAGAAGCCGATCTCTACCGGGCCCTCGACCTTGATTATGTTGCTCCGGAACTGAGAGAGAACTGTGGTGAGTTTGAAGCTGCCACGACCAAGAAGTTGCCGCGCCTGATCGAGATCGAGAATCTGCGCGGCACGTTTCATTGTCATACCAGCGCTAGCGACGGCCGCAATTCACTCGAAGAAATGGCGGCAGCGGCGCAGGAACTCGGCCTGCAGTACCTCGGTATCGCCGATCACAGCCGCAGCCAAATTCAAGCCCGCGGATTGGACGCCGCACGGCTGCGAGCTCAAATCGAAGCGATCCGAAAACTGAATCGTGGGTTCGATGATTTTCGCATTTTCGCAGGGGTCGAATGCGACATTTTACGGGACGGCTCGCTTGATTTTGAAGACGAAGTCCTGGCCGAGCTGGATTATGTGATCGCCTCGGTTCACTCGGTTCTGACGCTTTCGGAAGCGGACATGACCCGACGAATCATTCGGGCATTGGAAAATCCATTCGTTACCATGTTGGCGCATCCGACGGGGCGACTTCTGCTGAAACGCGATCCGTATGCGGTGGATATTCCAGCGGTTCTTGAAGCAGCCGCGGCAACGGGAACATGGATTGAAATCAACGCCGCGCCGAAACGCCTGGATCTCGACTGGCGCTGGTGGCCGTTAGCCAAGGAAAAAGGAGTAAAATGCGTGATCAACCCGGATGCGCATCGGGCCGAACGATTGCAAGAATTGCGTTTCGGGATCGGGGTTGCGCGAAAGGGATGGCTGACAAAGGCGGATGTGATGAATTGTTTGCCACTTGGGAAAATTGAGAATGAGCTTTCCAAAAAGCGCCAAACGAAATCGCCGTCGTAGGCAATCACACCCTCACACAAAGGTCACAAAGGAGCACAAAAGGAAACTGGAGCCGCCGGAATCACATTCGCCCCCGCTTCTCGTAGAAGTGAAAGCGGGCGATGACTGAGTCGACATACTTTCGGGTTGTGGGAAAATCGATGTTATCGCGAAACGTCTTCGGGGATATGGCCGGATCATTTCCGGCCCAGCGCTGCGCACGCTTGGCTCCGGCGTTGTATTCCGCAAGAGCAAATGGGATTGGATCCGACTGGTTCCCCCAATGCTGGATGGCACGACGCAAATACCATGTTCCCGCTTCAAGGTTCGTCTTAGGATCGAATAAGTCTTCCGGTCGAAAATTTTCGACTCCGTTTTCGCGAGCCCACTCTTGCGCTGCTCTTTCAGTGACCTGCATAAGTCCGCGTTCGCCAGCACTGCCGAACTTGTGCGCGTCAAAACTGCTTTCACGCCAAACGACAGATTTTACCAGCATCGGGTCGAGCTGATATTCGGCCGCAACGGATCGAATGAGAGCGTCGTGCTGTTGGAATCGACCGGGATCGACCCACTCTTGAACCGTATAAATCGGGTCGCCCGATCTGAGCGATAGAAGCGCGGCGCTAGCCGCGCCCCCAAGCAGAGCGCAAATAATTACCTTAAATAAAAACCGAGTCATAATCTGCGGCGACAAGGTTGCCGCGGCACATTCCAATTTCTTTTGTATAAGAACAGCGAAACGCTGGATAACTGGCTCACTGCAGAGAAACTCATCTGATCATCAATCCAACGCATCGACTGGCCGTTCAACGAAATTTCCTCCTACCCCTATACTGTGAAGGCAACTTACGCCCGCGTCATTATTGATCGTTCCATCCACCGGGAGCTCGATTACCTGGTGCCGGAGACACTGGCTGGCCGGGTAGGCATCGGATCTCGCGTCCGTGTTCCGTTCCGCGATAAATCGGTTCTGGCAACGGTAGTTGGCCTGTTGGATGAAAGCCCGGCCAAAGGAATCCGCCCCATCGACTCCGTCGTAGGAGAAAAGGCTACGCTTAGTGAGACGCTGATCGAGTTAGCGAGATGGATGAGCACTTATTATTGTTGCCCAATCGAAGCGGTCATCCGCAGCATTTTGCCCCAGGTGATACGGCATGCCCGGGTCGGATGGAAAAAACAGCTCTTTGTCACCGGTTCAAAACAGGTTCCTACAGACGAAATAGAAAAGTTGCGGCGGCGTGCTCCACGTCAGGCCGAACTGCTCGAAGCAGTTCTGAAACTTCCGGGGCCGGTCCCGGCTGCGGATCTGCTCCGGCAAACTTCACTCGACAACCAGACGCTGCGAGCATTGGAGAAACGCGGCTTAGTTATCCTCAGTGAAGCAGCGGTCACCCGCGATCCGCACGCGGACGAACAATTCATTGCTTCGAGTCATCTGACCTTGAATTCCGAACAGGCAGAGGCTTTGGCCGTAATCGAAGCAGCCCTGGCTGATCCGAAAAACGCAAAACCGATCCTCCTGCACGGAGTTACCGGAAGCGGCAAAACCGAAATCTATCTCCAGGCAATTCATTCCAGTCTCGCCAATGGAAAAACAGCGATTGTGCTCGTTCCGGAAATATCGCTGACGCCGCAGACCGTTGAACGTTTCAAGAGCCGATTTGCGGATTCACAGGATACGGTCGCGGTTTTGCACAGCCATTTGTCCGAAGGAGAACGGCATGATGAATGGCACAAGATTCAATCCGGTCGCGCCAAGATTGTGGTTGGGGCACGCAGCGCGGTGTTCGCGCCCCTTGAGAACCTTGGACTGATCGTTGTCGATGAGGAACACGAGACTTCATACAAACAGGAAGAAGCGCCGCGTTATCATGCACGTGATTTAGCGATCGTCCGGGCAAAGCTGGAAGGTTGCGTCGCTCTGCTCGGAACCGCGACCCCGTCCCTCGAAAGCTATCACAACGCCGTCGAAGGAAAGTACCGGCTCGTCAATTTGACTCAACGTATCGACGATTGCGAACTGCCGATGATACGGATCGTCGATCTCCGATTGGAACGACGAAAGCAGAAGTTTCCCGCAATTATTTCTGACAAACTGCGCACCGCGATTGACGCTCGGCTCAATAAACACGAGCAAACGATCCTCTTTCTCAATCGTCGAGGGTTCTCGACCTCGCTTCTGTGTAGTGCTTGCGGCGAAGCAAGGCATTGTCCGAATTGCAGTGTGGCGTTGACTTTCCATCGAGCGATGGCCCGCCTAACCTGTCATCTCTGCGGCCACACCGCCGCCGTGCCGAAGAAATGCCCGGCCTGCTCGCAGGACGCACTGATTTATGCGGGGTTCGGAACGGAAAAGGTGGAATCCAACGTCGCCCAACTTTTTCCGAAAGCGACTGTTCGCCGAATGGATGCCGATTCGATGACACGAAAGGATGCTTATCGCGAAACGCTCCACGCTTTTCGCGCCGGCAAGATCGATATTCTTGTCGGGACCCAGATGATCGCGAAAGGGTTACACTTCCCCAATGTCACGTTGGTTGGAATCATCAATGCGGATCTGAGTTTGCATATGCCGGATTTCCGCGCCGGCGAACGCACATTCCAATTGTTGACTCAGGTCGCGGGCCGAGCCGGTCGCGGAGAAACCGCGGGAGAAGTTTTCGTCCAGACTTACACGCCGTTTAGTCCTTCAATTCAGTTTGCGCGGCATCACGATTTCGCGGGTTATTTTCAGCAGGAACTCGAATTTCGGGAGCGCTGTGATTTTCCGCCGTTCAAGCACGCGATTCTGATCACCGTGCGTTCAGCGCATCAGACGCGCGCGCAGTTCTCGGCCGAAACAATTGCTCGCCGTTTAAAAGAGGCGTTACCGGAGGAATTTCTCCAGAGTGCGCCGACAGCTGCTCCTTTGGAAAAATTGCAGGGGCAATTTCGTTTTCACATCTTGCTTCGAGGCGAAGCGATCGTGCGATTGAGTCGTTTAGTGCGCGAGACAATGGACAAACTTCCGTTACCGGAAGACGTGGTCGCCTCGGTGGACGTTGATCCTTATCAACTTCTTTAGTTGTAGCCACGGCCCTGTGGGCCGTCGGGTATCGACTTCGCCGCAGAGGAAACCTGCGCTAGAAAGGGCGACCGCTGTCGAAACTCAACGGCCCACAAGGGCCGTGGCTACAACGGAACCGCTTTCCCTCTATTGTTGAAACACCGATCGGATGCGGCGACAATACCTCATCCCATGAACGCTGACATCATGGCCGTGATTCATTCCCATGCTGACTCCGTAATTCCGCTCCGGATTTTTTTCAGCATCTGCCTCGTTATCGTTTTCCTGGCCGGCATTTACATTATTCGGATCCGAAAACGCCTTTTTGATCGCGACCCGGAAGTCACGGGGGACCATTACGGCGCGCGGAACCTTCGACTCTGGCAGGTGATCCTGGTCTGGATTCTCGCCATGGATCTGTTGATCACGGCGCTCTGGACCGTGTAACGAGAACTTAATCGATCAGGCGTTTTTCAATCCCTGCGTAGGCATCAATGCGCCGGTCCCGCAGGAAAGGCCAATGGGTCCGATGTTCGTCCACCTGTTGGCCAGTCAATAGTCGCGTGAACGATCTCTTCCCGATCAACGCTCCCTTTGGCCAGGATTTCGCCACTGGGCGCAATGATCAGGCTTTGTCCCCAGAACTCGATCCCGTCACCACCTGCGGGCGCCTCATGCCCAATCCGATTTACCGCGCCCACGTAACATCCGTTGGCGATGGCGTGACTCCGTTGCATCGTTTCCCAGGCTGAGTGTTGCGCAGCCCCATACTTCTGTTTCTCCGCCGGGTGCCACCCAATTGCAGTGGGATAGAACAACATCTGGGCGCCTCGAAGCGCGGTTAATCGGGCGGCTTCCGGGTACCATTGATCCCAACAAATGCAGACACCAATCTTGCCTTGCGCAGTCGGCCACGCCTGAAAACCGAGATCACCCGGCGTAAAATAAAATTTCTCGTAGTAAGCCGGATCATCCGGGATATGCATCTTGCGATACTTACCGAGGTACTTTCCGTCGGAATCAATAACCGCCGCCGTATTGTGATAAACACCCGCGGAACGTTTCTCGAACAACGACGCGATAATCACCGCCCCAGTCTCTCGCGCCACCTTTTCCAACGCCGCAGTCGATGGCCCCGGGATTTCTTCCGCCAACGCAAAATTGGCGTGCTGTTCCGCCTGACAAAAATATTGGGAACGAAACAGCTCGGGCAGACAAATGATCTTTGCGCCCTGAGCTGCGGCTTCTCGAATAAAATCGACAGCGCGCGCGAAGTTCTTCTCAGGCTCCGCGCCGCAGCGCATCTGGATCAGCGCTACCTTCGTTGTCGCGTCGCTCGACATTTCCAGCGGTGAACAGTGATCCGTGACCGGTCAATGGTAACAACCATCACCGGTCAACGGTCACATTCATCAAACTATTTTACCGAATCCGCCGGAACGATTTTAATGCTTTCGACGATAACACGCTTGGTCGGCTTACTTTTCTCGCCAGACCCGCTAGTCGTAACTTCGATATCGCCGATCTTGGTCAAAACGTCGTCACCTTTGATCAGTCGACCGAAAGTTGTGTACTGGCCGTCGAGGAATTTTGGTGAGCCGAGGCAGATAAAGAACTGGCTGCCAGCGGAATCCGGATCCTGCGAGCGCGCCATCGAAAAGACGCCGCGTTCGTGGGATTTCTTGTTGAACTCGGCCTTGATTTTGTACCCGGGATCACCCGTGCCAAAACGAGCTTCGTTGGCCATATCTTTGGTCAATGGATCGCCGCCCTGGATCATGAATCCCTTAACAATTCGATGAAAACTCGTTCCATCGTAAAACCCGGCTTTTGCCAGTTTTTTGAAATTTTCGACCGTGTTCGGGGCTACGTCCGACCAGAATTCGGCAACCATTTCGCCTTCGCTGGTCTTAATCACGGCAACTTCCTTGGTATTTTTTTCGCTCATTGGGGTTGTTTCTTTTGTCTCTTTTTTTTCTTCGACCTTATCTTCGCTCCGCAGTGACGTGACGCCGACGGCCAATCCCAGCAGGCAACAAAGCAACGTAAGTTTCATAGCAGACACCAGTGGCACGAAGCACGGGGGCTGTCACGGGGAAAACGCGTCAAGAAAACCGAAGCTCGAAATCCGAATTTCGAAACAATTACCAAATGAAGAAATTAACTATTCGAATTTTTCGCCTTCGGCGGATGATATTCCTGAAGGGATTTTACCTTCAAACTGCTGCGTTGCAGTGATCGTATGCCATTGGCGCTCGCCTGGGCAGCGCGGACCGTTGTCATGATCGGGATCTTGCGGGCAAGCGACGCATTCCGGATTCGCACCTCGTCTTCACGCGGAATTTTGCCGCTCGGTGTATTGATAATGAAATGAATGTCGCCGTTCCGGACCAAATCGAGAACATGGGGACGACCTTCACGGATCTTGTGAACCCGCGTAACCGGAACACCGGCCGCCGTTAGGGTGGCGAAAGTGCCGCTCGTCGAAATGATCTGGAAGCCGAGCCCGACAAACTCGTGCGCGAGCGAAATCACGCTTTGTTTGTCGTCATCCTTCACACTGATAAAAACATTGCCCCCTTTCGGCAGCGCAGGCGGCGCCGCCATCTGTGACTTGGCGTAGGCCAGTCCGAGGTCAGCGTCGATCCCCATGACCTCACCGGTCGATTTCATCTCCGGTCCCAGAGAAATATCGATCCCTTCGTAACGCAAAAATGGAAATACCGCTTCTTTCACTGAGAAATGTTTCGGGATGATTTCCTTGGTGAATCCGAGGTCGCCCAGTGTTTTCTCACCGGTCATGATCATTGCGGCATATTTCGCCAGCGGAACACCAATCGCCTTGCTCACAAACGGAACGGTTCGCGACGCGCGTGGATTGACTTCGAGCACGTAAACCGTTGTTCCTTTGACTGCGAACTGGACGTTCATCAAGCCGCGGACATTTAATTCGCGAGCCATCGCTTTGGTTGCGGAAGCGATTTCCGCAATGACCTCTTCGGGCAACGAAAACGTCGGGATGACGCAGGCGCTATCGCCGCTGTGGATTCCGGCCTGTTCGATATGTTCCATGATCGCGCCGATAACGCTGGTCTCGCCATCGGCAATGCAATCGACATCCACCTCAATCGCGTCTTCGAGGAACCGGTCGACCAGGACAGGTCGATTGGGACTCACTTCAATCGCGCTTTGCATATAACGAGCGAGATCGTCGTCGTTGTAAACCAGTTCCATGGCCCTGCCACCGAGCACGAATGACGGCCGCACCAACACCGGGTAACCGATCTCCCGCGCAATCGCGATTGCCTGTTCAGCGCTGGTGACAGATCCACTCGGCGTCTGACGAAGTCCAAGTTTGTCCAGCATGGCGGCAAACAGTTTTCGGTCTTCCGCCATCTCGATACTCTCGGGTTGAGTTCCAAGAATCGGGACCCCGGCGGCCTTCAGCCCTTCGGCCAGATTGAGTGGAGTCTGGCCGCCAAATTGCACCATCACTCCATGCGGTTTTTCCTGGTCGTAAATATTAAGGACATCTTCCAGCGTCAGAGGCTCGAAGTAGAGTTTGTCGCTCGTGTCGTAATCAGTCGAAACCGTTTCCGGATTGGAATTTACCATGATGGTTTCGAATCCGAGCTCGCGCAGCGCAAAAGCGGCATGGACACAGCAATAATCGAATTCGATTCCCTGCCCAATGCGGTTAGGTCCACCGCCGAGGATCATGATCTTACGCTTTTCGCTGCCGCGCATTTCGTTCTCGATCCCGTAGGTCGAATAATAATACGGGGTGAACGCTTTAAACTCCGCGGCACAAGTATCGACCAATCGATAGGTCGGCGTGACGTTCGCGGTTTTCCGCATCGTGCGAATTTCCGATTCGTTCGTCTTGTTCGCGATGGCGAGTTGTCGATCGGAAAACCCAAACTTTTTCAGACGACGCAGCCGATCTGTCTGCTCCACCGGCAAGATGCCTGTGTTAGGTAGCTGCAGTGTCGTTTTCCCGGCTTCCTCCACAATCTGTCGAACATTGTGCAGGAACCAGGGATCGATCTTGGTTAGTTCGAATACATCGTCGATTGACATGCCATCTTGAAACGCCTGAGCGAGATGGAAAATTCGTTCGGCATTGGGAGTGGCCAGCTTGAGCCGCAAGGTGTCAGCATCAACCCGCGTATCCCTACCGTCTCCGCATAAGCCAAACCGTTTTGTCTCAAGCGAACGCAACGCCTTTTGCAACGCTTCCTTGAAGGTGCGACCGATCGCCATCGCTTCGCCCACACTTTTCATCTGTGTCGTTAGCGTCGAATCGGCTTGCGGAAATTTTTCAAAGGTAAATCGCGGAACCTTGACCACACAGTAATCGATGGTCGGCTCAAAACTGGCGGGTGTTTCCCGGGTTATGTCATTGCGAATTTCATCGAGCGTATAACCGACGGCTAATTTCGCCGCGATCTTCGCGATCGGGAAACCAGTCGCTTTCGAGGCAAGGGCGGATGAACGCGAAACTCGCGGGTTCATCTCGATCACGACCATTCGTCCGTTCTTCGGGTTAACCGCGAATTGGATATTGGAACCACCGGTCTCGACTCCAATCTCGCGGATCACCGCGAAAGACGCGTCCCGCATCATTTGGAACTCTTTGTCCGTGAGCGTCTGGACCGGAGCGACCGTGATCGAATCGCCTGTGTGCACTCCCATCGGATCGAAGTTCTCGATCGAACAGATGACGACGCAGTTGTCCGCGCAGTCGCGCATCACCTCCATCTCAAATTCTTTCCAGCCGACTAGCGACTCTTCGATTAACACTTCCGTAACGGGCGATCGCGCCAGGCCACGCTCGACGATTTCGGCCAGCTCATCGCGATTGTAGGCAATTCCACCGCCGGACCCGCCAAGGGTGAAGGCCGGTCGGATGATGAGCGGGAATTTTCCAATCGCATCGGCCACACGATCGGCGTCAGCCAGCGAATGGGCGATACCCGAACGCGGAACATCGAGCCCGATTCGCAGCATGGCTTCTTTGAAAAGCTGGCGATCTTCCCCTTTGGCAATGGCTTGAGCGTTGGCGCCGATTAATCGCACATTATGACGGGCCAGCGCGCCATTCCGGTTCAATTCCATGGCGGCGTTCAAGGCGGTTTGCCCGCCCATGGTCGGCAGAATCGCGTCCGGTTTCTCCCGTTCCATGATCGCTTCGATGACTTCAGGCGTAATCGGCTCGACGTAAGTCCGATCAGCAAACTCGGGATCCGTCATGATCGTCGCCGGATTCGAGTTGACCAGGACCACCTTGTAACCCTCTTCCCGCAACGCTTTACACGCTTGGACCCCGGAATAATCGAATTCGCACCCTTGCCCGATCACAATCGGGCCGGAGCCAATCAGCAAAATCTTGTGAAGATCATTATTCCGCGGCATTGGGGCGAGCGGACGATAATCGTTTCAGCGACCGGAGCACGCTTTTTTGTAAGGCGAATCGAGTTCCGAAAATATACTATCTCGGGTCTCGTTCCCAGTTTATGATTTCCGGGTGGTGAAGATTCTTGTCACGGTCGCTGCGTTCCTGAGCGCATTAACCCTTTACGCGCAGGAACAAACCTTCGAGGTGGAACCGATCACCGTTACCGGCACATTTGAGCTGCGGCGCCCGCCACCAGCAGCAGATTCATTCCTGCGATTCTTCGAGAAACAGATCGAAACGAAGCAGGCAGAGCAAGCGGCAGCGCCGCAATTGCCGATTTGGAATGCGGCGTTCTGGCGTTTTCTTCCACGAATCGAGTCCTCGATGGATTCAGGAGAATTCCTGACCCCCAACTATTCCTCGGTTGCGTATCGCGAAGCTGCTCGAAAGATGGACGAGATGAGTCGGCATTCGATTTTCGATAAGTGATACTTTTCGTTCCGCGTGCCACGCGTCAGTTGAGTCGCGTGTCTGTTTACCGTCGGATGCCATAAACTCTTGTCGCATTTACGCGACGACTTCCTCTCCCCGCACGCGGGGAGAGGACTGAGGTGAGGGGCCGAGCTCGCTTCCATTTTCGCAAAGGATCCGAGGACCACCTCTCGAAACCCTCACCCTACCCTCTCCCTTGAGAAGGGAGAGGCGACAATAAGACACGCCATCAACGCGCGGAGCACGCTCTCCTTCTCTTCTCCGATTGCCACTCAAGGTCAGAGAAGCGGTTCGCCTGTTGATTCCTGAAAATCGCGGTCCGTTACGCTCTGTGAAAGTGAAAGTTAAAGTGCAAGTGCAGGTAAGTTAGAAACCTAGAAACCGCCCAACTCCCGGAACCAGCGTAACGCCAATCGAACCTCGGACCTTTTCAACTGGTGGCTCCCGACAAAATGTTCAACTCGCACTCGTTTGAATCCTGTGCGCTTCAGGGAAGCTTGCACCGCCCCTTCAAGTGATGGCGTTGCTATCATGTCGTCCATCCCACCACTGATCCAAATCGGGATGTTGAGGAAATCCGGTCCCGGCTGGTAAGTCTTGTAAGCTGGACTCAAGCGGTCCTCGTTTATACCAGAGAGAAAAAATCCGCAGATATTGAAAGCGCCAGTCTTGGCAAGCATTGCTCCCAACAGGCCGCTTCGTTTTGATCCGCCCGAAAATCCTCCAAAAGCGATGGGCCACTTTGCGCTTTGAGGCCACTCTTTACGCATCGTCTCCAAGCCGGCAGCCAATATGGCCAATCGCCATGGAGTCGAATCGTGTAGTGGCTTGATCGTCGCGTCGGTTCCAATAAGGACCCAACCTTCCGCGTCGGCCGGAGGTCGGTACCACTGGACATCCATTGTGCTGACACGATGAAAATCGGAGGTCGAAGTCACGACCAGAATCGGCCATCGACGCGCCGGATCAAAGCCCGGAGGAAAGCTCAATACAGCGGTTCCAATTTGTGGTCGGGGATTGCCATCGCGCGCCGCAATATCCTGGTAATATTTGTCGATCGGGAACTGGATCTCGATCATTTTGCCACCTTGCACTTGCTGGCCCCGCAAGGTAGCGGCGTTAGACGTAACGGTCGTCAAACAGGTGCCGACTAAAGCGACGATCAGAACGAGTGTTCGAAATCCGTTCACAACTAAATCAACGGACGTTTCTTGCAGTTGTCCACTACGGAAAGCGATATGGCTGCGCGGTGTCGTTTCGCCAAACATCGTCTTGCTCATAGCGAAAACGAACTATCGTACCGCTCCAAAATGAAGATCGTTATCGTGTTCATTGTGGTTTGCACGAGCTTGCTCCTCCAGAGCTGTGTCGAGCAGCCATTGGTTGCGGATGAAGATTATTATGCTCATAAGGGGCCGGCGCCGAATTCACCTGATCCGACGGGGCACATACAACAACAGGCCCCAAGCGGAACGAGCATTGGCCGGCGTTAGATAACATAGTCCCGTAGGGCCGTTCACTTGGACGCGGGTTTCGAGCTGCTCGAACTGATAGCGCGTTGAAGTCAGCGGCGACTTGCAATCACGCAAGAAGTGCGACGTAAAGTCGCTCGCATCGTATAGCTGAAAGGCGCCACGTGGTCTACAGCGATGCTCCCTTTGAATCGACTAAGCCATTGCGCTTCGAGTAAGTCACGACTCAACACCAACAGGCCTAGGGTCTCGTTCCACCCTACTCTGAAACTAACGTGACATTCGTGGTCGTGTGCACTTCGTCGCTGTGCCCGAGTCCTGAGCCGAAACTGTCACGCGTGGAATGACTGATAATCAATCGCCCCCCTGCGCGTTGGTACTCCCGCTTGTCGTGCTCGTGCAACCGGTAACCGATCAGAAACTTGCTAAACTTCGCCTGAATATCCCGCTCCATCGCCATCGGAACTCCATCGCTGTCGAGCCAAAGTTTTAAATACGATTCAGAACTCTTTAGCGCTTTCCGTTCTTCTTCATCCAATCCAAGCTCGATCTGGAAAACAAGAAGCCGGGCCGGTTTGCCTTGATAACTGTCTCGCTTGTCTTCGCGAACCGCCGCCTTCTCCAGGCTGCGCCGAAGCGGATCAGCCGCATCCAATAAATTGAGCGCGACCCCTGCATCGAGTGCTTTCAACGTCGCGATATCCGATCGCGGCGCATCAGGATTCGCCGTCTCAGCCCAAGCCGCTTTTCGCGATTGTTTAACTTGGTCAGCCGACCAAATCATCTTCAAACCGTCCGGACCGCTTTCGACAATCACAGTTACTCACGCTTTCCGATCGTTTCTGCTTGTCGCTTTCTCCGCCTGAACGACGATTCTTAATCTCGACTTTGGCCCGTAAAAGCTGGTCGCTCTGCAATTTTTGCAAAGTCGCTCGGAGTTCGGTAAGGCCATCGGCCTGAGCTGCGGAAGGAAGACAGAGCAGGAGAAGAAAAATCAGGCCGGTCGCCTGCTTACCTGCCTGAATTAAAGTCATCGCGACAACACTGTGTCCGCGGGGTAAACCACACCGTTCTTGATCGTCATCTCAATGTCTGAGGCATTCGAAATGTTATCGACCGGATTCGATTTCAACACGACCAGATCCGCGTAGTTGCCGCGCGCAATCGTTCCAATTTTCGGTGATTGCGCCGTGCGAAAACTCATTCCACCCCTTGTATCGAAAACCTTCGCCGCATTGGCGGTCGCACACTGCAAGATCTGCATTGGGGTTAGACCCGCTTCTTTCATTAGTTGAAACTCGCGAAATAAAGCCGGGCCATGAATCGTCCCGATGTTTCCGGCATCGGTCCCGGCGGCGATGGTGACCCCGGCATCGGTCAGTTTTTTCAAATTCTTAAGGGCGACATCGTAGGTTTTCTGAATCCGATCAAGAGCTGCATCTGGATCGGCCAAGGCGGCCTTGAGCCGATCAGGCCGTTTGTCTTCAGGAATTTTTGTGACATCGAGCGACGCGATCACCTCCGGATTTCCCCACGCTTTTTCTTCAGCCGTGAAGTTCAGCTTATTCGCGAAGGTGCGCCCATAACGTTCGAACACGACCAGGGTTGGCGTAAGGATCGTGCCCCGTTCTTTCAGCAAATCGACAAATTGATCATCGACCAGTTTGTCGGTGACGCTGTGCACGAGAAGGTCAGCTCCTTCTTCAACTGATGCGCGCGCGGCCTCCAGCTCAGTAGCGTGAACCGCCACCCGAATCTTGCGTGCATGGCTTTCCTCAACGACCGCATGCACGATCGGCCGAAATTTTGCGACCGAGTCTTCGCTTTTTCCCGGCTGAACTCGCCGTGCTGTTAACGATGTACCAAATTTTGATGTAATCGGGTTTCTGCGCGGCCAGTTTCTCGGACCATTTCCTTAGCCTGCTCCGGCGTTTCAATCTTCACGATTGGCGGATCACCCAGATCGAGTTGAGGGCGTGAGACACTCGAGATCAAGGGGCCAGCTGCGGCAACTCGCGGTGCTTTCGCTGTCCCATTAGCTATCTTGCGTACTTCAAAGTTCCAGAGTGGTCCGCCGACATCGACCACCGCAGTTATCCCCGACCGGATATAACGCGCGAATGTATCCGGCAGATTTTGTTTCACCCAGGCGACCTCATCCTTGTACGGACGGATGCTGTTTAGATCGACCGCGTCAGGCCGGGTATAAATGTCGCCGGATTGAAAAAAATGGACATGCGTGTCGATGTATCCCGGCAAAATATATTTACCTTTGCAGTCGACGACTTTCGCATCCTTTGGCGGAGCGCCTCCGGCCGAATCGTTCGCTGAAACGATTTGATCACCGTCGATCAGGACAAAAGCATTCGGTTTAACGCTGGCCGTTCCGGGGTCAATGACCGTGCCGCCTACGAGCGCGATCTTCTCACTTGCTGCTTCGAGCGGAATTGAAAAGAGAACTGTAAGAGCAAAGAGAAAAAGAAATCGCGTCTTCATAATCAGGGGAACCTTGCCTGACTGTTATTGGATAACGGCAGTTTCGCCGAACTGCTTCGCCATGTCCGACAAATGTTCGTCGAGATATTTGATCGGATTAAAAATTTTGCACATCAACCGAAACGGCACGCTGTTGATGGTCGATTGTTCGGTCAGCACCACCTTGGATCCATCAGCCGTCGGGGTGATATCGTAGATCCAAGATCCCTCGAACGGCCCGCCGCTGTCGACCATTGAACGGACGAGATGTTTCGGTGGCGTGCTTTCGCTGGTGATAATCGTCATGACCATGTTGTGTTTGAAGGTCTGGCGGGTGGCTTCTTTTCCGTCAATTGGGGGCAAGATTTCGACCTTCTCCATGTTGCGATTCCACTTTGGAAAATTCGGGATGTCGGTCAGGAGCGCGAAGACCGCTTCAGGCGTTTGCTTCAGGGTAAGGGTCCGGGTGTGGGTCTGGTGTGGAGGAATGGTGAGCGCGTAGACGTAGGCCGCAGCGGCAAGCACGACGAGAAAGATGACGATGCGAAACAAGATCTTCATGCCATACCATTGGCAGGTTTGGGAGGCGGCTGCGAGCGCAAAGACGACGCCTCCGGAAGGGCAGTGAAATAGAGCCACGGACGAACACGGATTAAACACGGATTGGAATTTGGGTTGCTGAATCCGATCCGAAAAAATCCGTGTTAATCCGTGTCCGTCCGTGGCAAAAGAAAACGCGAACTACAACCTTATTTTGCTCTCGCAGAATGGTTGCGCAAAACGCGCTTCGGCCAGACCTTGCGCACTCATCGGAAACCATTCTCATGCCTTACAAGATTCTGATTGCTACCCTTCTCGCCGCCGCCTCTGTCGCGGCGCAGACGACACCCACAACCACGGGCGCCAAACGCCCGTTCACCTTCGAGGATATGATGGCGCTTAAGCGGGTCGGCTCTCCCATCCCATCACCCGACGGAAAGTGGGTTGTGTTCGACGCGGTCGATGTAGACCTCAAGGCCAACACAAAGATCTCTCACCTATGGATCGTTCCGGCCGCCGGCGGCACCGCGCGGCGGTTGAATCAAACAAATAACCACGAGGAACGACCCCGGTTTTCCCCCGACGGCACCAAACTGATCTGGACCTCGAAAGCGACTGATCCCACCCAAATCTGGATGTCGACCTTTACTCCTGAGACCGGCGGTCTCGACGGTACCCCGCATCAGGTGACAAATATCGCGACCGGCGCCGACGGCGGAATCTGGTCACCGGACGGAAAAAGCATTCTCTTCGTCTCGAGTGTTTATCCGGATTGCAAAGATGACGCCTGCAACCGGGAACGCGATGAGCAGCTCTCGAAAAGCAAAGTAAAGGCGAAGGTCTTTGATCATCTTTTTTTCCGGCATTGGAATGCGATGTATGATTTCAAACGCAGCCACCTTTTTGTCATCGGCGCCGACGCAGACTCATCAACTAACGCTCGCGATTTAACCCCGGGTAATCACGATGTGCCCCCGTTCAGTCTCGGTGGACAAGACACGTATGCGGTTTCACCCGACAGCAAGGAGGTCGCGTATACCTGCAACATCGAGGAATTCGAAGCGACCAGCACTAACAACGATATCTTTATCATTCCAATCACGGGCGGAACGCCGAAGAAGATTTCGACCAGCCCCGGAAACGATAACACCCCGCTTTATTCGCCCGATGGAAAATACATCGCCTGGAAGTCAATGGCGCGGGCCGGGTTCGAAGCAGATAAATCGCGGTTGTTCGTCCAAGATCGGGAATCAGGGAAGACGCAGGATTTAACCGAGAAGCTCGATCGGTCAGTCGGGGGCATGACTTGGGGCCCAGACTCTAAAGGATTGTATTTTTCCGCGGAAGATCGCGGCGAATCGCCAATCTATGCAGTCGGATTGGACGGGAAATCGCCGGCCGAAGTCCTTCGTTTGCACGCCGACGATCTCATCTTCTCAAAAGACGGCTTCCTCTATTTTAGCCGAATGTCATTGGCCGCGCCGAACGAAATTGCACGGATTGATCTGCGCGACACCAAGGAGATGGGTTCGCGCGCGCTCGGGGCAACGCCAGTCACGCAAGTCAACGACGCGCTCCTTGCTCAAATCGACATGCAACCGATGGAATCATTTACCTTCAAAGGCGCGGACAACGATGACGTTAACGGATTTCTCGTTAAGCCGCCGGGGTTCGATCCAACGAAGAAATATCCGCTCAAATTTCTGATCCACGGCGGACCACAGGGGGCCTGGGGCAATTCATGGACCTACCGCTGGAACGCGCAGTTGTTCGCCGCAAACGGCTACGTCGTGGTGATGATCAATTTCCACGGATCAACTGGTTACGGACAGAAGTTCACTGACGCTATCAGCGGCGATTGGGGCGGCAGACCCTACGTCGATCTGATGAAAGGCCTCGATTACGTCGAGAAAACTTATCCGTTCATCGATAAGAATCGCGAAGCCGCCCTCGGCGCCAGCTACGGCGGTTACATGGCAAACTGGATTCTGGGTCATACCGACCGTTTCAAATGCATCGTGTCGCACGATGGCGTCTACAACACTGAATCAGCCTACGGCACGACGGAAGAACTCTGGTTTACGGAATGGGAATTCAAAGGGCCAGTGTGGAAAACTCGCGATCTTTACCGAAAATTTTCGCCACATCTGTTTGCCGATAAATTTAAGACGCCGACTCTGGTCGTTCACGGTCAGCTTGATTACCGACTCGATGTCTCGGAAGGATTCCAACTGTTCACAACCCTTCAGCGGCTCAAAGTTCCTTCGAAGATGCTCTATTTCCCGGATGAAGGGCACTGGGTGCTGAAGCCCCAGAACTCACAGCTTTGGTACAAAACGGTTAACGATTGGGTCGATCAATGGTGCGGAAAAAACTGAGTGGTCGGGTGTATCGCCAGGCGTCCGACAGGATCAACAGGCGTTATTATTCAATGCGCGCCCTGAAAAGCGGCGGAGCACCGCCGCACTCCACAACGCAAGCGGATTAATAGGATTACATGGACGCGCTGCAACCCACCATCCTGATCGTCGACGACGAGAAGCACACGCGCGATGGGTTGCGGCGCCTGCTCGAAGACCAATACGATACCTATGTCGCTGAGGATATCCGCGGAGCGATGGATGTTCTCGAACGCGAACAAATCGATCTTCTTATTACTGATCTCCGTCTCGGCGGCGACGACGGCATGACCATGATCGAACGCGCACTCAAACTGCCGCATCCACCGATCTGCATCATGATGACCGCCTACGGATCGGTTGATACCGCGGTCGAAGCAATGAAACGCGGCGCGTACGATTTCGTGACCAAGCCGCTCAATCTCGACAAGGTCGAAATGCTGATCGCGCGCGCATTGGCCAGTCGCAAAATGGAGCAGGAGAACCGGACTCTGCGTCAGCAGGTCGATGAACGTTACGGTCTCGAAAATATCATCGGCGAATCACCCGCTTTGCACGAGGTGCTCGACACCATCCGGCAAGTCGCTCCCTCGTCCGCAAATGTCCTGATCGAAGGAGAAAGCGGGACCGGAAAAGAACTGGCCGCTCACGCGATCCATAATCTTAGCCGACGAAACAAGGCGAAATTCGTCACGGTCCATTGCGCGGCGCTTTCACCGCAGTTACTCGAAAGCGAACTGTTCGGCCATGAACGCGGCTCGTTTACCGGCGCGCACGAACGACGGATCGGAAGGTTCGAGCAAGCCAACGGTGGCACCATTTTTCTCGACGAAATTGGCGAGATCGATCCGAGCACTCAGGTGAAACTTCTCCGCGTGATCAGCGAAGAACGCGCTTTCGAACGAGTCGGCGGGAACCAAACTCTGCGAGCGGATGTGCGTCTGATCGCCGCAACCAACAAGAATCTCGAGAAGATGGTCGCAGAAGGAAAGTTCCGGGACGACCTCTTTTTCCGGCTGAACGTGGTCCACATCACCATGCCGCCGTTGCGCGAGCGAAAAGAAGATATCCCCATGCTGGTTCGAGGATTTCTCCGGCATTTTTCAAAGGCAAACGACAAACCGACGCTCGACCTAACGGCCGACGCAATGAGCGCCCTGCTCAACTACAATTGGCCAGGAAACGTTCGCGAACTTCGGACCGCAGTCGAGCATGGAGTGGTGATGGCGCATGGACCAAAGATTACTTTGCGCGATCTCCCCACGAATGTGCGTCAGGCCACCGGCGTTGCCCTGCCCGGCGGCATTACTTCCACCAAAGCCTTTGGCGAGAAATCGAGCGCGCTCGATCTCCATGACGCCGAGAAACGACTGATCATGCAGGCCCTTGCCACGACCAACGGGAACGTGACCGCAGCCGCGAAAAAACTCGGGATCAGCCGGCGAACGTTGCATCGCAAAATCAACGAGATGCACACCGCTGAACAGTCCGATACAGAAAGTGCTAACCCCGAGAACAAAGGGCAGTGAACGAGTCGTCGATTTTCGCGCGCGCAATTTTCCGGGTTCGATCATGGGCGCGCCGGTTTGTGGCCACGTTTCGAACGATGGGATGGCGGGTTCTCGGCCTGCGCGTTGGATCGGGAACGCTACTGCCGCGAATTCACGTTACCTGGCCACATCAGGTGTCGTTAGGATCCAATTGCACGATCGAACATGATTGCTATTTCAAATACGACGGAATTTGGGCGCCCGGGCCGCGATTGATCGTCGGCGATCACGTTTTTCTTGGCGCCGGTTGCGAATTCGATTTCAAACGGGGCATCACCGTCGGATCGCATTGTCTGATCGCATCGGGATGTTATTTCATCGATCACGACCATCAAACGACCCGCCGCGATTTGCCGATGGGACAACAAACAGGTGGCCCGGAAGCTCCCGTTGTTCTCGAGAACGATGTCTGGGTCGGCGCGAACGTGGTAATTCTAAAGGGGGTAACGATCGGGCGTGGCGCGATCGTTGCCGCGGGTGCGGTGGTGACGGATTCCATTCCGCCGTACGAAATCTGGGGCGGCGTTCCGGCTCGCAAAATCGGCGACCGTCCGCAGACGTAGTGGCGCTTCTGCGAAGCGCCCGGGAGTTGGCTCTGAACGGCCCTTTCTGTCGGTTACGTCCATATCAAGGCGCTTCGCAGAAGCGCCACTACAGCCCGCACCGTACCGCGTGTGTGACTCGGATCTTCGACGCCACCCATAATTTACGTTTACTGATGCCCGAGGACGCGTTTCAATAGCCGCCGTGGCGGAGGAGAAGCGAATTTTTGGAACGGACGGTGTCCGCGGGGTCGCCAACGTCGAGCCGGTGACGGCTGAGACGGCGCTCAAGCTTGGGCGCGCGGCCGCTCACGTCTTCATGCAGCTGAACCCGCGCTCACATCCAGCCGGGGCTCGACCCAAGATTGTTCTTGGAAAAGACACACGTCTTTCCGGGTACATGCTCGAAAACGCGCTCGTGGCCGGAATCACTTCGCTCGGTGTGGATGTTCTTCTGATTGGTCCACTCCCCACACCAGGTGTCGCCTACATCACACGTTCCCTTCGCGCCGATGCGGGCATCGTTCTCTCCGCCTCCCACAACTCCTACGAGGATAATGGAATCAAGTTCTTCCGACACGACGGTTACAAACTCGATGATCAAATCGAGAAAAAGATAGAAGAACTCGTCTTCACCGGCGCGATTGACTCCATTCGCCCGACTGCTGGAAAAATCGGACGCGCCACTCGAATCGATGACGCTCTCGGACGGTATGTCGAGTTCGCCAAAGCCAGTTTTCCGAAAAAGATGTCGCTCGAGAAAATGCACGTCGCGGTCGACGTGGCGAATGGCGCTGCTTACAAATCGACTCCATGCATTTTGCGCGAACTGGGAGCCACTTTGACCGTTGCTCACGACGAACCTAACGGAACAAACATCAACGCCAAATGTGGCAGCACATTCCCGGCTGAGATTCAGCGCATCACCAATGAGAGCGGCGCCCACATCGGGATCACCCATGATGGAGACGCCGATCGCGTCCTTCTCTGCGACGAAAATGGTGAACTGGTCGATGGTGACGATATTCTCGCCATCGCCGCCGTCGATCTGTTGCAGTCAAACCAACTCCACGACAAAACTCTCGTTGCGACCGTGATGAGCAACTTTGGCCTCGACGAAGCGCTCGGCCGATTCGGTGGGACGGTGTTACGCGCTAAAGTTGGTGATCGTTATGTCCTCGAGAAAATGATGGAGCGAAATCTCAATCTCGGCGGAGAACAAAGTGGTCACATGATTTTTCGCGATTTCACCACTACGGGGGACGGAATCATCAGTGCGCTGCAAATCCTGCGCATCATCAAGACGACCGGAAAACCGCTGAGCGAACTGAAGCAATGCCTGACGAAATACCCGCAGGCCCAACGCAATCTGCGCGTCAAAAAGAAGCCTCCATTCGAAGAGTTGCCAGCAGTAATGAAACTGGTGGAGGAAGCGGAGAAAGAACTCTCCGGCAAAGGGCGCGTTCTACTTCGGTATTCCGGCACGGAACCGACGCTTCGCCTTTTGATTGAAGGGCGCGAACTCGAACAGATCGATCGTCAGGCCAATCGCATTGCCGAAGAAGTCGAAAAAGCCATCGGAATGAATTAGGCGGGACCATTTTCCATGAACTTAACCCAAGTCATCGAAGCTCTCCTGTTCAGCGCGCAAAAACCGCTCACAACCAAAGAACTGGTCAGTGCAATCAAAGGGGCAGGCGACACGGATGAACTTATCCCTAACGAATTTGCAAAGACAAACGCGGCCGAAATCGCCGCCGCTCTTCAACAGCTGAAGATCGAATACATCGAACAACATCGCGCGTTTCAACTCGCGGAAAAATCCGAGGGCTGGCAACTGGTCAGCGATCCCGACCTACGCACAATGGGTTCGCCAGTTATTTCCCGCGGCCAAACCGGCCCGGTTAAGCGCGCCTTCGCTGGAAACGCTTGCCATCATCGCCTATCGCCAGCCAATTACGCGAGCCGACGTCGAAGCAGTCCGCGGCGTGGCCGTAGACGGCGTCCTGCAAAGTCTGCTCGAACGAGGATTGGTTCGGATCGCGGGCCGCGCCGAAGTCCCTGGGCGACCGTTGCTCTACGAAACCACCCAGTTTTTCCTGGAGCATTTCGGCTTACGTGATCTGGGAGAATTACCGAACGCTGAAGAACTTCGTAAAAGAGATCTGCCGACGGCGCCTCCACCGAAAGTCGAGGCGTCTGCCGAGACAGCGGAACCAGCCGAGAACTCCGAGACAGCTGACACGGCAGCGACCGTGGAGCCGCGGCCTAGTTTCGCGTTGGAGTGCGCTTCGGCAAAGCGCCTCGATAGCGACTTGGCGCGGGATTGGCCGCGCAAGATCCGGTCGAACTCAACTCCCCGGGCGCTTTCAGCGCACAGCCCTCCTGCCACCCGCCACCGCACTCATATGGGATTGACTTGACCTATCGTTTGCAGCGACCTTTCTCCCCCTGCAGCAATGCACAAACCTCAACAGCCTATGAATAACTTATCCTTGCAAAAGGTTCGCCGCGGCACTGGCAGAGCATTTCTCTTTTTCCTGCTCTTTAGCCTGAGTGGGTGCGGCACTTACAACCGGCTGGTCGCACTCGAACAGGCCGTTAACAAGAAGTGGGCGGACGTGCAATCCGTCTACCAGCGCCGTGCGGATCTGATACCAAACCTCGTCAGCACCGTTCAAGGTGCCGCGAACTTCGAGAAATCAACGCTGACCGAAGTTACCAACGCCCGGGCCAGCGTCGGCCAAGTGAAACTCGACCCGAACAAGGCGCCGACCGAAGCCGCAGACCTCGAGCGATTCCAGCAGGCCCAGGGACAACTCAGCAATGCATTGTCGCGACTCTTGCTGGTCACTGAAAATTATCCGCAGCTCCGTGCAACTGAGGCATTCCAGAATCTCCAAGCCCAACTCGAAGGAACGGAAAACCGGATCTCGGTCGAACGAAACAATTTCAACGCGGCAGTCCAGGAATACAACACGGCGCTCGCGACATTTCCGACCAACATGTTGAACAAGATGTTTGGATTCAAGTCGCGCCCGTACTTCACCGCCCAACCGGAAGCAGAGAAAGCTCCGCAGGTGAAGTTCGATTCGATGAACAAGGCCCCCGCACCACCACCGGTTCCGGCCGTGCCGCCACCTGCCGCAACGCCCTGAATCAGGACACTTCGTTCGTGATGCGGATTTCCAATCCGACATGTGTTTAGCGTCAAAAATTCAAGGTCACCCGCGAGTGTTGGGTCACGTTGTGGTGGCGCTTCTGTGAAGCGCCCCGATATGGACGTGGCCGACAGTTTCGCTGCTCATGACCGACCAAAGTTAACTCTCCGGGCGCTTCGCAGAAGCGCCACTGACTGCTTGGATTTTCGCGCTCCTGATCGGATTGATACCGGTCACGCTGCGGGCGGCCGAGGTGATGCCACCTAAGCCTGACGGTTACTTCAACGATTACGCCGGCGTCGTCTCGAAACAAACAGCGCTTCGTTTGAACGAACAACTCGCCCAATTCGAACGGGAGACGTCCAACCAGGTGGTAGTCGCGGTTTACAACAAGATGCAGAGCGATTCCTCGATCGAGGATTACACACAGCGCGTCGCACAAGCCTGGGGCGTTGGTCAGAAAGACCGCAGGAATGGCGCGGTCCTGTTTGTCTTTATCGCCGACCGAAAGATGTACATCCAGGTTGGCTATGGGTTGGAAGGCGTCTTACCGGACATAACCGCTTTTGATATTACGGAACGACACATCAAACCGCATTTCCGGACCGGCGATTATGAGGGTGGCCTAACCGAAGGGACCGATCTGATCCTCAAAGCCATCCGAGGCGAGTACAAAGGAGACGGGAAAACACGCGCCGAACAATCAAGCGCGAGGCAAAATTCGCCGGGTGGCAGCAGACTCGTTTTCTTCATCGTTCTGTTCATAATTCTTGTTATGGCGATCCGGGCATCGCGGCGTAAGCGCGGATACAGGTACTCCAGTTTCGGCGGCCCTTTTACCGGCGGATGGGGTGGTGGCAGTGGCGGCGGATGGTCAAGCGGTGGATCCTCTGACGGCGGCGGATTCAGCGGTTTCAGCGGAGGCGGCGGGAGCTTCGGCGGAGGCGGCGCGGCTCGAGCTGGTAAGTTATGCGAACAAAGGAATTCCTCAGCCTCCTTGATCATGATCGGATCGTCTCAGCGATCAAGGGAGCCGAAGCAAAGACCTCAGGCGAAATACGTGTCTACGTCCAAAGGGGCAAACTGGAAGGAGAAGCGTTACCTGTAGCGATAGCCCAGTTTAAGCGGCTCGGAATGGAGAAGACGAAAGAACGAAACGGGGTGCTAATATTCGTTTTGCCTCGCGCCCAAAAGTTTGCCGTCGTCGGGGACGAAGGCATTCACGCAAAATGCGGCGCCGAATTCTGGGATCGCGTGGTTGAAACGATGCGGACCCACTTTGTGAACTCCAATTTCACCGATGCATTGGTCGGAGCGATCGAGGAGGCCGGAAGGGCTTTGTCATCGCATTTCCCAAGGGAGAACTCTGACCAGAACGAGCTCCCGGACGAAATCATCGAGGGATAATCCTGGCCGCTTTTGAGGCCACGGATTAACACGGATTAAACACGGAAGAGAGATTCTGTTACCATCCCGTCCGTGTTTAGTCCGTGTCGCGTCCGACGGGCTCCTAAATAATTCGCAATGCGAAGCTTATACAGCCGCTTGCAAATCCCTGTTTTTGGTGTTCATTCCCGGTTCGCAACGAGTTTTTGAGTTGCGCCGTTGGTCCCTGGGTCTTTGTCGCTGGACGTAAGGCCGCACTCGTCAGGGGTAACCCGGCGTTGAATTAATATACCGGAAAGTAGAAGCAGGAAACCGGAAAGATCATCACCTATCCGCAATCCGAAATCCGCAATCCGAAATCCAAATTATGCCAGTTCGATACGGTCGTTTTGAAATGCCGAAGACTCTCGTCAAAGATGAGACCGGCGCCACGGAAACCTACGCGCGATTTATCGCCGAACCATTTGAAGCCGGCTATGGCCACACGGTCGGAAATTCCCTTCGCCGCGTGCTTCTTTCATCCCTCGAAGGGGCTGCCATTACCGCAATAAAAATTGCTGGTGCTCAGCATGAATTCGCTACCCTTCCCGGCGTAGTTGAGGACGTGACCGACATCGTGCTCAATCTCAAACGCATCAAATTCAAGGCAACGGAACACGAGCCGCGCAAGCTCGCGTTGACCATTACCAAGGAAGGCGAAATTACCGCTGGCGATATCCAACTCATGCAGGGTTATGAAGTGCTGAATCCAGATCAGCTGATCTGCACCATGGATAAGAAACAAAAGTTCGACGCCGAACTCGAAGTGCGTGTGGGCCGCGGATTTGCCACGGGCGACGAAAACAAGCGCGCCGATCAGCCAATCGGCCTGATTCCGATTGATTCCATTTTCTCGCCAGTCACGCGCGTGAAATACGCAGTTGAGAACACACGAGTTGGTCAACGAACCGATTACGACAAACTCATTCTCGAAGTTTGGACCGATGGCCGCCTGACGCCGGATGATGCTTTGCTCCAGGCTTCCGCCATCCTTCGCCATCACCTCGATGTCTTTGTTAACTTCAACGAAGACATAATCGAGTTCGACGAAACTCCGGCTGGCGTCAGCGAGGAGAACATGAAGCTGAAGAAGCTTCTCAACATGAGCGTCAACGAGATCGAACTCAGCGTTCGCGCAGCGAACTGCTTGAACAACGCAAATATCACGACCGTTGGACAGCTCGCTCAGAAGACCGAGGCCGAGATGCTTAAGTACCGTAACTTCGGAAAGAAATCGCTTAACGAAATCAAGGACAAACTCCAGCAGCTCCAGTTAGGTCTGGGTATGAAATTCGATGTCGGTCTGATTGACACACCGATTGCCGCTGTAGATGGAGCCGGAGTCAACGGATCCAATGGAGAACCAGCAAGATAATCAGTAGTTGTTCTCTGCCACCTCGAGGAAGCACCCATGAGACATCAAAAGAAAACTGTGAAACTGGGACGGACTGCCGCCCATCGAAAAGCGCTCCTGGCCAACCAGGTTTGTAGTTTAATCGAACAACAGCGCATTAAGACAACGCTCGCCAAAGCCAAAGCCGTTCGTCCGTTAGCGGAAAAGATGGTCACGCTCGGGAAGAAAGGGTCGTTGCACGCCCGACGCACCGCTCTGGCTGTGCTTCGTCAAAAGGACGCAGA
>CAVVVQ010000016.1:0-24057 GCA_963751725.1 uncultured Verrucomicrobiae bacterium
TTAGAGCAGTTCGGTCATGAGATCGCTTGGAGTTAGGCGTGGTCTCTCGTCCTCGGGCAGCGATGACAGCATAGTAAAGTCCGCAAAATCAAATCCCGGTCCGACCGAACAACCCACCAAAGAATAGGCGCCTCTCGAACGCGCCGCCTGCCAATGCCCCGCTGGAACGACTTGCTGTGGTAGGGCCTTGCCTGAAACCGGTCCGAGCAGTGAAGACTGGATGACACCGGTATCGGGAGAAGCGATGAAAAGCTCAACCGGATCCCCTTCATACCAATGCCACGCTTCGTCCGAGACTACTCGATGCCACCGACTCACACCGCCGTGAACAAGGAGAAAGTAGATAACAGTAAGAGCGGCCCGCGGATCACGCGAATCAACCGGCCTAACACTTAGGCGTGACCGAAAAGTTTCAACGAAGTAGCCACCCTCAGGATGAGGCTCAAGCTGCAAGAGAGTGATAAGTTCGCGCGCTCTTGGATGCATAGATGAAGGAACGCTGCACCATGCCTAACGCAATTGGTTTCGCGGATCACGAATCAAAGACGCCGAAGTGAGCCTTAGATGATGCGACGCCCGATACCGGACGGCTCGCCCCTCTTTCGCTTCCGCTCCGGCGTGACAGGCAGGGCCTTGGCTAGATCGATCGTCATGCCGAACACGGGGCGCAGCGAAATCGGTTATTAAAAGCTAGACGTTCAAGCTGCAATCGTTGGCGGGCGGTTCGGCAACCGCCCCTCCTTGGTATTGGCTCGATGCGTTAGAACGAATGCCGTTCGCAAACACCGCAACGGTTTACGGCGCGACGAATGGCGCCGCGACATCGCCGAAGACCACGGCATTGTAATCCTGGCTGACCTGATTTGTGGTTAGCGGCGAATAGACGCGGTTCAACGGACTGAACTGATACTTGCCGGTGTTGGCCAGACCGGTGGCGTAACCGAGGAAGAATCGCTGCATCGCGATGACGTCAACCGTGTTGACCTGCGCGTCGCCACTGACGTCGCCCGCAGTTAGGCGACAGCCAGTCAAAACCGTTAACTGAAGGAAATGGCGCTGCGCTGCAACAACGTCAACCGTGTTGATTCCTACAGCCGATGGCGCCAAGCCAGGCTTGGTTGGAGTTACCGTGAAATTCCCGCCGGAGAGCAGACCGTTAAACGAATAGTTCCCGGATCCATCGGAAGAGGTTGTCCCGCCCGATGTTCCGGTCAAAGTCAACGTCACGCCCGAGATCGGTCCCGGCGTGGGGTTCGAGCAATAAAAAACCGCGCCTGCAATACTAACGGTCGCGGGTGTTGGGCTCGGCGTTGGCGTTGCGGTCGAGCGGGTGTCGGCGTTGGAGTTGGAACCGACGCAGCCAACGATATATACGCGATCAAACCGTCGTGATCGGCTACTCGTTCCGGTCGATTCGGATCACTTCGGTAGGTTTCCGGAAAATCGGCGTCAACCCTGGCGTAAGCAAACTGAACGATTCGCGTGAGCAAATTGCTGCTGACCAGAATATGATCGAGCGCACCTCCGTTTCCGTTGAAGACAAATGAATAACGTTGGTCAGCTGGCGCAGTATTGACCAGGTCAGTCAAATCCGGGTTAACCAAGTCTGATGACGGGAGGACGACTTGATCAGCCGCGGTCGGCGTTCCTTCGATCGTCCCCATCAGATCGACATAACCGTCATTGAACTGGAAGGCGTTGAAATCGCCGACCACGAATATCCGTTCGGCTGGGTTTCCGACCTGCCGCGCTTGGATCAGGTTCGCAAGGTATTCCGCTTGCGCTCGGCGCTTGGTTCGAATGCGGTTGCCATCGGTTGGATCGTCAATGCCGTTTAGCGATCGGAGATGGTTAACGATAACGGTGAACGCGAAAGGCTGGTTGTTAGCGTCTTGAATGGTTGCGCGCAACATCAGCGGGGGCCGATCATTGAGCAGCTCGGGCTGGCCGTTGTTGGGATTAATATAAGTGGTGGTTAGTCCGAACTGCGTCACGTCAACCAACGTAACTCTTGCACCTTTCATCAGAAAACCGACATCGATCCCGCCCACATCGTTTCCTTCCATCAGGAACGCCGAATAATTCGGATTCGGTTGTGCGGCAGCGACAGCGTCGCTGTTAATCTTGTTAGCGAGAGTTTGCAGTGTGGTCAGGTTCTCCATTTCCACAATCCCAATCACGTCCGGCATGCCCAATACATTGCGGATAGCGAGCGACGCTTTCTTGAGCCGGTTGTTGAATGCGGTTGTTGTGAGAACCACATCCGATACGCCGGGATCATCGACGGTATCGAAGAAGCGTTCGATATTGAAAGAGGCGACGGTCAGTTGGGTGGAGCTCGGCGAAGGAACTGGGATCGCTGTGATATTCCCGGTTACGCCCGGTGGTGAGGCGGCTTCGGGGAGGATGGTGTAATTGTCGAACGCGAAATCGAGGACACCGGTCAGATTGGTCACGGTTGCGCCGGACGTCACCTCAAGCGCGGTCGATCCAGGCTGTGCATCGCTGTCGACCCGAATCAGTTCAGGATTTAAATCAAACCGGGGCACGTTCGGTGGCATCGGGGACGGCACCGTTGAAGTAATTGCGATCCCCGGTTCCGTCAGCGGCCGCGCTACTCCAGTGACGACACCATAAAAAATCCCGTTCGATGTAGCCGTTGCGCTCGATTCAGCGACTGTGCCGGCAGTAGGCGCGACCACAGTTAACGAATTCACTCGAACCCTCATTCCTTCGTATTTCTCGAGGTTATTAAGGTCATTCACCAGGGTGTCGGCCGCAGAAATAATCGTGGGCACGGGAAGCGGATTGCCGGTGGAATTCACAATATCGATGGCCCGGTCAGCTCGGTTACGGGAGGACTGGTGGGATCGGCGGCTGGAATGAACTCCGATACTACAGCCGTCACGTTGATTGAGTTTCCGAGTGCGGCCGAACCGGGAGGCGCCGAAGATGTGAAAACAAAAATGCCTTCCGAAGTCGATGGATTCGCATCCGCATTCGCGTCCGGAGTTTGGAGGAAGAAACCGTTGCTCCGCAATCCGGTCACGATTCCGGTCGTTGTGATGGATTGTCCGACAAAGGGAGAGGTATTTCCGCTTCCTTGAATGTCGTGAATCGGGATAATCGATGGCAATGGGGTGCCGCTTGGTGTGGCGGTGGGTCCAGGCGTCGGCGTAGGGCCGTTTCCGCCGTTTGCTGTTACCGAAAGATCATCAATCGCGAGACCATGGTCTACCCTGCGTGATTTGGGTCAGACCAGCGAAGAAGAATGCTTTGACCGTTGACCACATTGAGATTCAAGATGGTAAAAGACTTCGCTGTCCGGTTAGGCAGGACATTTCCATTAAGTGGCCCGCCGGTTCCTCCAGTGATGGGGCTGCTAAAATCAAGGTCCGTTACGTTGGTGCCAGCGCTTTGGAATTCAGCCAGGCTTCCGGTGAGACCGGCTCCAATCAGGTAAGAAAACGAGAGCGTTTGCGCGCCGGCAGCACCGTTACGCCATTGTTCACCGGTGAACGAGACGTCCATAGACGTGATGGTGGTCCCGGAGTTGTTGGTCAAGAGCAGTCCCCAATACATATCGCCGACCGTGTTGCTTCCGAGCGATCCAAGAGCTCGATCGCTATTTGTCCCGGTTCCATAAGAATAGAGCGCGCCGGCAGTGTTGTTTCCGTCATCGGCGACAATGGTTGTTCCGGAGCCGGTGCGGGCGTGATACCAACCGGGCAACGTGCTGTTGTTAATCCAAGTCGCACTACCGGACGTCGGGAGCGTGTTGAAATTTTCGTTAACGGTCGTAGGCAGCGATGTGATGCTAAGATCGACCTGCGGATCTGGGATCTTAGCCGCAAAACATCGCAAGGCCCCCAACAGGACCACAATGGTAATAATTTTCCCCCTCATTCGTTTCGCGCGAAGCGAATGACTATTTCAGCTTAAATAGTGGTCCGTGGGAACTACTTTCTCCTAAACTCCTACTAAGATGGAATCAGACCGTTTGGTTCCATCCACTTCGCGTGCATTGGCCTGCCACGCCGTAGCCTTGGCGAAGGCGGGTGTATTCGTGGTTAATGCCTTTAAGAATTCTTTTACCACTAATGGACACCAATTGACACGAATCCAAGGCAGGACCGGGCCACCTCGTTCGATCCTCTTCTTCGTGTGCATTAGTGTCTATTCGTGGTTAATGCCTTTAAGAATTCTTTACCACTAATGGACACCAATTGACACGAATCCAAGACAGGATCAGGCCACCTCGATAGTCTCTTTGTGTCCTTTGTGTGAGGCCTTACGACGTTTCGTTCCGGGAAACAAAACTACGTCGCAAACTCACAGCCGACGCCAGGAGGTGAAGGTATCCGTCCTTGAGATTTCGATCGCCCCGAATTTTTCCAGATGCGGCGTGATCCATTGGGTATCGAGCAAAACAAATCGCCGTTCCCGCATTTGTTCCACTAATGCCCAAAGGGCGAACTTCGACGCATCTCGAACACGATGAAACATCGATTCGCCAAAAAACGGCCACCTATGGAGACTCCATACAAACCGCCGACCAATTGCCCTTCCTGCCATGCCTCGACCGAATGCGCGTATCCGAGCTGGTACAATCGCGTGTAACTCTCGATAATTTCGCCGTTGATCCATGTTTCGGCGCGATCGGCGCATTGCCGCATCACTTCGGTGAATGAATTGTTAATCCGAATCTCGAACGCTCTTTTTCGAATGAGCCGCTCGAGCGTGTGAGTCAGATGAAATCCGCTCCAGCGGCAGAATCGCGCGCGGATCGGGTGAAAACCACTCGATGCGCGCCGTCGTCCATCGCCATGGGAAAGACACCAAGCCGATATCCTTGGAGCAAAACTTCCGGCTCAATCATACAGGGTAAAAGGCTGCTGGGTCATGGCTTATGGCTTATGGCAAATCAGAATTGAACTTTTAAATCTTAATTGCACTCAAGCGTCACTCCCATTATGATCAACGCTTGAAAGCCGTATCTATCGTCTTTTGGGTCGCAAACGCGATTCGTTTCAAACAAAACGATAAGCAACGTCCACGCTTATCGGCAACGAAACCGGTGGTTTGCACCGACCGGCTAATCTTCAACGACCATTCGGGTCTTCATCTTGCATAGCCTGTGAAGACTGCCGCACCCTCCGCTCATTCCAAGATTCTCATCCTCGATTTCGGTTCGCAATATACCCAGGTCATCGCGCGCCGGATTCGCGAATGCCAGGTCTATTCGGAGATCGTTCGTTTCGACATCCCGGCCGATGAGGTCGCCGCGCTGAAGCCGAAAGGGATCGTTCTTTCCGGCGGTCCGGCCAGCGTTTACGACGAGAGCGCCCCCCACCCTGATCCACAGATTCTCTCGCTCGGCATTCCGGTGCTTGGAATTTGTTACGGGATGCAGCTGATGGCGCATCATCTCGGCGGCCAGGTGGAATTCAGCTCCCGCCGCGAATACGGCGCCGGAATGCTGCACGTCGCCAATGGATCGCAGCTCTTCGACGGAATCGGCGAGCAAATCGACATCTGGAGCAGCCACGGCGACAAGGTCACGGCCATGCCCGCAGGATTTCGCGCGGCGGCGCACACGGAAAATTCGCAGTTCGCCGCGATCGAAGATCCGGTGCGAAAACTCTACGGCCTGCAATTTCATCCCGAAGTGGCGCACACCCCGCGCGGCAAAGAGATTCTCCAGAATTTCGTCTTCCACATCTGCGGGTGCGCGATGGATTGGACGATGGGCTCGTTCATCGAGGAGGCATGCGAACGAGTCCGGCAACAGGTGGGCGACCAAAAAGTGGTGCTCGGACTGAGCGGCGGCGTCGATTCATCGGTCACCGCGGCGCTCTTGCACAAGGCGATCGGCGACCAGCTGACCTGCATTTTCGTCAACAACGGCCTGCTCCGTTCGCATGAAGAAGAAATGGTGCAGCGGGTTTTCGGAGAGAATTTTCACATTCGTTTGAAGTACGTCGATGGCGCGAGTCGCGTTTCTGAAATTGCTCGAAGGCGTAACCGATCCGGAGACGAAACGAAAAATTATCGGCAACGAATTTGTCAAGGTGTTCGAACACGCCACGGAAGAACTTCTGGCGGAAGACAAGGCGAACGGGTGCGGGCGAACATGGCGGTTACCATTTTCTCGCTCAGGGAACGCTTTATCCGGATGTGATCGAGAGCGTCGCGATCGGGGGCAATCCGGCGCACGTGATCAAGAGCCATCACAACGTCGGCGGGCTGCCGGAGAAGATGCATTTCGAGCTGGTCGAACCGCTTCGCCAATTGTTTAAGGACGAGGTGCGGCAAGCCGGGTTGCAGCTCGGTTTGCCGAAAGAGATTGTTTATCGCCAGCCGTTCCCGGGTCCTGGACTGGCGGTGCGAATTCTCGGAGAAGTGACGCCGGAACGGCTCCGCATTCTGCGCGATGCCGACACGATCGTGGTGAGCGAAATGAAAGCATCGGATTGGTATTATCGCGTCTGGCAATCGTTCGCGGTTTTGTTGCCGGTGCGATCGGTTGGGGTGATGGGCGATCAGCGCACTTACGAAAACACGATCGCGATTCGCATCGTCGAAAGCCAGGACGGCATGACGGCGGATTGGGTGCGGCTTGCCCTACGAATTGCTGGCGCGGATTTCCAGCCGGATCATCAACGAAGTCAAAGGCGTGAATCGCGTCTGCTACGATATCTCGAGCAAACCACCGAGCACGATCGAGTGGGAGTGAGGGATTTTCGATTTGCGATTGCCGATCTGCGAATCGACTGACTACGAGACGAAATCCACGCGTTGTGCCACGGCTGTGGGCCGTCCGATTCGGCGGTCGCGAAGATTCGACGACAGAGCAGTGCCGATATCGCAGGCATTGCGTCTAATCGAGAGGCTGATGTCATCGCCCTGCCGCTGACTGCCGTTCCAATACCGAAGGCTCACGCAGCCGTGGCCAACAGCCCAGTCGCTCGCTTTGCGCTCTGCGTGAGGCAGTTGGTGAGCCTCGCTGCTGATTGCAGCGATCGACACGCACTCACGCAATTAGATATGGCTTCCGCACGCATGAACGCCGAGCAGGAGCGCCTCGCGGAAAATGAACATCGACGAGCGGTGGCATCTGTGGGGGCCTTATCTGTCGGAGCGCGCCTGGGGGACGGTGCGGGAGGATTACAGCGCAAACGGCGATGCCTGGAATTATTTTCCGCACGATCACGCGCGATCGCGCGCCTTCCGCTGGGGCGAGGATGGAATCGGCGGCATCTCGGATTTCAAACAGCGGCTTTGCCTGGCCTTCGCTTTTTGGAACGGCCGCGACCCGTTTCTGAAGGAACGCTTCTTCGGCGTGACCGGCCCGCAAGGTTCCCACGGCGAGGACGTGAAGGAAGTCTATTTCTACACCGACAGCACGCCGACCCACAGCTACATGCGGATGCTTTATCGTTATCCGCAGGCGCGCTTTCCCTACGAGGAACTGGTGGCGGCAAATCAACGGCCGGCCGAAGGACAGGCACCGGAATTTGAATTGTGGGACACGGGCATTCTGCGCGAGCAACCGCTACTTCGATATCTCGATCTCGAATACGCCAAGGTCGATCCGGACGATTTTTTTATTCGCGTGACCGCAACCAATCGCGGCCCGGAAGCCGCGATCTGCACATCTCTGCCGACGCTTTGGTTCCGGAACACGTGGTCCTGGGGACGGGACGATCGACGGCCGATCCTTGCGTGGCCAGCTCCGATCTGGCTGGCCATTGTCCCACGATCCAGGCCAGCCATCCCGCGCTCGGTGAATACAAACTCATTGCGAGGACGCGCGCGAACTTCTCTTCACCGAAAACGAAACCAACACCGAACGGCTCTTTTCGATTCGCCGAACAGCGCACCGATTCGTGAAAGATGGCATCAACGACTTCATCGTTCACGGCCAAACCGGAGCGCGGTGAACCCGGAGCAGGTCGGGACAAAAGCCGCCGCGCATTACGCTTTCACGATTGAGCCCGGCGCGAGCCAGTCGGTTCGCCTTTGGTTCGGACGCGTGGGCGAGGCGACGGACGAGGATCGTTCCGGCGAACCGGACCAAATGCCCCGGCCAGCTTCCTTCCGGTTCTGGACCAGGATGCGTTCGAGCATTTCGAATCGGTTCTTCAAAAGCGCGCAAGGCGAGGCGGATGAATTTTACCAGGCGACTCGAACCGTCCTGTTTGAGCGAAGAACACAGGGCGATTCATCGCCAGGCGCTGGCGGGAATGCTTTGGACCAAACAGTTCTATTATTACGTCGTCGAAGATTGGCTCGAAGGCGATCCGGGCCAGCCGCCGCCACCGCCCGAGCGAAAGAACGGGGCGCAACTCCGAGTGGCGCCACCTTTACAACGAGCGGGTCATGTCGATGCCGGACAAATGGGAGTTTCCCTGGTACGCGGCATGGGACCTCGCGTTCCATTGCATCCCGCTCGCCACTGGTCGATCCGCATTTCGCCAAGGGCCAGCTCGATATCATTCTGCGCGAATGGTACCAGCACCCCAACGGCCAGATCCCCGCCTACGAATGGAATTTCGAGCGACGTCAATCCGCCGGTGATCGGATGGGCCGCGTGGCGCGTTTACAAGATCGAGGAGAAAGCAGTCAGGCAAAGGCGATCGCGCTTTTCTCGAAACCGTTTTCCACAAACTGCTCATCGCCTTTACCTGGTGGGTGAACCGCAAGGACTCCGAGGGAAGAAATATTTTCCAAGGCGGCTTTCTCGGTCTTGATAACATCGGCGTCTTCGACCGAAGCGCGCCGCTGCCTGATGGCGGTCATCTCGAGCAAAGTGACGGCACCAGCTGGATGGGAATGTTTTGCCTGAACATGATGCGGATGTCGCTCTGGAGCTGGCGCGCACAAATCCGGTTTACGAAAATATCGCGACCAAGTTCTTCGAACATTTCCTCGGGATCGCCGGCGCGATGAACAATCTCGGCGGCAAAGGAATCGGACTCTGGGACGAACCGGACGAATTTTATTACGACGTGCTGCACATGCCGGACGGCACGTTACCTGCCGCTGCGGGTGCGATCGCTCGTTGGATTGATGCCGCTGCTCGCCGTGGAGACGATCGAGCCGGAACTGCTCGAAGCGATGCCCGGATTCAAGGAACGGCTCGAATGGTATCTGAATGATCGACCTGATCTGGCCAGCCTGATCTCGCGCTGGCACGAACCGGGCGCCGGTGAGCGCCGCCTGATTTCACTGACGCGCGGTCACCGGATGAAATGTCTGCTGCGCCGAATGCTTCATCCGGACGAGTTTCTGAGCGATTACGGCGTCCGGTCGCTCAGCAAATATCACGCGACTCATCCGTATGTTCTTCGAGATGAGGACGGCCGAACGCGTGGTCAGTTACGACCCGGGCGAAGTCGCAGACCGAACATCTTTGGCGGCAATTCAAACTGGCGCGGCCCGGTCTGGTTGCCGATCAATTATCTCCTGATCGAATCGCTCCAGAAGTTTCATCATTATTACGGCGACGATTTCAAAGTCGAATGCCCGACCGGCTCGGGCTCGATACCTCACGCTGAATGAGGTCGCGAACGAATTATCAAATCGCCTGATCCAGCTCTGGCTGCGGGATACGAATGGTGCGCGTCCTTTCACTCGCGCGTAGCGGCGATGCGCTCGAGGCCGAGCACGATCCGGGATCTCTATTGGTTTCACGAATATTTCCATGGCGACACCGGCGCCGGACTGGGCGCGACGTCACCAGACCGGTTGGACCGGGCTGATCGCGAAATTGATTCAGCAGCAGGGCACCGGCGGCACGATCGTGAAACGCGATCCGTTTACGGATCTGTAGCGCAGGTTTCCAGCACCAATCCAACGCTGCAATTTACCGCACCGGCGCCGAACCCTCACCCTACCCTCTCCCTTTGGAAGGGAGAGGCGCTCTTTATCGTCGCCGCAAGTGATGCGATCCCAGCGCTGCAGATACGGGGTTCAACAACAGCATGTGATGTCGAGCCCACATCGAAACAAGCTCGCCTCTCCCTTCGCAAGGGAGAGGGTAGGGTGAGGGTTCAGCGCCGCAGCCAGCTCGAGCGTCGGATAAAACACCTCGCCTAACACCTACTCGTAGGGAAAACGATTTACCTTCCATCATGAAGGGGTGGTCCGTTAGAAATAAGTCTCCCCCCAATGAGTCGCGCCCGTTATTTGCGCAAGAGTGCAACCGATTGCGAACGCATTCTCTGGCGTCGCCTGCGGAATCGAAATCTCGCCGGTTACAAGTTTAGGCGACAGCATCCGATCGATCCATATGTCCTGGATTTCTACTGCCCAGCTTTGAAACTCGCTATCGAGCTTGACGGCTAAGGACATGACCGCGCTTCACAGAGACGTCACGACAATCACGCAACCGATTCTGATCAAGCCAAGGAATCACCGTCATTCGCTTCTGGAATCACCAGGTTCGCTTTGAACTCGATAGCGTTCTTCAAGCGATTTGGTTGGCCATAAACGAACCAGCGCTCCAGGCAATCCTGCTCTCACCTGCCGACCACGATTCGAAGTCTGCAATTGAGCGTACACGCCGCCGAACCCTCACCCTACCCTCTCCCTTGAGAAGGGAGAGGCGTCCCATCGTCGCCGCAAATGGTGCGAACCCACGTTGCAGATACGGCGTTTCAAAAACAGCATGTGGTTTCGATCCACCTCGAAAACAACCTCGCCTATCCTTAAGAAGGGAGAAGGGCGCTCTCTATCGGTTCGCCGCAAATGCTGCGATCCCACGTTGCAGATACGGCGCTTCAAGAATCGCGTGTGACGTCGAGCCACCTCGAAGCAATCTCACCACTCCTTAAGAAGGGAGGAGCGCTTCTATCGTCGCCGCAAATCCTGCGATCCCACGTTGCAGATACGGCGCTTCAAGAATCGCGTGTGACGTCGAGCCCACATCGAAGCAAGCTCGCCTCTCCCTTCTCAAGGGAGAGGGTAGGGTGAGGGTTCAGCGCCGCAATCAGTTCGAGCGCTGGATCGTACCCTTCGCGCGAGATAACCGATTTACCTTCCGTTTCGCGATTGTCCGACGGCAGGCGTTCGACACTCACGGAATCCATTCGAGGACTGTCGCCGTCTATACCGCGGTTTCCGTGACCTGCGGCTGGGAACGACGCCGCAAAACAAAGCGCCACGACCGCGCCGAGGATGGCGAAGTCGAGCACCATGTGCCAGACGAACGAGAGCTGATCGCTAACATGCCCGAAGCAGCCGCAGGTGATGTCGATCCCGCGCGCTTTGGCTGCGATACTCGCCATGATAAAAACAATCATGAACCCAAGCACAATGGCGAACGCGCCGGAATAAAAACGTCGAAAAATTAGTCCAAGCCCGCAAAGGATTTCGAGCCAGGGCAGGTAAAGAGCGAAGCCCCACACTGATGGACCACGGCAAGATTTGTAGTTGTCGATTCCGCGGGCGAACTCCATCGGATCGAGCGGACGGAAACCGGATTGAATTTCGATAATCTTGGTCACGCCGGCGAAAACAAACAGTGCGCCAACTAAGATCGCAATGATCCGCCAAACAATTTTCATTTTCTTGCCTTGAGCCAGCCTTCCCAACCCTCTTTCAGGACTCGAATCTCGTTGGGCAATTTTCCTTCTCGCGCAACTGTCGCGCGACATCACCGGCGAGGTTACAGCTTTCAGCGCTGCAATAAACAACAATCCTTTTTTCCGGCGACCATTGCTGAAGAAACTGGGGAAACAATTCGTCCCACTTATCCTCGTTCAGTAAGATCGCGCCGGGGACGTGATCCTTCTCGTAATCCGCGCCTGGCCGGGCGTCGATCCAGAATGCGTCCAGCACCCCATTTCTTTGCTGCCTCAACCGAAATCAGCTCGGACTCTGCAATCCGGGATTTCCACGAAACGTGGTCGCGAAAATAGATCGCCTGACCGGCAGCTGGCAGCAAAGCCAGGCCGATGAGAATCAGACTCTGCCGAAGCAGTGACCTCACTTACCGGTCGCGGCTGCCGTCACGAGAGGCATCACTCGCGCGGTGGCGGTGAAAACCTTCTCCTTAACGTCCGGATCAGCCGAACTATCCGGCTTGACCGTCAACGTCGCGTTGGCCTGGTGCTCAGTGTCTTTCGGGGTCACCGTAATCTTGAATTCGCCAGCAGCGGCACCGGCTTCCACTTTGGTGGTGAATTCCGGAGCGGAAGATGTGACGTCAAGTTTCTTGATGTTCACGCCTTTGCCAACCTTGGCGACGATTGTTTTTGGTTTTGGCTCTTCCTTCGCCTTCCAGAAAACCATGTGAGGCTGCAACACCATGACTGGGTACGTTGGCTTTCAGGGTCAGGACCTTTGCGGAGCCTTGGCATCGTCGGTCTCAACTGTTACGGTCTTTTGGAGTGGCCCGGAATGGTCGCCGGTTTTCAGCGTGGCAATGATCTCGCCTTTTTCGCCGGGCTTCACGTCATTCGACTTCAAAGTGGCAGTGGTGCATCCACAGGACGGACGAACATTATAAATATGGATCAGCTTGTCGCCTTTGTTCTCGTACTTGAACGTAAAGATAGCGGAATCGGCTCCCGCGGCCGGGGTTTCTTCGATTTCGGTTTTCTCCCAAGTGAGTTCGGCTTGGGCCAATGAGTGGCGCAAGGAACGCCGCGCCGAAGAGGACTTTGGTCGGAAGATTCATAGATATTACAGAACGACGAATGGATCCCAATGTCAACCACTACCGCAAGCAACGGCGGGTCTGAAACCGGTATTACTGGGGACGATGCGGTGCTCAGCCGCTTTGGGTACGCCTAGGGGCAGAAAGCCTGCGATTACCCCTTTCGGAGCTAACCCCAAAGCGGCAGAGCGCTGCCGCACTCCAAAACGCAAGCGCCAGAAACGCCTGCATAGGAACGCGTTGTTTGCGCACAACCGTCAGCCGCACCCCAAAAACGCAGGCGATCAGCGGTGCTCCAAAGCACGAAGCACCGCCTCACTCCTAGAACTACTGGGCTGGCGCTAGCGTGTAAACTTCCACTACCGCAATACCGGTCGTGTTTTCGTAACCCCGCACAATCGCCGTGTATGCAGCATTGTTGGCTGGCAAGATCGCAACAATGGCCGCTTCGTTATCGTCAGTTGGGGCAATCCCGGTTGCGATGATCTCGGCTTCCTGATCGTTTCGCCACTGGTCGTTGAACATGATTACCGTGCCCGACGCATCACGCAACTCCACCGTTGGATCCGTCAGATTGCCCGGAACGCCTGTCGATGGACCGAGCGCACGGATGATCACACGTTGCGCTGTTTGACCGACAACGATGGTTCCAGCGATCAGCACATCGTTGCCAGTTTGAACAAGGCCGCGCGTCGAGATATTTCCCAATCTTGAGTCGACCGTGTTGTCCAAATCGTAGGCCTCGACAACACCAATGCCAGTCGCGTCGTTCACCCCGCGGACGATCGCAGTGTAACCAGCATTGTTCGCCGGCAACATCGCCACGATGGCCGCTTCCAAGTCGTTGGACGGTGCAACGGTTGAGGCAATGATTTCCTGTTCCTGCGTGGTACGCCAATCGTTATTCGCCGCCACAATCCCACCCGCCGAATCACGAATCTCGAGCGTCGGGTCCGCCAGGTGATTTGGAAAGCTGGAGAGCGATGGTCCGATCGCGCGCACAATGACTTTCTTGTTTTGAGTTCCCGTTATGATAAAGCCGCCGATGAGCGCGTTGTCGCCACTCCCCACCTGCAGACGAGTCGAGATGTTGCCTAAGTAGGTTGGTCCTCCTGGTGTTGGCGTAGGACCTCCTGGGGTTGGCGTCGGAGCCTCCCGGAGTCGGCGTTGGTCCGTTGGCCGTCGTCCCGAAGATTTTGACCGTAGCAGAATTGAATGTGCCGACATTCCCGGCCATACGGTCGCGCACTTCCAGCGTCCACGTGCCGTTGCTCTGCTCACCCCAATGCTGGGAGTCCCCAAACGTCCACTGCAGATTTGCGGTGTTATCGTTTGTCCGACGATTTACGACCGCACGCATCCCCGAGGGCGAGGTCAGCGTGTATTCCAATTCTCCCCGGAACGGATGAGTGATGTCGACCGTGAACTGAACGAACTCCACTCGCATGTTGGTGTTGGAAAAATCAAAGGTGCGCGTTGCGCCGGTCACGTTGTCGTCCGGGATCGCAATCTCTGGAGCACCGCTTTGGCGTTCGACGTTGACCATCGGACCGAGGTTCGTCCAGCCGGTCGCCATGGTGACCGCTGCGTTGGCATCGACCATCCCTGCGCCGTAACGGTTGCTGAAACGAAAAGGCAATCCTGCGCCGTTGGTCTGGTAACCGCCGTTCTCGTCGTCGATCTTGCGCGCGGTGCGAATCAGGATCTCCTTCACATCACGCCAGCCGAGCTGAGGGTTTGCCGTTAGCATCAAGGCAACCACGCCTGAAACCAGAGGAGTCGAGGATGAAGTTCCACCGAACCCGTCAGTGTAATCGGGAAAGTTCATGACATTGCCGAGGCCGACCAACGTGGTAGTCGTGATATTCTGATCCATCGTTGCCTTCTCTCCGCCCGTGGGCGCCGTCAACAATAGGTTGCAACCGGCTTCAGAAAAGTTCTGCATTCCTTTGTCGTTATTTCCGCCAATCCCAATGACAAAAGGAGAATTGGCGAAAGCGTCATAGTTGGACTCATCGATCCCGGGGCCGCGTCCGCGATAATTTGGCGTTCCGCCATTGCCACCCGCGACATCATAAACAATGCCACGTCCGCCGCGGCCCTGTGGTTGCACCGTTCTCCAGGGCAGCGCGCGCCAGGACATCGGGCCCACTGGCCGTCACAGAGTTATCGTCGTCATTACCCCAGCTGTTACTGGAGATGGTGACAAGGGCCGGGCGCCAACCCAATGCGTTGGCAGCATCTTCGTCCGTAAAATTCCCCGAGATAAGGCGCAGACCGACCAAACTGGCCAATGGCCCTGATCCACTGACGCCGGTGTTGTTGCCCTGCCGTGCCGCGGCCACGCCCGCCGCAACTGGTGCCGTGGGTGTCGGCATTTGGTTCCATTCGCATCGAGGTCGCCCGGGTTGTTGTTAGGCGGATTCGCATTGAAGTTCCAGTGATTCGAGGTTTGAAAATCTCCGCCGAGCGGAAGGGCATTCTCCGTCAGGTCCGGATGAGTCAGTTGCAGACCGTCATCGACAATGGAAATCACCTGGCCGCTTCCGCGATTCCCTGCCGTCCAGACTGGTTCGACATTGGCGTCAATCCCGGCAGTCCCCGAACCCTGGCCGGTGTTCTTGAGATGCCACTGCTGTGCATAAAGCGGATCGTTAGGCGTGCGTCGTCCTCTTGAATCCCGGCATTCTGAATTGCGGTAGAGCCTTGATCCCCGCCGCCTTCAAAGCCGCGAATCCATCGATTACCGCACGCGCATCCTGAAAGACAAGCATCCACCGGTTCTTGGCCACTGTTTGGTAGGAGCTCAGCGCGCCGCTTACCGTCGCTGCCTTGCGAGCCGAGGCTTTGCTGTTCGCTTCGACCAGGATTTTGGTGGTGAGCTGATACTCCCGCAGATCAGGCCGGTTAAGCCGAGCGGCATCGCTTTGCTCAATAAAGACAGGAGCAACCGCCGTTACGCCGAGCCGATCAGCGTTTTCAATTGCGTCGCGGAGGCTCTTGCCCGGAGCAAGCAGAACGTCGACTGCCCCTCGGTTCGCCGAGACTACCTTGCCAATAGCGATCACCTGACCGGCGTGCCAGCGTGCAGCTGACGCGTCAGGCACAATCAGGCGAACCCGATCATCGCGGCTTTGGACCGTCCGGTTCTGACCCGCAATCTCCGTTTGCCAGACAATCGATTGCCCAAATAAGGAGAGAGAAAGAAACAGGAAGCTGAAACAGGTCACTGTTCTTATTCCCCATTGAAAAACCGGCGTCTGAAGTTCTTGAGTTGAGCATAAATAAGTATTTTTCGTTCTATGATTTATCGCGGTCCTGCCACGACAGTTGGCGGACAGTAGCAGTAGCTAATGACCTGACTACAAGTTTCTTTTGAAACTGCTGGCCATCACGCTCCTGTCGCCCGGCAGCGGGCGGGCCCAATGACTCCGTGCATGGCTGGTCCCAGCGTTGAAACTCCGGACTAAGGTTCAGAGTAAACGTCGCTGCAGACCAAGGAAGGGCGGATGCCGATCCGCCCACCTATCGACCGTCGAATAGAAAAGAAGCGAGGAATGGCAGCCGAGCAAACGTCGGAAAAACCGGTGGGGCGAGACGCTGTCGAACCGCAACAAATTATGCTTCGACGCAACGGTAGTGATAGCTGGGAACCGCGGTAGACGCACTCTTCCCGCGGATCATTTCGCCGGCGTATTCTGAAGCCGTTCGAAGTCTCGTTCTCGTTCGTCGCCTACAGGTGGGCGGATCGGCATCCGCCCCTCCTTGGTACGTAGCCCGGGCGAACCCTGACTCACGCTGCGGACCGTTCCCCCAAAGCGGCAGAGCACCGCCGCAATCTCCAAAACGCAAGCGACAAACCCTAAAACTACTGGACGGGCGGTAGCGCATACATCTCTACGACAGCAACTCCGGTCGTGCCGTTCGCTCCACTCACAATGGCGGTATACGCCGCTTGTTCGCAGGCAGCGTCGCGAGGATGGCCGCTTCCATGTCGTTAGTTGGCGGAATGCCAGTAGCATGATGTCAGCCTCCTGCGTAATCTCGCCAATTATCATTCGCCGCCACCAGGCTCCCCTGCGCATTGCGCAACTCCACCGTAGGATTCGCCATGTTACCGATAACAGGCACGGAAGGCCCGAGCGCGCGAATCAGCAGTCGCTGGTTACCTTGACCAACAATGATTGTTCCTGCGATGAGCACATTGTTGCCAGTTTGAACAAGGCCTCGCGTCGAGATATCGCCAAATCGGGAATCGACGGTCGCATCCAGGTCGTACGCCTCAACCACCCCGATACCGGTTCTGTCCTGAAAACCGCGGACGATGGCAGTGTAACCGGCATTGTTCGCAGGGAGAGTCGCGACGATGGCGGATTCCAAGTCGTTGGATGGAGCAATACCGGTCATGGTGATTTCAGCTTCCTGCGTGTCTCGCCAGTCGTCGTTTGACGCGACCAAGGAACCGGTTCCATCACGAAGCTCCAATGTCGTATCCGTCAGAGCATCAGGGAATATCGACATCAGCGACGGTCCAATGGCGCGTACAATTACTCTCTTCGGTTGGGTCCCGGTCACAATGAAACCGCCGATGAGCGCATTGTCACCGGTCTCGACGCGAAGCCGAGTAGAGATGTTTCCAAGGGAAGTTACGCCCGCGGGCGATGGAGATGGGGTCGCTGTCGGGGTCACTCCAGGAGTTGGTGTAGCTGTGGGCGTCACTCCAGGAGTTGGTGTTGGCGTCACTCCAGGCGTGGGAGTCGGGGTTGGGTTGGGTCCCGCTGTGGTCTGAATTTCCCAGATGCCGCGGCCATGCGTTGCGATTCGTAGGATCCGACCGGCGACTACTCCTGTTTGTTCTTGAAAAGCCATATCGAAAACAGGAAGCACCGGCAACGTGTTGTTAGGATTATAAATTGCCCAGTTCACTCCGCCATCGGTCGATTGGTAAACCCCAATGTCCGTTCCGAGATAAACACTTGTTCCCGCGAGCGGTGCTACCGCGCTTTGACGATCGATCGCAATTGCGTCAATCGGAACATCGGGAAGACCATTATTCACCGCGACCCATGTTGCGGCTCCGCCTGCCAGGTTGATTGTCTTAAAACAGGTGAGTCATCGGCGCAGCGGCCGTTCCGTATCCACCGTAACCAATGTAAGCGGTGATTGCAGCAGGGTCAGTGTTATTGGGATCGACCATTACTTTACCGACGGTCACACCGGTTGGCGCGCCAGCGGGGGTAACGTTGGTCAAAGTGTTTGATCCATCGGTCGTGGCCCAGACTGTGCCATCTTTCATTCCGACCAGGCGCACATTATCGTTGCCGAGTCCGACGCTGATGGAAGTGACTGGTACGCCACCTCCTGCAACGATCGGCCCCTGGCTGGCAATTTGCATGGTATCCCCGCCATTCGCCGAACGATAGAGACGATCGGTGCCGAAATAGAGCGTGTTCGGGTTGCCAGGACCGAGCACCATCGGCGCATAGAACACAACTGCAGTGTCGTTACAATCGATCCTGGTGTTTCCCGCACCACCTGCAGTGCAAGGACGGTTGGTCCAATTGTTGGCCTCGGCGTCTGCTGTGTTGGTAACGAATTGATACAGGATCTGGGTCGATGCGCCGTTGATCTGGTTGTAGTAGGTGTGATAGATCCTTACGTCGGTCGTGTTGGTTGCGTTCTGATCAATCGCTGTATAACCGCCATCCCCAAGCGCGATTTGCGTCCAGGCGCCAGCATTGGCAACCGATCGCTTAAAGTGCGTGCCGTTATCCTGGGTGCCGCCGGTCATGAACTCCCGATCAATTGGATGGGTCGCGATACTTACATATTGGCTGGCGCTGATCTTGTTAGTTGGATTGGTGGTTAGCGCCGGATCGCCATTCATGCTGGTCCAGGTGGCGCCAGAGTCACTTGATCTCCACAGGCCCCCGTCATTCCCAGTCCAGACGACGGCCGAGTTTGATTGGGACACCGCGAAGGTATGAACGTCGGCATGCAATCCTATAATATTTGGCGTCAGCGTAACGCCATCGGTGGATCGCTTGGTCAAAGTCTGGCAACCACCGTAGTTTCCGCTACCACCGATTAGCATCAAGTTTGGGTTGGCAGGATCCATCGCAACGCCAATATCGTAGAAACATTGCCCGCCGCAGAATCCGTCACCGGCGCGGATAAGTCCGCCCAACGCCGCCGTGGCTGCATCTGTATTTGGCCATGTAACGCCACCGTCTATCGATCTTCGCAACCTCCCGAGGTGCGAGGCGGCGCAACCGTTGGGATTCGGAGCGGCCACTGATTCACCGGTGGCGGCCAGAACAGTTACAATCCCGCCGACGTTGTTGATCGAAAGCTCGCCTCTGATGAAATCATCGTTAGAAATCAGTTGCTGGGTAAAGGTGCCCGCGCCCGCGGCGTTGGTTGAGCGATAAAGGCCCGAACAATTGGTGGTGCACCCAGTGGCGACGCCGCCACCGGTCCGGGCCCAGACCAGAAGGGTATTCGCGGTAGCATCACTTGGATCCAAAACAATGTCGCTGATATCGGTATTTCCGGTCGGAAAAGTATCTACAGCTACGGAAAGTTTGGTGAACGTTACGGCGTCTGCCGCGGCCGTTGCGTTAGTGGAGCGATAAAGCCCCATCACTCCTAGAGGAGGAAATACGCTGGGCGGACGAGTGTTGTTATGGGAAATGATACCGCCAACTCCAGGAGCCGTCGAAACAAAGATCGTCCCTGGTGCGGTTGGATGAATCTGAATCTGGCTGATGGCGCGAAAGGTGAAAGTTGATGTAGTAAATCCGAAGCCATAATCCGCGTTCGGATTGATCGGTCCGACCAATGTTGGATTTGCCTGAGTAGCATTTTCGATCCGATACAATCCGTTTCCAAAATGAGCCAGTGAGCTGTTCGCCGGTTCCGATATAAACGATGTTTGGATCTGAAGGGGCAATGGCAATGACGCCAGATCGAGAGTGTGCCAAGAGCAGCGAAGCCGCTGCTCTGCATCGGAAGGGTATCGAACAACGGTGTCCACGTCGGATTTGCCGACTGTCCACTTAAAGTGCGATAAAGACCACCGGAAGCAGTTCCGACAAACACGATATCGGGATTAGTCGGATGAATTGCGAGAGAAGATGATCCGTCCAGTAACGGGATCGATTCTCCCCTCAGTCTGGCCCATCGGAATTGGAGCAGGCCCAACCGGAGTCCATGCTGTAGTAACCTCGATGTCTGGATTGTTAATACTACGGCTTGCTCTATCCGCTTCCAACCGACGCAGCTGTTGCCCCATCTTCTCGATAGCCCGATCCCGTGCCTTAGGATCGGTCGGTCGATTAACATCGAACCCCCGCCGCAGCATCGTCCAGTTATTCCGAAGCTCTAAGAATTTCTCCTTATCAATGCCAGTTTGCCCGGGCGGAAGATCCGGATCATCTCCTGGACCTGGCCATTGCCGTGAAAACGTTCGCGCCCAGGTCTGGGGCGAACGCCCCAGCGAGGAAACCGAGTGAGGCAAACGAGAGGGCGATGAAAGCCGCGAATTTAATGGTGCGCATAAATCTTTGAGATCGAGGTTATTGTGTGCGTGACGTAATCCGATGTCTTACGGCACGGTCAACACTTTTATCCTTACAAAAAAGCAATGTCGCCAACGCGCTATTGCTTTGCCCGGGCGGAGAATTACATTTCTTCAGCCTAACCAAACCATGCAGAGACTATTTCGCCCTGTATCTTTTCTTGGTTTTCTCGTACCTGCCTTTGACGGCTTGCGCTGAGGCGCCGGCAAATTCAGCGAGTCCTCCCTTCCTCCTTTCAGAACGGCAAATCATCACGTTGGGCAAACTGCCTGCCCGCTGGCATTAAACTAACCGATGTGGTTGAAAGGACCGGTGACGGTAGTTCTCACGCGATCACGGTCGAGCAAAAACTCGATAGCCTGAAAGCGACTTGTAATGGTCAGAAAAAGTTGGTGGATCAGCAAGGCAGACAAATAATTTTCTATCCCTTGATAGGTTGCTGGGGTCATCCCCCACCCGATTATCAAGAACGTCTTCAGGAGCAACGGCAGGAAATTGCAAAGCTGAAACAATCACACACTGTAATTGAAATGACGTGTAACCCTTCAGGGGTGCAGATCCCATAGAAGCCCCCTGCCGTCTCCCAAAGCGGCGGGGCACCGCCGCACTCCAAAACGCAAGCGTTGTATTCGGTAAAAAAAAGCGGTCCCACTTTCGCAGGACCGCTTCTCTAATTCTTAACTATCGATTTGGATTACTTAGTTGCAGGTAGCGTCAGTGATCGAGATCGTGTCGACCCACCAGCCAGGTGCCGCCACCGCTTCATCCGATCCAAAGCGGAATCGAGCGTGACGTTTGCCCGTCCAGGTTCGGTCCCATGTTGATCACCGTAGTCGATGTATCCGCCAGAATTTCCGCTCCATGCCATCCGGCCTGATAACGGATTCGATGCGTCGCCACTGATCTCTCCGGTGTATCCACCCGCCGTGATGCTTCCTCCAACGTGTGAATCGGTGAATCAAGGAAATCGCCTCCACTGATATTCGGTGCGGAGACTTCCAGCACGCCGCCATCCCAAAAAACTCCATCGCTAAACTCCGAATTGAAGTTATTGCGGAACGTCATCACGGAATTAGCCGTTTGATCGTGACCGGCTGCGGTCCAGCACCTTGTCGCTGATCCCGTCTTGATCAGGGATAAACGCATAATTAGGCGCGGTATCATTAGGCGCAGTCACGTGATGACAAACATCACTCCATCTCCAGGATCTGGATTTGACGCAACCCAGCCGGCTGGTAACGCTGGCGCAATCACTCCATCGAAGTTTTCCACGCATGTTCCACCGCCACCTGGTGTTGGAGTTGGAGTTGGTGGCGGAGGTGTCGCTGTTCCCGGCGTTGGGGTCGGTGTTACTGTCCACCAGGAGTCGGCTCGGTGTCGCAGATCCTTCCGGCGTCGGGTCGGAGTCGGACCGCTCACCGGATTGTCGTAGACTTCCACCAACCCAATCCCGTTCCTATTCGCGCCAGACAGCAGCGCGGTGTAAGACCCAGGCGTCAACGTTTCCGCAATAGCTGACTCCGCCGCATTCCGCGGCGCCAGATTCGCCGCGCTGATATCGCCGCCTGCGCCGGATCATCTTGCCAGTTGTTATTCGACTCTCACTACCGCACCATTGCTGTTGCGCAGCTCCATCATCGGATCAGCCAACACCGGTGAAAGTCCGAACTCAGAGCTGGGTCCGAGTCCTCGCACAATGATCGAATCATTGCCTCCACCTCCCAGAATAAAGCCCGCGATCACAATATCGTTGCCCGTGTTAACAAAAGCTCGCGTGCTGATGTTCCCCAGCTTCGACCGCCCGGGACTCAAGGTCGTAGATTTCCACCAGACCAACTCCGGTCACATCCGCGTTCCCACTGAGAATCGCGGTGTAGGCCCCGGATCGAGCGTAGCCAGAATCGCTGATTCCAGATCGTTCGTCGGCGCGATACCCGTCGCCTGAATCTCTGCTTCCTGGGTATCTTTCCAGTTGTTATTGGCGATCGGCATTGAAGCCTTCCGGGCCATGTAGCTCAGAGCGGGTCGGCAACGCGTCCGGCAATACCGAACCCGGTCAACGACGGTCCGATTCCGCGGATCAACACGGTTCCGGCCCGGTGCCGGTAACGATGAATCCACCGATGCCGACATTGTTGCCGGTGCCGACCAGCAACCGGGTCGAAAGGTTGATCGCTTGGGCAGGCCACCCGAAGGAGTCGCAGTCGGGGGTTGCTCCTGGCGTTGGGGTCGGCCTACAGTCGATCACCGCCTGGGGTTGGAGTGGACCACCGGGGTCACCGCCCGGAGTCGGGGTTGCCCCCAGGCGTTGGCGTCGGCGTTGCCTGACCAAAGGTGACCGCAGCCAGCGCATCAATTCGGCCCCACCCGAAAGTGTTGTTCGGGATCATGCTTCCGGGAATGGTGCAGGTTTGAGAACTCGTTAGGTGAACGGCCGATTGTTCGAGCAACGTCTGAATCTGATCGACATTGCCCTTGAGCTCCGGATGCGCGGAGAAAATCAATGCGACCGTCCCGACCGTGTGGGGACCCGACATGCTCGTGCCGCTCAAATTCTGATAGGCCGTATCCGAGTTCCATAACTGGACCGAATGCTGACACCTGGCGCAGTCACGTTCGGTTTTTGCCGATTGCTCCCGTCAGCCGTGACCGGACCGCGACTGCTGAAGCTGGCAATCGCGTTGTTGTTGTTGCCCGACGCGCCAATACTAATCGCAGCCTCATAGATGGCCGGCGGATCCTGAACCGTCGAGCAGGCGTAGCCGGCGTTTCCGGCGGAAACGATCGGGACAATGCCGGCGGCACGGACGTTTTCGAGCGGGACCTGCAAGGTCAACGCAGCACAACCTTCACTCGTCGGACAACCCCACGAATTGTTGATCACGTCGGGCGCCTTCGAAGGATCGGGATTGGCGCCGGTCGAATCGGTCGGCGCGATAAAAAACTCAAAGCACTCGGAATAGGTCGAAGGCATGCCGTTCCCACATTCATGTTGCGGCAACCAATCCACTTCGCTCCGGGCGCGACACCGATCTGGTTCGTTCCGCCATCAAAACCAACCATCGTGCCCATCGTGTGTGTGCCGTGGCCGTCATCGTCGCAAGGCACCGCGCTGTCAGCTCCGCAAACTCCGCCGCCGGAATGGATGGAGTCATGCCAATTGTAATTGTGATCCGCGACTGTGCCGTCCCAGCCTCGGTAGTGGTTCTTCAGAGCGTCATGAGTCCAGCGGTAACCGGTATCGTTGCCACCAACGATGACCCCCTGCCCTGTGAAGCCGAGTGCCCAGACACTTGGCGCATGAATCCAGTTGACGCCGGGCTCAATCGCGTCGAGCCCGGGGGACGGCCCCAGATCGCTGATAGGCTTCTGGAAAATGCACCTTGGATTGGCATAAATATGTGCGACCTCCGCGCGTTGCGCCATCTGCTGAATCATGGTCGGTTGCCGTGGACCAGAATCATGTTGGCGACCCAAAATGACTGGTGTTTGATTCCCTGCTGCTCGAGCGAACGAAGCAGCGGCGACTGGGTTCGCTGCGCTATTTCCGTCAGCTTCTGAAAGACATAAGTGCCTTTTTCGAGCTTGGTCTTCAGCTGGGCTGCCGCGCTGACATCCGCCTGCTCGGAAAGAACGACCAAAAAATCGGTTTCACCGGTGCGAGCTCCGCCGCGAATTGCAAAACCTTCGGATCGACTTTACGGACCCAGTCCCTCGACTTTGGGGGCTCGGCAGCGCCCGCGTTAAAGTGAGGAGAGCGAGAATACACAAGGAGCAAGCTAGAGTTTTCACGGTGCGCGATGATATATGTGA
>CAVVVQ010000017.1:0-61983 GCA_963751725.1 uncultured Verrucomicrobiae bacterium
TCGTGGTCCAGATCGCATTTTCTCTCGCGCTGTTAACGGCCGCCGCGCTTTTCATTCGCGGCGCCGGGAAAGCAGCTGGCGTCGATACCGGTTTGCAGACGCGCTCGAATTACCTGTTGGAGGTCGACGCCAGTCTTGCGACCTACGATCAGCCGCGCTCGCAGGAGCTGTATCGCACGCTTGAGGAACGTCTCGCGGCGTTGCCCGGCGTCGAACACGCCAGTATCTCTTCCACGGTTCCGTTCGGGATGGTCTCGCTCGACAAATCGGTGCAACGTGGCGGGGTTAATCCGGCGCCGGACGCCAAGCCTGCCACCGCCGCAGAAGGTCTCGCGTTTAAGGCGAATTGGAACAGTGTCGGTGCGGATTATTTCAAGACCGTGGGCTTATCGTTGTTGCGCGGTCGCACCTTCAACGTGGCGGAAGCGATGCATCAAACCGTCGCCGAAGGTTGCCATCGTCGATGAAGTGCTGGCCAAGAAGCTTTGGCCGGATGGTGATGCGCTGGGGCAGCGAATTCAATTTTCGGAAAAAGATCCGGCGCAAGCGAAGCGCGGCAGCGACGAGACGAAAGCGCAGATGGAGATCGTCGGTGTGGTGCCTTATACGCGCGCCAGTTTATTTGAGAAAGATCCAAGCGGCACACTTTACCTTCCGTTTGCGGGTGGTTTCCAGAGCAACGTTTTCTTTCACCTCAAGTTTGCGCCAAACGCCGGCGGCGATTCCGCGGATCTAATTCGTCGAACCGTCCACGAAGTCGATGCGGCCGTTCCCATTTTGAGTTTGAAAATGTTTGCGCAACATCTCGATGGCAATCTTCGAGCTCTGGATTGTGCGCGCGGGTGCGGCGTTGTTCAGCATTTTCGGCGGCCTGGCTTTGGCGCTGGCGACGGTCGGTGTGTTATGGAGTCAAAGCCTACTCGGTTGCGCGGCGCACCCGGTGAAATCGGCATTCGCATGGCGCTTGGGCGCGCAACGAAAGACCGTGCAATGGATGATTCTGCGTGAAGGAACCGTGATGCTGGCGAGCGGAGTGTTGCTGGGCGTATTGCTGGCGGCAGGGACTGGTAAACTTATTAGCGGAATGCTCTACGAATGTCGGTGCGTTCGATCCGCTCGCGTTCACGATTGCACCGGTGGTGCTGGCGGCGGCGGCGTTACTGGCGACTTGGTTCCCAGCTCGGCGCGCGACGCGGATCAGCCCGATGGCCGCGCTTCGCACGAGTAGCGGATTAAGGGCGGAAGCGTTCAAATGGTTGCGAACGTCTGGAGTGCGGCAGAGCTCGCCCGTTGGAATAAGGCTGTGAGTCTAAATCGGCCAGCCTTGAAGTTTCGCGATTAGCTTGAAATCGGCGAGCTCCGCCGCACTCCACGAAGGCCGTACGCAAAACGCGCCGAGATTGCTCTCGGCGCGAAGCTTTTGATTTCAGTAAAGATGGCTGGATTAAGCCTTGGCTATCTTTCTCGCCTTGCAGTGGGCTTTGAATTTCGTGAACTGGTCCGCAGTCAGGATGCCTTCGGCTTCCTTCATGAACTTCGTTTCACTCGCTTCGTTGCAGCCAGCCTTATGATGCTCGGTCATAGCTGCATCCATCTTGGTCTTCTGCTCCGCGGTCAGGTTCAGGTCTCGCCAATGAAGCCTGGCAAGCCACTTCTTCTCCTCGTTTCCGACTTTCTTTGTGCAGTCACCATGTTCGCCCGCGAACATTGTGCCAGCCGCAAAGAGTCCCGCTGCTGCTATCGCAATGAGTTTTGTCATAGGACAACATAGACGGTCGAAGCAGCTCTGCTATTCAAAAAAATCGGCGGCTTCCCTGAAAATAGCCCGGCGTTTTAACGCTGGGATTTGATGAAAAAAAGGCATCAGTCCCTTTTAGGGACGCAGAACCGATGCCTGTCGATGGCGCTTCTGTCGTCCGGCTGCGGCCGGACTCAATGATGATAAAGCGTAATCCCAGCGTTAAAACGCTGGGCTATTTCAGGAAAACACACTGGACGCTCCTTTTCCGACCTTGCTTCCCACCGCCGAGTCGCATTATGAATGGCGTCGCGATGAATTACATCGAATCCGTTACCGATTTCTTTAAGAGCCCGAGCTGGATGATGAACCTCCTCCTCGCAGGCGTTTGCATCCTCATTCCGATTATCGGTCCAATGGTAATTCTCGGCTGGCTCATCACCGGATTCTGGGGCAGGCAGCCCACTGATTTTACCGCATTCCCGCCTTTCGATTTCGCTAATTTCGGAAAATATCTCGAACGCGGTATCTGGCCTTTTCTGGTCGCATTTGTTGCCGGGATTGTGATTGCTCCATTGCTGTGGATAGCGGCGATTCCGGCTGTGTTATTCAGTGGGCTGGCTTCAAACAATCACGGAACGGCCGGTGGTTGTTTTGCTGCTCTGGTCATATGTATGATGGTCATCCTGTTCGCGGTGGTGATCATCGCGCTGAAGTTTTTGCTCGTCCCGCTCGTGATCAGGGCAACGTTGACTCAGGATTTTGCCAAGGCGTTTGATTTCCAATTTGCCAAACAATTCCTGGCGCTGACCTGGAAGGAAATCATCCTGAGTTCCCTCTTTGCCGTGGTCGCCAGCTTAGTTCTCGTTTGCGTTGGAGCGCTCGTTTTCTGTATCGGGATGTACTTCGCGTCCGTAGTTATCTATTTCTGCTGGGTGCATCTCTACAGCCAGATTTATGCGCTTTACCTGAGTCGAGGTGGCGAACCTGTGCCGGTGAGTCCGAAGTTGGCTGCAGCAACTTAAGGTCGAGCTTCAGTGCACGAACCGAATTTCGAGATCCGAAAGAAGATCGAATTTTCGAAATTGAGAATGGCCAGAAGCACGCTTCTCATTTTTCTCCCGCTGTTGTTGGCGGTCCATCCCGCCCCCGGAGCAGAAACGTCCGCACCGAAATTTGATGCAAATGCTGCGGAACGGTTCGCCCGACTCGCGCTTGCCTGCGTCGAGAAGGAATACCCGAACAAAGTTAGCCACGTTCTCAACAGCGATAAAGACGTGGCGCCGCCGAGAGAACTAACTCCAGCTTTTTTTGGATGTTACGACTGGCACTCCTCGGTTCACGGACATTGGTTGTTGACTCGGTTGGTGCGACAATTTCCAGATGCCTCATTCGTTACGCCAGCGCGAGCTGCGCTTCGAAAAAGCCTGACCAGTGACAATTTGAAACAGGAAGCGACCTACCTGCGTGGCGAAGGACGAGCCAGTTTCGAACGGCCTTACGGATTGGCCTGGTTACTTCAACTCTCCGCAGAATTGCGAGAATGGGACGATCCCGACGCCAAGTCGATGCTGTCGAATTTGCAGCCGCTTGAAGAAGCGGCCCTCGAGCGTTTGCAGGCGTGGTTGCCAAAACTCTCGCACCCGGTCCGGATTGGAGAACATAACCAGACAGCGTTCGCGCTCGGACTTTTGCTCGATTATGCGCGGATTGCCGGTAACCAGAATTTGACCCAGTTGCTTGAAGAACGGGTAAAGAAATTCTATCTGACGGACCGAACCTGCCCGCTTTCCTATGAACCGTCGGGTGAAGATTTTCTTTCGCCGTGTCTAGCCGAAGCAGACGTCATGAGGCGTGTATTGAAGGAGGCCGAATTTGCAGATTGGTTGAAGAAGTTTCTGCCACAGATTCCATCCAACTCGACCGGAGACTGGCTGTTGCCTGCGATTTCACCGGATCCAAGCGATCCAAAGTTGGCGCATCTGGACGGCTTGAACCTGAGCCGTGCCTGGATGCTTGAAGGAATTGCGTCTGGCCTTCCGCCGGGGGACGCGCGCCGTCGTGCGTTAACCGTTGCTGCCGATGCCCACCGGCGCGCCGGCCTGGCAGCCGTGACCGGCGCGCATTATGAAGGTGGGCATTGGCTTGGCAGTTTCGCTACTTATCTGGTCACTGGGCGGGGGGTTCAGTCTATTAAGAGGGATAGACCAAAGTCACCGTGACCGGTGTATCTGAGCTGCCAAGGGGGTAGTCAGACGGTCCAGGGGGATGGGATGAGCCAGCACATAAGAACGGTGATGATCACAGTCACGATAAGGATTTTGCCGATGATGTTCATAGATAGGGTTAAAAGAGGGGGCACTTCAAAGGGCCTTGGTGTTCTAGTAATTCTTATATTTCTCACAAATGAGTCGCGCCCGTCAACAATTTTGTCGTGCCACCCAAAGTTTTTTTCCCGGCCCACTTTTGGAACGCGGTGGCAAGCGCACCCCGCTTGTCCCGCCCGTAGCCTTGGCGAAGGCGGAACACCACTTTTTCGGAGGTGCGGCGAGGGCCACTTGGCCCATCCCGAAGCGCCGGCGACGCTTCGCTCTGCCGGCGCAGTCTAAAGTAATCTCCAATGAGTAAAGTCCACACCCTCGATACCAAACAGCTCGGGCGTCCCGGTATTATCGCCGTTACAGCTCTGGAATTGAACGACGGAATCGCCCTGTTCGATACCGGGCCGGCCTCTACTTTTGACAACATCGCAAACGAACTCCGCCGGATCGGCGTTGCCTTAAGCGATGTGCGTCATGTTTTCCTGAGTCACATCCATTTCGATCACGCCGGGGCGGCGTGGCAATTTGGCAATCTGGGGGCAACCATTTACGTCCATCCTCGGGGAGCACCGCATCTGATTGATCCTGAAAAACTGGTCACCTCCGCCACTCGAATTTATGGCGACGAGATGGAGCGACTTTGGGGGCGCATCGCTCCGGTGCCGGCAGAGCGACTGCGAGTATTGGAAAATGACGATGTCGTCCGGGTTGCTCCCTTTGAAGTGCGAGCGATTGAGACGCCGGGGCACGCGAGTCATCACCATGTTTACCAATGGGGCGACGATGTCTTCGGTGGGGACATTGTTGGTGTTCGGTTAGGGGCGGACCGCCTGTTCCGCCTTTGGTTCCGCCCGAGTTGCATATTGAATCGTGGCTGGAATCGATTGAGAAGGTTCGCGTCCTGAACGCGAAGCGATTGTTTCTGCCGCACTTCGGTGAAGTGGACGGTTCGATCAATTTGCACCTCGATGCGTTGGCCGATCGGATTCGGCGTTGGGCGACCTGGTCGCGGGATCGGATTCGTGCAGGCGACGATGACAAACAGTTGACCACCAACTTTGCTAAATTGCTGGCGGACGAATTAAAGCGGGAACGGGCAACGGAATCACAAATCGTCGCGTACGAGACGGCGGATCCGAGTTTCATGGCAGTGGCAGCGACGCGCAGGTACTGGAACAAGTATCATCCGGAAGAGATTGTGGCGGCGAGGTAGCCCGCGAATCACGCGAATCGACGCGAATGCGGGCTGAGTCGGAGTGTCGAGCAAAATTAAGCCACGGAAAAACACGGATTAAACACGGATCTTGTCACTGAGAGCGCCGCTCGCTGGACCTCTTTCCGTCTTTAATCCGTGTTCTTTCCGTGGCTTAAAATAGAACCGACCTCACGCCTTCGGCGCTGATTCTTTTGTGGCGTCGGTCACCATTTTCTTGAAAGCGTCGGTGGAGGCTTTCACGATTGCTTCGGGGCCGGTCAACTTGACAAAGACATTGCCGGAGTTGGTTTCGAGGATTGCGCCGCAAAGGGCATAACCAGTCATTGGTTTGGTTGGGCCGCCGGGCATTCCGCTGCTGAAAGTGCCTTCGGTCGTTGCAAAAGTGATTTTAACTGAGCCTTCCTGGGTCGTCTCGGTTTTGCGTTTGTCCTCGCTACCGGGGAACTGTTCAAACCAACGCGTGACATTATCCGCCGCGTTGCCACCCTGACCGGCATCGAATTGAAAGAAAGTGACCTCAGCTTTTTCGGAGCCTTTCGCAATCTCCAGTTGTGCTTTTCGCATCGGTGAACTTGGGGTCACACTTTTCCAACCCTCGGGCAAAACGAAGTTGTATCCGCCGACTTTAACTGGCTCGGCAGCCATCAGGACCACAGCTGAAAGGAGAAATGCGCAAGTGATAAGTGTTTTCATATTGTTTTTTTCGTTAGTCTTTTTGTCGGTTTCGATTTCGCGGATGGATTGGTTGCAGGTTTCTGAAGGGCGTTTTCGAGAACTTGATCGACGTTTTCAACTGGAACGAATTTGATTTTTTCCTTCGCTTCAGCCGGGATATCGACCAGGTCCTTTTCGTTCAATTTCGGAAAGAGAACAGTCGTTATGCCCGCGCGCATGGCGGCGAGGCTTTTTTCTTTTAATCCTCCGATGGGGAGGACCAGACCGCGTAAGGTTACTTCGCCGGTCATCGCGACATCGGGGCGGACAGAACTATTGCTAAAAAGTGAAGCCAACGCAGTGAACATCGCGATACCGGCGGAAGGTCCATCTTTCGGGATCGCGCCAGCCGGCACATGGACGTGAGTGTCGTTCTTCCGAAAATCGTCGGGTTTCACGCCGAGGGACTTTGCCCGGCTTCGGACCAGACTGAAAGCGGCTTGAACAGATTCCTTCATCACCTCGCCGATCTGGCCGGTGAGCGTGATGTTACCGCGCCCTGGAAAACGAGTCGCTTCGATGTGCAGGATCTCGCCGCCATATGGCGTGTAGGCGAGTCCGGTCACGATTCCGGGCGCACCGGTTGCGAGTATTTTTTCGCGGATGAACCGAGGTGGCCCGAGTAATTCGGTTACGATATCGGGGGTGACGGTTGTGTGTTCGGCTTCTCCGCGCGCAACCTTGGCCGCGATTCCGCGACAGACTGCGCCGACCTGGCGTTCGAGTTCGCGCACCCCAGCTTCATGCGTGTAGTCGTTAATCACAAGACGCAGTGATTCTTCGGTCCACTCGCATTGTTCCGGTTTGAGTCCGTTTTCGTCGAGTTGGCGTCTCACCAGATATTTGCGGGCGATCTCAAGTTTTTCGCGTTCGGTGTAACCAGGGATGGAAATTGTTTCCATCCGATCACGGAGCGGTCCTGGGATGCCTTCGACGTAATTGGCCGTTGCGATAAAAATCACCTGTGACAGATCAAACGGCACATCGAGGTAGCGATCGACGAAGGCGTTATTCTGTCGCGGATCAAGAACCTCGAGCAACGCGCTGGCTGGGTCGCCACGAAAATCTGTGCCGACCTTATCGATTTCATCCAGCATCATTACAGGATTTCTGGTTCCAGCGCGGCGCAGTTCCTGGATGATCCGTCCGGGCATTGATCCGATATACGTTCGGCGATGTCCGCGGATTTCTGCTTCATCGCGAATCCCGCCCAGGCTCATGCGGACGAACTTGCGTCCGAGCGCATCGGCAATTGATTGGCCGAGGCTCGTCTTGCCGACGCCAGGCGGACCGAGAAAACAGAGAATCGGTCCGTGACCAGTTGGGTTCAGTTTTCGGACGGCGAGATATTCGATCAAGCGTCGCTTAACTTTTTCGAGATCGTAATGATCGCGGTCGAGAATTTCCTGTGCTTTGACCAGATCAAGGTTGTCCTCGCTTAGCTTCGACCAAGGAAGTTCGGCGATAGTTTCGACGTAACTAACGATGACGGAATATTCCGGGCTGGCGGCAGGAATAAACTCGAGGCGTTTCAATTCGCGTTCGGCGGCGGCGAGGACATCGGCGGGCGGCTTTGCTTGTTCGAGGCGGACGCGGAGCTGGGTCGTCTGCTCGTCCGTGCCGGTATCGCCTTCGCCGAGCTCGCGCTGGATCGCTTTCAGTTGACCTCGCAGGTAGGCCTTTCGTTGGGCGTCGCCGAATTGCGATTGGACATCTTGCTGCAAGCGCTGTTGAATCCGGGCAATTTCCAATTGAGAGGAGATGCTAATCTGGACGGCGCGCACGCGTTTTCGGACATCGAGTTCTTCGAGGATCGCCTGTTTTTGAGGGAGATCGATGTTCAGGTTCGGCGCAGAAAATCGGCCAGTTGTCCGGGGTCATCGATGTTGCGAACGATCGAAGGCGTTTGTTCCGGGGCTTCCGGTGTCAATTCAAGTAGTTGCGTCGCGGTGTCTCGCAGATTTTGGAATTCCGCCTGCCATTCGTTGTCATGCGGTGGGAGGGTTGATTCCGGAAGATCGATTTCCGCGCGGAGGTAAGGGGTTGTTGCGACGATTCGGCGAAGAGCAAATCGCTGGAGGCCCTGAATAATCAAGAGGATGCGATCATCGGATTGGCGCATCATTTTCAAGACCATGGCGACGGTGCCAACGCTGTACAAATCCTGCGGGCTCCGGGTTTTCCTTTAATTCATCTCGTTGGGTGAGCAGACCGAGGACTTTTGTTCGAGGCAACGTGTCGTCGAGCAACTTGATTGATTCTGGCCGGCTGACGGTGAGTGGCAGGATCGTGCCCGGAAACGCGACGAATCCGCGAACAGGGAGAATGGAAAGTTCTTCGGGAATCCGTGGTTTTTCCTCGGAAATAATCTCGGCGATTCCGGCGGGCTGATCGGGCGGTGTTCCCGGCTCCGATTGCAAGGCAACGATTTGTGATTCAGCGCTCATTGTTTCAGGGGTAAATGAATCCAGAGCAATCCGTTCTGTTGTTCTGCGCTCGCCTGATCGACGTTAACCTTAGTCGGAAGCAACACTTCTCGTTCAAATGGTCCGTAATCAATCTCGAGCGCGATGACTTGGACGGTGGGACACTCATTGTCATTCGGTTCCGGCATTTCACGGCTCCCACGAATTACGACCCGATTGGATTCGACCATGAGGTCGATTGCGGATTTTTCGACACCGGCAAGGTCGACGCAGATTCTGAGGGCGGTTTCACAGCGGAAAACGTTTATGGCCGGCTCCCATTTACCGGGCATGAAATGGGAAAAGTAGCCCTGGGCCACCTCGTAGGGGCCGGCAATCGCGCCTTGCAGCCAGTGCACCTTGATCCTGCGAATCGGCTCCATGATTATCGGTACTTTACGAATGGAATCGGATTCGGCACGCGGGAAAACGCTGCGCGGAGCGCTGGAGTGGTGGAGTGGTGGAGTAATGGGGGACGAGTTGGAGTGGCTCCGACTTGCACTTGCACCTTAACTTTCACTTACACTTGATCGGGCTCGGACGTCAGACGTTCAACGCCGAACAGTCCACGACTGCCAAGTACTCCGATCACTCCAGCGCTCCAGTTGGCGGTTGGCGGTTGGGCGTTGAGAGAGTAGAGTAAGGTCCCTTGAAATTGCGTCGCCTGATCCCATCCCTATTCGGTTTGTTTCTCGCCGTTGGCGCTGCCTTTGGTCAGGCCCAGGAAATGCCGGTGGCCGACTCAAGCTCGCTCGACTTTAAGCAATGGGGGTTGCTGGTGATTCAGGACGGCGGTCGTCGAAAGCCGATTGATACGTTCGCGCGGGAGACCCTGATCAAGACCACCGGTCGATCGACCTACACTGACACGCGCGGTAAGACGTGGCAGGCGAACGATTTCCTCCTCTCGATGCTGCTCGATACCCACGATTGGAAGAATGAACCGATGATCCTGGTGTCGATCGGGCAGGTGTTGGAGAAACTCGGACTCGATAAGACGAAGCGTCGGTTTTCTTTCGCTGAATTAACTGCGCTGCCTGAACTGGATCGGCTGGCCGGTGAAGCGCACGCATTGAAAAAAGCGGAGAAACCGCTGGACCGTTCACAGAACGAAGTGCTCAGCGTCAGTGATCGACTGGCGATTTTTTCTAACGTCATGAATGGACGGGCTTTCCTGCTCGTTCCGGCGTCAGAAAAAACGACGGATCCATGGGTCGTGCCTCCGGAGTACGCGCAGTCACTACAGCAAGACGCAATTCGGTCCGTCTGCAGGATGCTCTGCAAAATCTGGCTGGGGCCTATACGAAGGCCGATGGATTTCAGTTCAGTCGCGCGGCGAACGAATTGCGGGATGGATTGCGTGCGTTGAGCCCGAAGATCTATCCGACAGAATCGCAGCTTCGATTGGAATATTTCTACAATCATTGGGACGGATTTTATCGCGCGATCTGGTTTTACGGAATCGCATTGGTCCTGCTTGGGATTGCGCATTTGAGAAGCAGCGGCTTGTCGTCTGGAAAGAGGCGGTGTATTGCGAAAAATCGGGGTCGCAGCCGCGGTGATCGGTCTTCTTTTTCAGGCGAGCGGAATCATGATGCGTTGCATGATTGCGGGTCGTCCGCCTGTGACCAACATGTATGAATCGATCATCTGGGTTGCGTTCGCGGTATCGTTTTTCGGGCTGATCTTTTTTGCCAGATATAGGACAACAATTTATTTGTTAGCGGCGCTTCCGGTTACGTTAATTGCGCTTCTGCTCGTGCATCAGATGCCGATTGCGATGCCGGCAAGCATCGATCCGTTGGTCCCGGTGCTGCGGGACAATTTCTGGCTCACCATTCACGTTCTCACGATCACATTGAGCTATGCTGCGTTCGCGTTGGCGATGGGGTTTGGACACATTCTTCTGTATCGTTACGCTCGGAATCCAGTCTCGGCGCGAGCGGATCAGGCGATGCATTTCTGGCTTTATCGTGTGTTGCAATTGGGAGTCTTATTACTGGCGGCTGGGACGATTCTTGGTGGTGTCTGGGCGAATTATTCCTGGGGCCGCTTCTGGGGGTGGGATCCGAAGGAAACATGGGCGTTGATCGCGTTGCTTTGTTACATACTGACTTTGCACGGGCGATTAGCGGGATGGTGGACGCAATTCGGCTTGGTCATGGCGAGCGTTGTTTGTTTTCTGGCAGTGTTAATGGCGTGGTATGGAGTGAACTTCGTGTTAGGCAAAGGCCTTCACAGCTATGGGTTTGGTCTTGGCGGTGAAATGTATGTGGCGAGTTTTGTCGTTGCCGACATGTTGTTCGTCGGGTTCGCCGTTTTGCGGTATCGGAAGACGAAGCGAGTCCCCGTTGCCCAAGCGTCCGGTTCGCCTTCAGTTGTTTCGGGCGAACAGGTAGCTGTGAATTAGTTGAGCTGACTGCCGGTTACATTGTCTTGACCAGCGCCACAAAGATCGAGCAGAGCGCGAACGCGGTTGTGATGGTTCGACCGCACCATTTCTTTCCGAACCCGGAAACGGCGTCCGACAACGCGTTTCAACGGCAGGTCTCATTGGAGGGAGCGGGGTCAATTTCGAAAGCGGCGCAGGACGAATTTGATCAGGCGGTGGACATTTTGCGTGGGCACGGTGTGACAGTGCACGTTTTCCATGACCAACCGTTGCCCGAGAAACCGGACGCCGTTTTTCCTAACAACTGGTTTTCCACGCATCCCGATGGACGGATCGCGCTTTACCCAATGTTTTCTCCTTCACGACGAAGGGAGCGCCGCCAGGACTTGATCGATGAGCTCGGAAAAATCTATCGAGTAACGGGTGTGCTCGATTATTCGTCCTTTGAAGAACGGGGACTTTTCCTGGAAGGAACCGGCAGTCTTGTCCTCGATTATCCAAATCAGGTGGCATACGTCTCGTTCTCGAAACGATCGAGCCCGGAATTGGTTCAGAGGTTCTGTGCGGATTTTGGTTTTCAGCCGATGACATTTGAGAGTATCGACGATGACGGTCGCCCGATTTACCATACCAATGTCCTTTTGTGTGTCGGCTCGGAGCTTGCCTTGGTTGGGCTTGAGCTGATTGCCGATCAGGATCGGCGGGCCACGGTTCGTCACAAATTGGAGGCGACCGGGAAAAAAATAATCGAGTTATCGCGGACGCAAATCGCTGATTTTGCTGGGAACGCGCTGGAATTGCGGTCCGGTTCTGGAAATCTGCTGGTCCTTTCGACGCGGGGGACCGAAGCGCTGACACGCGAACAGCGATCTGAGATTGTGCGATACGCGCAGATTGTTTCCTTGGATCTTCCCACCATTGAATTGGCTGGAGGCAGCGCGCGCTGCATGATGGCGGCAATACATTTGCCACCGCGTTGAGCAGGAGATTCGCGTGAAACATGGCGCTGAGACGTTGCTCATTCTTCTCTTCGATCTGGCGCTGATTATCGCGGTCGCCCGTCTGTTTGGCGCGCTAGCGCGGAAGATTGGGCAACCAGCGGTGATTGGCGAAATCGTCGCCGGAATAGTTCTCGGTCCCACCATTCTGGGCCGGATTTCGTCCCAGCTACCTGCGCAACTGTTTCCACCGACGGTTCCGCTGCGTCCGTTGGCCGATCTCGGTTTGATTTTCTTTATGTTTCTCGTTGGGCTCGAGCTTTCCCAATTGAATCCTGCGGTAGGCCGACGCGCATTTGGCATTTCGCTGAATGGGGCGGTTTTTTCAGTTGTTCTGGGTGGCCTGATCGCGCTGCCGTTGTTCCCGCTGAACAACGGTGGGCGTTTTGCGGAGGCTGTTCTGACTCATTCGAGCCGGTTGACCTTCGCCCTGTTTATGGGAGCCGCGATGTGTGTCACGGCTTTTACCGTGCTGGGGCGAATCCTGATCGAACGCGACCTTTACAAATCTTCGATCGGAACGACTGCGCTTTCCGCGGCGGCAGTGAACGATGTAATTGGATGGATTCTGTTGGCGGGCGCCGTTGCTGTCGCGCGTTCGGGCTCACTCGTTGCCGCCAGGTATTCTTTAATTTTGATCGCGGTTTTCGCCGGGTTCCTTCTGCTGATTGTTCGGCGGCTGATTAGGTTATTGGCGAAACGGTACGACATGATCGGACGATTGACGGTGGACCAGTTGGCAGTGGTCGTCGTCGGTTTGCTGCTGTCTGCCTACGCAACGGAATGGATTGGGGTCCACGCCGTTTTCGGAGCTTTCTTGTTCGGCAGCATCATGCCGCAGCATTCGCGGATGACGCGAGAGCTGACGGAAAAGATTGGGGACTTTACGGGTGTTGTCTTGCTTCCAGTCTTTTTCACGGTGGCAGGGCTTCGGACAAATCTTTTCGCGATCAACAGTCGTGAGTTGTTTCTCTGGACATTGGTCGTGGTGGGGGCGGGCATTTTGGGCAAGCTGGTGGGTTGTGGATTGGCTGCGCGATTGAACGGATTTTCGGTGCGTGACTCAATAAAGATCGGGACATTGATGAACACGCGAGGCCCAACAGTTCTGGTAATGCTTTCGATAGGCTTAAGCCTTGGGGTCCTTTCGGATCGCACGTTTGCCATGATGGTGCTGATGACCCTGGTGACAACGGTCATCTCGTCGGGTGCCTACAGCTCAGGCAGCACAATGAAATTTTCAGGGCCACGGATTGACACGGATTAAACACGGATTTGGACATTGAACTCCGTAGCTCTAGCACTTGTCCGTGTTTGTCCGTGCGCGAGAACAGACGAAATGGGCCGGTCTCGCGTAATTCCCGCGACCAAAGCCACGTCTACTCTCAGGCGCTTCACAGAAGCGCCACTACATTTAATTGTTTCTTAGCTGTCTTTAAGGCAGTGGCGAATGATCAGGGTATAGGCTGCGACCATCGAGCCAACGGCGAAAACTATGAGGTATTCCATAATTATCCTTTCTTGTCGCCATAGGTTCAGCTTTTCCTGTGAAGCGTGCTTATCGTTGCTTGGCATTTATTGCGCAAAAATTGCGGTGTGAACCCATGTGCCGTTCTTCAGTAGGACCAAGGTCCGATTGAAGACGTCGCATAAACCGTTAAGGTGCAGGGGCTGATCGCACCGCACCGATGATCTCCGCGAGACCATTGCCATCAGAAAGGACCGACCATGTTGAGGCGCCGCCGAAGCGCTGGATCGAGCCCGTCGTGGCCCTGATTATGGCTTTGGCGACACTCGGGACTGCGTGGTGCTCCTATCAGTCAGCTGCATGGACCCGAAAGAACAATCGCGGGATGCATGATTTCAACTCTTTGGAGCGTAAGGCTGCGTTACTCAGGATCCAGGGAATGCAGGCAGCCAGCATCCAAACCTCAATGTTCATGCAGCTCCTCGCAGCGCGGCAAGCCGGCAACGATAAACTGGCCGATTTCTACGTGCAGCGTTTCCCACCTGACGCTCGAAAAGCGTATGACGCATGGATAGCGCAGAAGCCCTTTGAAAATCCGAACGCTGATCCACATCCGTTCGTGCCAAGCCTGTATCAGGTGCGTGGGACCGCAGAGGCCGATGCTGCCAATGCAGAAGCGGCGACACGGTTGAAAGACTCTCGCCAGGCGAGCAACATTTCTGGGCAATACCTGGGAAATACCGTGCTTTTTGCCACGGTCCTTTTCTTCGCCAACGCTGCCGGCAAATTTGAACAACGTCGGGTGCGTGGCTCTGCTTTCATTTTTGCGCTGGCGCTATTTCTTTTTGCGGTTGCCCGAATTGCGATGCTTCCAAGATGATCAAATGACTTCACCACGCTCCATTCGTGCTGGCCTAACCGTTGATGATATTCGGCGGGCTTTCCATGATAATCTTCGTTGCACGCTCGGAAGAGTCGAGAGCACCGCAACCCGGCATGACCTTTATTATGCGCTCGCTCTGACCGTGCGCGATCGGTTGTTCGATCGCAGCGTTGAAAGTCTCGAGACCTACGGTGGCGCCAATGCACGTCGGGTTGCTTATCTGTCCGCGGAATATTTACCGGGACCGCAGCTTGCGAACAATTTGCTGAGTCTTGGAATAACTCAGGAAACACGGGAGGCGTTGAACTGGCTCGGTTACGATCTCGACCAAATTCTGGCTGTGGAAGAGGAACCGGGTCTCGGCAATGGCGGACTTGGACGCCTTGCCTCGTGTTATATGGATTCACTCGCCTCGGTTGAAGTGCCGGCGGTCGGTTACGGAATCCGATATGAGTTCGGAATATTCGACCAGATTATCCGCGACGGTTGGCAGGAGGAAATCACGGACAAATGGCTTCGAAACGGCAACGCGTGGGAGATTGCGCGCCCTGAGATTACGTATTCGGTGAAATTCGGGGGTCGCACTGAATCTTCGAATGATAAACGGGGGCGGCTTCGGGTTCATTGGATTCCAGAGACGGAGGTCAGAGGCACGGCCTACGACACGCCCGTGGCCGGTTACCACGTGGGGACCTGCAATCTCTTGCGCCTCTGGAAAGCCGAAGCAGTCGAGTCATTCGACTTCGCTGCTTTCAATCATGGTGATTACTACCGGGCGGTGCAGGACAAGATGGTCTCGGAGAACATCACTAAAGTTTTATATCCCAATGACGAAGCCGCGGCGGGGAAGGAGCTCCGACTGAAGCAACAGTTCTTTTTTTGCAGCTGTTCACTTCAGGACATGCTTCGGATCCACTCGTTAACGGGAGATGGCCCGGCCACGCTTCCACGAGAAATGGGCGGTGCAACTGAACGATACGCATCCAGCTGTGGCGGTGGCCGAGCTGATGCGGCTCCTGATCGATGAACACGAGATCGGTTGGGACGAGGCTTGGAAAATTACGTCCGCGACTTTTGCTTACACCAACCACACCTTGTTGCCGGAAGCGTTGGAAAAATGGAGCGTCGATCTTTTCGGCGCGTTGTTACCGCGGCATCTTGAAATCATCTATGAAATTAACCGTCGTTTCCTGGATGAAGTGCGGTTGATGGTCCCAGGGGATGACGGCCTGGTTACGCGAGTCTCACTGATCGATGAAAACCAGCCGCGCTCGGTCCGGATGGCGCATCTTGCCACGGTCGGAAGCCATGCCGTTAACGGCGTCGCCGAATTGCACTCGGAATTGCTGAAACAAACTGTGCTTCGTGATTTTGCTGATCTTTGGCCGGACCGGTTCCACAACGTTACGAACGGAGTTACGCCTCGTCGGTTCGTGGCTTTGAGCAATCCGAAACTGACGCAACTGATCAGCACATGGATTGGGGACGGATGGTTGCAGGATCTGAATCGGTTGCGTGACCTTGAGCCGCTAATTGTGGACCTTGAGTTCGTCCAACAATGGCGGGAAGTGAAGCTGACTAACAAACAGCGACTCGCAGCGCTTATCGCCGAACGGACCGGTGTTATCGTTAATCCGGAAACACTTTTCGATATTCAGGTAAAGCGGATTCACGAATACAAACGCCAACATCTTGCCGCTCTCCATATTTTGGCGCTCTATCTTCAGCTGCGCCGGGAGCCGGAGATCGATCTTCCGGCGCGCACTTTCATCTTTGGCGGGAAAGCGGCCCCCGGTTATTTCATTGCCAAGCGCATCATCAAACTGATTACGTCCATCGGCGACCTGGTGAACAACGATCCTATGGTTCGCGACCGGTTGAAGGTTGTTTTCTTCCCTGATTTCAACGTTAAGAACGCGCACTACATTTATCCTGCAGCGGATTTGTCCGAACAGATCTCCACCGCTGGAAAAGAAGCGAGCGGCACGGGGAACATGAAGTTCTCGTTAAATGGCGCTCTTACCATTGGAACACTCGATGGCGCTAATGTTGAGATTCGAAAGGAAGTTGGAGCGGAGAATTTTTTCCTGTTCGGTCTAACTGCAGCGGAGGTCGCGATTGTGCGGGCGGGAAATTATCGACCTCGCGATATCTATGAACGAAATGCCGGATTACGCGAAGTGATCGACTTTGTTGGAAGCGGTGCACTGGGCGATGGCGATGCAAACCTGTTCCGACCGATTGTTGAGAACCTGCTCAACGACGATCCATTTCTGCTTCTGGCCGACTACCAGGCGTACGTGGAAGCGCAGGAACGAGTGAGCGCGCTCTGGCGTGATCCAATGGCTTGGGCGCGTCAATCGATTTTGAACACGGCGCGCATGGGGAAATTTTCGTCGGACCGTTCAATTCGCGATTACTGCGCGAAGATCTGGAAGATCAAACCGGGTTAGGCGGAAGTTGTAACGGCGCTTCTGGTGCTGTATCTCGAGGTCTAAAGCCGGCGAAGGGCTGAGTGAAAATTAGCCGGTGGCGCAAGGCCAGCCGATTTCACCGCGGCAAGACATTAGCCCCTGCAGGGCCGCCGCTCAACGAAGTTATGTTGTGGCGGCGAACAGCGTTTAGTCGCAGCCCCTGGAGGGGCTGATACTTCTTCCATCGCAACCGGTGGCTTGCGCCAACCGCGCTCGAATGATTTCGTACTGACGCATCCCGCTTTGCTGAACCGCTACTACATCCTCGCGACATCATTCGCTGAATACGACCAAGGTCCGATTGTAACCCGCGATTCAAACTGGTAAGAAAGGCGGCGGCAGGGCAATCTGACAATTATCTGACGATGTTTGTATGAAGATAACTCTTGTCGGGGCAGCAGGCGGCGAAGTCACAGGTTCGTGTTACATCGTCCAAACGAAAGAAGCGCGGATCATGGTGGATTGCGGGCTTTTTCAAGGCGGCAAGAAATCTGAAGCGTTAAATCGGGCGCCAACAACGCTGAACCGAAGATTGGATTCGGTTTTGCTGACTCATGGGCACCTTGATCATACCGGGCGGTTACCATTGCTGTCCCAGATCGGTTACGAAGGTCGCGTTTATGGGACGCCAGCTACTCTTGAGATGGCAGCGTTGATCATCCGGGATTGCGCTCGGCTTCAGATGAGTGATGCCGAACGACAGAACCGGAAACGAATGCGAGCCGCGTTACCGCCGGTTGTGCCACTCTTCAATTCGGATGAGGCGGAAAAGATTCTTTCGCAACTCCGCCCAGTTCCTTATCAGGAACCATTCGAGGTTGCCCCTGGGATCAAGGCGATTTGGGCTGAGTCCGGACATATGCTCGGCTCCGCCAGCATCCAACTGCTGGTCGAGGAAGGCGGAGCAACAAAACGCGTGGTTTTTTCCGGCGATCTCGGCCCGAGGAGCGCACCACTGCTGCGAGACTACGAACCGTTTCAGGATGCTGACCTTGTTTTTCTTGAATCCACCTATGGCGGCCGCGATCACCGTTCGTTCAAACAGACTGTCTTGGAATTCGAGAAGATCGTAATCGATGCCGTGCGCAACGGCGGCAAAATATTGGTGCCGACGTTCGCGGTTGGTCGCGCGCAGCTGATCACCTTGCTGCTCGCAAGAATGTTTCGATCGGGGAAGATCAAACCGTTCCCAATTTTCCTCGATAGCCCAATGGCCATTCAGGCGACGGAGATTTATGCAAAGCACGTCGAGCTTTACGATGACGAGATGCTGGCTTTCATCCGGGATAAGCCGTTGCGGGCAGATTTGAAAATGATGAAGCCGACTGCGACCGCGGACGAATCGCGCGCGATTAACGATGTTCGCGGCGCGTGTCTGGTCATGGCGGGCGCGGGGATGTGTAACGGCGGGCGGATTTTGCACCACCTCAAAGCGAACCTGTGGAAACCGAGTACGCATTTACTCATTGTCGGTTATCAAGGATACGGGTCGCTCGGTCGGCGTTTGGTCGATGGCGCGGATGAAGTCACCATTTTTGGGGAGCCGATCGCCGTTAAAGCAACGATTCATACCCTCGGCGGATTTAGCGCTCACGCAGGACAAACCGATTTAATGCATTGGTTCAGCATCGTTGCCCCAAGTAAACCGCGAGTCGTTCTGGTTCACGGTGAAGATGACCAGCGCGCCGCGCTTGCCCGCCTGATTCAGCAACGTTATCGACTACCTTCAAAACTCCCGAAAATGGGAGAAGTAATCGAAATCTGACCAACCCAACCCAACTCAACCAACCAACCAAAACATATGGCATTAGAAAAATTCGATCTGGAAAGTCTAACCAAGGACCGCATCAAAGCCATGGCCGGGAACATGCGGACGATCAATGCCGAAGAAATGAAGAAAATCGGTAACGAAATTTTCCGTTTCGCCGATGATCCCTGGAGGGAAGCGTTTTTCAAATTCATCGCCGAAAACCCGGGCGGCACCTTTCATTACGCAACCACCAGCGATGGGGTGAATATCGTCTACAGCCGGGACCATGATAAGGGAATTTGGTTCATGCCTGGAAGCGGCCTGGGAATCTTGCAGGCAAAAGGTAAGCAAGTCATGAAGGAGATGATTGAGGGACGGCGTTAGCGCTTATTGCGCGAGCGCGTTACCCTTTCAGATTTGCGACCTACAAATTGCGAATTTCGATTGGGAGTGCCGAAAGAATCTGAAAAGTGATCACAGAACGGCACCTGGAAAATTCTAAATCTAAAATCGAAAATCAAAGATCTTTCAGGGTTTGGCCCGGGCGGCCCTTCGCCCCTGGGCGCAACCTATCGAGATAACGGCGTTAACTTCGCGATTTTTTCAGAGCGCGCGACTAGGGTTGAGCTCTGCCTCTTTGATTCGGCTGAAGCTCAAGCAGAATCCGACCGGATCATTTTGCCGGAAAAAACCAATCAGGTATGGCACGGGTTTTTGCCGGAGATAAAACCGGGCCAGGTTTATGGCTACCGCGTTTACGGGCCTGAGGACCGATCGCGTGGAGACCGGTTCAATCCGCGAAAGGTGCTTCTCGATCCTTACGCAAAGCTAATAGCGCGTGATTTGGAGTGGAATGGCGCGGTGCTCGACGAGGACGGCGAGACAGCGCCGTTCGCGCCCCTTGCTCGTGTGATCGAGACAGCAACAGTTAGGCAACGAGATCAGGGTCCGCGCACGCCGTGGCATGAGACGGTTGTTTATGAATTGCACGTAAAGGGCTTTACCAAGCTGCACCCGGATGTGCCTGAGAACCTCCGTGGCACCTATGCCGGACTCGCGTCCGCTCCAGTGATCGCATATCTGCGCAAGTTAGGTGTGACTGCGGTCGAACTCCTTCCGGTGCATTATCATATCGACGAAAATTTTTTGGCGGAACGCGGTCGTTCAAACTACTGGGGCTACAATACCCTGGGATTTTTTGCGCCGGACCCGCGCTACGCCGCGACCGGAATGGAAGGCGCAGTCGACGAATTCCGGGAAATGGTGAGAGAGCTGCATCGGGCCGGCATCGAAGTTATTTTGGATGTCGTTTACAATCACACCGCCGAAGGGGACGATCATGGCCCGACATTATCGCTCCGCGGCATCGACAACTCGGCCTATTATCGGCTCGAGAAAAACGATCAGCGTTACATCGATTTCACCGGATGCGGTAACTCCCTTAATGTCGCGCATCCGCGCACGCTGCAATTGATCATGGATTCATTGCGCTATTGGGCGATCGAGATGCAAGTCGATGGCTTTCGCTTTGATCTGGCCAGCGCGCTTGCCCGAGATCTTTGGGAGGTCGACCGGCTCAGTTCGTTTTTCGATATCATTCAACAGGACCCGGTTCTTTCCGAAGTTAAGTTGATTGCGGAGCCCTGGGATGTTGGGCCCGCTGGATATCAGGTCGGCAATTTTCCAGTGCTCTGGACCGAGTGGAACGGAAAGTACCGGGATTGTGTCCGGCGGTTTTGGAAAGGGGACGGCGGAACAGTTGGCGAACTGGCCTCGCGACTGGCGGGAAGCAGTGATCTTTATGCACATAATGGGCGGCGCCCGAGCGCGAGTCTGAATTTCGTGACAGCTCACGATGGGTTCACCTTGCGTGATCTGGTCAGTTACGATCAGAAACACAATGAATCGAACGGGGAAGAGAACCGGGACGGAACGAATGACAATCAGAGCTGGAACTGTGGCGTGGAAGGTCCAACCGATGATCCTGGAGTTAATGCTTTGCGCGCCCGACAACAACGGAATCTCCTGGTCACCCTTTTTCTTTCACAAGGGGTGCCAATGCTCCTGGCCGGTGACGAATTCGGTCAGACCCAGCATGGAAACAACAACGCGTATTGTCAGGATTCGCCGGTTGCATGGCTTGATTGGAATCTATCGGCGGATCAGCGTGACCTGCTCGAGTTCACGCGTCAGTTGATCCAGTTGCGTCAGACGGAGCCTGTCTTCAGACGTCGACATTTCTTTCAGGGACGCCCAATTCACGGTGGCGAGATCAAGGATCTTTACTGGCTGAAACCGGATGGGACCGAGATGTCGGAGGCGGACTGGAATACCACGCACGTTCGATCAATCGGTATGGTTCTTCCGGGAGATCAGATTACCGAGACCGATGAACAAGGTGAACGGATCGTCGGCGATTCGTTTGTCATTCTGTTGAATGCCCACTGCGAACAGGTTCCATTTCGTGTGGGCGTACGTCGCCGAGATATTCGTTGGCGGTGCGTTCTCGATACCGCCGCGCTTGCCGCTGCCAACCTCGCACCTTTGAACAAATGGATGTTTTCCCTCTCGAACCGCGTTCCCTTACGGTGCTAAAAGCTGAACCTTAGAAAGAAAATCGAAACCGCTATGACTCAAGAAAATCAAGCCTTCGGGCAATCGGATATTGTTCGCCTAAGCGACGAAGACGCAACCATCGCCTTGCTCGAACGTTCGGTGACCGGCTTATGGGAAGTGGTCAATGATTTGACCCGAATTCGCCGAACGACGCGTCAGAATTATCGGGTTACGATTTTCGGGTCCGCACGGCTTAAGCCTGGGTCGGTCGCATACGAGAGTGTAAAGCAACTCGCGTCGGAATTGACGAAGATGGGCTGCGACATCATGAGCGGTGGTGGCCCCGGGCTGATGCAAGCGGCCAATGAAGGAGCGTTGGCCGCGGATCCCGAGAGAAAACACCGGTCGGTTGGTATTCGTGTCGAATTACCGTTTGAGCAGGAAGTGAATCCATTTGTTGGCTTGGCCTATGAACACCGGACTTTCTTTTCTCGGCTGCACCATTTTATGATAATTTCAGACGCGTTTATCGTTGTTCCGGGCGGCATTGGAACGTTGCTCGAGTTATCGTTGGCGTGGCAGTTACTTCAGGTTCGCCGACTATATAATACGCCGTTGATTCTGGTCGGGAAAATGTGGGCTGAACTGGTGGAGTGGGGGCGTGGGACGATGTTGAAGGAGGGGAGCGAACTGGCTAGCGGCGTTGATTTTACGATTCCGCTTTGTGTGAACACAATTGAGGAAGCGGTTGCGGTTGTTGGGGAAAATCGCGGGGCATGGCTTAAATCGCAGGCCGATTTATAACGTTATTAGCATAATTATAAAGGCAGATAAATTTGCATTGCATGGTTGAATACGTGCTTTTTTGGGTGTAGGACCAAGGTCCAATAGTCAGCCTCGTCCTCCTAGTGGAAGATCCCGGCAGTCCAATCAGCAAAACAACAAATACAGGTACGATTAATATGAAACGAACAATTCAGCTGTTAGCAGCCTTAATGATGGCGACCCTTCTCGCCGCGCAAGTGCACGCCGGCCCACCCCCACCACCTGCTCCAGTGCAGACGATGGATCTTTACGGGGTTGGTTGGTACGGTGCTATCCACATGGGAGCCAATATCTGGCAAGACCGTGGTGATACCCGGTTCTTCGACGATGGCCTCGGGAACACCTTGACCATCGATCCAACCAATGACACCGGCTTTTATGGCGGTGTCAAGATCGGTTACGTTTTCGGAACGGGCGGATTTCGATTCGCACTGGAAGAAGACATGTTTTACAACGGCTGGCAGACAGGTGCTGATTCCACTTTGGTGCTGAACGGTGTAACCACCAACCGCAGCACAAGCATCGACATCAATTCTGGCGTGTTCATGACGAACGGAATCCTGCGGTTTGGCAGTGGAAGGTTCCAACCTTACATCGGTGCCGGTATCGGTGTTTACTATGCGGAATCCGCAGGTGGCAACTTCGGGACATTCGATACGGGCGGCGGTGCTAGTCACGCTGACTTCGCGTGGAACGTGCTCGCGGGCGCGGATTATTATTTCAACCCAAGATGAGCATGTTCATTGAGTACAAGTTCCTCGAATATACCGCTCAACCCGAATTGGGTGAGGATCGCCAGCTCGGTCAGCAACTGCTCGGCGCTGGACTTCGTTTCCACTTCTAAGAATATCCAAATCTAATTTACGCGGCGCCCGCGGAGCTAACCACTTCGCGGGCGCTTGTTTTTGTACATCGTTGGGAGGGCCACGGATGAACACGGATTAAACACAGATCGTAGCCACGGCGCTGCGTGCCGTCGGGACTCCATTGGCAGGTATTGATTAACAGGAAAAAAATCCGTGTTTAATCCGTGTCCTTCCGTGGCAAAAAGAAGCAGGAAAAAACGGTCCCTGAAAAAGCTAACGCGTCAGGAGCGATTCTCCCATAAACCCTGGCAAACCTTCCCGGATGCGGCGGGAAAACTCCGGATCGCCATCTGCAGCGCGAGCGCGTGGATTGATGTGGCTCTGTTCCTTGAGTTCTTGAAAGGATAGACCTGCGGTTTCGATCAGATGTTGTTCGAACAGAAGTTCATCTCCCTTGCCATTGAGCAGAATGCGCCAATCCCACGGTGGTCGCTGATTTACAGGCCGCTGGTTCCGGATCGCCGTGGTGCAGTTAGTCGTCACGGCATTATACCAGCGCGCCTCCCGGTGTAGAATGTTCAGCGTTCCAAGGTATTCACGAAATCGTTCCCTCGCGTCATCAGCCGACGCGCTTATCCGGTAAAGATAAACCTCTTCGCCCTTTCGATAATTCGTCCGCAGACGGATCGGGTCGCGTTCGTCTGCCACGACATAAATGAGAGTGAATTGCCGGTAAAAGCCTCGAACAGCCGAATATTCCTGGCCGACGGTTTTTCGGGTCTCAATCGAAAAACAAATGGGGAGCGAATCGGAAAAGCGGAAACTAACAATGGGATGCGCCATCCAGGGTGAACCCCAGTAGGTAATTGCGATATCCATTCCGGTAATCATGGGACAAGTGGACCGTGCGCGTTTCCCAGTGCGGAGTGAAATCCGTCTCGGTGCGGTACTGACAGTTGCGGACATTGTGAATCGTGACCAGATCGCCGTCGATTTCAGCCGAGCCGGTTTCGGCGAGATCAGGCTGCCAGTTCGCGTCGTTGACGGTTTCAAGGTCAACCACCATGCGACGACGACGAAGAACGCAACGAGGACAACCGCGAGCTTTAATGCTTTGCCCACGGACGAAGACGGCGGCGGCAACGCATATGGTCCCGAACACGATCGCGACTGGCACCCGTAAGCTGGCGAAAGGAAAATCGAAGTAGATCGCGCCGATTGCCCAGATCACACAAATGAGTGCGATCAACCAAGCCAGCGCCCAGGCCGCGAATCGAATCATCATCCCGTGCAGCCGGCGTGCTCTGAAGTGAGTTGGAAGCCGGTCACGGTTTTACCTTCGAGGTTAGGAGCTCAGGAGATTCCCCAGTAAAACCCCGCGCGCTCTTTTTGCCAGCGCTCCGAAAAGCGGCGGAGCACCGCCGCACTCCACGACGCAAGCGAGAAGAATGTTCGGCTTTCGTTGGCGGTTAGTCTTCGTCCGACCAGGCGTCTTCTGTTTCCTCCCAGGTCTTGTCCGGGTCGAAAGTGTCCATTGCCTTAAAGGCGTCGAGCGATTTCTCGCCCAGGTCCTTTTCGTAAACAGCCCCAGACGGACCGACAATGAAACTCTTCACACCGGTCACGCGATATTGAGCAGGAGCTGCGACAAGAGCGAATCCTCCAATCATCGCGCCGTTGACGAGAAAATCCATTTCACCTAACGGAGCATTGGGACCTTGTTTTTTCAAAACCTTAAAGAAGTACCCGTGATACGGTTGACCTTTGTCCGAGTAGCCCTGTTCCAGCGCTTTAGCCACTGCTTCGCCCACGGGTCCCGCCCAGGTGCCGTCCGAATTTTGCCAGGCAAGGCCATCATGTTTCCCCGGTGTGCTGATGATTTTTTGTGCGAACTGGTTCACCTTCGCGTCGTCGTGCTTCTCGAGGGTGTATTCGTTTTCCGCTTCGACGAAGCCGCGGCAGACCTCGATCGCATCCAACTCATTGGCGCCGATTCGGCGGTTCAAGATCTCTTCGCGGCCAATTTTCGTATCGAAGTGCCATTTGCCGTTTTCTTTGACGAGTGGAATCGGAAGCTGAAAGGCGTCGTTACCGACTGTGACGATTGCCAGGTTCGGATTCTTCTTATCGACGTCGATAGACATCTTTTCTTTTGATTTGGTGGCAAACGTAGTCGCCCCATTTTTGTCAGCCACCGGATCATCGGAACTGACGATATCATCGCTGCCCGGGCCGAGAATTTCCTTCAACGCGGCAACGTCGAATGTTTCCGCGGCCTGGATCAGGGTGTCAGCAGCCTGTTTCGGGGTATCGAACGTTTTGCCGGTTGGTTCTGATGCCGTGGCCGCTTCTGATTTAGATGAAGGTAGACCAAGTAAGACTAACCCAAACAGGCAGATTGGAATGATCGCAGCTGAAAGGAATTTCGACGAAGTCATTTGATGTGAGTTTGTTTTCATTTGTATTTTGCTCCTTCGTAACAGGTTTACCTTCTGCGCCCGCCGCCGCCGCCCCGGCCGCCGCCACCCCCGCCGCGACCGACCGCCACCGCGCGATCCGCCACCTCGACTATATCCGCCGCCACCCATACTATGTCCGCCTCGGCTGCTGGCGGATCGGGATGATCCTCCGCTGAAGTTGCTGCCACCCATGCTGCTGCGGTTAGACCCGTATCCCTTGCCGGGTGATGTATTACGTCCGCCGACTCGATCTCCTCCGGCGCTGCTTCGCGGAGTCGACGGTCTTGTGCTTGGCTTTGTGCTCGGCCGGTTACCGCCACCTGGGCGATTGCCGGGGCCGTTCCCACCGCCTGGGCGATTACCTGGGCCGGTGCCACCACCTGGGCGATTTCCGGGACCGTTCCCGCCGCCGGGTCGATTGCCTCCACCGGGTTTATTGTTAGGTCCGCGGTTTCGGTCGCCGCGCGCATTACCTCCATACTTGGTTGCTACGTCTCTGTTTCCGTAAGGGGCGTTTCCGCGATGGGCCGGGTTGTGTTGCCACTTACCGCCCTGACCTCGATTAAGGGGGTTGACTTGGTTCCGGTTGAAATTGTTGTTCCGGTTGAAATTGTTGTTGTTGTTAATGTTGATGTCATTGTTGCCCCAGCCGCAGCCCCAACCCCAGCCGCCGCCCCAAGCCGCTCCAAGAATCAGCCCGGTCCCAAAGGCTAGTCCCATCCCGGCATAATATCCTGGGTAGCTATAATAAGGGTAAGGATAGACCGGCGGGCCATACACAACGGCCGGATCGTAGGACGGCACGTAAACCACTTGCGGATTCGCCTGTTCGATCACGACCACTTCCTTGCCTCCCTCGACTGTTTGAGTCTCGACCTTCTGCTGTTGGTTCGTTTGCAAGTTTCCCGTTCCCTTCGCCTTCATGCGCATGCGCTGGACCGCCTCCATCACATCAGACTGCTGCGCGAGAAACGCGTTCCCCAAATCTGATGTCCAACTGATGTTTTCCGCCAGTCGGGCGATTACGTCCGGAAAAGCGGCCATGCCTTGAATGCTTGGGTCCCAGGGTTGTTTGGCCACGGCGTCGGCCAAAGCTTTGTCCTTCAGGTCTGGATTCTTTTTCATCCATTGCTCGAGCTGAATGATCTCGAGAGGGTAGGTTGACGCGACCAGGACCTGGCTCAGAAGATGATCCGGGTAAAGAGCAATGGGCGAGACTAACGAATCGAGCTGGTCGTTCGGAATCTTAGGCGATTCTTGTTGGGTCGTTGAGCTGGTAATGACAGGCGATTGACCCTGTTGAGCAAAAAGAACGGGATCGAGTGGCAAAGCAAGGGCTGCGCATAAGATGGTAACCTGTGCATAACACCACTTGTTATGTAAACGGGATCGGTGGTCTGGTGATTTCATATCTTTGTTCCTTTCTCGCCGACTATTTCTTTGCTCTGAGGCTACCTTAGGGATCGCATACACGAGAGACTCAGGACTTATAAATCTCTGAAGTTAAAAAACGAAAGCAAGAGGGAAAGTGAAGTTCGTAGCACGGGTCGGAAGGCAGACAAACCCAGTCCACAATCTTGTCCGTGCGTGACGAATCCTCATTCTTGATGCGGCTTGAGTTGGCCGCGCTGTACTTGCGACATCCCTCAATCGTCATCCGACCACTCATCGGTAGTGACTTCCCACGTCTTGTCTGGATCGAAGACCTCCATCGTCTTGAAAGCGTCGAGTGTCTTCTCCCCAAGATCCTTCTGATAAACAATACCAGCAGGTCCGACGATGAATGTTTTTACACCGGTCACGCGATATTGAGCGGGCGCGGCGACAAGCGCGAACCCGCCGATCATCGCTCCGTTCATAACGAAATCCATTGCGCCCAAGGGCGCGTTTGGCCCCTGTTTCTTTAGGACTTTGAAATAATAACCATGATACGGCTGGGTCCGCTCGGAGTAGCCTTGTTCAAGTGCCTTAGCGACGGCCTGTCCAACCGGGCCACCCCACGTTCCATCGGCGTTTTGCCAGGAAAGGCCGTCCTGTTTTCCCGGGGAACTGACAATTTTTTGGGCGTACTGGTTCACCTTGGCGTCATCATGCTTTTTCTGGGTATACTCGTTCTGCGCATCAACATAACCGAGGCAGATTTCGATGGCGTCAAGTTCGTTGGTGCCAATGCGGCGATTCAGGATTTCTTCGCGGCCGGCTTTGGTGTCGAAGTGCCATTTCCCTTTCTCTTTCACGATCGGGATCGGCACCGGAAAATTATCATTGCCGATCAAAATAATTGCGAGATTGGAATTCTTTGAGTCGACATCGACCGACATCTTTTCCTTTGCCGCGGTCGCAAAAGTAGTAGCTCGATTCTTGTCAGCAACTGCATCATCAGTGCTGATCACGTCCGTACTATCCGGACCCAAGATTTCCTTCAACGCAGCGGTATCAAAGGTTTCGGCTGCCTGGACCAAGGCGTCAGCGGCTTGTTTCGATGTGTCGAATTCCTTTTGTTTTGCTTTGGTTTCAGGAGCTGCTTCCAAGTTGGCAAATGGTGCTGCGAGCAGGACCACTCCGAACATGCAGGTTAGTTTTGTATTCATTTGTTTTCCTCGTTCTTGAGCGTTTTATCTTCTGCGTCCACCGCCGCCGCCACCGCCACCACCGCCGCCTCGGCCACCACCACCACCACCGCCGCCGCCCTCGGCTACCGCCACCTTTGGATCCACCGCCGCCCATGCTCTGTCCGCCTCGACTGCTGGCGGATTTGGCTGCGTGTCCCCCGCCACCGCTGTCCAAAGCGCCTTTGCTTCCACCCGACGAGGTGGTGCGTCCACCTCCGGCCTTATCTCCGCCTGCACTACTGCGCGGAGTTGATTGTTTCGTGCTCGGCTTGTTACCGCCGCCCGCCTTGTTACCGCCACCCGGCTTGTTGTCGCCGCCGGGCTTGTTACCGCCACCGGGCTTGTTATCACCGCCAGGTCTGTTGTCGCCGCCAGGTTTATTTCCACCCGGGCCTGTTATCGCCGCCGGGCTTATTTCCACCACCAGGCTTGTTGCCGCCAGGACCTGCGCCGTCTCCCGGGCGATTGCCCGCTGCGTTAGCGCCAGCGGTCCGGTTATTTGGGTTGCGTGCGTCACCTGCGTACTTGTTTGCGCTCCGCTTGTCTGCGTAGGGCGCGTTCCCGCGGTGGGCTGGGTTATGTTCCCACTTACCGTTCTGGCTCCGATTGACGTTATTGATGTTGTTGATGTTGTTCCTATTGAAATTGTTGTTGTTATTTATGTTGATGTCGTTGTTTCCCCAGCCGCAACCCCAACCCCAACTGCCGCCCCAAGCGGCTCCTAACGCGAGTCCAGTCCCGAGTGTCAGTGCCATGCCGGGCACATATCCCGGATAACTATAAGTGGGATAGGGATAGCTGGCCGCGCCATAGACTACTTCGGGATCGTAGGATGGAACGTAAACGACCTCCGGATTCGCCTGCTCAATCACGATGACTTCTTTGCCTTCGACCTGCTGCGTCTCAACTTTTTGTTCCGAGCTGGTCTTCAGTGTCCCTTTCCCCTGTGCTTTCCCCCGCATCCGCTGAACGGCACTCATCACATCGTTCTGTTGCGCCAGAAAAGCGTTACCGAGGTCCGACGTCCACGAGACGTTCTCTGACATCCGTACCACGACTTCCGGGAAGGCGGCCAAGCCCTGAACACTTGGATCCCATGGCTGTTTTGCCACGGCATCCGCCAAAGCTTTATCCTTCAGCGTTGTATTCTTTTTCATCCACTGATCCAGCTGCATGATCTCGAGAGGATAAGTTGAGGCGACCAAGACCTGACCGAGCAGGTGATCGGGGTAAAGCGCGATGGGCGCCACCAGCGAATCGAGCTGGTCATCTGGGATTTTCGGCGACTCTTCCTCCGTTGTTGTAGTGGACGTGGCTGGCTCACTCTGTTGCGCCAGGAGTTGGCAATTGAGTGGCAAAGCCAGAGCCACGCATAATAAGGTGGCCAATCAGTGCGTAACACCACTTGTTATGGAGACTGGATCGAGACGACTTCATAGGTTGTTGCCTTTCGTAACGTGGAAACTTGTTGCTTGGACCGAGCCCAACTGTACCGAGCAGATGTAATCTCGGTATATAAGACCTTAGGCCAACATGCCGGAGGGGCTAGAAGCCGACCAAGAACGCCATTGGTTCAGTCGTGCTTGGCGGGAGCCTTATCGAGCTGAAACGAAGCTATCGCTTCGGGTTGAACGGCGCGATGAGACCTTGGTCGTATTTCTGGGTGGTCGGAATGGTGCCAGACTTGATTCAGGCGTCGGCGTTACGCCAAACGGTTCTGTGTGAACGATTTCATTCAAACAATTCGCTGTTCGGGACGAGGCGTATCAAATAGATTATTGAATACGTGCCTACAACATCCCTGGTGTCAGGGTTGATCGTAAAGGTGTGTATGACAGTCTCAATTCAACGTGTCGGATCTTTGCTGGTGATGTTTTCACTCGGCGCGTGCGGAGGCCTACCCAGCGGCGAGCGCATTCCTTCCACGGCCATGAAACACACCGAAGGCACGGCCCTGGCGGCGGCGGTTCGGCCACGTGTCGCTGCGCATCCGGGCCAATCAGGCCTTCACGCGCTCCCGGATGGACGCGAGGCATTGGTTGCACGGCTGGCTTTGACAGATGCGGCGCAACGGAGCCTCGATGTTCAGTATTACATCTGGAACAAGGACCTGGCGGGCAAGGTCCTTCTTGAGCATCTCTTCCGCGCGGCTGACCGCGGCGTTCGTATCCGCTTGTTGCTCGACGATCTCGGCACGGCGCCCTCCGACGCAATCTTGCTCGCCATCGACAGTCATCCCAACATTGAGGTGCGAATGTTCAACCCGGTGGCTCTGCGTTCGCCCCGATTGCTTGGTATGCTCGTCGATTTTGGACGCATTAACCGACGAATGCATAACAAGTCATTCACTGCCGATGGTCAGGTCTCAATCGTTGGTGGCCGCAATATCGGTGACGAATATTTTGGGGCGAACGAAGAGGCGAATTTTGCCGATCTCGACGTTGTGATCATCGGGCCGGTAGTGAACGAAGTATCCGACGAATTCGATCTTTATTGGAATAACCAGTCTTCCATTCCGATTACCGCTCTGGCGCGACAAAAGACGACACCGGAGAAGTTTGCCTCGATGCGGTCGGAGCTGATTGCGTATGACACGACGGCGGAGCAGTCGGCCTACGCGGAAAGCGTGCGTGACGGTGGATTTATCCGGCAACTAAAGAACCGAAGCCTTTCCTATAACTGGGGCCGAGCCACGATAGTGGACGACCATCCCGACAAGGTGATCACCTCTGCGGACAAGACGGCGACGCATCTTGCCCCGCAGCTTCGCCAGGTCGTCGATGCGACTAAGCGCGAGTTGTTCCTTATCTCGCCTTACTTCGTGCCGGGGAAGAAAGGCGTGGAGCTTCTGGCAGGCGCCCGCCAGCGCGGAGCGCGGGTTGTGTTAATCACTAATTCGCTGGCTTCCACTGACGGAGTAGCGGTCCACTCCAAATATCAGCTCTACCGCAAATCACTGCTCCAAGCCGGCGTCGAACTCTACGAGATGAAGCCTCCCACTGGTGCTCCGCACGACCGGCGTTCGGGCCGTATTCTAGGACCGACCGGATCGAGCAACTCGAGCTTGCACGCGAAGACGTTCACCTTCGACCGCCGGATTGGTTTTATCGGCTCATACAATCTCGATCCCCGCTCGAGCAAACTGAACACGGAAATGGGCGTCCTCTTCGACTGTCCGGCGCTGGCGAAGCGGCTCCCTGAGAAGACCGAACCGGTGCTCATCCGGAGCGCGTATCGTTTGGAACTCGACCACAATCACCTCGTATGGATAACGGGCGCGGGTTATCAGCAAGTACGCTATAACTCCGAGCCGGAGGCGGGTCTCTGGAAGCGCATTAAATCCACAATACTGAGTTGGCTTCCGATCGAAGGTTTGCTCTAAGCATTTTGCCAAAGCCCTATTCCTATGCGCCAGGTTCTCTCATCCATTTTCGCTCTGCTCCTCACTGCTGCGATCGCATTCGGGCTGGATCCACAGACGAAGGCCGAAATCGATGAGTTGATTAATTTCGTTCAGACCTCCGACGTTCGCTTCATTCGCAACGGTCAGGAATATTCCGCGGCCGAGGGGGCGAATCATCTGCGCCACAAACTCTCCAGAGCCGGGGATCGAGTGAAGACGACCGATGATTTCATCACCGGGATTGCGAGCAAGAGTTATCTCTCAGGCAAACCCTACCTGGTGAAATTCGCCGATGGCAAAACTCAACCTGCCGGCGACTGGTTGCGCGCGCATCTTGCCCAGACACAGAAGAACAAGCGGTGAAGGTCGATTCCCGAAACTTCCTGATCAATGGGACACGGTCAGGAGATCACCTCTCGTACGACGCAACCATAGACGGCATCAAAGGAAGATGGCGGGCTATCGTTTTACCATACATGGTGCTCGGTTTTTCCATCGTTTTTATCTCCGATGGGCTAGAAGCACAGGATGTGGCATCCCTTCCAAATAAGGGTGAGACAATTAATCGAAAGATGTTTGTCGATCCAAGCTCAACGACGGTTCACTTTAACAAGGTCAAACTGATTGTCGGGCCGCTGACTCAGAACGGGAGTTTCATTGTTGGGACCTACCAGATCAAGGTAGTTCCTTATTTCCTCAAAAACGAAACTGGGACATTGAAACTGGATGCTCCGGATGAAACGGCCCGAAAGTTCGCCGAAGGAACCGCGGTGAAATTCACAGGCAAGGCAAGAAACAACAAGAACGGGAAACTAAAAGTTATCAGCGGAACGGCAACGCCATCAGACAAAGACAAAGGGAGCCTGAGCTTTTCTATCGAAACGGACAACGGTCCGATGACATTCACCACTTCCTACTACTTTGCGAAGTAGTCGCCGGCACGCGAGATGGTGGGCCAGATGAGGTTCATAACTCAAAAATTCACACCGAGGGCAAAGACCCATGTCGGCTTACTCTGGTCCAGGTTGAATACATAGGTTGTGAAATCGATTTTCTTGTACGAGAACCCCACGAGAAGTCCGCGCTGGATGTCGACGTCTGTTTTATAAGCGCGAGTTCGTTGGCCCACTAGTCCAAATCGAAACCAATCAACGGGAGAAAGGCTCAGTTCAGACCAGTTGTAGAAAAAGCTTCCCTCTGAATCATTCGTATCAAAGACGAACTCGCCTTCACTTGATAGTTCCAACTTCCAATAAGCGAGCGAAAATCTGTAGCCGGGCGCGATGCCAATCGTTTCGCCGAAGACGCCGCCTAACATCGGCGTGATCGCCCACTCAAGTTTTTCGCCACCGCTGAAATTGCAGCCGACCCATATTGATCCGGTTTCGAGGTTCTCGTAGTTGTAGCGAGTCTCGAGATGGAGCCAGCCGCGGTCTGCGGTGAAGGTCGGCTGCACATATTCCTGGAAGTCAGGCACAACATAAGTGGTCACATAGGCCGAGAAGGAGGAAGTCATCTCGTCGGCCTCTTTGGTGACGACGGGCGTGGTTTCCTGACCGAAGGCATGGCCGGGCGCGAGCAGCGCGGCCGCAACCGCGATTAAGGGAAGGAATCGCATTTGCATTTGGTTAGCCTCCCAGTGCCATGGTTAGGCCAACGAGAATCAATCCCAGAGCAACCATCGAAATACCCACCAGCCATGGGCGGCGCCCGGCATTGCGGCCGAAAACGTAGCCTGTCCAAAACAACATCACGATGGCGATGGCATTTGAAGTGCGCAGAGCTGGGCCTGCGTTGTGCATGAAAATGAACGGAATAACGACCGGAAATGTAGAGAGAAAGACCAGGAGAAAAACGCCGATGGCACCTAGCCAATCCTCCCGACTGAGGCGCGCATGGTCGCGCGGTTCGGGCAATTCCCGCAAACGCAGACTCATTGTTTCGAGTTCGGTCGGTTGCAGAATAGAGGAGATCACCGGCGGCAACGAGTCCGCGATGAGGCGTTGAGCTTCTTTGGCATCGGTGGTATTGCGCACGGCGCGAAACATCAGCAATCCCCTTCCTTTTTCCGCCAGGCAGCCCATCAGATACAACACGGCGTCAATGATCCCCCAAGCCAGATTGCAACCGACCGCGCCAATGAGCATCGTCCGCACATCATTGCGTCCAGCTTCGGCGACGCTTAGTGAGCCGGTGAAGGTGAGGACCATGATCAAACCGAAGAGGACCTCGGAAACGCGGTCAATCGGTTCCAGTACCCGTTTAGGGGACTTTTCGGTCGAGGCTTGTGGCATTGGTGGCGGGAGTCGAAGTTGCTAAGGGAGTCTCTTCTTCGAAAGGGGTACCGAACAATTTGTTGACGATCGCGAAGAAGAGCCCAGTCGAAAGCCCGCACATGAGAATGCCCGTCAAACCCTCGATCGGTGCGAGCATCCGCCATTCTTCCGGCAAGACCAGATCGCCATAGCCAACGGTCGCGTAGGTGATTCCGGAAAAATAAGTCGCCGAGACCAGATCGGGCAGACATTCCTGCCACCAAAAGTAGAACCCCCAGATCGTAATTTCTATCGCATGGATAAAGAGTAGCATCCACGTCAGGCGAATCAGGAACCAGGTTATAGGCCAGAGACGAGCTGGCGGAAGAGCGTGCGGTTTGAGCGCTGAGGTCAGTAGGAAGGCGAGACCGGCAGCATGGACGGACACTGTGCCGGCTATCAACACGCCAGCGATGAGAGTCTTTGTGATCATGGTTAGAAGGAATTCATGTATTGGTTAGCGCTTATTGAGACCGGGGCGGCAAAAGGTAAAGCGTCATCGCAAAAATCACATAGACCATTAGTATTAGAACCCCAACGAACCAGGTGGATCGTCCACTGTTCGTCACCAGCGAGGCGGTCATGGTCGCAACAAATATCATTATCACTGCGCCCGGCCAGAATTGCAGGTCCATCGGAGTTGGGCCGAGGACGTAACTCAACAGGACCAGCACGGGAGCGACGAAGAGCGCAATTTGGGTGGCGCTCCCCAAGGCGATGCCGACGCTCAGGTCCAGTCGGTTCTTCCGCGCGCCGGAAAATGCGGAGGCCATTTCCGCCGCCCCGCCGACCAACGCTACCACGATGAAACCTACAAATGCGGGCGTCATCCCGAATGCCTCGGCGGCCATCTGGACCGACTCGACAAAAACTTCGCTCACTAGCGCGACCAGGATCGTTACGCCAGCGAGCGTGCCCAAGGCCAGACCCATTGGCCAGGGTGCTTCACCAGCTTCTCCCTGTTCCGCGCTGGCAAACAGCTCGCGGTGAGTCTTGAGTGAAAACAACATCCCCAATCCGTAGGCAATTATTAGCAACACGGCTAGACCAACGCTCAACTTCTGGGTGAACGTCGCCCCAGCTGCCAGGTCAGCTTCGGCGACAGCCGACGGAATCAACAACGCTATCGTGGCCAGGAAAAGCAGGCCTGCTTGCAGGCGGGCGCTGACCCGGTTGTATTCCTGCACGTGGTATTTCAGTCCACCGAGCAAGAACGACGCGCCCAGCATGAACAAACTGTTGGTTACAATCGCGCCGGCAACGGATGCTTTCACCAGCATGTATTGGCCGGCGCGCAAGGCGGTAAGCGCGATGACCAGTTCAGTTAGGTTTCCGAGTGTTGCATTGAGTAGGCCGCCAACCGCATCACCGGTTTTGGCGGCGACGGATTCGGTGGCATGACTGAGCAGCGCGGCCAAGGGGACAATGGCCAACACCGATAAGACGAAGAGCAACGTATGCGCCTCAGGCTTGAGCTTGTGAGCCAGAAACACCACTGGCACAAAGATGAGCAACCAGAGTAATGGGTTGTGACGAATTTCTTTGAGCAGATGACTCACAGGATTTGGCCTCTAATGGGTTAAATTCTCCAGGGCATCAGCTACAGAGGTAAAGCGGTTGATGCCGCCAAGTTTGGCGTCCACGCCTTCGCTTCGTAATCGATCGCGCACAGAAGAGCGCGCCTCAACGGCTTGAATACGAATGCCGATGGCGGCAAGTTCGTCGGCCACGCTTCCAAGCATCTGGGCGCTGTGCATGTCGACTCGCGGGGCTGCGGAAAGATCCAGCACGATCAACGTCGGAGGAGTGGCTTCCACTCGCACCCGATCAATAATTGTGTCGCGCACGTGATCCATGTTGAAATACATAAGGCCCGATTCAGGCCGGAAGATCATTACGCCAGGAATCAATTCATTGTCCGGGTGGCGCACTCGATCGGAAAAACGCCGAGTGCCAGGGATGCGTCCGAGAAACGCGACGTGCGGCCGCGACGCGCGTCTGATCAATAGCACCAGCGAAATGATCGCTCCGATCATCACTCCCCGCAGCAATCCTTGCCCCAGGACTCCAATGATTGCCGCAACGGCGACGATGAATTCAGTGCGATCGCTCTGCCAGAGATGTTTGAGGGCGGAGATCTTGAAAAGGCCCGCCACAGCCACCAACACGACGGCGGCTAGCACCGGCTGAGGCAACGCCGCCAGCAGGTGCGAGAAGAAAAGCACCACTACCAAAATAATTCCAGACGGCGAAAGCGCCCGACAACGGTGTGCGGGCCCCGCCGCCTTCGTTAACGAGTGATTGCGACATGCCGCCGCTGATTGGGAAACCGCGGCCTAATCCGGCGGCGAGATTGGATGCAGCGAGCGCGAGGAATTCCTGATTCGCGTCCAGTCGTCCCCCATGTTTAGCGGCGAACATGCGTCCTATTGCTGCCGTCTCGACCGCGCCAAGCAAAAAACACGCGAACGCCAACGGGAGCAGTTTGTCCCAATCCTCCCATGTGATCGCGGGAAATCCGAGGTCCGGTAATCCCTGTGGCACCTCACCGAGAAGTTTCACCCCGCGCGCTTCCAAGCCGAACCAGCCCGCCGCGAAAATGCCGCCTACGACCACGAACAAGGCCACCGGTTTGTTCTTGAGAAAAATCTTCCCGAGGACGAGTACGGCCAATGCGGCGCCTCCAATCGTCAGCGACGTGAGATTGGTCTCGTTCAGGTGTTTCAGGAAGTTGCCGCTGTTCACCCAGAAATTTCCGTGGGCGCCGTGGATGCCAAACAACTTCGGCAACTGTGTACTGGCGAGGAAAAGCGCCACACCGCACTTGAATCCGGTCATCACGCTTTCCGAGATGAAATTTACGATAACGCCTGCTTTCGCCACCGAAGCGATGAATGCGATGAGCGCGACAAGTAAGGCGGTGCCCGCCGCCAGCGCGCTGAATCGGCTCGTGTCGCCACCCGCAATTTCACCTAACGACGCCCCGACCAGGAGTGAGATTGCGGAGGTGACTGTGATGGCGGTGTGCCGGGAACTACAGAACAGCCAGAAAACCAAGCCGCCAAACAGGCATGCATAAAGCCCGGCCTCGGCTGGCAAGTTGGCCAGCGACGCATCGCCTAACCCAGCCGGCAGGAGATAGGCTGCGAGCGTGACGCCGGCGATAACGTCGCCCCGCAACCATGCCTTGTTGTATCTGCGCAACCAGCCGAAGGCAGGCAGCCACCGGAAAGCATCCAGCGACTTGGGCGCAGCGTTGCTCACTTCAATATTTCTCCGCGACGAACTTCCTTCCCTTCAATGGGGCTTCGTCATCGTAGGCTCCCTTCATTGAGCGCTTCGGCAGCTCGACTTTCTTACGCTCAATTTTCTTGTAGGGAATCAGGTTGAGGATGTGCCTGAGACAGTTGAGCCGGGCTCGCATTTTGTCGTCCGAACGCAGGATATACCAAGGTGCGTGTTTGGTGTCCGTCGCCTTAAACATCACGTCCCGGGCGCGGGAATACTCGAACCATTTGCTGCGCGAAGGAAGATCCATTGGGCTGAGCTTCCACTGGCGGAGCGGATCGGTGATGCGCGCTTCGAACCGGCGCTTTTGTTCACTGTCGCTTACTTCCAGCCAGATCTTGATGAGCTGAATTCCGCCGTCGACGATGTAATGCTCGATCTCGGGGCAGCGATCAAGAAAACGGTCATGCTGTTCCTTGGTGCAGAATCCCATCACATATTCGACGCCGGCGCGGTTGTACCAACTGCGATCGAAGATGGCGATCTCACCCGCGGCTGGGAAATGCTGCATATAACGCTGGAGGTACATCTGCGATTTTTCGCGGTCGGTCGGTGCGGGCAGCGCGACGAGTCGGAAAACTCGCGGGCTGACTCTTTCCGTTAGGGCGCGGATCGTGCCGCCTTTACCCGCGGCATCGCGGCCCTCGAAGATAATGATGACGCGATGTCCCTTCTGCGTCACCCAATCCTGAAGAAAACACAACTGTTCCTGGAGTTTGCGAAGCTCCTTTTCGTATTTTTTTGTTTTCATTTTCTCAGGACCGTTTGATTTTGATTTTTTGCTCATAAGTTATCGTTAGGGGTTAATTTTTGATCGCGGGTCATGTTTTGCCGCGCTGGCGAGTTTTGTATTGGGCAGCCCAGTCGCGAGCTGCTTGCAAGGTATCGCCGTCTTTCTGCCGTTCGATCCAGGCTCGAAGTCCCGCTTCATCTACCGGGAGATCGACAACCTGGGGGCGACCAGGCAATTTTCCGAAAGCCATCATGACTTTGGCCATGCTGGAAAAAACAATCTCATCCAACACCTCTGGCTTGCCCTGGCAGACGTAAGCATTGAAGTCTGCCCAGCTTCCATCCGGACGAAGCACAAACATACGCGTCTTTGGTATCGGATCTTTGGGTGCGACCCCTTGCTGGATCACCAGATAAGGTCCGGGCGTCCCAGCGGAGCCCAGGTTCAGGACTTTGGAATCCCGATAGTCATTAGTGATCGTTCGCATGAATCTGCTCTCGGTGCACGGATTCGGCCCGGGGCGACCGAATGGTGGAGACACAGACAGGTTCTCAGAAGGCGTTGCAGTGCTTCTATGGGACCAAGGTCGTACCCTTAAATATGGACAAGGAACGTAAGGTTCCTATAGATTTGACCGAAATCTACACACTGCTATGGACGGACTTAGCTATTTCGCACTCATAATTCTCTTTTTCGTCATTCTTGTCCTCTCCTATGGGATGATCGCGATTCATGACATTCCTTATCACATGGCTCTGAAAAGGAATCATCCCCATGCGGATGCTATTCACGCCGGCGGTTGGATTAGTCTATTCACCCTTCACGCGATCTGGCCGTTCCTTTGGATTTGGGCAACCGCGTATCACCCGGAGGGTGGCTATGCCGGAAAGCCTCGGGAAATACCGAGCGATTCAACTAACCAGACAGCATCCGAAGAGCCGCGCGAGTCGCCGTGCTGGAAAAGAAAATTGCGACGCTCGAAGCGAACCTGTCCAAACCCAGCGGTTCATCATCCAAATAATTTTTCGGGCATGGACTTACTTCTCATTCTTACCTACGCAGCATTTGCTTACGGGTGTTTTAAAATATTTAGGATCCCGGTCAACGGATTCACCTTGCTCACGGCAGTGTTGGGTGGCGTGTTCCTAATAGGGTTCCTTCTGCTGGGGATGAATTACAATCACCCATTCAGCAAGGAGGCCAGGTTCTACTTCAATACCACACCGATCGTTCCCGGAGTGAGTGGAGTAGTGAAGGAAGTTTCCGCTAAAGCGAACGTTCATATGAAAGCGGGCGAAGTTCTCTTTCGGATTGATCCCGAGCCCTTCGAAAACGCGGTCAAGGCCAAGGAGGCTGCGCTAGCGGATGCCGAACAAGCAGCACACGAATTGCATGCGGCATCAGACTCGGCTCAGAAGAAATTAGAATCCGCAATGGCAGATCGGGATGGAGCCAAGGATATCTTCGAACGCTCGACCCAGTTACTCCAAAGCGGCGCCATCGCCCAAGTGCAATACGAGAAGGCCAAGAATACTTACAACGCCGCCGAAGCAACTGCGCAGAGTGCCCAGGCTGAAGCCGACAAAGCCCGACTGGAAGCTGAAGCGTCAGTTGCCGGAGTTAATACCGATGTTGCTCGTCTGCAGGCCGAACTCGACACCGCAAAATTTAATCTCGAACAATCCGTTGTGCGTGCGCCTACCGACGGCGTGGTCCAGCAGAACTTTTTGCGACCTGGCATGTACGCGGCCTCGCTGCCACTGCGACCGGTAATGGTTTTTGTGCACGATGAAAAACCGAAATTTGCGGCCGCTTTTCTGCAAAACAGCGCCCAGCGAATCGAGGCGGACTCGGAGGCCGAATTCATCCTGCCCGCCGTGCCGGGTCGATTTTTCAAGGGTAAGATCATTGTTGGTGGGGCTTATGTTGCGCAAGGTCAACTTCTACCCAGTGGCACCCTGGTGGATCCCGAACAGATTAAAGGCGAGGGCCGCATTCTCGTGCTGATTGAACCAGAAGAGGATATTTCAAACTATCTTGTTGTGCCGGGAAGCACCGCCCAAGTTGCGGTTTATACTCACCATTTCCATCACTTAGCCGTTATCCGGAAAGTGCTCCTCCGGATGAAGTCGTGGACGAACTTCATTTTCGGCGACGGCCATTAAGTTGTAGTCACGGCCTTGTGGAGCGGCCCTAGTTCCTGCAATCCCAGAGAGATTGAGCCCTTCAGCCTAGGGTTGACCCGTGTGTTCCGAGCTTACCCGCGGTACAAAGGTAGCTACACATTAACTGAGCGGGCACAAAGAAAATTAGTGTCGTCCTACGCTCGATTCCGCATCCTTGCCGAGGGCCCCCAGTTGAAAGGCAACGACTGGAGGAGAGCACCGATAGGAGTAGGGATTTTCCTAGGCAAGCCGAAACGTTTCGCTAAGTCACGTCCGCGAAAACGCCTAATGTGGACGTGATTAACAAATTGGCGGCTCGAGATCCATCGAAGTCAACTCCTCGGCGCTTCGCAGAAGCGCCACGACAACTGCGTAGTCCGACGTCTAAGGTTTATACACGCTAAACCTATACGTGACCGTCGAGAGCAGAGATCGTTAGTATTGTTCGCGTCAGTAATCACTCTGAGATCGGCTGAGCCGCGGTGATCGCAACCTGCTCTTTCTTTCCGCCGACAAATTTTTCGACGAGATAGAACAGCACAGGAATCTTGAAGATGGCAATAAAACTGGCTGCCAGCATTCCACCGATAACAACATAGCCCATCACCTGACGGGAGAGCGCGCCGGCGCCGCTGGCAGCGGCGAGGGGGACACAGCCCAGGATGAAAGCGAAGGAGGTCATCAGGATCGGGCGTAGGCGCAACTTTGCGCCTTCCAGAGACAGCTTCGACCAGGCTGAGACCTTGCTCATGTTTCATCTTGGCATACTCGACGATGAGGATTGCGTTCTTGGCTGCGAGACCGATGAGCATGACCAGGCCGATCTGAGCGTAGATATTGTTTTCGTAATGGCCGACCATCAGTCCAGCAAACGCGCCGCAGACGGCAATAGGCACGCTCAGTAGAACGCTGAACGGCAACGACCAGCTTTCGTACTGGGCGGCGAGAATGAGGAAAACGAAAAAGAGCGATAAGCCGAAAATTACGGTCGCGCGATATGCCTTCCTGAGCTCGTTTTTCCTGATAACTCATTCCCATGTAAGCAAACCCCATCTCGTTAGACATGGTCTGGGCAAAAACTTCTTCCATCGCTTTCATGGCCTGAGCGGAGGAATAGCCCGTGGCGGGAGTGGCATTGATTTGCGCGGAGCGGTACAGGTTATAACGCATGGTGAACTCGGGGCCGCTGATCGGCTTTGAATTCATATACCGCACTGAGCGGGACCATCTGGCCGTCCTTGTTCTTGACGAAAAACTGTCCAACCTGCTCCGTGTTGTTTCGATAGTCGCCCTCGGCCTGGATGAAAACCTGCCACTGGCGTCCGAAGCGGTTAAAGTAATTCAAGAAATAGCTGCCCATAAAAGTCTGCAGCGTTTGATAAACGCTAGCCAAATCGACGTTTTGCTTCAGCACTTTGTCGCGGTCCACGTTCATAAAGACCTGCGGAACCTGAGGCGAAAACATCGGCGTAACCCCAGCCAGTTCTTTTCGTTCCCGTGCTGCGGCAACGAATTTCATCACGTTCTCAGCTAGAAAGGCGATATCCTTGCCCGCGCGATCCTGAAGCAGAAAGGTAACTCCGCCGCTGGTTCCAATGCCAGGGATGGCAGGGGGTGAAAAGGCGAAGGCTCGGGCGGCGGGAATTTTGGAGAAAGCGCCGTTTACGCGCTTAAGAATCGCCTCGTATTGTTCGTCCGGCGCTTTGCGTTCGGCCCATTTCTTAAGCGAGACGAAAAAGATGCCGCCATAAGTCGTGTTTACTCCGGTGAGGAAGTTGGAGCCAGTGACGGTGCTGACGATATTCGACTCCCGGCGTTGACTGCAACATCCCTTCACACTGGCGCATGACTTCATCGGTCCGCTGGAGCGAGGCAGCATCAGGCAAGATAACCTGCGCGAAGAAATAACCTTGATCTTCCTCGGGCAGGAAACTCCCGGGAACGCGTTTACCGAGCAGGCCGGCCAGGAGAATGATGCCGGCGAGAACGAGTATGGCGACGAAGGATTTATGAATGAGAAAACGACAGACGCCAACGAACTGGTTTGTCGCTGCTCCGAACACGCGATTGAATAGATCGAAGAATTTCTGGAGAAGGCCGTTACTCTTCTTCTTTGGTCTCAAGAGCATGGCGCAGAGCGCGGGGGAGAGGGTCAGCGCGTTGAACGCGGAAATCAGGACCGAGACAGCAATCGTTACGGCAAACTGCTGATACAATCGTCCGGTGATACCCGGGATAAATGCCGTGGGCACGAAGACCGCGGCCAGGACGAGCGCAATCGCAATGACCGGGCCGCTGACTTCTTCCATTGCCTTAAGCGTTGCCTCTTTCGGCGAGAGACCACGCTCGATATGGTGTTCGACTGCTTCCACCACAACAATGGCATCATCCACCACCAGACCAATCGCGAGGACGAGGCCAAAGAGGGAGAGAGTGTTAACTGTGAACCCGAAAATGGGGAAGAGCGCAAACGTGCTGACGAGCGAGACCGGCACTGCAAGCAACGGAATGAGCGTCGCGCGCCAACCTTGGAGAAAAACGAAGACGACGATGATCACGAGAATCAGCGCTTCAACTAACGTGTTCCTGATTTCCACCATGCCTTCGGTGACGGCGAGCGTGGTATCGAGGCAAACCGCGTAATCAAGGTCAGCCGGAAATTTATCGGAAAGCTGTTTCATTGCTTTCTTCGCGCCATCGGCGGCGGCGATGGCGTTTGAACCGGGGAGTTGATAGAGCGCGACGAGCGCGGCGGGCTTGCCATTGAGGCGGCCGACGATTGAGTAGTTCTGCGCGCCAAGTTCGATGCGCGCCACGTCCTTCACCCGCAGCATCGAACCATCGGCATTCGCTCTTACAACAACATCCCCAAATTCTTCGGCTGTTTGCAAGCGCCCTTGAACGCGCACGGCGTAAGTGAATTCCTGTCCTTTCGGCGCCGGGTCGCCCCCAATCTTGCCCGCAGGATTGACGGTGTTCTGTGTCTGGACCGCTTGTAATATTTCAGGGATGGTTAGGCCGAGTTTGGCCAAGCAGGTCAGGCTTGACCCAGATGCGCATTGCGTATTGGCCCGCGCCGAAGACCGTAACGCTGGCGATGCCTTTTACCCGGGTAAACTCATCGTTCAGATTGATGTTCGCGTAATTGGCCAGGAAGATGTTGTCATAGGTGCCCTTGGGCGAATAAAGGGCGAACATGATCAAGGGCGAGGAAGTCGATTTCTGCACCGTGACCCCAAACTTGTTCACGTCCGGCGGAAGCTGTGAGGAGGCTTGGTTAGTCCGCATCTGCGAGAGGATCTGGTCGGTATTCACGTCCGTCCCGACCTCGTAGTTGACCGTCAGCTTGAGGGTGCCGTCGTTCCCGTTGACCGATTGCATGTAGTTCATGTTATCCACGCCGCTCATCTGCTGTTCGATTGGCGTGGCGACCGACTGTTCGACGGTCAACGCGTCGGCACCGGTATACGTAGTTTTTACCTGGATTTCCGGGGGGACGATGTCGGGGAACTGCGCAACCGGCAGACGCAAGTAGGTGATTCCGCCAAGGATGGTCATCACGATCGAAATGACCATCGCGACAATGGGGCGATTGACGAAAAAGCTGGCCACGATCGTTAGTTAGGGTTGACCTTTTTTTCCGCCGATGGAGTGGAGCCGTTTTCGGCCTTCGCGTCCACGGGCGGCGTCCACGGCTTGGCCGCAACCGGAGCGCCAGTCTTAATTTTTTGCAAACCTTCGACCACGATTTTTTCACCGGCGGTCAATCCAGTTGTGATCACCCAGTCCGACCCGGTTCGAGCGCCCACTTTAACCGGCCGAATCTCTGCCTTTCCATCGGGTCCGATGACGCCGATTTGATAGGCGCCCTGCACCTCGGAGACCGCGCGCTGCGGAACAACCACCGCATTTTTCAGGGTTAGCGTGACCCGCGCCCGGGCAAAGAAACCGGGTCGCAGGAGGTTACCCGGGTTGCTGACCAGGGCCGTCACGAGGATGGTGCCGGTCGAAGCCTGCACTTGCCGGTCCACCGAGAGCAACCGACCCTTGTGTGGAAAGATTGAGCCATCCGCCAGGATGAGTTCGATGCCTTCCTCTCGCTGATCGAGAGGTCTCTGCAGCAACTCCTGAACGCGCTCGTTAGCCCAAAGATAATCCGCTTCGCTGACCGGGAAGAGAATCTTCGCCGGATCCAGAGTTGAAAGGGATGGTGAGGACGACATTGCTCCCGCTCCCGACCAAATCGCCGACCTGGGCGTTGGCGATGCCAGCAATTCCCTCGATCGGGGCAGTCACATTGCAAAAGGACAGATTCAGCTGCGCCTGTTCGAGGCTTGCTTGCAGCGCTTGAACCTTCGCGATGTTCGATTCATTGAGTTGCGTCTTGTTAGTGTGCTCCTGAACCGAGATGACTTTTTGTTCGAAAAGTTTATCGTTCCGTTCCTTCTCTGCCTGCGTGGCCAACTGCCCTGCCTTGGCTTGCTCGAGCTGACTCTTTGCCTCGGCCACGGCTGCTTCGAAAGGTCGCGGATCTATTTCGAAAAGGGGATCACCTTTCTTGACCAGCGAGCCCTCGCTATATGCTCGTTTGGTCAGGTAACCGACTACTCGTGCCCGGATCTCCGCGTTGACCGATCCGTCGATCGTCCCGATCCATTCGCGGTAGGTTGGGACGTCTCGCGCGACTGCATCGGTAACCAACACTTCCGGCGGTGCTGAGGCAACTGTCTTTTCTTTCGTGCAGCTGGTTAGGCTGATAGTGATGCCTGCTAGGACGAGAACCAATAGATTTCTTCGGATCATGAAGTAATGGGCCTTCTTCGCAGCCCCCTCATTCTTGCGTCCGTTATCGTCGTCGGATATTGGCCTTTAGGCTTATGTCCAAAAGGCATACGGCAAATGTTTCGCGCCCTTCTATCCGTTCAGCTTTTTCTTGGCCGCAGCCAGTTCCTTGAGTTTGTCCGGGCCAACTTTTGGATAATCCAAATCAAGATTTGCCAGCGTGTCGATCACTGCTCCGGCAACGACCACGCGAGTAAACCATTTGTTGTCCGCTGGCACTACATACCATGGCGCCTCTTTGCTGGCGGTTTCCTGAATCATTTCTTCGTACGCCGCCATGTAATCATCCCAGTAATCGCGCTCACTGGCGTCGCTCGATGAGAACTTCCAGTTCTTCAACGGATTGTCGATTCGTTCCAGAAACCTGCGTTTCTGTTCTTTCTTTGAAACGTGGAGGAAGAATTTAACGACGACGACACCATTTCTCGTCAGATATCGCTCGAAATTTCGAATGTCCTCGAATCGGTCCTGCCAGATCTTTTTGCGGACAAGTTTCTCGGGTAACTTTTGTTTCCCGAGCAAAGCGGGATGGACCCGGACGACCAGAACTTCTTCATAGTAGCTGCGATTAAAGATTCCAATGTGACCGCGGTTCGGCAGGCATTTCATGCAACGCCAGAGATAATCGTGGTCGAGATCCTCGGTGGAAGGGGCTTTGAAGGAAAAAACCTGGCATCCCTGGGGATTGATTCCGGACATAACGTGTTCGATCGCGCCATCTTTTCCGGCGGCGTCCATTGCTTGAAAAATTATGAGCACGGCCCATTTGTCTTGGGCGTAGAGCTTGTCCTGTAGTTCAGCCAGCGCCATGACACCGGTGGCCAAAGCTTCTTTTGACCTCGCTTTATCCTCCTTGGTAAACTGAAGAGTGTCATTTGGATCGACATCCTTGAGACGGAATTTTCGGCCTTTGGTCACGCGAAATGGTTCTGCTATTCTTCGGGAATTCTTGATGATTTCTTTTGTTTTCATAAGGCGTCCAACAAAGCCAAAGCGAAAATGAATCCGGGGGTTTGGATCATTAGCCGGAGCCGCGCGGTTTGGCTCGGGGCAAGACTGATCGGGTTTTCCAATCGAATACGATGGCCAGGAGACGGAACACGAATGTGATCGCAATCGCGGTGATAGCAGACGTGACAATGGGAATTCGAAAATATACGGCGAGCAGTGTGAATCCAGTCACGCCGAGGACGGACGCTACGACATAGTACTGCCCTGGTTTAAACAAAAGCGGCTCTTCGCGCACGAGAACATCGCGGATCAGACCACTGCCGACCGCGTTCACCACGCCTACGAAAATACAGGCCGGTATAGCGAGGCCTGCCTCAAAGGCTTTGCTCGCGCCCACAACTCCGTAGGCGCCAGTAGCAAGCGCATCAATAATCAGGAATGCCTTGGATAACCGTTTCACGTGTTGAAAAAATAGAATGGCGACCGCACAGCCAAGGCTTACTGCAATTATATAAGAGGCATCCCGCATCGCCGCGGGTGGCCCGTTTTGGATAAAGAGTCCGTCACGCAGAAGACCGCCGCCAAGACCGCAGGCTAGTGCCAACACAAACACACCGATGGCATCGTAGTGCCTTCGGATCCCCACCATCGCGCCGGTGATACTAAAAAGAAATGTTGCCCCCAGATCGATGGAAAGCGGCAGCGCAACCGTTCGGAGGTGGGAGGGGTCGACAGGCATCCGTAGAAGTTATTTGGAGACAAGCAGGACAATAACGGTGCCCCAGGCTGTCAGGAGGATGTGCCCAACGGGGACAGCGCCGGAATAGCCGAGCACGGCAATTGGACTGCCTGATTTTTCCTGAACACCAGCCAAGCCAGCCGTGAAAGTTTGCGCCCCGGCAATTGCCCCGAGCAAGAGAAGGGGATTAATGCTGAGGACGTAGCGACCGAAGTAAAGTCCCGCCACGAGAGGCACGAAAGTCACAATCAATCCTCCAATCACGAGACTGATCCCTGCTTCGCGAATCCCAGCAACAAAATGCGGCCCGGCGCCGATACCGACGATGGCAACAAACGCGGCCAGCCCAAACGCCTGCATAAAACCGACGGCGCCATCCGGAATACGACCAAATAACGGGCGCACTGAGCGAATGTATCCTGTGGCGATGCCAGCGATAAGAACGCCGATGCTTGTCCCGATTGAAAAGGAGATACCACCTACCGTGAAGGAAGCTGCAGCTCCCAGAAGCGCGCCAATAAAAACCGCAATTCCTACCGCAAAGAAGTCGGTCGCGTCCGATGGCGAAAGGATCTCACCAATGTTCTTTGCTGCGCGTGTGACTGCCGCCTCAGACCCGACCACGTGCATAATATCCCCACGCTCAACGACAGTGCGCGTGCCGATCGGGATTTCGTTATGCTGACGAACCAGCCGCCGCAGGAAAACGCTTCGGACCACGTCGTCACGAGCAATATCTTCCAGGGTTCGCCCCACAATGCCGGGAGCGGTGACGAAGATCTGAAATGACGCCACCAATATATCGTGCAATTCACGATCCTCGATCTCTTCCGCCAATGTCCCCAGTGTTTTCACCAGTACTCCTCGTGGTCCACTTACGAGAGCAATATCACCCGCCAGAAGTCGCGTGTCGGGTTGCGCCTCCATGACCTGATCGCCACGTCGGATACGTTCGACGAATAACCGGACACCGGGAAACCGAGTCTCGGCTTCGGCTGCGGTCAGTCCGGCTGCGGGTGCATCGGGGTTAATTCGGTAAGCTCGGTACTCGAACGGTTGCCAGGCGGAACTCACACCGACGCGCGGCCGCGAAATCCCATACTGTGCTTCAAGCTTGAGTGCCTCGGCGCGAAGATCGATCTTCAGCAAACGGGGGCCGATGGTTGTGCAAAAGATGATGACTCCCAACGCACCGCCTACGTAACAAAGCGCGTCAGCCACGCCTATCTGTGCGATGAACGTCTGCTTGAGATCCCCATCAATGTTCAGGGCCTGGATAGCTTCCGCCGCAGTACCCATTGTCGGCGATTCCGTCAGTGCTCCCGAAAGCATGCCGGCGGCAAAGCCCGGAGTGAGCCCAAGATTCCTCGAGACCGCCCACGCGGTCAGGAGTCCAACAATCGGAATGAATGCTCCCAAGACCGCAAAGCGCCATCCACTACCTCTCATCGCTGCAATAAACTGTGGCCCGACTTCGTAACCGATTCCAAAAAGGAACAACAGGAAGGCTAGCGATTTGGCGGCACCAGGGACTTGAATCTGGAATGCTAATCCCAACAAAATACCGGCCACCAGCGAGCCAGTGGTTCCACCGAGACTGAATCCTTTGACTTTGATGCTACCGAGCCAGAACCCGATACCCATCGCCAGATAAACGGCTAGCTCTGGATACTTGGCGAAGATTCCAGTTAGAAAACCCACGCCGTTTTAGAACTTGATGACGTAGTTACAAATCGCGCGAAAATCGGTTAGGTTTTCAACGTCCCCGCCGTGCTGCTCAACGACCGCGTAGCGAAAACGGAGAGACAGACCCTTCAGGCAGCCCTTGGTTGGCGCCCACTGTAGATTCGCGTCGTACTCATCCTGCCGAAACTGCCCCGCTCCCGATGGATCCGTCCCAAAGACCGCCAACGCATAGGCACTCAGGCCGTCCCAAGGAAATTCATAAGCCGCCCGGATCATGAACGCATTCTCGCCGGCCCGGTTGAAGTCCTGAACCTGAACACTGGTATAGCCGGGATAACCGCTCCACGGGGCTCGCAAATTGGTATCCCCATTGGTGGCCCAAGTGTAGGCCGCCGTAAACAGCGCCTTCTGGATAGGCAGTTCCGCCTTGAGACCAAATTGCTGGACGAAGAAAAAGTCGCCCTGCAAGAGCTCGTCTCCGACACTGCGCTGATCGACGAATTGGCCGGCAAGCCTGGGCCGAAAATCGGCGCTAAACGGGAGCTCCATCTTTCCTTCGGCGTATGCGATATTGATAATATCCTGGCTGAAATAATCGATTGCGCCTATCGAGGATTTCCCTACTTCGTAGACAGCGCCTGCCGCATAAACGCCCCGGTCAACCGTGGCACCCGCATCGATCGACATCGGCACAAAATGATCGGCATTCCGTTCCTTGATTTCGTCGAAGTAGCCGATTCCGTATTTTAGAACGGGCACATCTTTTTTTGGTGGTTCCACCGGGTCTTTGCTCGAGGCCGTGCTGCGGTGGCCGTGCTGGGTTCATCGAATTCGACGCGACCCTGTAACACGATGAGCTCAAAAGTATTCGGCGTCATCCGGGTGTCGTTGCGATTGATAAAAGGCGTGTCGATGCCTTTTCGCCCGATGTAAAGGTTCAAGCCGTCAATGATCCGAATATCAGCGTAAGCCTCGCCCAGGACGGCGTACCCTTCTTGTCCGGGCTTTAAGAGGAGAGTTCCATCTCTGTCATCCGGGGCGTAGAGAGGCACCGAAGTGTATCCCGTCACTCCAAACGCAATGTGGTCGAGAAAATAACCGGTTTTCATTCCCGCCCATCCTCCAATGGCCCATGCCTCCTGCTCGATCCCACTGAATTGGTTCCGATCGATGAAATAGGTCCGTAGATTGAATTCGAACTTTGTATCGTGGATCGCCTCGCGGCGTTCTTTAAGACGCCATTCGTGATAATCGAATGCGTCATAGAGCGGTGTCGACCTTGCTCGGTAGAGGATAAGTCGTTTCCGTAAGAAGCGGTTTGGACTACACCTAACGATATATCGGTTGATGGATCGATTCGCTGTTCCAGCCGGATCTCCTGCTGGCCCAGGACGGGTCCAGCGCCGCTTAATAAAGCAAACAATGTTGCGGCAGCACATGCGTATTCACCAAGGGAAGCGCGTATGGTCATAGTGGGTTACTCGGTTAGCTCAGGCATTGCACTTTCTTCGCTAAACATCACCGGGGCTCGCTACCTTTGTTTCTCCGATGAGCGCCCGTTGCGTTCGCTCAGCTGGGTACTAAACAGCATAGAACGGTATTTTACCACCTTAGTTATTCATCTTGAGGTAGTCTTTCAACGTCAGTCCTTTCTTGGACAGAATGCGTTTAGGTTCCGGTCGGCTTCGCGGTTTTGCCCGTTGCTGCCTCGTACGCCTGGCGATAGCCACGCGCAATGGCGCGCACGGCCCGACCGATGTCGTCGTAGACATGATTCTCCAAGTTGGCGAAGGATATACGCACCGACCAATCGGGAGCGGCAAAGCCGCCGCCGTTGAGCAGGACGATGCCGTGGTCTTCGGCCAGCCGGAAAACGATATCGAGCGGGTGCACGTTCTCTTTCATCCACTTGACGATGTCCTCGCCCAGGTATTTGCGGGCAAAGAATTCGAAATCGATCAAGCCATAGTAGAAGTCGAAGAGCTCGTTCGGAGGGATTTCGAGATCCAGTCCTTCGAGCGTTGCCTCGACCCGCTTCTTGCAGATGCCGAGGCAGGCTTTCTGATAGGCCTTCTTTTCGTCCATCAGCTCGCTGAGCGAGAACAATGTCATCATGACCTGTTGCGGAAGCGATAACCCGGCGGTGTGATTGAGCGCGATGTCGCGGCTGTCTGCCACAATGCGGTCAATGAACGCGAACTTACGCGGCTCGAGGGTGAGCCCGCCGTAGCGCTTGTCGAGCAGCTTCTTGATCGGTTCGGGATGCGCGGCAATCATCTTGTCAAAGATGTTGTTTTCATGAACCGCGATCGTGCCCAGGCGCCATCCGGTGCATCCGAAGTACTTGCTATAGGAGTAGACGCCGATCGTGTTTTCCGGGAACTCTCCCATCAGCGAACGGAAGCCTGGAACGAACGTGCCATAGACGTCATCGGTCAGTAGGATCAGGTCCGGCCGTTTCTTGAGCACGTCGCCGATCTTCTTGATCGTGTCTCGAGAGAGCGCGACGGCAAACGGATTGCCGGGATTAACAATGAAGAATGCCTTGATCTTCGGATCGAGGAGCTTTTTGAGCTCTTCCTCCGGATACTGAAAGCGATGCTCCTGCTTCGCGTGTATCTCCACGTAATGGAGGTCATAGTCCTCCAGATGCGCCATCTCGAGGTATGGGGTGAAGATCGGAACGCCGAGCGCTATCGTGTCGCCAGGATTGAGAATCCGGTTGCTCTTTAGCGACTTAAAAATGTAGCACATGGCGGCGGTGCCACCTTCTACCGCGTAGATCTTGAACTTGCCTTTCGGGTGCGGAGTTCCACACATGGCCCATTCCAGGTACTCGTGAACGACCTGTTCATTATGCACAAGCATCCGGTCTGGCACCGGGTAGTGATCGCCGATGATGGAATCCACCAACTCGTGCACGAACTTGTCGGGGTCGAAGCTGAATTTCTTCACGGCCCACGGCACCATTGCCTGAAGGAAGGGCGCCCCCGGCATGTCGTTATGTTTCGCGAGCCAGGCTTCAAGTCGACTGGCTATTCCCGATGCGCGAGGCATTCCGCCGACGCCAGGTGGCAGGTCGAGCACTCGCTTGCTTTCAGTAACTGCGAACTGCCCGAGGAGGAAGAACGCTTCCCGCGGTTCAGTGGCGACCCAGTTTGGGTTGCCACGACCGGCATTCAGGTACGACAAGGAAGATTCCAGCGCCGATTTCGATGCCACTTTTTGGACGAAATCCTTGATCTCAAACGGACCGAGTTTTTCGAACTCTTTCAGTCTCGTAGTATCTGATAACGGGCGACTGCCGCGTTGAGTTTGTCCGTTAGGTTTCGCAGCCTTAGAGGGTTTGCTTTTTGTTGTCATAGTTTTCTTTGCCCTTGAATCATGTTTGGAAAATGTGATCTCACGAAAGCAACATGATGATGACCATGCCCCAGATCGTCAGGAGAGTGTTCCCCACGGCGTAGGTAACGGTGTAGCCGAGCGCCGGGATCTGGCTCTTGGCCTGGTCGCAGACCAGACCAAGTGATGCCGTCGTCGTGCGCGCCCCGGAAATGATTCCGAGGTTGAGCGCGTCATGGAAGCGGAAGACGTACTTGGCGATGAACATGCCGAGAATCAGCGGGATGCGTAGTCGCGGCTGCGCCCCAGAGAAAGAGACCGACGCCCTGCGTTTTCAGACCGTTGACGAAGCCCGGACCGGCGGAGATGCCGACGATGGCAATGAAGATGTTCAGGCCTACCGAGTTCATGAACCAGACGGTGGGCGTCGGAATGCGTCCAAAGGACGGGCGCACCGAGCGCAGCCATCCGCCGATAATGCCGAAGACCAACGCTCCGCCGGCAGTCGACAGGGTGAGTGGCGCGCCAGCTACCTTGAAAACCAGCGAACCGATCAGCCCGCCGACCACGATAAACAGGCCAACGAACGCCATATCGGTAACATCGGTCGGACGGTCGGCAACGCCCAGCATCTTGGTGGCGGCGGTAGTATCCTGCGTGCGGCCGACGAGGGTGAGCAAGTCGCCGCGATTGACCTCGGTGCTCGGCAGAACAGGGATATCGGTGGCGGTAGCGCCACGCGTGATCTTTCGTAGGAACACGCCGCGCGCCGCTGGTCGCGCCGCTAGCTCAGCGAGCGTTTTTCCGTCGACGTCTTTGTTCGTCACTAAAACATCGACACCCTCCACCGGCACGGCAAGCAGTTCGGGGTCCTCGACTTCGACCGCCGCAGCGCCGAGGACATTCACCAGCACTTCGCGCTCGCCCGCGACTGCCACCACATCGCCTTCCTTGAGGACGACGTCCGCCGTCGCATCCATGATCTGGCCCCCGCGTCGAATTCGCAGGATGAAGAGGCGCGAATCGGCCACCAACGATTCAGCCTCGGTAACGCGCAAACCGACGGCCTTGCCACCCGGCTGCACCTTGTAGGCGCGCATCGCCCAACGTGTCCAACCCGTGCCTGGACCGCCCAGCTCCTTCTTGCCGCCCCCATGCTTCTCCTCGTAGTCCTTGCAGGCGGCGACGAGATTGATGCCTAACAACTTTGGGCCGAGAACAGCAATCACGATCGCTGAGCCCATCGTGCCAAACATGTAGGTCACGGCGTAAGCGATCGGCATCGAGTCGAGCAAGGCCTTGGCCTTATCGGCGGGAAGGCCAAGCTGGTTAATGGCGTCGGTTGAAAGCCCCATCGCGGCGGAAATTGTCTGCGAGCCTGAGTAGAGGCCGGCCGCGTAGCCGAGATCGTAACCGGCGAACTTTGCGATTACCACGCAGGCGCCCAGGCTGAGGACGCATTGCACCACCGAGAAGATCGCCTGCGGGAGGCCAGTGCTGGCAATACCGCGCACGAACTGCGGCCCAACGCCATAGCCGACAGCGAACAGGAACATTAGGAACGAAAACGCCTTGAGCGGCTGGTTAACCGTGATCCCGATCTGCCCGATTACGACGGCGGCGATCAGGGTGGCGGTCACCGACCCGAGGCCGATCCCTTTGTAAGTGAACTTGCCGAAGTAGTAACCCAATGAGAGCGCGAGAAAAATCGCGATCTCCGGGTAGGCCTTAAGCGTTGTGAAGAACCAATCAATCATAGTTTGCTCCGTTTTCGTGGCTCGGTTGAGCCGGTTGTTTGGGGTTTAATGATCGTTATGGGTGGACAGGGACTCTTTAGTCTACTTCTTTGTTTTCTTTTTGGCTCCGCCAAGTTTCTCCGGCTTGATTAGTTTCAAGCCCAAGGCTGCCTGGTAGCCGTGGATTTCCTTCACATCTAGTTTGCGCATGAACGTAATGGTCTCGGTGGTGATGACCTGACCGGGCACCATAATCGGGAAGCCCGGTGGATATGGGATGACGAAGTTGGCTGAGACAGCCTGGCCGCGCTTCACCAGCTCATCGATCTCCTTGCCATGTAGCTTCACGTGGGTGCAGTTTTCTTCGTTATAGGCGAGAAAGAAAGGCGTGCGCATGTCGCCTTCGTTGGTCTTGCCGCGCGGATGCTCCCGGAAGGCGTCATGGAAACGGCTGAAGTTCGGCAGGTCCGGGAACGTCGGTAACATAGCTTTTCACGCGGGCGTCAAACGCCGCCTTCTCTTCGGGATCGAGTCGAAAGTCGGCGATCCAATTCGCGCGACATGTCTGCGAGAACCTTGATCAGGTAGGCGATGTCACTGCGCGTGTTGTTAATGTTCGTTTGGAGCAGGACGCTGTTACGCGAAGTCTTGTTGAGCTGAATGTCGAACTTGCTGGCGAGCAACCCCTTGAACGAGGTGCCATCAAATCCGGCGGAACCGCACAACAGGGTAATGCGGGTGGGATCCAGCACGAACTCGTCAGTCGACCATGCGTCATAGATGGTTTTCCAATTCACCCCCTCTGCATGGAAGTCCTCGAATCCGCTTGCCCGGTATTGTTTGGGCACCATCTGGGCATTAGTCGCAATGCGGAAGTATTTGGAAATGAGTGGATGCTTGTTAACCTCGCGGCGGAGGATCAGGGAGAGCTCGATGGAACGGCCTACCAATTCATACCCTTCGAGTTCCGCCTGCCGCCGGGCGATATCAAGCGATGCGATTAATTGGAGATTTGGCGAAGTGCTGGTGTGCGTGAAGAACGCCTCTTTGAACGGCCCCTCGGTGCTCTCCCAACAATCGTCATTCACCATGATGTAAGATCCCTGACGGAAGCAGGAGAGCGACTTGTGCGTCGAGGTCGTGGCATAGACCCGGAGTTTTACCGCGTCCGGATCGGGCAGCAGATGCGTGTCGAGTAGCTTCCCGTTCTTCGGATCAATTTTGCCGTGCTTCTTTTTGAACTCGGCATACTTGGCGCGGTAGGATTCGCTGGCATACCTCTCCCGCAATACTTCGCAAGCACCCATGGCCGAGCGCATGCGATGGAAGGGAGAGAAGCGGTTGTAGGCAAACCACGCCTCATCCCAGAGGAAGACGATGTCTGGCTTGATCGCGAGGACCTCTTCCATGAAGCGATCGCACGTTGTAAATATGGCCATCAAAGGTGCAGTTCGTTAGCAACAGCATGCGAACACGGTCGAGACGTCCTTCTGCCTTCAGATCAAGGAGCGCTTTTTTGATCGTCCGCAGCGGCACTGCGCCATACATCGAGTATTCGGTCAGCGGATAGGCTTCCACATAGAGCGGCTGACCACCGCAAAGCACCAGTCCATAGTGGTGGGATTTGTGGCAGTTCCGGTCCACCAGCACGATGTCTCCCGGCCGGACAATGGCTTGCACCGCAATCTTGTTTGAAGTGGACGTGCCGTTTGTTCCAAAAAACAGGTGCTGGCATCCGAAGGCCCGGGCCGCTTTGTCCTGGGCTACCTTAATGTTACCGGTCGGCTCGAGCAGTGAATCCAATCCACCGGTCGTGGCGGAGGATTCGGCCAGGAAAATGTTGGCTCCATAAAAATGGCCAAAGTCGCGTATCCAATGTGAGTTGAAGACCGACTTGCCGCGCGCCACCGGCAAGGCGTGGAACGTGCCGACCGGACGGCGCGCGTAATTCTTCAGATTATTAAAATACGGAGTGTCGTAACGCTGGTTCACGCCTTCCATGAGAGCCAGATGGATCTCCATGAGATCTTCGATCCCATAAAATATTCGCCGAATGTTTTTCGAATCCAGATGGCTCGCCATCTTTTCCACCGCACCATCCTCAATGAGGTAGACGTCCAGCTCCGGGCGGATCTTTCGAATGGCTTGGGCCAAAGCCACGCCGTAATTCTTCGGCTCCAATGAACCGGGTTCCACGGAAAGATGCTGCTCTAGATAAGTGCGCAGGAGGGGCGCGTCGAATTGGGACTTGAAGCGGAAGTTGTCTTTGATGATCACCGCCTGGACATCGGCATTCAGCACTACGCCGAGGATACCGTCTTCGAAGCTCGGCACCGTGACCGTTTCATAGACAAACGGATCTTCCGGGCGACGAAGCTGTCGTAGCTCGGCACGTCCCTGGCGCACCTGTTCCGGTGTCGGATCGTCACTGACAATCAACACCTCGAAGTAAGGTTTGGTGAGATCGCCGGTGTCAAAATAATCCTTCAGTCAGGCGATCATTCCCTTCCTTCTCGCCTTCCTCGCCTACCTTCCATGCATTCGCAGAACGGCGATAAGACCCGGTGATGATTGCTTTCGCGATCCGGTTGGTGATTCTCGAGAAACTGGAAAAATCACGCCGAGCCAGCGCATCCTTCAGCGCGCCGATCATGGCTTCGCCTGGATAAGCGCGAAAGGTTTCCAGAACACGCAGGGGTGCGACCAGCGCTTCTAGTTTGGCCAGCGTTTCCTTGGTCGAAGAACCGGAAGAGGATTGAGCGAGGAGCGTCTGGGCGGCATGGGCTAATTCCTGCCAGCGATCACAGCGCGCTTCGCCAGGACTGAACATACCTACGGAATGCGACGATGAGGACTTGGAGGGTTTTGATGATTGGGTGGCCATGGCTTTGTGAAGAGTGATGATTAAAAGTGTGGGAGTGAAGAGTCAGAATCCGATGTCAGGAAAATGACCGTGGTACAGGTACAATGATATTGGCCAACGGCACCTAGGGCGAGTATTGGACCTTAGTCGTACCTCACCGAAAAGTTGGCGAGACGAACCGCCGAAAACGGCGAAAAAATAGAGGATAATTAGTTAACGGCCGATGCCGAGGCCCTGCCGATCGGCACATGATGCCGTTTGCTGATCTTCAGCCCCTTCAAACGTCCTGGTGATCGAATCCTGCAGACGGCGATCACAGGTACCGTAACGCAGGTTGGCGCTCGGGTGGCAACAGCTCAATGAGATTCGTGATCAGCGCCTTCATTCGACGCATCACTTGCACGCTATCCGCGCCATAGGACCGGATCTCCTCCAAGGCAAGACGCAGAAAATCGTCCCACGTAGGAAATGAGATCACCACTCGAACGATGCCTTTACTGTCACGAAAAGTCCCGTCTTCCAGGCAACTAGAGCCGAGGCGGAGCAAAAGATCCTCGATTTGATCGAGTGCTTGGACGGCCGTCGTCGGGTCGTTAATCGCTGGCGAAAGGGCCTTGATCGCAATGTCGACGATCAGTCGGATGGCGTATTTTGGATCCTGTTCAAACGTTCGTTCTTCTCCGAGGTCGATTTCGTTTTTCAAGCTCGCTGCATCGATCGGTTGGTGCCCGCCGCGAATGCGGAACAGAGGCGTCATTTCGATGATGGTATCGCCGACAGCGGGGACCACCTCGATCAGCGCACCGGATTTAGTGGCCAAATTAACCAGAGCCCTTCATATCGATGGCCTGAACCACGCGGGGGTGTCCAGTGTGGTTTATGGTTTGGTTGACGGATACCTTTGCAATCTCTTCAGCGCGCGCGGCGGCATCAACCGAATTTGCCCGCGCCAAGTACAGTTCATCGATCGCTTTTCGTCCCTGACCATGGATGAAGATCAACATGCGATTCACTTGAAGCATGCTGACGCGTTCGATCAGGGCGATGAACATTGCCATGCTGACCAAGAGCAGTCCGACCACCATCCAAGCACTAATAAATGGGACCGTCCCGGACTCGTTTCGGTCCACCCACGCAAGCATACCCAACGGATAGAGAAATGTTGCGATAAACACGCCCAGTGCATGAGAAACAACCGGTTCGCGCGCGACCCACATGACCAGGCGCGGCGAGTAGGCGGTCGCGCTGAATTGGACCATGACGAAGGTCAGAGAAAAGACGATGCCGGTCAGCGCAATCATGCCCGAAGCGATGGAGGAACAAATCGCCATCGCGGCTGCTGGGCTCATGGTCGTGACCAGGGCCGGCATGTAATGGTGTTCGAATCGTGGAAAAAACAAACTCACGGCCATTGTCACCAGGGTGTAGAGCAGAGGAATCATCCAGCTCGTTAGGGCGACTCGTCGGGTTCGGTCGGCTTTCCAGAGAAAGTTGTGCATGAGATCAGTTCACCACCAAGGTGAAGACATTGTTATCCGATCAAAAACCAACGGTCACGGCAAAACTAACGTTTGACCGATGAGTTTTATCCTTCGCTTTGGATTCCGGCGATGTATCCCTGCGCGCCGGTTTGCACGTTGGCCGCATTGGCTTCGTCGGTATCGATGTGCATTGCCAGGCCAAAGGTCGGATCCACGCGGACGAGCACGTCACCAAAAACAAGTTCGCGAGCGCCGGCGATGCGCACTTGAACAAACGATTTGTCGCGAACGCCGTAGCGAAGAGCGTCCTCCGGGGCCATGTGAATGTGGCGCAAGGCACAAATGACGCCGCGATCCAATTTCACGCTCCCAGTTGAGCTTTCGAGCGTGCAGCCCGGCGTATCGGCGATATCTCCACTTTCGCGAATGGGCGGATGGATGCCGAGTTTGAACTGCTCGGTCATTGCGATTTCGATCTGGGTATATTTACGAGTCGGCCCGAGGATACGCACGCGTTCGATCCGGCCCTTCGGTCCGACGATAGCCACCTGTTCCTTGCAGGCGTAATGGCCGGGCTGCGAGAGATCTGCATGTTTGGTAAGTTGATGGCCTTTGCCAAATAGTGCCTCGACGTGCTCCTGGGTGAGATGAATGTGGTGAGCGGAAACTTCCACCAGAAACGGCTGTTGCTTTTGCTCCTGAAGGACGTTCGTGATGTAAGAACGACTCAGCGTTCGCAACGCCTCGCGCGCCATCATTCGTTCTTCATCCGTTGGGATAACGAGAACTGCTACCTTCGAATCATCGGTTGAGATGCGGCATTCGGTATCACCGCGTGATTCATGATTTCGCTCTTGATCAAGCGTAACACCCATGCAATCCAATCCCTGCAAGGCCAGCGCTCGCACGGTCGCGCTGCCCTGGCCAATCCCGCCGGTGAAGATCACCGCATCCACCCCGCCAAGTGATGCGATGAAAGCGCCAATGTATTTCCGCACCCGATAGCAATAGGTTTTCAGAGCGAGGAGCGCTCGGCGATCCCCTTCATCCGCGGCCTTGAGAATTTCCCGCATGTCGCTCGAAATGCCGGAAAGACCAAGTAGCCCGCTTTTCTTATTCAGGATCTCATCGATTTGTGAGGGGGTAAGCTTCTCGGTGCGCTCCAGAAAACCGATCACGCCTGGGTCGAGATCACCGCAGCGCGTGCCCATGATCAGGCCCTCTAAGGGAGTGAACCCCATTGTGGTATCAACTGATCGCCCGTGATCTACTGCGCAAAGGGACGAACCATTCCCTAGATGACAGCTGACCAGTCGTAAAGCGTTAGGCCGGCGCCCCAGGAATTGCGCGGCCTTCAGTGCGACATAATTATGGGAACTGCCGTGAAAGCCGTAGCGTCGGATCGAGTTCTTTTCGTACAGTTCGTAGGGTAAGCCGTAAAGAAAAGCGTAAGGCGGCAGCGTATGATGAAATGCCGTGTCGAACACCGCCACATGCGGGACAGCCGGATACTGCCGACGCATCTCACGGATGCCCGCGAGCATGGTCGGATTATGCAAGGGCGCGAGCGGACTAAGTGTTTCGATCTGGGCAACGATCTCATCGGTAAGAAGGATTCCTTCCGTGAATTTTTCTTCGCCGTGGACCAACCGATGAACTACGACACTTACCTCTCCGGCCCCACCAATCACCCCGGTTTCCTTGGCGGTAAGCTCCTTTGTCATCGTTTCGAATGCATTGGCGAAATCGCCCCTGGCCAGATCGCGTTTCACCGCGCCCGTTGGGCCATGGTGCGCGAGGCGGGTGCCATCAATGCCAATACGCTCCACCGAGCCATGTGCATTTCGGGATTCATCCGTCGTGTCGTAGAAGCTGTATTTGAGCGAGGAGGAACCACAGTTGATGACAAGGATCTTCTCCGGTCGTTCCCCTTTAAGTTTCAAGCCGTAGGGATCATCGCTTTCGCGCAACGCAGACGCTGCCTTGGCCGGATCGGTCATGAGCAATTTCATGCGGTCTAACGATGGTCCGCGAAATTCGCTGAACCGCTCCCGGTTCGGACACAATAATGGACTGGAATAGCGACACCGGCACGAGCAGCACGTGGCACGGCGATTTGGCTACGAAATCCGCTACCAGCGGGTCGCCGCTCATTAGGGAGAGCTCGCCAAAAGTGTCGCCGGCTATCAATTCTCCGAGCCGCTGATCATTACCCACTTCGGCCGTCACCGTCCCGCTCAGGATTAATCCAAAGTGCGCGGCCTCTTCGCCGCGGTGCATGATCACCTCGTTCGATTCGAATGTGGCGACGCGCGATCCGTCCACCAATTGCTGAAGACGCTCATCCGAGAGATCCTTGAATAGTTCTGCACGCGTTCTCAGAAATTCACGCGTACTTACTTTCGATTCGGATTTCTGCAAAGGGCCGCTCATTACTTCGATTTTCTAGGTCGAGGAGTTCCGACTCCAGCCGAAGTTTGCTAGGATCCGCGAGACTTGGAAATAGGACGTTAGCCCTATGGCCGTATGTCAGACCAATATGACCAGACCGGTTTCCTGGTTACTTTCTCGGACGCGACCGCCGATTCGATTTCGGCGAGAAACCGCTCATCGCACACCGGTTTGAGGAAAAACGCTGATGCGCCGCCTTCGATTGCTTGCGAACGGACGGATGGATCGTCTTTGCTAGTCAGAACAACTACTCGGGTTGCGGGAGAGATCTGGCGGAGTTTCGTTTGTACTTCCAGGCCATTCATGATGGGCATCCGGATATCGAGGACGACTACCTTGGGGTGATGGGTCTGAGCGTAGCAAAGAAATTCTTTTGGATTGGTAAACGCCTCCACTTTCCAACCGGCGGAGGAGAGGAGGCGGCCGGTTGATTTAAGAACGGACGGATCATCATCCAACAGACAGACGGAAAGACCGCCTTTGTTAGCCGAGTCAAACAAGATAGGCCCTCCCGGCTGCGGACCAAGTCCGTTTGGCTGAAATTGGCTCTTGTTTACTGGAACGTTTTGCACTGTGTGGTTCGTTTTTCGAATGTCGTGCGAGTGCATGCTTATTTTTATTTGGTACATAGATTTTTCTACGCTTAGGAAACGGATTCGGCTCCATACGTGGTCGTGCGTCCAAATTACGCAACACTGCCACTAACCGATTTGGGTCTGGCCCACGCTTCTAACTTACTCACCCAATCAACCTTCCGACTATACGACCTTCGTCCCATTCAATGAAGCCTCTGATTTGTCTCGCGTAACGCCGACGGAAATGCCTGCCTTTTGCGCCAGAACCACCACCTCAGCCACCGAAGTAATTCCAAGCTTCTGCATGACCCGTCCGCGGTGGACCTTTACCGTTTTTTCTGAGATACCAAGTTCCGCGCCGACTTGTTTATTCAACAATCCGGTTGCGATGAGCTGCATCACTTCGAATTCCCGCGGCGTTAACGAGTCGACCAGCACCCGCGCACTATTTCGTTCGGCGGCAAAAGATCGTTGTTCAATGGATCGAGCTAACGCACGCTCAACGCATTCTAATAGGTCGCCATGCTTAAACGGCTTTGGGAGAAAATCGACCGCGCCCGCCTTCATCACCCGGGCGCACATAGGGATGTTCCCGTGACCGGTGATAAAGATGAGTTGTTCTTCGCGGCGGCGTTGAATGAGAGCGCCCTGAAAGTCGATGCCGTTGAGTCCAGGCATGCGGACGTCCACAATTACACATGAGGGTCCAGAGCAGGGTGCGCGAGCAAGAAAATCGAAAGCGGACGGGAACGGCTCGCACTCATAGCCGGCGGAATTGAGCAGCCGGGCCAGGCTCTTGCGGATGGATGCGTCATCATCGATCACGAACACCAAAGGCTTTGGGGTAATCATCTTAAATTTGCCGGTTGAACGGCAGGTAGAATGAAATAAAACCGGGCGCCCCCTTCGTCAATGTTTTCAGCCTCGATTTTGCCCCCATGCCCTTGAACGATTGTGCGGGCTATGGCCAGGCCCATGCCGAGCCCCTCCTCTTTCGTGGTAAAGAATTGTTCGAAGAGCTGTTCGTGCATTTCAATAGGAACACCAATGCCGTAGTCCCGTTCGGTACCTTGATTGCGCCGTCGTCACGCAGTTCGGTGCCGATTTGTACCTTACGGCGATCGGCCGGGGTCTTGTGCATGGCATCGAATGCGTTGGTGAGAAGATTGATCAGGACCTGCTGAAGTTGAACCGGGTCGCCCTCAATTGCAGGCAAGTCTTTGTCCAATGCCATTTGGACCACACATTTTCGAGCGGTTGCGTCCCCATGAACCATATGCGCAACGGCTGTGATCAAATCGTTCAAATTGATCGATCTCCTGACTGCGCCGTCTTTCTTGATCCCGGCCCGGACGGTTTGAATAATATCATTGGCCCGATGCCCGTCTGCCACCACGTCAGTTAGAATCTCGCGGAGTGCATCGGGTTCGATGCTGCCTCTATCAATAAAACGTATTCCCGCGTTTGCGTTGTTCACGATAGCGGAAAGAGGTTGGTTCAGTTCGTGAGCTATGGATGCGGTAAGCTCTCCCATTGTCGCCATTCGATTAAGGCGAGCCATTTCTTCGCGCTGCACCCGAACCTCGTGGTTGGCCCTAACCTGAGAAGTAACGTCAACTGCGACGCCTATCAGCTCGCGAATTTCGCCCCGATCGTTATGAAGAAACCGCCCTCGGGTCATGAGCCAGCGCGTTTCGCCATCCGGTCGCACGGTCCGGTGTTCGAGTTCGAATGCC
>CAVVVQ010000018.1:0-41601 GCA_963751725.1 uncultured Verrucomicrobiae bacterium
CTTGGCCGAGGCTGAACGTGGATTGGAATTGCGTTCCGCTGCGCTCGGGCGGATGACCGCCGTCGCGATTTCCGAGTAGGATCCATCGCGCAAGCCGGCTTCGAAAGATTTCTTAACCCGGCGATCTTCGCCAGAATGAAAGGTAAGAATCGCGACCCGCCCGCCGGGGTTGAGACAAAGGCAAATTGCGCAGAAAGGTGTCGAGCGCGGAGAATTCGTCGTTCACCGCGATCCGCAGCGCTTGAAAAACGCGGCGAACCGTGAGCTCGACGTCATCTTCCTTCAAGCGCGGCAACGCGGCGCAAATTGCGGCGGCCAGCGAAGTGGTGGAATTGAATTTCTTTCCGGCGAGAGCGGCAGCAAGGCGCTGGCATGGGGTTCGTCCGCATTTTCCGCCAGCAAGGAGGCGAGCGCTTCGGATCGATCTTTTGCAATAAGGCCGAGGCGGGCTGGCCGCGCTCGGGATTCATCCGCATGTCCAACGGACCTTCATGCTTAACCGAAAAGCCGCGAGCTGGATCGTCGATCTGCATGGATGAGACGCCGAGGTCGGCCAGGATGATGTCGGCGCCGTTGAAGCCAGCTGCGCCAGATTTTCGGCAGGCCGGCAAAGTTGGCGCGATGCGCGGTAAAGATTTCCGGACCGAAACCAAACGAGCGAAGGCGGGCTTCGGTCTTGGGCAACTCGATCGGATCGACGTCCAGTCCAAGCAACTTCCGCCTGGTTGAAGTCGTCGGAGAATTTCCTGTGCGTGTCCGCCGTAGCCAAGCGTGCAGTCGACCGCGATTTCGCCCGGCTTGGGGCAAGGATTTCCAGAATCTCCGCCACCATGATGGGCCGGTGCGTGCCGGCGGGTGTTTTGCCGGACGCGATAACTTTGGTGACGGTTTCCCCGTAACGCTGCGGATCGTGTTCTTTGTATTTCTCCTCGAAACGGCGCGGATGCTTGCCGCGGTAGCGCGGTCGGCGCTTGTGTGGACTGGCGTTGAGGAGAGCATTGTCGGACATGTGAATAGGCGACAGATTATCTGTTTGGCCGGTTCAATCAAAGATGCTTGATCGGCGCCGATTGAGCGACGTTATTCACAAATTCATGCCGAAATATTTGGTCGTCAGCACCAGTGGTAATCCCGACAGCAACAGCCGCCGGATGGGCCGGATTGCTTTTAAGCATCTGCAAAAGGCGAAAGTGAATTGCGAATGGCTCGATATCAGTACGATGGGTCTGCCGTTGTGCGATGCGGACAAATGTTATGCGCACCGGCTGCGCAAAAACTCAACGCGCCATCGAGGCGGCGGATGCGATCCTGGTTGCGACGCCGGTTTACAATTACGATGTGAGCGCCGCGGCCAAGAACATGGTCGAGCTGACCGGCAGCTCGTGGGAAAACAAGATTGTGGGTTTCCTTTGCGCGGCCGGTGGAATGAGCAGTTACATGTCGGTCATGGCATTCGCGAACAGTCTGATGCTTGATTTTCGTTGCGTGATTGTTCCGCGATTCGTTTATGCGACCGGCGATTCGTTTGAGGGCGACGAATTGACGGACAAGAAGGTCGTGAAACGGATCGAGGAACTTGCGGACGAATTGATCCGGTTCGGAAAAGCGCTGGCCGGTTGAGAGTCGCGCTAAAGCGGAAATCTCGCAAACCCAAGCGCCAAATCCCAATAGGTCAATCACAAAGAGCGAACGAAGCAGTTGAAGGTCTGTCGCTTTCGCTGGCTTCGTGTGACAGTTAGCTTGAGATTGTCTTGGGATTTGGAGCTTGGCATTTGGGATTCCGCCGAAGGCGGCACCGGCGCAAATATTGCTGCCAAAACATGCGGCTTCTCCGAGCTTCTCCGCGAATAAACACTATCATGGAGAACATAATCAAATCACCTCGCCCAGGTGCACGTCGCTTAGCGTCGCACTGATTCTCACTCAATCTGCGCTTTGACCGCACAGGCCGAACGCATCAACCACGAAGGCCGAATTCTGGGGCCGCTGCCCGTTGTCACCACACCGACGCTGTTCAATACTCCGCCGGCGACGCGATCGTTTCCGCCATGCAGATCATGCCGGTGGACAGCGCATGGAACGAAGACATCTCGCATCGTCCGGTGCATTCCAATTCGAATGCAATCATCGCGCAAATCATCAGCGATCTCGCGTCAAACCGCCGGACGTTGCGCCCGTTCTACGAAATGAACTATGCGTTCGTTCCGGACAATCAGCCACGTGTGACCCTTCCGTTTTTCAATTATCCCGACGAATCAGATCTCGATGGCGGCACTTTCCCAAATGGCAACTATCCGATTCCGTCGAATCTGCCGATCGAATCGTGGCCGAAGGGACGGGCAATCTCACCCTCCAGCAATGGCAACAGGACGTGAACAACGACGGAGGAGATCGTCACGCGATCATCGTCGCGCCCGGGTGTCGGCTGATTTGGGAAACATGGTTGACTCGACTGACTGCAAAGCGGTTGGGAAGCTTCCAATGGCGCGAAGTTCGATCTCAATTCAAACGCGATGCGTCCGGACGGATGGACCTCGGGTGATGCCGCCGGGCTGCCGATGTTTCCGGCGGTGGTTCGTTATGACGAATGCCGGCGCGGCATGGTCGAGCACGCGCTCCGATTAGTCGTGAAGAAAACACGGCGCGAATACATTTATCCGGCCCGACATTACGCCTCCTCGATTCCGGCGACCTCGGTGAATTATCCGGCGATGGGACAACGTCTGCGGCTGAAATCCGACTTCGTGATTCCATCAAATTGGACAATCGAAGAAAAAGCGGTGCTGCTTGCCCTGAAAAAATATGGCGCGATCGTGGCGGATAACGGCAATTTCTTTTCCGTTTCGGTTTGCTCCGGATGATCGCTTTGCCTCGAATGCGTTCGATCATCTTTCGACCATCACGATCGATAACTTCGAAGTGATCGAAACAACCGGCCCGAACGAGGGTCCGCGTTCGCCCGGGGCGCCAACGGTGGATGCCGGGCCGGATCAATTCATCGCGTTTCCCGGCCAGACCACCTTGAATGGAGTCGTGAACGCGCCGCTTGGGAATGCCGCGATTCAATGGAGACTATATTCCGGTCCCGGCTCCGTGACATTTGCCGATCCGAGTCAAGCCAGCACCAGAGTCACATTCACTCAGCCCGGGACTTACACCTTCATGTTGAGTGCGAGCGACGGCGTGCATGCGGTGGCCTATGATGCGGTGGTCGTCCGTGTAACCGCGCGGCAGCCTGGTAAACATTTCGACTCGGGCCCGATTGACAAATGATCAGGAAATTCCAATTGGCGGTTTCATCGTCATGGGCGCGACTGAAAAACAAGTCGTGATCCGCGCGATCGGACCATCACTTGCCGGTGCCGGTGTTTCCGGGGCGCTGGCTGATCCGATGCTCGAGCTGTGGGATTCCAGCGGCAACCTGATCCAGTCCAACGATAACTGGAAGGACACGCAGGAACAGGCTATTCGCGACACACGCTGGCGCCGTCTAATGATTTGGAGTCGGCGATTCTCGTTACGCTTCAACCGGGCGCTTATACCGCTATTGTTCGCGGAAAGAACGGGGCGACCGGCGTTGGCCTGGTCGAAGTTTACGATGTCGAGCATGGTTCGACCTCGATTCTGGCAAATATCAGCACTCGAGGATTGGTGGACACAGATCAGGGTGCGATGATTGGTGGCGTGATTCTTCAGGGAACGGATTCGGCTGGAATTCTCTTTCGTGCGATCGGTCCCTCTCTAGGCGGGCAGGGGATTGAAACGCCTCTCTCGAATCCGACGATGGAATTGTTCGACGTGCAAGGGCAACGCCTTGCCTTCAATGACAACTGGAGAGAGTCGCAAGAGGAGGCGATCCAAGAGACCGGGGTAGCGCCAGTGGACGACGCGGAATCAGCGATCCTGGCGACGCTTACCCGGGGACTTACACAGTGGTCGTGAGCGGGGTGAATGGTGCAACCGGCACCGCGTTGATTGAAGCGTATCATCTTCAATAGATTCTGAATTCATCGGTCTTTTAGACTCCGGGCGCCCTTCCGTAGCGAAGGTGAATGGTGAATGGTGATAGTGTTGGGAGCGTGGATTATTTCCGCCCTATTCTGCGGGCCATACACCTCTTGTTCGTTGGCGATAGGTGGGCGGATCGGCGTCTCCGAAATTATTCCGAGCCGGCCGCCCCTCCTTGGTTTGTAGCGGCGCTCCACACGCGTTGCTTGAGGAACCCCTGCTAACAGGCATACTTCAAGACATGAACACCTGGATCGGCACTTCGGGCTTTCAATATGCGGAATGGAAGGGAACATTTTACCCGGAGGATCTGTCCGCGGCGAAGATGTTGCCGTTCTACGCCGAACGTGTCCACCACGGAGGTCAACTACACGTTTCGCCGAATTCCGAGCCCGAAGACAATGCAAACTGGTGGGCTCACACCGGAGCGATTCAAATTCAGCCTGAAAGCGCCGCAGAAGGTAACGCATTTCGCCAAGCTCCGGAATTGTGGCGATACGTTGCGCTACTTCTTTCAGGTCATCTCGGATTTGGAAGCGAAGCTGGGTGTGGTGCTTTTCCAGTTGCCGCCTGCGTTCAAGAAGGATGCGGCGGTGTTGGGCGAGTTTCTGAATGACGTGCCGCCCGGGATGCGGGCCGCGTTCGAATTTCGTCATGCCTCCTGGTTTGACGACGAGATCTACGCACTACTCAAGAGCAAGAACATTGCGCTTTGCATCGCAGAGAGTGAATCGCTTGCTACGCCGATGGTTGCGACCGCTGATTACGGTTATCTGCGACTGCGCCGCGAGGATTACAGAGCGCTGATGTGAAGCGTTGGGCCGAGACGATCAAGGCTCAAGACGATGCCTGGTCGGAGGCGTTCGTTTATTTCAAGCACGAAGAAAGCGGGATCGGCCCGAAGCTGGCGATGGAATTAGGTGCGCTGCTTGGCAAGACCCGAACTAGGTCCTATCTGTCCTATAGGACCCATGAGGGAGAACGCAGCTTCCTAACTAACGCGCCGCAATTCTATCCGCGCTACGCCGCGGCGCGGCGCTTCTGTTTGACCAAGGTCGAGGTCGAACGCGCTTCGCTGCTCGAGCTCCATTCGTTTCGGCTTGAGCGATTGATTCCGGTTCAGGCTCTCCTGCAGGACCTTCACCAGGTCGACCACGTTCGTCGCGCGCGGAGCAGGCACTGGTTTACCGGTGATTTCCTTGTGCTGCGCTTTCTGCTCGATCATTTCCATGATCGCGGCCCGATATTCATCGCGATATTTCTCCGGCTCCCATGGACCGACATGCTCTCGACCAGGGATTGCGCCATCTTCAATTCTTTTTCGGTGATCTTGGTCACCGTTCCGTTCTTAATTCTTCGGGACTAAGAATCTCCGAAGCAAAATGCATCAGCTCGAGAATCAGGAACAATCCATCAGGTTTGACTGAAGCCAGATGTTCGCGATTGCTGATCACGACTTTCGCGATGCCGATCTTGCCGGTGCCGCTCAATGCCTTGTGCAGAAGTGAGTAGGCTTTCTCGCCGCCTTTCTGCGGCTCGAGAAAATAAGGTTTGTAGAAAAACTTCGGATCGACCTGGCCGAGGTCAACAAAGTCGGTGATGTCGATCGAATGGGTGGACTCGATCTTTACCTTGGCGAAGTCTTCGTCCTTCAGGACGACAAAGTGGCCGCGCTCGTACTCGTAGCCTTTCACGATCTGGTCGGCAGTAACTTCTTTCATGTCCGCTTCCGCGACTTTCTTGTACTTGATCGGGCTGAGATCGCTGGATCGAAGTTGGCGAAAACTGACCTTTTCTTCTTTGGTGGCAGGGTAAACGGCGATGGGAATATAAACTAACCCGAAGCTGATACTGCCTTTCCAAATCGGTCGCATAGTAACGAAAATTTTACCAGCATTGCCGATGCCATGTCAATGAGGAGCCTAGCGAGGCGTGTGGCGCCGAAGGTCGGGTGAGTTTAGTGGCGCTTCTGTGAAGCCCTGGGTTTCGACAGTGATGGACAGATTTGCCCGATCAAGACATATTGAGGCCAACCTTCGGGCGCTTTGCGGAAACGCTCTGCAATTGGGTCGTTCGACTGTCGAAGTGATTCGACGCTAAACACAGCGTGACTCAGAGCGCCACTATTCCGTAGACACCTGATCGATCATCTTCTTCATCACTCCCGCCAGGCGAGGGTCGTTATCCGAAACGGCTGCCAATTGGTTATGACACGCCTCACGTTCCATTTGACCAATTGCCTCGTCAACGGTGTCTTATCGGGAGTGCAAATCCAAGTGCTGTCAACGATTGCGTCACCATTTTGCGCAAAGCAGCCAGGCGCGCCGACAAGACCATCGTGCTGGCGGACAAATTTTCGATCACCGAGTTTAATTGAATGACAGTCTGTTCCAGCAGTTTGATTCGTTCCGAATGATCGTCCATTCGACAGTATTGCGAGAAATCCGGACTTGGCCAGTCCGAGAGTTTTGATGGATAGTTTTGTTCTTGCAATGCGGAATCTGGCAAAAGCTCGGCCCGCTACGTGAGTCGAGAAAAGGATATGCCTGCTGCCTTCGCTTCGCTGTTTCAGATGATTATGACGGGAAGCCACCGCCAGGATAAACCGCAGGGACGCCATCGGGCAGGGGACCGCAAGCGGCAGGAACTCCGCCGCCGCAGGCCGAAAGGGTCCCGGTGGGATCAGGCAATGCCGCCGGGCGCGCAAAGGAAGAGGTCAAACTCAGCGATGTGCGCTGGGGCGTGATCTTCCGCATGGGCTGGAAGATGGTGGCCTTTTGCAAGTATCTCGTCCTGATCTACTGCCTGATGACACTCCTGCAAAACGGGATGAACCTCGGGATGTCGCAGCTTGTCGGAAACATCACCCAGGAACTGACCCGCCCGGCGGAACTGGTTTCGCCAGCGGCTTCGGCGTCGGAATCGCCTGCCCCCGAGTACAGTCCGGTCCGGTTGCAGAGAGACAGCCGCCGGCTGATCACACTCGCCTGATTTGGATCTGCGTTCTGTGGGCGATTTGCGCTCGGGGTCCTTACTTAGGTATTCCATTTCGCGCGATCTCGACCAAGCTCGACCTGACCATTTCCAACCGGCTGCGCAGCCGTCTGTTCGAACGATTGCTCCGCCAGGGGCCCGAGTTCTATCACACGCACGATCCGGGAGAGCTCAACGCCATGGCGAATCAGTTTACCGATCGAGGCGGCCATGACCATGCGGCAGATCGCGATCGATATGCTGCTGCAAATGGCGGTGCTCGGCGGCACGGTCGCGTTGCTCATTTACAACTTTCAGATGAAGGGGCCGCCTCCGACCATCTTCGGAATCGAGATTCCGCCGGCGCTGATTCCGATCGCCATCGTGCTCTTCGCCTTCATCTCGCCCTACATCACCGGAAAGATGGCCGACCGGTGCGCAATGTCTCGAGCGACATGCAGGAGAAAATGCTCGCGCATCAACAGCCTCGTCACCGGTGCGATGCAGTCGCCGGAGGAAATCCAGACCATGGAGGCGGAGCCGATTTTCTCGGCGAAACACGACGCGCAGCTCGAGGCGCTTCTCCGGTCGCGGTTGAAATCAGACGCTCACGATTGAATCGCTCAATCTCGTCAACGGCCTGCCCAGCTGGTTCATCCAGGCGTCATGCTCGCGTTCGGTGTCTTCCTCGCCATCCGCTCCGGCGACGCCGAGAGCGCGGGAAATGTCGTCGCGATTTTCCTTCTCACGCCGGCGCTGATGTCGCCGATTGGCGTCGCTCTCCGCTTATATTGTCATGGCCGGCAGCGCATGGCCGCGAATCGAAACGGTAAACAAAATGCTCGAATCGCGCGCCAGCCGCGAGGAACGCTCCGGGACGGTCAAGGTGGAATCGATTGCGCCCACACTCGAGGCCAAGAATCTGACTTTTTCCTACAAGCCGGATTCCCGGCGCATTTTTGACGACGTCTCCTTTGAATTGCCGCCGGGAAAAATCACCGGGTTCGTGGCGAAGATGGGGCAGGGGAAGACGACTTTTTTCAAACTCGCGCTTCGCTTTTACGATCCCCAGAAAGGCCAGGTGATTCTCGGCGGAAGGCCGGTGGGGGACTACGCCGCGGACAATCTGTACGATCACATTGCGATGATGTCGCAATTTCCGGCGTTCTTTCACGACACCCTCCGGGCCAACATGAAGATGGCCAAACCCGACGCGACCGACGCGGAGATCCGGCAATTTGCGAGGAGACTGGGGTCTGGAAGCTCTTGCAGGCGGGCGTGAAGGGCAATCCGCTCGATGCCGAGTTTGCGGCTGGGCGGCGTCTGTCGGGTGGCCAAAGAAAACTACTGGCGCTAACCCGCTGCCTGCTTCGCAATCCCGCGGTCCTCTTTCTCGATGAGCCGACGGTCGGGATGGATAACCAGGAAAAGTTCGGGATTCTGGGAATGATCCGGCAGGCGGCGAAAAATCACACCGTCATGGTGGTCGATCACGATCTCCGCTGGCTCCTGCCTTTTTGCGATTATTTCATCGTCCTGAGCGAGGGGAAGATCGCTGAGCGCGGCACCGGGGACGAGCTGCTCGCGAAGCGCGGATTGTTTTACGATCTCTACCATGCGGACGGGGCGCAAAGCCCGCGCGGAACACTTCCTGCCGGCGGCTCCCGCGTGAGGTGGCTCAAAGCCAGCACAATCAGCTGGCTGAAGATAAACTCGCAAAATGCGCAAACTTATCAGTCTAACAGGAAACGAACAACGGCGGCAGGCAAGGCTTGTAGCGCCGGACGAAATCAGCAAGGATTTGCCGCCAGATCGAGTGATGTGGTGGTGAAATAAAACAAGAACAAACGAAAGGATAGTTAGTATGGCTGACGAAAAAGCAGGCAAGAAGCCAGATAAAGAGGGTGGATCCGGCGCGGAAAAAGGCGCGGATGCCAGTGAGGCCGGTGGTCGTGGGCGGAAGCTACTTTACACATGCTTCGCAGACGGCGCTGGCAACTACGTCGAGTCAAACTGGACGTGGTTTACGTGCTGGCGCTGCGGCGCGTTGAATTACATGTAAGCCCGAGGGCTCACAGGAAGCGCAGGATTTCCATATCCTGCGCTTTCCCGTTTCGTAGCGAAATTGGGCGTCCACAGATTTCGCAGATTTACGCAGATTTTTGCGAACACTTGGTTCCATTCATCCTCGATCGCGCGGCCATCTGCGAAGCGAGGATCATCCGCTTACGAACCTACTTCCCGCCGTCCCATCGCGAATGTTTTTCGCCTGACCGCGCAAGGCGCGACGCGCTTCTGCGTGCGGCATTGCGTGTCAGTCCCGACACGATTTCCTATCTTTCGATCGTTGCGGCCGCGCTTGCCGCAGTCTGTTTTTGGAAGTCAGGCCAGCATCCAATCCTCCTGCTTTTCGCGCCCGGTTTCTGCTATCTGCGCCTCTGGTGCAACATGCTCGACGGCATGGTCGCCCTCGCTTCCGGCAAAGCGAGCTGGCGTGGCGAAATCCTGAACGATCTGCCGGATCGCATTTCGGATGTCCTGATCTTTGCCGGCGTTGCGCACAGCGGCTGGATGAATCCGATCTTCGGCTACTGGGCCGCGATCTTCGCGCTCTTGACGGCGTACGTGGGGATGTTTGGACAGGCGGTCGGCGGTCCAGCGGGAATTCAGCGGCATGATGTCGAAGCCATGGCGCATGGTGGCCCTGCACGTCGGAGCCTGGATCACGCTCGCCTGCCTTTGGTGGAACGATGGATCGATTCGATTCGCTGAGCTTGACGGTGCTCGACTGGGCCTGCCTTATTGTCGATCGCAGGCTGTGTGCAGACGATGACCATCCGATTGAAACGAATCATGGCGGCGTTGCGGTCGAAGTCTGCTGCTAATTGATGTCGCCGCACCAAGCGCTTCACGATCCCGTCTTTCGCGCCTATCTGCGCATCATTTTTGGCTCGCTGGCTGGCGGGGGAATTGTGCTCTGTCTTGTGCAGGGGATTTCCGGAAAAACAACTCGGTTCGATCTGGAGCACGTACCGGTCCTGGCTCGTCCTCGCGCCGATTGGGATGGCTGTGATTTTCGCCGGCCGCGTGCCCACGATCATCGGCGTCACCTTCTGGCGATTTTCGGATTCAAGGAATTTGCGCGCGCTTCCGGAGTTGTATCGCGACTGGTGGATGACCGGCGCGGCTTACGCCGGCATCGTCACGGTCGGCGTGGCTTCGTTAATGCCGCATCCGCGCGGCGAAGAACCGGGGACGGGATGGTATGGGTTTTTCGTGGCGGTGCCGGTTTTTGCCATCGCGCTCATCCTGATCGTGCCGATTTTGCGCAACCGCGCGCGCGGCGAATTGCAACGGATGTCGTTAGGCATCGTCGGGTTTGTCTACATCGGCTGGATGTTCGGGCATCTCGGCTTTCTCGCGAATGCGGTCAACGCTTACGGCTATCTGCTTTATATGATCTTCGCGACGGAGCTGAACGACGTGGCGGCATTCACTTTCGGCCGGCTCTTCGGCCGTCATCCGCTGCGGAGCGAGATCAGTCCGAAGAAAACCTGGGAAGGCGCACTGGGTGCGCTGGCGGTTTCCATGATCCTGCCGTGGCTGCTCCGCTTTTCCTTTCCGGAATTCGGGCCGTGGCAGTTGATCCTGACCGGATTAATCGTTGGGATCGGCGGGCAACTCGGCGATCTTTCGATCAGCGTGATCAAGCGTGACATTGGGACGAAGGATATGGGAGGGTTGATTCCGGGGCACGGCGGCATTCTCGATCGGATCGATAGTTTGATTTACGTCGCGCCGCTCTTCATGCACATGGCCGGCTATTATCACGAGCTGCGATGAAGAAATGGCAATACGAGCCCGCGGCCGATCTCGATCAAACCCTGCATCGAGCGGCTGCGGAATTTTCCCCGCGAACCGGACATGCTCGTCTATGGATTGCGCTCCCTCGTGGCGCTGATCATTCGCGCGATTGCTGCGCACCTATTGCCGTTTCGAAATCGTCGGAGAGGAACATCTGCGCAGCAATCGTTCGTTTGTGCTCGTCGCCAATCATTCCAGTCATCTCGATACGGTTTGCCTGCTCGCGGGATTGCCGCTGCGCCGGTTGCATCGAGCGTTTCCGGCGGCGGCGGCGGATTATTTTTTCAAGAGCATGCCGCGCACCTGGATCGCGACGGTGGTCGTAAACGCATTGCCCTTCGCGCGACAGACACATGTCCGCCAGAGTCTGGCGATTTGCGGTGAGCTTCTTGCGAATGCCGGCAACGTTCTGATCATTTTTCCGGAAGGAACCCGCTCGACCACCGGCGAGCTTCAGGAATTCAAAGGTGGCATCGGTGCGCTCGTCGCCGGCCGGGATGTTCCGGTGCTCCCCTGTTATCTGGATGGCGCTTTCCGCGCCTGGCCGAAGGGGAGCCGCTGGCCGCGGCCTCGAAAAGTGCGCCTGATCATCGGCGCGCCGCGCAATTATGGCGCGGTGCCGTCCGACAAGAACGCGAGTGCCGCGATCGCTGCCGAGCTGCATGAGGCAGTAAAGGCAATTAGCGCAACAAAATGCAGCCGACTGAAGAAACGATGGTGAGTTGGGATGGCGCGGAGCTGTTCTATCGCGCCTGGATTCCGGCGGAGGCCAAAGAAAAGCCTTGCTGCTCTTTCATCGCGGCCACGAACATTCCGGTCGCTGGTCGGAAGTTGTGGAAATGCTCGGACCTTCCCGACGTGGCGATTTTCGCGTGGGATGCGCGAGGGCCACGGCCGTTCTCCGGGCGAGCGAGGCTCGCGCGGAGAACTTTGGAACGATGGTGAAAGATGTGGACGCGTTCGTCCGCCAGTCGTCGCAGCACCATGGGTTTGCGCTGGAGAACATGATCGTCCTGGCGCACAGCGTCGGCGCGGTCTCGGTCGCGGCCTGGGTGCATGATTACGCGCCGCCCATCCGCGCGATGATTCTCGCGACGCCGGCGTTTCGGGTTCGCCTTTACGTTCCGCTCGCCATTCCGGCGCTCCGGCTGAAACAGAAATTTCTCGGGCCCGGTTTCGTGAAGAGCTACGTGAAAGCAAAGATGCTGACGCACGATCCGGTGCAGGCCGCGCTCTACAACGCCGATCCGCTGATTTTTCGCCAGATCGCGGTCAATGTGCTGATCGATCTGCACGATGCCGGCACGCGTCTGCTGGCGGATGCCGGCGCGATCAACGTGCCGACGCTCATGCTCGCGGCCGGTCGCGACTGGGTCGTTAGTGTCAAGGCGCAACGAGAATTCTTTAACGGTCTTTCCTCGCCCGTGAAGCGGATGCACGATTTTTCCCGCTGCGTATCACGCGATCTTTCACGAGAAGGAGCGGGCGCAGGTGGTGGAGACGCGTTCGCGAATTTATCATCGAGCGATTCGCCGAACAGCCAGTCGACGCCTTCCCTGCTCAATGCGGACAAGTTCGGCTACACCTGGGAGGAATACGAGCGATTGAAACTGCGCGGCGGCCCGCAGTTTGCCGTCGTTCGCGCCGGCATGAAAACCGGAGGGCGCTTAAGCAAAGGGATCGATCTCGGCTGGCGCAGCGGTTTCGATTCCGGGCTGACTCTTGATTACGTCTACGAAAACAAAGCGCAGGGAGCGACGCGCCTGGGGCGGTTCATTGACCACGCGTACTTGAACAGCATCGGTTGGCGCGGGATTCGTCAACGGAAAAGGAATCTGGAGAAACTTGCTCGCGAAGCGTGATCGAGAAAGACGCATGCGGCCGGCCGCCCGGTGCGGATCGTCGATATCGCAGCGGGTGGGGGACGATACGTTCTCGAGACGATGCGAGCGTTGCCCGGAATTCCGATGACGGCGCTCCTGCGCGATTACAAACAGGAGAACGTCGATGCGGCGACCGGTCTGGCGCGAGATTTCGGCCTAACGAATGTAACGCTCGCATTCGGTGATGCTTTTGATCGGGCCTCCCTGGCCAGCGATCGAGCCGCGCCCGACGATCGGCATTGTCTCGGGGTTGTTCGAATTGTTTCCGTCGAATGACGATGTGCTGACTTCGCTGCGTGGCCTGGCGGACGCGATCGAGCCGGGCGGTCATCTCGTTTACACAAACCAACCCTGGCATCCGCAGGTTGAATTCATCGCGCGCGTTCTCCGCAATCGCGAAGGCGAACCCTGGATCATGCGACGAAGGACCACGGCGGAGATGGATGAACTGGTGCGCACGGCCGGGTTCGAAAAAGTCACGATGGAAGTGGACGAATGGGGAATTTTCACCGTCTCGGTCGCGCAGCGAAACGATGGCGGTTAATCGCGAGCCGATACTGCCCAGGAACTGTCGACTACGATGCCAGAATCGAACTCGTTGCAAAACGATTCTAACTTCGCGCTATCTGCGCAGGTGCATTAGCTGCTCAGAATTCGATGAACTCAAGCGGCGGAGCAACGCTCGAAGTGCAGGCGCGCTCGAACGGCGACTTCGTCTAAAGGCGCTTCGCGCATCGGTCGGACTCTCGGTTCTCTTCGTCATCGTCTACGGCTGGTGCAACTGGATCACTGCGCCAACGCCACGACGTCGGCACGCTCTACTTCGAATGGGAAACAGCTTATCCCGTTCGTGCCGCTGATGATCGTTCCCTACCTGTCGATCGATCTCTTCTTTGTCGCCGCCCCGTTCCTTTGTCGCATCGAACGGGAACTGGCCATGTTTTCCAAACGCATCGTCGCCGCGATTGTCGTCGCGGGGATCTGCTTTCTTCTCTTTCCGCTTCGCTTTGCCTTCGAACGCCCGCACGCGAGCGGCTGGCTCGGCGCAGCCTTCGATTGGTTTCGAGGAATGGATCAGCCCTACAATCTGCTGCCGTCGCTGCACATCGCTTTGCAGACGATTCTGGCTCAACATTACGCGCGCCATACCCGTGGCCTTTGGCGAGTCGCGTCGAATGTCTGGTTTATCTTGATCGGTCTTTCAACGCTTCTCACCTACCAACATCATTTCATGGACGTCGTCACCGGCTTCGCGCTCGGCGTCTATTGCATCTACTTCATTCGTGAATCCGGGCCGCATCTGTCCGTGATCGAGAACCGGCGCGTCGGTCTCTACTACGCCGTCGCCGCGCTGGTCCTCGCCTGTTTGGTCGTTTGGTTTTGGCCGTGGGGCGCGTTGCTGCTTTGGCCAGCGACTGCGTTGGGCATCGTCGCGGGTGCCTATTTCGGGTTGGGTCCGCTTATTTTTCGCAAGGCCGATGGGCGATTGCATTGGAGCGCCCGAGCTGGTTCTGGCTCCCTGCTTGTTAGGCCAGCGACTCTCCTTGCTCTATTATCGGCGTCAATGCCGGCCGTGGGACAAGGTCACGCCGCAGGTCTGGATCGGCCGGGTCCTCAACGATCGCGAAGCGGACGCAGCCGTGCGACTGGGCGTGACCGCGGTGCTTGATCTGACCGCGGAATTTTCCGAGGCGAAACCATTCCGCTGCCTTGATTATCGCAACATTCCCATTCTCGATCTAACCGCGCCATCGCTCGATCAGTTGCGAGAAATGGCGGACGTTCATCGACGATGAATCGCGCGAAGGGCATCGTTTACATTCATTGCAAGATCGGTTATTCGCGCACGGCCGCGGCGGCGGCGGCGTACCTGCTTCAGACGGGAAAGGCAGCGACTGTTGCGGAAGCGATCGCAGTTTCTACGCCAGGTCCGGCCTGCTATCGTCGTCCGGCCTGAAGTGGTTTCAGCATTGTCTGAGTTCGCCCGCCACTTACCGCAGTTGGCAGAAAAGTTCGAGCACTCTTTTCTCCTCGCCTCAGGCAGTTGCTCCTCCATAATCGGCTCGGCTTATGAAATATGACGAACTGATTCAGCTCTACTTCGAACGCTCCAACGCGCTGCAAGGTTACTGGACACTTTATGTTGTCATCGTCGGTGGCATGCTTGCGTTTTCCTCGCTTCGAAAATTGCCGGCGGCCGTGACGACGTTGGTTGTCACATCTGCTCTTCGGTTTGTTCGCCTACGAAAACCTGGATGCGATCATGACCGCGACTCGGCAGCGGCACGCCACGCTGGCGGCGATCAAGCAATCTGACCCGGTTCAACGGCGGCCGAGATCAAGCCGGTGCGCGATCTTCTCGAACCGACGCTTACGCCCGCACCGGAAAGTGCCGTGCAACGGACGCATCTGGTGAGCGATGTGCTACGATCATGGGCCTTTGGGCGATGGAACTGCGGCGACGAAGAATACGCGGAAGACGGCCGCGCTGACGGCGGAAATGTTGAAGCAGTCTGAAGCAGTAATCGCAAGCTGTTGGAGTCGATGGACGTAATGTAGTCAATCTCAACTCATTCGAACGCTTCAACGCTTCAACTCGATTGACTTCATGATTCCGACGCTTCAGCGACCCATCGCTTTAACTCGCTGTCACCGCGTTTACTGCAGAGTGGGCCATGTTCAAGACACGTTATCCCATTCCAGGTGAGTCGCCGGGTGCAGTTGCGACCGCGCGAAGAAGCGGCAATCGCCCGCCCGTTATCACCCTGATCGAGTATGATCGCGCACATCTCGAAGAACGACTATCATTTCGAACACGGAAGAACTCCTCCCTCATCTCGACAATCAGCGAGTGACCTGGATCAACATCGATGGGCTCGGCGACATCGAAGTTCTGCGTGCCCTCGGGATCGCGCTTCAATCTCCATCCTCTCGCTCTCGAGGACGTGCTCGATACCGGCCAGCGGCCCAAAGTCGAGCAGTACGACGGCTACTTCTTTATCATCGTGCAGATGCTCTACCTGAATGAGCGCGAAGCAAATGTGCGGCGAACAGGTCAGCATGTTTCTCGGTAAGAATTTTCTCATTACCCTTCAGGAGGAAGCGCGACTTTGATGTCTTCGAACCGGTGCGCGCCCGAATCCGCGCGGCGAACGGCACCATCCGCAAAGCTGGGCCGGACTATCTGGCCTATGCGTTGCTCGATTCCATCGATCGATCATTATTATCCAGTGCTGGAAGGGATCGGAGCGGCGATCGACTCGATCGAAGACGACGCTGGTCGAGTTCCGCTCCAGAGTCCGGTCGGCGAACTGCACAATACAAGCGGACGCTGACGCAAATCCGGCGCTTCATCTGGCCGGTGCGCGATCTGGTCAACTCGCTGATGCACGAAGAGACGGGCATCGTGACCAAGGCGACCAAGAGTTTATTGCGCGATTGCTACGATCACACCGTGCAGTTGATGGATCTGGTGGAGAGCTATCGCGACGTGCTCTCCGGCTTGATGGAATTGTATCTTTCCAGCGTGGGCATCCGGACCAACGAAATCATGAAGGTCCTGACCGTCATCTCTTCCATTTTTATTCCGCTGACTTTTATTGTGGGCGTATACGGAATGAATTTCGCCCCCGAAGTGAACGGCAAAAAGCTGCCGTGGAATATGCCGGAACTTTATCAGCCGTAGGGATATGTGGCTTGTCTGTTCTTTATGCTGCTGGTGGCTGGGTTCCAGATTTATTATTTCAAGAAGAGACGCTGGCTGTAGCCGCGGCGCTGAGGGACCGAAGTGCGGATGACGGAAATTGCCGGTGGCGTCAGCCACCGGTTTTTGGCACAGTAAGTGTATGTTGGACCTCGGCAGGGGCGCCGAACAACGTTAGGTGTAGCCCCGACCGGGGCTGCATGCGCTCTTTCTTCCATTAACCGGTGGCTTGCGCCGACCGGCTAATTTCCGATGACCACCGGTAACTAACCGAATGGGATAACTAAATTCCTTTGTGGCCCTTTGTGTCCTTTGTGTGAGAAGCTGGGGCCGCATGAAATGTATCCCTAGCGAGTCGCAAAAATCGCGTCGGATGAAGTCTTTTTCCGTGTCCGAAACTTCCATGACTTGCTTCCGTCGAGTGGCAAGAGGAAACGAATTCCGTAACCGTCATTAATGTTGGCGGTCCAGGTTGGTCGCGGGACAAGTTTCAACGAGACTGAGTTGGTGTTAGCGTCGGTCGCAATGTGCCATCGTGCGCCTGGCACCACGAGAGATTCGCGTTCCCCTAAGTCTCCGGACGCACCCTCCTCGAGGCGGGTCCGTGCATGACGAATCAGATCGGCTTGCTCCTGACAAAGTAGGATTTCATTAGTGTGAGCCCACGACCTTGAGAACGAGGGCTGAGGCTGATCCGATTGCGAGTCTTCTCGCTGTTGCATCATGTTCAAACCTAGAGTGGATATTGCCAATCTGTTGACTTGCTCACTGGTTTTGACATCATCAGCTACGCGTAACAGAAATGAAGCGTCGTCAATTTGAGTGAAAATTCTGGTTACAGAATACTGAGCTTTCTCAACGAGGGAAAGCTGATAGTGGGATGCGAAGTAATCATATAGATGTGTTACCCACCATGCTTCCCCTTGAACGGCCTTTCGCCACTTTTCGCGACTCGCCTCTATGTCGTGCTCGAATCGGGCCTAACGCGTCGAAATCTTCGGGCAAACGTGCGATCGCGCAGGTAAACATCTGCTCGATGTTTGCGCGAACCAGGAACGAAACCTCAGCCGGTTGCTCGCCCAGATTGGCTGTCATTTTCCAACCGGCTCGGATTGCGTTGGACGACCCTTTGTCGTTGCCTTGCTCCAGCCGGTGTAAGGCATCCAGACAGATCAGTTGGGAGATTTGTCGCAGGGCAACAACGTTCGGTTGCTTCCGCGGAATCATTGCCTGCGGGTCATAACGCCACACAGGCGTGTCGCGCTTTAGGATGCCTTGATAAAGTCGGTCGAAATCTCAGCGTGTTCGTTCAGATAAGCAGACGCCTCATCGGCTTCGCCAACCTCGTCTCCAGTAACAGCTAGATTAAGAAGAGCACAGATTGGCCGCGTGGCCTTTAGGACGTTCGGGTCTTGCTGCTCCGAGTTCTGGGCCGTAAAGGTTAAGAATTCCGAACGGTCTCAGGTCTCGCGTTAATGCGCGTAGTGATTCGTTCTCCTCAACCAGCCTGAGTTCTTTTTCGAACTCACGCATGCTGCGGCGCATTCCAGTCCAGCGTTGCTCTACGTTCCGCTGCAGTCGGGGAGTGAAGACCTGTGTCAGCCAAATAAGATAACATCCGCCAACCAAAACAAGTAGGAGGGTCAATACTGATGCGGCGACTAGGACCGTGCGAAAGACTCTACGGGGCGGAGGCGACGATGTATCACCTTGTTGCATTCCATGGGTGGGAGCAGGAGGTATTCCCCAGATTCACCCTGCCTTTTCGGTAGCGCGGCCCGTTTTGGCAGAGCATGGTTCATAAATGCAGCCAATCCGCGGAATCCATCACATCACGGCGATTGCTGGTCCAGCACAGCAGAACCTCGATTTTTATGCAGGGGTTCTTGGGATGCGGCTGGTTAAGAAAAGTGTGAACCAGGATGACCCTGGAACCTATCATTTGTTTTACGCAGATGCCGATGGACATACCGGGACCGATCTAACTTTTTTTCCATGGGCACAGATGGCGCCTAATCGCCCGGGACACGGTCTGAGCAGTGAGGTTTCGCTCACTGTTCCCTCCGGCAGTTTCCACTTTTGGAGTCAACGGCTCGAAAAGTACGGCGTTTCCGTCGGATCGATGGAAGTGCGTTTCGGTCGGAACGTCTTGCCTCTAACCGATCCACACGGATTGCGCGTAGCGTTGGTCGAAGCATCTGAATCGCTTGGACATAAATTCGAACCATGGAATGGGAGCCCGGTCCCGGTCGAACATCAGATTCGTGGTTTGGAAAGTGCGCGCATGGTCGAGCGGGATTTGGTCGTGACCACGTTTTTCCTAACAACTGCAATGGGGCTCACTCATCTCGGGACCGAAAACGGTTGGCATCGTTATGGCGCTGTTGGTGGCAGCTCGGGCACTTATGTCGATGTTCGTGAGGCGCCGACCGAACATCGCGGCGCATGGGGCACCGGCAGCGTGCATCATATCGCCTGGCGAGTGGAAGACGAAGCGCACCAGCTCGAAGTGCGCAAGAGCGTGACTGAGAACGGAGCGCGCGCGACACCTGTGATCGATCGTTTTTGGTTTAAGTCTATTTACTTCCAGGAACCCGGCGGCGTATTATTTGAGCTCGCGACCGAAGGACCGGGATTCGCGGTCGATGAAGAGTGGGCGCATCTCGGTGAGAAACTGGTGTTGCCGCCATGGCTGGAGTCGGATCGCGCTGCGATTGAAGTGAGGTTACCGACTCTGACCGCGCCAAAGTCGTAGGTCGTATGGGACCTATTCAGGGATGGTAGATTTCCACCAGGCCTACCCCAGTGGTGTTATTTTTCCCGCGCACGACCGCCGTGTAATTGCCAGGCGAAACTCCAAGGAACACGGTCGATTCCAGATCATTGGTTGGAGCGAGACCGGTGTTGAAAATTGCGGCTTCCTGAGAATCTCTCCAGTTATCGTTGGTCGAGATCAGCGCGCCATTCTCCGTCGTGAATTTCCAGGACCGGATCCGCCAGCGCGTTAGTTACTCCCAATGGGATAAGTGATGGACCGATCGCTCGAACGATGAGGCCAGAGATTGCGGTCTCGCCACCGCTTACGATGATTCCACCAATCATGGCGTTATCATCCGCACCAACGAACCCGCGGGTGCTCTCGTTCACCAAAGTAGAATCAACCGCAGGCGACAAATCATACACTTCCACAAGTCCAATTCCGGTCGTGTTGCCTTTGCCTCGCATTACGGCCGTGTAGGATGCGGGCGGAAGCGTGCGTAAAATCGCCGACTCCAGGTCATTGGTGGGGGCGAGTCCCGTTGCCTGGATCTTAACCTGTTGCGTTTCCCGCCAGTTATCATTCATCGCCACCAGTGCACCGTTTGCTTCGTGCAGTTCTAGCATAGGATCCTGCAGGGCGCCCGGAACTCCGAAGGCGGAGAGAGTAGGCCCAATCGCTCGCGCGATAATTTCCTTTGAATCATTCCCCGTAATAATAAATCCCGCAATCATCACGTCGTTGCCGGTGCGCACTTCGCCTCGTGTGGAAATATTCAGGAGCGGCGCGGGGACTAGGCAACATGACGCCGTCGCGATAGTGCCCGGGACTTCGATACCCGGATCTTCGAGTTTACCGAGGCGCGCGCCGGTTTCAGCATTGAAATAAGTAACTTGAGGCGAAGGATATTCCGGACTTGGGAGAAACGCGGGCTCAGATGCAATCAAGACCGGGTCGTCACGCGACAGTGCGAGTGGGTTAGCAAAGACGGGAACGTTAACAAACGAGACATTGCTAATGGTCAGTGCTGCGGTGTCGCCCAGCGCACCAGTCATCTGATCAAGGGCGAATCCTTCGATAATATCCGGGTTGGGGCCACGGCTGCCACTACGGGCGTACACCTTCGCGCCGGCTCCCGAGCAGGAAAGAGCCGCAGCATTGGCGAGTTGTCCGGACAAGGGAGCGGAATCGAGCATCTGCAGTCCTGGAATGCTGAAGGAAACTACCTCGGAAGTAGTAGTTAGGCCGACGATGGTGACTAACGCGATTCCAACGTGGGAGCCGGGGATTGCGAAAACCTTCGATATTGTGGCTTGCCCACCAAACGGGAAGCTCTCGCCAGTATCGGTTAGCGTCCCATTCGTTCCTATTGTCAGTCGCCTTACTTCACTCGCGGTCCCGGCTTTGTTGTCGAGAACCACCAGGACCGATTGACCGTCATCGCATACCGCGACAGATCGGCCAAGGCCATTATAAGCAAAAGTGCTCACTTCCGCGTGTGTGGCTAGGTCTACTACCGAAACTGGGGTGGCGCTATTCGCGCCGACCACTACCGCAAAGCGTCGGTTACAGGTCAAAGCGAATGCATCTGCATCGTTTGAGATGGGAATTGGGGCCGGGGTTCCTTCTGGGCGCCGCCGAGGAGGAACTCCGTCGAAGGAACAGGGATCGCCCTGGCTGTCCACCAGGTCGAAATTGAAGACGTAAGCTATATATACATGACCGTTTCTAGTATAAAGAACGGCGGGGATTTCTTCGTCGAAAGGTCCAAACGGTGCCCAACCGACGACGACATCGTAGACGGTGCCACTGCCTTTAGGCAGATCCAGACGCCAGTGGCAAGGCGCCAGGCCCCCGAACAAACTGTAATCGCCAATATAAATTCGACCGTTGTGTTGGGGGCCGTCTGACTGACCGACGGTGGCATGATCCCTCCCAAACGGGAAGAAGACTTGGGCCTGGGCAACGCCCAATCCCGCTGACACAGTCACGAGAGCAACCAGAATGCGCCAGAAAAGGCACAACCGTCGCGTCGCATTCACAAATCGAGAGTAGTAATTGAGGGAACCAAGTTCAAGCAGCAATCCTGCCTTCTCGCCTCCACTCGCACGTTAACTTTCCCTTGCACCATAACAAGGCGACGAATCCATTCGCGTCGCCGCATGGCGTGTGCGCCTTTTTTGGGTGACGTTCAAGCGTTCGTCCAGAATTCGTTCGGTGTAAGTGAAAGTTAAAGTGTAAGTGCAAGTAGTTGAGAACAGATTTGGAAAACGCTCGTTCCTGCGACATGCTCCCATCCGTGGAACCAATCGCCGAAAACCTCGAACACGTCCGAGCACAGGTCGCTGAGGCCGCTGGAAAAGTTGGGCGGTCTCTAAATGAGATCGAGTTGGTCGCGATTTCGAAAACGCACGAGGCTGAGAAAGTCCGCGCTGCACTTGAAGCGGGTCAGACGCTTTTCGGTGAGAGCCGAGTCCAAGAAGCGCGGGCCAAGATCCCGTTGCTCCCATCAAATGCACGCTGGCATTTTGTGGGACGCCTTCAGAAGAACAAGGTTCGGCATGCCCTTCCGCTTTTTGAACTTTTTCACAGCGTTGATTCGATCGAGCTCGCTCGTGATATGAACCGGATTGCTGATGAAGAAGGTTTGCATCCGCGAATTTTGCTGGAGGTAAACGTCGCAGGTGAGGGGAGCAAGATCGGCTTTGCTCCGGAGTCTCTTGAAGCAAATATGGAAATGCTTCTTAATCTGCCGCGACTCACGGTCGAGGGGTTGATGTGTATTCCGCCTCTTTCCGAAAATGAGGAAGATTCGCGAAGGTTTTTTGTGTCGTTGCGCGAGTTGCGGGATCAGTTTGAAACAAAGTTTCAGGTTCAACTTCCGCGGCTTTCGATGGGAATGAGCGGCGATTTTGCCGTCGCCATTGAAGAGGGGGCTACCTACGTGAGAGTCGGGACTGCGATTTTTGGAAAACGAACGCCGATGAAACTGCGTGCTCAGAGCGCGGAGTGATGGAGTAGTGTTGTAGCCACGGCCCTGTGGCGGTCGGCTGGAGTGATTGGGGGAATGGCGGAAATCAATGCGAATCGGGACAAAGAACATTCAGCTCATTGGGACGGAGTTGGCAGTGCAATGGAATGACGGCACAGAGTCCTATTTTCAACTCGAGATGTTGCGGCGCGCTTGTCCATGCGCGGCCTGCGGTGGTGAGCCGGATGTGCTTGGAAACATCAGTCGTCCAGACGTGACTTATACGGACTCGAGTTTTCAGCTGACCGGATGGGAACTGATCGGTGGTTATGCTCTTCAGCCACGCTGGGGTGACGGGCATAGTACCGGCCTTTATTCGTTTCAATACCTTCGCAGGCTCGCCGGATCAGAAGCGTAGGGATCGCGGCTTCCTAGAAGGACGATCGATTGCGGGGCAACAGAGTTGCCTAGGCATTGGCGTTCCCAAACAGAGTTTGGGAACGAGGAGTGGAAGCGAAGTGGAGCGGTCCGGGACCAAACACGCGTCGGCTGAGAGCAAGAGCAAGAGCAAGTGAAAGAGCAGGATTAAAGATTTGTCCCAAACAGGGTTTGGTGGAACCTCACCCTGTCGGAATCGTCACCCGTAGCAGCGAAACATTCTCACCGCCAGGCTTTAGTAGCCGATCTTCCAATTGCGCCGGCACGATAAAAAAATCGCCCGGCTTAAATTGTAATCCCGAGCATTCAAGCATGCCGGTTAGGCAAATGATAATCGCGAACTGGCCCAAGGGCACACCCGCCCGTTCTTCCTTGAGCACCCATTTTTCAACTTGAAAAGACGGTTCACGGACGAGTAATTCATTCGCCTGATCTAACAGCGCGGGTTCCCGGTCGCTGAAGTCGATGCATCGCAATGCTTCTGCAATGTGCAGTGTTCGTTGAGAACGACCATCTTTCGTTCGATTCCAGTCGAACACACGATAGGTGGTATCGCTGTTTTGCTGGATCTCGACGATGAGGTTGCCCGCTCCAATCGCATGTAACCGACCGCTCGGAACAAACATCACATCACCTGCTTTCACCTCTATCCGATGGGCATGGCTCAGCACGTCTCCCTCCTTCAAGGCTTTGACGAACGGACCGCGAGTCGAACTTTTCTTGAGACCGACAAAGATCTCAGCCTTGGGCAAGGCATCCACCACATACCAGAACTCCGATTTCGGTTCGCCGCCGAGCTCGTGGGCGACTGCGTCAGGCGGGTGGACTTGAAGTGAAAGATTTTCCTGGGCATCGAGCAGTTTGCCCAAAATCGGGAAGCGTTCGCTTTCGGGAACCTTTCCAAAAACCTGCTCGCGTTTTTGTTTCCAAAGCGCATGCAGAGTAAGACCGCGAAACTCTCCACTATTAACCACGCTTTGTGCCTCGGGGCGATCAACAACTTCCCATGATTCGCCGACGCGTGCGGCCGACGGCAATCGTTTGCCGTAAAGTGACTCGAGGCGGCGACCGCCCCAGACCCGTTCTGCGAAGATCGGTTGAAACACTAAAGGCTCGGCAAGCTTGCTGCTCATGGTCGAACGCGCCACTGTACTGGTAGTCGTATCAGATTGCAGTCCTTTTTCTCGTTATGCCGAATGTTTTCCGGTTCGTCCGATATTGGTTTCCATTGCTCCGTCTGGATCGGACTGATCTTCGTCGGGTCTGGCAATGTGATGTCGGCCGAGCATACCTCGCGGTTCATCGTGCCGTTTCTGACATGGCTAATGCCAGACATTTCGGAGGAGAGATTGTTATTGATTCACGTAGGAATACGAAAAATGGGGCACATAACCGAATACGCCATCCTGGCATGGCTGTTGGCTCGCGCCTACTTTGCAGGGGGCGACGGACGGAAAGCCGGGGTAACCGTGCTAATCTGGCTTTGGGGTGTTTGCGTGATTTTGGCGGCGGCAGACGAATTTCGGCAATCTTTCGCGGAATCCCGCGGTGCGTCCCCCTGGGACATAATGATCGACGCGGCGGGGGCAATTTTCGGGTTGTTGATTTACTCAAGACGGCTTCGCAGGGGGCAACCACGGATTGATGGCCATTAGCCATTGGCTATCAGCAATTCGCTATTAGCTTTCTGGAATGGGCCTGAAAGGATTTGAACCTTTGACCCTGCGCTTATCAAGCGCATGCTCTAACCAACTGAGCTACAGGCCCGGTGCGGCGCGGAGGCGCCGGGAGGTGAATTGTGATAGGTGATTGGTGATTGGTCAAGGGGGCTCTGAATTTCCGATTCTCAGGTTGCTGAAGGGACGGGCTTCACGTGCGACTTCGGGCAACGCAGTTGTAGGGGCGCTTGCTGTAAAGCGCCTTGATATCGACGTGAACCAACAGATTGGCCCCGCTGAATCTGGCCGACCTAAGTCATCTCTCCGGGCGCTTCGCAGACATCGCCTCTACAATGGTCCGCAGCGGCGTCGCAGGTTCATTCCGAGATCCGAAATCTATTTGTTCGCGTCGGTGCGCAACCTCGCTACCGTATCGCCTTTCGTGAAAGCTCTGTTGGTCCCGCTGCTCTTTTCATTCGTGTTTGTCGCCGTGTCTGTGCGTGCCCAAGAAGCCACACCTGGCAGCGCTCCGGTTTCCGTTCCGTCTCTCGCTTACAAGCATTTCACACTTGAGAATGGTCTCGAGGTTTACACCGTCGAAGATCATAAGAGCCCGACTGTTGCCGTCCAGGTCTGGTACCATGTTGGTTCGAAAGATGATCCAAATGGCCGAAGCGGGTTCGCTCACCTCTTTGAACACATGATGTTCAAAGGGAATACTAATCTGACTTCGGATACGTTCGATAATCTCACCGAAAATATTGGCGGCGAAAATAATGCGTTCACGGCTGATGACGTAACCGTCTACCACGAAACCGTCCCCTCGAATTATCTCGAGCCAATCCTTTGGGCGGAAGCGGAACGAATGTCGGCTCTCGCGTTGAACGACAAGAATTTCGGGTCGGAAAGAGATGTCGTGAAGGAAGAATATCGCCAGCGTGTTATGGCCAGTCCGTATGGTGAATTCAATCTCGAGATCGAACGCAAATCGTTTGCCGTTCATCCTTATAAACGGCCCGGGATAGGAAACATTGCGGAGCTCGATGCATCGAAGCTACCTGAAGTGCAGGCGTTTCATGCAACCTTCTATCGCCCGGACAACGCGACACTGATCGTGGTGGGCGATTTCAAGCAGGAGGAGGCCGACGCTTGGGTCCGGAAATATTTCGGACCGGTGGTTAAGCCGTCACAAAAGATTCCGCGCGTCACGGTGAAAGAGCCAGTCCGAAAAGCGGATAAGGTTGAGAAAACATATAGTCCGAAGGCGCCACTCCCGGCCATCGCGGTCACGTATCTTGGACCATCCGTTCGTGACAAAGATACTCCAGCTCTTTCATTGGCTGAGGAAATTCTGGCTGGCGGCGATTCTTCCCGACTCTATCAAGTGATGGTTTACGAGAAGCAAATCGCGCAGATGGTTTCGTGCAGCGTCGATCTCCGTGAAGATCTTGGCTTGCTTGTTTTCCGCGCGGTCTTAGCGACTGGAAAATCGGTCGCCGAAGCTCAAAAAGTCTTGTCGGATCAGATCGACAAGGTTCTCAAAGAAGGCGTCACGGAAGCGGAACTGGCGAAAGCCAAGAACCGGTTGCTCACTTCGAAGTTGCTCGAGCGCGAAACCTCCAACGGTAAAGCGAATGCACTGGGTGACGCGGCGGTTGTTTATGGGGACGCAACTCGCGTGAACACTGATCTCGCGTTGGTGCAAGCCGTGACCGCACCACAAATAAAAGAGGTCCTGAACAAATACATCTCAGGCAAAAAGAAAGTGGTCATTGAGTTTCTCCCGGAATCGATGAAGACGGCCGGGGGAGAGAAGGGGAAGAAGAAATCGTAATGAAAGGCATTTTCTGCATCGCGGTTCTATTCCTGGTCGCTGCCGGAAGTTCGTTCGGAATCGGCGGCGTGGACAAAGCGCCGTCGCCTTCGGCGCCGCATGAAATTACATTTGTCGCACCGAAGGAAACCAAGTTGGAGAATGGTCTCCGTGTGATTGTGGCGGAACGCCCGGACCTACCGCTCCTTGCAGCGCAACTCCTGGTGCGAACGGGTTCTGAGATTGATCCGGAAGGAAGGGCGGGCGTTGCCAGCATGACTGGTTCATTGTTGACCAAGGGAACCGAAAAGATGTCTGCCCCTGAAATCGCGAAAGCGATCGAATCGCTTGGAGGCGAGATCGATTCGGGGGCGCGTTGGGATGCATCGAACGCCGTCATTATTGTCCTGTCGAATAATGCGGAGCCGGCGTTAGAGTATTCTCGCTGACGTCGTGTTGCATCCCGCGTTTCAGCAGGAAGAGATCGATCGTCTAAAAACCAGACACTCGACGGCCTACGCGTCTCGCTGCAGCAACCCGGATCGCTGGCAAGATTTGTGATTGACCGTGTTGTCTACGGATCCAGTGAGTACGGCCATGCTGCGAGCGGAACGATGGAAACGGTGGAAGCGATTGAACGCGAAGATCTGCTTAAACTTTACCGGACCTATTATGCGCCGGACAACGCCGCTCTAATCCTTACTGGAAATATTACGCTCGAACAGGGCAGGGGATACGCTCAGAAATTCTTCGGTGACTGGAAAGCAGACCCGGAGGCTGCGAAAGCGCGCGCGCAATCAAAGCCTATCGAATCAGAAGCGGCGGAACATTGTCATTGATATGCCAGAAGCCGGGCAGGCGTCGGTCAATGTGGCCGAATTATCAATCAAACGCGATTCACCAGATTACTACACGGGTTTGGTGGTAAATGCTTCGCTTGGAACGGGGTTTGTTTCCCGATTGAACCGGGAGATCCGAATCAAGCGGGGTCTGAGTTACGGTGCGCGTAGTGCGATTGATTCACGACGGAACGGAGGCTCGTTTGTCGCCACCGCGCAGACCAAGAATCCGTCGGCGAGCGAAGTGGCGGGATTGTTGATTTCGGAATTGAAAGGGCTGAGCACCAACCCGGTCAAAGGCGATGAATTGAAATCGCGGCAAGCAGTTTTGACGGGTGGGTATGCGCGAAACCTCGAAACGAATCGCGGGTTGGGGTCGCAGATTGCCGCGATGGTGACATACGATCGCCCACTCGACAGCGTGAATCGGTTTATTCCGAAGATCAACGCAATCACCGCGGAGGATGTGAGTGCTTTTGCCACGAAATATTTCGATTCGCCACCGAGCCTGGTCATTGTCGGAAAAGCGTCAGAGTTTATTGACGCGATGAAAAAAGATTTCCCGGATGTCCAGGTGATTGCGCAGAAAGAGCTGGATTTGAATCGGGTGGACTTGGTGAAACCGGCTAAGTAATTTCGGATCGGCGAGGTTGCTAAAATTAAAGGCCGCAATGCGGCCTCACTTTTTGGTAGGGCCCGCGAATCACGCGAATTAAGCGAATGAAAAGGAAGATTTAGAAAGCCTGCTTATTCGCGTTTCATTCGCGTGATTCGCGGGCTGACATTCCGGCCGAATTGGCTGCAGCGATTGGTGGTGACAAGGAACTGCAGGGTGAGTTCGTTGCGGCTCAACTGCGAAAGCGTTCGCGAGCCGGCCTGCCCTCCTTGGTGCACTCTTGAGATCCCTTTCCTATCTCCGAAATTAATAGGTTCGCCTTCGCCAAGGCTCCGGCGCGACAGTCCCGAAAGCTTTAGGGACTGGAGGCAAGGGGATTCGAACCCCTGACATCCAGCTTGCAAAGCTGGCGCTCTACCAACTGAGCTATGCCCCCGGATTGGATTCCGAATGTCGATTGGTGATGTCCGAATGCAAATGATTCTTGGTCTTTCATCCTGCTCTTTTCACTTACACCTGCTCTGTCGCGAGGCGTGGCTGCCCCTCGAGAGCATGAGCAAGTGAAAGAGTAAGACTAAAGAGTATAAAAAATGCCGGCCCCGAATTAGATCGGGGCCGGCATTGTCTCATGACTGTGCAGCAAAGACTGAATTGTGCGTTATCGTTTCGGTTCTTCAAGCCTCGATTTCTTTCGATTTCGAGGGCTTAACGGCATGACCGTTGGATTTCTCCATCGGCGTTAGCCGTCGACCTGATTCAAAATCACTTCACCTCCGATAAACGTGAAATGGTGTGCGCATTCTCCTTAGAAAGGAGGTGATCCAGCCGCAGGTTCCCCTACGGCTACCTTGTTACGACTTCATCCCAGTTACCGCTCATAGCGTAGGCGGCTGCTTCCATTGCTGGTTGGCGCGCCGGCTTCGGCTACAAGTGACTTCCATGATGTGACGGGCGGTGTGTACAAGGCCCGGGAACGTATTCACGGCGCCGTAGCTGATGCGCCATTACTAGCGATTCCGGCTTCATGGAGTCGAGTTGCAGACTCCAATCCGAACTGGGCCCAGTTTTATTAGATTTCCTCCACCTCGCGGTCTCGGATCGTTCTGTACTGGGCATTGTAGTACGTGTGCAGCCCAGGCCGTAAGGGCCATACTGACTTGACGTCGTCCCCACCTTCCTCCCCGTTTCACAGGGCAGTCTGAACAGAGTGCATCCATTACTGGATTAGCAACAGTTCACAGGGGTTGCGCTCGTTGCGGGACTTAACCCAACATCTCACGACACGAGCTGACGACAGCCATGCAGCACCTGTGCAAGTTGTCTCTTTCGAGACTCACGGGCTTTCACCCGCTTAGAAATGCATGTCAAGGCCTGGTAAGGTTCTTCGCGTTGCATCGAATTAAGCCACATACTCCACCGCTTGTGCGGGCCCCCGTCAATTTCTTTGAGTTTTAATCTTGCGACCGTACTCCCCAGGCGGCACGTTTAACGCGTTAGCTCCGGCGCGGAAGGGGTCGAATCCCCCCACACCAAACGTGCACCGTTTACTGCCAGGACTACCGGGGTATCTAATCCCGTTTGCTCCCCTGGCCTTCGTGCCTCAGTGTCAGGAACTGTCCAGAGACCCGCCTTCGCCACTGGTCTTCCTCATGATCTCTACGCATTTCACTGCTACACCATGAATTCCAGTCTCCTCTCCAGTCCTCAAGCACCGCAGTATCGAATGCAGTTTCGGAGTTAAGCTCCGAAATTTCACACCCGACTTACGGCGCCACCTACGCACCCTTTACGCCCAATGAATCCGAACAACGCTTGAGACCTCTGTATTACCGCGGCTGCTGGCACAGAGTTAGCCGTCCCTTCCTCTTCTGGGACTATCAACGTCAAAACAGTTAATTCTGACGCCTTGTTCCCAAATGACAGGAGTTTACAACCCGAAAGCCTTCATCCTCCACGCGGCGTCGCTCCTTCAGGGTTTCCCCCATTGAGAAAAATTCTCGACTGCTGCCACCCGTAGGTGTCTGGACCGTGTCTCAGTTCCAGTGTGACTGGTCGTCCTCTCAGACCAGCTACCCGTCATAGCCTTGGTGAGCCGTTACCTCACCAACTAGCTGATAGGCCGCGGGCTCCTCAAAAAGCGCCAGGTTGCCCCGGCTTTGGATTCAGAAAGATGTCTTCCTTCACCACATGCGGTATTAATTCGCCTTTCGGCGAGCTATCCCCCACTTTTCGGCAGATTGCCCACGTGTTACGCACCCGTTCGCCACTAAACTATTCCCGGTATTGCTACTAGAAATAGTCCCGTTCGACTTGCATGTCTTATCCACGCCGCCAGCGTTCGTTCTGAGCCAGAATCAAACTCTCCGTAAAAATTTGGAGCCGGTGTCATTGCTGCCACCGGACAAAGTTTGTCGAGACACTCGCTAAAGTGCCCGAAATTCTGACCATTCTTACCTGAACCCGGCTCGTAAGCCCGATTCAGGTTCGTCCGATCTTGTAAATTAAGATTCCCTCGGTTCCGAAGAACCTTGGAAAAATGTTTTAATCAAAGAATCCTTAACGAATAACGCACAATTCAATTTTCGCTGACTTAAATACATTTTGGAGTTCGCACTCGGATCTCTATGACCCGATGTCGTCTCGAAAACCAAAACCAAACTGTCAAAGATCAATCTGTTTTCCCAAGGACAAGCCAAAATCCGACCCCTCAATAAATTGACGAAATCGGCCCGACCCGAGCCAAGGAAGAACGCACCGGCAGACTGCCGGGCCCGCATGGAGCGGAACAACCAATATAGTGGGGTTGTTTGGGGGGTCAACACAAAATATCACCCAATATTCGCTATAATTGGCCAAAATCCGCCCAGAAACCGACTTCCGCCAATAACCGGGCAAAACAGAGGATTGCACGCATCTCGAGGCACTATTTCGAGAGGTCAGTCTGCTTTGTGCTCTACCATCTCCCCTATGAAAACGATCTCTAACGTTAGGCGAGCCATCCTCCACTTCTCCTTGATGGTTGCCTCCTTTGGAACCTGCGTGACCAGCGTCCGATCGGAAACCGTCCTCGACTATCTCGATCTAAATCCGAACAATTTCGTCAAAGCAATCGCAGTCCAGGCCGATGGCAAGATCCTGGTCGGAGGCGACTTTACCTCCATCGCGGGGCAATCTCGCTATTATATTGCCCGTCTGGACCCGGTAACTGGGATACCCGATGCCAACGTGTACCTTACTTCTAACGGTCCGATTCGTTGTATCGTAATCCAGCCGGATGGAAAAATCATTGTCGCTGGCGGATTTAGCAGCATCGGTGGACAGGCCCGCAGATATATAGCCCGTCTCGATCCCCAAACAGGCCAGGCTGATTCGTTTAACCCAAATCCAGACTTGTCGGTCAATACCGTTGCGATCGATCAATACGGCAAAATCGTGGTCGGAGGATATTTCACCCAAATCGGGGGACAAAGTCGCAATCGGATTGCGCGGCTCGACCCGGTAACCGGCTCAGGCCGATTCCTTTAATCCAAATGCAAGTGGTGCGGACGCCAGCGGTGCGGTTGAAACGATCGCTGTTCAGCCGGACGGCAAGATCGTGGCCGGCGGTTACTTCAATCAGATCGGTGGACAACCGCGCAATTACATTGCCCGACTCGATCCCAAGACTGGCCTGGCGGATGAATTGAATCCGGGCGCAAATGGTAGCGTCGAAGTCCTCACGGTCCAACGTGACGGTAATATTTTGGTAGGCGGAAACTTTACGGTTTTCGGAGGGCAGACCCGCAGGGGTTTGGCGAGATTGGACGCGGTGACGGGGCTGCCTGATCCGTTTAATCCGAGCACGTCGGGAGGCAGTGCTATTTATTCGATTGTTTTACAACCGAACGACAAGATCCTGGTGGGCGGTTACTTCGGGGCCATGTCAGGGGTGCCGCGCAACTGCGTTGCTCGAATTAACCCCGATGGTCGATGCGACGACTTTAATCCAAATGTAAACGACACCGTGTGGGCTATCGCTGTGCAACCCGACGGCAAAGTATTAGTCGGCGGCGGATTCTGGACGGTAAGCGGCCAACCTCGAAACAACATCGCCCGGCTCCAAGGAGAGGTATCGTTCGCGACGCCCACGCCGATTCCGTCTCCGGTTCCGTTGGCGATTGTGAACGGGAAGATAGCATTTTCTGAAGGGGGGCCCATCGGACCCTTTCAAATCTCTGTCGTGAATCCAGACGGAACCGGTTACACCAGGCTGACCAACAACCAAGTTTATCTCGGGTCATGATTCACCTTCATGGTCGCCCGATGGGACCAAGATCGTTTTCTCAGGTTGGGGCTTAACTCCTTTTCATTCGTTCCCTTATCTCACTCAGCACCGCGATATCTATGTCATGAACGCGGACGGTTCCAACCAAGTGCGCCTAACCAATAGCAACGATACGTTCCCATTAACAATTATCTCTCTCCTGCGTGGTCGCCTGACGGCAAGAAAATTGCCTTCGCCAAAATCCCTAATAATTCGTCAGGGTCCGGTGCCGATGTGCAATTTCAGATCTTTGTCATGGATGCCAATGGCGCTAACCAGATGCGCCTGACTGACTTTGCCGATAGCAGCAGCTACTTACCGGCATGGTCTCCTAACGGCAGACAAATTACCTTCACTCGCGCCTTCTCTTCGCAGGAAGAGGGCCAAATTTGGGTGATGAATTTCGATGGGAGAAATCCGAGGCAACTGACAAATCTCGCCAGCAAAAATTATGGTTCGTCCTGGTCGCCCGATGGAACAATGATTGTTTACAGTCGGAAACAGTCTTCCCCGGGCGATACTAAGGTTTTCGTGATGACCGCAGATGGAAAAAACCCAACAGCGCTCACTCCTTTTGGAGGTGTGAATCCGGTGTGGTCGCCCGATGGCACTAAGATCGCCTTCAATGGTGGCGGGTTGGCTTTGATGGATCCGGACGGTTCAAACTACCTCCCTTTGCAAGTGAGCGTATCGTTGTCCGCAATCAGTTGGCAGCGTTTGCCGGCCCATCATTAGTCTGATCGATTGGTGCAACACGCCTGTTGCGTCCTGATGTAGTGGCGCTTCTGTGAAGCGCCAGGGATTTTGCTTCCACTTACATTTCAGTGGCTGATTTGTCGGGTCACGCTGCTTTGGGGCGCTTCACAGAAGCGCCACTACATCGAACGCCTCACGGTCCGCTCAAATCGTACACTTCCACCAAACCGTTTCCAGTTCCGTTATCCACGCCAACGAGCAATGCAGTGTACATTCCTGGTGGTAAAATGACGGCGACCGCCGATTCGAGAGGATCACTCGGCCCTAAGCCGAGCACCCCGACCTTGCCTATCGGGTCTTCCTTCCAATTGTCGTTCTCCCTCAAGAGCGTTCCATTCAGGTCGCGCAATTCGAATCTTCGGATCGGCCAGCGTATCGGGCACGCCAAATTGAGTCAGGCTCGGTCCAAGCCCTCGGACAACAATCCAGTTGTCATTATGAAGGATGAATCCCGCGATCATGATCTCCACCTCGGTCCCGACAAACCCGCGCGTGCTTATATTGCTGAAGACTCGACTGGGTCGTCTCGAAATGAATATCGAAAACTTCCACCAAACCGACCCCGACGCCGTTGTTCTTCCCCTTTATCACGACGGTATAACTTCCGGGTGGCAGTGTTGTTAGGATGGCCGATTCGGCGTCAAACTCCGGCGCTAATCCAGTCGCTTTGATAGCCGCCTGCTGGTTGTCGTCTTTCCAGTTGTCATTGATGATGGTGGCGAAGCCTGCCGGCCCGTGCAGTTCGATCACCGGGTCCTCCAGTGAATCGGGAATACCAAGAGAACCTAACCGAGGTCCAAGTCCACGCAGCAAGATGTCTTTTGGGGCGTTGCCAGTGATGATGAAACCGGCGATGCCGACACCGTCACCGCTCTCAATTCGCAATCGGGTCGAGACGTTGAGCAGTCGCGCGGCTGGAGTGGGAGTGGGCGTCGGCGTTGACGAAGGAGTCGCGGTAACCGTCGGCGTTGGTGTCTCAGTTGGTGATGCTGTCGGAGTAGAAGTGGGAGTGGGTGTAGGAGTAGGAGTCGGAGTGATCGAAGGAGACGGACCCGGGCTCGCAGTCGCCGTCGGAGTTGGTGAAGGGCCATTCGTGCACTCGGCGAATTTGAAATTTGCAATGCGCGTCCGCCAAGCAGTCGGAGACGTTGAGTAATATTGGTTCGTATACCAGAAAGTGCAGTCGTCCTCCGGATCAATGCTCATAGCGCTCAGATCTCCCCATGAGCCGCCTGAGGTCTGACTGCCAAGACCGTCGAAAATGTGTGCTTCACCCTGAGCGAGTGTATTCGGCGGATCAGTCGCCAACCGGCCTGCATACCGGATTTGAGGATGGATCGACGAACTTGAAGCGCTAAAACCAATGGCCAGATTGCCGTGCTGATCCATGGCAGCGCTTCCGAGCCAGCGCCACGTATCATCAGGTTGATAGGTGTTTTCCTGAACGACCTCCACTGTCCCTGCACTAACATTTTTCAGCTCGAACCAACGGACGCCCGACACGCCACCTGAGCTGACGCTGAAGTTTCCGATCAAGGATTCGTTAGGGTCTGCGGCCGTGCCAAGGTTGCGATAGGCAAGCCGCGGCATTAACTGGTTGCCCACACCATTTAGCATGGAGCCTGTGCCCAGCTGAGGAATACAGGCGTTTGTCCCCGGACAAAGTTGGGTGAACGCTCCCGCAGCCGGACTGGAAAAGAGGGTGAAGGTCGAATTGTTCGGGGTCGCAAAATCGGCGTGGAAATGGAAAATCCGATAGGTGCCTTGCGACGGAAATTCGACAAACGAGTTTGGCGCACCAGTGGGTGGCAGAACAGAGCCATCGAAATCAGCCGGCAGATAAGGGGCTTCGCTCGGGCCACCTGTGATCCCGGTGGTGATAAACGTGGCAGCCATCCCCGACAGCATTTTCGTCCGTTCAAAAACGAAAGGCTGCGGCCCGAGGAGGACGCCGACACTGCTGAAAACCCTGACCGACATGTAATAGCCGTCGGGCCAGACGCTCACACTTGGATTGGCGAAACCATTTGTGCCGAGATGAAAAGCATAGCGATTCCAAGTCCCGGTCGCATCGTTTGTGGTGGAAACGGCAATGCATTGATCGGTCGGGAGATTGATGCCGGCGGATTGGGAGATGATCCAGCGGCCAGCCAGTTGATCGTAACGAACGGTTGCGTCGCCGAGTGGGGCTGTTTGACACGTACCACCGAATCCACTCCAGAGAGAGGCGATACTTAGAGGTCCGATGAGCGTTACGCCGGTTGCCTTGTCAAAGACTTGAAAGGCCTGGGCTGCCACCTGGATGTACTGTGTGGCCCCAACCTCTCCATTTGCATTCGGTGGGGTGCAGTTGCACGAACCGGGGAAAGCGATTCCATCGAAGTTAAGGATCGTGGGGGGCATGACTTCTGGAACAAGGAATTGCAGAATAGAGCGGTCGGCGGAGCCAGTTGCGGTCGCAGCAAGGGGAAGCTGGAAACAGTGAAGTCGAGTGCGGCCACCCAGCCGCGAGTGGCGGGGAAACATCGTTGTGGTAGGACCGGCCAGTTTCGATTCCAGATTCTAATGGCGACCCCGATTCTGCCTTGGCGGGCAAAAGGCTGAGACCAAAGCACACCAGAAGACCAATCACGGTCCGCAGGCCGTGAACAGACGCGTTCCATTGAGGCCTTCGGTTGCATAATGCGGTTCCAACAACCGCCCCGAGCCTAACGGCGGCGTTTAGCCGAGGCAAGACTTTTTTGGGGCCCATCGGCGCGCCAATACCGACTCACACAAAGGACACGAAGGGCACAAAGGTGGGAATGGCGAATCGTCGCAGTTACTACAACATCCTTTTCCTTTGAGTTCCTTTGTGACCTTTGTGTGAGGCAATGCTCAAGCCGTTTTCGCCAGTTCTTCGGCAAAGATCTTGTCGAGACGGTCGTAACTGACACCAACTCCGCGTTCCATTCCGGATTCGAGCACGCCATCGCGAGTTTTTTGCGAGTTGTAGCGCATTGTGACCGTTACAGTGGTGTTGCCGTCTTTCTCGGATAAAATCCAGGTGTTGAGCGATTCTCCATCGTACCAGGCGTCTTCAAATCGTTCGGTATGAACGAGCCGTTCCGGTCTAACGATTTCAGTATATTTGCCGCCCATTTCCATTTCGCGGCCGTCATTGTTCCGCCAAACGTAGCGATAGCTGCCGCCCGACCTTGAGATCAATTTCGCAAACCGGCATGGACCATCCCTCCGGCCCAAGCAGCCAGCGCTTGACCAGCTCCGGTTTGGTCAGGGCGTCGAAAACGAGTTCGCGCGGCGCTTCAAACAAACGGGTCATGATGATTTCGCGGTCTCCGAGGGGTTCAACTTTGAATGTTTCAGTTGGTTTCATTGGTGTCTGGTTTCTAACCGCGGATTTTGCCGCCGCGTCGGGTGGACTTCGGTGGAACCGAAGGTTCTTTTTTCATTTCTGCGAGTAAGACGATCAAGGCGCTGAAAGTTTTTCTCCCAACAACTGCGATAACTTTCCGCCCAGTTAGCAACTTCCCGGATTGTTTCCGGCTTAAGCGCGCAAAAGTTTTGACGTCCTTGCCATTGGCGCTCGATCAGGTTTGCCATTTCGAGGTAGGCGATGTGTTTGGAGACAGCCTGTTGTGAGATGGAAAAGGGGCGGCCAGTTCGTTCACGGTGGCGGGCCCATGGGTGAGACGATCGACGATGGCGCGCCGGGTAGGATCGGAGAGCGCGGCGAAAGTGAGGTCCAAAGATTTATACACAACCAAATGGTTGTGTAATGTGGGCCGCTAGTCAAGCGGTAAAATTTCTTTCCATGTCACACCTGCGCGCAGCGTTGAAGAGTGCAGCGTTGCAGGTGCGTCTCTGAAATAGCGAGGCCTAACGAATGCGTCTCGATTTGTTCAACGGAAACGAGCAAGCAATTTTTCCGTTCTTACTTTGATTGCGCAGACAGGCAATCGGCATGCCAGTTCAAGGTAAATACTGCGAAAAATCCGTTGAACGAAACCACGTTTCCGATGTGTCGCGTTGTCTAACTCGCCAAAGAAGAAGCAGTATATGAACAACAACATAATCGCTCTCACACTTACAGAAACCCCGTGGCTCATCTGGATTGGGGGTCTTGCCATAGCAGCATTGCTACTTTGTCTCCCGCGGTTGCTCGGAATTGTTTATATTCCGCACACGCAGGTTGGTATCATCGAAAAAATCTGGAGCGGCAAAGGTTCATTGCGCGACGGTCAGATCATTGCGCGCAGTGGCGAAGCCGGATACCAGGCGAAATATCTGCGCGGCGGTATTCACTTCGGTCTGTATCCGTGGCAATACCGTATTCACAAAGAGCCGCTCGTCGTCGTAACCGAGGGCAAAATGGCTTATATATATGCGCGTGACGGCGTTCCGCTGGAACCGATCCAAACGCTCGGTCGAAGCGTCGATTCAAATCACTTCCAGGATGCTGTTCGGTTCCTTGAAGGTGAGGGACAGAGAGGTCGGCAACGCGGGATACTGCGTGAAGGCGTTTACGCGATCAACCTGGCCTTGTTCGTTGTCATAACTGAGGACCGCGTTTTCTCCGGGCCAGTCCGCGAAGCGACCGATCGTTACGAATCTTGGAAAGCGCAACTCGCCGCGCTCCGCGCCTTTGATCCGATTGTAATCGGAACAGGAAGACTGGCTCGTTTTCATGCTGACTTTGCTGATACGCCGGCAAGCGAAGCCGGGTCGTCGCCTGCGATGGCCATCGCTACGCCAGACTTCAATCCGACCGTCGATACGATCGGCGTCGTAAGTATCCAGGATGGCCCAACGATTGGTTCGGGTGAAATCATTGCGCCTGAAGTGAAATCGGTTGACGGAAAAGATCACAATTATTTCCAGGATCCGGAAGCATTCCTGCAACTCGGAGGTAAGCGCGGTAAACAATTGCAGGTCCTGACGGATGGCACGTTCTTTATTAACCGTTGGTTTGGAACAGTCGAGATCAAGGCGAAAACATTGATCCCGATTGGTTACGTCGGCGTGGTTGTGTCTTACCACGGTGCGGCAGGCGACGACACGACTGGTGAATCGTTCCGTTACGGTGAACAGGTTGAAACCGGTCATCGTGGTGTCTGGCGCTCGGCGCTCGCTCCAGGAAAATACGCGCTGAACCCATATGCGGTTAAGGTTGAACTGGTCCCAACGATCAACTTTGTTCTCCGCTGGATCAGTGGCCAGACTGAGGCGCACCATTACGATGAGGATCTGACCAGCATTGATCTGATTACGGCGGATGGTTATGAGCCGCGGTTACCGTTATCGTTAGTCTTACATATTGACTACCAGAAAGCACCTTCGGTCGTCCAACGGTTCGGCGATGTGAAGCGGCTGATCACTCAGACGCTTGATCCAATCCTGACCGCTTACTTTCGCGACGTCGCGCAGACTTCGCACATGCTCGATCTGCTGACCAAACGTGAAGAGATTCAAAAACGCGCCACCGCAGAACTGGGCGAACGGTTCACACACTACGATATAAATGTCGTCGCCGTCTTGATCGGCCGCCCTGAATCACGCGAACAAGACGCGGCCGGGCAGGGGGACCCGATTGAAACACTGTTCGACCAACTTCGTATGCGGAGGTTGGCAGACGAGCAGCGTGAAACATACGCGAGACAGGAAGAAGCCGCGCAGCAACAGGTCGCGCTTAATCAGGCCAAGGCAAAAGCCGAACGCCAAACTGAGCTGACCCAAAGCGCGATCGCGGTCGAAATCGCCGCGAACCGCGGTCAGGCGCAGTTGGCCGAAGCACAACAGCTGGCCAAGAAACAAGTGTCGCTTGCGGAAGGCGAAGCGCGCGCGAAAGAATTAATCGGTCGCGGTGAATCGTCTCGAATTGCGCAGGTCGGTCTGGCTGAAGCGGCGGTCACGCTGCAAAAGGTCCAGGCTTATCGTGATCCGCGGCTCTACGCGTTGAATGTTTTTGCTGATCAGTTTTCGAAGAGCGTTCAACCGTTGGTGCCGAGTCGATTGTTCATTAGTAACACCGGCGGCAAATCGGGCGACGGCCAGAATGGCGGCAGTGTGCTGGAGACACTGTTGACTCTGATCCTGAGCGAGAAGATTGGAATCAATGTTCCAGAGAACGCAGGTTCAAAGCCGTTGGAGGAATTTATCCAACAATTCACCGGAAGCCGCACCACCGGGAACGGTGATCCGTCTTCGAGAAAAACAGCAGCGGAAGTAAAAGAAAGCGCCTAACGGTGTCAATGATGCCTGTTGTAGCCACGGCCTGCCTGCCACGCTAAAGCTTCGCGATTGCGGGAGGGCCGTCAGTTATAGCAGCGGCCCTACGGGCCGTCGCTATAAGCGCCGCCTACTGGAAAAGCATTTTCGCCACGGATGAACAGGCCCCTCTTCCCGCCATTGCCGGGTCTAATCCGTGGCCAAGGATATAAATACTGATGAGCGAAAAAGTTCCTCATCTCGTGTCCTATCCGAGGTAATCGTGAACCAAAGAATCGACAACGATTTCGAACCATCTCAGAAAGTAATAGGTTGCGATAAGATGGATGCGTATACATGCCTCTCGGCATTATCGGGGGAATGCTGATCGGGATGGCCAGCCTTATCGCGACGGTCTTGAGCGGGCGTATCCCGGGGATTTCCGGGGTGCTTGGGCGGGTCTTGGTTCCTGTGACGACCGATAAGGCCTGGCGACTTATTTTCCTCTTAGGCCTGATCGGCGGCGCAGCATTAACGTTTAGCTGCTGGGAAAACGCTGCCCGTTTTCACCCATGCGTCCGCTTGGCCTAACAGCAGGGGCCGGGTTGCTGGTGGGATTTGGTACGCGCCTCGGTGGCGGTTGCACCAGCGGTCACGGAGTTTGTGGCGTTGGGATGGGGGCGAAGGATTCCATTGTGGCCACATTTATTTTCGTTGGAATCGGGATCGCGACGGTTTTCATTTACAACCACTTCACGGGATGAACGTCGCTAAACAGATCGGGATTCTCATAGCCGGCGGGCTATTTGGCTCGGGCCTCGCCATCTCGGGCATGACTGATCCGAAGCGAGTGATCGGATTTCTTGATGTTTTCGGTAACTGGGATCCGGCTCTCCTATTTGTCATGGCTGGAGCGGTCGCAGTCTATGGAGTCGGAATGTTGATTTTACGAAGGGCTGGCGGCGGGAGGTTGAAACTGCCCGCCACGGATTCGTCTCCGATTGATGGCAGGCTGGTGATCGGTGCGACAATATTCGGAATCGGCTGGGGGTTAGGTGGCTTTTGCCCTGGGCCGGCGCTGGCCAATCTCGGCGCGCTCCGGATGGAGGCGATCGTATTCGTGCCGATGATGATTATCGGGATGTTGATAGCGCAGTGGGGGTTTGGAGTAGATCGTTAGGTAACGAAAGACTGGAAGACTCGGGCAGAACATTAGAACACGCGACGTTGTAACGCTTCATCCCTCCAACGCTTCCACGCTTCAACTCTTTATCCCCCCTCAAAGATCAGGCTGCAACAGGTCACCCCGGCTTCGGCTTTCTGCAGTTCCGACAGGTCAAGCGTGCGCACCTTGAATCCGCGTTTTTCGAGCAGGGTCGCGTTTTCGGGAAAGACGAGGGCATGACAACAGTGTTGCTGAGCAGAAGTGCATTCGCGGCCATTGGTTCGTCATCCGGGACGTCCAACAGCTCAAAGCCGGCAAGCGATCGCGCATCGAGCCGGGATCGATTTACCAGGATGGTCGCCCGTCCAATGTAAGAACAGGCGCTCTTTAAATGGAGGCAACCGCGAATCTCGATTGGTTCGACTCGATAATCGTATCGCTTGAGTAAACGAGCCAATTGCTCAACACCATTCCGATCGGTTCGCTCGGATAACCCAACGAAAAGCGTTTTTCCGATCCGCATTACATCGCCGCCTTCCAACGTTCCCGGTTTGCCGATCAGTTTCACCGGTCGATAAGGCGCGAGAGCTTTAGCGATGCTTTTCGCTTCCGGCCGTCGGCTTGGCGCGCCCATGTTGGTGACAATCGCGATTTCATCCAGCACCACCGCTGGATCTTCGACGAAGACTGCGTCGGGAAGTCCCGTCTCCGCCGGGAGCGATACGACTTTGGCGCCAAGTTCGGCGAGGCAGGCTTCATACGCCTTGTGTTGTGCGGCGGCCTTGGCGACGTCGATCGGTTGCCGCGTTTGAAACGACAATTCGCAGTAATTAATATCAGGACTTATCTCACGAGTAATGGCGGTTAACGTCATTGGGACTGCTATTTTTTTCAGTTATCCACTTTTACTTTCCGTCAAAGCGCGTGAATTGCGACCCCTAACCCGGCGAAAAAAATCCAGCACGCGCTTCCAATGAGGAAAGCCAAAATAAAAATGACCACGCTCCCTTTCGCGTCGGGAGCTACTTCATTTGATGGAACCACCACGGTGTGGGCCCACTTATCTCCGTAACGTTGGTTCAGTGGCGAATTCTTCATCGAGCTGTATGCAACCAATCCAAAAAAGAGCGCATCGAAGTAATACGCCAGACTGCGCATTAGCGCCCGGCCGAATCCAATCGGACGGCCTTCTTCGGTCACAACTCGGAGCCTGCAGGCCAGTTTTCCTAAGGACGCCCCAAACATTCCTTCGGTAATCGAATGATAAAGAAAAGCGCCGAGTAAGCCGAAGCCGAATCCCGGGAGGTCCAGCCCCTCAATCCGGTTCTGCCATCCGGGGGTGATCAAACCGGCTTGATCTGCAATGACAAGCCCGAGTCCGGCGAGTACACCCGCGATGAATCCGAGGATGATTCCATAAGCGATATCAATCACGCGGCGCCGGCGCGAATCCAGAACCCAGCCGTGGTTGGAACTGGTGAGGCAGGCGTGAGGTTGATCGGGATCCATCAGGTTTGTTGTAGCCACGGCCCCGTTGGCCGTTCCTTCACTCTGTTAGCGAGTGGAAAGGAAATTCGCAACCATTGTTGTAGGGGCGCTTCTGCGAAGCGCCCAGAGGGTAGACTTCAATTGGTCGTCAGGGCCAG